>JAFDWN010000016.1 GCA_018268465.1 Actinomycetota bacterium
CGACATAGTCCTCTTACTACGCACCCTCGGCGGGGAAGGGAGGGGAGACTTCGGGGTATGGCCAACGCTCTTCTGACCGGCAAGACCGCCGTGATCACCGGCGCGGCGCAAGGCATCGGCTACGCGATCGCCGAACTGTTCGCCGCCGAAGGCGCGCGGGTCGTCCTCGGCGACGTCAACGGTGATGCCGCGGCGGCGGCCGCGCGGCGGCTGGGGGGCGGCGCGACAGCGCACGGGATGCGCTGCGACGTCACCGTCGCCGCGGACGTCGACGCCCTGCTCACGGCCGCCGCGCAGCACTTCACCCCCGTCGACGTCATGGTCAACAATGCCGGCATCACCCGCGACGCGACGATGCGCACGATGACCGAGGAACAGTTCGACGAGGTCATCGGCGTCCACCTGAAGGGGACCTGGAACGGAACCCGGCTGGCCGGCGCCATCATGCGCACTACCGGCGGCGGTGCCATCGTCAACATGTCATCGGTGTCGGGCAGGGTCGGCCTGGCCGGGCAGACCAACTACTCGGCGGCCAAGGCAGGCATCGTGGGGTTGACCAAGGCCGCCGCGAAGGAGCTCGCGCATCTCGGCGTGCGCGTCAACGCGATCGCACCCGGGTTGATCCGCACGGCGATGACCGAAGCGATGCCCCAGAAGGTGTGGGATCAGAAGATGGCCGAGATCCCCATGGGCCGTGCCGGGGAACCCGGTGAAATCGCCGGTGTGGCATTGTTCCTGGCCTCGGACTTGTCGTCGTACATGACAGGTACGGTGCTCGACGTGACGGGCGGGCGGTTCATGTGACGTCGGGATCTGCCGACCCACACTGGCAACCCCGTACGGAGGTCACCTCGGAGGTGATCGAACCCGGGCCGGTCGCGGCCCTCGCGGCGCTGTTCGACGACGACCTGCCCGCACCCCAACCCGGCGACCCGTTGCCACCGCTGTGGCACTGGGCGGCGCTGCCGCGCTGGCTCGCGTCGGGCACGCTGGACCCCGACGGACACCCCCACCGCGGGTCCTTCCTTCCGCCCGTCGCGCTGCCGCGGCGCATGTTCGCCGGGGGCTCCGCGCGGTTGCTGGCACCGCTGATCGTCGGCACGACCGTGCAGCGGGAGGCCGAGGTGCTCTCGGTGAAACCGAAGAGCGGACGCTCGGGGGCGCTGGTGCTCGTCGAGGTGCGCATCCGATTGACCGACGACACCGGCGCACCGGCCGTCGAAGAACACCAGAATCTCGTGTACCGGGAAGCACCCGCACCGACGGACCGTCTGTACCCCGAACCACCTACGGCGCCAACGGATCCTGGTGTTCCTCTGCGGCAGATCGACGACTCCGAGTGGGAGTTGCGCACCGATCCCGCACTGCTCATGAGGTTCTCCGCGGCGACGGCCAACGCGCACCGGATCCACTACGACTGGCCCTATGCCACCCGGGTCGAGGGCTACCCCGGGCTGGTGGTGCACGGACCGCTGCAGACGCTCGCGCTCGCCGAGACCCATCGCCTCGCGGGTGGCCGCCCCGTGCTCACGCTTCGGCACCGGAACCGGGCACCGCTGTTCTGCGGCGAGCCCGCCCGACTTCGCGCCTGCCCCCGCGACGACGGTGTGACACTCGAATTGTTCGGCCCACACGGCGATTCCGCCGGACCGAACGCCTCACTGGAACTCACCACCCGACAGTCAGGAGCCCATCGGTGACCCGCGCATTCAGCTCCGTCGAGGACGTCCGGGCAGCGTTGGGCGAGGCGATCGGCCCTAGCCGGCCACTCGTGATCGACCAGGTGAGGATCGACGCATTCGCCGAGACGACCGACGACCCGCAGTGGATCCACACCGATCCCGGCCGCGCGGCCACGGGTCCGTACGGCGCGACCATCGCGCACGGCTATCTGACCCTTTCGCTGCTCCCCCACTTCGGAAGGGAGCTGTTCGCCTTCGACTTCGGATCCGCACGAGTCAACTACGGCGTCAACAAAGTCCGATTCCCCGCGCCGGTACCGGTCGGTTCGGCGCTACGCGCGACCGTCACGTTCACCGATATCGACGAGAATCCGGCAGGCCACGTCATCGGCGCGAGATACGTCGTCGAATCGGGTGCGGTCAAACCCGCGTGCGTGGCGGAGACCCTGGTGCTGGTGGTGCGGTAGGAGTGGCGCACGGCAGCCGTGCTGCCACGCTCAGGCAGCGCGCTCGCCGTCACCGCGACGTGTGCGGGTGTCCGTGGACCACAGATGGGCGCAGGCCGGACACTGCAGGTGCACGATCGTGCCCCGGTTGCTCAGCAGGTACTGCCAGTGCGTACCGCAATTGCGGCGTTCCTCGCAGTCGCGGCAGCCGCGGTCCTGCCCACAGGCCGGGCACGGCAGCCAGGCGCGGCGCGACCGATCGGCGGTGGGGTCAATCGGCAACACGGTCCACCGCCCGATCCGGCAAAACACCGGCCGCGACCAGTTCGTCGTATATGCGCTGCTGGCGCTCGTCGAGGTTCGAGTACAGCAGATCGTAGGCGCGTTCTTCCTCCGCGAGCACGGCGCCGGGATCCCAGTCCTCACCGATCGCGGCGAGCACGGCGCTGCGGCGGCGCGCCTCGTCCAAGGTCAGGTCGTAGGCGAAGTCCAGATCAGCCATCGTCGGTGGGTCCCCCATCGTCCGAAAACACGATTAGGGCAGGCTCACCTATTGCCGTGCTCGCCGCAACCGCAGGAGCGTCATTCGGCGTTTGACGTTCGTCACACCCGCCCGGGTCGCCGACAGTGCCGCTGGCGCCTACACTGCGGCCGGCCGATGGGGCGCTGCGACGGCAGGCGTCCGAGCAGTACGGTGACCGCGGCCGTTCACTGACCCAGTGTCAGCGACTGCGCCGCAAGGTACTGATCGATGACCTGCGGTGTGGGCTGCGCGTCGTACGACGCGGTCAATCCGAACGACCACGCCGGTGGTGAATCATGTTGCGAAAGCGCCCAGGCCGCCTGACGAGCGGCCCCGAGCGCGACGTACTCCGTCGGCGTGGGCACATGCACGGGCCTGCCCCACAGCGCCGGTGCGATCCGCCGGACGGCTTCCGACCGGGCACCGCCGCCGACCAGGATGATCCGTTCGACCTCGACACCCTGCGCGGAGATCTTGTCGATGCAATAAGCCATGGAGGCCAGCAGCCCTTCGACCGCGGCGCGCGCCACGTTGCCCGAGGTCAGGTTTCTCGTCGTCACGCCCTGCAACGCTCCCGCCGCGTCGGGCAGGTTCGGTGAGCGCTCACCGTCGAAGTACGGCACCACCGTCAGTCCCTCGGCTCCCGACGGGGCCTGCAGCGCCAGCCGGTCCAGTTCGTCGAAATCGACGCGCAGCATGCCTGCCACAGCGGCGAGTACCGGCGCCCCGTTGAGCGTGCACACCAGCGGAAGTTGGCGGCCCGTCGCGTCGGCAAAGCCGGCGACCAGACCTTCGGGGTCGTGCGGCGCCGTCGCGCCCACCGCGCTGACCACACCCGAAGTCCCGAGCGAGACCACGCAGTCGCCGGGACCCGCACCGAGCCCGAACGCGGCGGCCGCGTTGTCCCCGGCGCCGGGTCCGAGTACCGCCCCCGCCGGGGTGCGTCCGGCGGTGTCATGCGGGCCGATGACCTCTGGCAGCGCGGGCGTGCGTCCGCGCATGGCCAGTTCCAGCAGGTCGAGTTGGTAACTGTCGGTCTCCGACGAGAAATAGCCGGTACCGCTGGCATCGCTGCGGTCGGTGCGCAGGTCGGAGATGTCCGTCGAACCGGTCAGCCGCCATGTCAACCAGTCGTGCGGCAGGCACACGGCCGCCGTCGCGTCGGCATGTGCCGGTTCGTGGTCGACGAGCCAGCGCAGTTTGGTGGCGGTGATCGACGCGACCGGGACCACTCCGATCCGTTTGGCCCATTCGCCGGGACCGCCGAGTTCGGCGACCAGGTCCCCCGCGGCCGCGCTGGAACGAGTGTCGTTCCACAGCAATGCATCCCGGACCACCGCTCCGCCGGCGTCCAAGCACACCATGCCGTGCTGCTGGGCGCCCACCGATAGCGCGGCGACATCGTCGAGGCCACCCGCACCGGCGATACTCGCCTGCAGCGCCTCCCACCAGTGCCGGGGGTTCACCTCGGTGCCCGTCGGATGGGGTGTCGACGCCGACCGGATGATCTCACCGCTGTCGGCGTCGCAGATCAGCACCTTGCACGATTGGGTGGACGAGTCGATTCCCGCGACGAGTGCCACGCCGACCTCCTCACATGTCTGATAGGCCCAGCGTAGTCAGGCCGGCGCCGGCCGCTGCAGCGACCGGCCGTACGTGGCGGCTCATCTACCACCAACGGCCCCGACGCCATGGGAGGATGGGTCGATGGACGATGAGCGTCCGAGACCCGATGCTCACTGGGACCCCGGCCGCGAGGAGACGGAAACAGAACGGCTGGACCGCAATTGGGCCAGCCTCCTGCAGGAGCTCCGGGTTGCCCAGACCGGCGTTCAGGTGCTGACCGGGTTCTTGCTGACATTGCCGTTTCAGCAACGGTTCGCCGACATCGGCGCCACGACCACCGCGGTCTATCTGATCACGGTCACCTGCTGCATCGGCTCCACCGTCATGCTCGTCGCCCCGGTCAGCATGCACCGGGTCCTGTTCCGCAGGCGCAAGCTCGACGCCTTGGTTTCCACCTCCCACAGCTATGCCCTGATCGGCCTGATGCTCATGGGCCTGGCGCTGGCCGGCGTGGCGGTCCTCGTCTTCGACGTGGTGCTGGGGCCGCATGCAGCCTGGATCGCGGGCGGCGCCACACTTGTCGCCCTCGCGGCACTGTGGGTGGTCCTGCCGATCCGCGAACGACACACGAAAATCAGCCGGTGACGCGCGTTTGCGCGGGTGCCCCCGAGGGAACAAGAGGAAACATGTTGATCCGACGAATCGCCCGTCCCATGCTGTCGGCGGTCTTCATCGGCCGCGGAGTGGAGGCGCTGCGCAGCCCGAAAACCGCCGCCGACGCCACCCGACCCACGCTCGAAAGCCTCAGCAAGCTCCCCGAACCCGTCGGCCCGAGCGTTCCGTCCAATGCCGAGATGGTCGCGCGGATCAACGGTGCGGTGCAGATCGGGGGCGGTCTGTTGTTGGCGACGGGCAGACTACCGAGGTTGGCCTCGGCCGCCCTGGCGTTGAGTGTTGTGCCGGGAAGCCTTGGTGGGCACCAGTTTTGGAACCAAAGCGATCCGCAGCGCAGGTCGGACGAACGGCGGGCATTCCTGACCGATGTGAGCCTCATCGGGGGGCTGATCATCGCCGCGGTGGATACGGAGGGTCGGCCGTCACTGGGCTGGCGGGGGCGGCGGGCGGCGCACAAGGTGACCGACGCCGTGGCTGCGGCGCTGCCCGGCGGTGCGGCGGCGGGCGGCGCGCTTTCCGACAGCGCTCTCGCCGAGAAGGTCGGACACGGTCTGCATGTCGGCGCCGAACGCGGCCGCGAACTCGCCCATGTGGCGCGCGAACGCGGTGCCGAACTGGCCGACGTCGGCGCCGAACGCGGCCGGGGACTCGCCCACGTCGCCCTCGAGCGGGGCGCCGAACTCGCCGACGTGATGCGCGACCGCGGAGCCGAATTCGCCGACGTGGTGCGCGAGCGGGGAGCCGAGCTGGCCGAGGCCGCCCGCGACCGCGCCCCCGAGTTGGCCGAGGCGGCCCGCGACCGCACCGCGGATCTGGCCGAGGCGGCCCGCGAGCGCACCGCGGATCTGGCCGAGGCGGCCCGCGAGCGCACCGCGGAACTGGCCGACGCGGCCCGCGAGCGCACCGAAGATCTGGCGGACGCGGCCAGGACACAGGCGAAACCGCACCGGCGCCGCTGGCGCTGATCGTCCTCGCAGGGTTTCTGAGGTTGCTGGCGGCCGCCCGACCCGCCTCGGCGGTAGATTGGCGTCATCCACTGTCGCCGTCAGGAGCCGAATCGATGACAACCGGTGATTACTACCAGCCCTACGGCGATCCGGGCCTGCCGTCGGCGGGCCTGCGGCCGGGCGGTCTGGCTGCCAGATTCTTCGCTCGCGTGATCGACGGGCTCATCGTGGGAATCGGCGGGTTCATCCTGGCCTTCTTCACCGACACCCTGTCGAACATCTGGGTCACCGGTCTGTTCTCCGGGCTCCTGACCTTCGTGTATTTCCTGGTCTTCGAGATCACCCAGGGCTGGACACCGGGCAAAAGGGTGCTGGGGCTGCGGGTGTTCGGCCCACACGGGGCAGCCAAACCCACCGCCCAGCAGTCGGCCATCCGCAATGCGTGGACATTGCTGCCGATCATTCCGTTCATCGGTGGCCTCCTCGCGGTCGTGGCAATCCTCGTCATCGCGGTGACGATCAGTGGCAGTCCGACCAAACAGGGCAAGCACGACGAACTCGCAGGCGGCACGCAGGTCGCCAAGGGCTGACGAACTACGTGCCGCCTGCGTGGGTTGCTACCCGCGTCGATTGCTAGATGAACATCCCGAGCGCCAGCACCAGCACCAGGCCAGACACCGACAGCACCGTCTCCATGATCGACCAGGATTTGATCGTCTGCCCCACCGACATCCCGAAGAACTCCTTGACCAACCAGAAGCCCGCGTCGTTCACGTGGGAGAAGAACAGCGATCCCGCACCGACGGCGAGGACCACCAGCGACACCTGACCGGTGCTCATCCCCTCGACCAGCCCCAGCATCAGCGACGACGCGGTGATGGTCGCCACCGTCGCGGACCCCGTGGCCAGCCGGATCAACACCGCGAGTACCCAGGCCAGCAGGATCACGGAGATGTTGGCGCCCTTGGCCCAATCGGCCAGCAGCGTACCGATTCCGCTGTCGACCAGCACCTGCTTGAACCCGCCGCCCGCGGCGACGATGAGGATGATGCCGGCGACCGGCGGCAGCGAGGTCTCGATGCACTTCACGATCTGATCGCGGGTCATCGCCGCGCCGCGGCCGAGGGTGAACATGCCGACGATGACCGCGATCAGCAGCGCCATCAACGGACGGCCCAGGATGTCGAAGGTCTGCCGCAGCGGGTTGGCCTCGTCGTCGATGAAGATGTCGACGAGCGCCTTGCCCATCATCAGCGCCACCGGCAACAGCACGCTGAACATCGTCATGGCGAAACTCGGGCGCCGCCGCTCGATGCGGGCCGCGGTGCGGGTGTCGATGCCCGTCCCGCCGCCGACCTGCTCACGTGTCACGGCGCCACCGCCGGCGCCGCCGGTTCCACCGCCGAAATCGTCGGCGTCGAACCGCGTCGGCACGTCGACCACCACCCAGCGCCCCGCCAGCTTGCCGAACAGCGGGCCCGCGATGACAACGGTCGGTATCGCCACGGCCACGCCCATCGCCAGGGTCACACCCAGATCGGCACCGAGCAGATCGATCGCCGTCAGAGGACCCGGATGCGGGGGCACCAGCCCGTGCATCGCCGACAGTCCGGCCAGCGCCGGGATGCCGACGGTGATCAACGACAGTTGCGACCGCCTGGCGACCAGGTAGATCACCGGCATCAACAGAACGAGTCCGATCTCGAAGAACATCGGCAGGCCGATGATGGCGCCGACCAGCGCCATCGCCCACGGCAGTGCGCGCGGCGATGCGTGGCCCACGATGGTGTCCACGATCTCGTCGGCCCCGCCGGAGTCGGCCAGAAGTTTGGCGAACATCGCACCGAGCGCGATGAGGATGCCGACCCCGGCGGCGGTGGTTCCGAATCCGTCCCCGAACGAGCCGAGGACGTCGGCCACGTTCTCCCCGGCGACGAGGCCGACGGTCAACGCGCCGAAGATCAGCGCCAGGAACGGATGCAGTTTGGCGACGGTGATCAGCACGACGATCACCGCGATGCCCGCCAGCGCGGCGCCCACCAGCTGACCGCCGGGGGCTACGGGTTCGGGCAGCTCGGTGGCCGCCAGATAGGTCAGGGTGTTCATCGGTTCTCCTTTTGGGTGGCGCGCTCGGCGACCAGCGCGGCGCAGTTGTCGACGATGGCGTCGATGTCCAGTCCGACATCGACGGTGATTCCGCGCTCGTCGGCCCCCAGAGCTTCGAGCGTGGCGAACTGTGAGGCCAGCAGCGAGGCCGGCATGAAGTGCCCGGGCCTGCCGGCCTGGCGCCGGGCGATGACCTCGGGTGAACCGCTCAGATGCAGAAACTCCACGTCCGGGCAGTGGCTGCGGAGCTGGTCACGGTACTGGCGCTTGAGGGCGGAGCAGCTCATCACCCCGCCGTCGTCGTGTTTGGCGAGCCACTCACCGATGGTTTCCAGCCACGGATACCGATCGTCGTCGGTCAATGCCTGACCCGACGACATCTTCACGATGTTGTCGGGCGGGTGCAGATCGTCGGCGTCGCCGAACGGCACCCCCAGTCGTTGGGCCAGCGCCGCGCCGACGGTCGACTTACCGGACCCTGATACCCCCATCACCACGATTGGTGACGTCATTCCCACCACCTCCTTCACTGTGCCTGGCATCACATGCTGCCTCAAAAATCATACTTTTGCAAGGATTGTGCTAATTCATATGCCTTAAACTCGTCTCAGCAAACCTATGACAAGATGTATCGGTGGCCACCCCACCGAATGTCGGCGCTCTCCACGGCAATTTGCTGACCGCACTCGGCACGGCGATCGTTTCGGGGGCGTACCGACCCGGTCAGGTCATCACCCTCGAAGGCGTCAGCGCCGAGCACGGGGTGTCACGCAGCGTCGCCCGCGAGGCCATCCGCGTGCTCGAGTCGATGGGCATGGTCGAGTCGCGACGCCGCGTCGGTATCACCATTCAGTCCGCACTGAAGTGGAATGTGTTCGACCCCAGGCTTATTCGCTGGCGCCTCGAATCCGGCGACCGCGCGGCGCAACTGGTGTCACTGTCCGAATTACGCCGTGGATTCGAGCCCGCCGCCGCCGCGCTGGCCGCCCAGCGCGCCGACCCCCATCAATGCCGGATTCTCGCCGCCGCCGTCTCCGACATGGTGGTACACGGCAGATCCGGCGACCTCGACGCCTACCTGCTCGCCGACAGGGTGTTCCACCAAACACTGCTGGAGGCCACCGGAAACGAGATGTTCCGGGCGCTCAACGGGGTGGTCGCCGAGATCCTCGTCGGCCGCACCCATCACGGCATGATGCCCGCCACCCCGAACACCGCGGCGATCGACCTGCACGACGAGGTCGCCAAGGCGGTCCGAATGGGAGACGTGGTCGGCGCCGAACGCGCAATGCGCGCGATCATCGACGAAGCCTCCGCCGCGGTCGCCAGGGAGTGAACCCGCCGCGGAAGCGGGTTATCGGACCGGGGTGTTCACTCAGTGATGCGCGCCCCCGTCGGCCGACATATGGCAGGCAGCGGGCGGAGTGGGCGCCACGTCCAGCGAAGGATTGCGGTCGAAGAAGCCGAACGGTTTGAGCCAGAACGAGACGATGTCGACCGGCATGATCGGCCAGTCCTCCGGGCGGGTGATGTGGTGGATCCCGAACACGTACCACAGCACGACGTCGGTGTTGTCGATGGACCGGTTCGCCTTGGTCCAGGTGCCCAATCCGGTGTCGCCGGACGACTGGTTGACGAACTCTCCCGCGGGCCAGCGCTCGTCGGGATGGTTGGGTGTGACCCACAGCGTGTGACCGATGACGGTGGCGCGCTGGAAAATCGGCGACTCCGGATCGAACATCGCGGGAAATGCGCCGCCCGGCACCAGTTTGTAGGCCGGGTGGCCCCCGATACCCGTCGTGACGTTCGTATTGACCACCTTCCACGCGCGCTGCGTGGCGAAGTCCATATCCTGCATGCCCTCGCTCTCGGTGCGCAGCGGCACGCTGCGCTGCACCAGCGACAGACCATAGGGATTGCCGGGACCCATCTGCTCGGCGTAGGACTCCGACATGACGACGGTGTTGTCCGTGCCGTCGACGTCGAGATCGAGACGCGCCACCAGAAAGTGCTGATGGAACGGCGCATAGGTGCGTTCGTCGACCAACGTGCCGTTCGGATTGGGCTGACCCGGCGCCAGGGGTGTGGTCACCATGATGCCGGTGGCCCGCACCTCACACTCGATGTTGCCGTCCTGGTAAAGCCGCCAATACACGAGGTATTCGTAGTTGGCCACCGTCACGTGCGAGGAGATCGTCAACCGGCGCATGCGCCGCACCTCGGCGCCGATATCGGCGTCGACGTGCTTCCACAGCACGGCGTTGTCCTCTTCGTGGATGCAGACCGCGTTCCGGATGGTGTACGGCTCGCCCTTGCTGTTGTGCAGTGTCGCGTCCAGATAGCGGATCTCACCCAGGCAGTCGCAGCCGAGTTCCAGCGACGTGGTCATGAAGCCAAGGCCCCATTCGCCGATGTCGAATGCGGTGCGGCGGTAGTGATCCACCGACGGATCGCGGTACGGGACCATCATCTCGGCGAACGACATCCGGTAGGCGATCGACCGCACCCGGTCACCGTCGCGATAGCCGACCGTATGCAGCGTCATACCCTCGCGGTGGTTGAAACCGACCCGCAACGACCAGTTCTGCCACTGCAGCAGATTGCCGTCCAGCGTGAACGACGGTCCGTCGGACTGCACGATGTCGAGGGGTTTGAGCGGGTCACGACGCCAACCCGCCTTGATGCGTTCGGGGATGTGTTTGGGCACGTACTCGCCCATCACATCCGGCGCGTCGGCGCCCCCGTCGTCCTCGATACGCAACAGTTCCATGGAATTCAGATCGACGACGCAATGCAGGCCGCTGACGGGGTGTGCATACGGATTGGCCCCGGGCTCGCTCTTGACCCAGGTGTCCGACCACCCGATGCGGCGGTCGCGGTATTCGGGCGGCGCGACGGCGTCGCCGTAGGTCCAGGTGTCCATGAACACCAGGTCGATGTCGGTGATCCCGCGCTTGGCCAGGGCGGCGACGACGTCGGGGTGGGCGCGCAGCATCTCGTCGCATTCGTGGAACTCGTCGACGGTGAAGTTCACCTGCACACCGGGGATGTGCTCGAACGACTCCACACGGTCGTCGGTCAGCGACACCACGGACTTGTAGGTGGCGTTTTTCGACCGGTCCAGGCACAGCACCACCGCCCTGCGCGGCGGCCGCTCACCGCCGGCGTCGAACGCGGCGATCTCCGATTTGGCCGGCTCGACCATCTCGATGCACGCGATGCGCCACCCGTCGCCGACTCCGCGGTCGCGCCGCAGCATCTCGGTCACTTTGCTGAACTCGTCACCCGACAGCGGATCAAGAGGATGTTCCACGCGAGTACGCAATCACATTCGACGCCGCCGCGCAGCCGATCCCGGGCTTTTGCGATGGTTCGTCGGTCGCTAACGTGCGGCCAGCGTGAAGCCGCGCCAGGCCTTCCGGCGCTCCGAATCGGGGTCGTACAGAACCCTGGGGGTGTCATCGATGACCAGCACGGCCCGCCCGGCATCGGTATACGTGGGCCAGTCCGCGCCCGGCACGCCCGTGCGGCTGAAGGTGCGCCAGCGTCCCTGCACGTCGTCGCTGACGCGCAACGCCGACCGGCGATCGGCCGCCGCGGTGAGCAGCGCCCCGTAACCCGATCGGTAGGCGTCGAACACTGCCAGGAGTTCGGTACCGTGTGTCGCGCCGAAACCAGACCAGCGCAGAATCCGCGGCGCATAGTCGTAGCGGTACATGTAGACCGGCGCCCGGGTGCCGTGCGCATCGGCGATCTCCCACGCCGCGGTCCCGAATGCGAAATCACCACCGAGTGCCACACACGCCGACGGGCTCGGATATCCGGGATAGGCGGAGGTGATGCGCGCCCGCTGCGCGACATCCGTATGAGCCAGCAACCATTCGATGGTCGGCTCGTCGATCGGCAGCAGTGGCATGAACCGGGAGAACAACCGGCCTTCCTCCGCGTTCGTGCCGACGATGAGGGGAACCCGGTGCGCGTCACCCGCCCGCATCGCTTCGAGAGGTTCGCGCGGCAGATAGTCGGTGCCCCACGCGGGTCCGACCGGAAAAGCCCCCGGCAGGTCCTGCTGCCCGTGCGCGACCAACCTGTCCAGCGCGGCGACGAGTTCGCCCGGCCGGGCCGACCAGAGCGCGGCAGCGCCACCCAGTAGCCCGACGAAGTGTTCGGCGAAGTCCTCGGCCGCCTCGGCGGACCGCACCATCCCACTTGCCGGACTCTCCGAGATCGCCTGCGCGAAAAGCCCTTTGGCCTGCGGAACGGCCAGCAGGGTGGCCACGGCGTGGGCGCCCGCGCTCTCCCCGAAAATCGTGACGTTATGCGGATCCCCGCCGAACACCGCGATGTTGTCGCGAACCCACCGCAGTGCCATGACGAGGTCCCGCAGAAACAGGTTGTCCTCGATGGGGCGTTCCGGCGTCGACAGGGACGACAGGTCCATGCAGCCCAGCGCCCCAAGCCGGTAGTTCACCGAGACGTACACACAGCCGCTGCGCGCCAGGGCCGCACCGTCGTAGAGGGGCGTGGCCGCACTGCCGAGGATGTAGCCACCGCCGTGGATGAAGACCATCACCGGAAGAGGCGCGGTTGGCGGCGACTCCGGGGTGACCACATTGAGCGTCAGGCAGTCCTCGCTCATCGGCTGGTAACGCCCCAGCCCGACCAGGGTGTACTGGCGCTGCTGGGGTGCGCAGTAGCCGATACCGTGGCAATGCCGCACACCGCGCCACGGCTCGGGCGGGCGCGGCGCACGGAACCTCAACCGCCCCACCGGGGGCTGCGCGTACGGGATCGATCGCCAGCGGTGCACGCCGTCGCGTGTGAAGCCCTCGATCGTGCCCGTGCCGATGGTCGCGCGGACCGTGCGCTCGTGCATGGTCCCGACGGTAGCGAACGTCCGCCCTCGCCGCGCCTGACGGGCCGGCCGCTGCTGCCGGGATAGCCTGCCAGCATGCGGATTGCTGTGTGGGTGGCGGCGTCTGTGGTGTTGACGGGGTGCTCGCAATGGGTGGTCGGGGATGCCGAACGGGCCTCTCCCGAGATGACGACGCCGCCCGCGAGTACCGCCCCTACGACAAGCACACCCACGACGACGCCGTCGGCACCCCCGTCAGCGGCACCCGCGAGCGGCGCCCCGATCGGCGAGGTGGTGCGCTGGATCGAGGCGGGCTTCCCCGCCGACCCGAACGGCTTCCACACCGCCGTCCGCGACGGCCAGACCACGCAGCTGGGCGCCGACACCGCCTTCACCACACCCGCCGGGCCGTCCGGTGTGAGCAACTGCATGACCGACTCGCGCGCGGACGGCGCGCTGGCCTGCCTGATCGATCTCGCCGAGCCGCCCCCGCAACCCGCCGAGGTGTATGGGGAGTGGAAAGGTGGATGGGTCGACTTCCCGGGTGCCGTGCTCGACATCGGCTCGGCGCATGGGGATCCGGGCCGATTCTCCAGCGGCACCGGCGCCGAACTGCCGTTCGGCCAGGCACTCGCGTTCGGTGACTACCGTTGCCGTTCCGACCCCGCCGCCCTGTTCTGCGTGAACTACGCCCACCGGTCGGCCGTGCGTTTCAGCACCGCGGGTATCGATGCGTTCGGATGTCTGCAGCCGGTGTCACCACCGGGTGACATCGGGGCCAGATTCAGCTGCTGAGCCCCGCTGCTCAACCCGCCGGCCGCGCCCGTGCCCGCGCCCGGTCGGGATAGACCTGCGTCATGCCGACGGCGCCGACGATGACCACCACCGGGATCACCCAATTCGTCCAGTCGCTGGTCGACGGCACCTGGGCCGCCACGAAACCCAGCACCGCGGTGAGGGCGAACACCAGGCCCCACATCAACGTCAGCACCTGGTTGGTGCGCCGGAAGGCGGGTCTCTCCCAGTCCTGGCGAGGGGCTCCCTCGCGGGCGTATTGCTCGGTGAACGGGACGAAAAACAACGATCCCAGTGCCATCACGGCCAGCACGCCGCACGACAGCGTGGTCGCGTAGGTGTCCATCCAGTCCCGGTCCTCGGCCCCGACGACCATGCCCGCAACGGTCACCCCGCTGAAGAACACGATCGTGACGATCTCAAGCAGGCGGGGGCCGCCCCGTCCCATCGAGATCCCGAGAATGATCGCCGCCAGTACCGAGCACAGCGCGCCGTAGAGCCAGCTGCTGGGGCTGCCGGCCACCACCCAGTAGATAATCCAGGGCGCGAATCCCACGAACGGGCTGCGCTCGAACCACTCGTCCATCCCCCGGCAGCGTACGAGCCGAGACCCGCCGCTGTCCCGCGACCCGCCGGGGACGCCCGCCTAAACCCCCTGCGCCACCCCCTTCTGCACGAGCAGCGGCAGAACCCCTTCGGCGAACCAGTAGGCCTCCTCCAGGTGCGGATAACCCGACAGGATGAACTCGTCGAATCCCAGTGAGTGGTACTCGTAGACGAGGTTCGCGACCTCCTCGTGACTGCCGACGAGCGCCGTGCCCGCACCACCGCGCACCAATCCGACGCCGGCCCACAGATTCGGGTAGATCTCCAGTCTGTCGATTCGCCCGCCATGCAAAGCGGTCATCCGCCGCTGCCCTTCCGACTCCGAATTGGCATGCAGCTCAGTGGCGTTGGCGATCTGATCGGATGTCAGCCCAGCCAGCAGCTCCTCGGCCACCGCCCAGGCCGCCGCCGAGGTGTCCCGGCTGATGGTGTGCAGGCGGATCCCGAACCGTACGGCACGGCCGCGTGCCTCGGCCAACCCGCGCACCTGTTCGATCTTGGCGGCGGCTGCAAGGGGCGGCTCCCCCCAGGTCAGGTACACGTCGGCGTGTTCCGCGGCGATCGGCAGCGCGGCCGCCGACGAACCACCGAAGTAGATCTGCGGCAACGGATCCGGCGGCGCGGACACCCGCGCATCCTGCACGGTGTAGTACTCCCCGGTGAAGTCGACGGACTCCTGGCGCCACAGCGAATTCACGATGTGCAGGAATTCCCCGGTGCGTGCGTAGCGCTCGTCGTGACTGAGCCAGTCGCCGAAACGGCGCTGCTCCCTGTCGTCGCCGCCGCTGACGATGTTGAGCAGCACCCGGCCTTCGGAGAACCGCTGCAGCGTGGCGGCCTGCTGGGCCGCCAGGGTGGGCGGCACCAGGCCCGGCCGGAACGCGACGAGAAACTTCAGCCGTTCCGTTTCGGCCAGCAGTGCCGACGCCGTCAACCACGCGTCCTCACACCAGGTTCCGGTGGGCGTCAACACCCCCTCGAAACCCAGCCGATCCGCCGCACGCGCCACCTCCGCGAGGTAGCGCCTGCTCGGGGCGCGGTAATTCGCGGGCACGGTGTGATGCGACGACGCATGCGAGGCACCCACGATGGAGCGGCTGTCGCCGTTCGTGGGCAGAAACCAGAAGAACCGCGCTGACATACTGCTCCTAGTTGGTGCTGACGAGACCGGACCGCAGCACGTCGTTGTAGCGACGGTCGACCCAGTTCTCGAAGGCGGGGGCGGAGGCGATCTGACCGGATTCGGCGAACAGGTCGGCGATCTTCTGTTCGGAAGCCACCACCTCGTCGTCGAGCTCGGTAGGCAGCCGCAGGCTGCGGCCCTGGGACACCTCGGCGACGGTCAGGTCGAGGCCGACGGCGTCGGCGTAGCTTCGGGCCCACTCCTGCGGATGGTCGCGCGCCCATTGCGCCGCCTTCTCGAACCGGACCAGGAAATCGGCAAGGGCGCTGTTGCGCTTGGGGTCCGCCAACGCCTGATCGGAGGCCACGCCGAACCAGTACCCGTTGGTGACGTCTCTGGCCTGACCGATAGTGCGGACGGGGAACTGTTCGGCGGCCTGCGCGGTGTAGGGATCCCAGATCGCCCACGCGTCGGCCTGGTTCTTGGTGAACGCCGAAAACGCGTCGGCGGGCTGCAGGAACACCAGCTTCACGTCGTCGGTCGTGAGCCCGGCCCGCTGCAGCTGGGCCAGGATGTGGCCGTGGGCCGAACTACCCTTGCCCACCAGCACGCTCTTCCCGCGCAGGTCGGCGATCGACCGGATCGGCGAATCCGCGTGCACCAGCACCTGGTCGCCGACACCGCCGCCGTCGTAGGCGGACACGACCTTGACCTTGGCGTTCGCAGCGGCCCCGAAGATCGGCGGCGTGTTGCCGGTGATCGCGAAGTCGATCTTGCCCGCGGTGGCCGCCTCGACCTGCGGTGGACCGGAGGTGAACGTGGAGAACGCCACCTTGTAGGGAATCCCGTCGAGCGCGTTCGCGGCACGCAGCAGCGACTCGGTGCCGCCCTTCTGGTCGCCGATCTGCAGCGTGACGTCGGACAGCTCGGACAGCGGGACCGTGGCCGGGGCTGCTTGTGAGACCGAACTGTCTTCCCGTGAAACGCATCCCGCCAGCACACCGACGATCAGCGTGATCGCGGCAGCGCGCAGCGCGAATGCTCGTACGAGCGTGGACATGGTCGTCCCCTCCATCAGGGTCGTGGGCGAAATGGTCAGATCTGGACACCGAGCTCGCGCAGGAGCTCGGCCCGGTAACACTCGGTGGCCGGCGACGGATCCCCAGGGGAACGGCGCGGGTCGTCGATGTCCAGGGTGTGCACGATCCGTCCACCCTCGAGTACGAGCACCCGGTCGGCCAAGGCGACGGCCTCGTCGACGTCGTGGGTCACCAACAACACGCCGAACCCGTGTTCACGCCACAGGTCGAGCAACAAGGAGCGCATGCTCAACCGGGTCAGCGCATCCAGTGCCCCGAACGGTTCGTCGAGCAGCAGCAGATCGGGTTCGGCGACGAGCGCCCGCGCCAGCGAAACCCGTTGGGCCTGACCGCCCGACAGGGTGAGCGGCCAGGCGTGCGCGTAGTCGGCCAGACCGACGTCGGCCAGCGCCGAATCCGCACGCCGCTGCGCCTCCGCGCTCGGCAGCCTGCTGCGCGTCAGGCCGTACGTCACATTGGTGCGCGTATCGCGCCATGGGAACAGGCGCGGCTCCTGGAACGCCAGCGCCGGCGCGCCGGACACCACCCGCTCACCGGTGTGGTCGGTGGACAGACCGGCGAGCACCCGCAGCACCGTCGACTTGCCCGACCCACTGCGCCCGATCAGCGCCACGATCTGACCGCGGTCCACCCGCACCGACACGTCGGTGAGCACCTGGCGCCGGCCGTACCACTTGTCGACATGGCGCAGCTCGCCGGCGATCCGGGCCGAAACGGTCTTGTTGTCCTCGGGGGCGAGAGTCATCCGCGATACCTCAGGGCTCGGCGTTCCAGCACCCGGACGACGGCGTCGGTGCCGATACCCAGCAGTGCATAGACGATCAGGCAGAAGATGATGATGTCGATGCGCAGGAAGTCCCTGGCGTTGTTGATCAGGAACCCGATCCCCTTGTCCGCGTTGATCTGTTCGGCGACGATCAGCGTCAGCCAGGCGATGGCCAGCGATTGGCGCAATCCGACCAGCACCTGGGGCGCCGCGCTGGGGACGATGATCGTGCCGAGCCGCTGACGGAACGAGAAGCCCAGGACCGCAGCCGTTTCGAACAGTTTGGGATCGACCTGGCGGATGGCAGAGAAGGTGTTGAGGTACAGCGGGACGCTGACGCCCATGGCCACGAGCAGCACCTTGGGCAGTTCCCCGATGCCGAACCACAGGATGAACAGCGGGATCAATCCCAGGTGCGGCAGCGCACGCACCATCTGCATCGGTGGGTCGACCGTCGCTTCCAGCCAGCGCGACAACCCAACCGCGGTGCCCAGCGCCACCCCCAGCAGTCCGCCGAGCAGCAGACCCTCGACGACGCGCAGCCCCGATACGGTCAGCGCATCGGCCAGTTCACCGCTGCCCACCAGTTCGGCCCCCGCCTCGGCGATCAACGACGGCGCGGGCAGCACGTCCTGCGGAATCAGCCCGAGCGCACTCCCGGCCTGCCACAAGGCCAGCAGCGCCAACGGCGATGCCAGCCTGATCAACCCCCAGCGGGGCGTCCTGCGCCGGCCGGCGTGCGGGACACCCACGTCCGAAGGCGGCGCGTGGGTCAGGTCAGCGGAACTGGTCACGGTGCAGCGACGCTACCCATATCTGGTCGGCCGCAGAATATTTTGATTCCGTATGAGAAAAACGGCAACGGCCCCGCCGGGTGTCGATCGGGATCGACACCGGGCGGGGCCGTTGGCGGAGAGCCGGATTCAGTGGGTGAAGCGGAAGGTGCCGTTGACCAGGGTCGCCTTCACGGGCTTGCCGTTGATCGACGATCCGAAGGAGCCGTCGTTGAGCCGGGACAACTGGTTGGCCTGCTGGAGTATCCGCTTGTTGCGGACCTCGGCGCGGAACTGGTCGTTCTTGAGGATCTGCAGTTCGGCCTGTTCGAAATCACGGCCGCTGGTGCCGTTGAGCTGCACACCCAGTGCCGACCCGTCGGGCCGCAGCACCCACGACGCCCGCACCCCGTCGACCTCGGCGGTGTACATGCCCGCGGGATCGGCGACCGGGGCGGCGGTGAACGTGTAGGTGACGCCGTCCATCGTCAGGTCGCCCGCGACATCGGTGCCGTCGAACGACGCCTTGAGGGTGTCACGGAACCGCGACGTGACGTCGATGGCCCCGTCGTCCTGATTGCCGAAGAACCATGCCTCGTCGTCGGTGCCGTTGCAGGCGTATGCGGCGATCTCGGATCCCTCGACGGCGATGCCGATCGTCATGGTCTTGCCGTCCTTCTCCATATCGGCGATGTATCTCGCCTTCTCGGGGAACGGTGCGGCGGTGGCGGGCGCGACGGCCGTGGTGGTCGTCGCGTCCGGTTCGGACGTCGAAGCCTCGTTGGAGGTGCCGCCCGAGCAAGCAGTCAGGGTGCCCAGTGCGAACATCGCACTGACACCGAGGAGCAGGATGCGGGTGTGCTTTTTCATACGACCAGCATCTAGGGCCGGCGCTCGGCCCACATGAAGATCGTGTGGAGATTACGTGGAGATCTGCCGTGCGCGCCGAGCAAACGGGCGGTCAGACGGCGAGGAAGGCACGCATCTCGTCGAGGAAGACCGGCCAGGCCGGTTCCGTCGCGGTCAGCAGGTGGTTGTTGCTGGCCAGTGCGACCAGCCGGGAGTCGGGGATGAGGGCGGCGAGTTCCTCCCCGAATCGCATCGGCACCCGGTGGTCGTCGCGGGAGTGCATGATCAGCGTCGGGCACCGTACGTCGCGGGCCTCGTCGCGCACGTCGATGCCGGCGAACTCGGTAAGGAAGCGAACCGCATTCTCCGGGGACGTGGTCCGGCGCTGCAGCTGGTCGAACGCGGCCCAGTCCGAGCGGGTGCCGTCCGGCAGGAACTGCGCGGCGAACACCTGCCTGAACGCCGGGTCGTCGCGACCCCAGCCCACCCGGGCCAGGTCCAGATCCAGTGCGGCAGCTTGCTTTTCCTCGTCATTGACCGCCCGCACCGCACGGCCGCGGGCGTAGGCGCCACACAGGACGAGGTGGCTGACCCGGTCGGGATGCCGGGCGGCGTAGGAAACCGCCACGGCACCGCCCTGGGACACCCCCAGCAGCGGGAACCGTTCAAGCCCGAGCGCCTCGACCACCGACTCCAGATCCGTCACCCAGTCGTCGAACGTGAAATCGTCCGCCTCCCAATCGGATAGGCCGCAACCGCGTTCGTCGTAGCGGATGAAGGTGTGCGCCGACGAGAGATCACGCACCCAGTGCTTCCACACGGGGCTTTCGATGTCGTAGCCCAGATGGGTCATCCAGTTGGCGGCGCGCACCAGGGGTGGGCCCTCACCCGCCACTGCGTAGGCCAGCCGGACACCGTCCGCGGCCCGGCAGAACGCGATGTGCTGGCGCGGGGCGGGCGGCTGGGGGGCCGCCGACGCCACCGCAGCGTCGCCCGCCGTGATGGTGCCGACGAACTGGTAACCGCGGCCGCGTACGGTGCGGATGTAGCGCTGTGACTCCCCGTCGTCGCCCAACGCCCGCCGGACCGCTTTGATCCTGCTGGTCAGCGCGGCCTCACCGACGAAGCGTCCGCCCCACACGGAGTCGAACAGCTCCTCCTTGCTCACGAAACGGTCGTGGTGACGCACAAGTTGGGTGAGGACGTCGAACACCTGCGGCTCGACCCGGATGACCGCACTACCGCGCCGCAACTCGTAACGCCCGGTGTCCAGCACGAAATCGTCCCACCGCCAGACGCGTGCGGGAGTCGACTCGGTGTCGGCCAAGGTCGGCGCTACCTCATCTCGGCGATATCGCGGCGACGTGTTGTCGGGGTTGTCGTCGCTCATCGTACGGCCTCGCAGCCTCGGCTACCGCCAGCCGTCGGCCGCCCTGGCCGCCTGCATCAGCGCGTCGCACAGCTCACGCAGTTCCGCCCCACCGGCCCCTTCGTCGACCGCGGTGGCGACGTCCTCTGCCGCGCAGCGCACTTGGTAGACGCGGTCGGAGAGCTGCGAGGCCTCCTCTGCGGTGAGCACCACACAGTCGTCGGCCAACGCGGTGCCCTTGACCATCGCACGCTGCTCGTATGCCCGCTGGCGACAGGACTGGCGGCAGTACTGGCGGCGCCGTCCCATGCCGATGTCGGACACCTCACGCCCACACCAGCGACAGGGCTGCGGACGGCGTGAACGGCCCGGTGTTGTGATCGCGGATGCCACGGAATCCGACTGTAGACCGCCGACCGGCGCGAACGGCGTATCATCGTCGGCTGGGTCGGGAACTTCGCGCCGCCGTGCCGCGTTGATGTATCCGGACAAAAACTGGTTCGTGCAAGGAGAGTTGACGATGGCTGATCGTGTCCTGCGAGGCAGTCGCCTCGGAGCTGTGAGCTACGAGACCGACCGCAACCACGACCTGGCGCCTCGTCAGGTCGCCCGATACCGCACCGACAACGGTGAAGAGTTCGACGTGCCGTTCGCCGACGACGCCGAGATCCCCGGCACGTGGCTGTGCCGGAACGGCATGGAGGGCACCCTCATCGAGGGTGACATCCCCGAACCGAAGAAGGTCAAGCCGCCGCGCACGCACTGGGACATGCTGTTGGAGCGCAGGTCGGTCGAGGAGCTCGAGGAACTGCTCAAAGAGCGGCTCGACCTGATCAAGTCGCGCCGCCGCGGCAGCTGAGGCAATCGCGGCCCCGCGTCAGGAGCTGACCGGAGCCGCACCGCGGGCGCGATCCATGCGCCCGCGGATACCCCACTCGGCCACCTTGAACATGGCCTCGCGGATATTGGACCCGCTCATCTTCGACTGACCCAGTTCACGTTCGGTAAAGGTGATCGGAACCTCGACGACGGTGAAGCCGTTGTTGATGCTCCGCCAGGTCAGGTCGATCTGGAAGCAGTAGCCCTTCGAGTCCACCGCGGTCAGGTCGATCTTCTCCAGCACCTCGCGACGGTAGGCGCGGTAGCCGGCGGTGATGTCGTGGATGTTCACGCCCAGCAACAGCCGTGAGTAGGTGTTGGCGGTCTTGGACAACGCCAGCCGCCGCCAGGGCCAGTTGCGCACCGTTCCGCCGGGCACGTAACGCGACCCGATGGCCAGGTCCGCACCGGCGTCGATCGCGTCGAGCAGCCGGTGCAGCTGTTCGGGTGCATGGCTCCCGTCGGCGTCCATCTCGACGAGCACCGAGTAGCCCCGGTTGAGGCCCCACGCGAACCCCGCGAGGTAGGCCGCGCCGAGCCCCGCCTTGCTTGCGCGGTGCATCACATGGATTCGGTCGGTGTCGGCCAGGGCCAGGTCGTCGGCGAGGTCACCGGTGCCGTCGGGGCTGCCGTCGTCGACCACGAGGATGTGCACCTCCGGCAGCGCCTGGTGCACGCGCCCCACGATCAACGGCAGATTCTCCAGCTCGTTGTACGTCGGGATGATTACCAGAGTGCGCTCACTCGGGCGTTCGCCCCCGTGACCGGTGTCCATGTCGCTCCTTCAACGTTGCTGCCCTCGTCGGGTTCCGCCCTTGGCGGGCCGACGACGCACGAACTTTCCATTGTGCAGCATCGCGGCGAGTACGGAGACCACTCCGGCAGCGACCAGCACCAGCTGGATGGCCGGACCCCACCGTGTCGCCGGTGTGATCTCGGTCTTCAGCCGGATGGTCGCGTCGAGGTAGGCGGGTTCGAAGAATGCGGTGCGTGCCAGTTCACGGCCGTCCGGCGCGATCACGGCGCTGATTCCGGTGGTACCGGCGACGACGGTGTATCTGTCGTGTTCGACAGCACGCAGCCTGCCGAACGCCAGCTGCTGCTCACTCATCGCGGCGTTGAACGTCGCGTTGTTCGACGGGACGGCCAGCAGCTGCGCTCCGTTGAGCACGGAATGCCGGGCGGCCCGGTCGAAGATCACTTCCCAACAGGTCGTCACCCCGACCGGAACACCCGCGGCGTCCACCACCCCGGAGCCGCCACCGGGCACGAAATACCCGGCACGGCTGGCGTAGGGCGAGAGCAGACTGAAGAAACTCCGCCACGGCAGATATTCGCCGAAGGGCTGGACGATGTTCTTGTCATGGCGATCGGTCGGTCCGGCAACCGGATCCCACACGATCACCGAGTTCGTCGAGACCGGGTTCTCCGGTGTGTAACCCGGGGCGGCGAGCACTCCCCCGACCAGTATCGGCGCGTCGATCGCCTCGGCGGCGGTGGTGATCTGGCGGGCCGCGTCCGGATTGGCCAGCGGGTTGATGTCCGAGGAGTTCTCCGGCCAGATGACCAGCCTGGGCTGGGCGGCGCGTCCGGCCTTGACGTCGTCGGCGAGCCGAATGGTTTCACGCACGTGGTTGTCGAGCACCGCGCGGCGCTGGGCGTTGAACTCCAGGCCCAGCCGCGGCACGTTGCCCTGCACGGCGGCGACCGTGACCGACGGGTCGTCGGTGGCGCCCGCCCCGGACTGCCGGACCTGCGGCCACACCAGCGCCGTCGTCATCAGCACGACGCAGACGGCCAACCCGGGCAGCACCACCGCGGGACGCGTCGCCGTCGCGTCGCCGCCGGCGCGCCACCACCGCAGGATCTCCAGCGATATGGCCGCGACGCTGAAGCCGCTCAGCGCGACGGCGAACGAAACCAGCGGCGCGCCGCCGAGGTGGGCGAGCGCCAGCAACGGCCCGTTCGTCTGGCCGAATGCGACGACACCCCACGGGAATCCGCCGAACGGAACCGAGGATTTCAGCCACTCCTGGGCGGCCCACAACGCGGCGAACCACAGCGGCCAGCCGGGCAACCGCCGCACCGCGACCGCGAGCAGCCCGAACAGGGCCGGGAACAGCGCCTGCACGAGCGCCAGCATCAACCACGGAAGGGCCCCGACCAGTCCGCTGATCCACGGCAACAACGGCACGTAGAAGGCGACGCCGGCCAGAAAGCCGTACCCGAATCCGCCGGCGGGTGTCGTCGACTCCCTGGTCAAGACCCAGGCCAACAGACCCATGGCGACGAATGCCGCCCACCACCAACCCCACGGCGGAAAGCTCGCGCACAACAGCAGACCGGCCGCGACCGCGACGCCGATCCGCGGCAGCCGCGCCAGTACGGCTCTGCCGAACCGTCCGGCTCGCGACGGGCGCGCAGGCATGGGCTTCTCGGCGCGCCCCGACTCAGGGTCGGCCGCCGTATCGGTGGTCACCTCGTCATCGGCAGCCGTGCCGGTCGCGGCCGCGTCACCGGTCGATGCGGCGGTCACCACCGCACCCTCGTCCACCGGTCCGTCCGCATCCTCCGCGCGGCCGGTCCGTGCGGCCTCATCCATGGATGACGACACCCCGACTGACCGTCTGCCTGCACCGCGGCAGAGGTTCGTCGGCCGACAGCCGTGGCAGCGCAGGCACGCGCGATCTCGGATCCGTCGACCAGCGCAACACCCCCGCCGAACCCGCCTGACCCGGTACGCCGACCTCGAACACATCGGTGTCCCACACGGCGTAGGACGCGGGTGCACCGGGAACCAGGGTCCCCGTGACGCCGTCGCGCACCCCGCCGGCACGCCAGCCGCCGCGGGTCGCCGCGGCGAATGCCGCGCGCGCCGAGACCGAGCTGGCGGGTGTCCGATGGTTGCTGGCAGCGCGCACCGTGCTCCACGGATCCATGGCGGTGACCGGGGCGTCAGACCCGAAGGCGAGGGGCACGCCTTCGGATGCTAACAGCGCAAACGGATTGAGCTCGCGGGCCCGTTGCGGGCCCAGACGCTGGGCGTACATACCGTCGGCGCCACCCCAGAGGGCGTCGAACCCGGGCTGCATGCTTGCGGCGACCCCCCACGAACCGAGCAGTCGCGCCTGCGCGGGGGTGACCATCTCGAGGTGCTCCAGCCGGTGCCCGCAGCCGGCCACGGCGGGCACACCGAGCTCCCCGACGACCCGCGCGAACGCATCGACCACGGCGGTGACGGCGGCATCGCCGATGACATGGAAACCGGCGGTGACGCCGGCTTCGGTGCAGGCGCGCAGGTGGGCGGCCACGGCGTCGGTGTCGAGGTAGGTGTTACCGGTCACCCCGGGCGCATCGGCATAGGGTTCGTGCAACCAGGCGGTGTGTGAGCCCAGCGCGCCGTCGACGAAGAGGTCGCCGGCCAGTCCGTGTGCACCGGTGGCGTCGAGGATCTCACGCGCCGCAGCGGCGCAGTCCACCGCTTCACCCCAGTAGCCGATCACCTCGACCCCGTGCTCGATCGCGCGCACGCCCAGCCAGTCGTCGATGCCGCCGATCTGCGGACCCGCGCACTCGTGAACGGCGACGACGCCGCATCCCGCCGCGAAATCCAGCGCGGCGACCCGCGCGCGATGCAGCTGGTCGGGGGTCAGGCGGACACGGGCCGCGGCCCGCACCACGTGGTGGGCCTCGGCGGTGAGCGGGTCGTCGGGGTGATGCCCGGCCGCGGCGGCCAGTCCCGCCGCCAGTCTGCGCAGCGCGGTCGTCGCGACGGCGGAGTGGACATCGACCCGCGCCAGGTAGGCCGGCCGGTCCCCGAGGACGGCGTCCAGTTCGCCGGTACTCGGTGCGCGGCGTTCCGGCCACCGCGACTCGTCCCAGCCGTGGCCCCAGATCGGGCCGTCGCCGTGAGTGCGGGCGAAGTCCTCGACGAGCGCAAGGCAGTGCGTCAGTGAGGTGGCACCCCGCAGGTCGAGTCCGACCAGGCTGAGTCCGGTGCCCGTCAGGTGGACGTGGCTGTCGACGAACGCCGGCGCCACGAATCCGCCGTCCAGGTCGACGACGGTGGCGCCCGGGAACTGGGCGCGTCCGACGGCGTCGCTGCCCAACCAGGCCACGACACCGTCACGCACCGCCATCGCGGTCGCGTCGGGAACTGCCGGGCTGTGCACCCGGCCATTGATCAGAAGAGTGGTCACTTACTCGGGTTTGCGCTCCAGCGCCCGCGACTCGGCCGATGCCGCCGGCTCGGTGGTCGCCGGAGCATCGACGACGTCGATGACCTCACCGTCGATGACGTCTCCGCGGTCGGTCGGGTAGGCCCGCCGGAATCCGTCGGCACCCGCGGACGGCATCCCCACGGTGATCAACGTGACCCTGCGTGCGGCGAGCGCGGTCACCAGCGGCCGGGCGGCCGCCCGCGTCGGCGGCAGCAACAGCAGAGCCCCGAGGAGGGAGCTGGCCAAGCCGGGCACCACGACGAGCACCGTACCCAGTGCGACGAGCACGCTGTCGGTCGCCAGGCCCGCCTGCCCGCGCGGGGCGCCACCGCTCAGGCCGGCCTGCAGCCGCTGGACGTGCCGCTTGACCTGGGATCCGGCCAGCGCCAGCCCGACGACGAACGTCGCGAGAAGCAGCAGGATCGTCCAGCCGAAGCCGATCGTCGCCGTGAGCGCCACGATGACCGCGAGTTCGACCACGACATAGAGCAGGAACAGCCGCATCACCATGTCCCCTCAACGCTCGGCACCGCCACGGGGTTCCGCATGTTACCGGTGGGGTGGACGCGGGTTCGCCGACGGTCCGGTCAGGCCGCCGCGCGCAGTTCGAGCCCGATGTTCTTGGTCATACCGCCGCGCCACTTGCTGAACAGATTGAACACCTTCCCCACCAGCCCGTAGCGCTGACCGATCGCGTCGTAGACCGCGGCGGTTGCCGATTTGTCGAGGACGGTCGCGACCGCTTCGACCGCGTCGCCCTTGGGGTTTCCCCGGACATCGCAGGCGGCCAGGGTGACGTTCGGCGTGTTGCGGATCCGCTTGACCTTCCAGGAATCCGCCTCGGTGATCACGAGCAGACGATCACCGTCGGGTGCCGCCCAGATCGGGGTGGGTTTGGGTCTGCCGTCCTTGGTGAAGGTGGTCAGCAGGACGTACTTGGCGGCGGCGACTTCGGCAAAGGTGGCAGGCATGTGATCCAAGGTAGCCGGATGCGGTGGACGGTTTCAGGCTTCGCCGTCGCTGCGCACCAGCCGACCGGTCACGGCGCTGCTGGTGTCCGCGCCGGCCTGCGGCTCACCGGTCGTATCCGCGCCAGCGCTCGTGCCACGACTGCGGGTAGGGCTTGCCGACGAACGCCCCGAGGAGAAGCAGAACCACGCCGAATGCGATGAACACGGACATTGCCGTACCTTCCGTGACGATGATTGCCCTTGGGCAACAACAGTTGTCAGCAACGTACGGGGCAAAGCGGCCAATGTGACCGGCTTGTGCGCGACGAGACAGGTTGCGCAAAATTGTGACACACGTCACTGTCACCGCCGGCCTGCGAGCCTCCTCGCATCCGGAGCCACCCACAACGCGTCAAATGCTGCGGCGCAGAGCTTTTCGCGCCACCACCACGATCAGAGCCGATCCATCTCCCTGGCCATCTGCGACCGCTCCAGATAGGCGCAGCGGGACGGCTGGTCATGCCGCACCGGGCGGCGCTCGGCCCTCACGCGCCTGCGCGACCGGGCGCCGTCGATAAGACCGCGGATCTCACTCATCGGATTCCACCGGCGCCGCACCGGTGCGGTGGCGGTGGTGGCGAGACGCACCTCCTGCTCGCTGATCAGCACCGGCCCACCGCAGGAATGCTCGGATGTCATGGCGTCGGCGGCGCCGGGCATCGACGAGTCGGCCTCGAGTCGCACCGGCTCGGCAGGCGTTGTCACGTCAGTCATCTCGGAACCCTCCCCCGGGGTGGCACCAGCACTGTCCGGCGTCAGCCGGATGTCCATGCCAGAAACGTACGACCATTCTCGAGCAACCTCACGAGTAGCGAACTACCTGTTTGTGCAGCTACCTCCTTTCAGATGCGCGTTGCCGTACTCACCTGCCGTCACCCGTCTCACGTCACCGTTGTGAACAGCGCCGATACCGACCTTGCACGCGGATTCCGGTGCGACACAATGCCCGTCCTCCACGAGGACACCCCACCAGCAACCTTGACGGAGCGACAAGCGATGACAGATATCGATTTCGGCTAACTCGACGGGGCGGGCATCGTGGTTATCCCTAGAATGACCGGCGAGACGATGACCCGAAACCGCGACGAAGACTCCTGCCCGGGTGCACTGACGCTGCACCGGGCGGCCGACGGCGCGCTGGCCCGCGTCCGACTTCCCGGCGGTGCCATCACCGCGGCGCAGCTGGCTGCGCTGGCCCGTATCTCCACCGAATTTGCCTCGCCCGCACTCGAACTCACGTCCCGCGGCAACATCCAGATCCGCGGGATCCCCGACACGGCCGCAGCCACGTCGGCCGTTGCCGACGCCATCGCCGACGCCGGGTTACTTCCGTCGCCGACGCACGAACGGGTCCGCAACATCGTCGCCTCACCGCTGTCGGGACGGTCCGGGGGCCTGGCGGATGTGCGGCACTCGGTGATTGCGCTCGACCGTGCCATTCAGGCCGAACCCGTCCTCGCCGCCCTGCCCGGCCGGTTCCTGTTCGCCGTCGACGACGGACGCGGCGACGTGACAAATCTGGCCGCCGATGCCGGTGTGCAGTTCGTCGACGCCGACAGCGCCGCCTTGCTGCTGGCGGGTCGCGATACCGGCGTGCGTCTGCCCGCGGCCGACGTCGTGGCTGCGCTCATCGACGTCGCTGTCCGCTTCGTCGCGGCACGGGGCACCGCCTGGCGAGTTGCCGAACTTGCCGACACCGGCGCCCTGCTCGCCGGGGCGGCTCCGGTCCCCGATGTCACCGCCGGGGCGGCTCCGGTGCCCGGCGGGGTGGGGCGACCACCCGTCGGCTGGATCGAACAGGACGACGGCCGGATCGCGCTGGGGGCGGCCGTGCCGCTGGGTGTGCTGCAAGCCCGGGTGGCGGAGTTCCTCGCCGCGATAGAGGCCCCGCTGGTGATCACGCCGTGGCGTTCGGTCCTCGTGTGCGACCTCGACGAAGGGGTGGCCGACGTCGCGCTGCGCGTGCTGGCTCCGATGGACCTGGTGTTCGACGAGACGTCGCCCTGGTTGAGCGTCAGCGCGTGCACCGGAAGCCCCGGATGCGAACACTCCGCCGCCGACGTCCGCGCGGATGCGGCACTCGCCGTCCGCACACCATCACCGGTGCACCGCCACTTCGTCGGCTGCGAACGGGCCTGCGGCAGCCCACCCGCGGGCGAGGTGCTGGTCGCCACCGACGACGGCTACCAGCGGCGGGTGCGGGACTAGGAGGTCCGCGTCGTAGGGTTGGCGCGTGCTCGACTACATCCGCGACGCCGCCGAGATCTATCGGCAGTCGTTCGCGACGATCCGCGCGGAAGCCGACCTGACCCGATTCCCCACCGACGTGGCACGGGTCGTCGTCCGGCTGATCCACACCTGCGGACAGGTCGACGTCGCCGAGCACGTGGCCTTCAGCGACGACGTCGTCGCACGGGCGCACCGCGCCCTGACCGCCGGAGCACCCGTCCTGTGCGACTCGTCGATGGTCGCCGCGGGCGTCACCGCGGCGCGATTACCCGCACGCAACGACGTGGTGTCGCTGGTGGCCGACACCCGGGCCGTCGCGCTGGCCGCGGACCGGGCAACCACCCGCTCGGCGGCGGCGGTGGAGCTGTGGGCCGACCGGCTGGAGGGCGCCGTGGTGGCGATCGGCAACGCACCGACGGCGTTGTTCCGGCTGCTCGAGCTCGTCGACGAGGGCTGCCCCGCGCCCGCCGCGGTCCTGGGTGGCCCGGTCGGTTTCGTCGGTTCGGCGCAGTCCAAGCAGGAACTCGTCGACCGCCCGCGGGGTATGTCCTACCTCGTCGTCATGGGTAGGCGGGGCGGCAGCGCGATGGCCGCCGCCGCCGTCAACGCGATCGCGAGCGAACGCGAATGACGCCCGACGCGGTGAAACGCGGCACCTTGTGGGGCGTGGGACTCGGACCCGGTGATCCCGAACTGGTCACGGTCAAGGCCGCCAGGGTCATCGGCGCGGCCGACGTCGTGGCCTACCACAGCGCCCGGCACGGCCGGAGCATCGCGCGCCGCATCGCCGAGCCCTACCTGCGGTCCGGGCAGGTCGAGGAACACCTCATCTACCCCGTCACGACCGAGACCACCGAACATCCCGGCGGTTACGAAGGGGCGATGGAGGATTTCTACCGCGAAGCCTCCGAGCGGATCGCCGCTCACCTCGACGCCGGGCGGGACGTCGCTCTGCTCGCCGAGGGTGATCCACTGTTCTACAGCTCCTACATGCACCTGCACACCCGCCTGACCCGGCGCTTCGAGGCCGTCATCGTGCCCGGTGTCACCTCGGTGAGCGCCGCCGCCGCCGCGACGGCCACACCGCTGGTACAGGGCGACCAGGTGCTCACCATCCTGCCCGGCACGCTGCCCGGCCACGAACTCCGACGCCGACTCGCCGACACCGACGCGGCCGTGATCCTCAAACTTGGCAGGTCCTATCCCACTGTCCGCCAATCGCTTTCGGACTCGGCACGATTGGAAGACGCGTTCTACGTGGAACGCGCCAGCACCCCGCAGCAGCGGGTGCTGCCCGCCGGCGACGTCGACGACGCGAGCGTGCCCTACTTCTCGCTGGCGATGATCCCCGGCGGCACGCGCAGTGAGACCGCCTCCGGCGGCGGCGTCGCCGTCGTGGGACTCGGCCCCGGCGACGTCGAGTGGATGACACCGCAGTGCCGGCGGGAACTCGCCGGCGCAACCGATCTCATCGGCTACGGACCGTATCTCGACCGCATCCCGCTGCGGGGAGACCAGCACCGTCATCCCAGCGACAACACCGACGAACCCGAGCGCGCCCGGCTTGCCTGCGCGCTGGCCCAGCAGGGCCGGTCCGTGGTGGTGGTGTCCTCGGGAGATCCCGGCGTCTTCGCCATGGCCACCGCCGTCCTGGAGGAGGCCGCCCGGTGGCCGGGTGTGCGGGTACGGGTGATCCCGGCGATGACGGCCGCCCAGGCCGTGGCGAGCCGCGTCGGCGCACCCCTGGGCCACGACTACGCGGTCATCTCGCTGTCCGACCGGCTCAAGCCGTGGGACGTCATCGCGGCCCGCCTCGGCGCCGCGGCCGCGGCGGATATGGTCCTGGCGATCTACAACCCCGCGTCCAAGAGCCGGACCTGGCAGGTCGCTGCAATGCGCGACCTGTTGCTGGCCCACCGCGACCCCGCCACGCCGGTGGTCATCGGGCGCGACGTGGCCGGGCCCGGCGAACAGGTGACGGTGGTGCCGCTGGCGGACCTCGATCCCGCAGCCGTCGACATGCGCTGCCTGCTCATCGTCGGGTCATCCCAAACCCAGTGGTACACCGACGATTCCGGCGACAGGGTGTACACTCCGCGCCGGTATCCCGCGGATCAGACCCGGCGGCCGACGGTGGCCGGGTCGGCAGCGCCGGGACCGGGCGGCGGACACCCGACACCAGGAGCACACAGAAATGCCTGATCCCGTGAGTCTCGACCGCGAGTTCGGCATCACCGGCAGCGTTGAATTCCGCGCCGGCGATCACGACGCCGTGGTGGCTGACGTTCGCACCGGCGAGGCGACGGCCAGCATCGTGCTGCAGGGCGCGCAGGTACTGGCGTGGTCCCCCGACGGCCAGGCACCGGTGCTGTGGCTGTCCCCGGCCGCCCGCTTCGCCACGGGCAAGCCGCTGCGCGGCGGCGTTCCCGTGTGCTGGCCGTGGTTCGGAGACCATCCGGACGACGCGGCAAAGCCGGCGCACGGATTCGCGCGCAATGTCGACTGGGAAGTTGTCGAGACCGCCCGCCTGGACGAGGCCGTCCGCATCGTGCTGCGCCTGATCCCCCAACCAGCCCAGCGCGAAGTATGGCCCCACAGCGCCGAACTGACGCTCACCGTCACGGTGGGCCGGCGATTGCGGCTCGACCTCACCACGCGCAACACCGGTGCGGAACCCTTCACGATCACGCAGGCCCTGCACACCTACTTTCACGTCGGCGATATCGGCGCCACCCGTGTCGAGGGCCTCGACGGCAAGGCCTACATCGACCGGATCGGTGACGATGCGCGCCTCGTGCAGAACGGTCCGGTCACCGTGACCGGCGAGCTTGACCGCATCTATCTGGACTGTCCGGGCACGGCGACGGTGGTCGACGAATCCACCCAACGCCGCATCCACATCACCAAAGAGGGCAGTCGCAGCTACGTCGTGTGGAACCCCTGGGTCGAGAAGAGCGCCAGGCTCGGCGACATGGGCGACGAGGGCTATCGCAATATGATCTGCGTAGAGACCTGCAACGCCTGGAACGACGTCGTCGATGTGGCACCAGGCACCGACCACCTCTTGAGCTCCGAGTACAGCGTGGAACCGCTGACGTGATGCTCCGGGCAGAAGTCGTTGCGCGACAGTAAAACCGACCGCGCGCTGCCGATCGCCGTCACCGACGACGCGCACCCGTATGCGCCCGGCGTGGGTCGGGAACTGCCTTGATGGCAAGGAAACCCGTCGGCTCCCGCGTCAACCGGTCGTAGGTGTCGCGGTCGATGTCAGCGGCCGCGGACATAGGGCGGGGCTCCAGCAACCGCTCGATCAGAAACCCGGCTTCGTGCAGTTCCTCGCAGGTCTGTTCCAGAGGTGTCAGCCAGTACCGAACCCGCCAGCCCCGACTCCACGTTTCCTCGATCACGCGGGTCCGGAAGTAGTTGCCGCCGTGCCGAAGCCAATCACCGGTCGGATGCTGGCGCGAGAGGACGAGAGTGCCTTCGGGGCGAAGCACGCGCCGAAACTCCCGCAGCGCCGCAATCCGGTCATCGACATACTCCAAAGCCAACGCGAACAGCACGGCGTCCACGGACTGGTCGGCGAGCCAGTCAAGGGGATTGGCCAGATCGTGAACTCGGAACTGCCCCGCGGGAACTCGTTGCCGGGCGAGCTCTGCCATCCGCGGGCTCTGGTCGAAACCGATCACCGCGGCACCGCGAGAAGTCAGTTCCTCGGCGTACAGCCCCGGCCCACACGCCGCGTCGAGAACAGTCGTCCCCGCGACGTCGCCGAGGAGCGAAAGGCACGCCGGCCGGTCATAGTGCGCGTTGTACAAACCGCTGCGGGCGTGCTCGAGGAATTCGTCAGCGAATACGTCGTACTGGGGATGAGGTCCGACCGCATCAGGCACGACCGCATTCTGCAGTGTCAGCGGAATCAGCGGCGTGTTGGATCCTCACCCCTTGATCGCCGACCACTGGGTGATCGGCAGCGCCGGCTGCCACGCGGTGAAACCTCCCAGCGGTTCGCCGCGGTAGTGCTGATAGCGGCGCAGGATGCCGCCGGCCTTCGAATGCCATTGAGCGACAACTGCTTCGGACTCCACCGTGACAGCGTTGGCGACGATCCTGCCGCCGGGGGCAGGTGTTCGTAGCATGCGTCGACGACGGCGGACGGTGCCTCACCGTGCACGCCGACCCGCGCGCCGAAGGCGACCGCGTTCGCCGCGATCCGCTCGCGCCGCGCCGCGTCGCGCTCGAAAGCCACCGCCGTGCAGCCCGCAGCGCTCAGACACCATTCGACGGCGACACTGCCCGACCCCGCGCCGACATCCCACAACACCTCCCCGGGCCGCGGCGCCAGGGCCGCCAGCGTGACGGCCCGGATCGACTGTTTGGTGATCTGCCCATCGTGTGCAAACACATCGTCTGGCAGCGCGCCGGACTGCCGCTCATCGGGCAGGTACTGCACGGCGATCACATTGAGGTCGTCGATATCGCGCCGCGGGTCGGCCGCCCACTGGGCCGCGGTGGCCGCGCGACGGCGCTCGCGCGGGCCGCCCAGCTGTTCGAGCACCGTCAGTTGCGAGTCACCTCGGCCGGTCCCGGCGAGCAACCGGGCCAGCGCGGCGGGACTCGACGCGTCGCGCGACAACACCACGGCACTGCCGCCCCGGCGCACCGCGGTCGCGGCGTCGGCGGTGACGAGGCTGATCACTTCCGTGTGCTGCACCGCCCAGCCCATCCGGGCGCACGCCAACGTCCCCAATTCGGCACGTGACGCCGGCGCCAGTCCGGCCATGCCGTCCGCGCCGACACCCACCACGACGATCATCGGGGCAGCTTCCGCCACACGGCCTGCGGCACCAGCCGCAGCACGAAGAACACCGGGCGCAACCTCGACGGGATCCACACCGTGCGCCGGCCCCGCGCCAGCGCCCGGGCGGTGGCGTCGGCGACCTGCCCGGGGGTGCTCGACATCGGCGCGGGCGTCATCCCGTCCGTCATACGTCCGATCACAAACCCCGGCCGCACCAGCAGCAGCCGCACCCCCGTCCCGTGCAGCGCGTCGGCCAGGCCGCCGGCAAACCCGTCCAGGCCGGCTTTCGCCGACCCGTAGACATAGTTGGCCCGCCGCACCCGCACTCCCGCGACCGAAGAGAACACGACCAGGGTGCCGGCGCCGGCAGCCCGCATCGTCGACGCGAGGACCGTCAACACGCTGACCTGGGCGACGTAGTCGGTGTGCACGATCGCCACGGCATGCGCGGGGTCGGTCTCGGCACGGGCCGGGTCGCCGAGGATGCCGAAGGCCAGCACCGCCGTCCCGATCGGGCCGTGTTCGGCGACGATCGACGCCACGAGGGAGCCGTGCGAGGCCAGGTCGTCGGCATCGAACTCGGCCGTGTGCACCGACACCGCACCCGCCGCCCGCACCGCCGACACCTGCGCATCCATGCCGTCGCCACCGCGCGCCAGCAGCAGCACCCTGGCACCGGGAGCCAACCGAACCGCCAGTTCGGCACCGATCTCGCTCCTGCCACCGAAAACCACCACCAAGCGACCGTCCGTATCGGCCGTGTCTTTCATGGCTGCGATTATCACCTGCGCTAGCGTGGGTACCGATGGCGAAAGCAACGACCCGGCTCACCAATGACGCGATGGCGTTTCTCACCGAACGTCACCTGGCCATGCTGACCACCCTGCGCTCGGACAACTCACCCCATGTCGTCGCGGTCGGGTTCACATTCGATCCGCTCACCCATATCGCGAGGGTGATCACCACCGGCGGATCGCAGAAGGCAGTGAACGCCGACCAGCGCGGGATGGCGGTGCTCAGCCAGGTCGACGGCGCCCGCTGGCTGTCACTGGAGGGCAAGTCCACAGTGAACACCGACCCCGAGGCCATCCGCGACGCCGAACTTCGCTACGCGCAGCGCTACCGCACGCCGCGGGTCAACCCGCGCCGGGTGGTCATCGAGGTCCGGGTCGAGCGGGTCCTCGGATCCTCGGAGCTGCTGGACCGAAACCAGGACTGAGCGACCAGCCCGACCCGCGCCGACTGTGGGGCTCACGCCCTGAATGCGGCGGGATCCCGCGCACAGGACCCACACTCGCCCGTCAATCACGCCGGGTCGGCGGGCACCACCACCAGTTCATGCGGTCGGGTGTTGACGGACAGCGCGCCGTCGGCGGTCACGATGACGATGTCCTCGATGCGTGCGCCCCACTCACCGGGGAAGTAGATGCCCGGTTCCACACTGAACGCCATCCCCTCCTCCAGCGGCAGGTCGTTACCCGCCACGATGTAGGGCTCCTCGTGCACCGACAGCCCGATACCGTGGCCGGTGCGGTGCACGAACACCTCGGCCAGACCCTCGACGGCAAGCACCTCGCGGGCCGCCGCGTCGACCTGCTCGGCCGTCACCCCGGGCCGGACCGCGGCGACCGCGGCCTGCTGCGCGCGCTGCAGCACCGCATAGCGCCGCGCCACCTCACGATCGGGTTCCCCGATGCTGTAGGTGCGGGTGCAATCGGAGTGGTAGCCGGGCTCATACGGTCCGCCGATGTCGACGACGACAACGTCGCCGGCGCGCAATTCACGGTCGGAGCACTCGTGGTGCGGGTCGGCACCATGCGGTCCCGAGCCGACGATGATGAACGCGACGTCGGAATGCCCTTCGGCGACAATCGCTTCGGCGATGTCGGCGGCGACGTCGGCTTCGGTGCGGCCGGGCACCAGGAACTCCGGGACCCTGGCGTGCACACGGTCGATCGCCGCCCCCGCCTTGCGCAGGGCGTCGATCTCCGCGGCATCCTTGATCATCCGCAGCCGCCGCAGCACATCGGTGGCCAGCACCGGCACCACACCGAGGATGCCGGCCAGCGGCAGCAGATGCAGGGCTGGCATCGAATCGGTCACCGCGGTCGCGGCGCCCGAGCCGCCGAGCGCATCGGCAACCAGCCGGTAGGGGTCGTCACCGTCGACCCAATCCCGCACGGCCAGACCGAGTTCGGGCACCGCCGAATCCTTCAGCGACGCCAACTCCAGCCGCGGCACCACGATCGTCGGGTCCCCCTCGGCGGGCAGCACCAGTGCCGTCAGCCGCTCGAACGTCTGCGCGCGGGACCCCACCAGGTAGCGCAGGTCGTAGCCGGGCGTGACGACCAAACCCGCCAGACCAGCGTCGGCCGCCGCCCCGCCGGCCGCACGCAGCCGCTGACCGTACACCTCGGTGCTGAATCCACTGCCACTCATGGCAACCAGGCTATCCCGGTCGGGCTAGCGGGCATCCGCGTAGCTCGCGACCTCGACCAGGTTGCCGTCGGGATCCCGGCAGTAGTGCGAGGTCATCGCGCCCAGTGCGCCGATCTTCGGGACCGGCCCGTCGACGATATCGACCCCGCAGTCCCGCAGGTGGGCACCGATCGCCGCGGCGTCGGTGTCGGCGACGAAACACAGGTCCAGCGACCCGGGCGCGTCGACGGCCCCGGTGATCCAATTCGCCGCGCCCGTGGGACGTACGTTGATCTTCTGACTGCCGAACACCAGCGCGATCCGGTCCGCGCCGAAAACCTCACGGCGCATACCGAGGACCCGTACGTACCACTCGACGGTTATGTCGGCGTCGCGGCAATTGAGCACGACGTGGTCGATGCGATCCACAGCGAAAGTCATGCCCCACGCTACTGCCGCTAGGGTCACAGACCATGGGTGCTCCCGTATTACTGCTCGACGGCGCCAGCATGTGGTTCCGCTCCTACTTCGGAGTGCCGGCCTCGATCACCGCGCCCGACGGCAGGCCCGTCAACGCGGTGCGCGGCTTCCTGGACGCCGTCTCGACACTGATCACGCGGGAACGTCCGGCCCGGCTGGTGGTGTGCCGCGACGACGACTGGCGCCCACAGTGGCGCGTCCAGCTGATCCCGTCGTACAAGGCCCACCGCGTGGTCGAGGAGACACCCGCAGACCGCCCCGACGTCGAGGAAGTACCCGACGACCTCACCCCGCAGGTCGACATGATCATGGAACTGCTCGGCGCTTTCGGCATCCCGACGGCGGGAGCGCCCGGCTTCGAGGCCGACGACGTGCTGGGCACCCTGGCGGCCCGGGAACGCACCGATCCCGTGGTGGTCGTCAGCGGCGACCGCGACCTACTCCAGCTGGTTCGTGACGAGCCGGTCCGGATACGGGTGCTCTACCTGGGCCGCGGTCTGGCCAAGGCCACGATGTACGGCCCGGTGGAGGTCGCCGAGCAGTACGGCGTTCCCCTCGATCACGCCGGGGCCGCCTACGCCGAACTCGCGCTGCTGCGCGGCGACCCATCCGACGGGCTGCCCGGCGTCGCGGGCATCGGGGAGAAAACCGCGGCGGCGCTGCTGGCGCGCCACGGTTCGCTGGAGGGCATCATGGCGGCCGCGCACGACCCGAAATCGTCGATGTCCAAGGCGCATCGGGCCAAACTGCTGGCGTCCACCGACTACGTCGACGCGGCGGGCACCGTGGTGCGGGTGGCCACCGACGCACCGGTCACGCTGTCCACTGCCACGGACTCACTGCCGCCCTACGCACAGGACCGCGCCCGGGTCACCGAACTGGCCGAGGCGTACGGCGTCGGCTCGTCGGTCGCCCGCCTGCAGAAGGCGCTCACCGAGACCGCCCGATAGCGTGACCTACCTGGGACGCCCCACCTCGTAGGTGCCCTTGTCGTCCTGGAACGTCACCGTGACCTGACGCTTGGTGCCGTCGATGCTGACCTCGCAGTTGAACGAGTCACCCTTCTTCACCGTGGGACTCTGGCCGTTGTTGCACGTGACGTTCTGCACGTTCTTCGCGCCGTAGCCGTTGGTCTCGTCGGTCAGGATCTGCTGCACACCGGTCTGGGCGGCGTTGACGTCGAGTTTGGTGGTGACGAAGAAACCCGGCTTCCAGAATCCGAGCACCAGCACCGCGGCCACCACGGTCGCCGCGAGCACTCCGATCACGCCGCCGACGACGGCCAGCGACTTCTTCGAACCCTCCTCGGCGCCGGGCGCGGTGTACTGGCCGTACTGGCCGTACTGATTGGGCTGCTGACCGTACTGGCCCGGCTGCTGCTGACCGTACTGCCCTGGCTGCTGGCCGTATTGAGGCTGTTGGCCGTACTGGCCGGGCTGCGGCTGGCCATACTGCGGCTGGCCGTACTGCTGACCGTATTGCGGCTGCTGGCCGTACTGGCCGGGCTGCGCGTACGGCGACTGGCCGTAGTCACCGCTCTGCTGGGTGTACTGCTCGGTCGGCTGGTACTGCTGGGGCGCTTGGTAGGCCGGTCCCGTCGGAGATCCGGGCTGTTGATACTGCGGATACTGCTGCGACGTGTACGCCGGCGGCTGCCAGGACGGCTGCTCACCCGACGGTTGACCAGAACTCGAACCCGACCCCGAACCGGACTCAGACGAGGGCGCCGATCCCGTGCCCGACGACGGCGGCTGCCACTGGCTGGCCGACGAATCACCCGCAGGCGCACTGTTGCCGGGCTCCGGCTGCTGACCCGGCCACGACTGCTGCGGGTCAGATCCCTGCGGTCCGCTCACTGTTTCTCCTTGGTCCTAGGTCGGGCCTGCTGGCAACACACTACCCGCTGTCAACAGCAACGACGCCGCGCCGAATGTCGTTGATCGCGCGTTTCGCCGACGTCCGCGTCGCCGCCGACGGGGCCGCATTTCGCACCTGGTCAAGCAGGTCGAGCACCTGGCGGCACCACCGCACGAAATCCCCCGCCGAGAGCGGCGAACCGGCACCCGAAACGTCCGATGCGGCAAGCGCGGCCGTCAGATCGCCGGTGGTGGCCCAGCGATAGACCGCCGACACGAACCCCTCGTCGGGTTCACGGCTCTGCGCGATGCGGTGACGTTGCTCCTCGGCGCGCAGGTCCACCCATACGCGCCGGGTCTGCGCAAGCGCTCGCCGCAGCGCCGTCGTCGGCACCTCCGATCCGGGTGGTGCGCCCGGCGCGTCGCCGCGGGATTCGTACAGCACCGAGGAGATGACGGCGGCCAGTTCCGCCGACTGCAGCCCGTCCCAGGTGCCGCGGCGAAGGCATTCGGCCACCAGAAGGTCGCTCTCGCTGTAAATCCGGGCCAGCAGCCGCCCGTCGTCGGTGACCTTCAGATCGGCGTCGGCTGCGGTCGGCGCGCCGGCACGGCCGTCGGGCTCCTCGATGAAGCCGCGCTCCCGCAGCAGCACCACAATCCGGTCGAACGTGCGTGCCAGCGAGTTCGTGGCGGCAGCGACCTTCTGACGCAGTGCGGCGTTGTCGCGCTCGATGCGCAGGAACCGCTCGGCAAGGCGGATCTGCGGCTCACGATCCGGCAGCTGATGCACCGGATGGCGGCGCATCTGCTCGCGCAGCTCGGCCAGTTCCGGATCGACATCGCGTTCGGGCGGTTGAGCGCCACGCGCCGTCCTGGCCGGTGGCGACGACAACCTGGACGCCGCGGCCAGCAGCGCCGACGCGATATCACGGCGCACCCTGGGCTGGCGGTGCTCGACACGCTTGGGCAGCGACATCGATCCGAGCGGCGCGGACACCCCGGAGTAATCGGACGACGAGATCCTGCCCGCCCACCGGTGTTCGGTGAGTACCAGCGGTCGGGGGTCCTCGCTGTTGCGGTCCGGTTCGAGCACAACGGCCAGCCCGCCGCGACGACCGTGGGTGATGGTGATGATGTCGCCGCGCCGAAGTGCGACGAGCGCGTCGTTCGCCGCCTGACGCCGCTGCAGCCGCGACGCGCGCGACTGGGCCCGCTCCCGGTCGGAGATCGCGGCGCGCAACCGCGCGTACTCGACGACAGGGGCGTCGCGTCCGCCGAGGTCGGCCGCGATCTCGTCGAGCATCCGCTCACCCCGCTGCTCCCCGCGGACCAGGCCGACGACCGAGCGATCCGCCTGGTACTGCGCGAACGACCGTTCCAGCAACTGCCTGGCCTGCGCCGGTGACATGTGCTGCACGAGATTGATCGTCATGTTGTAGGACGGCACGAAGGAACTGCGCAGGGGGAACGTTCGCGTGGACGCCAGACCGGCGACCTCGGCGGGCTCCACGTCGGGATGCCATAGCACCACCGCATGCCCCTCGACGTCGATGCCGCGGCGGCCGGCCCGTCCGGTCAGCTGGGTGTACTCCCCCGGCGTCAGCGGCGCATGCTGTTCGCCGTTGAACTTCACCAGCCTCTCCAGCACCACCGTTCGGGCGGGCATGTTGATACCCAACGCCAGTGTCTCCGTGGCGAATACCGCCTTGACCAGGCCGGCGGTGAACAACTCCTCGACGGTGTGGCGGAAAACCGGCAGCATTCCGGCGTGGTGAGCGGCCAGGCCGCGCAGCAGCGCTTCACGCCATTCGTGGTAGTCGAGCACGATGAGGTCGGCCTCGGCCAGATCCGCGCAGCGCCGATCGACCACCTCGGCGATGCGGGCCCGTTCCTCGTCGGTGGTCAACCGCAACGGTGAACGCAGGCACTGTTTGACCGCGGCGTCGCAGCCGGCGCGGGAGAACACGAATGTGATGGCGGGCAGCAGTCCCTCACGGTCAAGGGCGGCGATCACCTCGGGGCGGCCCGGCGGACGGTAGAGCCCCGGGCGTCCCCGGTGACCGGGCCTGCCGCCGCGCCCGCGCGGCTGCCAGTCGGCGAGCCGGTCGGCTTCCCGGCGATGGGCGATGTGGCGCAACAGTTCCGGATCCACCAGCAGTTCGCGGCCGCTACGCCCGGGCTCAACGGCCCGGTAGTCGAACAGGTCGAACAGTCGCTTGCCGACCATGACGTGCTGCCACAGCGGGACGGGCCGGTGTTCGTCGACCACGACAGTGGTGTCGCCGCGCACCGTCTGGATCCAGCCGCCGAACTCCTCGGCGTTGCTCACCGTCGCCGAGAGGCTGACCAACAGAACCTCTTCAGGCAGGTGCAGGATCACCTCCTCCCACACCGCGCCGCGCATCCGATCGGCGAGGAAATGTACCTCGTCCATCACGACATACGAAAGGCCTTGCAGAGCAGGCGAATCGGCATAGAGCATGTTGCGCAGGACTTCGGTGGTCATCACCACCACGTCGGCGTCACCGTTGATGGACTGGTCGCCGGTGAGCAACCCGATGTTCTCCGGCCCGTAACGGCGCACCAGGTCGGTGTGCTTCTGGTTGCTCAGCGCCTTGATGGGGGTGGTGTAGAAGCACTTCCCGCCCGACGCCAACGCGAGGTGGACGGCGAACTCGCCGACCACGGTCTTACCCGCGCCGGTCGGGGCGCACACGAGAACCCCGTGGCCGGCTTCCAGCGCGCGGCACGCGCGGTGCTGGAAATCGTCGAGGTCGAAGGGCAGCTGCGCGGCGAAACCGGCGAGTTCGGTTTCGGCCGGGTCAGGTGACATCGTCGTGGGGCGTGATTCTCGGCGCCGACGGCGTCACGGCCGACGGCCGCTCGATCGGCTCCGTCCCGCCGATCGGCGCCGCGCGGTCGATCGGCGAAGCCTCGTCGTCGGCCAGGTCGCCCCAGCCGGCCGCGGCGTCGCGCTTGGCTTTCCGTTTGTCGTGGATCCGCGCGATCTGGATCGCGAACTCCAGCAGCACCGTCAGCGCCAGCGCCAGCGCCAGCATCGAGAAGGGATCCGACCCCGGGGTGGCGAACGCGGCGAAGACGAACAGCCCGAAGATCAGCCCGCGCCGCCAGGCCTTCAGCCGTTCGTAGGTCAGCACCCCGACCAAGTTGAGCATGATGATCAGCAACGGGAATTCGAAACTGATGCCGAACACCAGCAGCAGGTTCATCAGGAACCCGAAGTACTGCTCGCCCGACAACGCCGTGACCTGGACGTCGCTGCCGACCGTCAACAGGAAGTGCAGGGCTTTGGCCAGCACGATGTAGGCCAGCACGGCGCCGGTGACGAACAATACGGCGCCCACCCCCACGAACGCCATCGCGAACCGGCGTTCCTTCTTGTAGAGGCCGGGGGTGATGAAGGCCCACAACTCGTAGAGCCAAATCGGGCAGGCCAGCACGACGCCGGCGACCAGTGCGACCTTCAAGCGCAACATGAACTGGTCGAACGGGGCGGTCGCGAGCAGACGGCATTGACCGTCGGGCGCGATCGCCGCGCGCGCCGATTCCGGCAGCGCACAGTACGGGCCGCGTAGCCACTCGCCGAGACTGTGAAACCCCAGAATCGAGTGGCTGTACCAGAAGAATCCCAGGATGGTCGTCAGCATCACCGCGGCCACCGCGATCAACAGACGGGTGCGGAGTTCATGCAGATGGTCGACCAGCGACATGGTGCCGTCGGGGTTGACCCGGGCACGGCGATTGCGCGGATCGAATTTCTTGAAGATTCCGGGGCTCTGCACGGCTGGCCTAGCGACGTGGGTTCAACGATGGGTCTGAACGGCGCAAATCGGACAACGCGGCATCACACCGCGTTGTCCGGAGAACCGGGTTCAGGCCGGGCGCTTGTCGGACGGTTGTTCGGCCGCGGGCGCCGGGTTGGGGGCGTCGACACGTTCCGACGCGATCGGCGTGGCCGGCGGGGCGGCCGCTTCAGGCTTCGACTCTGCCTGCATCTCCTTGATCTCGGACTTGAAGATCCGCATCGACTTGCCCAGTGAACGGGCCGCGTCCGGCAGCTTCTTGGCACCGAACAGCAACACGAACACGACGATGACGATTACCCAGTGCCAGGGTTGTAGACCACCCAATTTTGGTCACCTCCAGACGACTGGACCGAGTCTACCCGCTGCCGTCGCCCGCGCCGTAGACACGCAGCGCCGCCGCTGCCGCGCCACGCACCCGGTCGGCCAACTCCTGCGGTTCCAGAACCTGCACCGCCGATCCGAACCCGAGCACCAACCGTGCCATCCACTCGTCGGACGCATAGGTCATCGCTGCTTCACAGGCGCCGTCGGGCAGCTCGCGCTGCACGCGCAACGGGTAATAGTCGAACATCCACGCCGCCGAACGGTCGATCCTCAGCGTCGCCGACGGCAGTGACGGGTCGGCGTCGAACAGCGACGTGTCCGGCCCGGCCTGAACCGCGGGTTCCGGCGGCGCCGACGGCTCGTCGAGCACGCGGGCGTCGACGATGCGGTCGAAGCGGAACAACCGCACCCCCTCGGCGGTGCGGCACCACGCCTCGAGGTAGCTGTGGTCGCCCACCAGCACCACCCGGATCGGGTCGACGACACGGCTGGTCAACGTGTCATGAGATGCCGAGTAGTACTCGATCGCCAACGCCTGCCCGCTGCGGGTGGCCGAGCGCACCGCCGCCGCGGCGGCACTTTCGGCCTGCGCCGGCTCGTCGACCGCGGACACCGTGCCCGCGAAGTCGGGATTGACCGCGCCCGCGGCGGATTCGATCTTCGCGATCGCACTGCGTGCCGCGTCCGGGTCGACCATGCCCGGGACGTCGGCCAGCGCGCGCAACGCCACCAGCACGCCCGTGGCTTCCGGCGAGGTGAGGCGCAGCGGATGGTCGATGCCGGCCGAGAAGGTCACCGCGACGGTCTCGCCGGAGAATTCGAAGTCGATCAGATCGCCGGGGCCGTAACCGGGCAGGCCGCACATCCACAACTGATTGAGGTCGTCGCTGAGCTGTTTGACCGTCACGCCGAGGTCGGCGGCCGCCTCGGCCCGCGTGATCCGCGGGTTGGCCTGGAAGTACGGCACCATATTGAGCAACCGCACCAGCCGAGTCGATATGGCACTCATGCGCGATCCGCCTTCGCTCCTCGCTGGCCCCTCATGCGCGATCCGCCTTCGCTCCTCGCTGGCCCCTCATGCGCGATCCGCCTCCCCCGCGTGGGCCCGCAGCCGGGCCAGCACATCGTCACGCAACGACTGGGGCGCCAGCACGATCGCGTCGGCGCCATAGCTGGCGATCTCCCGAGCCAGCCGGTCGAGCATGCCGATCTCGACGGTGATCTCCTGCCCCGCGCGGCCCGCGAGCGTCCGCGGCCCCGCCACGGTGGCCTGCCTGCGCAGCGCGGTGGCCCGGCCGTCGGCCACCCACACCGTGGCCAGCGCGCCCGTGGGCCATTCGTCGACCACACGTCGCACGATCTCCCGCAGATCGATGTCGTCGGGCCGGGTCACCGATCCCGGAGTGCCGATCGCGGTGACGTCGTTGCCGATCCGGGACAGCCGGAAGGTGCGGGTCGCCCGCCGGTCCCGGTCGTGGCCCACCAGATACCACCGTCCCCGGTGGGTGACCACACCCCACGGTTCGACGGTCCGCGTCGTATACGGATCGCTGCGCGACGGGCGGTGGGGAAACTGGACGGCCTGACCCGCGTCGATCGCCGCGAGCAGGATCGACAGGGTCTCCTCCGAACCGCGCAGGCCGGGCAGCACCGCCGTCGACGTGATCGCGACTCCGGCATCGGCCGCGTCCACGTCCACCCCCGCGGCCCGGAGTTTGAGCAGTGCGCCCTGGGTGGCCGTGATCAGCTCGGGTGATTCCCACAGCTGCGTGGCGACGGCGACCGCGGCCGCCTCGTCGGAGGTCAACTCGACGGCGGGCAACGCGTAGGCGTCGCGGTTGATCCGATAGCCCTCGGTCGGATCGAACTGGGACACCCGACCCGTCTCCAGCGGTATCCCCAGATCGCGCAGTTCGTTCTTATCCCTCTCGAACATCCGGGAAAACGCCTCGTCGCTGGGGCTGTCGGCATACCCGGCCACGGCATTGCGGATGCGCTCGGCGGTGAGGAAGGTTCGGGTGGACAGCAGGGCGATGACGAGGTTCATCAGCCGCTCGACTTTGGAGGTCGCCACTCGCCTTAGCCTAGGGCCTCTCCGGGCCGGTTATGCGCAGGCCGCCCCGTCCGCGTCGACAGCGCGGTCGACCACCACCGCGCGGCGGGGCGCGTCGACGATCGTGACGATACCCGCACCGGTATCGACGATCGTGGATCCCTTCAGGTACACACCGCTGCCGATCTCCAGACATCGCTGGGGTAGCCAGGGCGCCGGGCTGCTCACCGCCGATATCGCGGCAGCGCACACACCGACGCAGATCGCCAGGCGAAGACCGTCGGCGACCTTCTCGGCCACCGAACCTGTCGCGACGCCGGGGGCCCGCGCTGCGGCGCGTGCGTAGACGACCGTGATGTCGCCGTTGACCCTCACCGCCACCACCGGCTGTGCCGAAACGGCCGCGGCCAGTGCCGTCGCCCGACGGTGGCCCGGCACGATCGGAACTCTCCTGGCGAGCGCATCCGGCACGTCAGACGGCCGCAGTGCCCTGTCCACGATGGCGACCATGACCTCGTCGGTGTCGAAGTAGACGTAACCGCAGGGGTCCTCGTCATCGGCGGCGGAATCGCCGCCGCCGGCACGCCGCTGAAGCACGTAGGGCACCTCGGCGCGTGTGGTCGCCGAAATCAGATCGGCCGCCGTCGCGTACCGGCCGGCCACCGGAAGCGGTGGATACTCGATCTGCGCGGCGAGCATGCGCACGGTGACCGCGGACGCGCCGCCGGCCCGGAAATCCAGCCAGCCCAGCATCGTTCCCGTGACAGCCACCCCCGCGGCGATCGCGATGCCGCGCCAATCGCCTGCCGACGCGTACAGCGCCCCGATCCACACGAGCAGCAGCAACGGCGCGGCCACGACGAGGAAGCCGCCCAGGTCCGCCACGGAGTACACGGCAACCGGGCGGCCGCGCTCACGCGAGGCCGCCCTCATGCCGAGCCACGCCCGCACCGTCACGGGAATCAGCAGGACCAGCAGGAACATCGCGGCATAACCGCTGGACGGCAGCCACGCAAAGAACGACCCGACGGCAACTTGCAGCCAGTTCCCCAGGTCCATCGCGGTGACCACCAACCAGGTGTCGTGCAGCCGCCAATCCAGCACTGCGCCGACACGGACCAGAAGCGCGGCCGGGATCAGCAGCGGGATGAGTAGCGACAGCCGGCGCCACGGGGTGCGACCCCAGCCCCACTGGTCCATCGCATTCCGAAAAGCCGCGATGTCCCCTCTGAGAGCGGGCGACTGGAAAGCCGGGATCTCGTCGAGTTCCCCGCTTTCGGCCATCCGCACCTTCCGCGACATGGCCCGAGTGTGGCATCGCCCACCGACAGCGCCGCCCGATCGGCGCTACATGCTGGCGATCAGCCGCTTGACCCGCTCGTCGACGGATCGGAACGGGTCCTTGCACAGCACGGTGCGCTGTGCCTGGTCGTTCAGCTTGAGATGCACCCAGTCGACCGTGAAGTCCCGGCCGGCTTCCTGCGCGGCGCTGATGAACTCGCCGCGCAGCTTCGCCCGGGTGGTCTGCGGCGGCGTGTTGACGGCGGCCTCGATCTCCTCGTCGGTGGTGATCCGCGCGGCCAGCCCCTTGCGCTGCAGCAGGTCGAACACACCGCGGCCGCGTTTGATGTCGTGGTAGGCGAGGTCGAGCTGGCTGATCTTGGCGTCAGACAGGTCCATGTTGTAGCGGTCCTGGTAGCGCTGGAAGAGTTTGCGCTTGATGACCCAGTCGATCTCCGTATCGACCTTGGCGAAGTCCTGGGTCTCGACCGCGTCGAGCTGGCGGCCCCACAGGTCGACGACCTGTTCGATCTGTGAGTTCGGCTCGCGAGTCTGCAGGTATTCCACGGCCCGCCCGTAGTACTCGCGCTGAATGTCCAGCGCGCTGGCCTGCCTACCACCTGCCAGCCGCACCGGACGCCTGCCGGTGAGGTCGTGGCTGACCTCGCGGATCGCGCGGATGGGGTTGTCCAGCGAGAAGTCCCGGAACGGCACACCCGCCTCGATCATCTCGAGCACCAGCGACGCCGTACCCACCTTCAGCATGGTGGTGGACTCGCACATATTCGAATCCCCGACGATGACGTGCAGCCGGCGGTACTTCTCGGCGTCGGCGTGCGGCTCGTCGCGGGTGTTGATGATGGGGCGCGATCGGGTGGTCGCCGAGGACACGCCCTCCCAGATGTGCTCGGCCCGCTGGGACAGGCAGAAGGTGGCGGCCTTGGGGGTCTGCAGCACCTTGCCCGCCCCGCAGATGAGCTGACGGGTCACCAGGAACGGCAGCAGGACATCGGAGATGCGGGAGAACTCCCCCGCACGCACGATCAGGTAGTTCTCATGGCAGCCATAGGAGTTGCCCGCGGAATCGGTGTTGTTCTTGAACAGGTAGATGTCCCCGCCGATGCCCTCATCGGCCAGCCGCTGTTCGGCGTCGATGAGGAGATCCTCGAGCACCCGCTCACCGGCACGGTCATGGGTCACCAGCTGGGTGAGGTTGTCGCATTCGGCGGTGGCGTACTCCGGGTGCGACCCCACGTCGAGGTACAACCGCGCGCCGTTGCGGAGGAAGACGTTGGAACTGCGGCCCCACGACACCACCCGCCGGAACAGGTAGCGGGCGACCTCGTCGGGGCTGAGCCGGCGGTGGCCATGGAACGTGCAGGTCACACCGAATTCGGTCTCAATACCCATAATTCGCCGCTGCACCTCATCGAGCTTACGGGGTGGTGAGCGGTGGCGGTGCGCAAGCGGCGGCACGCGCGTCGCGGACGACCGCTCGCCGGCCCCGCCTGTGGATAACTCGGGCGCCGCCAGGCCGGATTCTGCCAGCATGAGCCATGGGGGAAATCATCGAAGTGGACCCGGCGCGCCTGCGCGCGATGGCCCGGCGAGCCGCCGCCGCGGGCAGCGCGATCGCCGGCCTGAGCTGGCCGCGACCCGATCCCGATCAGCTGAGGGGATCGGCGCTCTCGGGGATCACGGCACCCGATCTCATGGCCCAGCGTGTCGCGCACGTGGCCGCGGACCTGCGGGGATGGGCGGAGACGGCGCGCCGGTCGGCGGACACGTTCGACCATGCCGACACCTCGGCGGCCGACCGCCTCGGCCTCCCGTGAGCGCGCCGACGGTCACACAGGCGCTGGGCTGGCGACCCGGCGTGCTGTCCGGCCTCGCCGACACCTGGGACGCAGGGGCGCGGGCCCTTCTGGGACACCTGGAGGACGCCGCGCCCGTTGTGGAGGTCTGGTCGGGTCCCGCGGCCCAGGCAGCACGGGCACGCTTCGCTCTGCTGGCGACCGGCGCCGACGAGCTCGCCCGGGTGCTCGTGAGCGCTGCCGCGGAGCTACGCGACGGCGCCGCCCGGATCACCGAGGCCGTCGAGGAGGTGCGGATGCTCGTCACGGCGGCGCGGGCGGCGGGTTACGTCGTCACCGACGAGGGTGTGGTGTACCGCCCCGACCCGGCCGTGACGACGGACGGCCCCGCGGATCTCACGGAGCGCCTGCGCGCGGCGCTGGCCGGGTTGGGGGAGGCCGACGCCGATACCGCCGCCCGCATCGACGGCTGGTTCGCCGCGGGCCACCGCAACGCGGGCACGGTCCCCGCCGGTGTTGGGCCGTTCGCCCGGTCGGTCGGCGCCGCTGTCGTCGTCGACGGCTGGCCGTCGATGGGCCAGGCCGACATCGCGGGCCAGATAGCAGCCATGACCCCCGCCCAGCGCGCGGCGCTCGTCGACGCATTCCCACAGCAGGTCGGCAATACCGATGGGGTGCCCTGGGATCTCCGGGTGGCCGCCAACCGCCGCAACATCGCACAGGCCATCGCCGCCGAACGCGGCGACGATCCGCTGTCGCGGCAGCGTGCCGCGTTCTACCGGACGCTGCTCGACGACGTCGAGGATCCGGCACGCGGCGGTGGGCGGGTGCCACGGCAGATCCTGGCGTTCGATCCGGCGCGCGCGTCGCTGGTCGAACTCAACGGCGACCTGGTCGCGGCGCGCAGCGTGGCGGTGCTGGTTCCCGGGCTGAACACCACGATGGAAGGTTCGGCATCGGTGACGGCGACGGCCCGCCGCTTCGTGTGGGCCACTCGCGGCGAGGCCGCGGTGATCACCTACCTCGGCGGGCCGTTCCCCCGCGGAAATCCGCTCACCGGACTTCTCGACGCGGCAGATCCGCGGTACGCGCTGGACATGGCGCCGCGGTTGGTGGCATTCAGCGAGGACGTCGATCGCACCGTGGACGCGCTGGACGGCGCGGTCCCGGTCACCTACATCGGCCACTCTTACGGTGGCTCGATCCTCGGTACCGGCGAGGCGCTGGGCCTGACCGCCGACCGCACCCTCTACGTCGCCGCTGCCGGCGCGGGGGTCGGCGTAGACGACCCGGGCGACTGGCACAACCGCAATCCCCACGTGCTGCGTTTCTCGATGACCGCACCGGGCGACTTCATCGAAGCGGTGCAGGGCATACCGGGCGGCCCGCACGGGGCGGACCCCGACGAGATGCCCGGCGTGATCCGCCTGCCCACCGGCCGTTACGACGACGGCAGGCTGATGGCGGGCTGGCCGGCGCACAGCGACATCCTCAACTGGCCGTCGGACTCGTGGCGCGCCATCCTCGCGGTCATCACCGGTGATTCGGCAACCCTGCACCAAGCCGGCTGACAATTGCGCAGAATTGACCGGTGTCGTCACGCAGCGCCCCCGTGGACGGGTTTCGGCTGACCTTTGACCGATTCGGCAGTTCCGGCGGCCCGCCGGTGGTCCTGCTGCACGGCTGGCCCGGAAACCGCCATGACTATCGGCGGGTGGTGCCGCTGCTGGGCGACGGTGTCGACGTGGTCGTCCCAGATCTGCGCGGCTTCGGCGGCTCCGACAAACATGCCGTCGACGTACGGCACTTCTACAGCGCCTCGGCGCAGGCGGCCAGCATCGTGGGCCTCATCAACGAGTTGGGGCTGTCCGACGTGGTGGTGGCCGGCTACGACGTGGGCAGCCGCGTCGCCCAGGGCGTCGCCCGCATGCATCCCGACCTGGTCAAGGCGCTGGTGCTGTCGCCGCCGCTGCCCGGCGCCGGCGACCGCGTGCTGAGCCCCCCGGCCCAGCAGGAGTTCTGGTACCAGGCCTTTCACCAGCTGCCGCTCGCGAGCCGGCTGATCGACGGCGACCCCGAAGCGGTGCGCGAATACCTGCGGCACTTCTGGATCCACTGGTCGGGACCGCAGTTTCTGATGTCCGAGGACGATCTGGACCAGTTGGTGTCCGACTACGGACTGCCCGGCGCGTTCACCGCGTCGATCGGCTGGTACCGGGCCGGGGCGGGGATGGTCGCCCAGTCATTGACCGAGCTGCCACCCGACCGGGCGATCAAGATCCATGCGCCCACCGACGTGTTGTGGCCCAAACACGATCCCCTGTTCCCGCTCGAATGGGCCGACCGGCTCGGGCACTACTTCGGCGACGTGAAACTGCACATCGCCAACGGCATCGGGCATTTCACTCCGCTGGAATGCCCCGACCGGTTCGCGGCGCTCATCCTCGACCGAGTTCGATCCAGCCCAGCCGCCGGCTGACGACCTCGGCCGCGGCGATCGTCTGTTTGGCCACCTCCGCGAACTGGTCGGCACCCATCCGATAGGACGGTCCGGAAACACTCAGCGCGGCAACGACCTTCGCGTCCGCGTCGCGGATCGGCGCGGCAACGGCGTTCAGCCCGACCTCGAGTTCCTCTGCCACACTGGCCCATCCGCGTTCACGCGCGGTCGCGAGTTGATCCAGCAGGTCCGCGAGTGCCACAGTGCCCGTGGTGAACGATTCGAGTTCCCCGCCGAGCCGCTCGCGCACTTCGGTGGGATCCAGACCCGCCAGCAGCACCTTGCCGCTGGAGGTGGCGTGTGCCGGGCAGCTCTGCCCCACCCAGGAACGCAACGTGATCTCGGCAGGGCCGATGGTTTCGACGATGTTGACGATCCGCTTGCCGTCGAGGATCGCCACGTTCGTGGTCTCCCCCACATCGGCGGCCAGCCCGTCGCAGACGTCCTGACTGAGCTTGACCAGGTCGAGGTTTCCGCTTCCGGCGCGGGCCAGGCGGGCCACCGAGAAACCGATCCGGTACTTGCCCCGACCGGAGACCTGCTCGACATAGCCGCGGGATTCCAGCACGGCGATCAGGCGCGACACCGTCGACTTGTGCACGCCGAGTTGTCCGGCGATCTCGGTGACGCCGGCCTGCCCGAGCTTTGCCAGGATCTCGAGGACGAGCAACGCGCGGTCGACGGACTGCACCGCGGCGGTCCTGCCCTCCTCGCCACGCGTTGCCATGGCAGCCAGCCTATACGGACGGAATGCCGAAGTTGCGGGCCCGGCGCTGGACCGCGGCGATCTCGCGTAACCCCTCGTTGAGCAGGCTGCGGTTCAGTGGGGACAGCTCCGAGATGGCGATGACGTCGCCCGGGGTGAACCCCGCCTCCTGCTGTTCGGTCTGATGGGTCATCCGCAACCGCTGCAGCATCAGGAACACGTCGGTCAACGTGCGGGCATCGGCCTCGCTCAGCGCCGAGGTTGCCGTCGCGGCCGCAAGACGTGCCGGGGTGGTCGCCGACGTCACCCCCGCCGTCAGCCCACCCCACCTGGCGAGGTTGACGATGGGTGTCACCGCATGGTTCTTCAAGTCGAATGTTCCTCCGCGCCTGGATAACACGTCGCGAAGGGATCGGGTTCTGACACGTCCCGAGAGCGCGTCGAGGAGCTGAAGCCGCAGCGCATCGGGGTGTTGGTCGCGCATGCGGCGGTATGCGCCCGGCACCGTCTGCAACGCGCGATCACCCCACACCACGCGCCCGTCGATCATCAGGGAGGACATGATCAGCCCGTAGTCGCGCAGCGGATCCTCGAGCCAGCCCGCGGCGGCGGCAGTCCAGTCCGAGGCGGTGCGGGCGAAACCGGCCTTGTACGCCACCGCGCCGTTGCGGTCCGACGGCAGCCCGCACGCATCGAGGATGCCGTGCGTCCGCTGCGCGATCGTCCGCAGATGCGGCGCCGCCGACGCGAATGCGTCGGCCAGCGACAACGCGCTGTCCACGTCGGAGGACGGCATCGCCTCGCGTCGGGCGATGCTGCCGAGAGTGAGCCAGGCAAAGCCCTCCCCGGAGGCCGGGCCGGCGTCGTCGGCCTCGGCCAGCGCCACTTCCAACGCCTTGCGCACCAGACTGTCGATGACCACGGAGACGATCGCGCTGACCGCCGTGGCCTTGGTTCCGCCACGGAACAGATCGCCGGCCAATCCGGTGATGCGTGCACCGAGGCCTTCCAGATCTGCTGCGCCGCCGGCCGATCCGATCGCACGGCGCACCATGAAGCTCTGCCGCACCGACGCCGCAAGCAGGTCGGCGTCTTCGAGGACGCCGACCACCTCACCGCGCGCGGTCACCACCGGCATGTGCCGCAGCCCGCATTCGAGCATCTCCATGAGCACCGTCTCGGCGGTCAACTCGGGATCCACCTGGCGGGCGGGCACGCTCATCACCGTGGCGATCGGCACGTCGGCCGACCGTCCGGCCGCCACGACCCGGGTGCGCAGATCACGGTCGGTGAAGATGCCCAGCTCACCGCCGGGCGTCCGGATCAACGCACAGGACACGTGCTGGGCCGTCATCGCCACCACGGCGTCACGCACCGAGGTGTCCGGGTCGACCATCACCACCCGACCGCGCACGAGTTCACCGACGGGCCTGCCGTCGGTGGCGGCCGCGATCGTGCGGTCCGCGGGCACCGCCAGCGACGACGATGCGAGGAATGCCAGTCCCGCGGGTTCGGCGAACAGTGCGCGCATGAGCCCGCCGGGCAACCGGATCAGGGTGCTGGGCACCTCCGCGCGGGCGGTGAACCCCATCCCGGCTCCCGTGAGCAATGGCGCGTACCCGAAGATGCCGCCCGGGTCGACGGTGTCGATCGCGGCGCCGTCGGCAGTCGCCTGTAGGAGGACCCGGCCGGCGCGGACCATCCAGACGTCGGCGGGGGTCTGCGCGGAGTAGTCGGCGACCATCGCGCCGGCGGGAAAGGTGACCACCGTCGATTGACCGGCAAGCGCCGCCAGTTCGTCGCCGCCCATCGTCTGGAACGGGGTATGTTCGCCCAGAAACTCTCTCAGGTCGGTGCCGGCAGTCAATCCGCCATCCAGGTCAGGTGTTTCGGATCAGGTCGGCGCACTTCTCCGCCATCGTCATCACCGTGATGTTGGGGTTCACCGCCGGGAGTTTGGGCATCGCCGACGCGTCCACCACCCGCAACCGGGTGACACCCTTGACCCGCAGTTCGGGGTCGAGCACCGCCATCGGATCGGTGACTGCACCCATCCGCGCCGTGGCCGCGGGGTGGTACACGGTGTTGTGGCACTGGTGGATGTAGTCGAGGAGTTCGTCGTCGGTGGTGGCGTCGGGACCCGGCGCGAGCTCGCGCTGCACCCACTGTGCCAGTGCGGGCTGAGCAGCGATCGTGCGGGCCAGCCGGACGCCGGTGAGCATGATCCGTTCGTCGTATCCCTCGGGATCGGTGAAGTAGCGCGGGTCCACCCTGGCCCGGTCGCGGAAGTCGCGGCTGCGCAGGCGTACCGTGCCGCGGGACCGGCCCTGGGTGACGTTGGGTGTCAGGCAGAATCCGTTGTCGGTGGTGGGGTAGCCGCGCCGCAGCGTGTTCATGTCGAACGGGACACTGCCGTAGTGCATCATCAGGTCGGGTTGCGGGCTGCCCTCGTCGACGGTGGTGAACAGCCCGATTTCCCACCACTGGGTGGATGCCGTCACCATGGGGCGGGACGCCTCCCAGAACACCAGTCCCTCGACGTGGTCGTCGAGGTTGGCGCCCACGCCCGGCGAGTCGACCCGAACTTCGATACCCATCTCGCCGAGGTGCCCGGCTGGCCCGATACCCGACAGCATCAACAACTTCGGGGTGTCGATCGCTCCCGCGCACACGATGACCTCACGCCGCGCCGTGACCGAGTCATAGCCGGTGAGGTCGGGCCGCTGATAGCGCACCCCGGTCGCCCGGAGCTGGTCGTCGAAGAGGATCTCGCTGATCCAGCAGTCGGTGCGCACTTCGAGGTTGGGTCTGGTCCCCAGCACCGGGTGCAGGTAGGCATGCGAGGTCGACATGCGGATGCCGTTTTCGTCGGCGTTGATCTGGAACCAGCCCGCCCCGTTGCGCACCGTCTCGCCGCGGTTGAACGCCACCGTCGGCAGGCCGACCTGCGCCGCCGCCTCCAACACCGCACGTCCACACGGGTCGTCGGGGGGAACGTCGCGGATCCGGACGGGGCCGTCGTGACCGTGTTCCGCCCCTGGGGCGTCGTTGTTCTCCAAACGTGTGACCAGCGGCAGGATCTCGGCGGCACTCCAGCCGGTCGCGCCCATCTTCACCCACTCGTCGAGGCATTCGGCCGGCGGCCAGAACGCTATGCACGAATTGTGCGAGGAGCACCCGCCGAGCACTCTGGCACGGGCATGCCGCATGAACGAGTTCCCCCGCTCCTGCGGTTCGACGGGGTAGTCCCAGTCGTAACCCGAGTCCAGCAGGTGCATCCATTGCGACAACACCAGGATGTTGTCGTCGCCGACGTCGGACGGGCCGGCTTCGATCAGACAAACCGTGACATCAGGGTCCTCGGACAGCCGAGCGGCCAGCGCGCAGCCCGCGGTGCCGCCCCCGGCGATGACGTAGTCGAACGTCGCGGTCATCACGCCTGACCCGTCGCGGTCTGGTCGGCACTCGCCTTCGGCGCGGCCGCGTGCGACTCCAGACAGCCGATGTGGTGACGGCCCTTGACGAAGTACCACAGCAGCCCCGAGCCCAGGATCACGCCGATGTAGACGAACGCGCCCCAGGTGTTGTACCAGGGTTCGCCGTAGACCGCGACACGCGGCCACGCCAGGTTCAACGCCATCAACACTCCCCACAGCACGGCGAAGGCGTTGACCGGCAGCCCCCACCGGCCCATGGTGAAGTACCCGCCCTCCTTGAGATCCTTTGGTGGCCACTGGCCCTGGAGGCGTTTCTTGAGCATCGGACCGGTGACCATCAAGTAGGCCAGGTAGATCATGATGATGGCGATCGAGGTGAGCACGGTGAAGATCTTGGGCTGCTCGATGTTGATCACCAGGATGATCGCGGCGATCACGCCGATGACGATCGCCGGGACGATGGGCGTCTGGGTCTTCGGGTGGACCCTGGCGAGTTTCTCGCCGAACGGCAGGGCGTTGTCGCGTGCCATCGCGAAGGACAGCCGGATCGCGGCGGTGTGCACGGCCAGCGTGCACACGGTCACCGCGACGACGATGCAGATCAGGAAGATCTTGCCCAGCGGGCCCCACATCACCTGCTCGACGATGTACTGCAGGCCGCCGCTGCTCTCACCGATCTTCGGGTCGTCCAGATTGGGCGCGGACATCACCGCGAAAACCAGGATGGCACCGCCGATGACGAAGGATGCCAGGATCGCGCGGAAGATCGCCTTCGGTGCGGTGCGGCGGGGTTCGACCGTCTCCTCACCCAGCGAGCTCGCGGTGTCGAACCCGTACATGACGTACAACGACGCCAGGGACGCGACCAGGAACGCGCCGAGGAAGCCGTAGCTCTCACCGGCTCCGTAGCCGTTGGTCGAGAAGAACACCTGTGGACCGCGGGTGACGTTGACCGCGAGGATGATGGCGATCAGCACGGCGGCGATCAGCTCGATGAATACGCCCGCGCTGTTGATCATGGCCATCAGCCTGACCCCGAGGGCGTTGACGATGGTGGTGAATGCGATGAGGACCGAGCCCAGGACGACGGCGTTGGCCGCGAAATCGTAGGTCCCGGTGCCGTCGCCGATGATCTGGAATCCACTCCAGATCCGCGGCAGGTTGAGCTGATAGGCCAGCACCACCGCCGAGATCGTCACGATCGAGGCGGTGAGCATCAACCAGCCCGACGACCAGCCGACCAGCCGGCTGCCCAGCTTCTTGGACCAGTTGTAGACGGATCCGGCGACGGGGTATTTGGCGGCCAGTTCCATGAAGCACAGTGCCACGGCCATCTGGCCGACGAACACCATGGGCCATGACCACAGGTACGCCGGACCCGCGGTGCCGAAACCGAAGTAGAACAGCTGGAAGGTTCCGGTCAGGATCGAGATGTAGCTGACACCGGCGGCGAAGCTGGCGAACTTGCCGATACTGCGGTCGAGCGATTCCCGGTATCCGAAGTCCTCCATACCACTGTCGGGGTGTGGGTCCCCAGCTTTAACCGCCATGGGGTTGTCCTCTCTTGCATTGTATTCCGCAGCAGGCAGCGCCGCCGGCCGATCAACCTTTGAACCAGCCGGCGGGCTTGGGTTCGGTGTTGTGCCAGATATGTTTGATCTCTTGGTATTCCGCCAACCCGGTAGGACCGAGTTCGCGGCCGTTACCCGACTTCCCGAATCCGCCCCACTCCGCGGCCGCGGTGTAGTAGCCGAAATCGTTGAGCCACACCGTGCCGTGCCGCAATGCCCGCACCACACGTTCGCCCCGCGCCGGGTCGGAGGTTCTGACCCCCGCCGCGAGACCGTACTGCGTGTCGTTGCCGAGGGCGATCGCCTCGGCTTCGGTGGTGAACCGTTCCACCGTCAGGATGGGCCCGAAGGTCTCCTCCTGGACGATTCGCATCGACCGGTCGCACCGGTCGAAGATCGTGGGCAGGTAGAAGCTGCCCCGCGCCAGCGCCGGATCCGCGGGCCGGCCGCCGCCCGTGACGAGTTTGGCACCCTCGGAAATCGCCTGCTGGACAAAGGCATCGACCTTGGCGAGGTGCTGCTCGGACACCAACGGACCGGTCTCGCTGGCCGGGTCCATACCGTCGCCGATCCGGATCCGCTCCGCCCGTGCGGCCAGTTCGACGACCAGATCGTCGGCGATGGACTCCTGCACGATGAGCCGGGTCCCGGCCGAGCAGACCTGTCCGGAGTGCAGAAATACGCCGGTCAGCACATGGTCGACCGCACTGTCGAAATCGGCGTCGGCGAACACGATGTGGGGATTCTTGCCCCCGAGTTCCACGGCCACCTTCGTCACGTGCTCGGCCGCGGACCTGGTGATGCTGCGGCCCGTCGCCAAACCCCCGGTGAAGGAGATGAAATCGACGTCGGGATTGTCGGTGAGCGCCGGCCCCAGGGTGGTGCCGGCACCCTGCACCAGGTTCACCACCGACGGCGGCACCCCCGCCTCCTCCAGCAGATGTGTGAACGCAATGGTCGTCAGCGGCGTCACCTCGCTCGGCTTGGCGACCATGGTGCAGCCCGCGGCGAGCGCGGGCGCGACCTTCCAGGACATCTGCAGCAGCGGATAGTTCCACGGTGCGATCAGCACGCACACCCCGATGGGCTCTCGCACGATGCGGCTGATCACGGCGGGGTCACCGACGTCGACGAGCCGATCGGATTCCACGGCGGCCAGCCGAGCGTAGTACCGGAACACCGAGGCGACGTCGTCGATGTCGATCCGGCTCTCCGTCAGCGTCTTTCCGGTGTCGACGGTCTCCAGCCGCGCCAGCGTCTCCTTGTCGCGCACCAGTAGGTCGGCGACGCGGTCGAGCAGCGCGGCCCGCTCGGCGACGGGGGTGGCCGGCCAGGCCCCGTCATCGAAGGCGGCGCGGGCCGCCGACACGGCCTCCCGCGCGTCCTCGGGGGTCGCTTCGTCCACGGTGGCGGCGGCGCTGCCGTCGGCGGGGTTGACGACCGTGCGCGTCGCGCCGTCGGAGGCGTGGCGCCACCGTCCGCCGATGAGCAGGTCCGGTTCGCCGTTCACCGTCGCGCCTCCGTCGCACCCTCGAGACAAGTGATCAGCCACCGGTGGAAGTCGCCGATGTGGTGTTCGGCGGGCACGAGGACACCGCCGTTGCGGTAGGCCCGCGACGACATCGCCGGCTGGGTGCGTTCGCAGGCCTCGAAATCCTGCACGTTGACCCGGTGGAACAGCTCCACCGACCGCGACACGTCGCTGCCCTGCGCCACCACATCGGGGGCGTACAGCCAGTCACATTCGACGATGGTGCGGTCCGCAGCGAGCGGATACATGCGGTGGAAGATGATGTGGTCGGGCACCAGGTTGACGAACACGGTGGGTTTGACGGTGATCGCGTAGTACCGGCGGTCCTGGGCGGCGGTGACCCCTGGCAGTGTTTCGAACCCTGGTGACCCGTCGACGGTGAAACCGGATATCTGCGAGCCGAATTCCGCTCCGTGGCCCACGTAGTACTGGGCGGCAAGGCCTTTGGCGAACTCGGGCAGCACCTCGACGAGTTCGGGGTGGATGGATGCGCAGTGGTAGCACTCCATGAAGTTCTCGACGATGAGCTTCCAGTTCGCGGCCACGTCATACACCTGCCGGTGGCCCACCTGCAATCCGGCCAGGCCGTAGCAGTCGATGGCGCCGGGATCGCCGAGCCGGTGGGTGACGTCACCGATCACGTCGGCGTCGAACGACGGCGGGTCGTCGGCCAGGCACACCCACGCGTAGCCCAGCCATTCGGTCAGGGCCACGGGCACCAGACCGTAGGCGTAGCGGTCGATCCCGGCGCCGGACTCGTCGACGAGAGTCGCGATATTGGGTGCGGCGACGAGCTTGCCGTCGAACGCGTACGTCCAGGCGTGGTAGGGGCAGCGCAGGTTGCGCCGCACCTGCCCCTCGTCCTCGGTACACAGTTGAGCACCGCGGTGGCGGCACACGTTGAGGAAGGCGCGCAGCACGTCGTCGCGGCCGCGCACGATGAGTACGCTCTCGCGTCCGACCTGGACCTTCTTGAACTGACCCGGATTTGGGAGATCGCCGGATCGCGCCGCGCAGAACCACATCGTTTCGAAGATGCGGCTCTGTTCCTCGGCGAACACCTCGGCACTGGTGTAGTAGTGGCCGCCCAGGGTGGCGATCAGGGCGGGCGCCGTCTGGTCGGTCACACCGTCGGTTGTGGTCATGTGGTCACCAGCCGTCGCGGGTCGAACAGGGATATGGGGTGACGGGTCGCGCCCGTCGTGGCCAGGTCGGCGAGGATCTCGCCGACGACGGGCACGAATTTGAAGCCGTGACCGGAGAATCCACAGGCAATCGTCACGTTGGCGGCGTCGGGGTGCCGCGCGATGACGAAGTGCTCGTCGGGGGTGTTGGAGTACATGCATGTGGCAGAGTGCACGCACGGGCCGTCCAGCGCGGGCACCAGTTCGCTGATCTGTTCCCTCATGTCGGCCACCTCGTCGTCGTGCACCTGCCGGTCGATGGTCTCGGGGGTGCAGACCGTGCCTTTACGGAAGAACGCGACTTTCACGCCACCGCCGGGGCCGTCGATCGCAGGGAATCCGTAAACCTGCATACCGCGGGCGTTCTCGTAGATGAAGATGGGGTGCTTCGCGAAGGGCGCGGTCCCGCCGACCGGGTCCAGCCAGTACAGCACCTGACGCTCGACGGTGATCGGGATGCCGAACTCGACCAGCAGGTGCGGCGCCCACGCGCCGGGGCAGATCACCAGTTGGCCGGCGCGGTAGGTGCCCGCGGCGGTCCTCACGCTGACGCCGCCGCCGGCTTCGTCCCACTCCAGGACCTCTTCCCCGAACCGCAGGGTTGCCCCCGCGCGCTCGGCCAGGTCGATGTGCGCCTGCACCGTGGCCTCGGGTCGTGCGAAGCCCGCCTTGGGCTCGTAGAGCGCGACATCGCCCGCCCGCGGGCTCAGCGTCGGGAACCGGGCGGCGATCTGCGTCGCGTCCAGCTCTTCGTGGGGCAGGCCCCATTCGCGGCTGGCGCGCAGACTGCCAGCGACTGTGAGGGATTCGGGTGCGCCCATGAACAGCCCGCCCGTCAGGCGGTAGAGCTCCCGGCCGGCGTCCCGGGCCAGCTGCTCCCACAGTTCGTAGGCGTGCAGTAGCAGCGGCACGTAGGCGGGGTCCTCGAAGTAGGACTGCCGGATGATGCGGGAACCGCCATGGCTGGAGCCCTTGTCGTGGGCGGGGGTGAACTTCTCCAGCCCCAGCACCCGCTGACCTCGCGCGGCGAGGTGGTAGGCCGCGGCGCTTCCCATACCGCCCAGACCCACGACGATGACGTCGTAGTTCACGTTCACCGCCTGATCCGCGTCATCTCGGGGTCCACCACGGGTTCGGCGTGCACGGTCGCGGTGTGCCGGACGCCGCGATAGTCCACACTCACCGGATCCCCTGGCGCCAGCCGGGCGGGCAGCCACGCGTAGGCGATGGTCCGTCCGATCGTGGCCGAATAGCCGGCGCTGGTGACGTATCCGACGCAGCCGTCGGCGGTGTACACCGGCTCCTTGCCGAGCACCACCGACGCGGGGTTGTCGAAAACGAGGCTGCGCAGTGTCGATTCGCCGGCAGGCGCCTGTTCGAGCGCTGCCTTGCCGATGAACTCGTCCTTGTCCATGCGAACCGCGAAATCCAGTCCTGCCTGGGCAGGACGGTGTTCAGTCGTCATATCCGTTCCCCAACTGCGGTAACCCTTCTCGATGCGCAGACTGTTGAAGGCGATCCGTCCGGCGGCGATCGCGCCGTGGGCCCGCCCCGCCTCGGCAAGCAGATCCCACAGCGCTTCGCCGTAGTCGGCGGTGGTGTAGATCTCCCAGCCCAACTCGCCGACGTAGGACACCCGCAGCATCGTCACCGGGATCGCCCCGAGGTAGGTCTGCAAAGCTCGGAAATACTTGAACCCCTGGTGGGACAGGTCGTGCGGGCACAGCGGCGCCACCATGTCGCGGGCCCGCGGGCCCCAGACGCCGACACAGCAGGTGCCGCCGGTGATATCGCGCAGCGATACCGAGCCGTCGGCCGGCAGGTGGCGAGTGAGCCAGTCGAGGTCCAGTGGTGAGTTCGCGCCGACCTGGAAGCGGTCGTCGGCCAGCCGCGCGACCGTGAGATCGCTTCGTATTCCACCGTTCTCGTCGAGAAGGAGGGTGTAGGTGACAGAACCGACGCTCTTGTCCACATTGTTGGTGGTCACGCGCTGCAGGAACTGCGCTGCCCGGGGTCCGGTGACTTCGTAGCGCGTCAGCGGCGTCATGTCGTACATCGCGACCCGCTGGCGGGTCCAGTATGCCTCGGCGATCGCGATCGGTGACCAGAACATCGAGGACCAGTCGTCGCGATCGGGGAACGGCACACCGTCGTCCTGGAGTTGCTGGGCCAGTTCGGCGTTGGCGTCGAACCAGGCCGGCCGCTCCCAGCCGCCGCCCTCGTAGAAGTAGGCGCCGAGCTCGCGCTGGCGGTGGTGGAACGGGCTGGTGCGCAGGCCGCGCAGCGCCGTGCGGAACTGGTAGGGGTGAATGACGTCGTAGACCTCGACGAATGCCTGCGCACTGGTCTGCTCGACGAAGCGCGGGCTGCGTGCCATGTCCTCGAAGCGGTACAGGTCGCACTCGTGTACGTCGACCGACGGGGCGCCGTCGACGACCCACTCCGCGGTGGCCTTCGCCACTCCGGCCGAGTGGGTGACCCACACTGCTTCGGCAACCCAGAATCCGCTGAGGTCGCGATGCTCCCCCATGATGGAGTAGCCGTCGGGCGTGAACGAGAAGATGCCGTTGAATGCCTCTTCCACCTTGGAATCACCCAGCGCAGGAAGGAGTTTCACCGCCTCGGACCATGCGGGTGCGAAGTCTTCCTCGGTGAACGGCAGCATCGAGGGCATAGGTTCCCCGGCGGTGTCGGCCATCAGGGTCGACATGTCGACCGGCATCGGCTTGTGCAGGTAGGAACCGACCCCCACCCGGTCGACGTGTTCGCGGAAGTACAGGTCCTGGTCTTGATGGCGCAGGATGGGCAGCCCGGCCTCGGATTGTTCGGTGTTGCGCCCGACCAGCGCTCCGATCTGCCCGGTGCGCGCGTACTGGTGTGCCATCGGGACGAGCGGGACGGTGAGGCCCACCTGTTTGGCCAGTTGGGCGCCCCAGAATCCGGCGGCGCAGATCACCACGTCGGCCGCGATGGGGCCGGCCGTGGTGTCCACGCCGGTGACACGGCCACCTTTCTCGGCAATGCCGAGCACCTCGGTGCCCGGCAGGAAGGTCGCGCCGCGGGCCTCGGCGCGCCGGGCTTGAGCCTCGGCCGCCCGCAATGCCTTGGCCAGACCGTCGCGCGGGGTGTGGAAGCCGCCGAGGATGCGGTCGCGATCGAGCAGGGGGTACAGGTCGACGCATTCGGCGGGGGTCAGCAGCCGGCCCTCGACTCCCCACGCGGCGGCCCATCCGGCCTTGCGGTGCAGGTCGACCCAGCGGTCGGGGGTGGTCGCGATCTCCAGCCCGCCGACGGAATTGAACGCCCAGCCGTCGGGGTGCTGCAGCCCGCTGAACTTGTCGACGGTGTAGCGCGCGAATTCCGTCATGGTCTTGGAGGGGTTGGTCTGAAACACCAGACCCGGCGCATGCGAGGTCGAGCCGCCCGTGGCGAACAACGGTCCGCGGTCGACGACGGTGACATCGGTCAGACCCCGCATCGTCAGTTCGTCGGCGAGGGAGGTGCCGACGATACCGGCACCGATGACGACCACCTTTTGCATATGCGACCTCCAGGTCGTTGCGTAATGCGCAACCCGTCGTCAATGACGCAACATGATCATTCTCTTGTGGAGTGGGCCACGTCAACAGATCGGGTGGAAAATTTATGCGCGCCAACACCGGATCGCCGGCCGGGCGGTGCCTGACACCGGGACGCCATAGCACCGAATTCATCGGTCCACCAGAGTCATCGGGGTACAGCATGCTTAGAACGCACATGGCTCTATGCGTCGGGAGACAGGAGACACGGAGATGCACCATGGCGGCGTCGAGCGACGGTGCGCCGGTACGCCGACGCCTTCGCCGAGGGCGCCGTAAGACCATGGCAGACATCTGCGCCGACCCGATGCTGATCCTCGACGGGATGTCGCCGCCCGTGTGGCAGCGGCCCACCGCCTGCGAACACCGGTGCAGTGACATGCCCGCCGAAGGAGCCCATCTCGGTACCTCCGGGTATCGCATCACCCTGCGCGAACGGAGATGGCGACAACAACCGTTCGGGCACAGTCGAATTCGTTGAACGTGGGCAGGGTCACCCAAGGGACTCCGGCGGCTCCGCGGAATCCGCGGCTAGGCTGGAAGCAGCCGATCACAAAGGAGTGAGAAGTGACCCGTTACCAGTTGCCCAGTGTCGAAGACCTGATCCGGCTCGGCGACTTCCACGAACACGCGATCACGGTGTACGCCGAAACCGCGCCAGGCCCAGACGGATTCGAGAACAGCGTGCTGACCGCCAAGAGCGCCGTCGACCGCGCGCTGCGCACCATCCGGGAGAGCGGCGCCCGCCATGCCACCGAGGAGCAGCTGAGGTCCCGGTGGGCCGAAATCGCTGCCGACGATTTCTGGCAGGGGCTGTCGCGGTCGGTGGCGATCTTCATCGCCGACGACTTCCACGAAGTCTTCGTCCTGCCCAATGCACTGGAAACCCAACTGCAAGTGGGCAACTACTTCGACATCGGACAGCTCGTCCGCCCCGTCACCACACCCCAGGAGGCGTTCGCGCTGACCCTCTCGGCCGACGGCTGGAACCTCTGGCACGCGACGGCATCCACCCGCGCCGAGGAGATGGCGCTGGTCGGCGCACACGCCGCCGACGCCGCCGAGGCCACCAACCGGGCCACCATCCGCGGCCGGGGGCACGCCAAACGCCTCGTCGGCGACGAGGGGAAGAAGGTGCTGCTGGAGGCCTACGCCAAACGAGTCGCCGAAGCGGTCGAATCCGAACTCGGTCACGTCGACCCGTCGGCCCGGCGGCCGCTGTACCTGTTCGCCACCGATCCCCTGCTCGACCTGTTCCGGGCCGTCGACCGCAAACGGCGCATCATCGCCGTGCCCGGCGCACCCGACCAGCTGCGCGCCGACCAGATCGACGACGCGATCCGCGCATCCCTGGGACACCTCAACGCCGAGGACAACAACGCCCGCGTCGAGGAGATCGGCAACGACGTCAGCCGGGGGCTGGTCGCCGGCGACCTGGGCGACATCGCGCGCGCCGCGGTGGCCGGCGCCGTCTCGACACTGGTGTACGACTTCACCGTCGACATCGTGGGCCGACTCGACGACTCCACGGGCGCGATCGCCTACCGCGACGACGGGTACGACCTGCTGTCACGCATCGCGGTGAAGGTACTCGACCGGGGCGGCGACGCGATCGCGGTGCGCCCCGGCGAGATCACCGCGACGATCTGGAACGGCGCGGCCGTCGCGGCGCTGCGCTATCCGCTGACCTGACCCGTCCCCGGACTTACCAGATGCCCAGCAGCTTCATCCAGGCGCCGCCGACGACGGTCCAGATCGCGATGTTCACCACGCTCATCGCGAAGCCGATACGGAACAACTCGGCCGTCTTCACGTACCCGGATCCATAGATCACACCGGCGGGTCCCGACGAATAGTGCGCCAGGCCGCCGAAGAGGTTGCCGATGAAGCCGAACACCAGCGCGGCGAACAGCGGCGGAGCGCCGGTGGCGATCGCCGCGCCGACGAACACCGCGTACATCGCGACGATGTGCGCGGTGTTCGAGGCGAACAGGTAGTGCGAGTAGAAGTACACCAGCGTGAGGATCCCGAAGGCCACCACCCACGGTAGGGATCCGACCGCGCCGGCGACCGAATCCCCGATCCACCCGATTACGCCGAGTTCGTTGAGTTCCCCCGCCATACCCACGAGGACGCCGAAGAACACCAGGGTGCTCCACGCCGAGGTGTTCTCGATCAGATCCCGCCAGCTCAGCACGCCCGTGACGAGCAGGATCGCGATACCCGTGAACGCCGCCGTCGTCGCGTCGATATTCAGCGTGTCGCCCAGACACCACAACAGCAGCAGCACCACGAAGGTGGCGGCCATGATCTTCTCGCCCCTCGACATCGGCCCGGCCTCACGGAGCTGGTCGCGGGCCTGCTGCGGCGCCTCGGGAGTCCGGGTGACCGTCGGCGGGTAGATCTTGGACATCACCCACGGCACCGCTGCCAGGCTCACCACGCCGGGCACGACCGCGGCCAGTGCCCACTGCCCCCAGGAGATCTGGACACCGAGATCTGCCGCGGCCTTCTGCGCCACCGGATTGCCGGCCATCGCCGTGAGGAACATCGCCGATGTCACCACGTTGACCTGCAGTGCCGTCAGCGTGAGATACGCACCCAGGCGTTTGCGGGACTCCTCGGGTTCGGGATGGGAATCCTCCAGCCGGCTCAGCGAGGCCACCACCGGGAACACCACCCCGCCGCACCGCGCCGTGTTCGACGGCGTCGCGGGCGCCAGAATCAGGTCCGTCAGCGCCATTCCGTAGGACAGCCCCAACGTCGAGCGTCCCAACCTGGTCACGAACAGCAACGCGATCCGCCGCCCCAGCCCGGTGATCAGGAACCCTTCGGCGATGAAGAACGCCGCCACGATCAGCCACACCGTCGTGTTCGCGAAGCCGGCCAGCGCTTTGGCCGCCGACTCCGTCTTGGTGAGCATCGCCGCCGTCATACCGATGATCGCCACCGCACCGGTCGGCAGCGGCTGCAGGATCAGCGCGAGAATGGTGCCCAGGAAGATGCCGAGCATCCGCATCCCGGTCGGCTCCACCCCGTCGGGAACGGGCAGGAAGTACACCACCACCGCCACCGCGATCGGGATGCCGGCCTTGTACAGGTGGGGCAGCCAGGCCGGCCGGTTGCGGGCAGGCGCTTCGACCGTCTCGCTCATCATGTCCCCCGGTCAGTTCGGTTTACCGCGCAACCGGGCCCGCACCACCTCGCGGTTGACCGCGGCCACTGCCGTCAACGGAATGCTCTCCGGACACACGATCGAGCATTCGCCGTAGCTGGAACAGGGTCCAAAGTCCTGTTCCATCTGGGCGATCAGTGTTCCCGCCCGTCGGCCACGCTCCTGCCGCCCGCGCATCACCGTGGCCAGGTGCAGCAGTTTGGCGCCTGCGTACAGGTGCGCAGCCCCGTTCGGGCAGGCGGCCACACACGCGCCGCAGCCGATACACGCCGCGAAGTCCAGTGCGAACTCGGCCGCATCGTGCGGCAGCGGTTCGGCGTCGGCATCCGCGGCGGTCCCGGCGTCGACGGCGATATGCCCCCCGGCGGTGATCATCCGATCCAGCGCCGAGCGGTCGACGACCAGATCCCGCACCACCGGGTACGCCGCGGAGCGCAGCGGTTCGATGCGGAGACGCGCCCCGTCCGAATACGACCGCACGTGCTGACGGCAGGACGGCGTATTGGGCAGCGGACCGTGCGGACGCCCGTCGACGGTGATCCCGCACGATCCGCACACGCCTTCGCGGCAGTCCGAGTCGAATGCGACCGGTTCGCGGCCCTCGGCGACCAGTGTGTCGTTGAGCCGGTCCAGCAGCTCGAGCAGCGACATCTCCGGCGTCGCGTCGTCGACCACATACTGTTCGTAACCGCCCGCCGTCTGCGTGTCGGGCTGGCGCCAGATCTGCAACGTGAGCTTCATCGGCGTCCCCTCATGCATAGTTCCTCGTCTGCAGCGGCACCGCGGTGAACGTCAGTGGTTCGTCGTGACGCACCTGCGGCCCCTCGGCGCGATACTCCCACGCCGACACGAAACACCAACGGTCGTCGTCACGTTGGGCCTCTCCGCCCGACGTCTGGTGCTCCTCCCGGAAATGCGCCCCGCACGATTCGTCCCGGTCGAGGGCGTCGATGCACATCAACCGCGCCAGCCCCAGGAAGTCGGCGACGCGCCCGGCCTTTTCGAGCTCCTGGTTGAACTGTGTGCCGCTGCCCGCGACGCGCAGGTCGGCATTGAACTCGGCGGTGAGTTCGTCGATGGCGCCGATCGCGTCCACCAGGCCGGCCGCCGAGCGCGACACCCCGCAGCCGGTGTAGAGGATGTCCCCGAGGCGGCGGTGAAACCGATCCGGCCCCTGGGTTCCGCCGATGCTCAGCAATGCCTCGATCCGGCCGGACACCTCGTCGAGTGTGGTGAGCACCGCGGGATGGTCGGCCGCCGGCGGCGCGGTGCCCAACAACCCCGCCAGGTAGTCGGGGATCGCGAACGGCAGGGTGAACCAGCCGTCCACACACGCCGACAGCAGCGAGTTGGCACCCAGCCGGTTAGCACCGTGATACCCCCAGCCGGCCTCCCCCGCGACGAAAAGCCCTGGAATAGAGGTCATCTGGTTGAAGTCGCTCCACAGTCCGCCCATCGCGAAGTGGGCACCCGGCGCGATGCGCATCGGCACCCGGTAGGGATCCTCGCCGGTGGCGTCGTGGTACATCGAGAACAGGTTGCCGTAGCGTTCGGCGATCCTGGGCCGCCCGAGCCGCGCCAGCGCATCCCGGAAGTCGAGGTAGACGCTGTTCTTCAGCGGTCCGACACCACGGCCCGCCTCGATCTGGGTGCGCGCGGCGCGTGAGGATACGTCCCGCGGGGAGAGGTTCCCGTACGCCGGGTACATGCGTTCGAGGTAGTAGTCGCGTTCCGCCTCGGGAATGTCGTTGGCGCTCCGGCCATCTCCGGGCGTCACCGGAACCCAGATGCGGCCGTCGTTGCGCAGGGATTCGCTCATCAGAATGGTCTTGGACTGCCACTCCGAATTGACCGGCAACGCCGTCGGGTGGAATTGGATGAACGCCGGCGAGGCGAACAGCGCGCCGCGCAGGTGTGCACGCCAGGTCGCCGACGCATTGGAGTTGCGCGCCAGCGTCGAACGGAAGAAGACGTTTCCGTACCCGCCGCTGGCGACCACGACGGCATGGCCGGTGGTGGCCTTCACCTCACCGGTCACCAAATCCCGGGTGACGATGCCGCAGGCGCGTCCGTCGGCGACGATGAGGTCGAGCATCTCGCTACGGGTGTGCAGCGCGACGGTGCCGGCGTGCACCTGCCGCAACAACGCTTGGCTGGCCGCGATCTGCAGCTGCTGGCCGGTCTGCCCGCGCGTGTAGTACGTCCGCGAGACTTGCACCCCGCCGAACGAACGGGTGGCCAGGCTGCCGCCGTACTCCCGGGCGAAGGGTGCCCCGATGGCATTCATGTGGTCGATGACCCGCGACGACTCGTACCCCAGCCGGAAGCAATCCGCTTCGCGGGCCCGGAAGTCGCCGCCCTTCACGGTGTCCTTCACGAACCGGGCCACGCTGTCGTTGTCGACCTTGCGTCCGCGCGCCGCGTTGATCCCGCCCTGGGCGGCAACGCTGTGCGCCCGCCGGGGCGCATCGTGAAATGTGAAGCACTCCACGTGGTAACCCAGTTCACCGAGCGCCGCGGCGCATCCGGCGCCGGCCAAACCGGTGCCCACGACGATGACGGTGAACTTGCGCCGGTTGAGCGGACTGACCAGCCGGTAGTCCAGCATCCTGCGCTCCCACGCCGTCGCCGGATCACCTTGGGGCAGATGGCCGTCGATCGGGGCGCCGACGGTGCGCAGCCGGTCCAGCAGGGCGTCGAAGTCGGCGGTCGTCACGACACCAGTCCCGTCCACACCGCCAGTGGAATCGTCATGTTGCCCACCATCACCGCCAGCGCGAGCGCCCCGCCGAGCGCGACGCCGAGCTGCCGGAGCCGGTGTCCGGTCACGCCGAGATCGTTGACCGCCGTCCACAATCCGTGCGCCAGGTGAGCGCCCAGGACGGCCATGGCCAGCAGATAGAACACCGCGACGGCCGGCCGTTCGAAACTGGCGACCAGATTGTCATAGGCGTGGCTGGAGGTCGGCGTCGTGCCGGTGAACGACGAACTGGCGAAGGGTCGCGCACCCACGGTGAGGTCGAGGATGTGGAACACGATGAACAGCAGCAACACCAGGCCGCTGACGAGCATCGTGCGGGCGGTGAACGAACGCAGTCCGCGTAAACCCGTACGCCGGAACCGGCCACGCGCCCTGCGCGCCCGCACGCTCAGCATCACCGCCGCCCCGACATGAGCGATCAGGCAGGCCAGCAGCACCACCCGGAAGATCCACAGCGCACCCTCGTACGGCAGCAGGGGTTCGAGCAGTGTGCGCAGCCAGTGCGCGTAGGAGTCGAAATGCTCGGCGCCCGTATAGACCTTGAGATTGCCGACCATGTGTACCAGCACGAACAGCGCGAACACGATGCCGGTCAGGGCCATCACGAGTTTGAGGGTCACCGACGACGGCTGGGTACGCCACTGAAATCGCGACAACCGGCCCGCGGGTCCACGCGCCACTTCATGACCGGCGTCGGCAGTGTCCACTGTCGAAGTCATCGCCTGAACCCCCAATACTGAGAGGGTTCCGAAGCTACCCGGGTCGGCCGGGGTCTGCAGTGCTTCCGGGCGATGCGCTATTCGGCGGGCTGCTCCGCCGGTGAATCCTGGGCCGGCAGCAGCGGTTCCAGCGCCGTTCCGGTGATCCGGCGGAACGCGCGCCGCGGCCGGTTGGCGTCGAGGATGGCGACCTCCAGCGTCGCGGGGCCCACGGCGCGCGGTTCGGCACCGTCGGCACTCGCCGTCAGCGCACCCACCGCGACCTTGACCGCGTCGGCCAGGCTCATATTCTCGGCGTAGGAGTCGTTGAGCTTGGCGATGATCGGCTCCGTGGCGCCGCCCATGACGACGAAGTGCGGTTCATCGGCGATGGAACCGTCATAGGTGATCCGGTACAGCTCGGGCGCTTTCGTCTCGCCATAGTGGGCGACCTCCGCGACGCACAGCTCCACCTCGTAGGGTTTGGCCTGCTCGGTGAAGATCGTCCCCAGCGTCTGGGCGTACACGTTGGCCAGCTGGCGGCCCGTCACATCCCGCCTGGCGTAGGCGTACCCCTGGGTATCGGCGAACTGGATCCCGCCGCGGCGCAGATTGTTGAACTCGTTGAACCGCCCCACCGCGGCGAACCCGACCCGGTCGTACAGTTCGCTGACCTTCTGCAGCGAACGCGAGGGATTCTCCGCGACGAAGAGCACCCCGTCGGTGTAGGCCAGCGTGATCACGCTGCGGCCGCGGGCTATGCCCTTGCGGGCGAGCTCGGACCGCTCGCGCATCGCCTGTTCCGGCGAGATGAAATACGGAAAGCTCACGAGTCTGCCCGCACATCGGTCGGCTGAACGGATCGGGTCCGGAAACTGTCCGCCCGCGAACGGCTTTCGATCACCTCACGGGCGAGCACCGCGATCCGCTCCTCGGGCACCTCCTCGGCGCCCTCGGCGCCGATCACGACCGCCGTCGGATAGATACCCCGCACGAGATCGGGGCCGCCCGTGGCGGAATCGTCGTCGGCAGCGTCATAGAGCGCTTCGATCGCCACTTTCAAGCCCGAATCGGCGTCGGCCACTTGTGAATACAACTTCTTCATGGAGGACTTCGCGAAGATCGAACCCGAGCCCACCGCTTGGTAACCCTCTTCCTCGATGTTCCAGCCGCCGGCGGCGTCGAACGACACGATGCGCCCCGCCGCCTGCGGGTCGCGGTCGTCGATGTCGTAACCCGCCAGCAGCGGCAGCGCCACGAACCCCTGCAATGCCGCACCGAGATTGCCGCGGACCATGATCGCCAGGCGGTTCACCTTCCCCGCGAAGGTCAGCGGGACACCTTCCACCTTCTCGTAGTGTTCGAGTTCGACGGCGTACAGGCGGGCGAACTCGACCGCGATGGCCGCCGTCCCCGCAATACCCGTGGCTGTGTAGTCGTCGGTGATGTACACCTTCTGCACGTCGCGCCCGGCGATCATATTTCCCTGCGTCGACCGCCGGTCGCCCGCGATGATCACCCCGCCGGGAAATTTCAGCGCGACGATCGTGGTGCCGTGCGGCAGCGCACCCGTCGGCTCGATGCCAGGCCCGCCGGCGAGCAGGTTGGTGGGCAGCAGATGCGGCGCCTGGCGGCGCAGCATGTCAGAGAAGGACGACAAGTCCACGGGAACGGAGAGTGCCGCGGAGATCAGGTTGGGGAAGGCCGGCTGCTCGTGATGCGGCCAGCTCACTGTCCGCCCTTTTGGACGTACGCGCGCACGAAATCCTCGGCGTTCTCCTCCAGCACGTCGTCGATCTCGTCGAGCAGGTCGTCGGTCTCCTCCGCGAGCTTTTCGCGACGCTCCTGGCCGGCGGCCGCGCTGCCGGTGAGGTCGTCGTCCTCGCCGCCACCGCCGCCACGCTTGGTCTGCTCCTGAGCCATCGCTGCCTCCTGCATATGTCTTCGGCGGGCTCACTGCCGCCCGCCGGTTCCTCCACACTACCGGTCAACGTACGAAATGCCTGGGCTGACACCGGCCACCGCGGTGGCGGCGGCGCTCAGGTGGTGAGTTGCTCCACCAGTTCGACGGCGCTGTCCACCGAATCGAGCAACGCCCCCACGTGCGCCTTGCTGCCGCGCAGCGGCTCCAGTGTCGGGATGCGCACCAGCGAGTCTCCGCCCAGATCGAAGATCACCGAATCCCAGCTGGCCGCCGCGATGTCGGCGCCGAAGCGGCGCAGGCATTCGCCGCGGAAGTAGGCACGGGTGTCGGTGGGCGGATTGTCGATGGCGTCGAGGACCTGCTGTTCGGTGACCAGACGCTTCATCGAGCCGCGCGCCACCAACCGGTTGTACAGGCCCTTGTCCAGCCGCACGTCCGAATACTGCAGGTCGACCAGGTGCAGCCGGGGCGCCGACCAGCTCAGGTTCTCCCGCTGCCGGAATCCGTCGAGCAGGCGCAGCTTGGCGGGCCAGTCGAGCAGGTCGGCACACTCCATGGGGTCGCGCTCGAGTAGGTCGAGCACGTTCGCCCAGGTCTCCACGACGTGGCTGGCCCGGGGATCGGGATCACGGCTGTCGACCAGTTTGGCGACCCGGTCCAGGTAGATGCGCTGCATCGCCAGAGCGGTCAGTTCGCGGCCGTCGGCCAGCGCGACGGTGGCCCGCAGCGAGGGATCGCGGCTGATCACGTGCACCGCGTGGACCGGCCGGGCCAGTGCCAGGTCGGACAGGTCCACACCCTCTTCGATGAGGTCAAGCACCAGCGAGGTGGTGCCGACCTTGAGGTAGGTCGACGTTTCGGCCAGATTGGCGTCGCCGATGATGACGTGCAGCCTGCGGTATTTGTCGGCATCGGCGTGCGGCTCGTCGCGGGTGTTGATGATGCCGCGCTTGAGTGTGGTCTCCAGGCCGACCTCGACCTCGATGTAATCCGCGCGTTGCGACAACTGGAACCCGGCTTCGTCGCCGGACGGACCGATACCCACCCGGCCGGACCCGGTGATCACCTGCCGCGACACCATGAACGGTGTCAGCCCGCTGATCACCGCCGAGAACGGGGTCTGCCTGCTCATCAGGTAGTTCTCGTGCGAACCGTACGACGCGCCCTTGCCGTCGACATTGTTCTTGTACAGCTGCAGCCTGGCGGCCCCCGGGACGCTCGCGACGTAGCGGGCGGCTGCCTCCATCACCCGCTCACCGGCCTTGTCCCAGATGACGGCGTCGAGCGGGTCGGTGCATTCCGGCGCCGAGTACTCGGGGTGCGCGTGGTCGACGTACAGGCGCGCACCGTTGGTCAGGATCATGTTGGCGGCGCCGACCTCGTCGGCGTCGACCACCGGAGGCGGTCCCGCCGAACGACTGAGGTCGAACCCACGGGCATCCCGCAGGGGCGATTCGACCTCGTAATCCCAGCGGGTGCGCTTGGCCCGCTGGATGCCCGCGGCGGCGGCATAGGCCAGCACCGCCTGCGTCGACGTCAGAATCGGATTCGCGGTCGGATCGGACGGCGAGGAGATGCCGTACTCGACCTCGGTTCCGATGATCCGTTGCATACACCTCAGCCTAATGGGAGCAGCCGCGGGCAACAGCGCCGCGGTGCCCATGCCGCCGCCCAGCCCGAGGCCGACGCGCGGGCACCGGTGCTTGCGGTGTCCTACCCGCCTTGATGAAGTGGGCAGCAACATGACGAACTACCTGCTGCGCAACGCCACACTCATCGACGGCACCGGGGCCGCACCGGTGCCCGACGCTGCGGTCCTGGTCGACGCCGGGCACATCAAATGGGCCGGACCCGCCTCCGCGGCACCCGAACACGCCGGCACCACCATCGACCTCGCCGGCAACACCATCTGCCCGGGCTTCTTCGACTGCCACGTCCACTTCGGGCTGCCCGGCACCAAGGGTTCCGTCCTGGGGCGCGTCCTCAAACCGGCGTCCTACGCGTACTTCGAGTTGATCGAGCGGCTGCGGGTGACACTGCACAACGGCGTGACGACGGCGCGGGACCTGATGGGCATCGACGTCGGGATCCGCGAGGCGGTCGCCGACGGGCTGATCGAGGGCCCCCGGCTGCTGGTCGCCGTCGAGATGCTCAGCCAGACCGCCGGCCACGCCGACTTCCATCTGCGCTCCGGGATCGATCTGACCCCGATGGTGGGCGGTTACCTCGTCGACAGCGTCGACGCGGCGCGCACCCACGCCCGCGCGCTGATCGCCGCCGGCGCCGACGTCATCAAGGTCGCCTCCAGCGGCGGGGTGTCCTCCCCCAACGACGACCCCAGCTGGCTGGGGATGCGCAAGGACATGATCGCCGCCGTCGTCGAGGAGGGCCGCGATTACGGCGGCCGGCCCGTCGCTGCGCACGCGATCGGCCGTGCCGGGATCGCCGCCGCCGTCGAGGCGGGGGTGCACAGCGTCGAGCACGGTTACGAACTCGACGACGACCTGCGTGCGCAGATGGTCACCCAGGGCACCTTCCTGGTGCCGACGCTGCTGGAGACGATGCAGCCGGTGACCGCCTCGCCCCAGGGCGCCGCCAAGAGCGCGAAATGGCATGCCATGGCTCATGATTCGATCCGCGCCTCGGCTGAAGCCGGTGTTCGGATCGCGGTGGGCACCGATGCCGGGCTGAGCCCCGACCACGGCACCAATCTCAAGGAATTGGGCCTGCTGGTTCAGTTCGGCGGGTTGACCCCGATGCAGGCGATCGTCGCCGGCACCCGGACCTCGGCACAGTTGTGCGGCGTCGACGCCGAAGTCGGCACCGTCGAGGCGGGCAAGATCGCCGACCTGGTGGTCGTGCGGGGCGATCCGCTGGCCGACATCAGCGCGCTCGGCGACCCGGCGAATATCCTGCTGGTCGTGCAGGGCGGTCGCGCGGCAAGCAATCGCGGCGGATTCGCCACGCCGGCATGACTCACCCACCCGATATCTCCGAGCGCCGCGCGGCCGAACAGTGGTTCCTGGCCCACGGATTGCCCGCGGTGTTGCGCCCCGGTCGGCTGGTGGCGCGGGTGTGGTCGCGGTCGGCGCCGGCGCTGGCGGCGTTCGCCGTGTTCATGGTCAACTCCGCCGTCGTGGTCCTGGTGACCGGCAAACACACGATCGACATCAACGGCACGCCCACCCGCACCGAATGGTTCGTCCTGGCGCTGCTGTTGCTGGTGCTGCCTGTCGCCGCAGCGGTCGGGTGGCTGGTGTCGCGCATCCGCAACGATCGCCTGCGCACCCTCGCGGCGGCAGTCTCGATCGCGGCCGCGGTGGTCGGCGGAATCCTCGGCGGACCAAGTCCGCGGGTGTTCGTGGACCTGGTGCTCGAGGCCGTGGTGATCGGCGTCGTGTTGGCCTGCACCGCAACGGGAATCGGGGCGATTCTGGGCTGGGCGGTGCGGACGACCGTGTCGAACCTGGCACTGGCCGGCGCCCTGTTCGTACGCGCTCTGCCGGTCGTGCTGCTGACCGTGCTGGTGTTCTTCAACACCTACGTGTGGCTGATGGCCGAAATGGTCAGCCGGGTGCGCATGTGGCTGGCCATCGGGTTCCTGATCCTGATCGCCGCGGCGTTCCTGGTGTCGGGCACCGTCGAACGGGTCCGGCCGATGCTGCTGTCGACGGCAAAGTCCCCCGAGGACGTGACCCGTCTGGTCGGCACCCCGTTCGAGCACCTGCCCGACCGGCCGCATCGGGTTGCGCTGTCACGCACCGAACGGGCCAACGTCGTATTCGTGCTGGCGATGTCACAGATCGTGCAGGTGATGACCGTCTCGGTGGTGACGTCGGGGATCTTCTTCGTGCTCGGCCTGATCCTGCTCAGCCCCGAACTGCTGGCGGCATGGACGCGCAACGGCTCGCCCGACGGGGAGATCCTCGGCATGATCCTGCCGGTGCCGCAGGCCCTGATCCACACCACCATGTTCCTGACGGCGCTGACGTTCATGTACCTGGCCGCCCGGGCCTTCTCCGACGTGGAGTACCGGACCCGCTTCGTCGACCCGCTCGTCGACGACCTGCGGCTGACCCTGGTCGCCCGCGACCGCTACCGCACGCACACGAAGACCCGCTGAAGCAGGATATGCGCATGTCGAACATGCGGCGGATCCACGAGTGGTTCCTGCACCGGGGATTGCCGCTGGTGCTCACCCGCCGCGTGCGCTCCCGCGCCCTCATCGCACGGTCCGCGCCGATGGTCAGCGGGTTGGGTGCGCTGACGGCGCTGACGATGGCGCTGGCCGACCTGACCGGCGACGACCCCGACCCCGGCTACATCGCCCGACTGAGCGTCATCGCCGCCGTCCTCGTCGCGGCCCCGTTCGCCCTCTACGGGCTGCACCGGATGGGCACCACCGCCTCGGAGGCCGGCCGGCGCACCGCGGCACTGCTGGTGATGGCCGTGTTCGTGGTCGTGATGCCGGTGACCGCCAGCGGCTGGTCGAGCGCGGCGCTCACGGAGGTACCGGTGTTCGCGGTGGTGTCGCTGCTGTCGATCGGATTGACCTATGTGGGTTTCGGGTCGATCGCGTTGTGGGCCTTTCGATTCGCCTGGGTCCAGCTCGGCGCGCTGGGCACCCTGATGAGCCGGGCACTCCCGCTGTTGATGCTGACGGTGGTGGTCTACTTCACCGGCGAACTATGGCAGCTGTCGGCCCGGATGACTCGCGAAAGACTCTGGCAGACAATCGGTTTCCTGGCTTTCGTGGCGGTCGCGTTCATGGTCACCACGATCCGTGACGAGGTCGCCGCGCTGCGTGAGGATCGCGCCGGACAAACCAACCCGGCACAGTTGCTCACCGACACCCCGTTGGCGATCGCGCACGGACATCAGCCGGCCCGCACGCCGCTGTCGACCGCCGAGCAGGTCAACGTCGTCGCGGTGATGGTGGTGTCACAGGCGATCCAGGTGGTGCTGTTCACGACGGGGCTGTTCGCGTTCTTCCTGACGCTGGGGATCATCGCCATACCCGACGACGTCACGGTGCTGTGGTCCTCGGAGCAGACCTGCGCCGTCGGCGAGCCGCCGTGCGCCGGGACGTGGTTCGGCGTGCACATTCCGATACCGCAGACGGTGGTGCACACGTCGCTGTTCGTGGCGGTGCTGTCGGGGCTCTACTTCACGGTCAGCACCAGCGTGGATCCGCTCTACCGGGAGCGGTTCTTCGAACCGCTGATCGCCGACGTGGCGGTGAGCCTGGCCGGGCGCGACGCCTACCTCGAATTGGAGGGCAGTCGCTGATCCACGAGCGTGCGTGTACTTCGGTGAACACACGGAGTGTCGGCCGCAGACACGCACGCTCGCGGGAAGGCTGCTACAGGTACTGACCCAGGTTCGACTCGGTGTCAATGGCACGGCTGGCCGACGAACTCTTGCCGGTGACCAGCGTGCGGATGTAGACGATCCGCTCGCCCTTCTTGCCCGAGATCCGCGCCCAGTCATCCGGATTCGTGGTGTTGGGCAGGTCCTCGTTCTCGGCGAACTCGTCGACGATCGAGTCGAGCAGGTGCTGGATGCGCAGACCGGGCTGACCGGTCTCCAGCACCGACTTGATCGCGTTCTTCTTCGCCCGGTCGACGACGTTCTGGATCATGGCGCCGGAGTTGAAGTCCTTGAAGTACATGACTTCCTTGTCACCGTTGGCATAGGTGACCTCCAGGAACCGGTTGTCGTCGATTTCGGCGTACATCCGGTCGACGACCTTCTCGATCATCGCCTTGATGGTCTGCCCGCGATCGCCGGAGAATTCGGAGAGATCGTCGGTGTGGATCGGCAGTTCCTCGGTGAGGTACTTGGAGAAGATGTCCTGGGCGGACTCGGCGTCCGGCCGCTCGATCTTGATCTTGACGTCCAGGCGGCCGGGCCGCAGGATCGCCGGGTCGATCATGTCCTCGCGGTTGGAGGCGCCGATCACGATGACATTCTCCAGGCCTTCGACACCGTCGATCTCGCTGAGCAGCTGAGGGACGACAGTGGTCTCCACGTCGGAGCTGACCCCGGTGCCACGGGTGCGGAAGATCGAGTCCATCTCGTCGAAGAACACGATCACCGGAGTGCCCTCGGAGGCCTTCTCCCGCGCCCGCTGGAAGATCAGCCGGATGTGGCGTTCGGTCTCGCCGACGAACTTGTTGAGCAGTTCGGGGCCCTTGATGTTGAGGAAGTAGCTCTTGGCCTCGCGGGCGTCGTCGCCGCGCACCTCGGCCATCTTCTTGGCCAGCGAGTTGGCCACGGCCTTGGCGATCAGCGTCTTGCCGCAGCCCGGCGGACCGTAGAGCAGCACGCCCTTGGGCGGACGCAGCGAGTACTCGCGGTAGAGCTCCTTGTGCAGGAACGGCAGCTCGACGGCGTCGCGGATCTGCTCGATCTGCCTGCCCAGCCCGCCGATGTCGTTGTAGCTGACATCCGGCACCTCTTCGAGGACGAGATCTTCGACCTCGGCCTTGGGGATGCGCTCGAATGCGTACCCGGCCTTCGTATCGACCAGCAACGAGTCCCCGGGGCGCAGTTTGCGCGGCCGACCGTCGTCCTCGAGGGCCTCCGCGAGTTCCGGGGGCAGGTTCTCGATCGCCACCAGCGGCTCGGCCAGCCACACGATGCGCTCTTCGTCGGCGTGACCGACCACCAGGGCACGGTGACCGTCGGACAGAATTTCGCGCAGGGTGGATATTTCTCCGACCGATTCGAAGTGCCCGGCCTCCACAACGGTCAGCGCCTCGTTGAGGCGGACCGTCTGCCCCTTCTTCAGCAATTTGACGTCGATATTGGGAGAGCAGGTCAGTCGCATCTTGCGGCCCGACGTGAACACGTCGACAGTGTCGTCGTCGTGGCTGCCCAGCAGCACCCCGTACCCGCTGGGCGGCTGCCCCAGTCGGTCCACCTCTTCGCGCAGGGCCAGCAGTTGCTGACGCGCCTCTTTGAGGGTCTCCATCAGCTTGGCGTTACGGGCCGCGAGCGAGTCGATACGCGCTTCCAGCTGGTGCACGTCGCGCGCGCTGCGCAAACCGCTTTGTGGGCCTACCGCATTTTCCAGTTGCTCTCGGAGGAGCGCCGCCTCGCGGCGCAGTTCCTCCAACTCGGCAGCATCGTCGCTGGACATCGGGGTCGTGAAACCGTCTGGATAGGCTTCAGAACGCTCTGACTCACTCATGGTGCGCTCCCTTCCCGCACCGAAAGTTGGTGCGGTAACAACTTCAACGCTACCGGCGATTCAGCCTTTGTGTGCGGTGTAGGAATTCGACACACCAGCAACACTGTTAGCCTCTATTGAAGTGTCAGGTCGATCGAAAGGACCGCCGTGACCCTGAAATCCTTCCTTACCGGTGTCGCCGCCGCCGGTCTCGTGGGCGCCGCCGCTGCGGGTGTGACTTCTCTTGCACCCGGCGCGATGTCGGCCTCCCCGGCGGTGCAGCCGGTTGTCTTCGGCATTCCGATGCCCCAGCAGCCCGTTCCGGGCGTGCCCACCACCGATCAGGTGATGACGGTGCTGAACGGCCTTGGTAATCCCAACGTCCCGTTCCGCAGCAAGTCGGGCCTGATCGAGGGCGGCGTGGGAATCGTCGAGGGCCGCACCGCCGACCGGCTGGTCGCCAACGCGGTGCAGGAAGGCTACTTCCCGCTCAGCTTCAGTGTGGCCGACATCACCCCCGCGGGCCCGGGCACCGCGACCGCCCAGGTGACCGCCAGTGGCCCCGCGCTGGCCCCGGTCACCCAGACGGTCACATTCGTCGACGAGGGCGGTTGGAAGTTGTCGCGGGCGTCGGGTCTGTCGCTGCTGCAGTCGGCGCTGGCCTGACCCCCATTGCCCCGGTGCGACGCACCGCCGCCGTGATCTCGAGCGCCGCCACCATCGTGGCGGCGTTCGGGCTTGGTGGGTGTGCCGCGGAGACACCACCCGCGGCGACGTCGACCCCGGCGGCATCGGGCGTGTCGTCACCGGCGGCACCACCGTCGGCACCGCTGCCCGCTCCCGAGGCCCTGACCGACGTCATCCACCGGCTGGCGGACACCGCAGTGCCGGGTGCGCAGAAACTCGACCTGGTCGACGGAACCACCCCCGAGGACGCCGAAGCGCTGGACGCGTTCGCCCGCGCCCTCGCCGACAACGGATATGCCCCGCTGGACGTCGAGGCGCGCGATCTGGCCTGGTCGGACGCCGACCACGGCGACGTGGACGCGACCGTCGTCCTCAAACCGGCCCGCGACGGAACCGCCGGTGAGTTCAGTTTCCCGATGGAGTTCACGCCCCACGACGGCGGCTGGCAGCTGACCCGACGGACCGCCGACCAGCTGTTGGTGTTCGGCACGCCGGAACCTGCCCCGGCTCCCCCGGCCACGCCGACGCCCTGATGTGGATCGGCTGGCTGGAGTTCGACCTGCTGCTCGGTGATGTGCGGTCGCTGAAGCAGAAACGGTCGGCCGTGCGGCCGCTGATCGCCGAACTGCAGCGCAAATTCATCGTGTCGGCGGCGGAGACCGGCGACCAGGACCTGCATCGCCGCACCCGGGTGGGCGTGGCGCTGGTGTCCGCCGACCGCGCCCACGTGGTGGACGTGCTCGACGCCGCGGAGCGGCTGGTCGCGGGGCGCCCCGAGATGGAACTGCTGTCTACCCGGCGCGGGGTGCGGCACAGCAACGACGACTGAGGGCGCGGGGGCTACTGACCCGGTTGCCGCTTGCGGCGCAGCGGAACCGGCGCGACCGCGCCGGGAGCCAGTTTGCGGGCGCTGATCAGGAATGCGGTGTGACCGCGCATGGTGTGCTGGGGGCGGACCGCCAAACCCACGACGTGCCAGCCGCGCTGCATGCTCTCCCAGGCGCGCGGTTCGGTCCAGCACTGCTGCTCACGCAGCGCCTCGACGGTGCGGGACAGCTGCGTCACCGTCGCGACGTAGACCATCAGCACCCCGCCGGCCACCAGCGCGCCGGCAACGGCGCCGAGGACCTCCCACGGGGCCAGCATGTCGAGGACCACACGATCCACCTCGGTGCCGGAGTAGTCGGCGACGTCGGCGAGCACCAGCTCCCAGTTCGCCGGGCGCTCGCCGAAGAACGTGGTGACGTTGCGCACGGCGTGTTCGGCGTGGTCGTCGCGCACCTCATAGGAGGTGACCTGGCCACCGGGGCCGACGGCGCGCAGCAGCGAGCACGTCAGCGCCCCGGACCCCGCGCCGGCCTCCAGTACGCGCGCGCCGGGGAAGATGTCGCCCTCGTGCACGATCTGCGCGGCGTCCTTGGGGTAGATGACCTGCGCACCGCGCGGCATCGACATCACGTAGTCGACCAGCAGAGGACGAAGGACCAGGAACTGGTCGCCGCTGGTGGATTTGACGACGCTGCCCTCGGGCAGCCCGATGACCGTGTCGAAGGCGATGATGCCGCGGTGGGTGTGGAACTCCCCGCCCGGGTTCAGCACCATCGTGTAGTGACGGCCTTTGGCATCGGTGAGCTGGACACGATCACCCACGACGAACGGACCGGTTCTTGGCACAGCTGCCCAGCCTGCCAGCAGACGCGCCGCGATCGGTGCGCGGGGTTGTCGGAGCCCACCCCTAGGCTGCGGGATATGAGCGGCACCGAGGACCGCACCCCACCGACCGGCCGACGCCCGGCGCTGTCGCCGTCGCGGGCCAGCGATTTCAAGCAGTGCCCGCTGCTGTACCGGTTCCGGGCGATCGACCGACTCCCCGAGCCGGCATCGACGGCACAGTTGCGCGGCTCGGTGGTGCACGCTGCCCTGGAGCAGCTCTACGCGTTACCCGCGGCCGAGCGCCGTCCCGAGGCGGCATTGGACCTCGTCGCGCCGGCCTGGGATCGGGTGGTGGCCGAACGGCCCGACCTGGCCGACGACATCGATCCCTCGGTCCGGGCCACGTTGCTCGAGGAGGCGCGGGCGCTGCTGTCGGGTTACTACCGGCTCGAGGATCCGACGCGCTTCGATCCGCAGAGCTGCGAGATGCGCGTCGAGGTCGAACTCGCCGACGGCACCCTGCTGCGCGGCTTCGTCGACCGAATCGACGTGGCGCCGACCGGGGAGCTGCGGGTCGTGGACTACAAGACCGGCAAGGCGCCGCCCGAGGCGCGTGCACTGGCCGAGTTCAAGGCGATGTTCCAGATGAAGTTCTACGCCGTGGCGCTGTTGCGCTCACGCGGCGTGCTACCGGCGCGGCTGCGCCTGCTCTACCTGGCCGACGGGCAGGTGCTGGACTACACCCCGGATATGGACGAGCTGGTGCGCTTCGAGCGGACCCTGATGGCCATCTGGCGGGCGATCCAGTCGGCGGGCGCGACCGGCGATTTCCGCCCGAACCCGTCGCGGCTGTGCGACTGGTGCGCCCACCATGCCCACTGCCCGGCATTCGGTGGCACGCCCCCGCCGTACCCGGGTTGGCCGGACACATACGACGACGGCTCCGACGCGGCGCGCGACGAGGCCGTCCTGCGCGCGGCGGAACCCGCCGCGTGATCGACGGCCTGCTCACCACAGGTCGTCGTGGTGGATCAGCGCGTCGGAAACCAGCACGATGCCGATGACCAGGAACAGCACCCGTACCGCGATCGGCCCATAACGCGTCAGCGCGCGCACCAGGGTGCGCTGGATGCGCTGCGCGCGCATATTGCGCCGGGTCGCCAGGAACAGCACCAGAATCGACGGCAGCAAGGCGATCAGGCAGTAGGCGAGGATCAGCAGCGGCCAGATCCGCGGCTCAGGATAGTGAGCGGACAGCATCGCCAGGCCGGCCAGGTACGGCACCGCCGTCGGAGCCTGACCCAGCCCGATCGCGATCCCGACGAATCCCAGGATCCACGGGCGCCGGCGCATCGCCGATGTCGCCCACGCCGGCGAGGCTGTCTGGGCGACCAGCGGAACGAACGCCAGACCGATCAGGACCATCCCGACGATCAGTTCGCCGCGGTAACGGATGGTCGGGGTGATGTCGAGGTCGATGACGCTGGTAAGGAAGTTCAGCCCGAGCACCACGCAGATGCCGAACGTGGTGGTCACCGTGAACACGCCGGCGATGAAGCTCAGCCCGCCCGGGACCGGTGAGCGCCGCCCCAGCCGGCTGTCATAGACGACGGCCGACGTGACACCCACGTTGAGGACGTTGAGGGAGTCCAGGAACGCGAACCCCGCGAGCGCCAGGAGGAGAGCCAGCATGACGTGAATGAACGTACGCGAGACCGATCGGCGCCGCGCACCCGCCGCGGCTATGTGAGCGGAGTCATCTCCTGCAGCATGGTGGGCACAAGTTCGCTGACCGTGGGGTGGATGTGCATGGTGCGCGATATCGCCGTGTAGGGCAGCTTCGCGGTCATCACGTCGAGGACGAGATGGACGACTTCGTCGCCCCCCACCCCGAGGATCGCCACGCCGAGGATTTCGTGCGTCTCGGCGTCCACCACGATTTTCATGAATCCCTGCGTCTCACCCTTCTCCACCGCACGCCCGACCCGGGTCATGGGCCGCTTGCCCACCAGCGCCTTTCGGCCCGAGGCCCTGACCTGGTCGACCGTCATTCCGGCACGCCCCAGCGGCGGATCGATGTACAGCGCGTAGGTGGTCACGCGGTCGCTCACCCGGCGCGGGTCGTCGTCGAGCAGATTGGCCGCCACGATCTCGAAGTCGTTGTACGACGTGTGGGTGAACGCACCCCGCCCGTTGCAGTCCCCCATCGCCCAGATGTGGTCGGCCGTGGTGCGCAGCTGATCGTCCACCACGACGTACCCGCGCCGGTCGGTCTGCACGCCCGCGTTTTCCAGCCCGAGGTCGTCGGTATTGGGGCTGCGGCCGACGGCCACCAGCAGATGCGTGCCGGTGACCGGTTGCGCCCCAGCGCGGGGAATGACGTCGAAACCGTTGTCGCGCTTGATGAACGAGATATCGGTGGCGTCGAGGACGACGTCGATGTCCTCCTCTTCGAGGATGCTCTTGATGGCCGCGGACACGTCCTCGTCTTCGCGCGAGGTCAGCCGGGGCCCCTTTTCGACGACGGTCACCCGCGCGCCGAATCGGCGGTACATCTGGGCGAATTCCAGCGCGATGTAGCTGCCGCCGATGATGACGAGATGGTCGGGCACCGTATCGAGTTCGAGGATCCCGACATTGGTCAGATAGTCGATGTCGGCCAGTCCGGGCAGGTCCGGCACGACCGCCCGGCCGCCGACGTTGAGGAAGATCCGGTCGGCTTCCAGGAGTTCGTCGTCGACGCGGATCGTGTGCGGGCTCTCGAAGCGGGCGTGACCGCGAATCACAGTGCAGCCCTTCATCCCGTCCAGCCAGGACTCCACGCCTTCGCGGTCGCCGACGCTGATCCGGTCCTTGCGCGCCTTGACCTTGGCCATGTCGACGGTGACGGGACCGGCGCCGATACCGAATTCGGCGCCGCGGCGGGCCACGTGCGCCGCGTGGGCGCTGGCGACCAGCGTCTTGGTGGGGATACAACCGTAGTTCACACAGGTGCCGCCGACGAGCTTGCGTTCGATCACCGCGACCGTCTGGCCCGCGGCGGTCAGCCGGCCCGCCAGTGGTGGACCCGCCTGGCCCGCCCCGATGATGATCGCATCGAATTTCGTTGCCACGCTGTGCCGTTCAGACCAAGCTGACGAGATAGACGACCAGGAACCCGCCGCCGACAGCGACGGCGTCCTCGAGCAGGGCGATCGGCAGATCGCGCCCGCCGTTGGCGGCGACGAGCCGCCTGCGCGCTTCGTAGCCGCCCAATGTGCCCAGCACCGCACCGATCACGCCGGCGCCGATCGCGCTGAAGGTGTGGAAGAAGGCGCTGCCGATCACCGCGCCCGCGAACGCTCCGGTGATCAGCCGCGTCGCGAATTGAGGGGTGCTCTTGCGGCTCGGCGTCTTCGGCAGCTGGTCGGTGACCAGCTCGACGAGCAGCAGGACCGTAAGCACGCCAACGGTGATCGGGTGGCCGACCCACTCCGACCACCTGCCGTCGACGTCGATCCAGCCCAGCGCCGCGCCCCACGCGACGACGGCGGGGGCGGTCATCGCTCTCAGTCCGGCCACCACACCGACCAATACCGCGAGCAACAGGATGAGGACAAGCGACATGCGTACCTCCGGACTCGGACTCGGCACCCGGACGCTAACATGCGCGGCCCGTCCCGGCCCGTCGAATCAGAAGCGGCAGAACCGGATGTCGGAGGCCAGGATGGCTTTCGCACCGATCGCCGCGAGTTCGTCCATGATCGCGTTGACGTCGCGGCGCGGGACCAGCGCGCGCACCGCCACCCATGCGGGGTCGGCGAGCGGGGCGATGGTGGGCGACTCCAGCCCGGGGGTGACCGCGGTGGCCTTCTCCAGAACGGTGCGCGGGCAGTCGTAGTCCAGCATCAGGTACTGCTGGCCGAAGACCACACCCTGAACCCGGGCCGCCAGTTGATCGCGGGCCGCCGAATTCTCGTCGGGCGGACCGTCGCGTTCAACCAGCACCGCCTCCGAGTCGCACAGCGACTCCCCGAACGCCACCAGGTTGTGCAGTCCCAGTGTGCGTCCGGAACCGACGACGTCGGCGATGGCGTCGGCGACGCCGAGTTGCACCGAGATCTCCACCGCCCCGTCCAGCCGGATCACGGTGGCGTCGAGGCCGCGCGCCGCCAGATCCTTGCGCACCAGATTGGGGAAGGCCGTGGCGATCCGTTTACCCGCCAGGTCGGCAAGCGTCCAGTCCCGCCCGGACGGCGCGGCGTAGCGGAACGTCGACGATCCGAAGCCCAGCGCGAGCCGCTCGCGCACCGGGGCGTCGGATTCGGCGGCCAGGTCGCGGCCGGTGATCCCGAAGTCCAGCTGCCCCGACCCGACGTAGATGGCGATGTCCTTGGGCCGCAGGAAGAAGAACTCGACGCCGTTGACGGGGTCGACAACCGTGAGGTCTTTGGGGTCGGTGCGCCGCCGGTAGCCGGCCTCGGAGAGGATCTCGGCGGCCGGTTCGCTCAACGTGCCCTTGTTGGGCACGGCCACGCGCAGGGTGCCGTTGGCCATCACAGTTTCCGGTAGACGTCGTCGGGGGTCAGGCCACGGGAGATCATCAGCACCTGCGTCCAGTACAGCAGCTGGCTGATCTCCTCGGCGAGCGCGTCGTCGCTCTCATGCTCGGCGGCCAGCCACACCTCACCGGCCTCTTCGAGGATCTTCTTGCCGATGCCGTGGACACCGGCGTCGAGCGCTGCGACGGTACCGCTGCCAGCCGGCCTGGTGCGCGCCCGTTCGCTCAGTTCGGCGAACAGCGCATCGAAGGTCTTCACGTTTGGCGATTGTGTCACGCGCAGGTTCAGCCGCCACGACCGGCCGGGACGGCACCCGGCGGGTGTCGCCGGGCCCGTCGCGTGGGTCAGTGCGCAGCGGGATGCGACTCGTGGTGCCAGGCCTCGCCGTGCATATCCTCGAGGTGCTTGCCCTTGGTCTCTTCGACCCAGCGCCACACGAACAGGAACGACAGGATCGCGCAGATCGCGTAGAACCCGTACGCCGCGCCGAGCACATTGCGCAGCTCGGGGAAGGTGACGGTGATCAGCCAGTTCGCCACCCACTGACCGGCGGCGGCCAGGCCCAGCGCCGCGGCCCGGATGCGGTTGGGGAACATCTCGCCGAGCAGCACCCACACCACCGGTCCCCACGACATGCCGAATGCCACGACGAACAGATTTGCCGCGACGAGTGCCACCGGACCGGCGACGTCGCCGAGCACCGGCTGCCCGTCGACCTGCGGGGCGGTGCCGAAGATGACGGCCATGGTGCCCAATGTGATCGCCATGCCGGCGGAGCCGACCAGCAGCAGCGGTTTGCGTCCCACCTTGTCGATCAGCGCGATGGCGATCAGCGTGGTGAGGATGTTGATGACCGAGGTGATGACGGTGATGACGAACGCCTGGCTCTCGTCGAATCCGACGGCCTCCCACAGCACGTTGGAGTAGTAGAAGATCACGTTGATGCCGACGAACTGCTGGAAGATCGACAGCCCGAGGCCGACCCAGACGATGCCGTAGATGCCTCCTGTCGGCTTGCGCAGATCACTCCATGACGGAGGCTTGTCCGATTTGAGCGAATCCTGGATGCGGGAGATCGTGATGTCGAGGTTCTTCTCGCCCAGCAGCAGGCTGAGTACCTTCCGCGCCTCCGGAATTCGGTAGTTCGCCACGAGATAGCGCGGCGACTCCGGAATCGTGTACGCGAGGACACCGTAGACGACGGCGGGCACGGCCATCACGATGAACATCCAGCGCCACGCGGCCATGCCGAACCACAGAACTTCGCGGGACCCGCCCGCCAGATGCGCGAGCACATAGTCGATGGCCAGCGACAGGAAGATGCCGGTGACGATCGCGAGTTGCTGCAAGGAACCCAGGCGGCCACGGATCCGCGGCGGCGAGGTCTCGGCGATGTACATCGGCGCGATCACCGAGGCCACGCCGACGCCGATGCCACCGACGATCCGGAAGACGACCACCAGCCAGATGTTCGTGGCCAGGCCGGTTCCGATGGCGCTGATGAAGAACAGCACCGCGGCGATCTTCATCACCGACAGGCGCCCGATCTTGTCGGCCAGCCGCCCGCCGGTCATCGCGCCGAGGGCCGCGCCGAGCAGCGCGGAGGCGACGGCGAAGCCCAGCGTGTAGTTGTCGATCTGGAACTCGTCCTGCAACGCCGCGACGGCGCCGTTGATCACGGCGCTGTCGTAGCCGAAGAGCAGACCACCCAGCGCCGCGACGGAGGCGATCCGGACGACCTTGCCGCTGTGTTCGGACTCTTCGTAGTCGATGCCAGAGGATCCGCCGACGGGTCCGTGACCAGCCATGTTGCGACCTTTCCGCGCCATTGCGTGATGACGGTCACATTCAATCACTTACCTGCGACACCCGGCGGCCCATTGGCGTAACCGGGCCGTACGCAGCGCCCGCGGCGGGCGTTTGCCGGTCAGCGGGCCGCGCCGACTCCGATCTGGGGATTCAGTTCGGCGTGGATATGCCGCAGCGCGGGCACGTCGAGTCCGGCGAGCGTGGGGACATGCCTGCGGCGCGGGCCACCGGGCACGACGACGTCGTTGGGCACCACCACCACCGGGCATCCGGCGCTCTCGGCGGCGGCGGTGCCGGTGATCGAATCCTCGACCGCCAGGCAGGCGTGCGTGGACATCCCCAACAGCGCCGCCGCCCGCTGGTAGATATCGGGGGCCGGTTTGCCCTGCGGCACCTCGTCCCCGCAGACGGTCACCGAGAAGTACCGGCGGCCAATGCTGTTCAACGCTTTCTCGGCGAGTCCGCGCCGGGTGTTGGTGACCAGCGCCATCGGCACCTCAGCCGCCAGCAGCGCGTCGAGCAGTTCTTGTGCGCCGTCGCACCAGGGCAGTCCGCCTTCGAACAGCTCACCGGTGTAGTCGTGCAGCCAGTCCGAGGTCTCCGCCATCGCCGCCGGATCGGGCTCGAGGCCAAGGTCGTCGAAGACGATCCGCATGACGTCCTCGCTCGAACCACCGATTGTCGCCTCGCGCACCGGCGCGGTGAGTACCCCGCCGAACCGCGCGTAGAGGGCGTGCATGGACACGTCCCACAGCTTTTCGGAGTCGACGAGGGTGCCGTCCATATCCCAGAGCACCGCATGCATGCCTGCCATTGTTTCATCCACGCCGCGGTCCCCGGCGGCGGCGGCCGCGGCACGGAGGCGGGCGTCAGCCCGAGAAAAGCGGCTCTGCCTGCGCATTCGCCGCGCCGCCAGGCGTCGCGGGTGTGAGCAGTACCACGCCCGCCGCACGTGGGAGCGCTCAGACGTTGAAGTACTTGGCCTCGGGATGATGCAGCACGAAGGCGTCCGTGGACTGTTCGGGATGCAGCTGCAGCTCCTCGCTCAGCGTCACACCGATACGCTCCGGCTCCAGCAGCGCCACCATCTTGACGCGGTCCTCCAGGTCGGGGCAGGCCCCGTAGCCGAACGAGAAACGCGCACCCCGGTAGCCGAGTTTGAAGTAGTCCTGCACGGATTCCGGGTCCTCGGCCGACATGGCGTGATCGGGGAACGTCAGTTCCTCCCGCACCCGCCGGTGCCAGTACTCGGCCAGCGCCTCGGTCAGCTGTACGCCCAGGCCGTGCACCTCGAGGTAGTCGCGGTAGGAGTCCGAGGCGAACAGCTTGTTGGCGAAGTCGGCGATCGGCTGCCCCATGGTGACCAGCTGGAAGGGCAGCACGTCGACCTGACCGGACCTGGTGGCATCGTCGCGCGAGCGGATGAAGTCGGCGATGCACAGGAACCGCGGGCGCTGCTGGCGCGGGAAACTGAACCGGAACCGCTCGGGCGCATCGGGTCGCGGCTCGGTGAGCACCACGACGTCGTCACCCTGCGACACCGCCGGGAAGTAGCCGTAGACGACGGCGGCGTGGGCCAGGATGCCGTCGGTGGACAACCGGTCCAGCCAGTGCCGCAGGCGCGGGCGGCCCTCGGTCTCGACCAGATCCTCGTAGGACGGGCCCTGGTCACCGCGGGTGCCGCGCAAACCCCACTGACCGAGGAACAGCGCGCGCTCGTCGAGCAGGCCGGTGTAGTCGGCCAGCGCGATGCCCTTGACGACGCGGGTCCCCCAGAACGGCGGCGACGGAACGTCGACGTCGGCGGCCACATCCGAGCGCGCCGGTACCTCCACGGGCGCCTGGCTGGCTTTACGTTCGGCCGCAATACGTTTCGAGCGTTCGTGACGGGCCTTGCGTTCGGCGGCTTTCTCCCTGGCCGCGATCGCCTCGGCGCTGTCCGGGGGCGCCGTCTCGCCGCGCTTGACGCTCATGATGTCGTCCATCAGGCGCAGCCCCTCGAACGCGTCGCGCGCGTAGTGCACTTCGCCGTCGTAGATGTCGGCCAGGTCGTTCTCGACGTAGCTACGGGTCAGCGCGGCGCCGCCGAGCAGCACCGGGAAGCGCTGCGCGACCCCGCGGGTGTTCATCTCCTGCAGGTTCTCTTTCATCACCACGGTGGACTTCACCAGCAGGCCCGACATGCCGACGACGTCGGCGCTCTTGTCCTGGGCGACCTCCAGGATGGTGTTGATCGGCTGTTTGATGCCGATGTTGACCACTTCGTAGCCGTTGTTGCTCAGGATGATGTCGACGAGGTTCTTGCCGATGTCGTGGACGTCGCCCTTGACGGTGGCCAGCACGATCCGGCCCTTACCGGACGCCTCCCCATCGGCCTTGTCCATGAACGGCTCCAGATAGGCCACCGCGGCCTTCATCACCTCGGCGGACTGCAACACGAACGGCAGTTGCATCTGCCCGGAGCCGAAGAGCTCGCCGACGGTCTTCATGCCGGCCAGCAGGTTCTCGTTGATGATGGCCAGCGGCGGCTTCTGCGTCATCGCCTCGTCGAGGTCGGCCTCCAGGCCGTTGCGCTCGCCGTCGACGATGCGCTGCGCGAGCCGTTCCAGTAGCGGCAGCTTCGCCAGCTCGGCGGCGCGCGACTCCTTCGAGGACGCCGCGGACACGCCCTCGAACATCCGCATGAGTTCCTGCAGCGGGTCGTAGCCGTCGCGGCGGCGGTCGTAGACCAGGTCCAGGGCGACGGTGCGCTGATCGTCGGGGATCCGGTTCATCGGCAGGATCTTGCTGGCGTGCACGATCGCCGAATCGAGCCCCGCCTCCCGGCATTCGTGCAGGAACACCGAATTGAGAACCTGGCGAGCGGCCGGATTGAGCCCGAAGGAGATGTTGGACAGGCCCAGTGTGGTCTGCACGTCGGGGTGGCGTTTCTTCAGCTCACGGATGGCTTCGATGGTCTCGATGCCGTCGCGGCGGGACTCCTCCTGGCCGGTGCAGATCGTGAAGGTGAGCGTGTCGATCAGGATCGAGGATTCGTCGACGCCCCAGTTGCCGGTGATGTCGTCGATGAGCCGCTGCGCGATCGCCACCTTCGTCTCGGCGGTGCGGGCCTGCCCCTGTTCGTCGATGGTCAGCGCCACCACGGCGGCGCCGTGTTCGGCGACGAGTTCCATGGTCTGGTGGAACCGCGACTCGGGCCCGTCGCCGTCCTCGTAGTTGACGGAGTTGATCGTGCAGCGGCCACCCAGATGCTCCAAACCCGCTCGCAGCACCGCGGTTTCGGTCGAATCCAGCATGATCGGCAGGGTCGACGCGGTGGCCAGTCTGCCGGCCAGCGCCGTCATGTCGGCGACGCCGTCGCGCCCGACGTAGTCCACGCACAGGTCCAGCAGGTGGGCACCGTCGCGGGTCTGCTCCTTGGCGATGTCGAGGCAGCGCTGATAGTCCTCTGCGAGCATCGCCTCGCGGAATGCCTTGGAGCCGTTGGCGTTCGTGCGCTCGCCGATCATCAGGACCGACGCATCCTGATGGAACGGGGTGGCGGTGTACAGCGAGGACACCGCCGGTTCGGAGGTCACGGCGCGTTCGGCGCGGCGGACGGATGTCACGGCCTGCGCGACCTGCCGGATGTGCTCGGGGGTGGTACCGCAGCAGCCGCCGACGAGCGAGAGCCCGTAGTCGTTGACGAATCCGGCCAGCGCTTCGGCGAGTTCGTGCGGCTGCAATGGGTATTCGGCGCCGTTCGCGCCCAGGACCGGCAGGCCGGCGTTGGGCATCACCGACACGGGAATGCGGGCGTGGTGGGACAGATGACGCAGGTGTTCGCTCATCTCGGCCGGGCCGGTGGCGCAGTTGAGGCCGATCATGTCGATGCCCAGCGGCTCGACCGCGGTCAGCGCGGCGCCGATCTCACTGCCGAGCAGCATGGTGCCGGTGGTCTCGACGGTGACGTGGGCGATGACCGGGATGTGGCGCCCCAGCTGGGCCATGGCACGCCGCGACCCGAGTACGGCGGCCTTGAGCTGCAACAGGTCCTGACACGTTTCGACCAGGATCGCATCCGCACCGCCGTCGAGCATGCCCAGTGCGGCTTCGGCGTAGGCGTCGCGGATCACGGTGTATTCGGTGTGCCCCAGCGTCGGCAGTTTGGTGCCGGGGCCCATGGACCCCAGGACGTAGAGCCGGCGTCCGTCGCCGGCCATATCGTCGGCCACGCGCCTGGCGATGGTGGTGGCCTTCTCGGACAGGTCCCGGATCCGGTCGGCGATGTCGTAATCGCCGAGGTTGGACAGGTTGCAGCCGAAGGTGTTGGTCTCGACGGCGTCCGCCCCCGCCTCGAAATAGTTGCGGTGGATGGTCTCGATCACATCGGGGCGGGTGTCGTTGAGGATCTCGTTGCAGCCCTCCAGCCCCAGGAAGTCGTCCAGGGTCAGTTCGGCGGCCTGCAGCTGCGTACCCATCGCGCCGTCGCCGACCATGACGCGCTGCGACAGCACGTCGAGCAGGTCGGTGTCGTAGCGGCGGGCGGCGGCATCAGTCACACAGCAAGGGTAGTTGGTGTGTGCAAACCGCTGTTCACGCGACGACGGCCGATACGGACCCGTGAGCGGCGTGCCGATGGGGCTCATGGCCGTCCCCAAGGCCTTACGCTGGCGTAGTGACCCCGTCGTACCCGAGCGGGCCTGAACCCGCCGCTCACCTGCCCGAACTGCACGACGCCGTCGTCGTTGCGGCCTTCGAAGGCTGGAACGACGCCGGTGACGCGGCCAGCGACGCGCTGGAGCATCTCGACGCGATCTGGGAGGCCGAGCAGATCGTCGAGATCGACGACGAGGCGTATTACGACTACCAGGTGAACCGGCCGGTGATCCGGCAGATCGACGGGGTGACCCGCGAGTTGGTGTGGCCGTCGATGCGGATCTCGCACTGCCGGCCGCCTGGCAGCAGCCGCGACGTGGTGTTGATGCACGGGGTGGAACCCAATATGCGCTGGCGGACCTTCTGCGCCGAACTGCTGGCGATCGCCGACAAACTCAACGTCCGTACCGTTGTCATCCTGGGTGCGCTGCTGGCCGACACCCCGCACACCCGCCCGGTGCCCGTGTCGGGCGCCGCCTACTCCCCCGAGTCGGCGAAGCTCTTCGGCCTGGAACAGACCCGCTACGAGGGGCCGACGGGCATTGCCGGTGTGTTCCAGGATGCCTGTGTGCAGGCGGGGATCCCGGCGGTGACGTTCTGGGCGGCGGTGCCGCATTATGTGTCGCAGCCGCCGAATCCCAAGGCGACGGTGGCGCTGCTGCATCGCGTCGAGGATGTGCTCGACCTCGAGGTGCCGCTCGCCGACCTGCCCACCCAGGCCGAGGAGTGGGAGGAGGCCGTCACCGAGATGACCGCCGAGGACGACGAGATCGCCGAGTACGTCACCTCGCTGGAGCAGCGGGGGGACGCCGAGGTGGACATGTCCGAGGCACTGGGCAAGATCGACGGCGACGCCCTGGCCGCGGAGTTCGAACGCTATCTGCGCCGCCGCGGGCCGGGCTTCGGGCGCTAGCCCGAAGAACAGCAGCGCGGGCGCTAGCCCGAAGAACAGCAGCGCGGGCGCTAGCCCGGCGGGTCAGCGGAACCGGGCCACGTAGGCCGCGAAGTCCCAGGTCGCCAGGAATTCCCGCGCCGCGGCGAAGCCCTTGTCGTAGAGCGCCAACATCTGCCGCTGCGACAGGTTGAAATCCAGGACACCGACGTCGCTGGTGTCCACCCGAATGGTGCGGGCGCTGACCCACGGCCGGCTCAGGTAGGCCTGGTCGTGCCCGACGAGAATGGTCGTGACCACCTGTTCGAGGAGGGTCGGCGGTCCGAACAGCCGCAACGGCCGCAATGCCGGAATCACCTGGGTGTTGTCGGCGGGCAGTTCGGGCAGCAGGGTGATCCCGAAGGTCGGCCAGCGCGGCGGTTTGCCGTCCGTGCGGTCCAGTGAATCGATCGGGAAATTGGACAGCAACCCGCCGTCGACCAGCCGCGACGCGCGGCCGCCGGGTCCGGTCAGGGTGGCCGGGTGGTAGAAGAACGGGATCGCGGTGGACGCCCGAACCGCATCGGCCACCAATTGCGTGTCGGGATCCAGGCCGTACACCCGGCGGTAGTCCCAGGGCAGCCGGATCAACTGCCCCAAGGTGACGTCGGCGACGGTCAGCACCAGCCGGTAGCGCTGTTCGGGTGGCAGTGCCGGGTTGTCGATCGCCAGGTCGGCGAAGGTCGAGACGCCGTATTCGTCGAGCCGTTCGGCCACCCAGTCGCGCAGGGCGTCCCCGCGGTACACGCCGTCGCCGGTTGCCACCCCCAGGGCGGGACCGAGCACCGGGATCCGCTGGATGGGGCCGGGGTCGAGAAATGCGCGGTAGTCGATCTCCAGCGCGAGGTCCTTGAGTTCGTCGGCGCCGACCCGCCCGCTCTGCGCGGCGGCCGCCAGCACCGCCCCCACCAGCGCGCCCGCGGATGTGCCGGAGATCCGCTGCAGCCGATACCCGGCGTCCACCACGGCAGCGACAGCGCCGACCAGGCCGATGCCCTTGACCCCGCCGCCGGACAGCACGAGATCGGCCCGCTTGACCGCAGGCACGGCTATACCTTCGCCGGTGGGGAAGCCTTCCAGGCACCGTTGAGCGCGTCGGGCTTCGGCCAGTACAGCCGCAACACCAGCGCGAACGGGCCGGTCGGGGCGGGCAGCCAGTTGGATTCCTCGTCCCGGCCCGGTGAGGCGTTCTGGATGGAGAACGTGTACCCCCCGTCCGGGTCGGCGACGAGACTGGGCAACATCTCGGAGTTGATCAGGTAGCGGTTGATGGGGTTGGGGACCAGCAGGCTGGCGGGCAGCTCGTACATGGTCAACGACCAGAACGCGTTCACCGGCGGCAATTGGCCCGGGGCGAACCGGAATGTGTAGTTGTTGGCTCCGGTCAACGGGTCACCGGCGGCGTCGGCGGAGAAGCTGGGATAGATCGCCTCCGCGGCGGTGTTGCCGTAGATACCCAACACCGCGCCGGCCATCCGGTACAGGTAGTTGCCCTTGAGGTCCTCGGGCGTGCCGAAGAACTGCGCAGACCCGACCTTGCCGGTGTCGACCTCGTTCTTCTTGAGGGCGTCGAACTCGGCCCAGGCATCGGCCATCCCGCCCTCGATCGCGTCCCGCATCTCCGGCGAGAGCTTGTCGGCGTCGAAATCGCCGTCCGGTCCGATGCCGATCGTCGCGAACCGGGCGCGCAGTTCGCGTTCGGCAGGCAGCTCCGGGGCGAATCGCAGCGCGAAGTTGAGGATTTCGAAGAACTGCGGTGACGTCCGCTGCTGGTCGGCGGTCAGCGGTGGGACGAAGTCGATGGGCGCGGCCGCCGGGGGCGGCGGTGAGTTGAGAAACACCGACAGTGGCCGCACCTGGTAGCCGGCTTGGATCCGTTTGACGTTCTCCAGGTCGGACGGCCCGAACAGCTGGGTGCGATAGAGGACGAACGCCAGGTCGGTGTCGGTGCGGATGACCTCGTCGACCCCCTCCGGCGTGTCGCCCGTCCAACCCGGCCCCGCGAGCAGGTAGGTGCCGCCGCCGTTGCCGGCGGTGCGGCTGCCCACGTAGGCGGTGTTGTAGGTGTACGCGTCGACGAATTGCAACGAGTAGTAGCGATCCTGCTCGATCGGCGGCACCGTCAGCACCAGCGGCTCGGCCCGCAGGTCGGCGCCCACCGCGGAGTAGGGCGTGTCCGAATTGGGTGTCTGGATGGCCTTGTCGTCCGGGGTGTACACCCGCGCGGTGTTGTGGATCTCGTTCCAGCCGCCCTTGTACTCGGGATCGTCCTTGTCGACGAAGTAGGCGTACTGGACCCGGTAGTTGTCGACGAGGGGAAACCCGTAGATATAGGCCTCCTTGGCGATCGCGCGCGCCTGGTCCGGGGACACCTCCGCCGTCGCGGGCGGCGGCGCGGCGGCCGTGGTGGTGTCCTGGTCGGCGGTGTTCTGCGCGCATCCGGCCAGCAGAAGCACCGCGCCGGCCAGGCAGATCAGACGCCTCATCGGGCGTCCGGGGATACGGTGTGGGCGCTCGTCACCGGCGTCGCCGGCGGGCGCAGCCTGCGTGTCAGACCCGCCCTGGGGACCTCGGCGCCGACGCCGTCGGCGATCACTACGAATTTTCCGGTGACAGCACCCATGGCCGAAACGTACCGTCCCGGAGCGGGCAGTCGACCGCGATTACAGGGACACGCCGAGCAGCGTGTCGACGGCGGTGGCCACCGTCTGCGGGGCCTGCGGGTCACGCCCGCCGTACTCCAGTGCGTCGGTGGCCCAACCGTCCAGTGCGGCAAGTGCTTTCGGCGTATCAAGATCGTCGGCGAGGTAGGTGCGCAGCCGCGCCACCACGTCGGTCGCGTCGGGCGCCGCGGGCAGTGCGGCCGCCGTGCGCCAACGGTGTAACCGCGCGGTGGCCGCGTCGAGCACGTCGTCGCTCCAGAACCGGTCGGCGCGGTAGTGCCCGGCGAACAGTCCGAGCCGGATGGCGGCGGGATCGACGCCGTCGGCGCGCAGCCGCGAGACCAGCACCAGGTTGCCCCGGCTCTTCGACATCTTGTGCCCGTCCCAGCCGATCATCCCGGCGTGCACGTAGTGGCGGGCGAAACGGCGTTCCCCCGTGACCGATTCGGCGTGAGCCGCCGAAAACTCGTGGTGCGGGAAGATCAGGTCGCTGCCACCGCCCTGGATGTCCAACCCGGTCCCGACCCGGCTCAGCGCGATCGCGGTGCATTCGACGTGCCAGCCGGGTCGCCCCGGCCCGAACGGGGACGGCCAGCTGGGCTCCCCCGGCCGTTCGGCGCGCCACAGCAGCGCGTCCAGCTCGTCCCCCTTGCCCGGCCGGTCGGGGTCGCCGCCGCGCTCGGCGAACAGCCGCAGCATGGTCTCGCGGTCGTAACCCGACTCGTAACCGAACTGCACGGTGGCCCCGGCCCGGTAGTAGACATCCGGATACTGCGCGTCGTCGACGACGTAGGCGGCGCCGGAGGCGAGCATCTTCTCGACGAGCTCCACCACCTCGGCGACGGCCTCGGTGGCCGCGATGTAGTCGTGCGGGGGCAGCACCCGCAGTGCCGACATGTCGGTGCGGAACAACTCGGTCTCCCGGTCGGCCAGCGTCCGCCAGTCGATGCCGTCGCGGGCAGCGCGTTCGAAGAGCGGATCGTCGACGTCGGTGACGTTCTGCACGTAGTGCACCCGGTGACCGCCATCCAGCCACAACCGATGCACCAGGTCGAAGACGAGGTAGGTGGCGGCGTGCCCGAGATGGGTGGCGTCATAAGGCGTGATACCGCAGACGTACATGGTCGCCGTCTCGCCGGCCGACACCGGCCGGACCTGCCGGTCGGCGCTGTCGTAGAGACGCAACTGGGGGCCACGCCCCGGCAACACCGGAACGTTGGGCGCCGGCCACGATCGCATAACGTCGACTCTAGGGGGTGGGCTTCGATGTGACCGGATCGGCTCAGCCCGCTGCCCGGATCGCGTCGAGCAGCACGCCGGCCAGTTCCGGGCGGCACATCAGCAGATCGGGCAGGTACGGGTCGCGCCGGTTGTAGATCAGCGGTGAACCGTCCAACCGCGTGGCGTGCAGTCCGGCGGCCAGCACCACACCCGCCGGCGCGGCCGAATCCCACTCCCACTGCCCGCCGGCGTGCATGTACGCGTCGACTTCGCCGCGGACCACGGCCATCGCCTTGGCGCCGGCCGACCCGATCCGCACCGTCTCGATGTCGAGGTGGTCGCGCAGCCGCCACAGCACCGCGGGCGGCCGGTTGGCGCTGGCGGTGACGCGGATCGGGCCGTCGCGGCGCGGCGGGGGCGGCGTCACGGTGTCGGAGCGGTACACCTCACCGCGAGCCGGCAGCGCGACGACCGCGTCGGTCAGTCCGCCGTAGGGGCCGGCGGTGCCCAGGATCTGCGGGCCGCCGGGCGCCGACCGCTGCCACAGCGCGATGTGCACCGCCCAGTCGTCGTGGCCGGCCATGGAGTACTCCCAGGTGCCGTCGACGGGGTCGACAATCCACACCCGGTCGGCGTGCACCCGGGACGGGTCGTCGACCGCCTCCTCGGAGAGCACCGCGTCACCGGGGCGGTGGCGGCGCAACAGGTCAAGTATCAGCTCGTTGGAGCGCTTGTCGCCGGCGTCGCCGAGGTCGTAGCGATCGTAGAAACCGACCTCCTTGCGCACCGCCAGCAGCAGCTCTCCGGCTTCCTCGGCCACTTCGGCCGCCAACGCCGCATCGGACAGGCTCACGGGTTCAGTATCGGGGTCGGCCCCGGCGGACACTCGCCCCGCCCCGGTACGGGTAGATTCGCAGCGTGCACGCCCCCGGATGGTCAACAGTCCTGCCGATCGCCTGCGTGGCGTTGTTGGTGCCGGCGTGCTCGTCGTCGTCACCGGCGCCGGCGCCCGAACCGGTGTCGCTGGCCGGTACCGCCTGGCAGCTCGTCGAGATGCAGTCCATGGACGACGCCCAGGGCACCACCCCGGTGCCCGAACCGGCCAACTACACGGTCACCTTCGGCGAGGACGGCACCGCGGCGTTCCAGATCGACTGCAACCGCGGGAGCGGCTCCTGGGAGGCCACGCCGAGCTCCGACGGCACGTCGGGCGATCTGAAATTCGGCCCGATCGCAACCACTCTGATGGCGTGCCCGCCGCCGACCATCGACCAGCAGGTGTCGGTGGCGTTGTCGCATGTACGTGGATACGTGGTGCAGGACAACCGGTTACACATGTCCCAGTTTGCCGACGGCGGCATCCTGACCTGGCAGCCCGCCTGACCTGAGTGATGTCGGCGCTCTCGTGTGCGCCACGCGTCCGATCAGAACGCCGGCCACGGGATGGGGCGGCGGCGGTCCGGACTGGGCATCACCGGATTATTCAGCAGCGCAACGATTCTGGTGTCCAACGCGTCCAGCTCACGGTCGGTGACGTGAGCGCAGATGCTGTCGGCGAGCTCGCCGTGCAACGCCTCGCGCAGCGCCGAGACGGCCTGCAGTGTCTCGTCGTCGACGGGTTTGCCCGCCCACCCCCACAGCACGGTACGCAATTTGTCCTCGACGTGCAGGCTCACGCCGTGGTCCACGCCGTACACTCCGCCGTCGACACCGGTCAGGATGTGTCCACCCTTGCGGTCGGCGTTGTTGATCAGCACGTCGAACACCGCCATGCGGCGCAGCCGCACGTCGTCGGCATGCACCAGGATGACTTCCTCACCGGAGTAGTCGTAGGCCCGCAGGACGGGCAGATAACCCGGCGGAATGTGGCCCGCGGGAAACAGATCGACGAGGTCCGGCCCGTCCTGGGGTTCGTCCCGATCGTCGTCGCCGGGCTGATCCACCCAGCGCTGCACCATCCCCGCGCCGGCGGGGCCGTCGCGAATAATGGTGTACGGCACGATGTTCCAGCCGAGTGCGGCCGAGACCAGGTAGGCCGCCATCTCCCGGCCCGCCAGGGTGCCGTCGGGGAAGTCCCACAGCGGCGCCTCCCCGGCGACCGGCTTGTACACGCAGTGCACGGCGCGGCCGTCGAGATGGGCTTCGCATAGGAAGGTGCCGTTGCTCGCGGAGCGGATTCGTCCGATGACGGTCAGCTCGCCCCGCCGCAGGGCCTCGCAGTCGCCGGATTCGCCGTCAGCTGTCGGTGTCATCGCCGGATCCGGCAATGGCCCCGCGCCGGTAACCGTTGGTGCGCACACAGATGTGGCCCTCGGGATCCAGGGGTTCCTCGCACAGCGGGCAGGGCGGGCGGCCCGCCGAGATGACCCGATTGGACCGCGTCGCGAACTGGCGGGCCGATTCGGGGGTCAGGAACACCCGCACCGCGTCCGGTCCCTCTTCGGCGTCGTCGAGCACCACCGACGCATCGAACTCCGTGTCGGACACGGCAAGCAGTTCCACCACGATGGTCTGCGCCTCCGAATCCCACCCCAGCCCCATGGTGCCCACCCGGAACTCGGCGTCCACGGGTGTCACGAGCGGACTCAGATCGTCGACCTCGCCGGTGTCGGGCGGGATCGGGGTGCCGAACCTGCGGTTGATCTCCAACAGCAGCGCGGCGATACGCTCCGCCAGCACGGCGACCTGCTGCTTCTCCAGCACCACCGACACCACCCGCTTGTCGTGTACGGCCTGCAGGTAGAAGGTCCGATTGCCGGGTTGCCCAACGGTCCCGGCCACAAAGCGGTCGGGCATGCGGAAGACGTGGATTGCGCGGGACATGGCAACCTCCAAAATACCGGTACGGGCTCCGCCGCCGTAATCGTCCGGTCACCCGGCCCGGCGGCGCGTCCGCGCTGTCAATCGGTGGAGCCGCCCACGACCGCGTCCTCGGCCGGCACGCCCGCGTCGGCGCCGTCCTCCGCGGCCTTGGGGGCGGGGGCGAGCAGGCCCGATGTGAGCTGTGCCCCAGTGTGGTTGACGTGCATCACGAATGGACGCAGCGGGGTGTAACGGATCACACTCAGCGACGCCGGATCAGCGGTGATCCGCTGGAAACTGTCCAGGTGGGTGCCGAGCGCATCGGCAACCACCGCCTTGATGACGTCCCCGTGGGTGCAGGCCACCCACAGCACGTCGGCGTCGTACCGGGCACGCAGGGCCCGGTCGTGCTCACGCACCGCGGCCACGGCGCGGGCCTGCACCTGCGCCAGACCCTCGCCGTCGGGGAACACCGCCGCGCTTGGCTGCTGTTGCACCACCGCCCACAGCGGTTCCTTCACCAGCTCACCGAGTTTGCGACCCGTCCAGCTGCCGTAGTCGACCTCCGAGAGCCCGTCCTCGATGACCGGTTCCAGGCCCAGCGCGGACGCCAGCGGCTCCACGGTGCGCCGGCAGCGGAGCAGCGGGGAACACACGATCGCGCGGATGGGCAGCGCGCCGATCCGCTCCACGACGGCCGCGGCCTGTTCGCGCCCCTTGTCGTCGAGATCGACGCCGTCGGCGCGCCCGGCCAGGGTATGGGCGGTGTTCGACGTCGAACGACCATGCCGCAATAGGATGACGGTCACATCGGCTCCTCGAAGGGACATTCGCGGGTCAACTTGCGGCCACCACTCCGGTACCCAGCAGGATGAGCACCGTCACACCGGCCACCACGCGGTAGCCGACGAACCAGTACATGCTGTGACGCACCAGGAACCGCAGGAACCAGGCCACCGCGGCGAACCCGACGACGAACGCGATCAGTGTGGCGACCAGCAGCTGGGCACCGGTGGCGCGCATCCCCTCCCCGACCGGGTTGAACGCGTCGGGCAGCGAGAACAGACCCGACGCGAACACCGCGGGGATGGCGAGGAGAAATCCGAACCGGGCGGCCAGCTCCCGATCCAGGCCGAGGAAGAGACCGGCGCTGATGGTGGCACCGGAACGCGACACCCCGGGAATCAGCGCCAGGCACTGCGACAGCCCGACGATCACGCTGTCGCGCCAGGTGAGACGGTCGACATTGCGGGTCTGCCTGCCGAAGTATTCGGCCGCGGCGATGACGGCCGAGAACAGCACCAGCGCGGATGCGACCAGCCACAGATTGCGTGCCCCGGTGCGGATCTCGTCCTTGAACAGCAGGCCGACGACGCCGATCGGGATGGTGCCGATGATCACATACCAACCCAGCCGGTAGTCCGTGTCGCGGTGCCCGGGCGTGAACAGACCGCGCACCCATGCGGTGACGATGCGGCCGATGTCGCGGGCGAAGTACAGCAGGACGGCCAGTTCCGTGCCGAGCTGGGTGACCGCGGTGAACGACGCACCCGCGTCACCGGCGAAGAACAGCCGGGAAGCGATCGCGAGGTGACCGGACGACGAGATGGGCAGGAATTCGGTGAGACCCTGCAGCACCGCAAGTACCACCACCTGCAGCCACGACATCGCCGGTACGTCCGTCACGACGACTGACCGTACCCGCGCGCCGGGCCCGGTGCGTCAGCGCGCGGCGCGTCCGACGGGTTGAGCGGCCGCGACGGCGTCGCGAACGGCCGCGGCGAGGCTGCGCTCGTCGGTCAGGTCGATGTCGGTCAGCTTGCGGGTGCATACCGCGACCACGTCCTCGGCCTGCGGCACCGGACCCGCCACCCGCGGCCGGTACACCTCGACCACGAGTACGTGGCGCTCGACCGGGAACTCGACGTGGAAGGAGAAGGTGCGGCCATCCCCTACCTGGCCAAATCCACTGGCGTGTACACCAGTGGAGATATCCTCGATAGCAAACTCCTGATTCTCCAGATCCCGGTCCGCTGCGAGGGTCATGGCCGAACAATACCGCCGGGTTTCATGTCAGGTGGGCAAGACATGACGAAATGGTCCGGACGGTCTTGCTTAGACTTGCTGGTCGACCTCCCACCCGCGCCAGGACGAAACCGAGAGAGCCTCTTGCCGAACCGCTGCACCGTCGCTGGTCGACGATTCCGCGTCGGTGTCGCCGTCCTGGGGATCGTCGCCGCGGCGGGATGCTCCTCCGACGCGCTCGACGCGCCGCCGCCGACGATCGTGCCGGCCGAGGCGGCGGTGTCACCGCCGGTCACCGGGACGCCCGCCGGTGCGGTCCGGCCCCTCGACGGCCACGCCCAGGCCGCGGTGTTCGATGCCGCGACCCGGTCGCTGGTGGTGCTGAGCCCGGCACCGGCCGGTCAGTCGACGGTGACGGTGCTGACCGGAACGGCCACACCGCGACCGGTGCCCCTGCCCTCGGCGGCGACGGCGATCGCCGGTGATGGCGAGGGCGCGGTCTACCTGTCGACCCGCGGCGGCTACTTCCGGGTGGACATCGCCGACGGCAGCACCACCCGGATGGACGTCGAAGGCCGCCAGGACACGGATTTCACCGCCATCGCCCGCCGCTCCGACGGCAGGCTCGTCCTGGGCAGCGTTGACGGCACGGTCTACACGCTGGACTCCGACACCACCGTGGGCGCCGAGGTCAAGGCCTTCGCCAGAGTGGATTCGATTGTCACCCAAGGCGATGTCGCAGTGGTGCTGGACCGCGCGCAGACGTCGGTGACGGCGCTGGATCCCAGCGGGACGAAGGTCGGGCAGGCGCTGCGGGCCGGCGAAGGTGCGACGACGATCGCCGCGGATCCGCAGGGCCGGGTGCTGGCCACCGACACCCGCGGCGGGGCGTTGCTGGTGTTCAGCATCGACCCGCTGATCCTGCGCCAGCGCTATCCGGTCCCCGACGCCCCGTACGGGGTCACCGGCTCGCCACAGTGGACGTGGGTGTCACAGACCGCGGCCAACACGGTGATTGGTTACGATCTGGCCACCGGCATCCCCGTCGAGAAGGTGCGATATCGAACCGTGCGACAACCCGATTCCCTCGCGTTCGACGATCGCACCGGCACGCTGTACGTGGTGTCGGGCTCGGGAGCGGGTGTGCAGGTCATCGCGGACGCGACGGTCGGACCGTGATGCGCGGCGGTGAGGAGCAGAAGCTGCCCCGCGGACGCATGCCGGCTGCCTGGGAGAGCGAACTGTCCGACGACTACGAGTGGATTCCCCTGCGGCTGCCGCCCGATGTGACGAGGATCAGCGCGTCGACGCGGCTGTCCATCGAGGCCGAGTATCGGGGTTGGGAACTCACCCGGGTGCGGGCCTACACCGACGGCAGTCGCCGGGTTCTGCTGCGCAGGAAGAAGACCGCGGGTTCGCCGGGCACCCCCGACCAGCCGGCCATGTAGATGATGTACGCACTCGTCCGCCGGGCCCTGTTCCTGGCCCCGCCGGAGCGGATCCACACCTGGGTGTTCGCGCTGCTGCGGTTGGCGGCGTTGCCCGCCCCGCTGCGCCGGGCGCTGGCACGCAGCCTCGCCCCGCGCGACCCGACGCTGGCCAGCACCGTGTTCGGGGTGCGGTTTCCCGGGCCGCTCGGCCTGGCGGCCGGATTCGACAAGGACGGCCTCGGCCTCGACGTGTGGGGCGCGCTGGGTTTCGGATTCGCCGAGATCGGGACGGTGACCGCCCAGCCGCAGCCGGGCAATCCCGAGCCGCGGCTGTTCCGGCTGCCCGGCGATCGTGGGCTGCTCAATCGGATGGGGTTCAACAACCACGGCGCGGGTGAACTGGCGGCGCGCCTGGCCCGGCACACCCCCACCGTGCCGATCGGGGTCAACATCGGCAAGACCAAGATCACCCCCGCCGGCGAGGCTGTCGACGACTACCGGGCCAGTGCGCGGCTGGTCGGTCCGCTGGCGGCGTTCGTCGTGGTCAACGTCAGCTCACCGAACACCCCGGGCCTGCGCGATCTGCAGGCCGTCGAGTCGTTGCGGCCGATCCTGGCTGCCGTGCAGGCCGAGACCACCGCGCCGGTGCTGGTGAAGATCGCACCCGACCTGTCCGACGCCGACGTCGACGCGATCGCCGACCTGGCTCTCGAACTCGGCCTGGCCGGCATCGTCGCCACCAACACCACGGTGTCGCGCGAGGGCCTCGTCACACCCGGCGTCGGGGAACTCGGGACGGGCGGCGTTTCCGGCCCGCCCGTCGCGCACCGGTCGCTGGAGGTGCTGCGCCGGCTGTACCACCGCGTCGGCGACCGCCTCGTGCTGATCAGTGTCGGTGGCATCGAGACGGCCGACGACGCGTGGCAGCGCATCGTGGCGGGGGCCGCGCTGCTGGAGGGCTACACGGGGTTCGTCTACGGCGGCGGGCTGTGGGCCAAACACATCCACGACGGCATCGCACGGCGCCTGCGCGAAGGCGGGTTCGCCTCGCTGAGCGACGCCGTCGGCTCGGGTGCGCGGCGCTGACGCGCTCCTAATTCTGTTCGTAGGTGCCGTGGATGACGGCGCGCGCAATGGCATGGCCGAACAGGTTGAAGCCGAGGCAGGCCGGGGTGGCAGCCTCGGGCAGGTCGAGCTTCTCCACGCCGACGGCGTGGACGGCGATGTAGTAGCGGTGCGGTCCGTGTCCCGCCGGGGGCGCCGCGCCGACGAATCGGCGCAGGCCGGCATCGTTGGCCAAGGTGAGTGCGTCACCGGGCAATTCGCTTCCGTCGCCGACACCCTCCGGCAGATCGGTCACCGTCGCGGGCAGGTTGGCGACGGCCCAGTGCCAGAATCCCGACCCGGTGGGCGCGTCGGGGTCATACATCGTCACCGCGAAGCTGCGGGTCTCCTCGGGGAAGCCCGACCAGCTCAGCTGAGGTGAGGCATCTTCGCCCCCGGCGCCCATCAATCCACTCACCTGCGGGTTCGACAGCGGCTGACCGTCGCGTACGGACTCCGAGGTGAGTGTGAAGGTGGGCAGCTGGGGCAGGAAGTCGTAGGGGTTGAACGGGACGGCCATGGTGTCCTTTCGCGGTTGGGTGATTCAGCAGTCGGTCAGGAAGCGTTGCAGGACATCGGTGCCGAATGTCAGCGAGTCCACCGGCACCCGCTCGTCGACGCCGTGGAACAGGGCGGCGAAATCCAGCTCGGGCGGCAGCCGCAGCGGGATGAACCCGAAACAGCGAATTCCTAAGCGCGCGAAGTGCTTTGCATCGGTACCGCCGGAGAGCATGTACGGTACCGCACGGGCGTCGGGATCGGCGGCCAGCAACGCCGCGTTCATCGCCTCGACGAGATCGCCGTCGAAAGTCGTCTCGTAGGACGGCAGCTCGGTGACCCATTCCCTGGCCACGTCGGGACCGATCAGTTCGTCCACTTCGGCCTCGAAGGCACGCTGGCGCCCCGGCACCACCCGGCAGTCCACCACCGCCTGCGCGGTCGCCGGGATCACGTTGGCCTTGTACCCCGCCGAGAGCATGGTGGGGTTGGCGGTGTCGCGCAGTGTGGCACCGATGATGCGGGCGATCGGACCGAGTTTGGCGATCGCGCCGTCCAGGTCCGGCGAGGCGGGATCGAAGGTGTAACCGGTCTCCTCGGCCACCGCGGCCAGGAACTGAGCGACCGCGTCATGCAGCACGATCGGGAACTGGTGACGGCCCAGTTTCGCCACGGCCTCCGCGACGGTCGTGACGGCGTTCTCGCCGTGGACGAACGAGCCGTGCCCGGCGCGCCCGCGCGCGGTCAGCCGCATCCACAGCATGCCCTTCTCGGCGGTTTCGATGAGGTAGAGGCGGCGTTCACCGCCGTCGCGGCGCGGCACTGTCAGTGAATAGCCGCCGACCTCGCCGACCGCCTCGGTAATGCCGTCGAACAGGTCGGGCCGGTTCTCCACCAGCCACTTGGCGCCGTATTTGCCGCCGGCCTCTTCGTCGGCGACGAATGCGAACACCAGGTCGCGCGGCGGCACGATGCCCGCGCGTTTGAAGTGCCGCGCGACGGCGATCATCATGCCGATCATGTTCTTCATGTCGACTGCGCCGCGACCCCAGACGTAGCCGTCCTCGACCGCGCCGGAGAACGGGTGCACGCTCCAGTCGGCGGCCTCGGCCGGCACCACGTCCAGATGCCCGTGCACCAGCAGCGCGCCCCGGGTGCGATCGGCACCGGCCAACCGCACGAAGACGTTGCCCCGGCCCGGTGCGCCCGACTCGACGTATTCGGTCTGGTAGCCGACTTCCTCGAGCTGTGCGGCCACCCACTGCGCGCAGGCCGCCTCCCCCTTGGTGGTGGACAACTCGCCCGTGTTGGACGTGTCGAATCGGATCAACGCACTGACAAGATCGACCACTTCATCCTCGGGACCAGTCACGTCACCTTTCCTACACCGTCGCGGTCTTCGGTGCGGACACCGGGTTTTGGTCCCGGCGGTTCCATCCGATAGCCTTAGCTGCCCAGCGAGTCCGAGTGGCGGAATGGCAGACGCGCTAGCTTGAGGTGCTAGTGCCCTATTAACGGGCGTGGGGGTTCAAGTCCCCCCTCGGACACAACCGGCGACACGACCCAGGTCGGCCGTCGCCTCAACCCCTCGCAGGTGGGGATCGCAGTCAAGCCGCAGCCCCAGGCTGATGTACTCGCGTCTCGTACCCAGCGGCGAGGTTGGGTCAACGCGAACGGTTCGGCGAGCACATCCCACGCATCACGGTGATCGTCAGTTCGCCCGGTGCGGTGGCGGCGATCGTCAGCCGATCGGCGCGCCGCGCCGCGGCCGGCGCATCGGACCGTTTGTGCCAATCGGCCAAGGATTGGCCGGTGACGATCCGCACCGCCAGAACATCGGTGGACCTGCCGATGCGAGCGGAGCGCACCGTCGGGATGAGGGTTCGCTCGGCGAGAGTGGCGGTCGCTGACTCCGCCAACATCGCTGCCCTCAGCGTCTATCGCAATCGAATTAGCTTGCCCCGCCGCCCGTTCGAATGACGGGATCTGCTTGCTAGGTGAAGTTCAGGGTGCTCGTAGGTAGTGGGTGAGCGCATTCCGATTGCTGAATGCCCACGTTGATGACTATGGAATCCCATCCATTTGTCAACTGCTGCAACCAATCCAGACTTCGTTACGAAGGTGTGCCGGTAGTGGAACTCGTGTTTGAACGTCGGCCACGACGATTCGGCGCCGGCGTTGTCCCAGATGCCGGTGGCCCCCATGGGCGGCGCAGACCGTGCCGTGAACACGCCGCAGCCCTGTCGTGGGAGGTTGCGCCCCACCATCGCCGACGCCACCAAGCCGGCTTCGGCCGGTTGACCACCGAGCCACCACTCGGCCCCGGCCCGGTCGGGCTGCAGGCGTTGGCCGGTCACCTCCAACCCGGGGCTCGTCGAGGCGACAGCCACCCCTACACCCTCATCTGCCGCACCCTCATCTGCAAAGAGCCAGATTCGTCGTGATGCTCCAGTTCAGCCGATGATCGTCCCGCATGTGGGGATACGCTCTGTTGCGTTGCGCGACTCTGTCCGACCGCGTTCTCGTGTGTAGATGCCCGACGCTTGATGAGGATGCCCCATGAACATCGATTCCATTCAGGTTTATGTCGGTCCGAACGTTCATGCGCGCGAGCCGGTGATCCGGCTCAAGCTGGACGTCAAGCCGAGCTATGCCGAAACCCTCAAGGGCCTGGGGGCGGGCGTGATCGACACATTGGCAGCGGTGCTGCCGGGCCTTGCGCTGGAACAGGCCGAGTGGCTTGCCGCATTACACGCCGGCGAGGGGCTTTCCATCGGCGATCTGGTCGCAAGGCTGGCTTTGGCACTTCAGCATGCCGCCGGCGTTGACGGCACACTAGCGTGGTCGGGATCGACGGGCGATCCAGATATTGTCGAGGTGTTCTACAGCTACGGCAATGAGGACATCGGTATCGAGGCCGGCGAGGTTGCCTGCGACATGCTCGCGACCATCTCCCGTGCTGACTCCGATAATGAAGAGGCTCCCGACCTCGGCAAGAACGTCGAGGATTTCCTGGCCTATGCCGACAGGCATTCTCTGGGGCCCTCGGCCATGGAATTGGTACGTGCAGCGCAGGCCCGCGACATTCCGGTCTACCGGCTGAACGACGCCAGCCTGATCCAGGTCGGCGAGGGCAAGTATCAGCAGCGGATCGAGGCGGCACTGACGTCGAAAACCTCACATATCGCTGTCGAAATCGCCTCGGACAAGAACCTCTGCAACACGATCCTTGCCGATCTCGGTCTGCCCGTGCCGAGGCAGAAGCTGGTCTACAGCGTGGACGAGGCGATGAGGGCGGCCGACCGCATCGGTTATCCCGTGGTCGTCAAGCCGCTCGACGGCAACCATGGCCGGGGCGTCACCGCCAATATCACAGCCGAGGACGGCATCGCCGCCGCTTTCGAGACCGCCGATGCCGAAGGATCGGCCGTGTTGGTGGAGACCATGCTGCGCGGCGACGACCACCGGCTGCTGGTGGTCGATGGCCGGCTCGCCGCGGCGGCACGCCGGGTGCCGGGTCACGTGAAGGGCGACGGGCACCACACCATTGCCGAGCTGGTGGATATCGTCAATCAGGACCCGCGCCGAGGCGTCGGGCACGAAAACGTGCTGACGCGGCTCGAACTCGACAATCAGGCGAAGCGCTTGCTTGAGGAAAAGGGCTACACCGAAAAGACGGTCCCCGCCGAGGGCGAGGAGGTGTATCTGCGCAAGACCGCGAATATCTCCACCGGCGGCACGGCGGTGGATGTCACCGACACGATCCATCCCGACAACAAATTGATGGCCGAGCGGGCGATCCGGGCGATCGGGCTCGATATCGGCGCCGTGGATTTCCTGACCACCGATATCACCAGGAGCTATCGCGAGACCGGCGGCGGCATTTGCGAGATCAACGCGGGACCCGGCCTACGCATGCATATCGCGCCTTCCGAGGGCACGCCGCGCGACGTGGGCGGAGCGATCATGGACATGCTCTTTCCGCCGGGCACCCAGATGCACGTTCCCATCGCCGCCGTGACCGGAACGAACGGCAAGACCACGTGCTCACGCATGCTGGCGCACATCCTGAAAATGGCGGGCCATGTCGTGGGGCAGACCTCCACCGACGCCGTGGTGATCGACGGCAACGTGACTGTCAAGGGCGACATGACCGGGCCGGTCTCCGCCAAGATGGTGCTGCGCGATCCTTCGGTCGACATCGCGGTCCTGGAGACGGCGCGCGGCGGCATCGTCCGCTCCGGCCTGGGCTATAACTTTTGCGATGTCGGCGCGGTGCTGAACGTCGCGTCCGACCATCTCGGGCTCGGCGGCGTCGACACGCTGGACGGCCTTGCCCGGGTGAAACGCGTTGTCGCGGAAGTCACGCGTGGCACGGTGGTGCTGAACGCCGATGACGAGCAGACGCTGAAAATGGCGGCCTTCTCGCCCGCCAGGCATGTCATGTATGTGACGCGCAACCCGGAGCATGAGCTGGTGCGCGAACATATCCGGCTCGGCAAACTTGCGGTCGTTCTGGAGCAGGGGGTGAACGGCGACCAGATCGTGATATACGACAATGGCACACAGATGCCGCTGATGTGGACCCAGCTCATCCCGGCGACACTGGAAGGCAAAGCGCTGCACAACGTCGAAAACGCCATGTTCGCCGCCGGCATGGCCTATGCGCTTGGCAAGACACTGGATCAGGTCCGCACCGGACTGCGCACGTTCGATAACAGCTTCTTCCAGAGCCCCGGCCGGATGAATGTCTTCGACGAACACGGATTCCGCGTGATCCTCGACTATGGGCACAACGAGGCGGCGGTGGGGGCCATGGTCGACTTGGTCGACAGGCTCAAGCAGCGCGGGCGCCGGATCGTCTGCGTCACCTGCCCGGGTGACCGGCGCGACGAGGACGTGGCGGCTATTGCGGCTAAGGTTGCCGGCCATTTCGACGCCTACATCTGCCACCGCGACGACGATCCGCGCGATCGCAGGCCCGACGAGATGCCGAAGCTGATGCGGGCCGCCCTGATTGCCGAGGGTGTCGCGCCCGACGCGATCACCATCATCGAGGAGGAGGAAAAGGCCCTCGATGCGGCGCTTTCGCAGGCGCAACCCGACGATCTGGTGTTGTTCTTCTGCGAGGCGATTACGCGCTGCTGGAAGCAGATCATCCACTTCACCCCGAAATTCACCGCGCCCGGACCGGAGCCCGTCTCAAAGCGTCTGGCAGCATCCACCTTCGACGTTCCCGATGGCTTCGTTCTCACGTCGGATGATCGAGGTGTGCTGATCGTTCCGGCGAAATGACAGGGAGACGTGGCAGAGTCTCATTCGCTCATCGTGGGGAGTTCCACCCGAAACTCGCGATCGTCGGCGGCCGGCTGGAAGATGACAATGCCGCCGTCTATGACGAGATGCGACGTCTGGCGGGCGGAAGGATCGTCGTCTTCGCGACGGCGTCGTCGGTGCCTGACGAAGTCGGCGCCGAAACCGTCGGCGTGTTTTGCGCCCATGGCTTCGATGCCGTCCTGGCGGGGGTTCACGGCGCCGGGGCGGTCCAGGCCGCCCAAGACAAGGCGATCGCCGATCTCGTCGAAGACTATGGCAACGTCTATTTCACCGGCGGCGACCAGGCCCTGATCACCGGGGCGCTGGCGCCGAAGGGCAGGGAAAGCCGAGTGCTGAAGGCGATCCGCCAAGCGCAGCGCAACGGTGCGATGGTCGCCGGGTCGAGTGCTGGGGCCGCCATCATGTCCGATGTGATGATTTCCGGTGGCACGTCGCTGGAAGCTGCGACCTACGGTGTGGTCGATGACCCGGACCAGCCCGGAATGCTGCTGGAGCCGGGGCTCGGCTTCTTCCCATGGGGCATGATCGACCAGCATTTCATCAAGCGCGGCCGGTTCGGCCGGCTGGTCGTCGGCATGCAGGCGTCCGGCGCGAAGCGCGGCTTCGGCATAGACGAAAACACCGCCTTGTTCGTCGAGGGCAAGATTGCGCGGGTGATCGGCGAATATGGCGCCTTCGTGCTCCATCTCGAGGAGGCGAAAGTCGATCGCCGCCGCAAGCTGATCGAAAACATCGGTTTCAGCTATGCCGACAACGGTGACAGCTATGACCTGGAAACAGGTGAGGTCCTCCCCGGTCCGGGCAAGCGGCCGGTGACCCGGCGCGACATCATCTACGAGGCCCCCGCCCGCTCGCTCCGCAACGTCTTCGGCGCCTATACGCTCTACGATCTCGTGGCGCGGCTGGTGCTTGGGGACCCCGAGGCCTATCCGACGGATCGCGCCCGCGCGATAGAGCCCAGGGCGGGTTGCGCCACCAGCGTCGAGATATCCCGCCAGGGCGACCATGCGGCCGCCTACATTCCTCGAGGCGGGCGTGGCTTCCGCATGACGGCAGTGGATTTTCGGGCCAGCATGCAGACGCGTCGGCTCAATGCGGCGCAACTGGCGGCGAACCGGCGGGCGGCGCTGTCCCGCGACTACGGTGAGAAACCGGGAAAGCATGCGCGCGTGATGATGCTGGGCTCGGCGCCGCTCGACCACGGCAGCCCGCTGCTTGCGGAATTGGCGTCGCATTGCGAGGGGCCGGTGGGTGTGCTTGCCGCCGCTTCCGCCGAGCCCCGCGCGACCGCGCGCGAATATGTCGGCGCCTTGCGCGGCCACGGCGTCGAGGCCACCGATCTGCGCGTCACCATCGACAATGTTGATCGCCGGATGCGCGAGGAAGCGCTGGTCGAGCAGATCGCCGCCCTGCGCACCATCATCCTGACCGGCGGTAACCAGATCAGGCTGGTGGAATCCTTGCTCTACCGTGGCGATGTCACGCCGCTGCTGACCGCCATTGCGCGAGCGCGGGCGGCCGGCGCGATGATCGTCGGGGTCAGCGGCGCGGCCTCGGCGCTGTCCGGTTTCATGATCGGCGGCGGCACGTCCTACGAAGCGCTGCGCTTCGGCATTGCCTCGGATATGGGACGACACGGATTGGTGATCCAGGAAGGGTTGGGATTTTTTGGCGCCGCCATCGTCGACCAGAAACTGTCGTCCTCACGCCGTCTCGGCCGCCTTGCCGTCGCCTGCGCCGAGGAAGGCGCACGCTTCGGGCTCGGTCTTCTGGAAGAAAGCGGCGTCATCGCAAACCACGACAACAGCCGCCTCACCGCGATCGGCGCGCGCGGCGCCGTCCTGGTCGAGATCGATCCGCTCAAGACCGAGCTTGCGGGTGACGAATTCATCGCGCCCGACACGAGGCTGTGTTTCGCAGGCCCGGGGGACGTCATCGACATGGCGGCCGGGACCGTCACCCGGCTGGCACCGGCTGCCGCTTCCGCCGCCGTGCTGGATACGCTCGTTGCCGAACTGATCGAGGAATGCGTCGGCAATGCCGGCCCGGTGACCACGCCTGGTGTCACACAGGAAGCGCATATTGCCTTGCGCTACCGCTCACATGAGGATGGCACCGGCCATCTCGATATTGAGAGCATCCGTGATCGGCACGGATGAAACTACAAAGATCGGACAGTCATGTATTTCGATGGGACCACCCTGACCACGCTGCTTTCCGATGCGGATAAAGCGGCTGCAAACGCCCCTGCCATTGCCGCCGCAGGGCCGCGGTACACCTCACCGCTCGCCGTCATCGAGGCCGCCATGGAGCTGCCCGAACTGGACGAGGCCGCCGTGACGGCCTTTCTCGATGCGCAGGGGATCGAACTGCGCGACATGCCCCCCGGTCATCGTTTGATCGCAGGGGCGCTGGCGACGGAAGGCAAGCTGAACGATCGCCTGCATGCCGCCTGTGCGGCCTATTACGAGACGGACGTGTTCGCGCTTCCCGCCGGCGAGCCGGAAGCTCCGCCGACGGAATGAGACAGGTGGAGTGAAAACCGCGATGCGCCAGACCTACGATCTGCCGGGCTCGCCACATCGCCTGACCGTGCTGCGCTTCGGCGCGGCGGGGACGGGCGGGAAAGCCTATTTGCAGGCCGGACTGCATGCCGACGAGTTCCCCGGCATGCTGGTCTTACGCATTCTGGCCGGGCACCTGGCCGAAGCGGAAGCTCGCGGCGCGGTCCACGGTGAAATCCTGCTGGTGCCGCAGGCAAACCCGATCGGCCTGACGCAGACCGGCACCAGCTTCCTGTCCGGTCGGATCGAGAATGGCACGGGAGAGAATTTCAACCGGAACTATCCCGATCTGTCCGACCTCGGTGGCTTGTCGCTGGGGCCGGACGCGGCGTCGAATGTCCAAACGATCCGGGCCGCGATGGCGGCGAAACTTGCGGCGACGGCGCCGACGCCGGATGGGGCACTGGCACATCTGCGTCACAGATTGCTGACGCTCGCTCATGACGCCGACCTCGTGCTCGATCTTCACGCCGACAACGAGGCTGAGCCGCACATGTATGTCGGCCCGGCGCTGTGGCCGGCAGCCGAGGATATTGCCGCGGCGATCGATGCGCGAGCGGTGCTTCTGTCTGAGGTGTCGGGCGGTCACCCCTTCGATGAGGCCTGCGCCGGTCCATGGTGGGTGCTGGCCGCGAACTATCCAGATCTGCCCATTCCGCCGGCCTGCCTCGCCGCCACGCTGGAGATGGGCAGCAATGATGATGTCGATCCCGAACGCGCCGCCGATCAAGCCACGGCGCTACTGCGGATGTTGCAGGCACGCGGTTTTGTCGATGGGTCGGGCGGACACCCGCGTTTGTCCTGCCGCGCCACGGCGCTGACGGCGATGGCGCAAGTGCGCTCGCCGGTCACGGGCCTCGTCGTCTATCGCCGTCGGCTGGGCGATCTGGTCCGCAAGGGCGATCTCGTCGCCACCGTGATCGATCCGCTCGGCGAGGAGACGGAATTGCTGGCCGAGACCGACGGGCGGCTCTTTGCCCGCCATAGCCAGCCCTATGCCTGGCCGGGACGGGTGATCGGCAAGATCGCCGGCGAAATTCCGCTGGAGGGCAGAAAGGGCAATTTGCTTTCGGATTGATGGGCTTCGCCGATCGCGTAAGGCCGTCGCGCAAAACGGCGGCTCGGGTCCTGGGCGGATGCGCTGACGGAGACCAGGCAGCGGGTGGGAGCCGAGGTCACACGACCTCGGGGGTGCGGCGGTAGGTGCTCGGAGCGCACCCGAACCAGCGTCGGCACGACCGGGTGAGCACGCTCTGTTCGGAATACCCCAACAGCCGGGTGAGGTGGTCGAGGCTGATGTCGGTGTCGCGCAGGTATCTTTCGGCGGATTGGCGGCGGACCTTGTCGACCAGCGCCCCGAAGCTGGTCCCTTCGGCACTGAGTCGGCGCTGTAGTGCTCGGGGATGCATCTGCAGATGCGCGGCGACGAGTTCGATCCGCAACGAACCCGTCGGCAGCAGCATGCCGGTCAACTCCGCGATAGTCTGGGCCACCGTCGGAGCCGGCCGCGCGGCCATCTCGGAAAGGACCATGACCGCGGCGTCGTGCGCCGGACCGTCGTGGTGCAGCCGTCGCCGGAGGTCGGCGCGGCGTAGCACGAATCCGGCTGCCGGTGCGGCGAAATGCGGTGTGCATCGGAAGTCGCGGACGTAGTCCGACGCCGGCGCCAACGCCGAATGCGGCAGATGAACCGCGATGGGCGTGTAGTCGGCGCCCAGGATCGCGCGCAGGATCTGCAGTGCGGCACCCAACGACAGCTCGGTAGCCTGGCGCTGGCAGGGCGGCGGATCGAGCAGGATGCCGAATTCGAAGAACGCCGTGCCGTCGTCGGCGGAGGGATTCAGGCGCACCCGCAGGCCGGGGCTGTGCGCGCTGATGTATGTGGCGAAGACCGCGAAGGCGTCGGCCAGTGTCGACGCCGTTTGCGCAGCAATACCCACCGGGCCGATCGTTTCGATCCCGCGCCGGGCGGCCAACCTCCGTCCGAAGTCTCGTGCCCTGGTGACGTCGGCGGCGAGTTCGAGCGCCTCGACGGCGCCGCGCAGCGGGATGACGCGGTCGTATCGACCGGCATCCTGCGGCGAGACCCCTGCGGCCACCAAGATCGGGTCGCCGTCCGCACCGAGTTCGGCCACCAGATCCCGGAACCCCAGCAGGCAGGTCGCGCGGATAGCGTGCACGGCTGGAATCTCGATCAGATGTCGCGAAATGTCAAGCACCCAGCTCGGCGGACTCGCACAATCGCCACCGTGCAATCACCTGAGGCGGGGCCGGCCCATCGCCCGGGCTTGTGGGGTCCTGCCCTGCCGGTCATGACGGAATGGGATCCGTCATGGACGCCGGCGTGCCGGGCGGTGAGCGCCTATCCATGGCGCGCGAACGTGCTCCCATCTCGACCATATGCATCGCGCTGGGCCAGCATGTGCGGGCGGGCATCGAAGACAACCTCTGGGGACCGATGAAGGGGCAGCGGTTCACCACTGTGGAGATGGTCCGCAAGATGGTAAGTATCGCAAGCGAATTGGGTCGTCCGATCGCGACCGCCGAAGAGACCAAGCGGATTCTCAAACTCGGTGAGTGGTACGACACCGCGGAGGAGACGCTGTTCAAGCTCGGCTTGCCGCCCAACCCGCAAGACGGTGAACGCGGATTCCTGACCTACGACACCGACGGACGGATTCCCGCACTCGCGGAAACGCCATCGGATCCCAGATACGTGCTGTGACCCCACTGCACGTCAGCACCCGACAGCAAGGAAGTGACCGAGTGACAGGAATTCCGATGAGAACAATCGCGGCGACGCTGTTCGCGGCGCTGACCGCAACCGTCGTCCCCCTCGTCATCGCCCCGGCTGCGCAGGCCGACGTGTGCGGCGATGTCGGCGGCCGGCATGTCGAGGTCGGCGGGTGTACCGACATTGCCGGCGACGTCGTGGCCGGCGCTACGGTCGCCACCGACGACGACGCCGCCGCCCAGGCCGCCGCGGGGCTGCCACCCTGTTACACCCCGGCGGGGGTTCCCTACTACACCCCGGCCGGATACCCCTGTAACTGACAGGATGCCCGCCGCTTGGCTGCCTGGCCGATCCCGTTCTGACAACCGGATCGCCCCGCCGCCGGCGGCGCGGTCACAGCCAGCGCGGCGGCGCGATACCGGGATCGGCGTGCAGGCCGGCGGCTCCCCGCCCCGCCATCCAGCGCACCACCGCGGGCAACGGCCCCGCCACAGTGGGACCACCCGAGCCCAGAGTGACCGGCGCCCTGCCGTCGGCGAGTAGCACGATGCCGGGTGTCGGGTCGGCGTTTCGCCACCCGCCGGCGATATCTGCCATCAGCCCGTCGAGGACGGATTCGGGAAAATCGGCGAACCCAGCGCCGTTGTCGAGGTCCACGGCGTGGATCCACACCTCCCGCGCGCGCATCCACACCGTTTCCGTCGCGGGCACCGACCGGCCCTGCGCAGTGCGCACGGTCGCCCCCCAGGCCGCATCGGGCAGACTGCGCCATTTCTCGTCAAGCCGCGCCACGGTGTCGTCGAACAGGTTCCGCAGGACTCCCGGGCTCAGCGTGGCGCCCGCGCCGATCTCCTCGGCCCGGTGCTGTGCCGACGGGTACATCGGCGTCTCCACGCCAGTAGCTGCCCAGTCCAGCAGTCGGCAGATCGCCGCGGCGTTGTAGCCGACATGGGCCACCAGGTGACGGCGGCTCCAGCCCGTCAGGAGCGTCGGCGCGTCCAACTGCTCGTCGGTCAGCGTCGCCAGCCCCTGCGCGAACAGCGCGGTGCCGCGGCGGGTGATGGCCAGTCGCTCGGGCAGTTCGAGGTCATCGAAAGCCACGGGGCCACAGCCTACGTGGCGCATTTGATCCGGGTGGTGTTCTTGGCCGATCCCAAACCCTCGACCCGTGACCCCGGCCTTACCCGCGGGTGGGGTGGGGCCGGAGGTCAGTACACGTCGCGCACGTAACGCTTGTCCGCCACCAACTCGCGCTTGTACTCGTGGGTCTGTTCGTCGGACAACCCGCCGTGCTCCTTGATGATGGCGCTCAGCGCGGTGTCGACGTCCTTGGCCATTCGGGTGGCGTCACCACACACGTAGAAGTGCGCTCCATCCTCCAGCCAGCGCCAGACGTCGGCACCGTAGTCGAGCATCTTGTGCTGCACGTACACCCGTTTGGCCTGATCACGGGAGAAGGCCAGGTCGAGCCGGTTCAGGAAGCCGTCGGCGACCATATCCTCAAGATCGGTGCGGTAGTAGAAGTTCTCGCTGCGATGCTGGTCGCCGAAGAACAGCCAGTTGCGTCCGGTGTGCCCGAGCGCGCGCCGTTCCTGCAGGAAGCCGCGGAACGGGGCGATACCGGTGCCCGGCCCCACCATGATCATCGGTGTCGAGGATTCCTCGGGCGGGCGGAAATGGGGTGAGCGCTGCAGGAACACCGGCACCGGCGCATCGGCGCGGTCGGCGAGGAACGTCGAGCAGACCCCGCCGCGGGCACCGCCGTCGGCGCCGTGGTAACGCACCACCGACACCGTCAGCTGCACCTCGTGCGGGCTGACGAGCGGGCTGGAGGAGATCGAGTAGTTCCGCGGGGTCAGCCGCACGAGTACGTCGCGCCACAGCTCGGGCTCGGCGTCCACCCCGAACTCGGCGACGATGTCCAGCCCGTTGCGGTTGACCAGCCACTTCTGTAGCCGGTCGCGTGGCGCGGCGAGCGTCTCCGCCGCCGACCGGTTGCGGCTGTGTTCCGCGACGAACCGCAGCAAGTCGGGGGTTACCCGGCAGATGTCGTAGCGCCGGGTCAGCGCGTCGCGCAGGGTCTCCTCCGCACCGTCAATCTCGACGACGTGCTCACCGTCCAGGCCGGTGGCTGCCAACCATGCGGCCACCACGGCCGGATCGTTGGGGGCGAGCACGCCCAGCGAGTCGCCCACCGAGTAAGCCACGTCGTATTCGGAGATGTCGAAACCGAACTGCCGCACCTCTTTCGCTGACCCGGGGGCGGTGAGCACGGTGTTGCGGCACAGCGGGGCCAGGACCGGATTGCCGCGGGTGAACGGATCAGCCCCGGCAGGTTTACGCCGGGCCGTGGCGGGGCTGGGCGCCGACGCGGGGGTACCGACCATCTCGGCCACCCGATCGGCCCAGCGGGTCATCGGCTCGTCGTCGTAGGCCTCGCATTCGGTGCGCGCGACCAGGGAGGTCGCGCCGAGCGCGGTCAGCCGGCCGTCGAGGGATTTCGCGTGCCCGCAGAAGTTCTCGTAGGACCGGTCGCCGATGCCCAGGACGGCGTAGCGCACCCCGTCGAGGCTGGGCGCGTCCGGAGACTCCAGCCGGCTCCAGAAGTCCGCGCCGTTGTCCGGCGGCCCGCCGTCGCCGAAGGTGCTCGTCACCACCAGCACCTCACGCGCCGCGGCCAGGTCGGACAACGCCAGATCGTCCATGTTCACCAGCCGCGCGCCGGGCAGCCGTTCGGCGAGCTGGCCCGCGAAATCCTCGGCGGTTCCGGTCTGCGACGCCCACAGCACCAGCGGCCCGTCGGCGGGCTCCTCGGGACCCGCGGTGTTCCGCGAGTAACGGCCCGCCAGCAGACCGTTCACCCACAGCCGGAGCGGCGCGCTCACCGGCGCGGAGTCCGGCAGCACCGGAACACCCGCCACATCGTCGGTCAGAGCGCTGAAAAACGCTGCAAGGTAGATCTTCTCGTCTTCGCCGGGAACGGGTTCGGGTTGCCCGACCAGGCCGAGTCGCACCGCGATCGGGTGGGCGCCCGCCGGTGTCGTGACCGGCGCCAGCGGGCGCAGCCCGACCGCACACACCTTGAATTCGGGCTGCAACGAGTCCGGGTCGACCGCGTCGTTGGTCAACGCGTTGACGGTCAGGTACTCGCCGTGTTCGTCGTTCCAGTGGAACGGGACGAAGCAACTGCCGGGCCGGATCCGGTCGGTGAGGACCGCGGGCAGCACGGCACGGCCCCGGCGCGAGGTCAGCTCGACGGACTGTCCGGGGGCGATGTCCAGGTCGGCGGCGTCCGCCGGGTTCACCTCGACGAACGGGCCGCGGTTGAGTTTGTTGAGTTTGTCGACCTTGCCGGTCTTGGTCATGGTGTGCCACTGATGCTGCAGACGGCCGGTGTTGAGGACATACGGGAAGTCGGTGACGGCCGGATCGGGCAGCTCCGCGGCCTCCACATGCGGGCGAGGGTGGAACACGGCGCGCCGCGACGGCGTCGGGAACGCCAGCCTGGGGCGGTGGCCGTGCTCGTCGACGAACAACGTCTGACTCACACCGTCGTTGAGGTAGCGGATGGGGTGGCGGTCCCGGTCTCCCCCGGGCAGGTCCTGCGGGGGCACCGGCCACTGCAACGGTGTGCGGCGCAGCCGCTCGTAGGTGGCCCCCCGCAGGTCGTAGCCGGTCTTCGGGTTGGAGAACCGCCGGATCTCGTCGAAGATCTGTTCGCTGGACTTGAAGGCGAACGCCTCGCCGAACCCCAGATGTTCGGCGACGGCGCAGATCAGCTCCCAGTCGGGGCGGGCATCGCCGACGGGCGGGATGGACTGCGTCAACAGGGTCAGGTTGCGTTCGGAATTGACCATCACCGCATCGGATTCGGCCCACAGCGTCGCGGGCAGCACGATATCGGCGTACCGGTTGGTGGCGGTGCCGTGATACACGTCCTGGGTGATGACGAGTTCCGCGGTCTCCAGACCATTGATCACGGTCCTGCGGTTCGCCATGCTGGCCACCGGATTGGTGCAGATGATCCAGCAGGCCTTGATCTCGCCGTCGGCCATTCTGCGGAACATCTCGACGGTGCCCGGCCCGACCTCGGAGCGGATTGCGCCCGGTTCCAGATCCCACTGGGTTTCCACGAACTCCCGGTCGTCGGCGGCGAGCACCGCGCGCTGTCCCGGCAGACCGGGGCCCATGTACCCCATTTCGCGTCCGCCCATGGCGTTGGGCTGACCGGTCAGCGACATCGGCCCGCTGCCCGGACGGCAGATCGCGCCGGTCGCCAGATGCAGATTGCAGATCGCGTTGGTGTTCCAGGTGCCGTGGGTGCTCTGGTTGAGGCCCATGGTCCAGCAGCTCATCCAGTCGCCGGCCTCGGCGATCATGCGCGCCGCGCCGCGGATGTCGGCTTCGTCCAGCCCGGTGATCTCGGCGACGCGCGCCGGCGGGTAGTCGGCGAGGAACGCGGGCATCGCTTCCCACCCCGTGGTGTGCTCGGCGATGAATTCCTGCTCGATGTCACCGTTTTCGACCAGCAGATGCAGCAGGCCGTTGAGCAGCGCCAGGTCGGTGCCGGGCCGGATGGGCAGGTAGAGATCGGCGTGCTCGGCGGTGGTGGTGCGGCGGGGGTCGACGACGATCAGCTTGGCGCCCGCCTTGAGACGCTCGGCCATCCGCAGGTACAGGATGGGATGACAGTCGGCCATATTCGAGCCGATGACGAAAAACAGGTCCGTGCAGTCGAAGTCGGTGTACGACCCGGGCGGCCCGTCGGCACCGAGGGACTGTTTGAAACCTGTTCCCGCGCTGGCCATGCACAATCGGGAATTCGACTCGATGTGCACGGTGCGCAGATAACCCTTGGCCAGCTTGGTGGCCAGATACTGCGCCTCGATCGACATCTGACCCGAGACGTACAACGCGACCGCATCGGGCCCGTGCTCGTCGACGATGGTGCGCAGCCGCCTGGCCGCCTCGGCGACGGCGTCGTCCACCGGGGTGGGGGTGAGAACGTCGTCCCGGCTACCCCGCACCAGCGCCGTCGTGAGGCGATCGTCGTCGGCCCGCATCATCTCGGCATGCGTGGCCCCTTTTGTGCACAGCCGGCCGAAGTTGGTCGGGTGCAGCTTGTCACCGCTGACCCGGGCGATGACCGGTCGCCCGGTCGCCGGATCGGCGGTCGTCTGCACGGAGATACCACAGCCCACACCGCAGTACGAACATGCGGTGCGGGCTGTGGTGCTGTCGGGAACCGTCATCGATGTGTGTCAGCCGGCCCCGACTGTCGCGGGCATCCGGCCGATGTGCTCGCCGGTGTGTGCCCGGTGCTCCTGCAGTCGCAGGAACACGAACCACGTCACGAACGCGCACACCACGTAGAAGCCGAGGAACACCCAGAACGCCATCGTGGCCGACTTGGCGTCACTGACGTAGGACGCGCGCAGCACGATGTTGATGAACACCCCGCCCAGAGCCCCGACCGCACCGGCGAAGCCGATCAGCGCACCGGACATACTGCGCGACCATTGCGCCTTCTCCTCGCGGCTGAGATCGTCGCGGGACTGCGCCTTGGCCTCGAAGATCGACGGGATCATCTTGTAGGTCGAGCCGTTGCCGATACCCGAGAGGATGAACAGCAGGATGAAACCGGCGACGTAGGCGACCATCTGACCGCCGGTGGGCGCACCGGCCGACATGTCGTCGATCACCCCGGCGGTCACCAGGATTCCCGCGGCGAAGATCATCGCCACGAACGTGTACAGGGTGATCTTGCCGCCGCCGATGCGGTCGGCCAGCTTGCCACCGACCGGGCGGGCGAGCGACCCCAGCAGCGGGCCGAGGAATGCGATCTGTGCGGCGTGCAACGAAGCCTGCGCGGGTGTGTCGCCGCCGGCGAGGTAATTGATCTGCAGCACCTGGCCGAACGCGAACGAGAACCCGATGAACGATCCGAAGGTCCCGATGTAGAGGAAGCTCATCACCCAGGAGTGCTTGTACCGCAACGCTTCACCGAGCGCACCCAGATTGGACTTCTGATTGCGCAGGTTGTCCATGAACAGTGCGGCGCCCACCGCCGCCACGCTGATGGCGACGAGGTAGATGGCACAGACGATTTCGGGGCGGGTGTTACCGACAGTGGCGATCACCAGCAGGCCGATGAGCTGGATGACCGGGACGCCGATGTTTCCGCCGCCGGCGTTGAGGCCGAGCGCCCAGCCCTTCAGGCGCTGCGGATAGAAAGCGTTGATGTTGGTCATCGACGAGGCGAAGTTGCCCCCGCCGAGCCCAGCGAACGCCGCGACGAGCATGAACGTCGTGTAGGACGTGCCCGGCTGATTCATGAAGTACAGCGTCAGCAGGGTCGGGATCAGCAGTAGCAGCGCGCTGACGATCGTCCAGTTCCGTCCGCCGAAACGAGCGGGTGCGACGGTGTAGGGGATGCGCATGAACGCGCCGACCAAGGTCGGCACCGCCACCAGGAAGAACTTGCCGGCTGCGTCGATGCCGTACACGTCCTGCGGCATGAACAGCACCATCACCGACCAGATCGACCAGACCGAGAATCCGACGTGCTCGGCCACGATCGACCAGATCAGGTTGCGTTTGGCGATGTCTTTGCCACCCGCCTCCCACGCGGCGACGTCCTCGGCGTCCCAGTGCTCGATATCCCTGCTTCGAGACCTCGAAACAGGGGTTGTCTGTGCGGACATGGTGCTGGCCTCCGGTATCGGTCGACGGGTGGCAATTCGGGCTTGCCCATAGATGTACGGGCAGGGGATTCCACGTCCGTTGCACGTTCGTATCCGCAGTGTCAAAACCACCTCACATTGATGTTCGGGGGTCCGTGAGGACTTCGCGGGCGGTTCCGGGCCGGTTCAGCGGGATTCACGGGCGAATCGCGGTCGAAACAGGGCCGAAACAAAAGGCTTCTAGCTTCGAGCGATCAGCCCCCGCTCATCCAGCCCACCGGAAGGCGAGCACAGCGCATGACTGACGGTAGCAATCCCCAATTCCTGCAGGGCGCATTCGAATTCGAAGGCAGCGGCTATGAAAAGCCGACGCTTCTCGACGACGCGCTGCGTTACGTCGTGCCGGCCGGGTCGGTGACCCAGCCGGTGTACTTCCGCGGCGGCAACTCGACGAAACAAATGGTCACCGTCGTGCTGTTCCGCGACGGCAAGCCGATGCGTTACTTCCCCATCGCCGCCAAGGGCGCCACGCACGTCTCGCTGCGTGTGGTCGAGGACCTGCTCGCCGACACCGTGCTCGAGTTGTTCATCGCGGCGCCCGACGGTGCGCGGGGCACCGTGATCGTCGACCTGGGGCTGGTGGAGATCGCATGACCCGATCTCGGCTCGTGGTCATCGGCAACGGGATGGCCGGTATGCGCGCCGTGGAGGAGATCCTGGCCCGCGGCGGGTCGGATGCATTCGACATCACCGTGTTCGGCGACGAGCCCTACGGCAACTACAACCGCATCATGCTTTCCAATGTCCTTGCCGGGATTGACGATACGACCGAGATCTACCTCAACGAGCTGGACTGGTACGCCGACAACGGCGTGGACCTGCGCGCCGGGGTGCGGGTGGTGCGCCTCGACCGTTTCGCGCGTCTGGTGTACGCCGACGACGGGACGACGCTGCGCTACGACCAGCTGATCATCGCCACCGGCAGCCGCGCGTTCTTCCCGCCGATGGCAGGGTTGTGGTCCGACGACAAGACCCTGGCCGACGGCGTATTCGGCTTCCGCACGCTCGATGACACCTCGTCGATGATCGACGAAGCCGCCAACCGCACCAAGGCCGTCGTCATCGGCGGCGGGCTGCTCGGGTTGGAGGCCGCCCGCGGCCTGCAAAACCGCGGACTGGCCGTCGCAGTGGTGCATTCGGGGCCGACGCTGATGAACGCTCAACTCGACGACGCCGCCGGGGCGATCCTGCGCCGGTCGGTCGAGGAGCTCGGCATCGAGGTGCTCACGTCGAAACGCACCACCGAGGTGCTTACCGCCGACGACGGCCGGCTGCGCGGGGTGGCTTTCGCCGACGGCAACACCGTCGACTGCGACATGCTGGTGATCGCCACCGGCATCCGGCCCAACGTCGGCCTGGCCCAGCGGGCCGGGCTGACCGTCGAGCGCGCGATCGTGACCGACGACCACATGCGCTCGATCGACGACGACCGCATCTATGTCGTCGGCGAATGCGCCCAGCACCGCGGACAGGTGTACGGGCTGGTAGCGCCGTTGTGGGAGCAGGCCACGGTGCTGGCCGACCACCTCACCGGCACCGACAGGTCGGCGGCGTACCACGGCTCGCGCACCGCGACGAAACTCAAGGTCGCCGGGGTGGACGTCGCGGCCATGGGGGTCAAGGCACCCGAACACGACGACGACGAGTTCGTCCAGTACAGCGAACCCAAACACGGGGTCTACAAGACGGTGGTGATCCGCGACGGCAAACTTGTCGGCGCGACACTGGTGGGCGACGTGTCGAAGGTGTCGTTCCTCACCCAGGCCTTCGACAGTGGGCTGCCGCTGCCCGACGAGCGGGTCTCGCTGATGTTCGATATCGGCACCCCCGATGTCGGGGTCGGTGTCGCCGAACTGGCCGACGACGCGCAGGTGTGCAACTGCAACGGCGTCACCAAGGGCGCGTTGGTGGCGTGCGTCGGCGGCGGGGAGACGTCGGTGACGGGAGTGATGGCGAAGACCAAGGCCGGCAAGGGGTGCGGCTCGTGCAAGCAGCTGGTGGCCCAGATCGTGGAGTGGGCCGCCGGCGGCACGGTGACCGAGGATCCGTCGGCGTCCTGGTATGTGCCGGGCATCCCCTACGACAAGCAGACGTTGATGCGCCATATCCGTGAGCTGGAATTGCATTCGGTGTCTTCGGTGTTCGCCGCGCTGGCCCCCGAGGGAAAGCCGGACGCGAGCTCGAAGATGGGCCTGGCCTCGCTTCTGGAGACGATGTGGGCCGACGAGTTCGTCGACGAACGGGACGCCAGGTTCATCAACGACCGCGTGCACGCCAACATCCAGCGCGACGGCACATTCTCGGTGGTGCCGCAGATGAAGGGCGGCGTGACGAGCGTGGCGCAGTTGCGCAAGATCGCCGACGTCGCCGAGAAGTACGAGATCCCGATGATCAAATGCACCGGCGGACAGCGCATCGACCTGCTCGGCATTCGCAAGGAAGACCTCCCCGCGGTGTGGGCCGACCTGGACATGCCGTCCGGCTACGCCTACGGCAAGAGCTTCCGGACGGTGAAAACCTGTGTGGGAAGCGACTTCTGCCGCTTCGGTGTCGGCGACTCGACCGCGCTGGGTATCGCGCTGGAAGAACGCTATCAGGGGCTGGCCAGCCCGGCGAAGATGAAACTGGCGGTCACCGGCTGCCCGCGCAACTGCGCCGAGGCGCTGTGCAAGGACCTCGGTGTAGTAGCCGTCGACGGCGGACGCTGGGAGATCTACGTCGGCGGCGCGGCGGGGGCGCACATCCGCAAGGGCGACCTGTTGGCCACGGTCGACGATCCGCAGACCGTGATCACGCTGGCCGGCCGGTTCCTGCAGTACTACCGGGAGAGCGCGAACTGGCTGGAACGCACCTACGCGTGGGTGCCCCGGGTGGGGATCGACAAGATCCGCGCGGTGCTGATAGAGGAGGCCGACGACGCCTTCCTGGCGGGGCTGGACGAGCGGATGCAGAAATCCGTCGACGCATATCGCGATCCGTGGCAGGACGGGCGAGAGCCGGCGACGGAGGGCCAGTTCAGGACGTCGCTGCCGTTGCTGCCGCTCCCCCAGGTCCCCGGGGCACTCGCACGTACGGCCACCGCCGATGAGCGGTCCGTAACCGCAGGAGAAGGGGCGATGTCGTGAGCGTCGAACTCGGCCGGGTCGACGAGATTCCCGTCGGCGAGGGGCGCACCTTCGCCGTCGACGGTGAGCAGATCGCGGTGTACCGGATGCGCGACGGTTCGCTGCGGGCACTCGATGCGATCTGCCCGCACAAGGGCGGACCGCTCGCCGACGGGCTGACCGACGATGCGGTGGTGGTATGCCCACTGCACAGCTACGCGTTCGACATGTGCACGGGGGCAGAGGTTTCCGGTACCGGGATGAGTGTGCGCAGCTATCCGGTGGACGTGGTGGACGGCGTCATCCGGATGGACACGGGCGCCGCTTAGCCAGTGCACGGACCGTGGCCGCCCAGCGGTCGGCTTCTGGCGACTCATCCAGCCCTGCTGGCGACCCGAACACCGTAGCGGTCCAGTTCTGGCGCGCAAATATGCCCTCGGACACCCCGCGCTCGGGTAGCACGAGCACCGGCTTACCCAGTGCGATCGCCATCCCCGCCTCGATCTGCATCCACGGCGACGTCCACACGGTATCCACCGTGGCCTGCTCAGCCGTATCGTCGCGCCACACGCCGTGGCGGATGGACATCTGCCGAAACCCCGCTACGACCACCCCGTCGGCACGATTCATCAGACGCACCAGCTCCTCCCATGGGTCGGCGACGTAGGCCGGCCGCGTCAAGACGGTCACGGAGAAGCCGCGGGACTCCAGCGACGACAGCAGCTGCTCATAGGTGGCTTGCTGTGACCGCGTGCGCACCGCTGGAGCGCACACCAAGACGGTGGCGCTCAATTCGCTTCGCTCGCAGCCTCACCTGCGACAGCGCCGGAGAGCGCGACACCGTCAACGACGTGGCGGCGAACCTCCTCGGGAATGCTCAGCGCCCCGACGAAACGTGCACCGCCGAGTCTCGCGCCCGTGAAGACAACACCGTCCAGGTCGACGCCATCGAACGTGGCGCCCTGGACATTTGCGTCGCTGAAGTCGGCGCCCTTCAAACTCACGTCGTCAGATTCCGAACGCGCAAGTGTGGCCCCGGCGAAATCCGCGCTTCCCAGATCGGCGTTCCTGAACTTCGCACCCCGGCAGTCCGCCTCACGAAAGTTGGCTCGCAGGCAATTCGCCCCGATGAACACGGCCTTCCGCAGATCCGCGGCCTGAAACACGGTTTCCACTGCCGTGACCTTTCTGAAGGAGGTACCCACGCAGGTGGCGCCCCACAAATCCGCGTTGGACAGGTCGGCACTGCGCGGATCTCCACCCTTCTGGCCCAAATAGCTCCCACTCAGGTCGCACTCCGCAAGGTCGGACGCGCGAAGGTCCACGGCGTACCGCAGGCCGTTGGCCAGGGCTTTTCGTATTTCCGCGGGCTGCTCCTTACGCAACATGCTCGCGATGACTTCGATGGTTTCCTTGCGGTAGGGCGTTCTCCGGCGAAGGCCGACACCCTGCTCGCTCATCGGATCGAAGAACCGCCGGAGGAGCACCGCGTTCGCCATACACTTGACTTCGCTGTCGCTCGACAACGCGTCCACGGTCTCCTTGAACGAAGCGCCGATGGCCGCCAGACGGTCTCGCCTGGACTTGTAGTTGAAGATCCCCAGCACCGTGACGATCACACCGACGACCGCAGCGAAGACGCCGATCCAACCTTGAACAACGCTCGCATACAAGGTCTTCGCCCTCCCTGACCGTGCTTACTCGCTCCAGGAGTGTAGCCGCCACCCGCGCGTGCGAAGTCGACATCGTCGAACGAGTTCGGTTGTCCTCACCCACGCCGGTCAGACCGATTGCGCCGAATGTGAAGCCACCGCCAAGATTTCGCGGAAATCTCGCAGAGGATTCACATTCGGCGACCGATGGAGGGACGAAAACCTAGTCGTCAGCGGGTTTGACCGCCAGCACCGGCTTCGGACATTCCAGGATGAGCTGCTGGGCGACGCTGCCGAGTAACAGTTTGCCCACCGGGTTGCGGTGCCGGATGCCGATCACCAACAGCTCGGCCTCGGGGCGGTCCATCGCCGCGAGCAGTTCGTCGGCGGCGTCGACACCGACCGGCTGGATCACCTCGAACGTCAGACCGGTTTCGGCCAGCCGGGTTTCGAGATCGGCCACCTGGCCCGCACCGGCGAACCGGCGGTCCACGTAGGCGTCGCCGGCCGTGGAGTTGATGACCAGCAGCGTGGTGCCGCGCAACCCAGCTTCGGCGATGCCGTGCTCGAGCGCGGTGTGCCCGTAGCGGTCGGCGGTGTATCCGACGACGATCATGGTTTGCTCGTCTCCTCCGGCGTGCTGGCGGTGCTGGTGTCACCCGGCGCGTTGGCCGACCCTACTCCGGCGATGACATGACCCTCGTGGTCCAGGGGCGGGAAGTCCTCGGGCGTGGCGTGGATGATATCGGGCTCCGACCGGTGGAAGAACCTGAGGATCAGCGGTACCGCGATCAACAGCACCATGGCGACATAGGTGACGATCGCCACCGGTTCGGTGAACAGGCTTCCCCAGTCACCGCCGCCGAGTTGCAGGCTCTGGCGCAGCTGACGCTCGATGCGCGGACCGAGGATCACCCCGATGATCAGCGGCAGGATCGGCAGCCCGAAGCGGCGCATCATCAACCCGAGCAGACCGAACACCAGCAGCAACACCAGATCCATCGCGGAGATGTTCACCGCGAGCGCACCCAGCGTGGCGAAGAACAGGATGCCGGCATACAGGTACGGCCGGGGGGTGCGCAGCAGCTTGGCCCACAGCGGCGCCAGCGGCAGATTGAGCACCAGCAGCAGGAAGTTCCCGATGAACAGGCTGGCGATCAACGTCCAGATCAGCAGCGGTTCCTTGTCGAACAGCGTGGGCCCCGGCTGGATGCCGTAGGACACGAACGCCGTCAGCATCACCGCCGCAGTGGCGTTGGTGGGCAGGCCCAGCGACAGCATCGGTACGAGAGTGCCCGCCGCCGAGGCGTTGTTGGCGGCCTCCGGTCCGGCCACCCCCTCGATGGCGCCCTTGCCGAACTCCTCGGGGTGTTTGGACAGTTTGCGTTCGGTGACATAGGACAGGAACGTCGGCAGCTCCGCGCCGCCGGCGGGCAGCGCCCCGAACGGGAACCCGAATGCGGTGCCCCGCAACCACGGCTTCCACGAACGGCGCCAGTCCGATTTACTCATCCACGGCCGTCCCACCGGGATGACGTCGGCCGGGCGGCGGCGCAGATGGGCCGCGACCCACAGCGCCTCACCGAGGGCGAAGATCGCCACCGCGATGACCACGATGTCGATGCCGTCGGAGAGCTGCGGCAGGCCGAATGTGGCGCGCGGCTGGCCCGTCAGCGAGTCGATGCCGACCAGCCCGATCGACAGCCCGAGGAGCAGCGAAATCAGCCCCCGCATCTTCGAGGCGCCGAGCACGGCGGTGACCGCAACCAGCGCGAACAGCATGATCGCCAGGTAGGACGGCGCGCCGAGCGTGACGGCGAACCGCGACACCGCCGGGGCGAACGCCGCGAGCAGCGTGGTGCCGATCGCGCCCGCCACGAACGACCCGATCGCCGCCGTGGCCAGCGCCTGCGCGGCACGGCCGGCCTTGGCCATCTTGTTGCCCTCGATCGCGGTGATCACCGACGACGATTCACCCGGTGTGTTGAGCAGGATCGACGTGGTCGACCCGCCGTACATACCCCCGTAGAAGATGCCGGCGAACATGATGAACGCCGCGCTGGGACTGACGTTGTAGGTGATCGGCAGCAGCAGCGCCACCGTCATCGCCGGGCCGATACCCGGCAGCACCCCGACTGCGGTGCCCAACAGCACGCCGATCGCCGCGTACAGCAGATTCATCGGGGTCGCGGCCTCGGCGAACCCCTGCAACAGCCACTCGAAGTTACCCATCTACAGAATCCCGTCCAGAATGCCTGCGGGCAGCGGGATTCCGAGCCCGGAATAGAACGCATAGAAGCTGCCCACCGACAGCACCGTTCCGATCACGATGTTCCGGACGTAGTGCTTGCTACCCAGAATCGTTGCGGCGCCGGCGAACAGCACCGCGCCCATGATCGCCCAGCCGAGTGGCTGTACGCCCACGATGACCGCCACGAACAACCCGACGAGCAGTGCGACGGTGCGCCAGTCGCTGGGTTCGTCCAGGTCGATGTCCTCGCCGCCGTCGGGCTCCCCCTGCGACCCGCGCAGGATCGCCACCGCCAGCACCACCGCCATGACCAGCAGGCCAATGCCGATGACGATCGGAAACATCCGCGGTCCAACAGGATCCACCTTCGCGTAGCCGCCGGGTAGCGCCACCGCGTCGTAGATCACGAACACACCGACGCACACCATCACCACACAGACGATGAACTGTGCGAAATCCGGCCGTGCCTTCTTCACGATCGTGTCCGGGGTGCTCATACCAGGCCCAGCTCGGTCAGCGTCGATTCGACGCGCTTGTCCTGCTCGGCCAGGAACTCTTCGAACTGCGGTCCGGTCAAGAACGCGTCGCTCCAGCCGTTCTTCACCAGTGCCTCCTTCCATGCGTCGGTGCCGTGAAGTTTCTCCAGGATCTGGACCATCGCCGCGCGGTCCTCGTCGGAGATTCCCGGCGGGGCGAGGATGCCGCGCCAGTTGGTGAATGTGAGGTCGATACCGGCCTCGGTGAGGGTGGGCGCGTCGATACCCTCGACTCGCTCATTGCCCGACACCGCAAGCACCCGCACCTCGCCGGCCTCGATCTGGTCGACGTACTCGCCCAGACCCGAGGTCCCCGCGGCGATCTTCTTGCCGAGCAGCGCAGTGAGCAGATCCCCGCCTCCGTCGTAGGAGACGTAGTTGACCTGGGCCGGGTCCACACCCACCGCGCGGGCGGTCTCCATCGGGAACAGATGGTCGGGCCCGCCGGGTGAGGATCCACCGCCGACGGTCACTTTCGACGGGTCGGCCTTCCACGCCGCAACGAAGTCGTTGACGGTCTTGAATGGGGAATCGCCGGGGACGAGGATGCCTTCCTGTTCCTCGACCATGCGCGCCAGCGCGGTGGCGTCGGACGCCCGGGCTTTCGACCCGTTGGTGTAGGTGGCGCCGACGACACCCAGCCCCATCATCATCATGAGGTCGCCGTTGCCTTTTTCGTTCATCAGTCGGGCCATGGCCACTGTGCCGCCGGCACCGATGACGTTGAAGACCTCCACCCGGCCGGTGATGTCCTCGTCCTCCATGATCTTGACCGCCGTGCGCGCGGTGAGGTCGTAACCGCCGCCGGGGCTGTTGGGCACCATCATCCGCAGCCGGTGCAGTCCCGCCGCGTCGTCCCCACGCGTCACACCGCACGCGGACAGCGCGAGCGCTGCGATGGCGGCGATGACCACCCCGACAAACAGATGTTGCGCCGCCCGCCCTCGGCGGTGTTCGAATTGAGGTCCCGTCGGTTTTGCTGTCACCGTCACACTCCCAGTCACTAAGTTGTGATGCTCAGCAATACTGGACTTCGACAGTGAGCCACGTCACTGATGAGTACGAAAAGGACGTATTGGTCATTCTGAACATCGCCGAGTCGACGACATCCCCGTGGCCGTCGTTCCTGCGAGGCTTCCGCAGCCTCGCGGGCCAGTTCCTGGCGTTCCAGCTGGTCGTGGTGCTGGTGGTGCTGTTCGCCGTCGCCGCGGTGTCGGTCGCCCAGTCCACCAGGGAGTTCCGTGAGGTCCGGGGCCAGCGGATGATCGCGGTCGCCGAGAACATGGCTTCCACGCCCATCGTGCGGGACCGCTACGCCGACCCGTTCGCGGCGCGAGTCCTCGCACCCGAGGTCGACAGGGCGGTCGCGCTCTCGGGTGCCGCCCTCGCCGAGATCATCGATCCCGCCGGGGTGGTGCAGGTGTCCTCGGACCCGAGCCGCATCGGGCAGCGCACCGACCTGGACGTCACGCACGCCGACGAGGGCAGGGCGTGGTTCGGTGACATGGACATCGACGGCGTGCACAGCCTGGTGGGGCAGGTCCCGATCCTGTCGGCGACGGGACAGGTGCTCGCGATCGCATCGGTCAGCGAGCGTTACCCCTCGGTGTGGGATCTGCTCGGCGGCGCGGGCGAACGGCTGCTGTTCTATCTCAGTCTCGGGGCGGCACTGGGGCTGGTGGCGTCGTGGTTGCTCTCGCGGCGGATCAAACGGCACACCCGGGGCCTGGAGATCGCCGAGATCGCCAACCTGGCCGATCATCGAGAAGCGTTGCTGCACAGCATTCGCGAGGGTGTGGTCGCGGTGAACCCCGAAGGCGACATCACGCTGCTCAACGACAGCGCCCAGGACCTGCTGGGCATCACCGGCGAGAGTGTGGGGCGCCGGGTCGACGGAGTCGGGCTCGATCCCGCGGTGGTCGATTTCCTGCTTTCCGGGGAGGACGGCCAAGACGTGGTGATCGCCACCCCCACAAGGATTCTCGCGCTGAACCGGCGGGCGGCCACCAGCCAGGGACAGCGGATCGGTACCGTCACGACCATGCGCGACAGCACCGAACTGGCCGCGCTGCAAGGTCAGCTGTCCTCACACAAGAGCGTCACCGACACGTTGCGCGCCCAGACCCACGAATTCGCCAACCAGCTGCACACCATCTCCGGTCTGGTCCAGCTGGGTGAATTCGACGCCGTGCGTGACCTGGTGGGAACGCTGACCCGGCGGCGCGCCGAGATCAGCGACGCCGTGACACAACACATCTCCGATCCCGCCGTCGCGGCGCTGCTCATCGCCAAGACCACGCTGGCGGCCGAGGGCGGTGTCCGGCTCACCATCGCACCCGAATCGCACCTCACCGCACTGGAGCCGGCACTGGCCACCGACGTGATCACGCTGCTGGGCAACCTCGTCGACAATGCCGTGGACGTCTCGGTGGGTGCCGCCGACCCGCGGGTGACGGTGTGTATCGCCGACCACGACGGCCTGGTCATCTCGGTGGCCGACGCCGGTCCCGGCGTTCCAGAACACCTGCGGGAAGAGATCTTCGCCCGGGGAGTCACCTCCAAACCGGACGTGCCCGGCGGCCGCGGCATCGGGCTGGCGCTGGTACGCCTGGTCACCAGTCAGCACGGCGGCACCGTGGAGGTCGCAGACGGACCCTGCGGCGGAGCGCTTTTCGTGGTGCGGCTGCCGCCCATCACGGCGGTCGGCGCCGCAGCCCGCGAAACGGCCGCCCGTGCGTGACGTCCTCGTCGTCGACGACGACTTCATGGTCGCCGAGATCCACCGGCGCTTCGTCGAACAGGTCGACGGGTTCCGCGCGGTCGCGGTCGTACGCACCGGCGGCGAGGCGTTGACCGCCGCCGCCGACCTGCACCCGGATCTGATCCTGCTCGACGTCTACCTGCCCGATATGACCGGCTTGGAGGTGCTGCGGCGGCTGCGTTCCTCGGGTGACGGGGTCGGGGTCATCATGATCACGGCCGCGCGGGAACTGGACACGGTCAGCGGTGCGCTGGACGGCGGTGCCGCCGACTACCTCATCAAACCGTTCGAGTTCCCGCAGCTGCGGGCCAAACTCGAGGCGTTCGCGGCCCGCGCCGACGCGCTGGAATCCGACCGCGGCGCCGACCAGTCACTCATCGATTCGTTGTTCGGCGCGCCGGCGGCCGCCCACGCCCAGCAGGATGTCCTGCCGAAAGGCCTCGGCGCGGAGACCGGCAGGTTGGTCCTGGATGCAGTGCGCGCCGCCGGCGAGGTGTCGGCGGCCGAATGCGCCGACCTCGTCGGTATCTCGCGGGTCAGCGCCCGCCGCTACCTCGAACACTATCTGCGGACCGGGGCGGTGGAGCTGCGGCTGCAATACGGGGTGGGCAGGCCGGAGCGGCGTTACCGCGCCGCGCAGTGAGACGGCGGACCGCCCCCAGCCAGGACACCACGACCACCGCGAACACCGCGAGCTGCACCACGCTCTGCTGGCCCGCCGGATACACCACACCGGTGAGGTAGTGCGCGATGAACCCGTCGGGACGGATCGGGGCCATACCCGCGCCGGCGCGTGCCCAACGTTCCAGCGAGGTCAGCGGGCACGGCAGCACCCACACCACACTGCTGACCGCCCACGTCACCGTGGCAGCGTGCAGCCACAGGGTGCGCGGCCACCACCACGCGAGGAAGCCACCCACCGCCAGGTATCCGAGGAACGCGAAATGCGCGGCGACGGCGAGGACCGCGACGAACGCGAACGCGAGGACTGCCGGATCGTTCATGCCTGCGCCCCATCGTAGTCCGCAGGCCCGGCCCCACGCGGGCCCGATTCTGCCAAGATCAATCATGGTCTGGACCCGGCCGTCGCGACGGACGGCTCGCACGCGCCTGACAGCGGTGCTGACGTGCCTCCTCGTCACCACCATCGGCTGTGTTCCCATGGCGCCGACGTCGCCGTCACAGCCGCCGCGCCCCGATCCGCGCGCCGAGGCGGTGCTTCGCATCGTCGAGGACGCGATGGCGCGGGACCACCTCAACGCCGCCGTGGTGCGAGTCACCGAGGACGGCGACGAGATCGTCACCAAGGCCCTCGGCGAATCGATGACCGGGGTGCCCGCCACCACCGCCATGCACTTCCGCAACGGCGCCGTGGCGATCTCGTACGTATCGACACTGCTGCTGCTCCTCGCCGAGGACGGCACCCTTCGCCTCGACGACAAACTCTCCAGATGGCTGCCCGACGTACCCAACGCCGACCGGGTGACCCTGGGTCAGCTGGCTCAGATGACCTCGGGGTACCGCGACTACGTGATCGGCAACACCGCATTCGCCGACGCCATCTACGCCGACCCGTTCCGGGCCTGGACCACCGACGACCTGCTGGGCTTCGCCCATCTGCAGGAGTTGCTCTACGAGCCGGGCACCAACTGGAACTACGCCCACACCAACTATGTGCTGCTGGGTCTGGCCATCGAGAAGGCGACCGGCCAGGACATGTCGAAACTGTTGTCGGACAAGGTTCTTCGCCCCCTGGGCCTGACCGGCACGACGGCGTCGCTGACCGCCGACATTCCCTCGCCGGTGCTGCATGCATTCACCTCCGAACGCCGCCAAGCACTCGGCATCCCCGGCGGCACACCGTTTTACGAGGAGTCGACGTTCTGGAATCCGTCGTGGACCATCACCCACGGCGCCATCCAGACCTCCACCATCTACGACCTGGAAGCCACCGCGGTGGGTATCGGTTCGGGCAGGCTGCTCTCCAAGGAGAGCTATGAGCGGATGGTCTCCACCGAGTTGCGCGGCAAGACGCGCGCCCAGCCCGGCTGCCCCACCTGCGCCCCGCAGGAGGAGGGCTACACCTACGGTCTGGGGATCGTGATCTCGGGAAACTGGCTGCTGCAGAACCCGATGTTCGCCGGCTACGCGGCGACCGAGGCGTATCTGCCGTCGAAGAAGATCGCGATCGCCGTCGCGGTGACGTTCGCACCGGCGGCGTTCGACGACACCGGCGCAAACAGCAACGCGGCCGAGGCACTGTTCCGCAGGATCGGCCGCGAACTGGCGCCCGATGATGCCCCGCCGACGCCGCCGACCCGGTGAGCCGCCCGTCGAGTACCCTCGTCTGCGGTCGGTAGGCATGCGGTGGAGGGAGTTCGGTGGCGCCCAGGGTGCTGTTCATCTATAACGAGCCCCAGGCGACGGAGGCATTGCTCGGGGAGGCGTTCGCCGAATGCGGCTTCGACATCGACACGTTCGAGGTGGTGCCCGCCGATCGGATCGACAGTCCCGCCGGGGACGTGACCTTTCCCGATCCGTCCGGCTATGACGTGATCGTGCCGCTGGGCGCGCGGTGGGCCGTCTACGACGAATCCCTGTGCGATTCGTGGGTGGGCGCGGAGATGCAGCTCATGCGCGATGCCGCCGACGCGGGTGTGGCACTGCTGGGTGTGTGCTTCGGCGGCCAGCTACTGGCCCAGACGTTCGGCGGTTCGGTCGCGCGCTCGGCCCGGCCCGAGATCGGTTGGTACGACGTGCAGTCCGACGACGCCACCCTGGTACCGGGCGGCCGGTGGTTCCAGTGGCATTTCGACCGGTGGACGCTGCCGCCGGGGGCCACCGAGATCGCCAGGACCGCCAACGCGTCGCAGGCCTTCGTCCTGGGCCGCACGCTGGCACTGCAGTTCCATCCCGAACTCGACCGCGCCCTGCTGGAGCTGTGGCTGGCCGACGACCGGCACGGCGAGGCCGCCGGTGTCGGCGTGACCCACGACGAATTGCGTTCGCAGACAACTGAACTGGAAGAGAGTGCGGCCAAGCGGATCCGCGAGCTGGTCCAGGGCTTTCTGTCCTACGTGCAGGCTCAGCCCCGACCGAGTTGATGCGCCAGCGCATCGGCGACAGCCGGGTGGCGGAAACGGTGACCCACCGCCACCAGTTTGGCGGGTATCACCCGCTGGTCGGCCTCGGCGAGTTCACGCGCACCCTGGTCTCCCAGTAGCAGCCGGGGACCCAGCGAGGGCACCGGCAGGACGGCCGGCCGTCTCAGCACCCCGGCGAGGGTGCTGGTGTAGTCGGCGTTGCGGACCGGGTGCGGCGCGACGGCGTTGACCGGCCCGCTGAGCCGGGCGTCGTAGAGCGCACGGTAGTACACGTCGAGGAGGTCGTCGAGCCCGATCCAGGACAACCACTGCGCCCCGCTGCCCAGTCGGCCGCCCAGTCCGGCGCCGAACAGCGGACGCATCAGCCGCAGCGTGCCGCCCGCCGCCGCCTGGACGACACCGGTGCGCACCGTGACGATACGCAGCCCGGCCTCGGCGGCCGGCGCAGCGGCGGCCTCCCAGTCCGAGACGACATCGGCCAGGAACCCGGCTCCGCGCTCGCTGTCCTCGCCGAGTTCGGCATCACCGCGGTCGAATCCGTAGTACCCGATCGCCGACGCGCTGACGAAGGTGCGCGGACCGCCGACGGTGGCGCCGGCGGCCTCGGCGAGCCGCCGCGTCGGTCCGACCCTGCTGTCGCGGATCGCCGCCTTGTGCCCCGGCGTGAACCGCCCCGCGATCGACGCGCCGGCCAAGTGGACGACCGCGTCGACCCCGGTGAGCAGATCGGGGGCCGGGTCGCCGGGGTCCCATTCGCGTTCGTCGGGCCCCGGCTGCGCGCGACGCACCAACCGGATGACGCGGTGACCACCGGCACTGAGCATCGCCGTCAGCGCCGCCCCAACCAGGCCCGATGCCCCGGTGACGGCGACGACGAGCGGGCGCGCGGTGGCCTCGGCGTCACGGTGGGCGGCGAGGTCGTCGGCGAGCTGCCGGTGCCGGTAGACGAACGTCGAGCGCAGCACCGCCGCGGGCACGGCCGTGTCGACACGATCTCGGACCCGGGTACGCGATCCCTGCGCCTCGAATTCGTGGACGTGGCGCCATCCCCCGATTGCCCTGCCCGCCCAGCCCAGCGGCCCCTGCGGCGCCAGCGCGTCGACGAACCGGTGCGGCGGGTCGTAGCCGTCCCGATCGTGCCGCGCCACCCAGCGCAGCCCGCCGGGCAACCCGATCACCGCGCTGCCGTCGGCCAGCGAGGCGGTCTCGGACACCGCGGTCATCGGCTGCCAGGGCGGCAACAACCGCCTCATCGCGCCGGGGCGGGTGTGCCACGCCCAGACGTCGACCAACGGATGATCGACGGTGGTTTCGTATTCGATACCCATGGTCCTCGTCTCAGGTTCCGCGCGGCCGTTCCACGGGGACTATTCGTCGCCCCCGCCGGGGTGGATTGGCCGCGACTTCCGGGTACCCACTGTCGGGTCTGCCCGCCCGTTCTCGACGATCGGGTGAGGTCCGGGACACACGGTCGTAGGCTGGGAGGCCCACGGGGAGATCGATGCGATGAGTGGATGGAGCTACCTGGCCCGGCCCAGTGCACATCGCACATTCCGGGACCGTCGCCACGCCGGCCGGGTGCTGGCGGAACTGCTCGCGCCCTATGCGGGCACCGACCGTCTGCTCGTGCTCGGGCTGGCCCGGGGCGGGGTGCCGGTCGGCTGGGAGGTCGCGGCTTTCCTGCACGCACCGCTGGACGTATTCCTGGTCCGCAAACTCGGTGTGCCGCAGTGGGAGGAGCTGGCGATGGGCGCGCTGGCCACCGGGGGCCGGGTGGTGATCAACGACCGGCTGCTGCACAACCTCGGTATCGACGACGCCGACCTGCAGGCCACCATCGACCGGGAATCCGTCGAATTGGCCCGGCGGGAAGGCCTGTATCGCGGCGACCGCGGACCTCTCGACCTGGCCGGCCGGACCGTCATCCTCGTCGACGACGGGATCGCCACGGGTGCCAGCATGCTCGTCGCGGTGCGCACCGTCCGTGCAGCTGATCCACGACGGATCGTCGTGGCGGTGCCGGTGGGGCCGGAGTCGGCGTGCCGGCAACTCGCCGAGGAGGCCGACGACGTGGTCTGCGCGACGATGCCTGCCGATTTCGAATCCGTCGGTCAGGTGTTCGCCGACTTCCACCAGGTGCCCGACGAGGAGGTGTCCGCGCTACTGGCCGCCCCGACCGCGCCCGACGCCGACTGAGGTCAATCCGACTGGCGCACAAGTGCTTCAGCGGTTGTTGTGCTCCTCGGCGACGACCTCGTCCTCACCGTTGTCCGACGTCGCCGACACCGTGTCGGCGGGCGCGTCGGGACCCTCGTCGTGCTCTTCGTCAGGGTATTCGGCGTCGAAGCCCGCTTCGTCCTCGGCCGTTGGCCCGGCCTCGGCATCGGGCTCCGGCCCGGCCTCGATATCGTCGGCGGTCCCGGCGTCCTGGGTGTCCTGCTCCTCGCGGGTGTCGCCGCTCGCCGCGAGCGCATCCTGGGCGGGCGCCTCACGCCGGGAGCGTTCCCGCAGGGCGTCGACGATGAGCAACAACACGCCCACCACACTCGCGGCGATACACACCCAAGCGATGAGCTCGTTGCTGGTCACGACCGCGGTCACCAGGGCCGCCAGTCCGATGACGGCCAGTACGAGCGCGACGATCAGCATCGATCAGGTATCCCGGCCGGATCCGCCCGCCGCGCGGGTCAGTTGTTCCCCCGGTTGAACTGGTTGAATCCCCCGCCGTCGTTGTTGGCGCTGGAATCCACCGGTGCGGCCGAACCGCGCTGGCCCAGTTCCTCGAGCTGAGACTCCAGATAAGTCTTCAGACGGGTGCGGTACTCGCGTTCGAAGGTGCGCAGTTGTTCCAGGCGGCCTTCCAGCACCGTGCGCTGCTGGTTGATGGTGCCCATGATCTCGGAGTGCTTGCGCTCCGCATCGGCCTGCAGGGCGTCGGCCTTCTCCTGCGCCTGGCGCAACTGCGCCTCGGAACGCGACTGTGCGTCGGAGAGCATCGCGTCGGCGCGCTGACGGGCGTCGGCCACGGTGGTCTCGGCGGTCTTGCGCGCCTCGCCGACCAGTGCGTCGGCCTGCGCCCGCGCGTCGGCGAGAAGTTTGTCCGATTCCGCCTTGGCCGTGCTGGTCAGGCGGTCGGCGGTGTCCTGGGCCAGGCTGAGGACCTTGGCCGCCCGCATGGCCTGGTCCTCGCTGGGCGGTGCCACCGGAGCGGGGGGTGCCTCGTACACCGGCTGCGGCGCCGGCTGGGGCTCCGGCTCGGGCTCGTAGACCGGGAGGGTCTGGGTGGGCTGGGCCACACCGCCACCGGAACCGCCGGCGGCGAGTTCCTGATCGAGCTCCGCAACCCGCTGACGCAGGTCGGTGTTCTCTTCGATGAGCCGGGTCAGCTCGTTCTCAACCAGGTCGAGAAATGCGTCGACCTCGTCCTCGTTGTAGCCCCGCTTGCCGATGGGCGGTTTGCTGAACGCGACATTGTGGACGTCGGCTGGTGTGAGCGGCATCGTCTGCCCCCTTGGAGTCTGGACCGTCAACCGATCTCAAAGTGTAGAGCCTTGTAGGAACGCAACTGGCGTCCATCCTGTCACACCAGACCCGGCGGTTGCAGTCGAGGTCAATAATTAAGAACGAATTTCAATGATCCCACGCCGTACCTGCGCGAATTGCGTTGCCCGGCAAACCCGCTGCGGCACCCCCGGGGGCGGCGGATCTCCGTCGGCCCGCCGGTGCCCCGTCAGGCGGCGGCGCTGAACGCCAGCTGCATCCCGATGAACGCGACCAGAAGAAGGACCATGATCGACAGATCGAATCGCACCGCACCGATGGTGAGCTGCGGAATGAGTCGGCGCAGCAGCTTCACCGGCGGGTCGGTCACCGTCATGATGATCTCCAGGATCACCACGGTCGCACCCCTGGGCCGCCATTCCCGGCTGAACGACCGGATGAACTCGACCACGACGCGGGCGATGAGCAGTAACCAGAAAATGAACAGCGCAAAACCGAGGATCTCGAAGAACAGCGCCAACGGAAGCCGACCTCACTACGGGCAGATGTGTGACATTCAATACAGGTAGACGTCGAACGCCGCTGGAGAGCCTGCGCCGGCCCGCAACGTGACGCCGTCAGCCTACCTGGCCGGTGTGAGTGCGGCCCCGCCTACTGGTAGGCGTGGAAGCCGACCTCGGCGATGCGCCTGCGCTCCTCGGCGGTCACGTCGACATCGGCGGGAGAAAGCAGGAACACCTTCGTCGCGACCTTGTCGAACGAACCGCGCAGCGCGAATGCCAGCCCTGCGGCGAAGTCGACGAGACGTTTGGCGTCGGCGTTGTCCATCGACACCAGATCCATGATCACCGGGGTGCCGTCGCGGAACCGCTCGCCGATCGTGCGCGCCTCGCTGTAGTCCTTCGGGCGCAGGGTGGTGATCTTCGACAACGGACTGCCCTCCTCGAACAACATCGCCATCCGCCGCGGATCCATCGCCAGCGCGCCGCGGGTCGACCCGCGCATCGCGCCCAGGCGCGAGGCCGCCCGGTCGAAGTCGCGCGGCTGCGGCCTCATCCGGTCGAAGCGCGGCTCTTCGTGGTAGCTCGCCGGGCGGTAGGCGGGCGGCTCGTCGTATTCGCGGCCGGCCATCCGGTCGTCATACCCGCGGCTGTATCCGTCGTCTTCGAAGCGCTCCTCGCGCGGGCGGCGCGCATAACCGCGCTCGGGCGCGCGGTTGTCGTCCTCGTAGTACTCGTCGTCGTAGTCCTCCATCGGCGCCATACCGAAGTAGGCCTTGACCTTGTGCAATGTGCTCATCGCGCGACCCTTCTGGTGAACAAAAAGCTGTGGTGTCTGTGATGAAGATGTGACTGGAGTGACTACTCAGGGTGACGTTAGCGGCCGCGGTCCCAATAGCGCGGTACCGACACGCACACACGTGGAACCGTGTTTCACCGCCGCCTCCAGGTCACCCGACATCCCCGCCGACAACCCGAGTCGCTGCTGATAGTTCTGCTGTACCCGGTGCAGCTCGGACTGTAAACGCGCGAACGCCGCGTCGGGGTCGGCGCCCAGTGGCGGGATGCCCATCAATCCCGCCAGCCGCAACCCCTTGGCACCGGCGACGACCGCACAGAGCTCGTCGACCAGATCGGGGCGGTCGATGTGCACACCGCCGCGCTGCGCGTCTCCGTCGAGGCTGATCTGGACATACACCCGCAGCTGCTCGGCACGCAATCCGTCGGCAAGGGCCCGCACCGCCCCCCGGTCCAGCGCCTCGACCACCCGTGCGTCATCGACCGAATGCGCGGCGTACGCCCAGCTGGCCACCGCGCGGGCCTTGTTGCGCTGGATCCGGCCGACCATATGCCAGCGAATGGTCGCGGCCGGCAAAGCCGCAGCCACCCGGCGCGACTTATTCGACGCTTCCTGTTCGCGCGATTCACCGAAATCCCGGCAACCCAAACGATGCAATATCAATACGTCTTCGGCCGGAAAGAATTTGGTGATCGGCAGTAATTCGATATCGCCGGCCTCGCGACCCACGGCCTCGGCGGCGCGAGCCAACCGGCACCGCACGGCGGCCAGCGATTGCAGTAGTTCGGTTTCCCTGACCGCCGCACCCATCGCTTTCACTCCATCCACACCAGCGAGGCCAGCCGGCCGGTCGGGGCGTCACGGCGGTGGCTGAACAACGTACGGTCATCGACAGTGCAGCGGGGATCGACATCGATCGCCGAAATCCCGAGATCGCCGAGCTGCCTGGCGATTCCGGCCCGCAGGTCCAACCCCGGCGTGCCGCGGCCGGTGGTCGTGCGGCTGCCGGGCAGCGCCGCCTCGACCTCGGCGGCCATGGCCTCGGGCACCTCGTAATTACGCCCGCTCACCGCAGGCCCGAGCAGCACCGAGATATCCCCGGCGTGCGCACCCGCCGCGAGCATCGCCTCGACGGCGCGCACCACCACCCCGTTCTGGGCGCCGACCCGTCCGGCATGCACTGCGGCGACGACGCCGGCACGCGGGTCGGACAACAACACCGGAACACAGTCGGCAGTCACCACGGCAAGCGCCAATCCCCTTGTCGCGGTGACCAATCCGTCGGTGTCGGCCAGGGGGTCGGTGCCACCTTCCGTCACCACGGCAATCCGGTCCCCGTGCACCTGGTTCATCCAGACCACATCGTCGCGCGCCAGTCCGACCGCGGCGGCCAGCCGTTCCCGGTTGGCCGCCACCGCGGCGGGGTCGTCGCCGACGTGGTCGCCGAGGTTGAAGGTGTCGAACGGCGGCGCCGAGACACCGCCGGCACGGGTGGTGGTCACGCGCCGCACACGTACGTTCACGGTCCCCAGTATCCGAGCCGGTGTCGCCGCGCCGGGGCGGCGTTCAGTGCCGCATGAACGGCGGGACGTCGACGTCGTCATCGGCGATACCGCCGTCGTCACCGCCGATGCTGACCGTCGCCCCGTTGGTGTGCACCGGCACGCTGGCCGCACCCGCCGGGTCGAACAACGACGTCGAGACCTTGCCCGCCCGGGCCGGGGCGATGGGCTGGGCGTGGGCGCCGCCGGGGGTCGTCACCGGCTTTCGGTTCGGCCCCGCCGAGTCGAAGCCCGCGGCGATCACCGTGACCCGCACCTCGTCGCCCAGCGAGTCGTCGATCACCGTGCCGAAGATGATGTTGGCTTCCGGGTGCGCCGAATCCTGAACCAGCGACGCGGCCTCGTTGATCTCGAACAGACCCAGGTCGCTGCCGCCCGCCACCGACAGCAGCACCCCCTGGGCGCCCTCCATGGAGGCCTCCAGCAGCGGTGAGTTGATCGCGATCTCGGCGGCCTTGAGCGCACGGCCGTCGCCGCGCGCCGACCCGATGCCCATCAGCGCCGTGCCCGCACCGCTCATGACGCCCTTGACGTCGGCGAAGTCGACGTTGATCAGGCCGGGTGTGGTGATGAGGTCGGTGATGCCCTGCACGCCGTTGAGCAGCACCTCGTCCGCGCTGCGGAAGGCGTCCATCAGCGACACCGCGGCATCGCCCATCTGCAGCAGCCGGTCGTTGGGGATGACGATGAGGGTGTCGCAGCTCTCGCGCAGCGCCTGGATACCGGCCTCGGCCTGATTGCTGCGCCGCTTGCCTTCGAACGAGAAGGGCCGGGTGACCACGCCGACGGTCAACGCACCGAGCTTGCGCGCGATGGTGGCGACCACCGGCGCGCCACCGGTGCCGGTACCGCCGCCCTCGCCGGCGGTGACGAACACCATGTCGGCGCCGCGCAGCAGCTCCTCGATGTCGTCCTTGGCGTCCTCGGCGGCCTTGCGCCCGACCTCGGGATCGGCGCCCGCACCGAGGCCGCGGGTGGAATCTCTGCCGACGTCGAGTTTGACGTCGGCGTCGCTCATCAGCAGCGCCTGCGCATCGGTGTTGATCGCGATGAACTCCACGCCCTTGAGGCCCTGTTCGATCATCCGGTTGACGGCGTTGACGCCGCCGCCGCCGATGCCGACCACCTTGATGACGGCGAGGTAGTTGTGCGGGGGGGTCATGATCGTCCCTTCTTCACGCAAGCGCTCATCAGCGGTCGCCTTCTGCCCTGGTTGCCAGTCGTGGCGCGGATCCGGCCCTGACCCCTGCAAACCCTCAACCTCAACCATAGGCTTAGAGTTATGTCAAGTAGTTCCGCGCAACCAGAACGGTAGGGGCAGGGTGCGCGGTATCCGGGCAGGCGCGCCGAAGCAACGCCGCGAATTCTGCGTGGATCACTTGACCGTCGGCAGATCCGGGCTCGACACGTCGTAGGTGTGGCCCGGCTGGGTGAGCAGCGCGGCCAGCTTCTGGGCCTTCTCGTCGGTGCGTTCGGTGGTTCCCCACACCACCACCCGCCCGTCGGCCAGTGTCAGTGTGATCGCCGCCACCGACGGCGCCGCGACCCTGCCGATCTGCGCGGCCACATCCGGCGGCAGCGCGGTCATCACCTGCAGCGCGGCTTTCGTCGCCGGATCGTTGGGACCTGGATTGTCGGCGTCCAGGTACGGCAGCGTCGGCGGCGGTGGAGCCGTCGCGAAGTCGACACCGTCGCGGTCGAACAGATGCGGGCCGTCGGGATAATCCTTGACCACCACCGGCACCCGCTCCACGACGGTGATGCGCAGCGACGACGGATATTCGCGCTGGACCCGGGCGCTGGCGACCCGCCGGATGGTCGCCACGCGTTCGGCCACCGAATCGGTGTTGACCTGCAGCAGCGGTGTGCCCGGAGCGACGGCCGCGGCCGCGAGCACCTCTTCCTGCGGTACCGCCGCCAATCCGGTGACGACGACGGTGCGGGCGGACATGATCGGCGTGAAATACAGCACCAGCCCCAGCGCGACGGCCAGCACCGACAGCAGCGCCGACCACATGAGCACCTTCAGGCCCCGGACGGCCCGGCGGGCAAGCGCCGTCGACTCCCGGGCCGGCGCGGCCGCGGCGCGCCGTTTGGCGTCCCTGCGCGCCTCTTCGATCGCCATCGCCCTGGCCTTGGCCGCCCGGCGCTCCTCACGCTCGCGGCGGGCCCGGCGGCGCGGACCCTCGAAGTCGGCGTCCTCGGCCTGCGATTCCGTCCCGGATCCCGCCTCCGCGCCCGACGCGGGATCGGTCCCCTCCGATTCGCCCGCGCCGGCCGTCACCGCGTCCTCGGCGGCCACCGGGTCGTCGGCTGCGCCGGGCCCCTCGACGTCTGCCGCGACGGCCCCGCCCGATTCGGACCCGGCTGCCGCCTCCGCGCCGGCACCGTCGGCAGAAGACGGCCCGCTCACCTCGGCACCTTCCCCGACCGGCCGGGCGCACTGCGATTGGCCTTGACCCGCAACGACTCCAGGATCTCCGGGCCGAGCATGGTCACATCGCCCGCACCCATCGTGACGATCACGTCGCCGGGTTCGGCGACCCCGGCCACCCGCGCGGCCACCGCCGAGAAGTCCGGCACGTAGGTGACCTGCGCCGAGACCGCCTCCGCGATCGTGGCACCGCTCACCCCGGCGATCGGCTGCTCCCGGGCCGCGTACACATCCAGCACGAAGACCAGGTCGGCGATGTCCAGCGCCGCTCCGAACTGTGCGGCGAAAGTCTGTGTCCGCGAATACAGATGGGGCTGGAACACCACGATGGCGCGGCCACCCGATTCCTTGGCGATCGCACGCAGAGCCATGAGCGCGGCCGCGACCTTCGTCGGGTGATGGGCGTAGTCATCGAAGACACGGACACCCGCGGCGGTGCCGACCAACTCGAACCGGCGGCGCACACCGTCGAACCCGGCCAACGCCTCGAGCACGACATCCGGTTCTGCGCCGGCCTCGATGGCGGCCAGGAGCGCCGCCAGCGCGTTGAGGGCCATATGTCGGCCGGGCACCGAAAGTCGCATGGTCCGCGGGACACTCTCCCCCGCCAACTGCACCGTGGCTACGGCACTGGTGCCGTGCTGTTCCCAGTCCAGCAGCGCACCCGCCAGGTCGCCCCGTGGCGCGCTGCCGTAGCGGAGCACCCGGATCCCCAGTGCGGCTGTGCGTTCGGCGAAGGCGGCGGCGCCCGGATCGTCGACGCAGACCACCGCCGCGCCACCGGGTTGCAGACGTTCGATGAACGCGTCGAACACCTCGACGTATGCCTGCTCGGTACCGAAGAAGTCGAGATGGTCGGCCTCGATGTTGGTCACCACGGCGATATCGGGCCGGTACTGCACCAGCGAGCCGTCACTCTCGTCCGCCTCGGCGACGAAGCAATGTCCGCTGCCGTGATGAGCATTGGTGCCCGCCTCGCCGAGGTCGCCGCCCACGGCGAAGGACGGATCGAAGCCGCCATGCTGCAACGCCACGATCACCATCGAGGTCGTGGTGGTCTTGCCGGCTGTCCCGGTCACCATCACCGTGGTGTACCCGGCCATCAACTTCGCCAGTACCGCGGGGCGCAACAGCACCGGGATGCCCCGCTTGCGGGCCTCCACGAGTTCGGGATTGGTCTTCGGAATCGCCGCGTGGGTGGTGACGACCGCCGTCGGCCCGCCCGGCAGCAGATCCAGCGACGACGCGTCGTGGCCGATGCAGATCTGGGCTCCGCGCGCCCGCAGCGCCGCCACCCCGCGTGACTCCTTGGCATCCGACCCCGACACCTGTGCCCCGCGGTCGAGCAGGATGCGGGCCACACCCGACATGCCCGCTCCCCCGATCCCGACCATATGCACCCGCGACAGCTCGGGGGGCAGGGCGCGTTCGCTCACCGCCGGCCCCTCCGGGTCGCCCGCGCCTCGTGCGCCACGTCCAGCGCCACCTCGGCCACCCGGCGCGCGGCGTCCCGGTGGCCCGACAGCGCCGCCGCTTCGGTCATCGCCGCGAGCCGCGGCGCGTCGTTGAGCAGCCCGGTGACGGTCTGGGCGACGAAACCCGGCGTGAGGCGGGCGTCCTCGACGACGATGCCGCCACCCGCCTGCTCGACCGGCAGTGCATTGAGCCGCTGCTCGCCGTTGCCGATCGGCAGCGGCACGTACACCGCGGGCAGCCCGACCGCCGTCACCTCGGCGACCGTCATCGCCCCCGACCGGCAGATGGCCAGGTCGGCCGCCGCGTAGGCCAGATCCATCCGGTCGAGATAGGGCACGGCGACGTACGGCGGTCGCGACGGGCCGATGGCGGCGGGCAGCTCCAGAGTGTTCTTGGGGCCGTGCGCGTGCAGGACGGCGATTCCCGCCGCCGCCAGGTCCGCCGCGGCGGCCGAGACCGCGCGGTTGAGCGACTGCGCCCCCTGCGACCCGCCGAATACCAGCAGCACCCTGGCGTCGTCGGCGAAGCCGAACCGGGCGCGCGCCTCGGCACGCAGCGCCGCGCGGTCCAGGGTGGTGATCGTCTCGCGCACCGGCATCCCGACGACCTCGACGTGGCGCAATCCGGGGTCGGGTACCGCCGAGAGCACCCGCTGCGCCGACCGTGCCCCGACCCGGTTGGCCCATCCCGCGCTGGCATTGGCTTCGTGGACGACGACCGGCACCCGTCGCCTGCGCCGGGGCGCCAACCCGCCCCGGGCGGCCAGATACGCGGGCAGCGCCACATAGCCGCCGAACCCGACGACCACGTCGGCGTCGACCTCGTCGAGGACGCTGCGGGTCTGGCGGACGGCCCGGCGCACCCGGACCGGTAGACGCACCAGGTCGCCCGAGGGTTTACGAGGCAGCGGCACCGGGGTGATCAGTTCGAGGTGGTAACCCCGTTCGGGCACCAGCCGGGTTTCCAGCCCGCGATGCGTGCCCAGGGCGGTGATCCGCACCGCGGGGTCGATCGTTCTGAGGGCGTCGGCCACGGCCATCGCCGGTTCGACGTGCCCCGCGGTGCCACCACCTGCGAGGACCACGGAGATGCCCCCGGCGACCCACGTGTCGTTCACCCGTAACGCTGACCTTCCAGTGTGCGGGCCCGCTGGCCCTGTTGGCGTTGACCCGTCCGGTTCTGGCCGGTACGGCCGGCGGGTTCACCACGGCGCCCGCGGGCGGGCGGTGGCACCACCGCACCGGTGTTTCGGCCGCCTCCATGATGCCCTGTCTGCCGGCCCCTACCGTCAGCCGTGTGGGTTTTGCGGGACTTCTCACTGGCGGGCACGCGCGCCGCGGGTTTCTTGGCGGGTTTCTTCGCCGGTTTCTGGGGTTTGCGCTCGGGCCGCGTCCGCAGCCGGTCGCGCACCGCCTCCAGCCGGGTGGGCACATACGGCTCCGGGAGGGGCAACCGGAGCAGCCGGTTGACCTTGTCGTCGCGGCCGGCGCGGAGCGCTGCCACCGCCTCCGGCTCGTGACGCGCCGCGTTTGTGATGAGCCCCATCATGAAAAGCGTCGTCGCCGTTGATGTTCCACCTGCGGAAATCAACGGGAGCTGCAGCCCGGTGACGGGCAGAAGTCCGACGACGTAGCCGACGTTGATGAACACCTGACCGAGCACCCACATGGTGGCGGTCGCGGTGAGCAGGCGCAGGAACGGGTCGGCCGAACGGCGCGCGATCCGCATCCCGGTGTAGGCGAACAGCCCGAACAGGGCCAGCAGCCCCAGCGCGCCGACGAAGCCCAACTCCTCGCCGATGATGGCGAAGATGAAGTCGTTGTGCGCGTTGGGCAGATAGTTCCACTTCGCGGTGCCCTGCCCGAGCCCGTCACCGAAGACGCCGCCGTTGGCCAAGGCGAACCTGGCCTGCCGCGCCTGATAGCCCGCCCCCTGCGAATCGGCCGCGGGGTCCAGCCAGGACCGCACCCGGTCGGAGCGGTACCCCTCGGCCATCGCCAGCACCCCCGCCGCCACCACCACGGCCAGCAACGAGCTCATGAAGACGCGCAGCGGCAGGCCCGCATACCACAGCAGGGCGAGCAGGATGATGCCCAGCGACACCGTCTGCCCGAGGTCGGGCTGCGCGACGATGAGCGCGAGCGCGATGACCGCGGCAGGCACCAGCGGAATCAGCATCTCCCGCAGCGACGCCCGCTCCATGCGCCGTGCCGCCAGCAGATGCGCACCCCAGATCGCGAATGCGATCTTGGCCAGCTCCGACGGCTGCATCGAGAACCCGGCGACCACGAACCAGCCCCGGGAACCGTTGGCCACCTTGCCGATTCCCGGAATCAGCACCAGGATCAGCATGACGACGGTGACGGCGTAGCCGGCGAACGCCAGCTTGCGCAGCAGCAGCACCGGTGTGCGCAGGGCGATGTAGAACGCGACCAGGCCGATAGCCGTCCACAGCACCTGCTTGGCGAACACCACCCACGGCGACCCGTCCTGGTCGTAGGAGTACACCCCCGACGCCGAGAGCACCATCGTCAGCCCCAACGTCACCAGCAGGGCGGCGACGGCGATGATGAGGTGAAACGACGTCATGGGCCGGCCCAGCCAGGCGCCGAACCGTGTCCGCGGACCCGCCGGTGCGGGCGCCGTCGCGCCGGTGTCGGGCGCATCGCCGGGTGCGGCCGGCTCGGCGGCGCCGGCAGGGGCACCGCGCCGCAGCCGCAGGCGGGTCAGGATGGCGTCCACGGCGGCTACCGTGCAGCGGTGCGCACTGCCGCGGCAAACGCGTCGCCGCGCTGCCCGTAGCCGCCGAACTGGTCGAAGGACGCCCCGGCCGGGGCCAACAGGACGGTGTCCCCGGGCCTGGCGAGCATGCGGGCGGCGTCGACGGCCGCGGACATCACCGCATCCGACAGCGGCCGCCCCCCGACCTCGATCACACGAGTCACATGATTCACAACTGACTCAGGAGTCCCTTGCACCACAGAATCCTCCCCCGTCACAAGCTCCACAACGGGGACATCCGGGGCGTGTCGCGCCAACGCGTCGGCGATCACCCGGCGATCGCGACCGATCAGCACCGCACCGGCCAGCCGATCCGCCGTGGCGATCACCAGGTCATCCACCGACGCGCCCTTGAGCAAACCGCCGGCAACCCAGATCACCCGCGGGTAGGCGCCGATGGAAGCCCCCGCCGCATGCGGGTTCGTCGCCTTAGAGTCGTCGACGAAAGTGACCCCGTCCATCGAGGCCACGATCTCGGCCCGGTGCCGGCCCACCCGGAACGACGCGAGCGCGGCGGCCACCGCCTCGCCCGGCACCCCCGCGGCCCGCGCCAGCGCCGCCGCACCCAGCGCGTCGAGCACGCCGACCGGTCCGGCCACCGGGATATCCGCCGCCGCGGCCAGCGTCAGTCCGTCGCCCGGCACCGCACCGAACGCCCGGTCCACCAGCATGCCGTCCCGTACTCCCAGCTCACCGGCACCCGGCTCACCCAGACGAAACCCCACCCGCAGTGGCGCCGCCGCCCCTGCCATCAACCCGGCCGCCACCGGGTCGTCCAGCCCCACCACCGCCACCCGGCCGTCCAGCACCCGCGCCTTGTCGGCGGCGTACGCCCGCATCGAGCCGTGCCAGTCCAGGTGATCCTCGGCGACGTTGAGCACCGCACCCGCGTCGGGCTTCACCGACGGCGCCCAGTGCAGCTGGAAACTCGACAGCTCCACGGCAAGGAACTCCGCCGGTTCGGCCAGCACGTCGAGGACGGGACTGCCGATATTTCCGCACAACAGGCTGCGCAGACCCGCCTCGAGCAGCATCGCGTGCAGCATCGACGTGGTCGTGGTCTTCCCGTTCGTGCCCGTGACCACCAGCCAGCGCCGGGGCGGCCCATAGTGGCCCGCGGCGTCCAGGCGCCACGCCAGCTCGACATCGCCCCAGATGGGCACCCCCGCGGCCGCTGCGGCGGCGAGCACCGGCGCGGTCGGCGAATAGCCGGGGCTGGTGACCACCAGCTCATATCCCCCGACGGCACCGCATGCCCGGCCCGGGTCCGTGACCGGCACCCCGGCGTCGGCGTGGGGTTGCAGCGCCGCGGGATTGTCGTCGCAGAGTGTGACGTCGGCGCCCAGCGGAATCAGCGCCGCCAGCACCGCGCGTCCGGTCACGCCCGCACCGGTCACCAGGACCCTGGTCCCGGGCCGCAGCTCGGTCACCTCAGGCCCCGACGGTGGTCAGCCACTCGCTGTAGAACAGCGCCACCCCCAGCCCGCACGCGATGGCGGTGAGCAACCAGAACCGGATGATCACCTGCGTCTCGGCCCACCCGACCAACTCGAAGTGGTGGTGGAAGGGCGCCATCCGGAACACCCGCCGGCCCGTGGTGCGGAACGCCAGGATCTGCACCACGACCGAGGTCACCTCGGCGACGAACAACGCGCCGAGGACCACGGCGAGCATCTCGGTGCGGCTGGTCACCGAAATGCCGGCGATGATGCCGCCCAGCGCCAGCGAGCCGGTGTCACCCATGAAGATCTTCGCCGGGGCGGCATTCCACCACAGGAAGCCGACACAGGCCCCGGCCGTCGCCGCGGCGATCAACGCCAGATCCAGCGGATCACGCACGTTGTAGCAGCCCAGGCCCGGGCTGGTGGCGCACGCATTGCGGAACTGCCAGAACGTGATCAGCACGTATGCCGCACACACCATCGCCATGGCGCCCGCCGCCAACCCGTCCAAACCGTCGGTGAAGTTCACCGCGTTCGACCAGGCGCTGACGATGACCACACAGAACAGCACGAACACCGCCGGAGCCAGCGTCACCGTCGCGATCTCGCGGACGTAGGACAGCTCCGGGCTGCCCGGCGTCAGGCCGTCGCCGTTGCGGAACTGCAGGACCAGCACACCGAAGAGCACCGCCGCGACCAGCTGGCCGACAGTCTTGGCGGTCTTGTTCAGCCCGAGATTGCGCGACCGCCGGATCTTGATCAGATCGTCGATGAAGCCGACCGCCCCCAATGCGGTGGCCAGGCCGAGGACCAGCAAGCCCGATGCCGAGGGGCCCTTGCCGTCCATCGCGATGCCGACCAGGTGGGTGCCCAGGTAGCCCGCCCAGATGCCGGCCAAGATGGCCACCCCGCCCATCGACGGCGTGCCGCGCTTCTTATGGTGGCTGGGCGGACCGTCCTCACGGATCTCATGCCCGAAGCCCTGCCGGGTGAACAGCCGGATGAGCACCGGCGTCAACAGGATCGACACCGTCAGCGCGATGCCGACGGCGATGAGGATCTGCCTCATCGGGTGAAGTCCCCGTCCCCGCCGTCGGGAGCCGGACTGACGGCTCCGCCGTCGGAAACCAGCGCTTCGGCCACCACACCCAGCCCCGCCGAGTTCGAGGCCTTCACCAGCACCACGTCACCCGCACGCAGCTCAGACCGCAGCAATGCCAGCGCGGCATCACGGTCGGGGACGATGGTGGCCTCTGCACCCCACGAACCCTCCATCACCGCCCCATGATGCATAGCGCTCAACGACCTCCCGGTTCCCACGACGACGAGTCGAGAGACATCTAATCGCACCGCCAGCCTGCCGACGCGGTCATGTTCGGATATCGCCTCGTCACCGAGCTCCGCCATCTCCCCCAGCACCGCCCAGCTGCGCCGCGCGTCGCTTCGCTCCCGCCCGCC
>JAFDWN010000017.1 GCA_018268465.1 Actinomycetota bacterium
CCGTCATCAAACGGAACCCGCCCACGAAGTTCTGCGACGAAAGCCCGGTCTGAACCATGGCGCGCCACGCCTGGTTCGAGACCGTCGCGCAAGCCCAGCGTCGCGCGAAGAAACGGATGCCCCGGTCGGTGTACTCGTCGCTGCTCGCAGCCAGCGAGAAGGGGCTGAGCGTGTCCGACAACGTCGCGGCGTTCGGCGAACTCGGGTTCGCCCCGCACGTGGTCGGGGCGCTCGACAAACGGGATATGGCCACCACCGTCATGGGGCAGGACATCTCGCTGCCGGTGATCATCTCCCCGACCGGGGTGCAGGCCGTGCACCCCGACGGCGAGGTCGCCGTCGCCCGCGCCGCCGCGGCCCGCGGCACCGCGATGGGGCTGTCGTCCTTCGCCAGCAAACCCGTCGAAGAGGTGGTGGCCGTCAACGGCAAGATCTTCTTCCAGATCTACTGGCTGGGCAGCCGCGACGAGATCGCCGAACGGGTGCACCGCGCCAGGGCGGCCGGCGCGGTCGGGATGATCGCCACCACCGACTGGAGTTTTTCCGAGGGCAGGGACTGGGGCAGCCCGCGCATCCCTCAGACGATGAACCTGGGCACCATGCTGCGGATGTGCCCGGAGGTGGTGACCAAGCCGGGTTGGCTTTATGCATTCGGCAAGCGGCTGCGCCCGCCGGACCTGCGCGTGCCCAACGAGGGGCGCCGCGGGGAACCCGGGCCGACGTTCTTCGAGGCCTACGCCAGGTGGGCGGCGACCCCGAAACCCACCTGGGCCGATATCGCGTGGCTGCGCGAGCAGTGGGGCGGGCCGTTCCTGCTCAAGGGCATCGTGCGGGTCGACGACGCCAAACGCGCAGTGGATGCCGGTGTTTCGGCGATCTCGGTGTCCAACCACGGCGGCAACAACCTGGACGGCACACCGGCGGCGATTCGGTGTCTGCCCGCCATCGCCGAGGCCGTCGGCGATCAGGTGGAGGTGCTGCTCGACGGCGGTATCCGCCGCGGCGGCGACGTGGTCAAAGCCGTGGCGCTGGGCGCACGGGCGGTCATGATCGGCCGCGCCTACCTGTGGGGTCTGGCCGCCGGCGGGCAGGCCGGGGTCGAGAACGTACTCGACATCCTGCGCGGCGGCATCGACTCGGCACTCATGGGTCTGGGCCTGTCCTCGATCCACGATCTGGGTGGTGACGACATCGTGGTGCCACAGGGGTTCACCCGCCGGCTCGGCGCATCCGGCGTTGGAGCGCTTCCCTCGGCGTTGTGACAGGGGTGACAGGGGAGACTGCCGTGGTTTCCACGGCGTCCGGCGGGTGTCGTGATGGCCTATCCGACGTCGGCTTCGGCCCAACAACCGGGGCACACCAGGCGAATTCGGCCTACCATCGGCAGGTGGCTTCCCCCAGCGGGCTAGGGAACTCGACGTCGAGGCAGCTGCGCGGCATCGCGCCCGCATTGGTGGTGCCCGTCGGGTCGACCGAACAACACGGGCCACATCTGCCGCTGGACACCGACACCCGCATCGCCACGGCAGTGGCCTGCGCCGTCGTGGAACGGCTGACGGCCGACGGCGCGCCGCCCTGGTTGGTCGCCCCGGCGATCGGTTACGGCGCCAGTGGGGAACATGCGGGGTTCCCGGGCACGGTCTCCATCGGGACCTCCGCGTTGCGGCTTTTGCTGGTGGAGTACGGTAGATCAGCATTCGACTGGGCGTCACGGCTCGTCTTCGTAAACGGGCACGGTGGCAACGTGGAGGCACTGGGGGCGGCGGCGGCTTTGCTGAGATACGAAGGACGTGACGTCGCCTGGCTGTCGTGCGGCGCCAGGAACGCCGACGCCCATGCCGGGCATACCGAAACGTCCGTACTGCTGCATATTTCACCGCACGATGTCCATACTGGAGAGCTGCTGGCGGGCAACACCGCACCGCTGAGTGAGCTGCTGCCTGCCATGCGCCATGGCGGAGTGGCAGCGGTGAGCGAGCTGGGTATCCTCGGCGACCCGACCACCGCAACCGCCGGCGACGGTGCCCGCATCTTTGCCGAGATGGTCGCCGGATGCAGTGCGCGGATCGCGCGCTGGGTGCCCGACCGCGAAGGCATGCTCACGTGACGGGCCCGCGGCTGCCCGACGGGTTCGCCGTCCAGGTGGATCGCCGGGTCAGGGTGCTCGGTGAGGGGTCGGCGCTGCTCGGTGGTACGCCCACGCGGTTGCTGAGACTGGCCCCGCTGGCGCAGACCATGCTCAGCGGCGGCAGGCTCGAGGTCCACGACACCGCCAGTGCGCAGCTGGCGCGCACCCTGCTGGATGCGACGGTGGCGCATCCCCGGCCACCGAGCGGTCCGTCGCACCGCGATGTCACCGTCGTTGTTCCGGTGCGGGACAACCCTTCCGGCCTGCGACGACTCGTCTCGGCGCTGCGCGGCCTGCGGGTGATCGTGGTGGACGACGGCTCCGCCGTGCCGGTGCAGCAGTCGGATTTCGGGGCGGTGCACTGCGACCTGCAGGTGCTCCGGCACCCGCGCAGCCGTGGTCCCGCCGCCGCGCGCAACGCCGGCCTGGCCGTCTCGACCACCGATTTCGTGGCGTTCCTGGACTCCGACGTGGTACCGCGTCGGGGTTGGCTGGAAGCGCTGCTCGGGCATTTCTGCGATCCCGCGGTTGCGCTCGTCGCCCCGCGGATCGTCGGCCTGCAAACGGCCGACAACCTGGTGGCACGGTACGAGGCGGTGCGGTCCTCCCTCGACCTCGGGCTGCGGGAGGCGCCTGTGGTGCCCTACGGCACGGTCTCCTATGTGCCGAGCGCGGCGATCATCTGCCGGCGCAGCGCGCTGGCCGAGGTCGGCGGCTTCGACGAGTCGCTCACCTGCGGCGAGGACGTGGACCTGTGCTGGCGTTTCGTGGAGTCCGGGGCGCGGCTGCGCTACGAACCCATCGCGCTCGTCGCGCACGACCACCGCACTCGGCTGGCGGAGTGGTTCGCCCGCAAGGCGTTCTACGGGGAGTCGGCGGCCCCGCTGGCCGTGCGCCATCCCGGCAAGACCGCGCCGGTGGTGATTTCGGGCTGGACGTTGGTGGTGTGGGTGCTGCTGGCGATGGGGTCGGGACTCGGCTACCTCGCGTCGGTGGTTGTCGCGGCGTTCACCGGCCGGCGGATCGCCCACACCCTGCGGCCCGTGCAGACCCAGCTCACCGAGGTCGTCGTGGTGACCACGTACGGACTGTGGTCGGCGGCGCTGCAGCTGGCGTCGGCGATCTGCCGCCACTACTGGCCGGTCGCGCTGATCGCTGCGGCATTGTCCCGCCGCTGCCGGCACGTGGTGCTGGTCGCCGCCGTCGTCGACGGCGTCGTCGACTGGTTGACCCGCCGTGGCAACGCCGACGACGACACCAAGCCCGTCGGGCTGATCCCGTACCTGCTGCTCAAACGTCTCGACGACATCGCCTACGGCACGGGCCTGTGGACCGGCGTGGTCCGCGAACGTCATCTCGGTGCACTCAAACCCCAGATCCGGACGTGAAGCATCCCCTTGCATAGCGACGTGCTGGTCGTCGGCGCGGGAAGTGCCGGGTCGGTGCTGGCGGCGCGACTCTCATCCGACCCGGCATGCCGGGTGACGGTCGTCGAAACCGGGCCGGCACCCTCGGATCCGCGGGTGCGTGCCCAGATCACCGACGGGCTGCGGCTGCCCATCGGCACCGCCAGTTCGGTCGTCCGCCACTACTGGACCACCCTGACCGATGACCCGCCGCGCCGCACGCAGATCACCCGCGGTGCCGTCGTCGGCGGCTCCGGAGCGGTCAACGGCGGCTACTTCTGCCGCGGCCTGCCCGACGACTTCGACAGCTGGGGACTGCCCGGATGGCGCTGGGACGACGTCCTGCCGCATTTCCGCGCCATGGAGACCGACCTCGATTTCGGCGGCCCCCTGCATGGGACTGACGGACCGATCCTGGTCCGCCGGGTTGCGGACTTCGACGGCTGCACAGCGGAATTCGTCAACGCCGTGACCGGCGCGGGCTACCGGTGGATCGACGACCTCAACGGCAGCACACCCGAAGCGCCGCTGCCGCCGGGGATCGGGGCGGTTCCGCTCAACATCCACCGCGGCACCCGGCTGGGGCCCGGCGGGGCGTTCCTCCGCCCGGCGCGCAATCGGCCCAACCTTCGCCTCGTCCCCGACACCGGTGTCGTACGGATCCGGATCGTCGACGGCCGCGCCCGCGGGGTGGAGTGCGTCGGGGCCACCGGCGAGACGTATCTGTCGGCCGACCGGGTCGTCCTGTGTGCCGGGGCGATCGGATCCGCGCACTTGCTGATGCTCTCCGGAATCGGTCCGGCGGCGGCACTCACCCCGCTGGGCATCCCGGTGGTGGCCGACCTCCCCATCGGCATGGCGGCGGTAGACCATCCCGAATGGGTGCTGCCGGTGGACTTCACTCCGACGCACGACGTCCCACCGTTGGAGACGGTGCTGGTCACCGACGGACTCGAGATCCGGCCCTATACGGCCGGGTTCGCCGCGCTGGTGCACGGACCGGGGGACGATCCGGCCGACCAGCCGCATATCGGCGTGACGCTCATGACCCCGGCGGCGCGTGGCAGCGTGACGATCGTGTCTGCAGATCCGGGCGTACCCCCGGCCATCGACCACCGGTACGACAGTGCGCCCAGCGACGTCGCGGCCCTGCGCCGAGGCGGCGAGCTCGTCCGCGAAATCATCGGGCGGACAAGGGAAATCGGCTCACCCTCATGGTCGACATCCCAACACCTGGCCGGCACCGTCCCGATGGGTGTCGATGGTGACGACACGGCCGTGCTCGATGCCCGGTGCCGGGTCCGTGGAGTGGAATCCCTTTGGGTGGTGGACGGTTCCGTCCTGCCTCAGCCCACCCGCCGTGGCCCGCACGCCACGATCGCGATGATCGGCCACCGCGCCGCGGAGTTCATCGCACCGCTCGACTTCGCGTGAGCGCGGTGCCGACCGTCCCGGCGAGCGCCTCGGCCAGCCGCGTCGCGGCCGCCACACCGTCGATCACCGGAACCCCCAGGCGCACGGTCAGTGGTTCGGCGAAACGTGCCATGGCCGCGCAGCCCAGGACGATGGACCTGCTCTGGTCACGGTGCAGTGCGCCGGCGCAGAGGTCGCCGATCTCGTCGATCGTCGAGTCGTCGGAATCGATACGCAGCACGGGGATATCGCAGGCGTGCACACCCCGGCACGCGGCGGGGGCGTAGGTGTCGGCAAGCTCACGACCCCGCGGCACCGTCGAGGACATCGACGTCACCACGGAGAAGCTGCCCGCCAGGAGTGCGGCCGCCGTCATCGCCGCCTGCGCGATGCCGAGTACCGGGGCGTCGAGGAGGTCCCGTGCCTGTGCCAGGCCGGGGTCGCCGAAACAGGCCACCACATACGCGTCGGGCCTGGTATGCGTCGGACGCTGTCGCGCCTCCAGTAGAAGCGCGAGGAGCGGTGGGACACAACGGCGTTCGTCGTCATCGCTTTCGATACTCGCCGGCCCGTTGGTGGGGTTGGCCGCCTCGACGACGGTGTCGGGGCGGGCCACGCGCGCGGCACTGGTGGCGATCGCTTCCGTCATCGAAGCGGTGGTGTTCGGGTTGACCAGCAGAAGCCGCACGCTGCCAGGTTAACCGTCGTGGCCGGTGCTGCGCGCGGCGCGATGTTTCGTACCCGTTGCGGCAGCGGTATATTCTCGCCGCTGCTCGTCAGGCCCGGTGCCGCCCACCCGGGTGATACCCGCGCAGGAAGCGCCACTGGCGCCCGTCGCGGCCAGGGGACCAGACGACGACCAGGATGGCGGCGACGGCGATCACGGCGGCCATCACCGTCAGCGCCAGATCCATCGCCTCGACGAACGCGGACTTCGCGAGGTCGGCGAAACGTTCGCCCTGCGGTCCGAGTCGGCGCGACACCGAGAGGGCTTCGGCCAGCGAACCGAGAGCGGGTGCGCGCACCGGGTCGGGTACACCGCTCAGATATGGGGCGAGGACGTCGGTGTAACGGGTGGCCAAAAGTGAACCCGCCAATGCGATCCCCACCGCCGCGCCGACTTCCCGGGTCGTGTCGTTGACCGCCGACGCGACGCCCTGTTTCTCGTCGGGCACGGCGCCCATGATCGCCGCCGTCGCGGGCGTGGTGCACAGGCCGATGCCGATGCTCATCACCAGCAGCGGCCAGGCGAGGTCGAGGTAGCCGGAGTCGGGCCGCAGCGTCCGCATGCACACCAGGCCGGCGGACAGGACCGCCAATCCGCCGGCCATCACCACCCTCAAGCCCAGCCCCGGCAGGTACAGATGGGTGGTGGTGGCCAGGGCGAGGACAGGTATCACCAAGGGGCACAGGGCGATTGCCGTGCGAATCGGGCTGTATCCCAACACCAGCTGGATGTACTGGATGACGACGAAGAAGAAGCCGAAGTTCGCGAAGAACAACAACGTGATGCCAAGCGCCCCGGTGGCGAAATCCGGCCTCCCGAACAGGCGTACATCCAGCAGGGGGTGGGTTCGGCGCAGTTCGGCGGCGGCGAACGCGGCTGCCAGGGCGACACCCGCGGCCATGCAGCCGTACACCGCCGGGTGCGTCCACCCGCGGATGGGTGCCTCCAGCACGCCGAAGACGAAGACGGCGACCGCCGCGCCGATCAACACCGCGCCGAACCAATCCAGGGGTGCCGCATCGGGATCGCGCGACGAGGACACCGTGCACGTCAGCGCGAACATCACGACGCCCGCCGCGACGAAGGCCCAGAAGATCGACCGCCACGACCAGAAGTGCAGCAGGATGCCCGATCCCAGGAAGCCGACCACGGCACCGGAGCCCGCGACGCCTGCCCAGATACCGATCGCCTTGGCGCGTTCGGCCCGGGGGAACGCGGCGGTCAGCAGCGACAGCGTCGCCGGCATGATGAAGGCGGCGCCGGCGCCGGTGACCGCCCTGGCCGCGATGATCTGCTGCGGGGAATCCAGGATCAACGGACCGGCCGAGGCGAGGGCGAAGATGGCCAGCCCGATGAGCAGTGCGCCGCGTCTGCCGTACCGGTCGCCGATGGCGCCCGCGGGCAGCAGTAGGCATGCCAGCACCAGGGTGTAACCGTCCACCACCCAGGTGAGTTGCGCCTGTGTCGCCGAGGTTTCCACGGCGACGTCGCCGAGGGCGGTATTGAGCGCCACCATCGAGATGACGACCAGCGACACGCTCATGCACGCGACCGTCAGCAGCCACACGCGCCCACGCGCCGACGTCGTCATGCGGGGGTCGCCGACCTCGGGCCGGCCCGCGACGAGTCCGTCGGACATTCACCCTCCCAGGAGGTTCGGCATTTTTGAGACTATCAATCTCGTAGCGAGACCGATAGTCTTGCCGGATCTGCTGGAGAGGGTGGTGGACATGGCGGGCGGCGAGGATCCGCGACCGGCCCGTTCCCGGGCGCGGCTGCTCGACGCCGCGACCGCCCTGCTGCGCTCGGGAGGTCCGGGTGCGGTGACCGTCGACGCCGTCACCCGCGCCGCCAACGTTGCGCGGGCGACGCTCTATCGCCACTTCCCGAGCGCCAACGATCTGCTGGCGTCGGCGTTCCAGGCGATGATGCCGCCCGCGCCGATGCCGCCCGACGACGGTCCGCTGCGTGACCGGCTGATCACCGTCCTGACGGCGCAGGCGGACCTCATCGCCGAGGCGCCGGTCACCCTGACCGCGATGGCGTGGCTGACCCTGGGCGCGGATATGGAGCAACTGCCGGGCCGGGGCGGTGGTGAGAGCCCCGCGGTGCGGGGGCTGCGGGAGCGGGTGGCCCAGCAGTACGTTGCGCCCTTCGATGCGATCTTCGACAGTGCCTCGGCCAGAGCCGAACTCGGTGACGTGGATCGTGTTCAGGCGGTGGCGCTGATGCTCGGGCCGGTGGTGCTCGGCAGGCTCAGCACGCTGCCCGGATTCGACTATCGGGCCTGTGTCCGCGCGGCGGTGGACGGTTATCTGGCGATCCACGCCCGCGCCGAAAACGGTTTCAGCGCAACGTGTAACGAATAGGAAGATGCTTGAGCCCGCCGACGAACGTCGTCGCACTGAGCTCGGGCGGCCCCGCCAGCTCCACCGACTCCAGCCGCGGCACCAACTCGGCGAAAAGGCTGCGCATCTCCATCCGCGCCAGCGCGGCCCCCAGGCAGAAGTGCACGCCGAAGCCGAACCCCAGGTGCTTGTTGGGATCGCGGCCCACGTCGAAGCGCGACGGGTTGTCGAACACGTCTTCGTCGCGGTTGCCGGACGCGTAGGCCAGGTAGACGGATTCACCCTTGGCGATCGGCACCCCACGCACCTCGGTGTCCTCGGCGGCGGTGCGCATGAACTCCTTGACGGGCGTCGTCCAGCGCACCATCTCCTCGATCGCGGTCGGCATCAGATCGGGATTCCCGCGCAGCCTGCGCAATTCGGCGGGGTTGTCGATCAGGGCATGAAGCCCGCCGGAAATCGCGTCCTTGGTGGTGTCGTGTCCCGCGGTGGCCACGATGACGTAGTAGGACATGGTGTCCATATCGGACAGCTGCTCGCCGTCGACGCGCCCGTTGGCGATGGCCGAGGCGAAGTCGTCGGTCGGATGGGCGCGCCGTGACGCGGTGAGCTCGGTGAAATAGTTGAAGAAATCCATCAGCACGGCGAGCAGATCCTCCGGGGCCGTGCCGCGCCGGTGCTCCTCGTCCTCGCCGCCGAACAGTTCCTGCGTCAGCTTGAGCATCCGGGGGAAATCCGACTCCGGCAGGCCCAGCAGGGACAGGATCACGTACAGCGGATAGTTGATGGCGACCTCGGTGACGAAGTCGCATTCCGGTCCGATCGCGCGCATCCGATCGACGTAGCGTTTGGCGAGTTCGTCGATCCTGCCCTCAAGAGCGCGCATCGCCTTGGGGCGGAACCACTCGGTGCCGATGGCCCTGATCTTGCGGTGATCGGGGTTGTCCATGTGGACGAGCGTGCGCAGCCCGGCGCCTGCCTCCCGTTGAACCTCCATGAGATCGTCGGCCTCTGCCGTGCCGAGCAGCGTCCGCGGCGCATTGAGGAACAGCTCGTTGGCCCGCTCGACGGCCATGATGTCGGCGTGTCTGGTGATCGCCCAGAACGGGCGGTAGGGCGGATGGTCCACCCAGGCCACCGGCACCTCCGCGCGCAGGTGTGCCAGCGCCGCATACAGGCGCGGTTCGTCCGCGTAGGCCGTCGGATCGGCGAGCACTCTCGCGGCGTCATCCCTCGTGGGTGTGCTCATCGGCATCTCCTCGGCTCAACTTGACGGGTGTCAATTCAGTGAGTGTACGTGGCCTGCGCCACACCGCGACCACTGCTGGCGGGGGAGACCTCACCTGCTTGTCAGTAGGCTGATCATCCGTGCCGGCCCGATCGTCGCGACGCCAGGTCAGGGCATCCGCGATGGCCCTGGTGCTCGTGTGCGCCGTACTGCTCGTGGCCGCCTGCGGTCGCGGCGACGGTGCCACCCGCGAGGCCCGCCCCGCCGATCCTGCGCTGGTGCGCACGGCAACCGGCATGGTGCACGGTGTCGTCGCGCCCGACCATCGCCTGTTCGCCGGCATCCCGTATGCGGCACCCCCGGTCGGAGTCCTGAGGTGGCAGCCGCCCGCCGCCGCGCCCGCCTGGAACGGGGTGCGCGACGCCACCGGGTTCGGGCCGCGGTGTGTTCAGGACCCCGGCGGGGATATGGAACACAATCGGTACACCTCCGAGGACTGCCTGACCCTCAACGTGTGGACACCCCCCGCCTCGGCGGAGCGGCGCCCGGTCATGGTGTGGATCCACGGTGGCGCGTTCGTGACCGGCAGCGGCGGCATCTACGACGGCGCCAGGCTGGCTTCGCGCGGCGACATCGTCGTCGTCACCATCAACTACCGGCTCGGGGCGCTGGGATTCCTGGCCCACCCCGCGCTCGGACCCGCCGGCCAGGTGGGCAACTACGGGCTGCTGGACCAGCAGGCCGCCCTGCGCTGGGTCAGGGACAATATCGCCGGCTTCGGCGGTGACCCGGACAAGGTCACGGTCGCCGGTCAATCCGCGGGCGGGATGTCGGTCTGCGACCACCTCGTCGCGCCGGGATCCGCGGGATTGTTCCGCGCGGCGATCATTCAGAGCGCGCCCTGTCAGGCACAGGCCGATCTGGCGACCGCCCGGCAGCGCAGTCTGGAGTACGCGGCGACGGCCGGGTGCGCGGATCCGGACACCGCCGCCGACTGTCTGCGCGCCCTTCCCGTGGACAAGGTACGGAAGCCCGTCTGGTACTTCGACATCGGCGGCGAAACGCTGACCGGCCCGGTGACCGGGTCGGATGTGCTGCCGGTGGACCCCGTGACGGCATTCCGGCAGGGGCGCGTCACCGGGGTGCCGGTGCTGATCGGCACCACTCGCGACGAGTTCACCTTGTTCGCGGCAATGCGCTACCTGCGCGACGGGGTGCGGTTCACCGCGGCCGATTACCCGGCCCTGCTCGCCGAGGTGTTCGGCGCCGACGCCGCGGCGGTGCAGGAGCACTACCCCTTGCATGTCTTCGGCAGCGCCGCGGTGGCGTACTCGGCGGCAGTGACCGACAGCGCCTTCTCGTGTGTGACCGATCGGATGGCGCGGGACCTGGCCGGCGGCGCGCCGGTGTACGCCTACCAGTTCAACGACCGCGAGGCCCCCGCTCCCGCATCGATGCGTTCGCTTCCATTCCCCGTGGGCGCCAGCCATTCCCTGGACCTGGCCTACCTGTTCACCGTCGACGGCGCCGCCGCACCGTTCGACACCGCCCAGCGGGCGCTGTCGGACCAGATGATCGACTACTGGAGCGCGTTCGTGACCGGCGGCTCACCCTCGGGTGCGGGCCGACCCGACTGGCCTGCGCTGCGGCCGGACGCTGCGGGGCAGCGGATGTCGCTACAGCCGGACGGCAGCAGGATCACCACCGACTTCGACACCGTCCATCAATGCCGGTTCTGGGCCGACCTGCAGCGCTGAGCCGCCCCGGCGCCGTGGGGATCGCGCCGCGGCGCCGAGTGTGGGGGCCGTGCACGTCGGAGGCCGATTTTGAGTACAGAAGGCCCACAGTCGAGCCGTCGACCAGGGATTTGGAACCCGCCCGGATCTAGGGCATACTGTTCGGGTTGCCTTGCGCCGGGTTCGCTCCGAGTAGCCGGATCCAGTACAACGGCATACGACCTGCGCCCGCACGGGCGCGTCCGGTCTCCCTCCGAGCGTGACGATTATTCGTCGCGGACGGAGCAGGTGGGCGACACGCCCGACCGCGGGGGCCGGTGAACCAGAGACAGGTAAACAGCGGCAGCATACGAGCGCGACATGCGCCGGGACAAACCAGGTCCATACGGCCCCACGCGGGGCCAGGACATGACAGTGAAGGTTGGAGAAGCGTGGCGGGACAGAAAATCCGCATCAGGCTCAAGGCCTATGACCACGAGGCGATCGACGCCTCGGCACGCAAGATCGTGGAGACGGTCACCCGTACCGGCGCCAGCGTGGTCGGCCCGGTGCCGCTGCCGACTGAGAAGAACGTGTATTGCGTCATCCGCTCACCGCATAAGTACAAGGACTCGCGGGAGCACTTCGAGATGCGTACCCACAAGCGCCTGATTGACATCCTCGACCCGACGCCGAAGACCGTCGACGCCCTGATGCGCATCGACCTGCCGGCCAGCGTCGACGTCAACATTCAGTAGACATCCCAGTAGGAGATTCCAGAACCATGGCTAGAAAAGGCATTCTGGGCACCAAGCTGGGCATGACGCAGGTGTTCGACGAGAACAACAAGGTCGTGCCGGTGACGGTCGTCAAGGCCGGGCCCAATGTCGTGACGCGCATCCGCACCCCCGAGCGTGACGGCTACAGCGCGGTCCAGCTCGCCTACGGCGAGATCAGCCCCCGCAAGATCAACAAGCCGCTGTCGGGTCAGTACGCCGCCGCCGGGGTCAACCCGCGCCGCCACCTCGCCGAGCTGCGTCTCGACGAGAGCGATGATGTGGCCGCGTTATACGAGGTCGGTCAGGAACTGACCGCCGAGATCTTCGCCGACGGCAACTACGTCGACGTCACCGGCACGTCCAAGGGCAAGGGCTTCGCGGGCACGATGAAGCGCCACGGCTTCCGGGGCCAGGGCGCGGCACACGGCGCCCAGGCCGTGCACCGCCGTCCGGGATCGATCGGCGGCTGCGCCACCCCCGGCCGCGTTTTCAAGGGCACGCGGATGTCGGGCCGGATGGGCAACGACCGCGTGACGACGCAGAATCTGGTGGTCCACAAGGTGGACGCCGAAAACGGCGTGCTGCTGATCAAGGGCGCCATTCCCGGCCGCAACGGCGGTCTGGTCGTGGTTCGCACAGCGGTCAAACGAGGTGAGAAGTGATGACTGAGTTGAAGATTGACGTCAAGACGCCGGCCGGCAAGACCGAGGGTTCGGTCGAGTTGCCCGCCGCGCTGTTCGACGTCGAACCCAACATCGCGCTGATGCACCAGGTGGTCACCGCCCAGCTCGCGGCCGCGCGGCAGGGCACCCATTCCACCAAGACCCGCGGCGAGGTGTCCGGCGGTGGCAAGAAGCCCTACCGGCAGAAGGGCACCGGCCGCGCCCGTCAGGGTTCGACCCGCGCCCCGCAGTTCACCGGCGGTGGTGTCGTGCACGGACCCAGGCCGCGCGACTACAGCCAGCGCACCCCGAAGAAGATGATCGCCGCCGCGCTGCGCGGCGCGCTCTCGGACCGGGCCCGCAACGGCCGTATCCACGCGATCACCGAGCTCGTCGAGGGGCAGACCCCGTCGACCAAGAGCGCACGTGCGTTCCTGGCCGCTCTGACCGAGCGCAAGCAGGTGCTGGTCGTCATCGGGCGCACCGACGAGACCGGCTCCAAGAGCGTGCGCAACCTGCCCGGCGTGCATGTGCTCTCACCCGATCAGCTCAACACCTACGACGTGCTCAAGGCCGACGACGTGGTGTTCAGCGTGGAGGCACTGAACGCCTACATCACCGCCAACACCGCAGAGACGCAGGAGGTTTCAGCCTGATGGCGACCGTCACTGACCCCCGCGACATCATCCTGTCCCCGGTTATCTCGGAGAAGTCCTACGGACTGATCGAGGACAACGTCTACACGTTCGTCGTGCACCCCGACTCGAACAAGACCCAGATCAAGATCGCCATCGAGAAGATCTTCAAGGTCAAGGTCGCGTCGGTGAACACCGCCAACCGCCAGGGCAAGCGCAAGCGCACCCGCACCGGTTATGGCCAACGCAAGAGCACCAAGCGCGCCATCGTGACGTTGGCCGCGGGCAGCAAGCCGATCGACTTGTTCGGAGCGCCGGCCTGACGGTCGGGGTAACAGGCTGAGACCTAGAGAGACTTAGAAGACATGGGAATTCGCAAGTACAAGCCGACGACCCCGGGTCGCCGCGGTGCCAGCGTCTCCGATTTCGCCGAGATCACTCGGGACCATCCGGAGAAGTCGCTGGTTCGTCCGCTGCACGGCAAGGGCGGCCGCAACGCGCACGGCCGCATCACCACCCGTCACAAGGGTGGCGGCCACAAGCGCGCCTACCGCGTCATCGACTTCCGTCGCCATGACAAGGACGGCGTCAACGCCAAGGTCGCCCACATCGAATACGACCCGAACCGCACCGCGAACATCGCGCTGCTGCACTACGTCGACGGCGAGAAGCGCTACATCATCGCGCCGCAGGGGTTGGCGCAGGGGGCCACGGTCGAGTCGGGCGCCAACGCCGACATCAAGCCGGGCAACAACCTGCCGCTGCGCAACATCCCGGCGGGCACGGTGATCCACGCGGTGGAGCTGCGTCCCGGCGGCGGAGCCAAGATGGCCCGCTCGGCCGGTGCGTCGATCCAGCTGCTGGGTAAGGAAGGCACCTACGCCTCGCTGCGTATGCCGTCGGGTGAGATCCGCCGCGTCGACGTGCGCTGCCGCGCCACCGTCGGCGAGGTCGGCAACGCCGAGCAGGCCAACATCAACTGGGGTAAGGCCGGCCGTATGCGCTGGAAGGGCAAGCGCCCCACGGTCCGCGGTGTCGTGATGAACCCGGTCGACCACCCGCACGGCGGTGGCGAGGGCAAGACCTCCGGTGGCCGTCACCCGGTCAGCCCGTGGGGTAAGCCCGAGGGTCGCACCCGCAAGCCCAACAAGCCGAGCGACAAGCTCATCGTCCGACGCCGGCGCACCGGCAAGAAGCACCGGTAAGAAGCCGAGGAGTAAGCAGCGATGCCACGCAGCCTGAAGAAGGGCCCGTTCGTCGACGACCATCTGCTCAAGAAGGTCGACGTCCAGAACGAGAAGAACACCAAGCAGGTCATCAAGACCTGGTCCCGTCGGTCGACCATCATCCCCGACTTCATCGGCCATACCTTCGCCGTCCATGACGGTCGCAAGCATGTCCCGGTGTTCGTCACCGAGGCGATGGTCGGACACAAGCTCGGCGAGTTCGCCCCGACGCGGACCTTCAAGGGTCACATCAAGGACGACCGGAAGTCGAAGCGCCGATGACTACAGCGATTGAATACCCCTCCGCGACGGCCAAGGCGCGCTTCGTGCGCGTCTCGGCGACCAAGGCGCGCCGAGTGATCGACCTGGTGCGCGGCAAGTCCGTGGCCGAGGCACTCGACATCCTGCGCTGGGCGCCGCAGGCCGCCAGCGAGCCGGTGGCCAAGGTCATCGCCAGCGCCGCGGCCAACGCGCAGAACAACGAGGGCCTGGACCCCGACACTCTGGTCGTCGCCACGGTGTACGCCGACGAAGGGCCGACCGCCAAGCGGATCCGTCCGCGTGCGCAGGGCCGTGCGTTCCGGATCCGCAAGCGCACCAGCCACATCACGGTGATCGTGGAGAGCCGTCCGCCCCGCAAGGGCGGCGCCAAGGATTCCTCGTCCGCCTCGGCCCGGTCGCGTCGCGCCCAGGGCAGCAAGGCGGCCGCGGCGAAGGCAACCCCGAAGAAGGCCGACGACACGACGACCAAGGCTTCTGCAGAAGCGAAGGAGGGCTCGGAGTAGTGGGCCAGAAGATCAATCCCCACGGTTTCCGGCTCGGCATCACCACCGACTGGAAGTCGCGGTGGTACGCCGACAAGCAGTACAAGGATTACGTCAAGGAAGACGTCGCCATCCGCAAGCTGCTGGCCACCGGCCTGGAGCGCGCCGGCATCGCCGATGTGGAGATCGAAAGGACTCGCGACAGAGTCCGTGTCGATATCCACACCGCGCGTCCGGGCATCGTCATCGGTCGCCGCGGCACCGAGGCCGATCGCATCCGTGCCGACCTGGAGAAGCTGACCGGCAAGCAGGTTCAGCTCAACATCCTCGAGGTGAAGAACCCCGAGAGCCAGGCGCAGCTGGTGGCGCAGGGTGTGGCGGAGCAGCTGAGCAACCGCGTGGCGTTCCGCCGCGCGATGCGCAAGGCCATCCAGTCGGCCATGCGTCAGCCCAACGTGAAGGGCATCCGGGTGCAGTGCTCCGGCCGTCTCGGCGGTGCGGAGATGAGCCGTTCGGAGTTCTACCGTGAGGGTCGCGTGCCGCTGCACACGCTGCGCGCCGACATCGACTACGGCCTCTACGAGGCCAAGACCACCTTCGGTCGCATCGGTGTGAAGGTGTGGATCTACAAGGGCGACATCGTCGGTGGCAAGCGCGAGCAGAGCGCCGCTGTTTCGGCGGGGTCGGAGCGTCCGCGCCGCGAGCGTCCGTCGGGCACCCGCCCGCGCCGCAGCGGCTCGGCGGGCACCACCGCGACGAGCACCGACGCCGGGCGTGCGGCCACCGAAGAGACTGCCGAGTCCCCGACTCCGGTGACCGCCGAAGCTCCGGCTGTGGCGGCGCCCGCAGAGAACACGGAGAGCTGAATCATGCTGATCCCCCGCAAGGTCAAGCACCGCAAGCAGCACCACCCGGAGCAGCGCGGCATCGCCAGTGGCGGCACCTCGGTGAGCTTCGGCGACTACGGCATCCAGGCCCTCGGCCATGCCTACATCACCAACCGGCAGATCGAGTCCGCTCGTATCGCCATCAACCGGCACATCAAGCGTGGCGGCAAGGTGTGGATCAACATCTTCCCGGACCGCCCGCTGACCAAGAAGCCCGCCGAGACCCGCATGGGTTCGGGTAAGGGTTCGCCGGAGTGGTGGGTGGCCAACGTCAAGCCCGGCCGCATCCTGTTCGAGTTGAGCTACCCCGACGAGAAGGTCGCCAGGGAGGCCCTGACCCGCGCCATCCACAAGCTGCCGATCAAGGCACGCATCGTCACCCGAGAGGAGCAGTTCTGATGGCAGTAGGAGTGACGCCGGGCGAACTGCGCGAGCTGACCGACGACGAGCTGAAGGACAAGTTGCGCGAGTCGAAGGAAGAGCTGTTCAACCTGCGCTTCCAGATGGCGACCGGTCAGCTCGCCAACAACCGTCGGCTCCGCACGGTGCGGCAGGAGATTGCGCGCGTGTACACGGTGCTGCGCGAACGTGAACTGGGTCTGGCGTCCGGACCCACCGGTGAGGAATCGTAATGGCAGAGAACACAACAACGGCCGGTACCCCGAAGTCGGGGGAGAAGGGCCCCAAGAAGACGCCGCGCACCGAGAAGCCGCGCGGCCGACGTAAGACCGCCATCGGTTACGTCGTGTCGGACAAGATGGAGAAGACCATCGTGGTCGAGCTCGAGGACCGTGTGAAGCACGCCCTCTACGGCAAGATCATCCGGACCACGAAGAAGGTCAAGGCGCACGACGAGGACGGGATCGCCGGTATCGGTGACCGCGTCTCGCTCATGGAGACCCGCCCCCTGTCGGCGACCAAGCGCTGGCGTCTGGTCGAGATCCTGGAGAAGGCCCGCTAGATCGGCGAGCATGACGACAAAGCCCCCGCTTCGGCGGGGGCTTTTGTCGTCGGGGCTGTCACAGTCATCACATTTCGGTTTCTTGGCATTTGCCAGCGAGCAATCCTGCCTACGCTAAACAGCGATGGAACTGCGCAAACACCTCGCTACGCGGTTGTCCGCCTTCGTTGCTGTGGGCTTACTGACGTTACTGTCGGCGGTGCCGGCGAACGCACAGCCCGAAGGGCAACCCGTTGGCGCCGAATCGCCGACATTGTCGCTGAATCTCCTCGGTATGGATCCTGACCTCGCGTTCTACGGCCAGGTCGGCGTTGCCACGCTCACCGTCCCCGTCCCGGCGGGGATGGTTCCGTCCACTTTGAACGTGTTCGCGCAACTCCCGGTGAATGTGCGCACGGCCACGGTGACGGTCTCGCAGGACGATCGGGTGATCGCGCGGGTCGACGTGCCACCGGGTGGTCCGGCGCCCCTGGTGATCCCGCTGGCGGGTGCCCGCGTCGAGGACAATGCCGTGACAGTCTTGCTGCGCAGCTACCTGATGCCCGACGAGGGGTATTGCCTCGATCCGACCAATCCGCTGCGCCTGACCGATGCGACGGTGTCGTTCGCCGGCGTCGAACTCCCGCCCGCGGCGGTCGCCGACTTCCTGCCGCCGGTATTGCGCAAGTTGACCATCTACCTGGACCGGGAGCCGTCGCAGATCGAATCCGACGCCGCGGTGCAGCTCGCCACCGCGGTCGCCGCGCACTACGGCAAGCAGTATCCGCGGATCGAGGTCGTACCCACCGCCGACCCCGCCGTGCCGCCGCCCGGCAACTCCCCGGCCCTGGAACGTCACATCATCATCTCCGAGGGCCCGGACAGCGCGGTGTCGCTCTACGGTGACGGCCCGGGGATTCCCGCATTGCTCATCGCGGGACCGGCGAACGACCTGAACAACCAGACTCGGCTGGTCACCAGCAACGTGTCGCGGTACGCGCTGACCTCCCGGGCCGTGGTCGGGCCGCTGAAATCCACCCCGCAACTGCCCGGCAACGTCACCACGCTGCGGCAGCTGGGCCAGCCGGGGGTGAATGCGACGGCACTGAGCCCCCAGGTCGTCATCGGACTGGACCAGACCCGGCTGGGCCGATCGGTCCACGGGGTGCGGATGCATCTGCAGGGTTCCTACACCCCGCTGCCCCGCGACATCGGCGCGCAGCTGGTGGCGACGATCGGCGCCGAGACGATCGACCGATGGCCCGCGGATGCCGGCGGCGTCATCAACCGGTGGATCGACGTGCCGGACCGACTGCTGCATCGCTACACCGGAGTGGCGGTGCAGCTCAACATCTCCGGGAACACCGGACGGTGCGGGGAGTTCCAGCCCATCACCCTGACCATCGACGGGGAGAGCGTCGTGCAGACCAGCGCCGCTCATCCGCCGGTGCCCGCGGGCTTCCAGTCGTTGCCGCAGGCGCTGATGCCCAGGGTGCAGATCGGCATCGGCGATGACATCTACGCCGACACCGTGCGCGCCGTCGCGATCATGACCGGCCTGCAGCGGCTGAGCGCACTGCCGATCGACACGGCGGTGGTGCCGTTGGCCGTTGCCATCGACTCACCCAACCCCGCGGTGCTCATCTCCCCGCGCGCATGGGCCGATCTGGACATCCGGCTGCCCGTGCTGGCTCCCGAGACGGTGCCCACCACTCTCGACGTGGTCGACGACAACGGCAACGCCACCACCCTGACCCTGTATCCCGACCTGCGGTTCGGCTCATTGCAGACGGTGTACGACGGGCGGCGGACGCTGTTGGTCGCGACGTCCAACGGCGCCCCGGCCCAGCTGGACGAACTGCTCACGTGGCTGAGCGCCGACGAACGCCGATGGTCGATCGTCGACGGCGTGGCCCTGCTCTCGGTCGCAGGGCGTGACCCCGTCACGGTGGCAGCACCCGACGTGACGGTCCCCGTTCCGGTGGACGACGACCAGACGAACACCACGCTGCTGTGGTGGTTCGGAGGTGCGTTGCTGGGTGCTGTCGCGATCGGCGCGGCCTGGATCCTGCGGGGCACACGGCGCCGTCCAGGCGGGTGAGATGACCACCACCGCGGGCGCAGCACCGCTGACGTGGCTGTACTCGCTGCATCCGGCGTACCGGCTCATCCTGCGGTGGGGCTACATCGCGGTGCTCACCGTCGTCGCCTTCCGGGCGACGATACGCAGCGTCGTCGAATCCACCCTCGCCGGATCCTTGATCGGCTACGTGTTGGTGGTTCCGGTGGCGGCGGCGCTGGCCGCCGTGGGCGTGGCGCGGCGTCACCGCACGGAGCTGCCGATCCACGACCGCCAGACCGACATGATCGTCGGGGTCATGGGTCAGGTTCTGGCCCTGCTGCTGCACGCGGTGCTGCTGCAGCGCTATGCGCTCTACTACTACCTGTTGCGCCTGGACCTGGTCGCGCTGTGGGTGTTCGTGCTCAGCGCGAGCATCCTGCTGTTCGGCTTGCGCCCGGTGATCCGTTTCGCGTGGGTATGGGCGCTGCTGTCGATGGTGTTCCCGCTGCCGTACTACATCATCGTGATCCTGCTCGGCGGTACGGCGTTCGCCGCGGGCACGGGGACGATCGTCGTCGCCGGTGTGGCCGTGGGTATCGCGGTCGGCAGGGTCCCCAGGCGCGGAGTGATCGGCTCCGCGATCGTCTGGGTCGTCGGCATAGTGGTACTGGCGCTGATGGCGCACTACCTGCCGGATGCGCCCCTGATCGTCTACCAGGCGGTCCCCGCGCTCATGGCGATCTGCCTGGTCGGGACGGGCATGTTCCTGCACGTACGCCGTGGTGAACCCAAACGCCTGCTGAACCGGCAGGTGGAACCGCTTGCCGCCAAACAGGTCTGGGCCGCGCTTCCGGTGGTGCTCGTTGTCGCCGTCGCCCTGTCGTTCGTCCGGCTGCCCGATCCCGGTTTCACCCCGACCCGCTACGTCGACGGGTTGCGGCTCAATGGCGCGCAGCAGGCCCCGCCGGGGTGGCACTCCGCAACCATCGACGAGTACACCTGGGTCAGTAGGCTTTTCGGCGCTGATGCCACCCTGGTCCGGCAGAAGATGGTCGCTGACACCGGTGACCCCCGATTCGACAAGTTCGCGCGGCCCCGCACGCTGGTCGTCGACACGACGACGACGCACCGGCCATTCTCGTTCAACGTGTATCCGGCGCGGGTGCTCTACCGCGTCGAGGGAATCCGGTTGAGTGCACTGCGCCCCGTCGATCTGGGCTACGGAGTCGAGGCGGATCTGTTCTCCGCGGTGGACGACCGCCTGCTGGTCACTTGGGATGCCCTGCAGTGGAAATGGTCCAACGGCGATACCGCGCAACGGATGCTGGTGATCGCCGTCGACAACCACGAGGACGACGCGCCCTTCCCCCAGCCGACAGGAGGGATGTTGCCGACGCTGAACTCGATGTTCACCGTGCTGTTCCGGGGGAACTCGGCGACCGACGACGCCGACCCCAACACCAAGGACGACCAGTTGCTCGTCGAGTTCGGCAGGGCACTGGTACGCAGTGAACTCGAGCCGCTCGGAGTCCGGCCGTGACGGTGACAGAGCCGTCGCCGGAATCACCGGGCGCGGCCGAGTCGGCCCTCTGCCCGGACACCGCCACCCCCGAGGACCGTGAGTTCGCGCTACACCACGCGATCAACGGGTTGCGCGAGGAAGTCCCGGTGCGGTCCGCGTCGACCGCGGTGGTCGCATGGCAGCGCACGGTGTTGTGGGCGTTGTTGCTCGTGGTGGCCGGCCTGGCGGTCTGGCAGCCGCTGGCCACCGCGATCACCCTGATCGGCCTGTGCACCGGCGCCTACGTGCTGACGATGCTCGACCGGGTGCTGATATTCAAGGAGGGGCTGGCCGCACGCCCCATCATGATCAGCGACGAGCAGGCCCGCGCGATCCCGGACCCCGACCTGCCGCGCTACAGCATCCTGGTGCCCGCCTACAACGAGCCCGAAGTGGTGGCTGACCTGATCGGCGCGATGGCGGCACTGGAGTACCCCCGCGCCAAACTGCAGGTGCTGCTGCTGCTCGAGGCCGACGACGACGTGACGATCGCCGCCGCCCGCACGTGTGCGGAATCGGACATGATCACCATCGTGCTCGTCCCGCCGGCCGAGCCGCGCACGAAACCCAAGGCGTGCAACTACGGTCTGCACTTTGCGACCGGTGAGATCATCACGATCTTCGACGCGGAGGACCTGCCGGAGCCGCTGCAACTGCGCAGGGTGGCGGAGGCTTTTCGGGAGCTGCCCGACGACGTCGCGTGTGTGCAGGCCAAACTGGTCTACCACAACGGACACCAGAACCTGCTGACCGGATGGTTCACCGCCGAGTACGGTCTGTGGTTCGGCTACCTGCTGCCGGGGATGATGGCCACCGCCTCGCCGATCCCGTTGGGGGGCACGTCGAATCACCTGCGGCGCGAGGTGCTCGAGGAGATCGGTTCGTGGGATCCGTTCAACGTCACCGAGGACGCCGACCTCGGCTTGCGCATCCACGCGTCGGGTTACCGCACCGCGGTCATCGATTCCACGACACTGGAGGAGGCCAACAGCGATCCCATCAACTGGGTGCGGCAACGCTCGCGCTGGTACAAGGGATATCTGCAGACCTGGCTGGTCCACATCCGCGAGCCGGTGAAGCTCTATCGCACCCTGGGGCTGCGCAGCTTTCTTCGGTTCAACGCGGTGCTGGCGGGCACCCCGATCATCGCGGTGCTCAACCTGGTGTTCTGGCTGATCACCGTGCTGTGGTTCCTGGGCCAGCCGGCGGTTGTCGGTGCGGTATTCCCCTGGTACATCTATTTCCCCGCGCTTGTCGCCCTCGTGTTCGGCAACTTCGCCACCATCTACATGAATTTGATCGCGCTGCGCGAGGACGACCGTTCGGACCTGTTGGTGCCCGCCCTGACGGTGCCCGCATTCTGGCTGATGATGAGCGTGGCCGCCGCGAAGGGTCTCTATCAGCTGATCCGCAATCCGTCCTACTGGGAGAAGACCTTTCACGGTTTGGCGGCCCGTCCGGACGCCGACACCGGATCGTCGTCATGACCGGCCGTCGGTGCAAGCAGGTGACCTTCGCGCTCACCTTCGCGGTGTACCTGGCGGTCGGATACTGGCTGCAGGTGCGCCACGGGTACATCCTCGGAGATGCGCTGTCACGGGTGCAGGCCGCGCAGAGCGTGATCTTCAGCAGGGACCCTCATCTGGCGGCCATCGGCTTTATCTTCACCCCGTTGACCGCGATGGTGGAGTTGCCCGCCGTCCTGTTGAGCCCGCTGTTCCCGGACCTCACCGCACGCGCATTCGCCGGATCCATCATGTCGGCATCGTTCATGGCCGCCGCGGTCGTGCAGATCATGTCGATCGGTACCGACCGCGGGCTGCCGCGTCCGTACACGGTCGCCATCACGGCGCTGTTCGCGGTCAACCCGATGATCGTCTTCTACGGCAGCAACGGGATGAGCGAAGCGCCGTTCATCTTCTTCGTGACCTGGGCGGTGCGCCGCCTGATCATGTGGATCGCCGACGACGATGTGCACCATCTCGTGGTGGCCGGCGGGATCGCGATGGCCATGGCCTATCTGACCCGCTACGACGCCGTCGGCCTGATCGCCACCGCCGGCGTCGTGGTCGCCGTCACCACGTTCCGGCGCGCCCGCAGCGCCCCCCGTATCCACCGTGCGGCGCTGGATCTGCTGCTCGTCAGCGGACCGGGCTTCGCCGCCTTCATCGGGTGGGCGGTCGCCAGCTGGTTGATCACGGGCGACGCGTTCGCCCAGTTCACCTCCCAGTACGGCAACGCCGCCATCCTCGAACAATCCGGCGGCACCCAGGTCGAGAGCTTCGGCGCCGGGCTGGCCTTCGCCGCTGTCTGTATTGCGCTGCTGGCGCCGACGCTGGTCCCGATCGCCGTGTGGGCCGGCTATCTGCGGTGGCGCCGGCCCAGCTGGGCTGTCCTGGTCGTGCCGGTGGTGATGTACGGAGCGGTGCTCGCGTTCCAGGCCTACGCCTACGCCACCGGCGGGACGTTCCCGTTCCTGCGGTTCTACATCGTGGCGATTCCGTTGGCCGCCACCCTGGCGATGCTGGCGGTGCCGGACGGCGTGCCCTCCGCTCCGAAGCGGCGCGGCCGCTACGCACCGGACGTGGATGCATCCGGTGGCACCCGGTCCGTCCGGGCCGCCTACCCGGCCGTCGCCCTGGCGTTCGCCGTCGGCGTCCCGGTGGCCGGGTGGGGGATGAGCCTGCCCCATTACGCCCCGCAGGAGTACGCGCTGGGTGCGGTGTTGCGGCCCGATCCCGACAGTGTCGATCCGCGAAAGGCCGTGGAGCGGCGCATCGCCGCCACGTTCTCCACCGAACGGGAGATCGCGCAGTACCTGGACAGCCTGGACCTGCCGGAGAGTTCCGTCATCACCGACACCGTCTACGGGTTCGCGGTGGTCGCCGCGTCGGAGAAACCCAAGACGTTCGTGGTGCCGTCGGATCCGGATTTCACCAAACTGCTCAACGACCCGGTGGCGCACGGTATCCGCTACCTGCTGTCGGTGCCCAACACCGGGCGCGGTGTCTCCGACGCGCTGAACATGCGATACCCGACGTTGTACGAGACCGGTTCGGATGTGGCGTCACTGGAATTGGAGGTGCCCAACGACGGTGACAGTCAGCCGGATTGGCGGCTCTACCGGGTGGGGGACGTGGTTCCGCTGCGATGAGCACGGTCGGGGCCGCGGCCCGTCCGAGCCCGGGTCGCCGCCCCGATTTCCGGATCGGCGGCGGGTTCGCCGGTGTAATGTCCGGGCGAAAAGGTGTTCGCGTGATCGCCCGGGAAAGGTCGGCCATGGCTACGGAATTCAGGGGCAAGATCGAACTCGACATCCGGGATTCGGAGCCGGACTGGGGTCCGTACGCCGCGCCCACAGCGTCCGAAGAAGCGCCGAATGTGCTGTATCTGGTCTGGGATGACACGGGCATCGCCACGTGGGACTGCTTCGGGGGTCTGGTCGACATGCCGGCGATGAGCCGCATCGCCGAACGGGGTGTCCGGCTGTCGCAGTTCCACACCACCGCGCTGTGCTCGCCCACCCGAGCCTCGCTGCTGACGGGACGCAACGCCACCACCGTCGGGATGGCCACCATCGAGGAGTTCACCGACGGATTCCCGAACTGCAACGGACGGATTCCCTTCGACACCGCCCTGCTCTCGGAAGTGCTCGCCGAACACGGCTACAACACCTACTGCGTCGGCAAATGGCACCTGACACCGCTCGAGGAGGCCAACCTGGCAGCCTCCAAACGGCATTGGCCGTTGTCGCGCGGGTTCGAGCGCTTCTACGGTTTCCTCGGCGGTGAAACAGACCAGTGGTACCCCGACCTGGTGTACGACAACCACCCGGTTGCGCCGCCGGCCACCCCCGAGGACGGCTATCACCTGTCGAAGGACCTGGCGGACAGGACAATCGAGTTCATCCGGGATGCGAAGGTCATCGCACCCGACAAGCCGTGGTTCACCTACCTGTGCCCCGGCGCCGGACACGCACCCCACCACGTGTTCGCCGAGTGGATCCACAAGTACTCGGGCCGGTTCGACATGGGTTACGAACGCTACCGCGAGATCGTGCTGGAGAACCAGAAACGTCTCGGTATCGTGCCCCCAGACACCGAATTATCGCCGGTGAACCCGTATCTCGATGTCACAGGTCCCAACGGCGAGCCCTGGCCGCCCCAGGACACGGTGCGGCCGTGGGACTCCCTCAGCGAAGACGAGAAGCGGCTGTTCAGTCGCATGGCCGAGGTGTTCGCCGGCTTCCTGTCCTACACCGACGCCCAAATCGGCCGCATTCTGGACTATCTCGAGGAGACCGGGCAGCTGGACAACACCATCGTGGTGGTGATCTCCGACAACGGCGCCAGCGGGGAGGGCGGTCCGAACGGGTCGGTCAACGAGACCAAGTTCTTCAACGGCTACATCGACACCACCGAAGAGAGCCTGAAGTTCTTCGACCGGCTGGGCGGCCCGGACACCTACCCGCACTACCCCATCGGCTGGGCGATGGCCTTCAACACGCCCTACAAGTTGTTCAAGCGGTACGCCTCGCATGAAGGCGGAATCGCCGACGCCGCAATCATTTCCTGGCCCGCCGGCATCGCGGCGCACGGCGAGGTGCGGGACAACTACGTCAACGTCTGCGACCTCACGCCGACCGTGTACGACCTGCTCCACATCACCCCGCCGGCCACCGTCCGTGGCATTGCGCAGAAACCCCTCGACGGGGTGAGTTTCACTGCGGCGCTGGTCGATCCGGACGCACCCACCGGAAAGGAGACCCAGTTCTACGCCATGCTGGGCACGCGCGGCATCTGGCACAGGGGCTGGTTCGCCAACACGATTCATGCCGCGTCGCCGGCCGGCTGGTCGAACTTCGACGCCGACCGCTGGGAACTGTTCCGCATCGAGTCCGATCGCAGCCAGTGTCATGACCTGGCTGCCGAACACCCGGAGAAACTCGAGGAACTCAAGGCGTTGTGGTTCTCCGAGGCCGATAGGTACAACGGGCTACCACTGGCAGATCTCAACATTCTTGAGACCATGATGCGGTGGCGGCCCTATCTGGTGGGAACGCGCACGAGCTACGTGTACTACCCGAACACCGCGGAGGTGGGGATGGGGGCGGCCGCCGAGCCGCGCGGGCAGTCGCTGGCGGTGCTCGCCGAGGTCGCCGTCGACAGCACCGGCGCCGAGGGCGTGCTGTTCAAGCAGGGCGGTGCGCACGGCGGACACGTCCTGTTCATCCAGGACGGGCGGCTGCACTACGTGTACAACTTCCTGGGCGAGCACGAGCAGCGGGTGTCCTCACCCGGCGCCGTCCCGGTGGGCAGGCACATCCTCGGAGCCGCCTACGCGCGCACGGGCACCGTCGAGAACAGCCACACCCCGCTGGGGGAGGTGACGTTGTTCATCGACGGCGAGGCCGTCGCGACGCTGCCGGACGTCAAGGCCCACCCGGGCACGTTCGGGCTGGCCGGCGCCACCATCAGCGTGGGCCGCAACGCCGGGTCGGCGGTGTCCAGCGTCTACAAGGCGCCGTTCGCCTTCACCGGCGGCACCATCGCCCAGGTCACCGTCGACCTGTCCGGAGCGCCCTATTTGGACCTGGAAACCGAGCTGGCCCTGGCATTTTCGAAGGATTGACGATCGCGCCCCGCCGGAACACCCGCCTCCGCACCGGCCCCGGGCATCCGCCCTCGCCCGCCACGTCGAAACACCGGGCATAACGGGGGCGTGCGACGCGGCGGGGACGGGGTGCGGCGGGGCCTCGACGTCCTCCTACCCTGAGAGCCATGCTCACCGACCTCGTCGACCTGCCGGGCGGCCGGTTTCGCATGGGTTCGACGGCCTTCTACCCGGAGGAGGCGCCGGTGCACACCGTCGCCGTCGCCGCCGTGGCCGTCGAGAAGCACCCGGTCACCAATGCGCAGTTCGCCGAGTTCGTCGCCGACACCGGATACGTCACCGTCGCCGAACGACCGCTGGACCCGGCGCTCTACCCCGGGGTGGCACCGGCTGATCTGGTGCCCGGTGCGCTGGTGTTCCGTGCGACCGCCGGGCCGGTGGACCTGCGGGACTGGCGGCAGTGGTGGGACTGGGCGCCGGGGGCCTGCTGGCGCCATCCGTTCGGCCCGGAGACGTCGTGGCGGGATCGCCCCGACCATCCGGTGGTGCAGGTGGCCTTCCCGGACGCCGCGGAGTACGCGCGCTGGGCCGGCCGACGGTTGCCCACCGAGGCGGAGTGGGAGTACGCCGCGCGGGCCGGCGCGGACACCACCTACGCGTGGGGGGACGAGGCGGCGCCGGGCGGCCGGCTGATGGCCAACACCTGGCAGGGCCGCTTCCCCTACCGCAACGACGGTGCGCTGGGCTGGGCCGGCACCTCGCCGGTCGGGACGTTCCCAGCCAACGGGTTCGGACTGCTGGACATGATCGGCAACGTGTGGGAGTGGACGACGACCCGATTCTCGGCACACCACCGGCCCGGCGCTCAGGGGGCGTGCTGCCCCCCGCCGCCGCCGTCCGCCGATCCCACGGTCAACCAGACGCTCAAGGGTGGTTCACATCTTTGTGCACCCGAGTACTGCCACCGCTACCGTCCCGCCGCCCGGTCCCCGCAGTCGCAGGACAGCGCAACCACCCATATCGGCTTCCGATGTGTGACGGATCTTCCTGAGGTATGAAAGCGGCTGTTTTGCAATGCTTTCCACGTATCGATCAGAAGACCAGGATCGCGAACACGGTGGACAGCACCAGGCCCGCCATGACCGGCAGGAAGCACTTACGGGCCAGCGTCAGCACCGGAACCCTGGCGAACCCGGCCACCGCGATCAGCGAAGACCACGCGACCAGCGTCCCGCCGCCGGACCAGATATTGCCCATCTGACCGATCGCCGCCAGTGTCGCGGGATCCATGTTCACCGCCGGGCCCAGCGCCCCGGCCAGCGAGCCGGTGAGGGGCAGGCCACTGAATCCGGACCCTTCCAGCCCGGCGATCAGGCCGACCAGCAGGACCGCGAAGGCGGTGATGAACGGGTTCGGCGACAGATGCGACTGCCCGGCGTTGATGAGATCGAAGAGGAACGCCGGTCCCTGCACGCCCTCGGGAAGGCCGAGTATCGCCGCCGAGAAGTCGCCGTTGCCGATGAAGAAGAAGCCGGCGATCGGCAGCACCACACCCATGGCCTTGAAGGCGAACACCAAACCGTCGACGACATGCTGCGAGGACGTCTCCAGAAAGTTGCGCTTGTCGTTGGCCGCGGACGCGACGAACAGAATCAGCGCCGCGATCCCCCCGACGATCGCCGCGGCGTCACCGCCTTTGAGCGGCGGCACCAGGCTGGTGAACTTGCCCAGCATCAGGTACACGATGAAGACGAGATAGATCAGCGGTACCAGCACAGCGAAAACCTTGGCGCACCGCATCTTCGGTGGCGCCGCCGGATCCTGTACGGGATCGGCCAGCACCACGGTCGCGGTCGGCGCGGCGACGGACTTGTCCGAATCGACCCCGCCCGGGCGCGGCGACGGTGCGGGCGCGGGGTCACCGGTGTTCAGCTCACCGCGCAGGCCGCTGTCACCGGGCGCCGGTGAGCGTCCGGCCTCGTCCTCCCATTCGGCCAACAGTTCCGGGGACGGCGCGCGCCAGGTGCGGCGCTGCATCACGTAGGTGATGAGCAGGGCCGTCAACCCGACGATGAGCGACAGCACCAGCGCCTTGTCGGCGACCGAATCGGCGTCTACCCCGGCGGCCTTCGCCGAGATCCCGGGTGCGACCTTGATGATGTAGTCCGAGGACAGCGCCATCCCCTGACCCGCGATGGCGATAACCATGCCCACCGACAGCGGCGAGAGACCCGCCCGGATGGCCACGGGGATGAGCACCGCTCCCACCAGGGGCACCGCGGGTGTGGGCCAGAAGAACAGCGAGATCACGTACGTCACGATCGCGAGGATGATGAAGCTGCTGGTCCCCGCGCGCATCACCCGCCGGAACGGCGTCACCATCATCCGGTCGGCGCCCATCTCCCGCAGCGCCCCGAGCATCGCCGTGACGACGGCGATGATCAGGAAGATGTTGAACAACTCCTTGGCGGCGACCAGGCTGGCGTTGAAGATGGACGACAGCCCGGTGATCAGGCTGCCCGAGAACGCCCATGCGGTCAGCATGGTGGCGGTGACCGCAGGCACCACGATGTTCTTGCGCAGTGCCATGGTGATGAGAATGACGACGATGCCGGCTAGGTAGATCCAATGAGCCGCGCCGAGATGTGTGTCCATGGGGGACCCTTCGTTACCACTGCTCTGGGCTGCGCAGTGCGTTGCAGGAATGTTCGGCGCGGTCGTGAGCTGGGTCAACGACAACAGTGCACAGCCGAGACAGCCTCTGTGTGTGCAGTATGCTCGCATCTTGTCGGTGGCATGTCCCGCTGTATCTTTCGCGTAACAATCGGCCGGGGATGACGCGCTTACCCCACGTTCACAACGGTTGCCGGCTGGGCATGTTGTCCACACCGCGCGCCGGCCGGTGTGCACGATCACGGGGCGTAGGCGCACGGACGGCCCCCCGGCGGTGACAGAGTGGAGCCCACGACCCTCGGCGGTCCGGTTGCCGTATCGCGGGGACCATTCGGGTAGACAGGCGGGACAGCAGCGCAGCGATGACCGAAAGACCTTCGACCACAACACGATCGCCCGCGCCCGGCGTCGACACCGGTACCCCGTTGGGGCTGGCGGCGCTGTTGGCGGGGACCCTGGTCGGCACCGTCAGCAACAACATCGTGAACGTGCCGCTGGGGGCCATCCTGGACGACTTCGACGCCCCGCTGGGCAGCGGCATCTTCGTGGTGGTCGGTTTCCTGGTGTGTTTCGCGGCGACCGTGCCGCTGGCCGGCTGGTTCGGCGACCGGTTCGGCCGCCGCCGGGTGTACTGCGCGGCGCTGATCGGGACCGCAATCTGTGCCGTGGGCGCCGCGACGGCGCCGACGCTGCCGCTGCTCGTCGCGTGGCGCTCACTGGGCGGACTGGCCGTGGCCGCCCTGGCCCCACCCGTGATGGGGCTGCTCACCTGGATGTTCTCGGGTGACCGGCGCGGCAGGGCGGTCGGCGCGTGGGCATCGGTCAACGGGCTCGGTCAGGCGATCGGACCGACGCTGGGCGGCGTGGTCGCCGATGCCTGGGGGTGGCGCTGGGTGTTCGTCCCGCTGGTGCCGGTGGCGCTGATCGGCCTCGCCGGCACGCTGCGCTACGTGCCCCGCTATCCCGGCACGCGGATCTCCTTCGACCTCGCCGGCGCCGCCGCGCTGACGCTCGGTTCGGCGCTGCTGATGCTGGGGGTCGCGCTGCTGCCGCAGCCGGGTGGCGTGGTGTGGCTGGCCGTGGGGTGCGTCGGCGCGGCGGCGGTGACGTTGGCGTGGTTCGTGTGGCACTGCATGCGGGTCGCCGAACCGTTCGTCGACGTCCGCCTCGTCGCCGAGTCGCGCTTCGCCCGCAGCGCACTGGCCGCCTTCGCGCAGATGTTCTGCCTGGGCGCGACCCTGTTGGCCGTACCGCTCTACCTGGTCGGGCAGTCGGTGTCGATCTCGGCCGCCGGGCTGATCCTGTTCGCGGTACCCGCCACGATGGCGGTGCTCGCGCCGCTGGTCGGGCGGTGGCTGGATCCGGTCGGACCGCGGCTGGTGATGCGCACGGGTCTTACGGTGCTGATGGTCGCGCAGGCCGCGCTCACCGCTGCCGTCGCGCTGGCGGCGCCGCTGGGTGTGCTGATCCCCGTGCTCGTCGGCACCGGCGTCGGTGTGGCCCTGGTGCAGACGCCCGCGGCCACCGGCGCGACGCGCTCACCCGCGGGGGAGGCAGGCACCGGACTGGGTCTGTTCAACCTGATCAGGTTCGGCGGTTCGGCGATCGGTGCGGCCTGGGTCGGTGTCGCGCTGGAGTTCGCCACCTATCCGACGGTGTTCGTCGTGTCGGCCGTGATCGTGGCGTTCGGCCTGGCCGGGTCCTTCGTCGGACCCGACCCGCAGCCGGTGCGCTGACCTCAGCGGAAACTGGCTTCGCGATCCACCGCGGAGTGCACGTCGCCGAGCAGGTCGAGCCGGATCGCCAGCCACGCGGTGAACTGGTTGTCGGCGACCTTGATGTCCATGCCGAGGGTGCGTGAGATCCGGTCCAGCTTCGCCAGCATCGTGTTGCGGTGGACGTTGAGCACTCGCGCGGTGGCGTTGACGTTTCCCCCCTCGCCGAGGTAGGCGGCCAGTGTCTCCAGCAGATCCGGAGCCGACCGCAACGGCCCAAGGACCTCGCGCACCAGCTGGCGGCCGGAATCGGCGTCGGCCACGGCGTTGAGCACGGTGAAGCTGCGCAGTTCCTGATACGAGGTGGCACCCACCCGGCGGAGCCGGCGGGCGATGCCGAGTGCGACGCGGGCCTCGCGGTAGCTCTCCCGCACCTGCCCGGCCCCGTGGGCCGCGCGTCCGTAGGCGACCGGGGCCAGCCCGCCGCGCCGCCGGGCGATCTCGACCGACATCGCGTCGGCGTACTCGGCCATCTCCTCGGCCATCGCGCTCTCCTGCTCCGAACGCAGCGTGCGGACCACCACCAGCACGTCCCCGATGACGGTGACGTAGGCGTGAACGGACGGATGGGGAGCCACCCCCGCGGCGTAGCGGGCGAGGCGGACCATACTCGCGGCGGGGTTGTCGACGCCGCGGGGCAGCAGTCCCGGCGCCACGAACACCCCGAACCGGGCGTCCAGCTCGATGTCGTGGTGTTCGGCACGGGCCCGCATATCGTGTTCGCTGGCGAAACTGCCGTGCACGAGAGCCTGGACGAAGTCGCCGCGAGCGCGCTCCTCGGCCTCGTCGACGCTGCGCTGCCGCAACATCTCCGAACCGACGATCGCGGTCGCCTGCTCGGTGAGCACCGAATGCCTGGCCAGGTCGTGGTCGCCGGGCTCGGCGCCGGGCACCAGTATCACCACCCAGCCCTCGAAGGTCTTGCCCAACCGGATGGCGCTGGCCACACACGTCCATGGGCTGCCGTGCGGACCGGTGACCTGCGCCACCCTGGTGTCGTGCGCGCCCGGGCGTCGGGCCGCGGCCGGCAGATCGGTGGCCAGCAGCTGGCACACCGGGTCGGCCAGCGGCGGCATCGACTCGGCCGTCAGTCCGTGGAAGGCCACCACGGCCCCGCGCGCATCCAGGGCCAGTGCGGGATTGCGCGCCAGATTGGACACCTCGCGGATGAGCGTCTGCAGGCCCGCGCCCCGGTGGAACAGCCCCGCCAGCGAGCTGTGTACGTGCGTGGAGTAGCGCATGACGTGCACTTCCTGGCTGAGCGCCCGCTCGGCCAGCAGGCGGTTGAGGGCGGCGAAACCCACGGGGACGGCCAGTTCGATGACGACCAGCCGCGGGGGCAGCCCCGTGCGGACGAGGTCGGCGGGCACGGCCCCGTCGACCAGCAGTGTGGTGGCGCCGCGCGCGATCAGCGCCGACAACGTCCCGCCGCTGCCCACCAGGGCTTCAGGGCGTGTGTAGACGGCGACGGCGTCGAGTGAATCAGGTTGGGAGAGAACCTCGTTGAGTGGAAGAACCCAGTTGAGCTCGACGTCGAGAAGGTCCTCGCCGGATACCACCCTGGCGCCGAACATCAGTGACTCGTCCAGGAGTCCGCGTGCCGTCATGCGGCCGCCGTCGGTATGTGTTCGCGTCATCGGGTCGTCCCGCCCTCGAAGTGTGCGTTCTCTACGGAGTACAGGAACTCCGTGCACTCAAACCATGTGCACTTTAACCGTACGCGACAGGCGCCGCAGGTCATCTTGACCATGTCGCCGCGAACGGCGGAGCGGTAGACATGGCACACGGTCGGCCCAACCGGCGATCGGCAGGGGTCGCGGGGCCCCAGAAAGTGAGACGACTATGCACCAGATCCACCGGATCACACTCGACGACGCACTGCCCTTGCTGGCGGCCGGACGTGCCAAGGCCGAGGAGATCGGCGTCAAGCAGACGCTGTGTGTCTGCGACGACGGCGGCAATGTCCTTGCGCTGCACCGGCTTCCGGGTGCGCGGTTGACGGGGGTCGACATCGCCATCGCGAAGGCGTTCACCGCCGCCGGGCACGAACGTGCGACCCATCTGTTCAACGAGCCGCCCAACGGACCCGCGCTGCCCGGCAACGAGGCGTTCGGGATCAGCCATATGCTGCCGGGCAAATTCGCCATCTTCGTCGGAGGGTTCCCGCTGGTCTTCGACGGTCAGATCGTCGGCGGTGTGGGCATCAGTGGCGGCAACGGCGAACAGGACAAGGCCGTCGGCGCGGCGATCCTGGCCGAGTTCGACGCCCTCACCGCCGCCGTCGCACGGCGGTGACCGGCTGTGCACCTTGACCCCGACGCGGGCGGATCGGCAGTGGTTTTGTCCATCGCCCGCAGCCAGGGTCGACATTAATCTGGTTGCCGCAGAGTCAGTTTCGTACTTATTCCGTTCTATCTCCGCCGTCAGATCCGATCACTCTCCGCGGTGTGGCGGAGGCCTCTCTCACCCAGAAGGGACAATCCGATGACCGAACTCCTCGGGCGCGACGAGTTTCGCGCCGAACTCGAGAATGCGATCAAGGGCCGCGAGGCCAAGAATGCCTCATTCTCCAAGGCGTGGGCCGACGGCCGGCTGCAGCGCCACCACTTCGCCCGGTGGGCCGAGAACCATTACCACTACGTCGGACCGTTCGCCGACTACTTGGCCAACATCTACGCCAACACCCCCGACCAGTTCACCGGGGCCAAGGACTTCACCCTGCAGAACATGTACGAGGAGGAGTTGGCCGACATCCGGCACACCGACTTGCTCATCAAGTTCGGCGAGGCGTGCGGCACCACCCGCGAGCGCATCGAGGATCCCGACAACATGAATGCGATCACCCGGGGCCTGCAGTCCTGGTGCTACGCGGTATCGCAGCGCGAGCATTTCGTCGTGGCCACCGCCGCGCTGGTGGTGGGCCTGGAATCGCAGGTGCCCAGCATCTACACCAAGCAGATCGTGCCGCTGCGCGAGGTGTACAAGTTCACCGAGGACGAGATCGAGTTCTTCGACCTGCACATCACCTCCGATGTGGTGCACGGTGAACGCGGCTACCAGATCGTGCTCGACCACGCCGACACCCCGCAGCTGCAGCAGCGCTGCCTGCAGATGGTGCGCTGGGGCGCGGAGATGCGCTTCTCGTACACCAAGGGTCTCTACGACACCTACGTCGCGCCCGAACTCGAGGCCGCAACCGTCTGAACCCCGCCCCTCCCTGCGATTTCGGTGCGCTTACGTGCCCCGAGCGCACGTAAGCGCACCGGAATCGCTTCGAAAGGACACCCCATGACCGCTGACTGGATCGCGGTGGCGACGACCGCCGACCTCGCCCGTCGACGCAAACTCCGCGTCGAACTCGACGGCGTGCCCGTCGCGCTGTTCCAGGCGGCGGACCGGGTGTACGCCTTCCACGACGTCTGCGTGCACCAGGACCGGTCCCTGTTCAAGGGCACGCTGCTGCACGGCAAGGTCATCTGCCCGGGCCACCAGTGGCAGTTCGACCTCGAGACGGGATACGAAGAGAGCCAGGACCGTTGCCAACCCACCTACCCCGTGCGGGTCGAGGCGGACACCATCTACGTGCGCCCCGAACCGCGGGTCGGTACGGCCGTGCCGGCCGGACACGACGCAGAGGAGACTTCGCGATGAGTGAGCGCACATTCGTCACCATCGGTGCCGGACAGACCGCCGCCGTCGCGGCCCGCACCTTGCGGCGGCGCGGATTCGACGGACGCATCGTGCTGATCGGCGACGAGCCGTACGCCCCCTACCAACGGCCGCCGCTGTCCAAGGAGTTCCTGGCCGGCGACGACGGCCTTGACACGCTGAGCATCCTGCCCGCCAGCTGGGTGGCCGACAACGACGTCGAGATCCTCACCGCGACCACGGTAACCCGAGTCGACCCGGGCACGCGGCAGGTCGAAAACGACGGTGGCAAAACCATTCTCGCTGACGCCGTACTGTTCGCCACCGGCGGAACACCGCGGACGCTGACGGTGCCCGGCCCGCGCCCGGACCTCGTGCACCACCTGCGCACCGCCGACGACGCGCTGCGGCTGCGGCCGCTGATGGCGCCGGGACGGCGGCTGGCGCTGATCGGCGCGGGCTTCATCGGACTCGAGATCGCCGCGACCGCATCGGCCGCCGGCGCCGAGGTGACGCTGCTGGAAGCCGCCCCGGTGCCGCTCGGCCGGATCGTGGGTGCCCGGATGGGTGCCGAATGCGTACGCCTGCATCGCGACAACGGCGTGGACGTGCGCGCCGGGACGGCGGTCGCCGCGGTGCGGACGACCGCCGACGGTGTCCTCATCGAGTGCGACGGCGTCCCACCGCTGGAAGTCGACGCCGTGGTGGTGGGAATCGGCATCACCCCGAACGTCTCCACCGCCGTTGCGTCGGGTCTGGCCGTCGACGACGGCATCGTGGTCGACGCGCAGGGCCGCACCGCCGTACCCCAGGTATTCGCCGCAGGTGACGTCGCCCGCCGCTTCTCTCCGCGGGCCGGCACCCACGTGCGCCTGGAACACTTCGACAACGCCAACAAGCAGGGCGCGGCCGCGGCCAACGCGATGCTCGGGCGCGACGCGGTGTCCGACGAGGCCAACTGGTTCTGGTCGGACCAATTCGGCCACAACATCCAATTCATCGGTGCCGCACCGCAGCACAGCGAAATCGTGGTGCGCGGCAATGTCGACGAGCGCGACTTCGCGGCGTTCTACCTCGAACACGGGGTGCTGCGTGGCGCATTCGCCATCGACCGTGGCGAGGATGTCATGGTCGCGCGCGAACTGCTGGGCCGCAGCGCCGATGCCGCGGTGCTCGCCGACGAGGACGCCGATCTGTGGGAGCTCACCACCACCGAATTCGACGACGACGCCCAGACCGCCGAGGTGACACACCGATGAACCACCACAGCGGCGCCGGGGAGAACGGCGCCAACTACATCGACGGCCGTTGGGTGCCAGCGCAATCCGGCGCCACCTTCGAGCGGCGCAATCCCGCCGACCCCTCCGACGTGGTCGGCGTCTTCCCGGATTCCGGACCCGCCGACGTGCGCGCCGCGGTCGACGCGCTGGAGAAGGCGGCGCCCGAGTGGGCGTCGGTTCCCCCGGAGAACCGGGCGCGGATCCTGGAATCGGCTGCGGCGCAACTTGAATCGATGAACTCCCAACTCGTGGGCGAACTCATCCGGGAAGAGGGGAAAACCCGCGCCGAGGCGACGATGGAGGTCGGCCGCACACCGGCCAACCTGAGGTTCTACGCGGCCGAGGCGGTGCGAGCCACCGGCGCCACCTACCCGGCCGCGGGGGAAGGTCTGGTCTACACCGTGCGCGAACCGGTCGGCATCGTCGGGGTGATCACACCGTGGAACTTCCCGCTCAACATCCCCTCACGCAAGATCGGTCCCGCTCTGGCCGCGGGAAACCCCGTGCTGTACAAGCCGTCCGAGATCACCCCGCTGATGGGCCAGCGTCTGGTCGAAGCCCTGCTCGCGGCCGGGTTGCCCGCCGGTGCCATCGCCCTCGTGCAGGGCGGCGGCGGCGCGGGCGCCGCGGTGGCCGCCGACGTCCGGGTTGCCGCGGTGACATTCACCGGCTCCACCGCGGTCGGCAGGTCCATCCATCGCAACGTCGGACCGGACCGCCGCGTCCAACTCGAAATGGGCGGCAAGAACCCGGTGGTGGTGGCCGCCGACGCGGATCTCGACCGTGCCGCGGCGCTCATCGTCAAGGGCGCGTTCGGTCTCACCGGACAGGCGTGCACGGGCACGAGCCGCGTCATCGCCCTCGACGCGATCCACGACGCGCTCCTCGACCGCGTCGTGGCCAAGGCCGAAAGCCTGCGGGTCGGGGCCGGTGACCGGCCCGACGTCGACCTGGGGCCGCTGGCCAGCGCGGCGCAACTGGAGAAGTTCCTCACCTACGTGCGGGTGGGAGTCGAGGAGGGCGCCACCCTGCGCTGCGGGGGCACCGCGGAGGGTGACGGCGGATTCTTCGTCCGCCCCACGGTGTTCGCCGACACCGAACCCACCATGCGGATCGTCACCGAGGAGGTCTTCGGCCCGCTGGTGGCATTCCAGCGCGCGGCGTCCCTGGATGCGGCGCTCGAGCTGGCGAACGCCACGGAGTACGGGCTCTCGGCCGCGATCGTGACCAACGACCTGAGCGCGGCCGCACAGTTCGCCCGGCGGGTCCGCAGCGGAGTGGTCAAGATCAACCAGTCGACCACCGGCAACGCGATGAACGCGCCGTTCGGCGGATTCAAATCGTCCAGCACGTCGACCTTCAAAGAGCAGGCAGGTCCGACGCTGATGGAGTTCTACCTGCTCGAAAAGACCGTCTACCTGACCCCCGCGGTCTGACCCCAACGCCAGAACACGGAGCTACCCATGGAATTCAAGAGAGTCGCCCGGTCGGGGCAGGTGCCGGAAGGGATCGTGCGGCGCTTCTACGCCGACGAGTACGAGTTCGCGGTGGCCCGTCTCAACGGCAAGGCGTACGCGTGCTCGAACTACTGCACCCATCTGGACTGCCTGCTGTCCTCGGGCAAGCTCGTCGACGACGGCATCGGCTGCTCCTGCCACGGCAGCGCGTTCGACCTGGAGACCGGTGAGCCGATCTGCCCGCCCGCCACCGAGCCGATCAAGACCTATCCCGTCCAGGAACGAGACGGGGAGATCTACGTCGGCGTCGACCCCGACGACATCCCGGAAGGCCCGCGGCGGCGGGCCAAGCGCGGCGCATGAACCCGCTTCCGCCGCGCCCGTCGGCGCTGTCCTCCGGCGGCATGGTCAGCTCCAGCCACCCCGCCGCCAGCTTCGCCGGCGCCCGGGTGCTGGCCGAGGGCGGCAACGCCGTCGACGCGACACTGGCGATGGCGGCGATCACCTGGTTGACACTGCCGGGGCAGTGCGGGCCGGGTGGTGACGCATTCGCCGTGGTCAGAGAGCCCGACGGCAGAGTGTGGACCGTCGGCGGCTCGGGTTACGGGCCCGACGGCGCGACCCCCGAGTTCTACCGGGAGCGCGGCCTGTCGAGCATCCCGCTCGACGGGGCGCTGGCAGTCGCGGTCCCCGGAGCGCCGGCCGCACTGGCCGCCCTGCACGCGCATGGGGCGACGATCGCGCTGACCGACCTGTGGGAGCCGGCGGCCCGGCTGGCCGAGACCGGGCTGCCGTGTTCGGCCAAGACCGCGTCCGACGTCCGCACCGAAGTCGAGGCGCTGCGCGCCGATCCGGCGACGGCGGCCAACTTCCTCCCGGCGTCCGCGCCACCCCATGTCGGGGACCTGATGCGCCAGGCCGACCTCGCGCGCACCATCCGGCGGCTGTCCCGCGATCCGGGCGGCTTCTACACCGGCGAGTTCGCCGAACGGGCGGTGGCGGCGCTGCGTGCCGGCGGTGCGCCGTTCAGCGGCGACGAGTGGGCTGCGACGGCGGACGCGACGCCGGCGCCATCGGTCACCGGCAGCTACGCCGGCGCGACCGTGCACCAGACACCACTGCCGACCCCGGGCTGGATGGTGCTGCAGCAGGCCGCGCTCTGCGACGGCGTCGTCGGCTTCCTGCCCTGGTTGTCCGCCGAGGCGATCGACCGGCTGGCCCGCGCCGCCCGGATGTCCTTCGCCGACCGGTTCGCGTGGTGCGGCAGCGACACCGGCGGCGCGCTGGAGGTGCTCGACCCGCAGCGGATCGAGCGGCAGCGCGCGGAACTCGAGAGCGGCAGGATGCCGGTGTTCAGCGTCCGCGCCGGTGACACCACGTCGACGGTCGCGGTGGACGCCGACGGCCGCGCGGTCAGCTTCATCCACTCGCTGGCGCTGACCTTCGGCGCGCGGTTCACCGTCCCCGGCACGGGGGTGGTGCTCAACAACCGCCTGGGCCGCGGCGCCTACCTGATCGACGGCCACCCGAACGCGGTGGCACCGCGCCGCAAACCGCTGCACACACTCAACGCGTGGATCGTGACCGACGGCGACCGGGGTGAGCTTCTGCACGTCGGAAACACCCCCGGCGGCGACGGTCAGGTGCAGTGGAACATGCAGCTGCTGTCCCATCTGCTCGACCACGGACTGGACCCCCAGGAGGCGGTGGCGGCGCCGCGGTTCACCGTGTTCCCCGGATCGGACGCCGACGTCGTCGGCCTGCCCGACGAACTGCGCGTCGAGACCACCATCGCCGAGCCCATCCGCGACGCGCTGCGCACCCGTGGCCACACCGTCGTCGCGCAGCCCGCGTATGGCGCCGGTGGCAGCGCGCAGGTGATCAGCCGCAGCCCGCGCGGTGTCTTGCACGGTGGTGCCGACCCGCGCCAGGAGGGTGTGGCGATCGGTGTCGACTGATGCCCCCGCGCCCCCGGAACCGCAGGGTGACTATGTGCCGGCCACCGTCCACAACGGCGTCGTCTACACCGCGGGTATGACACCCAGGGTGGACGGACGGATGACCGTCACCGGCGTGGTCGGCGACTCGCTGACCACCACACAGGCCCGGGAGGCCGCCGGTGTCGCCGCCAGGAACGCGCTGGCCGCCGCGCGGGCGGCGCTTCCCTCCGGTGCGCTGCGCTGCCTGAAGATGACGGTGTTCGTGGCCTGCAGTCCCGACTTCCACGACTTGTCCCAGGTGGCCGACGGCGCGTCCGCGGTCATCGGGGCGGAGTTGGGCGCCCGGCTGCCCGCACGCAGCGCCATCGGGGTCCAAAGCCTGCCCTCGGGCGCGCCCGTCGAGGTCGAACTCGTCTGTGCGGAGGGCTGAGCCCCGCCGACCGTAACGTGGGGGCGGTTCGCGGCCGGATAACCCGCCGTGGCGTTACATTCGCGGAGGTGGCGCCGACACTCCCATTCGCCGATCCCGTGCGACAGGCTGACCAGCGGCGATTTGGTTCCTCGCGGTGCTTCGCCTAGACTTCACTGGTTGCCTTGGGCAGACCTCGTTCAGCCGCGCTTGCGTGGCAGACCCTGCGTGCCCTTCGGTGACAAAGACCGCGCACGTCCAGGTCGGTATCTGGCGTGCATACGAAACCAGGTCAGGAGATCGAGTGATTCAGCAGGAATCGCGGTTGAAGGTCGCCGACAACACGGGCGCCAAGGAGATCTTGTGCATCCGTGTGCTCGGCGGCTCGTCGCGACGCTATGCCGGCATCGGCGACATCATCGTGGCGACCGTCAAGGACGCCATCCCCGGCGGCAACGTCAAACGCGGTGACGTGGTCAAGGCCGTCGTGGTGCGCACCGTCAAGGAGCGTCGCCGCGCCGACGGCAGCTACATCAAGTTCGACGAGAACGCCGCCGTCATCATCAAGAACGACAACGACCCGCGCGGTACCCGAATCTTCGGGCCCGTCGGTCGCGAACTGCGTGAGAAGCGCTTCATGAAGATCGTCTCGCTCGCCCCGGAGGTGTTGTAGATGAAGGTCCACAAGGGCGACACGGTGCTCGTCATCTCGGGCAAGGACAAGGGCGCCAAGGGCAAGGTGATCCAGGCCTACCCGACGCGTAACAAGGTGCTCGTCGAGGGCGTCAACCGGATCAAGAAGCACACCGCGGTCTCGCGCAACGAGCGTGGCGCCTCCTCCGGCGGCATCGTCACCCAGGAGGCTCCGATCCACGTCTCCAACGTCATGGTGGTCGACTCCGACGGCAACCCCACCCGCATCGGGTACCGCATCGACGCCGAGACCGGCAAGAAGGTGCGCGTCTCGAAGCGCAACGGCAAGGACATCTGATGACCACTGTTGAGAAGGCACAAAAGGTGCAGCCCCGCCTGAAGGAGCAGTACCGCAACGAGATCCGCGACGCTCTGTTGAAGCAGTTCGAGTACGCCAACGTCATGCAGATCCCCGGCGTGGTGAAGGTCGTCGTGAACATGGGTGTCGGCGACGCCGCCCGCGACGCGAAGCTGATCAACGGCGCGGTCAACGACCTGGCGCTGATCACCGGCCAGAAGCCCGAGGTGCGCCGCGCCCGAAAGTCCATCGCACAGTTCAAACTGCGCGAGGGCATGCCCATCGGTGCGCGCGTGACGCTGCGCGGTGACCGGATGTGGGAGTTCCTCGATCGGCTGATCTCCATTGCGCTGCCGCGTATCCGTGACTTCCGCGGCCTGAGCCCCAAGCAGTTCGACGGCACCGGCAACTACACGTTCGGACTCAACGAGCAGTCGATGTTCCACGAGATCGACGTGGACTCGATCGACCGTCCCCGTGGCATGGACATCACCGTCGTCACCTCGGCGACGACCGACGATGAAGGACGAGCGCTGCTGCGGGCCCTCGGCTTCCCGTTCAAGGAGAACTGAGCGAATGGCAAAGAAGGCGCTGGTCAACAAGGCCAACAAGAAGCCGAAGTTCAAGGTGCGCGGCTACACGCGCTGCAACAGGTGCGGACGTCCGCACGCGGTGTTCCGCAAGTTCGGCCTGTGCCGGATCTGCCTGCGCGAGATGGCGCACGCAGGCGAACTGCCCGGTGTGCAGAAGTCCAGCTGGTAACACCAGCCGTAATAGCAAGAATCACAGACCAACTCAGAACAGGTACCGCGAAAGGCCCGCTGAAGGATTTCGGCAGGGAACCGGCGCGAGGAAGGTGAACCGGCTGTCATGACCATGACGGATCCGATCGCAGACTTCTTGACACGTCTGCGCAATGCCAATTCGGCATACCACGACGAGGTCGTGCTGCCGCACTCGAAGATCAAGGCGAACATCGCCCAGATCCTCAAGAGCGAGGGCTACATCTCCGACTTCCACACCGAGGATGCTCGGGTCGGCAAGTCGCTCATCGTGCAATTGAAGTACGGCCCGAGCCGCGAGCGCAGCATCGCCGGCCTGCGCCGGGTGTCCAAGCCCGGCCTGCGGGTGTACGCGAAATCGACCAACCTGCCTCGGGTGCTCGGTGGTCTGGGCGTGGCGATCATCTCCACGTCGTCGGGCCTGCTCACCGACCGTCAGGCAGCACGGCAGGGCGTGGGCGGCGAAGTCCTCGCGTACGTGTGGTAGCGGGATAGGAGCCTGAAAGACTATGTCGCGTATTGGTAAGCAGCCGGTCCCGGTTCCCGCCGGGGTCGATGTGACGATCGACGGACAGAACGTCTCCGTCAAGGGCCCCAAGGGTGCCCTGGCGCTGGCGGTCGCCGAGCCGATCAGCGTGTCGCGCAACGACGACGGCGCCATCGTGGTGACCCGGCCCGACGACGAGCGGCGGAACCGTTCGCTGCACGGTCTGTCCCGCACCCTGGTGGCCAATCTGGTCACGGGTGTGACGCAGGGATACACCATCAAGATGGAGATCTACGGCGTGGGTTACCGCGTGCAGCTCAAGGGATCCAACCTGGAGTTCGCGCTCGGTTACAGCCACCCCGTGGTGATCGAGCCGCCGGAAGGCATTTCGTTCGCGGTGGAGACGCCCACCAGGTTCTCCGTCACGGGAATCGACAAGCAGAAGGTCGGCCAGATTTCGGCGATCATCCGTCGCCTGCGGAAGAACGACCCCTACAAGGGCAAGGGCATCCGCTACGAGGGTGAGCAGATCCGCCGCAAGGTCGGAAAGACAGGTAAGTAGACATGGCCACATCCTCAGCAACTGCCGCCGAGCGGAAGCCGGTGGGGCAGAACGTGTCCGAGACGCGGCGCCGTTCGCGTCTGCGCCGCCACGCCCGGCTGCGCAAGTCCATCGCAGGCACCGCCGATCGTCCGCGTCTGGTGGTGCACCGGTCGTCGCGGCACATCCACGTGCAGCTGGTGGACGACCTCACCGGCACCACGCTGGCCGCGGCGTCCTCGATCGAGGCCGACGTGCGCGCGGTGGACGGTGACAAGAAGGCCCACAGCGTACGGGTCGGCCAGCTGATCGCCGAGCGGGCCAAGGCCGCAGGCATCGAGGCCATCGTGTTCGACCGCGGGGGGTACACCTACGGCGGCCGGATCGCGGCACTGGCAGACGCCGCGCGTGAAGGCGGGCTGAAGTTCTAGTGACGTACATCGTGAACAAGACTGAGAGGACTGCATGATGGCCGAGCAGGCAGCTGCGACGGCGACCGACGGTCGGCCCGCGCGGGGTGACCGTGAGGGCCGGGGCCGTCGTGACGACCGCGGAGACCGTGGCGGCCGTGGCCGCGACGGTGGAGACAAGAGCAATTATCTGGAGCGCGTCGTTGCGATCAACCGCGTCTCCAAGGTGGTCAAGGGCGGTCGGCGGTTCAGCTTCACCGCACTGGTGATCGTCGGTGACGGCAACGGGATGGTCGGTGTCGGATACGGCAAGGCCAAAGAGGTTCCCGCGGCGATCGCCAAGGGTGTCGAGGAAGCTCGCAAGGGCTTCTTCCGGGTCCCGCTGATCGGCAGCACCATCACCCATCCGGTCCAGGGTGAGGCCGCCGCGGGCGTGGTGATGCTGCGCCCCGCCAGCCCCGGTACCGGCGTCATCGCCGGCGGTGCGGCGCGCGCGGTGCTGGAATGCGCCGGCGTGCACGACATCCTGGCCAAGTCGCTGGGCAGCGACAACGCGATCAACGTGGTGCATGCCACCGTCGCCGCGCTGAAGCTGCTGCAGCGTCCCGAAGAAGTGGCGGCCCGTCGCGGCCTGCCGATCGAGGACGTCGCGCCCGCAGGCATGCTCAGGGCGCGCAGGGAGAGCGATGCGCTGGCGGCCGCCGCCGCGCGTGAAGGAAACGCATAAACCATGGCCGAGAAGGACTCAGCACAGCTGAAGATCACCCAGGTGCGTGGCATCATCGGTGCGCGGTGGAAGCAGCGCGAGAGCCTGCGGACGCTGGGGCTGCGGAAGATCCGCCAATCGGTGATCCGTGAGGACAACGCACAGACGCGTGGGCTCATCAAGTCCGTACACCACCTCGTCGAGGTTGAGGAGGTTGCCAAATGAGCGTCATCAAGCTGCACGACCTGAAGCCGGCTCCGGGGGAGAAGACCCCCAAGACCCGCGTCGGTCGCGGTGAAGGTTCGAAGGGTAAGACCGCGGGCCGCGGCACCAAGGGCACCAAGGCGCGCAAGAACGTCCCCGTGGCGTTCGAGGGCGGCCAGATGCCGATCCACATGCGGCTCCCCAAGCTCAAGGGCTTCAAGAACCGCTTCCGCACCGAGTACGCGGTCGTCAACGTCGGCGACATCAACAAGGCGTTCCCGGAGGGCGGCACCGTCGGTGTCGCCGAACTTGTGGCCAAGGGACTGGTCCGCAAGAACGTCCTCGTCAAGGTGCTCGGCGACGGCAAGCTGACCGCCAAGATCGACGTCACCGCCCACAAGTTCAGCAGCAGTGCCCGCGAGGCCATCACCGCCGCGGGCGGTTCGGCCAGCGAGCTCTAGGCGCACGACACGGCGGTCGTCGACACAGATCGCCGCCGTTGAAATACATTGGAAGCCCCCGCCGATATCTCAGGCGGGGGCTTCCTGTATCCCACGACAACGCCGAGGAGCAGCCTGTGAACCGCCGGATCGCCCGAATTCTTGCGTCGGCGTCGGCCGCCATCGGTATCGGCGCGGCGGGAATCGTGGGTGCGGGCCCGGCATCCGCCGACACCGCCGACGAGCAGTTCGCCGACGCGGTGGCCGAATTGGGTATCTCGGTGCCGGCCGACGTCGACGTGACGGCCGTGGGTCGCGGGATCTGCGATTCGCTCACCGCGGGACAGGCCAACCCAGCCCCGGTGGTGCGCGGGGTGGTGAGCAGGCTGCAGGGCACCGGCCTGGACCGCGGCCAGGCTGTCGGCATGATGCGCGCCTCGGTGGCCTTCTACTGCCCGCAATACAGCCGTATCGTCGGCAGGTAGGTCATACGAACGCACTCAGCCCGGTGAGCGCACGACCGACGATGAGTGTGTTCATCTCACGCGTGCCCTCATAGGAGTAGATCGCCTCCGCATCGGCGACGAACCGCCCGACATTGTGCTCCAGCAGGATTCCGTTACCTCCCATCAACTCGCGCGCCCAGCCCACGGTCTCCCGCATGCGCGCGGTGCAGAAAGCCTTCGCCAGCGACGAATGCCGGTCCTCCGCGAGCCCCTGGTCCTGCAGCTGCGACAGCCGCACACACATACCCCACGACGACGTGACGTTGCCGAGCATGCGCACCAGCAGATCCTGGACCAGCTGGAATCCGCCGATCGGGCGGCCGAACTGTTCGCGGGTGCACGCGTAGGCCAACGCGTTCTCGTAGGCGCCGCGCGCGCAGCCCACGGCCATCCACGCCACCCCCGCGCGGGTCATCCGCAACACCTCCGCGGTGGCCGCGAACGAATCGGCGCCCTGCAGCCGGTCGGCCTCGGAGACCCGGACGTCGGACAGCGTGATGAGCCCGTTCTGCACGATCCGCAGCGCGAACTTGTGCTGCTGCTTCTCGACGGTGAATCCCGGCGTGGCATTCTCGACGACGAACCCCTTGACCTCACCGTCGGCGATGTCGCGCGCCCAGATCACCGTGACGTCGCCGAACGTCGCGTTGCCGATCCATTTCTTCTGCCCGTTGAGAATCCACGTGTCGCCGACCCGCTCGGCGGTGGTCTGCAGCCCGCGCGACGCGCCCGACCCGACCTCCGGTTCGGTGAGGCCGAACGACCCGATCTTCTCGAAGCGGGCCATCGCGGGCAGGTACCGCTCCCGCTGCTCATCGGAGCCGCACAGGTAGATCGAGCCCATCGCCAGGCCGCTGTGCACGCCGTTGAACGTGGCGATCGAACAGTCGGTGCGGGCGAGTTCCATCGCGACCATACCGTCCAGCAGGAAACTGCCGCCGCCGCAGCCGTAGCCGCGGTACGGCAGTCCGCCGATGCCGAGTGCGGCGAACCCGGGCACGATTTCGAACGGAAACGTGCTCTTCGACCAGTGTTCGAGGACGACGGGCTGGACCTCGGTGGTCATGAAGTCGCGGACGCCGTGCAGGACGCCACGCTCGGCGTCGGTCAGCAGGCGTTCGTAGTCGTAGAAGTCGGCGGTGTCGATGCCGGGTGCGGTGTTCGTCGTTTTCATGCTCGTTCTCCTGGGGTGCGTAGGAAATGGGTGATCACAGGCGCGAATTGCGCGGCATTCGTGACCAGGTCGACGTGCCCGCCGGGATGCAGATGCAGTTCGGCATGCGGAATCAGGCGGGTGAGGATATGGGCATTGGCGGTCGGGACGATCGGGTCGTCGGTGCCCGCGATCACCAAGGTGCGCTGGCGGATCAGCGGCAGTGCGAACAGGCTGGTCCACATCGCGCCGGCGAGCAGTTGGTGGATATAGCCGATCCGCGACCCCGCGGGTGACAGGCGGCCGATGGCGGCAGCCGCGTCCGCGCCGCGTCCGCGTGCCGTGCCACCGTAGAGGTCACCGGCCACTGAGGCGGCGTAGTCGGCATCGTGCAGCCGGCGGGCCGTCAGCATCTTCGCCAGTACGCGCGGGTGGGCAGGGACCATGAGCGCTCCCGTTCCCGTTGCCGCGAGCACCAGCCGGCGGCACCGTCGCGGATTCTGGACGGCGAATTGTTGCGCGAGCGCGCCGCCCCAGGAGACGCCGAGAACATCCACGGCCCCGTATCCCAGGCCGTCCAACATACGACCGAGTACCCATGCCAGGTAGGGGAATCCGTACGGCAGCCGCGACGCCGGCGATCTGCCGGCGCCCGGCACGTCGAACCGGATCACCGTCATATCCCGATCGAGCCGGGCCACGAGCGGTTCGAGGACTTCGAGGCCGACGCCGATGCCGTTGCACAGCACCAGCGGTACGCCGGTGCCCGGGCGGACGTCCACGCGGATGCGCTGGCCGCCGGTGGCCACGTAGGTCTCGGACATGCTCGTCACGACTCCAACACGTAGGTGCCGGGCGCGGGGTCCTGCGCGGGAAAGCTCGCGCAGCCCGGCGACGTCGCGGCGTCGACCATCGGGCCGCTGCGTTCGGCGAGCCACGAGGCGTAGTGCGGCCACCACGAGTCGGTGGCGAGCGGGATCTGACCGATCCACTCGTCGGCGGTCACGGCGGTGACGGGTCCGGCCCGGAAGCCGGCTTTCGGATTGCCCGGTGGGTTGACCAGCGAGGCGATGTGTCCGTTGGAGGCCAGCACGTAGGTGCTGTCCGTGCTGCCGAGCAACTGTGCGCTGCGGTAGGTCGCCTGCCAGGGACAGATGTGGTCGGCGATCCCCCCGATCACGTAGGCGTCCGCGGTGACCGTGCCGAGGTCGACGGGACTGCCGAGCATGGTGGCCGCACCCGGCGTGGTCAGCGAGTTGTGCAGGCCCATCAACACCATGTCGCGGTGCAGGGCCGCCGTCATCCGCGTGGTGTCGGCGTTCCAGTAGAGCACGTCGAACGGGGCGGGCTTGCGGCCCTGGACATAGTTGTTGACCCAGTACCGCCACACCAGATCGGTGGGGCGCAGCCAGGCGAACACCTCGGCCATCGCCCGGCCGTCCAGGTAGCCCTTTCTGGCGGACGCTCGGATCGCCGCCTGCGCGCCCCGCTCGCTGATCGCCGCCGAGGCGAATCCGGCGCGGTTCTGGTCCAGGACGGTGACGGCGAGCGTCAGGCCGGCCACGGTGTCGCCTTCGCCGATGGCGGCGAGGTGGGCGGACACCGTCGCCGCGAGGATCCCGCCCGAGCACGTCCCGAGCAGGTGCGCGCTGCGGGTGGCGCAGATCGTCCGAACCGCGTCCAACGCCTCGGTGATCGCAGCGCCGTAGCTGTCGAAGCCCCAATCTCGGTGCTGGGCAGTCGGATTGCGCCACGAGATGACGAAGACCTGCTGGCCCTGCGCGACGAGGTACTCGATCAAGCTGCGGCCGGGGGCGATGTCCAGGATGTAGTACTTGTTGATAACCGGTGGAATGACGAGGACCGGGACCTGCCGGACGGTCGGCGTCCGCGGTGCGTACTGGATGAGTTCGAACATCGGGGTCCGCATCACGACCGCACCCGTGGTGAGCGCCAGCGTCTCGCCGACGGTGAACGCATCTGGCTCGACCATCGCGGGAAGCCTTGGCGCGGAAGTCATATCGCGGACGAACGCCCTGATCCCGCGGACCGCCGACAGGCCGCCGGTGTCGATCAGCGCCTTCCATCCCAGCGGGCTGAGCAGCGGATTGTTATTGGGTGACAGCCCCTCGACGACGTTGTCCAGGACGAACCGCAGCCTTTCGCGGTCCCGCCAGTCCAACTCGGCGTCCGCCAACAGCTGTGCCGCCGCCTCGGCGGCCGCCAGGTAGGTCTGCATGGATCGCCGCATCAGCGGATTGCCCTGCCAGGCAGGATCACTGAAACGCTTGTCCGTGCGCAGCGGAGCGCGCGATGAGGAGCCGGAGGCGATCGAGACGAGTTCACGGCCCAGCCCCCCGACCCGGCGCGCGACGGTGCCGGGCTGCCTGGCGAGGCTGCCGCCGAGCCGGGCCCAGGAGCGGTTCGGCATCATTCGGCCCGACAGCCCCCTGGCGGAGTCGACAAGCAGCAGGTCCAGCGGCGCGGCGGACTCGTCGGGGCGTGTCGTGTGCGCCATGGCTAACGGACCTCTTCTTCTGCGGGAACGGTGATCTCGCGGTGCAGGATCTTGCCGGTCGGCCCCTTGGGCAGGGCGTCGACGAACCAGACCCGGCGCGGGTATTTGTAGGCGGCGACGCGCTGTTTGACGAAGTCGCGCAATTCGGCGGGGTCAACGTGCGTGCCGTCCCTCAGTGCCACCGCGGCACCGATCTCCTCGCCGAGGGTGTCGTGGGGAATGCCCACGACGGCGGCCTCGGCGACGGCCGGATGTGCGTAGAGCACCTCTTCGATTTCGCGGGGGTACACGTTGAGCCCGCCGCGAATGATCATCTGCTTGAGCCGATCGACGATGGTGTAGTAGCCGTCGCTGTCGACCGTTCCGATGTCGCCGGTGCTGAACCAGCCGTCCGGTGAGATGGCTGCCGCGGTCGCCTCCGGCAGGTTCCAATAGCCCTTCATCACGTTGTGCCCGCGGATCTGGATCTCGCCGCGCTCGCCGGACGCCACCTCGCGGCCGGCGGAGTCGACGACCCGCATCTCGACGCCCTCGATGGGGACGCCGATCGTGCCCGGCTTACGTTCCCGGTCCGGATGGTTGAAGCAGGCGACCGGTGAGGTTTCCGAGAGGCCGTAGCCCTCGAGGATGGCGCAACCGAAGGTCCGCTCGAAGTCGGTGAGCACCTGAACGGGCAACGCCGCGCCGCCGGAGGCGCAGGTGCGCAGCGTGGGCAACGGCGGCGCCTGCTCCGCCGGGTTCTCCCGCGCCGCGGCGAGCAGGCCCGCGTACATCGTCGGGACGCCCTGGAAGACCGTGACGCCGTGGGCGCGGATCACCCGCATCACGGTGTGCGGATCGAATCGCGGCACGAGGCTCAGCGACGCGCCCACCGAGACCGCAGCGTTGAGTCCACAGGTGAGGCCGAAGACGTGGAACAGCGGGAGGCAACCCATCACGACGTCGCCGGGACCGATCTGCATCAGCGTGCGGACGGTCACCTCGGCGTTGCGGCGCAGGCCGCCGTGGGTCAGTTCGGCACCCTTGGGTTTGCCCGTCGTCCCCGACGTGTGCAGCACGACGGCGGTGTCGTCGTCGCCGCGCGGCACCGGTGCTGCCTGCGCGGGGAGGTCGGCGATCAGCTCGGTGAGCGCCGCGTCGTCGACGATCCAGACCCGGGCCGATGCGGCCGCGGCGCCGACCGACGCCGCGTGCGTGGAGGCCGGCGTGGCGATGAGCGCCCCGGCGCCGGTGTTGGCGAGGTAGTACTCGACCTCGGCCGCCTTGAGCAGCGGGTTCATCGGCACCGCGATGGCGCCGCGGTGCAGGATCCCGTAAAACACCACGGCGAATGCGGGGGTGTTCGGCGCCATGACGCCGACCCGGTCGCCGGGCCGGATCCCGGCGCGATCCAGGAAGGTTGCGAACCGGGCCGCCGCGCTGTCGAACTCGGCGTACGTCAGCGCGGAGGTTTCGCCACGCAACGCCGTTCGGTGCGGATGGGCGCGGGCCGTGGCGACGAGGTTGAGACTCAGGCTGGACATGGTTTCCTCCGCGGGTGCTGGCGGTGTGTTCGCTGCATCCAGCGTGCGGCCGGTCTCGACGAACGCCGATAGTGGCGGGAACAATGTCAGCGGCCCCCCACTGTGGGCCCTCACACCGGGCATATCGTGTGCGTATGGCTGGGGCGCCCGATCCGAGCATCGTCGAACTCGGAAGTACGCTGCTGTCCCGCGCCGGGGAGCTGGCCGCCGCCATGGCGGAGGTGATCCGTCGCGATGTGGGTTTCTATGCGTCCAACCCGGGTGTGGTCACCGACGACGAACTGCGGCGCAGTTGTGTGGCGAATATGACGTTCGTGTTCGACGCGCTGGCGGGCGGTTCGGACGCCGACGTGTCGGTGGCGGCCGAAACCGGCGAGCGACGCGCCGTCGCGGGCGTGCCGTTGGCCGCGGTGATGGCGGCCTACCGCGTGGGCTTCCGGTACATGTGGGAGTCGGCGTTGGCGCAGGCCAAGCAACTCGACATGCCGACGGACACCATTCTCGACGCCACCTCGCAGATCGTGGTCGCCCAGGACACGTTCACCCAGGCGATGTCGGGGGCATTCCGGGACAAACTGACCCAACAGGTCCTCAGTCGCGAGGAGGAACGTTCGGCGCTGGTGGAGGCGATCCTGTTCGGGCGGATCACCGAGACCCAGAATCTGTGGGATGCCGCCGACGCTCTGCGGCTACCCGCGTCGGGCCCCTATGTCGTTGTGGCAGCAGAACTTCCGGGTATCGGTCGGGCAGGGCTGCCGGAGATCGCGAGTAAACTCGACAGTCGCGACATCAAGTCCGCGTGGCGGCTGCTGCCCGATCTCCACGTCGGAATCGTGCATCTGCGCCGCGAGTCGACCCAGGCCGACCTTCTCGGCGTGCTCCGCTCCACCGCATCCTCGCGGGTCGGGGTCAGCCCGCCGTTCCCTGAACTCACCGGCACCGGCGACGCCCTCCGCTACGCGCGCCTGGCGCTCACCGGCCGCCCCAGCAACGGGGAGTTGGTCGAGGTCTTCGACCACTCGCTGTTGGCGGTCGCGGCGGTCGCGGCCCCCGACGTCATGGCTCGCGCGGGCCGCGGAGTGCTCGGCCCGCTCGACGACCTACCCGCCGAGGAACGCGAGATCCTGGTCCAGACCTTCGAGGCCTGGCTGGATGCGGGGGGGTCGGCGAACGAGACGGCGGCGGCCATCTTCGTCCACCCGAACACCGTCCGGCACCGGTTGCACCGCATCGAGGAACGCACCGGACGGTCGCTGTCACGGCCGCGCGATGTCGCCGAGCTGTGTCTGGCGTTCGAGGTCGACCGCAGGCTGTGCTGACCGGTCGCCGATGGCTACGGGCGGTAGCCGCCGCAGCCCACCCCGACCACGCAGCCGCCACCGCCGGTGAAGTCACCGGAGCCACAGCCGACTCCGGTGACGCACCCGCCGCCCCGGCCGAATCCGCCCGACCCACAGCCGACGTTCGGGATACAACCCCCGCCCCCGCTGGCGTCGCCACCGCCGCAACCCGAGCCGTTGACGCAACCGCCGCCGCCCGGACTCTGCGCGAACACGCCGATCGAGGGTCCGGCCGCCGTCGCGAAGGATTCGGCGGCCGCCACCGGGGCCACGGCGATCGCCAGTACGGCCGCACCCGCCATCATCAGCGGGGCGACGAATCTCGAAACCGCTTTCATACCAACCGGTCTACCCGCGAAGTGCGCCGCGGACCTTCCGGCTAGCAGGCATATTTCGGCCCGTCGCCCGGGTGGCCGGACCGGTGGCACCTTGGTGCGGGTCGGGCGGTGATCCGGGCCAGATCACGACGGCAGCTGCGGAAGCACCTCGGCGGCAAGCCGTTCCATCTGCTCGTGGTCGGCGGCCACGGTGCCGCCGACGGGATTGAGCACCACCAGTTGCGCGCCGGCCTCGATCGCCCGGCCGACGGCGTCGGCGACCTGGGCCGCGGTGCCCCAGATCGCGATGTCCTCGTTGGAGGCCCGCGGGCCGTAGATCATGCCGAGTCCGGCAAGCACCGCACGTCGTGCCCGCTCCGCGTCGTCGTCGACCATCACGTACATCCGTTTGGCGATCGTGAACTCCGCCGGATCCTTGCCCTGGCGGTCGAGTTCACCCCGCACCCCGGCAGCCACCCCGGCGAAATCGGCGATGGTCGACGAGCCGGCGCCGATGAACGCGTCACCCAGCCGCACGGCGCGGGCCAGCGCCGCCGGCGCGTGCCCACCGAACCACAACGGCGGATGCGGACGCTGGATCGGCTTCGGGGTGATCCTCGCGGCCTCGACGTCACGGAACCGGCCGTGGAACGTCACCTCAGGGACATCGGACCACGCCGCTTTCATCAGCTGCAGACCCTCGGTGAAATAGCCGACGAAGGTCGCGGGATCCACACCGAACGCCGGGAACTGGCGGAACCCGCCTCCGGGCGCCACACCCAGGTCCAGGCGGCCGAGGCTGAGCCGGTCCACCGCGGTGGCGATCGCCGCGAGCTGCAACGGATCGTGCAGCGACGTGATGAGCACCGCGACGCCGAGCCGCAGGCGCTCCGTGCAGGCCGCCGCGTAGGCAAGGAGTTCCATCGGCGCGATCAACGGCCCCGGCCCGACGGTCTGTTCCAGCGTCCATCCGCCTTCGAAGCCGAGTTGTTCGGCACGCCTCAGGTAGGTCCGCAGGCCCGGCCCGCCGAATCCGCCGGTGTCCAACTGTGGAATCGAGATGGCGAACCGCATTTCTGCACGGTAGCCCCCGAGAACTCCCAACACGCTGTGGGTAGCCTCGAAGGCATGGTCGCCTTCCTGCCCGGTCTTCCCGGCCCCGACGACGTGCGAGCGGCGGTCCGCCGGCTGAACACCGCCCGCCACCACGGCATCCCCGACGGATGTGTACTCGAACTCGACCTGATGTCGCTGCCGCCGGAGACAGCGGGGTTCGATCCGGTCGCCATCATCACCGGCGGCGGGCGCCCGATGGTGTTGCGGCAGGCCATCGAGGCGATCCACCGGGCCGCCGACGACGACCGCGTCGCCGGCCTGATCGCGCGCGTGCAGATCCCGGCCGCCGCGCCGGGTCCGGTGCAGGAGTTGCGGGAGGCGGTGGCGGCCTTCACCGCGCGCAAACCGTCGCTGGCGTGGGCCGAGACGTACCCGGGCACGCTGTCGTACTACCTCGCGTCGGCGTTCGGCGAGGTGTGGATGCAGCCGTCGGGCACGGTCGGACTGGTCGGGTTCGCCACCAACGCGATGTTCCTGCGTGACGCGCTGGACAAGGCGGGTATCGAGGCTCAGTTCATCGCGCGCGGCGAGTACAAGTCGGCGGCGAATCTGTTCACCGAGGACCGCTACACCGATGCCCACCGTGAGGCCGACAGCCGGCTCATCGAGAGCCTGCGGGCGCAGGTGTGGGAGGCCATCGCCGACTCCCGCGACATGCCGCCGGAGGCGGTCGACGCGCTGGCCGACCGGGCGCCGTTGCTGCGCGAGGACGCCGTCAGCGGCGGCCTGATCGACCGCATCGGATTCCGGGACGAGGCCTACACGCGTATCGCGGAACTCGTTGGGGAAGAGGGGATTTCACCGGAGCAGGGCGATGCCGACGGGGACGACGCGCCGCCGCGGCTCTACCTGTCCCGTTACGCGAAGGCAGGCCACGGCACCCCCTCGATGCCGCCGCTGCCCGGCCGTGGCGCCAAACCGGCCATCGCGGTGGTGACCCTGCACGGCCCCATCGTCAGCGGCCGGGGCGGGCCCCAGCCACTGCCCTTCGGCACGTCCATCGCGGGCGGGGACACCATCGCCGCCGCGCTGCGGGACGCCGCCGCCGACGATTCGGTGTCCGCGATAGTGCTGCGGGTCGACAGCCCCGGTGGGTCGGTGACCGGCTCGGAAACCATTTGGCGCGAAGTGAATCGGGTCAAGCAGGGTGGTAAGCCCGTGGTTGCGTCGATGGGTGCGGTGGCCGCCTCGGGCGGGTACTACGTATCGATGTCGGCAGACACGATCGTCGCCAACCCCGGCACCATCACCGGGTCCATCGGTGTGGTGACCGGCAAGCTCGTCGCCCGCGAACTCAAGGACCGCATCGGAGTCGGGTCGGATTCGGTGCGCACCAACCCGAATGCCGACGCCTGGTCGATCAACGCGCCGTTCACCGACGAGCAGCACGCGCATGTCGAGGCCGAGGCGGACCTGTTCTACACCGACTTCGTCGAGCGTGTCGCCGAGGGCCGGTCGCTGACCGTCGCCGAGGTCGACGCGGTGGCGCGCGGGCGGGTGTGGACCGGTGCCGACGCCATGGCGCATGGGCTTGTCGACGAACTCGGCGGGCTGCGCACCGCGGTCCGGCGCGCGAAGGTGCTCGCGGGCCTGGATGCCGATGCCAAGGTGAAGATCGTCACCTATCCCGGCTCATCGATCACCGACATGCTGCGGCCGAAACCGTCGTCGCAGCCCGGCGCGGCCTCGCTGCCGGACGTGCTCGGCGTGCTGATCGGGCGCTCGGTGTCGGGACTGTTCGGGCAGGCCGAGAGGTCGCTCACCGGCGCGCACGTGCTGTGGCTGGGGGAGCACCGCTTCTGAGGATCAGAAGACACCGCTGTAGGCGTTGAGCGCGGGCTGGCCGCCGAGATGCGCATACAGCACCGTCGAGTTCGCTCCGATTTCGCCGGATGTGACGAGGTCGATCAACCCCGCCATCGACTTGCCCTCGTACACGGGGTCGAGGATGACACCTTCGAGCCGGCCCGTGAGCGTGATCGCGTCGACGGTGGACTGGACGGGGATGCCGTACAGGTCCCCGGCCCAGCCATCCAGAACCGTGATCTCGTCGTCGCGCAGTTCACGCCCCAACCCGATGAGTTCGGCAGTGGCGCTGGCGATCCGCTCGACCTGAGCGCGGGTTTGGGCGAGCGTGGCCGACGCGTCGATGCCGATGACCCGGCGCGGCCGCTCCTGCCCGGCGAATCCCGCGATCATGCCGGCGTGCGTTGAGCCCGTCACGGTGCAGACGACGATGGTGTCGAAGAAGATGCCGAGTTGGGCCTCCTGCTGCTGCACCTCATAGGCCCAGTTGGCGAAACCGAGGCCGCCGAGCCGGTGGTCGGATGCCCCGGCCGGGATGGCATACGGTGTGCCGCCGGATCGTTGGACGTCCTCGATCGCGCGCTGCCAGCTGTCCTTGAACTGGATGCCGAATCCGGCCGGGTCGAGGCGGACGTCGGCACCCATGATCCGCGAGAGCAGGATGTTACCCACCTTGTCGTTGACCGAATCCGGCCAGTCGACCCACTTCTCCTGGACCAGAACGGCCTTGAGGCCGAGTTTGGCGGCGACCGCGGCCACCTGTCGGGTGTGGTTCGACTGCACGCCGCCGATGGACACCAGCGTGTCGGCGCCCTGTTCGAGCACCTCGGGGATGATGTACTCCAACTTCCGGGTCTTGTTCCCCCCGTATGCCAAACCGGAGTTCACGTCCTCCCGCTTGGCCCAGATCTTCGCGCCGCCGAGGTGGCGGGTCAGCCGCTCGAGGGGATGGATCGGACTGGGGCCGAAGGTCAGTGGGTAACGCGGGAAGTCGTCGAGCGCCACGAATTCTCCTCACAGGTGTCCTCGGGCGGGTGCCCGGATGGTCGTCGCACCGTGCCGGGGCGGCGGGACATCGCGCTGAGGATGCGAATCAGACGCAATGCTACGTGCAATATATTGCATCTCACCAAGTTGGCTGTCAACAGCGGTTGGCGGGGGTCCGTTACGATATTTTGCATGCCGGTGCCCGAGGAGAGCGGTAAACACAAGAGGCTGCTGCTGCGCGAACAGGCCTATGTCTCCCTCCGTGACGCCATCGTCAACGGCACACTCGCTCCGGGCGAGAAACTGCGCGATCCCGAACTGGAGAAGTGGCTTGGCATCAGCCGTACGCCGATTCGCGAGGCCATCGGCCGGTTGGAGGCAGCCGGCCTGGTGCACACCACGCCCGGTCACTCGACGGTCGTATCCACCATCGAACGCAAGGCGATCCTCAACGCGCAGAGCGTGGCCGCCGCAATGCACGCGCTCGCCGTGCGAATCGCGGTGCCGCTGATGGAAAAACCGGAGATCGACGCGATGGCCCAGGCGAACAAGCGGTTCGCCGCTGCGGTCTCGGCCGGAGACGCCGAAGGGGCCATGCGCGGCGACGACGACTTCCACGCCGTCGCGGTGCAGGCCAGCCAGAACCCGATGATCGCCTCGGTCCTCGAACAGGTCACCCCGGTGCTGCGGCGCCTGGAGTGGTTGCGTTTCTCCTCGCTGCCCGGCCGCGAATCGATCGCACAGCACAAGCGGATCGTCGACCTGTGCCGGCGCGGCGACGCCGACGGCGCTGCCGAGGCCACACGGCAGAACTGGGAGACTCTGGCCCTGCTGATCGACCGGCAGGACGCCTGGTAGACCTCCGGGTGGAGGCCGCTGCCTAGTGGTGTGTCACACAAATAGC
>JAFDWN010000018.1 GCA_018268465.1 Actinomycetota bacterium
CCGCATGGCAGCAATCGGTCGTCGACGGCACAGCGTGTCGTCCGATTGCACGACACGCGATTCATCCCCGTCGACATCCCTTTGCGTGACAGACAGCGCGCGCCCATTGCGGGAAAGTTGTCGCATGGCCGGAAGCCACCGGCGCAAACAATCAAAAGTCAACTAGCACAGGAGAATTCACTAACATGACTACCAACCTGATCCGCCGGATCGCGCTGCCCATCGTCTCGGCAGGCGTCATCGGCTGCGCCACACTGGGACTGGCCGGCACGGCCGGCGCCGCCGCGGTCGTCGACCCGCAGCCGCAGCCCGGTTTCGTCGCGGTGCCCCAGACCATGGCCGAGCCCGCCGCGAACGCCACCCCCGGCTGGTGGTGGCACCGGCATCATCCGTCGCTGCTCGACCCTGCCGCGGCCGCCCAGTTCATGCCGCCGGGCATGTGACGTCCACAAACCCAGGGCCCTTCCCGTTTCGGCGGGAAGGGCCCCCGACGCGTCAGCGGCTCGATCGCGCGGACATCACCACAACGGAATGTCCTGTCCATATTCGGATTCCGGGCGCGGACCGAAGTACCTGCGTTCCGACTCGTCGATCTTCACGTCGTTGATGCTGGCCTCGCGGCGCGCCATCAGCCCCTCGGCGTTGAACTCCCACAATTCGTTGCCGTAGCTGCGGTACCACTGCCCGCCCGCATCGTGGCATTCGTACTGGAATCGCACCGCGATACGGTTCTCGTGGAAATCCCACAGGCTCTTACGTAGCACGTAGTCGAGTTCGCGCTCCCACTTCTGGGTCAGGAACGCCACGATCGCCTCCCGACCCACCACATGTTGGTCCCGGTTACGCCAGTGGGAGTCCGGCGTGTAGGCCAGGCTGACGCGGTGGGGATCGCGGGTGTTCCACGCATCCTCGGCGGCCTGGACCTTCTTGGCGGCGGTCTCGCGGGTGAATGGGGGGAACGGGGGTCGGCTCTCGGTCATATGCACGTTTCTACCCCGACGGACATGAGGTGGCAGGCAGCTTTGACGGGTGTCATATCGTGGCCAGCATGGACTTCGCGATGTCGGCCAAGGGGCAGGACTTCCATAAACGGCTCAGCGCCTTCATGACGGAGTTCGTGTTCCCGGCCGAAGAGACCTACGACCGGTACCGCGCCGAGGCCGGGCCGGGTGACCACACCGTCCCGCCCGTCGTCGAGGAACTCAAGTCGCTGGCCAAGGAGCGCGGCCTGTGGAACCTGTTTCTGCCGGCCGCGTCGGGGTTGACCAACCTGGAGTACGCGCCCCTGGCCGAGCTGAGCGGCTGGAGCCTGGAGCTCGCGCCCGAGGCGCTCAACTGCTCGGCGCCCGACACCGGCAATATGGAGACGTTGCACCTGTTCGGCACCGAGGAGCAGCGCGCCCGGTGGCTCGAACCGCTGCTCAACGGTGAGATCCGCAGCGCCTTCGCGATGACAGAACCCGCGGTGGCCTCCAGCGACGCCCGCAACATCGAGACGACGATCGCGCGCGACTCCGGCGACGGTGACTACGTCATCAACGGCAGGAAATGGTGGATCTCGGGCGCGGCCGACCCCCGGTGCACGATCCTCATCGTGATGGGCCGGACCAATCCCGACGCCGCCAGCCATCGACAGCAGTCCATGATCCTGGTGCCGGTCGACACGCCCGGGGTGACGATCCTGCGTTCGCTGCCGGTGTTCGGCTGGCAGGACCAGCACGGCCATTGTGAGATCAACTTCGACAACGTGCGCGTGCCTGCGAGCAACCTGCTGTCCGAGGAGGGCAGCGGATTCGCCATCGCGCAGGCCCGGTTGGGGCCCGGCCGGATCCACCACTGCATGCGGGCCCTGGGTGCCGCCGAACGCGCGCTGGCGCTGATGGTCGACCGTGTCCAGAAGCGCGTCGCGTTCGGTCGGCCGCTGGCCGAACAGGGTGTGGTGCGCGAATCGATCGCCAAGTCGCGCAACGAGATCGACCAAGCCCGGCTGCTCTGTGAGAAGGCGGCGTGGACCATCGACCAGGACGGCAACAAGGCGGCCCACGTACTGGTCAGCCAGATCAAGGCGGTGGCACCCAAGGTCGCGTGCGATGTCATCGACCGCGCCATCCAGGTGCACGGCGCGGCCGGGGTCAGCGACGATATCCCGCTGGCCCGGCTGTACAGCTGGCACCGGGCGATGCGCCTCTTCGACGGTCCGGACGAGGTGCACATGCGCACCATCGCCCGCGCCGAACTCGGCGCCGAGAAGTCCGCATTCGCCGCCGCCGTGACGAAGGCGGCCCGCTAGTGGGCATCGACACCGGGCGCCTGTCGGGCGCCTGGAACTTCCGTGACGTCGCCGAATCGACCGGGGTGCGGCCGGGCCGGTTCTTCCGGTCCAGCGAGCTGACCGGACTCGACGACGCCGGGCGCGGCGTGATCGGGCGGCTGGGCATCACCGATGTCGCCGACCTGCGGTCGCCGCGCGAAGTGGAGCGCCGCGGGCCCGGTCGGGTACCCGACGGCGTCGCGGTACACCTGCTGCCGTTCCCCGACATCGCGGCGGTCGACGGCGAGGCCCCGCACGAGGCGACGTTCCAGAAGATGATGGGTGAGAAGCCCGACGACGAGGACGTGGCGGTCGCGGCCAAACGGTTCATGGTGCAGGAGTACCTGCACTTTCCGACGCTGGGCGGCGCCCGGCGCGCAGTACGGGAGGTCGTCACGCTGCTCGCCGACGAGCGGCCGGTCATCACGCATTGCTTCGCCGGTAAGGACCGCACCGGGTTCACGGTCGCGGTGGTGCTGGAAGCGGTGGGCGTGGACCGCGACGCGATCGTGGCCGACTTCCTGCGCAGCAACGACGCCGTGCCCCAGCTTCGGGACCAGATCATGGAGTCGGTGCGCAGTCGCGCGGGTGAGACGCCGGAGGTGGTGACGTTCGCCGAAGCACGCCTGACCGACGAGGTGCTGGGGGTCCGCGAGGAGTACCTGGATGCGGCGCGGCGCACGATCGAGGCGGACTACGGCTCGCTGGGCGGCTTTCTGCACGCCGCGGGTGTGACCGACGAACAACTCGGCCGCCTGCGCGGGGTGCTGCGCGGTTGAGGTGATTTCAGGATAGGACGACCCCGACGACCCAGGCCGCGGTGGCCAGCAGCGCGCCGGTGAGTTCCACTCCGACCGACAGCGCGACGCCCTTGAGCGCATGCACCGTCGACGTCCAGGCCACCCGCTGGTTGCGCCGGTTGGCCAACTCGGCGAGATAGACGCCCAGGACGAAACCGAGCAGCAGTCCGAGCACCGGCACCACGAAGAACCCGATGATGCCCAGGACCGCGCCGGTGAGCAGGCTCCACCGCCCGACGTCGGCCTGCCGCATGCGCCGCACCGGCCAGGTGTATTTGACGACGGTGCTGGCCCCGATGAGCACGGTGACGACGCCGAGCGTGACCCATCCGGTCACGCTGCCCTCGACGATCGCCCAGACCGCGATGGCGCCGTACACCAGCAGCGCGCCCGGCAGGATCGGCACGATGATGCCGGTGAGCCCGACGGCGATCGCCAGGGCGACCAGGAAGATCCCGCCTGCGCTCACCGCAGCTCCTCAGGCAGGCGCCGGCCCGGCAGCGCGTCTGCCGAACCGCCCGCACCGAATCCCGGCCGCGGGGGCCTCATCGGTGTCGGTGCGGGCGGTCCCGCGGATCGTGAAATCTCGCTGTACGACAAGTGTCGCTGTCGCGGGTCAGCGCAGCTGGAAGGTGGCGAACTCGGCGGTGCCCAGGTCGTCGATCTTGGCCCAGTTGTCGGCGATGTCCTCGACGGTGGGCGGGGTGGCGAATTCGACACCCGAGTTCTGGAACAGCGCCACGCGCTGCACCTTGCCGCCGCCGGCGATGAACACCGACCCGGTGTCCGGGACCTCCTCGGTGCACAGGTAGGCCACCACCGGCGCGACGAACTCGGGCCGCAGGCTCTGCAGCACGTCGGGGGCCAGGATGTCCTCGGTCATCCGGGTCGCCGCCAGCGGAGCCAGCGCGTTGGCCTTGATGTTGTACTTGGCGCCTTCCTGGGCCAGCGTGTTGATCAGGCCGACGAGACCGAGTTTGGCGGCGCCGTAGTTGGCCTGCCCGAAGTTGCCGAACAGCCCGCTGGTGGAGGTGGCGACGACCACGCGGCCGTAGCTCTGCTCCCGGAAGTGCGGCCACGCGGCGCGCACGACGTTGTAGCCGCCGTACAGGTGCACCTTGAGCACCGCGTCCCAGGCGTCCGACGTCATCTTGTGGAAGGTGCCGTCGCGCAGGATGCCGGCGTTGCTCACGACTCCGTGGATGGCTCCGAACTCGTCGAGTGCGGTCTTGATGATGCTGGCGGCGCCGTCGGCCTCGGCGACACTGTCATAGTTGGCCACGGCGCGACCGCCGGCCGCCTTGATTTCGGCGACCACCTGGTCGGCCATCGCCGACCCGGCGCCGGTGCCGTCTCGCGCCCCACCCAGGTCGTTGACGACGACGCTCGCCCCCTCCTTGGCGAGTGTCAGCGCGTATTGACGGCCAAGTCCGCCGCCTGCGCCCGTCACAACGACGACACGATCCTGCACTCCTGGCATACGTTTCCTCTCCTAGGTCGGCGGCCGCGACCGCGCACCGCCGAACTGTTATTTCTGGCCGCCTCAGAACACCCGGCGGACCAGCCTCCACGCCCTTTGTGTGTAAGGCGGGTAGATCATGCGCGAGACGTCAGGTCTCGTCGGTTTGGTGAGCACCGACTTGCGGTGGCTGAACTCCTCGAATCCCCATTTGCCGTGGTAGGCGCCCATACCCGACGGGCCAACCCCGCCGAACGGCAGTTTGGCGGTGGTGACCTGGAACACCAGATGGTTGACCACCAGACCGCCCGCGGAGACCTCCCGGATCACCCGTTCGCGGATCGCCTTCGATCCGGTGAACAGGTATGCGGACAGCGGTTTGGGCCGCGCGTTCACGAAAGTAATTGCCTCATCGATGGTTTGGACCGTGACGACGGGCAGGATCGGGCCGAAGATCTCCTCGCGCATCAGCGGCTCGGCGGGGTCGGGGTCGACGACGACGGTCGGTTCGATCCGCAACGCCCCGGCGTCGGTGCCCCCGCCGACGGCGACGCGGCCCTTGGTCCCGGCCAGGTACGACGCCAGCCGATCGAAGTGGCGCGCGTTGACGATCCGTTTGCCGGCGGTCTGCCCCGCACCGAACTCGCCGGCCGCGGCGCCGATCTTCTCGACCAGCTCGTCGCGTACTGCCGCATGCGCCAGCACGTAGTCGGGCGCCACGCAGGTCTGCCCGGAGTTCATCAGCTTCATCCACGCGATCCGTTTGGCGGCGACATCGATGTCGGCGTCCTCGGCGACGATCACCGGGCTCTTGCCGCCGAGTTCCAGCGTGACCGGGGTCAGATGGGGTGCGGCGGCCTCGTACACCTTGCGGCCGATGTCGGTCCCGCCCGTGAACAGCACCCGGTCGAATCCCTGCGCGATGAGTTCCTGGCTGACCGCGCCGTCACCCTCGACGACGGTGATCGCGTCGGCGTCGAGGTACCGCGGAACCAGCTCGGCCATCAGTCGCGACGAGGCGGGAGCCACCTCGGACGGTTTGATCACCACGGTGTTGCCGGCGGCGATGGCGCCGACGGCGGGGCCGAGCGTCAGGTAGAAGGGGTAGTTCCACGCACCGATCACCAGGACGGTGCCGTAGGGCTCGTACTGCACCCAGCCCAGCCCGGGCAGTTGCGCGAGTTCGAGCAGGGCGTACTTGCGGCGCATCCACCTGGCGACGTGCCTGGCAGCGTAGCGGGCTTCGTTGGCGGTCGGTGCGCAGTCGGCCAGCCACGCCTCGAACGGATCGCGGTCCAGATCCTCACGCAGGGCCTCGGCGATGGCCGTCTCGTTCTCGGTGATCATGGCCGCCAACGCCTGCAACTGCCGTCGCCGCCACTCCACGCTGCGGGTTCGTCCGCTGGCGAAGGTCGCGCGCAGGCGTGCGACGGTCGCGGCGATATCAGTCTCGGGCGGCACCGAAAGGGCACGCGAGAGTGCGTCGGTGGTCATGGTGGATGTCCTTCCTGACGCCAGAGACACCCGATCCTAACCACTTGGTTGGGCCCGCTCAGCGTGAGTGTGCGGTCACCCCGAAAAACACCCTGTGACCTGCGGGTTCATCCGTCCGTGCCGCGATGTCAGCCCCGGTCGGCCACCACAAAATGAGAAAAGGCGTCGTCGCCGGCGTCGGCGAGGGCCACGAACCGCCCGAGCCGGCGCATCTCGTCGCGCGATCCGACGGCCGAGGCCTGCCAGCCGTGCGCATCGAGCCAGGTCGCGACGTCGGCGCGGTGAGGGTCGTTGTACATCAGCTCCTGGACGTCGAGCATCCCCTCCAGGCCGAGCTGGTCGGCGATGCTCTGGAAGCGTTCGCGCATCGCCGCGCGACGGTCCTCGGCCTGCACCCCGACGGTCTCGGCGGCCACGCGGCTGCCGGGCGCGCTGAGGTCGGTGATCTGCTCGAAGAGCCGGTCCTGCGCCTCGGCGGGCAGGTACATGAGCAGGCCTTCGGCCAGCCACGCGGTCGGTTTGCTCCGATCAAAGCCGTTGTCGCACAGTGCCTTAGGCCAGTCGCCGCGCAGGTCGACGGCTACCTCGCGGCGGCCTGCGGTGGGCTGCACCCCGTGCTGCGTCAGGGTGGCGGCCTTGTATTCCAGCACCTTGGGCTGGTCGATCTCGTAAACGACGGTTCCCTCGGGCCACTGCAGGCGGTATGCCCGGGAGTCCAGACCGGAGGCGAGGATGACGACCTGACGGACTCCCGCTGCCGCGGCGTCCGCGAAGAACCGGTCGAAGAAGTGGGTGCGGACGGCCTGATAGTTGCCCATGTGCGCGAAGATCGCCGCGGCTTCGGCGTCCACACTTTCCAGCTTCGCGGCGAAGCTCTCGTCGAGCATGCTCTCCCACAGTCCGGTGCCCGCGGCGCTCACGAGGATCTTGGCGTAGGGATCCCGGATCAACGGCTGGTCGCGGTCGGTCTCGGCCGCACGGGCGGCGGCCACCATGACGGCGGTGGCGCCGACGCTGGTCGCGATGTCCCAGCTGTCGTTATGGGTGCGCAGCGAACTCACAATCGGGCTCCGCTCGTGGATCCCGATGGCCGCGCGTTCGTGTGCGGCGCGGTCCGGATCGGCCGGGCATGGTTCAGATCGCTCATACGGAGTGCCATGCTACCCGGAGAAGTTAGGTCTGCTATGCGCTACTCCTGGGGCGCTCGGATGGTCGCGCTCTACGGCGTGTCCCGATCAGTCGCCGAGCTGCCAGAGTTTGTTCGCCAGCAGCAGTTCGAGCTTCTCGATGATCGGTCCGAGTTCCTTCTGAGTCCCCACGTAGCCGGCATAGAAACCCATCCCCCACATCACTGCGACGAGCATCTCCACCACGGACGCCACATCGGTATCGGCGCTGAGCTCCCCGTGTTCGATCGCGTCGTCCACCGCCCATGTCACGTAGCGCCGCGACTGGTCCAACGGGTCGTGTTCTTCACTCGACAGGTCGGGGTGCCGTTGCGATTCGAGCACTGACGTCACGAGAAATGCTGCAACGGAACGGTTTTCCGAACCGATATCCATCGCCGCGGCGAAGAATGCGGACAGTCGTCCCAACAGTGTGGTCTCGTCCCGCGTCCTGGCCAGGCCCGCACGCACCACGATCGCGCCGGTCTGCTCCACGACTTCGCGATACAGCACCCGCTTGTTCGCAAAGTAGTGGTTGATCGCCGGACGGGTCAGATCGGCCCGGATGGCGATGGCCTGGAATGTCGCCGCGTCGTAGCCGAGTTCGCTGAACACCTCGCGCGCCGCGTTGAGGATCCGCTCGCGAGTTTCGGCGGCTTTTGCCGCAGGGGGCCGGCCAGGTCCCCTCGTCGCGGTATACGGCACGTTCCGAATTGTGCCATATGTCACTACCGGACTGGCGCGGCGTCACGGTTTGGTCACGGGTTGATGGGCACGCTCCCAGCAAATGCCGGTGGCCACCCGCCGCTGTGGCGGTGAGTACACCCTTGCGGCGACGAACTATCGTTCCTGTAATGGCGGGGGGTGTTACCCGGGAGTCGTACTTCGAGACGGGCCTGGAAGTACTCGCCGACCTTGGCTACGGGGGACTCAAACTTGCCGAGGTCTGCGAGCGGCTCGGCGTGACGACAGGGTCGTTCTATCACTATTTCCCGAACTGGCTGGCGTTCACACGCGAGCTGGTCGGGCACTGGGTTCAGGTGCGCACCACGCGCGTCGCCGAGGCCGTCCACGCGGAGCCGGACCCGCGCCGGCGCATCGACATCATGGTCACCGAGGCGCTGGCGCTGCCGCACGGTGCGGAGGCGGCCATCCGGGTGTGGAGTTCCCTGGATTCCGATGTGTACCAGGTGCAGGCCAATGTCGACCAGCAGCGATTCGAGGTGATGGCCCAGTCGGCGCTGGCCATCCTGTGCGACCAGCGTGGCGCCGAGCTGTTCGCGTCGTGGGCCGTCTACCTGCTCGTCGGCTACGAACAGGCGACCCTGCCGCGCAATGCCGACACCGCGCAGTGGATATCGCGCCGGATGCTCGCCGCGCTGGACTCGGGCTGGTTCACGTCCATATCCGACGCCTAGCCGGGTCTACGATCCGGGGCATGTCGAATCCGGCGGATCTGTGGCGCCGGGCGATGGGCCGGGTTCAACGGCGCGATCCCGAGCGGGACGCCCTGCGCCGCGCCCTGCGCGCCGCGATCACCCTGCCCGTCGCGGCGGCGGTCAGTTTCGCCGTTGCGGGCGGCTCCCAGACGCCGCTGTTCACCATCTTCGGCTCGGTCGCGCTGCTGATCCTGGTCGACTTCCCCGGCAACCGCCCGGCACGCGCGCTGGCCTACTGCGGGCTGGGTTTCAACGGCGCCGTCCTGATCACCCTGGGCACGCTCGTGTCCCCCCACCCGTGGATCAGTGTGGTGACGATGTTCGCGCTGGGCGCGGTGGTCACTTTCTCCGGAGTCCTCAGCGAGACGATCGCCGCTGGTCAACGCGCGACCTTGCTCACGTTCGTGCTGCCGGCCTGCACCCCGGTGGGGCCGATCCCCGAACGGCTGCTGGGCTGGCTCATCGCGCTGGCGGTATGTGTGCCCGCCGCGCTGTTCGTCCTGCCGCCGCGCCACCACGACGATCTGCGCCGGCACGCCGCGCGCGCATGCCGGGCGCTGGCCGACCGACTGGAGGGCACCGCGACCGCCGAGGACGTGGCGGCGGCCATGCACGAGCTGCGTGCCAACTTCCTCGGCGCCGACTTCCGGCCGGTGGCGCTGACCGCCGGCAGCCGCGCGCTGGTGCGCGTGGTCGACGACCTGGAGTGGGTGTCGGATCGCGTCGCCGACGACACCGGCCGGGTTCTCGGCGAGATGCGCGACCCCGCGGTGCGGGTGCTGCGGAACTCGGCGGCGGTGTTGCAGATGCCCGACATCAGCGAGCGGGCGATACGCGGCGCCGAACTGCGGGAGTCGCTCGACGAGCTGCGTTCGGTGGCCCGCGGGCACTATCTGGAGGATCTCGTCGACGTGCTCGCCGTCGCCGAGGACGCCACGGCGGTCGAGGTCGGCCGCGCGCTGCTGACTCGGCGCACCATCAGCGCGGCGATCTCCGTCACCGGCCGGGTCATCGCCACCGCGGCGGAGGCCGACGCCCGGCCGGTCTGGGCGCGGGTGCTGGGCAGACGGCTGCCCGAAACAGGTACCGCCGAGTGGGTGATGCCCGAAACCGTCGCGCTCGCGCGGATCACCAGCGGTTTTCTGACCACCCGTGGCGTCGTGCTCCGCAACAGTCTGCGCACCGGTCTGGGTTTGGCGCTTGCGGTGGCGGTCACCCACGTGTTCCCGGTGCAGCACGGCTTCTGGGTGGTGCTCGCCGCGCTGTCGGTGCTGCGCAGCAGCGCGTTGACCACCGGGACCCGGGTGGTTCGTGCGGTCGCGGGCACGGTCGTGGGTTTCGTGCTGGGCGCCGTGGTGATCGAACTCGTCGGCGTGGACCCGATCGTCATGTGGCTGGTCCTGCCGTTGGTGGCCTTCGGGTCGGCGTATGTGCCCGAGGTGGCGTCGTTCATCGCCGGGCAGGCGGCGTTCACGATGATGGTGCTGATCATCTTCAACCTCATCGTGCCGACGGGCTGGGCGGTGGGGCTCATCCGGGTCGAGGACGTCGTGGTCGGGGCGCTGGTCGGGGTGGTGGTGTCCACATTGTTGTGGCCGCGCGGGGCGACAACCTCGGTGCTCAACGCCACCGAACGAGCGTCGGCGGTGGGTGCGACGTTCCTGCAGGCGGCCGTGCAACGGGTGACCCGCGGCGCGTCGGAAGCCGCGAGCGACCGGGTCGTCACGCTGAGTCAGGACTCGCTGGAGGCCTCCCGCACGGTCGATGCCGCGGTGCGGCAGTACCTGTCGGAGAACGGCGGGGCGACGGTGCTCCGCGCGCCGGTGATCCGGGCGGCCAACCGCGCCAACCGGCTGCGGGGGGCGGCGGAACTAATCGCCGACGTCGTCCCGCCGCCACTGGATGTCTATCCGCACACCCGGGCGACGCTGGAAGCGCACACGGATGCGGTGTGCGCCGGGCTCCGCGGGCAGGACGTCGGGCCGGAGGGCTCACCCATCAGCGAGGACTTCGTGCTGGCGCTACGGGCCGAGGCCACCGACAGTGATCTGGTGATTTCGGCGGCGCTGCCGCTATTGACCGTCGCGGCGAACATCGGCGAACTCGAACTGCTCTATCCGCGGGCATCGCTTGTTTCCACGAGCGAGAAACCAGGGTCGTGAAACGCCCGTTTCAGCGACCCTGGTTTCTCCCTCGACGGCTCCTCGACGGCTTGAGCCCGGTCAGCTCAGCGGGCGGTGCGGCATCAGCGCACCGGGCGGGATGGCGCCGAACTTGCCGGCCTGGAAGTCTTCGAGCGCCTGGACGACCTCGGCCTTGGAGTTCATGACGAACGGGCCGTACTGGAAGACCGGCTCCCGGATGGGCCTGCCGCCGAGGATCAGCACCTCCAGCGCGGGCCGGTGGGAGTCCTGCGTCTGACCCGCAGCGACGGTGATGCGGTCACCGGGACCGAGCACCGCGAGCTGACCCTGGTGAATGGGGTGGGCGACAGGTCCGACGGTGCCGCGGCCGGACAGCACGTACACCAGGGCATTGAAGTCGCGGTTCCACGGGATGTTCAGCCGGGCGCCGGGCTCGACCGTCGCATGCGCGAGGGTGATGGGTGTGTGGGTGGCGCCGGGCCCACCGTGGCCGTCGACGTCGCCGGCGATCACCCGCAGCAGGGCGCCGCCGTCCTCGGAGGACAGCAGCCGCACCTGGTCACCCTCGATGGCCTGGTAGCGCGGGGTGGCGAACTTATCCTTGCGGGGCAGGTTCACCCACAGCTGGACGCCGTGGAACACGCCGCCGCTCTCGACGAGCTCCGCCGGCGGGGTCTCGATGTGCAGGATGCCCTTGCCGGCGGTCATCCACTGGGTCGCCCCGTCGGTGATCAACCCGCCACCGCCATGCGAATCCTGATGGGCGAAACGTCCGTCGATCATGTACGTGACGGTTTCGAATCCCCGGTGGGGATGCCAGTCGGTGCCCTTGGGCTCACCCGGCTCGTATTCGACCTCGCCCATCTGGTCCATGTGGACGAAGGGGTCCAGGTCGGCCGCGCTTACTCCGGCGAAGGCCCGTACGACGGGAAAGCCCTCTCCTTCATAACCGCGGGGTCCGGTGGTGATCGAGCGGACGGGCCGTTCGGTGTCGGACGGGGCGGGGCCCGTCACTCGGGTCAATGTCAGGGTGTCGGCGCTGATAGCAGGCATACCCTAGTTAACCGGACCACGGTCCGATTGATTCCCTGTTTCCTCTGAGTGGCCGCTCGCTGCGTCAGGACAGGACGGCCAACGCGGCGGCGCGAGCTTCGGTGGCGGTGGCCGTGGCAAGCACCGCCTCGGCAGCGTCGCGGCACTGCTGCAGGGTGACCTGTGACAGCTTGGCGCCCACCCCGTTGACCGCCGCGGCGGCAGCCGACAGCGACGACACGCCCAGCCCGGTGAGCACACAGGCCAGCAGTGGGTCGGCCGCGGCCTCGCCGCACACCCCGACGGGCTTCCCCACCGCGGTGCCCGCCCGGACCGTCATGGCCACCAGGGCGAGCACGGCGGGCTGCCACGGGTCGGTCAGCGTTGCGAGGTCGGCCGACATGCGGTCGGCGGCCATCGTGTACTGCGCGAGGTCGTTGGTGCCGATGGACAGGAAGTCGACGTGGTCGAGCACCCGGTCGGCCAGCAGCGCGGCGGCCGGGACCTCGATCATCACGCCCGGGGTCAGTCCGTAGGAGCGCGCCTTCTCGGCGAATTCCCTGGCCTCATCCGCCGTCGCGATCATCGGCGCCATGACCCATGGGGCGTTTCCGGTTGCGGCCGCCGCGGCGGCGATCGCCTCCAGCTGCCGGTCGAGCAGCCCGATGTTGCCGTGCAGGGCGATCCGGATGCCGCGGACACCCAGGGCGGGGTTGGCCTCGTCGGGATGTCCGGCGAACTTCAGCGGTTTGTCCGAGCCGGCGTCGAGGGTGCGAATGACGACCTTGTGGCCGGCGAAGGCGTCGAGCACCTCGCCGTAGATGGCGGCCTGTTCGTCGACGGTCGGCTCGGTATCGCGGTTGAGGAAGCAGAGCTCGGTGCGGAACAACCCGACGCCTTCGGCCGGGGTCTCCCGGGCCGAGCGTGCCGCCGCGCCGTCCTGGACATTGGCCAGGACCCCGACGATGTGACCGTCGGCGGTCTGGCCGGGCCCGGCCCAGCCAGCCGCCCGTTCGGCTTCCTGGCGCGCCTCCTCGACCGCTGCCGTGGCGGCGTCCTCGTCCGGCGCCACCGTCACCGTGCCCTGCGTGCCGTCGACCAGCACCAGCGCGCCGGGGGCGACCTCGTCGAGCCCTTCGACGGCGACCACGCAGGGGATGCCGAGCTGGCGGGCGATGATCGCGGTGTGGCTGGTAGGTCCGCCGAGCGTGGTGGCCAGTGCGATCACGAGGTCCGGGTCCAGGCCCGCGGTGTCGGCCGGCGCGAGATCTTCGGCGCACAGGATGGACGGAACGTCGGGCATCGGCACACCGGGTTCGGGCAGTCCGCACAGTTCGGCGACGACGCGGTCGCGGATGTCCTGCAAATCGGTGACCCGTTCTGCCATCAGGCCACCGAGCTGGGTGAACATGGCGACGAACTGGTCGACCGCCTGCCGGACGGCGGGAATGGCGGCGGTGCCGCCGCTGATCCGCTTTTCGGCCGCACCCAGCCATGCGCGATCCTGTGCCAGGGTGGCGGTCGCCGCCAGCACCTCGGACGCGGCACCGGTGGCGTGGGCCGCCCGTTCGCGCAGTCGGTTGGCGACGGCGCTGGCGGCCGCGGTGAAGCGCGCTGCTTCCGCGGGGCGGTTCGCCTCGTCCACGTCGCGTACCGATTTGTCGTCGATGACGGGCAACCGACCCGGCCGGATCACCGGTGCGTACTTGACGCCGGCCACGACGGGCACGCCCCGCAGAATCGTGCCCGGCTCGTAGCCGGAATCCACGGACACATGTGATGCGGGGGCAGATGATGCAGTCATGTGAACCAGGTTACAAGAAAACGTTGACAAGTCAACACGAACGGGAGTAAAACCAAAGAGACCCACAACCAAACGGGCCGATTCCCACATAAACGGAGGGATATGTACGCCGAAGAGCGTCAGCAAGCGATTGCCTCGGAGGTGATGACCAAGGGCCGCGCATCCGTCACGGAGCTCGCGCAGGCTTACGACGTCACCACCGAGACGGTCCGTCGGGACCTCGCCGTCCTGGACAAAGCCGGATTGGTGCGGCGGGTGCACGGGGGTGCCGTTCCGGCCCGCGCGCTGCATCTCGTCGAGCCCGGTGTCGGTGAGCGCGAGACCACCCGGGCCGACTACAAAGACGCCATCGCAACGGCGGCAGCTGAATTCTTCCCGCTCGCCGGCGCCAGTGTGCTGCTCGACGCGGGCACCACCACGGCGCGGATCGCCGGCCAGATGCCGACCGACCGGGAACTGCTCGTGATCACGAACTCGGTGCCCATCGCGGCGCGGCTGGCGGGTATGCCGTCGGTGAACCTGCAGCTGCTCGGTGGCCGGGTCCGTGGCCTCACCCAGGCCGCGGTGGGCGACCAGGTCCTGCGGGTACTCGACAACCTGCGGGTCGACATCGCCTTCATCGGCACCAACGCGATCAGCCTGCGCCATGGTCTGTCCACGCCCGACACCGAGGAGGCCGCCGTGAAACGTGCAATGGTCAAAGCCGCGAACTACGTTGTGGTGGCGGCTGATTCGTCGAAGGTGGGCCGCGAGGACCTGATCAGCTTCGCCCCGATCTCCAGCGTGGACACCCTCATCACCGACGCCGAGATCAGCGCAACCGACCGCGAACTGTTTACCGCCGAAGGCGTCGAGGTGATCGTGGCATGATCATCACCGTCACGCCTAACCCCAGCATCGACCGCACCGTGACCCTGGCGGCCCCGCTCACCCGCGGCGCCGTACAGCGCGTCAGTTCGGTGACCAACGAACCGGGCGGCAAGGGCGTCAACGTCGCCCGGGCGCTCACCCTGGCCGGGCTGGACGCGCTCGCGCTGCTCCCCGCCTCCGACACCGACCCCATCGTCACCGCCCTGCACGACGCGGCCGTCCCGTTCCGGTGCGTCCCGGTCTCCGAACCGGTGCGCACGAACCTGGCGATCACCGAACCCGACGGCACCACAACCAAACTCAACGAGCGCGGCGCCACCCTCGACGCCGCGGCGCTCGACGCGCTCACCCGCTCGGTGGTTGCCAGCGCGGCCGACGCCAAATGGGTGGTGCTGTCCGGCTCGCTGCCGCCGGGCATGCCCGACAGCTGGTACGCCGACATCGTCGAACTGCTGGCGCCCTATCCGTGCCGGGTCGCGATCGACACCTCCGAGGGTCCGCTCGCCGCACTGGCGGCGGCCTTCGAACGGGCCGCCCCCGACCTGATCAAACCCAACGCCGAGGAACTCGCCGGGTTGGTCGGTGAATCCGCCGAGGCCCTGGAAAGTGCGGCCGCCGAAGGTGATCCGTACCCGGTCGTCGCCGCCGCACGGCGGTTGGTGGATCGCGGCGTCGGCGCGGTGCTGGCCACGCTCGGGTCGGCCGGCGCGGTGCTGGTCGACGGAACGGGCAGCTGGATGGCCGCCCCGCCGCCGATCGTGCCGCGCAGCACCGTGGGCGCCGGTGATTCCTCGCTGGCCGGCTACATCCGGGCCGACAGCGGGGGCGCCGAACCTCCGCAGCGGCTGCGTATGGCCGTCGCCTACGGCAGCGCCGCCGCGGCACTACCGGGCTCCGCTCTGCCCACACCCCACCAGATCGACCTCGATGCCGTTCGCCTGAACTCCATTTCGACCACTTCCGCCACTTCCTGACACACGAAAGACGCCGATGACCAGTAGCGCACCACAACCGATCATCAGTACCGACCTGGTACTGCTCGACGTCGACGGCGGCCCCGACAAGGAGGCCGTGATCGGCCGCCTCGCCGGGCGCCTCGCCGACGCCGGGCGGGCCACCGACGCCGACGGTCTGATCGCCGCCGCCATGGCACGAGAAGCCCAGTCCGCCACCGGGTTACCCGGAGGCATCGCGATCCCGCACTGCCGCTCGCCCTTCGTCGACGCCGCCACCATCGGCTTCGCACGGCTTTCGCCGGCGGTCGACTTCGGCGCCCCGGACGGGCCCGCCGACCTCGCGTTCCTCATCGCCGCACCCGACGGCGCCGGCGCCGAGCACATGAAGCTGCTGTCCAGCCTCGCCAGGGCGCTCGTCCGTAAGGACTTCGTCGAATCGCTGCGCGCCGCAGCGTCACCGGAGGAGGTCGTCAGCCTGGTAGACGCGGTCGTCAACCCCGAGGCGGCCAAACCCGCACCGGCGCCGGCGCCGGTCTCCGAGGCTCCGGCGCAGAAACAGCGGACACTGGTCGCGATCACGGCCTGCCCCACCGGCATTGCGCACACCTACATGGCCGCCGACTCGCTCGTCGCCGCCGCGAAGGAGGCGGGGGTCACCCTGACCGTGGAAACCCAGGGCTCGTCCGGCAGCACCCCGCTGCCTGCAGCCACGATCGCCGCAGCCGACGCCGTCATCTTCGCCACCGACGTCGGTGTCAAGGACCGCCAGCGGTTCGCCGGCAAACCCGTCATCGCCTCCGGCGTGAAACGAGCCATCAACGAGCCGGCGAAGATGGTCGCCGAGGCGCTCGCCGCGGCCGACAACCCGAACGCCGCTCGCGTCGAGGGTGATGCCGGTGGAGCCGCAGCGTCCTCCGCGCCGTCGGGCAACGTCGGTTGGGGCACCCGGACCCGGCAGATCCTGCTGACCGGCGTCAGCTACATGATCCCGTTCGTCGCCGCCGGCGGCCTACTCATCGCGCTGGGATTCCTGTTCGCCGGATACGACATCGCCAACACACCAGAAGGCGAGACGAAATCCCTCGCCAACCTCATCGCGCTGAACAATTCGCTGACCAACCTGCCGTCCGGGGGCTTCTCGCAATACCTTGGCGCGGTCTTGTTCAGTGTCGGCGCACTGGCATTCGGGTTCCTGGTACCGGCGCTGGCGGGCTACATCTCGTTCGCGATCGCCGACCGGCCGGGTATCGCACCCGGCTTCACCGCCGGGGCGGTGGCGGTGTTCGTCGGCGGCGGCTTCATCGGCGGCATCGTCGGCGGCGTCATCGCCGGCTTCACGGCCCTGTGGATCAGCAAGATCAACGCTCCGCGCTGGCTGCGTGGTCTGATGCCGGTCGTCATCATCCCGCTCTGCGCCTCGCTGGCAGTCGGTCTGCTGATGTTCTTCCTCGTCGGCCGCCCGCTCGCCGCGATCAACACCGGCTTGACCGACTGGCTGAACAGCCTGTCCGGCACCTCCGCGATCGTGCTGGGCATCATCCTCGGCCTGATGATGTGCTTCGACCTGGGCGGCCCGGTCAACAAGGCGGCCTACGCCTTCGCCACCGCCGGTCTGGCCGCTGCGACACCCGCCTCCTACGAGATCATGGCCGCCGTGATGGCCGCGGGTATGGTGCCGCCGCTGGCGATGGCCCTGGCGTCGACCGTGCTGCGACCCGCGCTGTTCACCGAGCCTGAACGGGAGAACGGCTGGGCGGCTTGGCTTCTGGGAGCATCGTTCATCTCCGAAGGGGCGATCCCGTTTGCCGCGGCAGATCCGCTGCGGGTGATCCCGTCGATGATGGCGGGCGGCGCGGTGACCGGCGCGCTCATCATGGCCTTCGACGTCACGCTGCGCGCACCTCACGGCGGCATCTTCGTGTTCTTCGCCATCGGCAATCTGCTGTGGTTCCTGGTCGCGCTGGCCGCGGGGACCGTCGTCGCCGCCCTCGCGGTGGTTGCCGCCAAGCAGTTCATCAAGCCCAGCGCCAGCAAGGCCGAGGAACCCGCGCTGGCCGCCGCCTGATCCGCCCGGCCCGGACAACTCGGTGCAGGCGTCCGGGCGAGAGTCACAACCCCAACCCTTCAACATCACCAAGGAGAACCCCATGCCCAGCAAGACTGTCGTCGTCGGCTCCGCCATCGGCCTGCATGCCCGCCCCGCGGCCATCATCGCCGAAGCGGTCGTCAACACCGGAGTCCCGGTCACGCTCGCGGTGGACGGCGGCGAACCCGTCGACGCCGGATCGGCCCTGATGATCATGACGCTCGGCGCGGGTAACGGCGCCCAGGTCACCGTCGCCTCCGACGACGAGGCCGCGCTCAACACGATCGCCGGCCTGGTCGAGCAGGATCTCGACGCTTAGCGGAGTTCGATCCGGGTTCAGCGGGGCCGCACCGTATGCCCCGCTGAACCGGGTCGGCGCCGGCCGGCCAGAAAACTGAATCTGACCTCTCCGAGGGCCGCTTACGATTGCTACCGTGCACGTAGCCAGTCGGCCTGAGGTGAGAGGATGGGCCGCCCATTGGGCGGCCCATGGTTTGCTATGGGGGCTACCACTCACTGTAGGCTGGCGGGACGTCGACGGGGGTGGGCAAGCATGCGGCGCTTTGTGGTGCTATTCGCTGCGCTGTTCCTGGCGTTGCTGAGCGCTCCCCCGGCTGTCGCCGTCGAACCGCCGACGATCGATCCCGCCGCGGTCCCCCCGGACGAGACCGGACCGGATCAAGCGACCGAGCAACGGCGGGTGTGTTCGGCGCCGACGGTGTTCCCGAACTCCAATTTCGTCGACCGGCCGTGGCCCAACGACTACCTGCGGCTGGCCGAGGCGCAGAAGTTCGCCAACGGCGCCGGTGTCACGGTGGCGGTCATCGACACGGGCGTCAACGGTTCCTCGCGGGTGCCCGCCGAACCCGGCGGTGACTTCGTCGACCAGGCGGGCAACGGGATGTCCGACTGCGACTCACACGGCACGCTCACCGCGTCGATCATCGCGGGCCGCCCGGCACCGACGGACGGGTTCGTCGGCGTGGCCCCCGCGGCACGGATCCTGTCGCTGCGCCAGACCTCGGAGGCGTTCCAGCCGGTGGGAGCGCGCACCGACCCCAACGACCCCAACTCGACCCAGACCGCGGGTTCGTTGCGCAGCCTGGCCCGCGCGGTCGTACACGCCGCGAATCTCGGCGCGCAGGTGATCAACATCAGCGAGGCCGCCTGCTACCGCGTGACGCGGCCGATCGACGAGGCCAGCCTGGGCGCGGCCATCGACTACGCGGTCAACGTCAGGGGCGCGGTGGTCGTGGTCGCCGCGGGTAACACCGGGCAGGACTGCACGCAGAATCCGCCGCCCGATCCCGCCCTGCCCGCCGATCCGCGCGGGTGGAAGCAGGTCCAGACGATCGTCAGCCCGGCGTGGTACGCCCCGCTGGTCCTGACCGTCGGCGGTATCGGGCCGAACGGGCAGCCCAGCACCTTCTCGATGTCGGGCCCGTGGGTGGGCGCGGCGGCGCCGGCGGAGAACATCATCGCGCTGGGCTACGACGGCGCGCCGGTCAACGCACTGCAGGGTCAGGACGGTCCGATCCCGATCGGCGGCACCTCGTTCGCCGCTGCCTACGTGTCGGGGTTGGCCGCACTGCTCAGACAGCGTTTCCCCGATCTCACTCCGGCGCAGATCATCAACCGGATCACCGCGACCGCGCGGCATCCCGGCGGGGGCGTCGACAACTACGTCGGCGCCGGGGTGATCGACCCGGTAGCCGCGCTCACCTGGGATGTGCCCCCGGGCCCGCAGACTGTGCCCTACCGGGTGAAGGAGATCCCCGCCCCGGTCCACATCCCGCCGCCGGACCGCGGCCCCATCACCTGGGTGGTCGCCACCGGGTCGGGGCTGGCGCTGGTCCTCGGGATCGGCGTGCTTGCGCGGCGCGCACTGAGGCGCCGATGAAGGCGCTGATCGGCCTGTTCGGGCTGCGGTTCACGACGGGCCACGCAATCTGGGCGGCGGTGCTGGTCCCGGCGTGCCTGGTGGTGTTCACGCGGCTTGACCTGACGTGGGTGGGTGCGACGCTCGGCGTGCTCGGAGCCCTGGCGGCGGTGGTCACGATTCGCGGCCGGAGGCTGACCGGCTGGGTCGCCGCGCTGTTCTCGTGGCGCCGCAGGCACCGCAGCAATCCCGATCTGCCGTCCGAAGCCGCGGTGGGCGCCACCGTCGTCCCGGCCGACCATGTCGCGGTGCGCTGGCAGGACGGCCATCTGGTGTCGGTGATCGAGTTGGTGCCGCGCCCGTTCACTCCCACCGTGATCGTCAACGGACAGGCGTTCACCGACGACGTCGTGGACACCCGCACGGTCGAGCGCCTGCTGGAGGCGCACTGCCCCGATGTGGAGGCCGACGTCGTATCGGCGGGCTACCGCGTCGGCAAGACGGCACCGGCCACGCTCGTGGCGCTCTACGAGCAGGTGGTCGGCCCCTACCCGGCGCCGGCCAGCCGGCGTACGTGGATTGTGCTGCGGGCCGATCCCGAACGCACACAGAAATCGGCCCAGCGTCGTGACGCCGGGGTCGCGGGTCTGGCGCGATACCTGGTCGCTTCGACGACGCGGATCGCCGATCACTTGTCCGGCGACGGCATCGACGCGCGGTGCTCGCGCAGCTTCGACGACGTCGACCGTGCCACAGAGATCAGCTTCGAGCGCGAGACCTGGTCGGCGATCAAGGGCCGCAGCACCTTCACCACCGCGTACAGTGCGCCGGGCGGGCCGGACGTGTGGTGGTCGGCGCGGGCCGATCACACCATCACCCGCACGAGGATCAGCCCGGGGCGGGCGCCGTCGTCGACGGTGTTGCTGACCACGTTGGCCAATCCTGCTACCCCGCGCGGCTTTTCGTGCTTGTTCGGCGGACAGCGGGCCGCGTGGCAGGGCAGCAGCCCGGTGTCCGACAAGCACTACGAACTACCGATCGGCTCGGCGGGTGTGCTCGTCGGCGAGACCGCCGACCGCTATCCGGTCTACATGCCCTTCGACGACGTCGACGTCAGCATCAACCTCGGCGACGCGCGGTTGTTCACCCAGTTCGTGGTGCGGTCGGCGGCCGCCGGGGCCGCGGTGACGCTGGGATCGCAGTTCCGCGAATTCGCCGGGTTCGTCAACGGGCGGGTGGACAAGGTCGCCAAAGTCGCGTGGCCCAATGCCACGACCTACCTCACCCCGCATCCGGGGGTGGGACGGGTCGTGTTGCGGCACAACTTTATCGACACGCCTCGGCACCGGCAGCTGCCGATCCGGCTAATCAACCCGCGCGAGGAGAACCGCTACCAGATGGCGTTGGAACAATGACGTTGCCTGACGCGGTGTGCCGGGGTTTCCGGAGGGGGTGCAGTGGGTGAGTGAGTTACGTGTCGTCGTGGAGAACCTGCGGGGCAAGGCCGCCGCGATCCGGGCGCTGACGTTTCCCGACTTCTCCGGAGACGCCGTCAGCGCCCCGTCCGGATTGCCGTTCAGCGAGACCGCCGCCAAGAACATCGCGCAGAACCAGCGCGGCCTGGTGACACGCATGAAGGTGGCCGAGAACGAAAAGCAACGTCTGGCAGAGACTCTCGAATCAACAGCCGATGCCTACGCCGCTGTCGACGACGAGTATCGACGGACGCTGGATGCCGGCGGCCGGGCCGATCCCGCACCCGTCGTCCCCAAACCGGCTTCCACCCCGCCGCTGCCGCCACCGCCTCCGATCTCGATGCCGGCGGCCGTGCAGGACGACGGGACGTTCCGCACACCACCCACCACCGAGGCCGTGCTGGGGGACGGTGATCAGGCAGCGTCGCTGAGGTCGGCGGCGGCGGCGTGGACCGGTAAAGCGGCCGCACTCACACTTGGCGCCGAGGAGTTCGAGGCGATCCCGTCGGGATGGGAGGGCACCGCGGCCGCGGCGGCCGATGTTCGGTTCGGCGCATTCAGGGCCTGGCTCGACGACCTGGCGTCGACGTGGACCGCGCTGGCTCAGGCGGCAGCGGAGATTGCCCGTGCGCATATGTCGGCGCGGGCCGCCCACACACCGGTGGCCACCGACTACGAGTCGGCGGAGATCGCGCTTCGCATCGCGATGCAGAACGGCAGTGCGGGAACCGCGAGAATGGCGGCCGCTCAGATGCAGCTGCTGCAGCGGGAATCCGAGGAGATCCGCGAGGTGTACTCCCGTGATTCGTCGACGAATCCGGCGTTACCCGCCGAGGTCCCGCCCGCGGTGGGCGCGTCGATCCCGGTGTCGGCGTCCGATGGTCCGCTGAATCGGGCACGAGATGTCAACGCCAAGTACAAGATTCCCCGCGGCGGTGGTACGGGTACGGACGATTCCGGCGCCGGGGGCGGCCTCCCGCAGTCGGGAGGTGGTGGCGGTACTGCGCCGTTCACGCGCTTGCCCGCGCCGGCGCAGACCCCGGCGGCCGCGGCCGCCCAGCCCAGCGCGGGTACTGCTACGGGCGCTCCGCCGGGTGGAATGCCCTCGGGTGGTGCACCTTCCGGCGGTGGAGCCCCGTCTGGGGGCGGCATGCCGTCCGGCGGGCTTCCCGGTGCGGGCACGTCGACGGGCATGCCTAAGCTGTCCGGCGAACCGGACGTCAAGCCGGCCGCCGCTGGCGGTGGTGGCGGCGCCGGCGGTGGCACTGGAGGTGGTGGGGGCGCGATACCCGCGTCTCCCTTGGCACCGGCCGTCGGCGCAGACTCGGTGGCGACGGGACAGAGCGCAGCCCGCGGCGGCGGGCCAGCGGTCGCGACTGCCGGTCCTGGGGGCGTCGCCGGCCCGATGGGCGGGATGCCGATGGTTGGCCACGGTGCAGGTCAGGGGCAGGGCAAGGAGAAGCGCCGGACGCCTGGGTTGTCCCCCGACGAGGATCTCTACACCGAGGACCGCGCCTGGACCGAAGCCGTTATCGGCAATCGGCGGCGGAAGGACGTGCAGGAAGGCAAGGAGTCCCGATGAGTGAGGACATGCATCCGCAGGTGGCGGCGGTGTTGCAGCAGGCGCAGCGCCTCCAGTCGATCATGGACGACCAACTGCACAAGATGAACAACGAAACATTCAGCGCCACTGATGAATCCGAGACCGTCGAGGTGACCCTCGACGGTCATCACCACCTGACGGGGGTGTTCATCGAGGATGGTCTGCTGCGGTTGGGCGCTCACACGGTGGAGCAGCGGCTCAACGAGGCGCTCCAGAATGCAACGCAGGCTGCGACCGAGTCGATCGAAGCCGACCGTGAGCGGATCGACGCACTGGTGGCCGAACTCACCGCGGATTGGTCCTGATCCGGCAGTCATGAACGCGACGATCTCGCAGGTGGCCGGCTCTCGTCCGGAGGGGCGGGAGGCCGCCGCCGGTCGGTTGCAGAAGTCGTTCGGCGCGTTGGGCATACAGATCACGGCCCAACAGCAGGTGCTGAGGCAACTGGCCGGCGGGTCGAGCCTCCGTTCCGCGGTGAACTCGCGATCGACTACACGCATGCGACGACGTTCGAGGCGTCCGAAGCCGACATCGCCGAGATGCTCGAGCAGTTGCGGTCCGACGGGTGGAGCGGCGACAGCGATTTCGCCAGCCACGGCCGCGTGGTGCGGAACAACAACGTCGACGCCGAGTTGGTGCCCTACCACCCGAACGACAACGTCGGCGGGATCACGCTCTACGGGGAATGCCGGGATATGACTACGACGCAGAACACGATACCCGAGCCGGTTTCGCTGGGCGGTGCGTGAATGTTGGTGATCACGGCGGGGTGTACGGCCCGAATTGGCGCACGGGACGTGCGGCACACTGACCTAAGCTGGGATTACGTGCCCTCCGGTAGCATCCGGCGGGTGTGTTGGGCGTATTCGGAGGGGCTACGCGATGCATCGGTGTAACGCGGACGGGTGGAGATGAGTTTGCCGCCGCCCTCGGATCCTTATGGGCCGGGCCCGTCTGGTCCGCCGCCTTCGGGTCCGCAGCCCGGACACCCGTACGGTTCGTCGCCGCAGTGGGGACCATCCCCTCCGATGCCCGTTCCGGGGCAGCCCCCGCATGTGTCAGGCGGACCTCAGTGGGGTCACCCCGCTCAGTCAGGCTGGCCACCGCCACCACCGCAGCGTCGTGGCAGTGGGATCAAATGGCTCCTGTTGGCGGTGGCGTTGTTGTTGGTCATCGCGATTTCGGTCGGCGCGACACTGCTTTTCACCCGTGATGGCGGGGGTGGCAACCCGCCGACCGCCAGCCCGCCGACATCGGGGCCGACCAGTGAGATCGCCAGCGCTGACGACACCGGGCCCGTGGCGATCATTACCGAAGATCCGACGTGCGATGCGTGGACGCCGATTGTAACGACACTGAGCCGAAACGAAGCGAACGGTTGGGATAAGCGCGATCCATCGATACCGCGATCGTCGTGGTCACCAGAGCAGCGCAGACAATACCGAGAAGTCGGTAAAGCAATGACAGAAGCAGCCAGCCAGATTGAGCCTCTCATAACGGCGACTCCACATAGAGTAATGCGGGAACTTTATGGACAAACAATAGCGTACCTGCGCGCATACGCGAACAGCGTCGCGAGCTACACGCCGATTGATGACAACCTCGCAGTATTCACTAATACTTCTGCTGCAGCAATCAACTCAATATGTAGCGCAAAGTCGTCTCGGGCGGCCGCGGCACGCGCACCGCTTATATCCGCAGCTGCTGAGCCAAAGCACGTTGCTACCATCGAAAATCCGACGGACCCGCAACGATTTCTGCCGTCTGGGAATCCCGCATGTGCGGGCTGGATCAGCGCTACCGATCGATTCAACTCAGAAACAGCAGACTGGCAGAAATTGGATCCCACCTCGCCTTCGAGCGATTGGACCGTCGAACAGCGCGATATAAACGAGGCCGCCGCGCCCATAATGCTTGCTTTCGCAGACCAAACTGAGCTACTGGGCAGAGAGAGCGGCAATCCAATTTGGGCAGACTTTGCCGATCTCTCTGCTCAGTATCGACGCGCGCTTGTTGCGTCACTCCCGAATTATGTACCGGCCGACAATCACCTGAACAATGCGGCGGCCCACCTGGTATTCGTTGTCAAGGCAGCTTGCCAGGCGTCCGGTAGCTAGCTATGGGTATCGACAGAGTGCCAGGCAAGTACGTTGCCGCAATGACGGAACCCGGGGCATGGCCATCTACCAATGAAGACGAGCTAACCCGACGTGCGACAACCTACACTGAGATTCTTCAACACCTGGGCCCAATTCTCCTAGAGTGGCTCGCCGTACGCACAGAAATATTCGGCCCCGTGTGGTCGGGAAGCGGAGCATCCGCGGCCGAACATGCCGTCGGCGAGCGTATTGTGTCCATGGAGTTGATGTACGCAGAGATTGCCAAGGCAATATGCTGGTACACATCTGCAGCGAACATTGTTATTGCATCGAAGATGGCCATTAACGGCCGCCTTGTTCAGTACGATGCCAAGCTAGCGGCCTTAGAGGCTCAGAATCTTCGAGGCGAAGTTCGTGCGGCTGCGATCGAGGATCTAATCCGTCAGGCGTACCAACTAAACAAGAATGACATATCAGCAGCGAAGGACACGTTGCCATCATTCGATGAGTTCAAATACCCTGCGGACCTGCTCACGAATGTTCTCCGGGTGCCGGAGGGTGACACGCTCCAGACTTCTGGGCGTTCACGTCATGGCGGGCAACCAACTACAGATCGTCCGCTTCCATCTAGCGATTCATCGCGCCCACTAATGTTCAGGGCCACTGATGTCACGACACGAACAAGCCCAGCCGATGCGGAGACTCAATCGCTGGACTCCGCCGAGGCGACGCGACCAACCTCTGGCACAACCGAACGTGCACCTGCACCCGAGGCGCTTGATAAAGAATCGCTCAACACAGACATCAGCCGCCCAATTACGCCCACACAGGATGCTGCGCGTGCCTATCCGGCCGTTCCCGGTATTCCGAGCTCACAGACTGGCACTGTTCCGCCTACACCCGCTCCCGCCCCTTCGCCCGGCGTGCCGTCCGCCGGACTCCCCAGCACTCCACCCGCCGCGCCGGGCCGTTCCCCCAGCGTGCCGAGCAGTCCGCTGCTGAACTCCGGCGGCCCACCGTCACCGAGTATGCCGACGACGGCCAGTCCGTCAGCGATGCCCACTCAACCGCCGATGACCGATATGCAGCGCGCTGTCAGCGAGGCCACCAAAACGATGGCGTCGCAACCGATCCAGCCACCGCCGTTGCCGCCTCAGACACCGCTGGGCTCCGCGGCGTCCGCGCCGCCCCCGCCTGCGTCCGCGGCGCCCAGCGCGCCAGCCACGTCGTCTGTTCATGCGCCCGCATCGCCGGGTCCTACCAGCGCAGTCGGCCCCAGCCCGGCACCGATCGCGCCACCCACTACCGCCAATCCGCCGCTGCCACCGCCCATGCCGTTAGGCCCACCGCCGACACCCCCACCCGCGGCTCCCGTCGCCCCATCCGGGGCGGGATTGGCCGGCCCCGGTGCCATCCCAGCGTCGACGAGCGGCACGGTCACACCGGGACCGGCCCCGGTGCCGGTGTCGTCGGCCCGTTCCGAACGAGACGCCATCGCCGCGGCGGCGACCGCCGGCGCGCTGCGCCGCCAGGGCAACGGGAACGATCCCCTCACGCTAGCCCGGCGCATCGCCGCCGCCCTGAATGCTGGAACCGCCGATTTCGGATTCTTCTGGGTGACCGGTCTGACCGCCGACGGCACCATCCTGGTGGCCAACAGCTACGGCATCGCCTATATCCCCGACGGTGTCCTGCTGCCCGAGCAGGTACGCATGGTCAGTGCCGATGAGTCGATTCCCCTGGCGGACCGGGCCAGATGGGCCACCTACCCGATCCTTGCCGTACAGGGGTGGGCGCAGCACCACGATGTTCAGTTGCGGGCCGTGATCGCCACCGAGGACCAGTTCGCCAATTTCGATCCCGGCGCCGCGAAGATCGTGCTGCAACCCGACGACATTCCTGCTGACGGAACCATGCAGGGCCGCACCAGATTAGACGTCATCGCGTCCGCAGCTGCGACCCAGCTGGCGGCGATCAGCGATGCGGGCTTGCAGGAACTGCTGCCGCCGGCTCCCACCGATGCGACTCCGCCCACGGACGAGACCTTCACGCTGTGGTTCGAAGTCGCCAAACCGTTGATGAGCACCAGCACCGAACGCGGTGTGGCACACCTTCAGGCGTTCATCATCTACGCCGGTCACGCACAGGAACTCACCCTGTACCACGCACACACAGCCACCGATGCCGGCGTCCAGCGCGCAGCTATCGCCGACTGGGTGTACTGGCAACATCTCGCCGTCCTGGTGTCCGACGCCCTCGCCGCGCTGACATCACGTTGAGGGACAGATGTACCGATCATCGGATGATTTACGCATACAACGCTTTTCACACTGATCAGAGTTCTTCGGAGCTCAGGTCGTGATCCGCATCTCGGCCGCCGGGCGCGAACCGACCGTGATGACCACGTAGGTCGTGGATCTTGGCGAGGTCGGGTGGTGGAGGTTCGGCGGCGGTGAGGGTTGGTTTCCGGCCTGGATGGCAGCGCTGCGGGTTGCGGCGGGCAACCTGGCGAATTTCGTTATCTACTAAACTGTTTGGATCTTTCGTGCCGGCTCATTCATCCCATCGCCCTAGAAGGCGCTCGCGGACCTCGTGGAGCCGGTCGATCGCATGCCTGCCGTTCTCTGCGTCGGGCGCCTCAGACGTGAACACCAATGCCAGCATGACCGCAGCGTCAAGCCGATAGAGCCACATCGCAGCGGAGTCGCTCTCAACAGACCGCCCGTACCCTGCGAGCACCGCCGGCAGGTCGATCCCATTCTCTGGCAGCCTGGCGAATTCGGCGAGGCGGCCGAACTCCAGCGCGGGGTCGCCCACCAGGGCATTCGACCAGTCCAAGAGTGCGGCGATCTTCCTGCCCACACAGCGCAGGTTTGGTAACCGCACATCCAGATGGACCAGACTGCTTCCGGCAGAAGCTGAGAGAGTCGAGACCATGCGGGCGCGGTCCGGCACCGGCGGCAAGTCCGTGACGATGGCACCCAACTCCCTCCAACGCCGCGTGATCCGCACTGGCAACAGTTGCTCCACGGGCAGTCCATCGGCCGCATACGGCGCCATCGGCGGCGGCGGTAGTTGGTGCAGCCGATGTAATAGGCGACCAAGTGCGTGTGGATCGAAGCCCGTCCCGTCATCTGGAACGTAATCACTAATCAAGACGTCGGGGTCGCCGAGGATAAGGTCCCGAGCGGTAGCTACGGGAATGTCGTAACCGGCCACGTGTTGCGTGACAGCGTGCTCCCATTGCAGCAGTGCCCGGGTGTCGACAGCTGGGTCATTGGCATTGGACTGGAACCGATCACCTGAAGGGGTGCGCAGGACCACGCGGGCGTCAGCGTCCGTCCGTGCCTCATAGACCGAGAACTCGAGCCCGGAGCCCACCGCACGCAAGCCGGTGTAGCCGCGTGCCGCCGCAGCCTCCTGAAGCCTCGCCGTCCTTTGGGACACGGCACCCACCGTCCGTTCGGCTTGACCGGCCGCCAGTCGCTGCGCAGACGCGACCTTTTAGCGCCGGGATCCCGGATTCTTCGTGCGCCGAACCCAGGTGCGCATTTGTTGCGCGAACCCTTCCGCGACGACCACACGACCTGCATCGCAGTGGCCGCTGTGGACGTCTTCACCGCGCACACATGAGGCCACCCAGGCACCCTACGGCCCACCCGGTTTTCGCGCTGAGCCGGATTCTCCGACGCTCAGGTCGTGATCCGCATTTCGGCGCCCGGGTGCGAACTGACCGTGATGACCACCGTGCCGCTACCTGTGTCGAACGTCGTGTTGGCGTAGCCGATGAATCCGTAGTGCCCGTCGATCGTCGACACCGCGGTGATGTCACTGCTTCCCGAGGCGCCGGTATCGAGATTCGCCCATGTGGCCGTCACGGTGAGCGCGCACGAACCGTCGTAGATGCCGGCGTCGTAGTTGATCGCGACGCGGACGCCGTCCTCGACATGATCGTCGACCTGAACGGGCGTTACCTGCGCCTCGGCGCTGACGCTGCCGCCACATGTCGGGGACGCCACCACCGGAACCTGACCCAGTTGCGCGAAGGCCTCTGCGTGGGCGGTTGCTATGCACAACCACGGCGCGGTGAGCGCGATGGCGAGCACGCCGGTGGCGCGGAACGGAGTCACGCCACGTTTATCGACGGCCACGGCGGCGGCGTTAGCGCACGACCACGCCGCGCCACCGCGCAGAAATCACCGTCGGCGGTGGCATCCACGCGTCTTCCATGTTCATATCGACATGTTTTAGCATGTCGATATGACCGAGCCGGTGGATACCTGCGATCTCCTCTGCCTGGACCTCCCGCACGCGGAGGAGATCCGGGCCACGGTGCCCGACAGCGCGACCGTGCACACCGCCGCCGCGGCTGCGCGCGGCTTGAGCGATGCCACCCGGCTGTCCATCGCCGCCGCACTCGCAGCCGGCGACGAACTGTGCGTGTGTGACATGGCATGGGTGGTCGGGCTGTCCCAGGGCTTGGTGTCGCATCACCTGCGTCAGCTCAAGAATGCCGGGCTGGTGGCGTCGCGACGCCAGGGCAAGTTGGTGATGTATCGGCTGTCCGAGCGTGGACGCCTGTTGACGGCAGCGGTGTTCACCGGCGCGGACGCTGACGCGGGAAAGGAGCCCGATCGTGTCTGACGCATGCTGCGGTCCGCGGGGTGGCGCTGAACCCGATGCAGGGCCGGACAAGCTGTGGCAGGTCAGGGACCTTCAGCTGGCGCTACTGGCCGCGGCCTTGCTGGCCGTCGGATGGGTTATCGGGCAGCGCGGCGCCGAGGGTGTGGCCGTGGCCCTCGAGTTGGTCGCGGTTTGTGCTGCTGCCAGCACGTTCGCGCCGGAGGCGGTACGCAATCTGCGGTACGGCCGCATCAGTGTGGGCACGTTGATGACGATCGCCGCGTTCGGCGCGGTCGCGCTGGGCCAGTTCGCCGAGGCCGCGCTGCTGGGCATCCTGTTCTCGATCGCCGAAGGCCTGGAACACTACGCCGTCAGCCGGACCCGTCACGGGTTGCGCGCCCTGCTTTCGCTGGTGCCGCCACGAGCTTCGGTGCTGCGCGGCGGTGCCGAAATCACCGTGGCACCCGATGATCTCGTTGTCGGCGACGTCATGGTCATCCGTCCCGGCGAGCGATCCGCGACCGACGGCACCATCCAATCCGGCCAGACGAGCCTGGATCTGTCGGCGATCACCGGCGAGTCGGTCCCGGTCGAAGCGGGACCGGGCAGCCCGGTCTATGCCGGCGCGATCAATGGTGGCGGGGCCATCGAAGTCGAGGTCACCGCCGTGGCGGCCGACAGCTCGCTGGCGCGGATCGTCCACATCGTCGAAGACGCCCAGGAACGCAAAGGCGCCGGCCAGCGATTGGCCGATCGGATCGCCCAACCCCTTGTTCCCGCGATCATGGCCCTGGCCGCACTTGTCGCCGCGCTGGGCGCGGTCTTCGGCGACCCTGTGCTGTGGCTGGAGCGGGCACTGGTTGTGCTGGTGGCGGCCTCCCCGTGCGCGCTGGCGATCGCCGTACCGCTGACAGTGGTCGCGGCCATCGGAGCCGCCAGCCGACAAGGCGCGCTGGTCAAAGGTGGTGCAGCAGTCGAAGAGCTGGGTCGTATCAAAGTCATCGCGCTGGACAAAACCGGCACGCTGACCCGCAATGAGCCGCAGGTAGTCGAGATCGTCACCATCGAGGGTGTACGCGACACCGATGCCCTCACCCTTGCCGCGGCACTCGAATCCCGCAGCGAACACCCACTGGCCCGAGCGATTCTGACAGCCGCTGGTGACGCACCCGCTGCCACCGACGTCACCGCGGTGCCCGGCCACGGTCTGGACGGCCACCTCGACGGCCACCGACTGCGCCTCGGCAAACCCTCCTGGGTGCCGCCCGGCGGCCTCGCCGACGACGTTGCGCGGTTGCAGGCCGCTGGAGCCACCGTTGTCGTCCTCGCCCGCGACGGTGGCGCGATCGCTGCGATCGCCGTGCGCGATGAACTTCGGCCCGAGGCCGCCCAGTCGGTGAATCTGTTGAAGCGCCTGGGGATCGCGGTGGCGATGCTCACCGGCGACAACACGCGTACCGCTGAGGCGGTCGCCGCCCAAGCCGGCATCGCCGTCGTGCATTCAGAACTGTTGCCCGAGGAAAAAGCCGCACTGCTGCCCACTCTCGCCAAAGGCCAACCCATCGCCATGGTCGGCGACGGGGTCAATGACGCGCCCGCGCTGGCCACCGCTGACATCGGTATCGCCATGGGCGCCATGGGCACCGACGTCGCCATCGAAACCGCCGACGTCGCCCTGATGGGAGAGGATCTGCGCCACCTACCTCAGGTGCTCGCACACTCACGGCGCGCACGACGGATCATGGTGCAGAACATCGCGTTATCGCTGGCGATCATCGCCATCCTGATACCGCTGGCCGCCTTCGGCGTCCTCGGTCTGGCCACGGTGGTGTTCATCCACGAAACCGCCGAAGTCCTGGTCATCCTCAACGCCATCCGCGCCGCACGCACCCACACCCTCCCCGGCCTGGCAGCCCTCCCCCGTCACTCGACCGCTCCCGCAATCGACATCGGCCCGCCACCAGCTCGCCTCGACGACCCCTGCTGCGGACCCACGCCCGCACACCGCACCGCAACCAGGGTCGACCTGCCACTCACCCCGCACCTGGAAGCTGGATAGGAGCGACTGGATGCCACGGATCGGTCCCCAGGCCCAACTGGTCTATCGACACGAAATGGCGGCCGCCAAGGGAGCTTCCGACCCGCTGACCCGCTGGAAACACCTGGAACGGGCGCACATCGTGTCGCAGCCCGATCCGTGGCTGCACACCTGCAACCACGCCGCCATGCTGGTGCTGGCTATGCGCCAGCACGACCGCCGCGAGGCCCTCGGCCAGGTGCTGCGCCTCATCGTCGCCGCGCCCGGTTCGATCACCGGGCGCTACCCCGTCGGCAACACCGGCCGCGTCTCGGCCGGGCTGATGACACCCATGACGATCCCCGAGGATCTCGCCGCAGCCCTGAACAGCTGATGCGGCGGCGCTGCTGACCACAACTGCCCCACCACAACGCATCACGTGCATCCGCACGAGTTGCCATGGTGGAATGTCGTTGGCACGTGAATACGGTAGGGCGCGTTATCTTCTCCCCGAATGCGACGCAGCAGGAGTTCGGCCGCGGTGGCCCCGATCGTCTTGACGTCCTGCGCCGCCGCGGTGAGCCTGGGCTCGAACAGGTCCGACCATTCGAAGTCGTCGTAGCACACGAACGCGACGTCCCGTGGAATCGACAAACCCAGACTGCGAACGGCTTTCAGTGTCCCGATGGTCATTGAGTTGTTCATCGACACCAGCGCGGATGGCCGGTTCGGACCCGACATCAAGGCGTATACCTCGCGTTCCGCGACGTCCGTTTTGGAGTCGCCGTCGAGTACCAGAGCCGGATCGACGTCGATTCCGCGGTCGGTGAGCGCAGCCGCGTAACCGTCGAACCGCTCAGTGGTGGAGGAGATTCCGGCGATGCCGCGCACCACGGCTATCCGCTGATGCCCGAGGTCGAGCAGATGCTCGGTCAGCGACCGGGCCGACGCGAAGTTCTCCGGACCGACCTGATCGCTCGCGATGTCCAGACTGCGGTCGACGAGAACCAGAGGAGTTCCGGTGCGGGTAATCTCGGGCAGGGTGCTGCGCTCCGATCCGGCCGCGGGCGCCACGATCATCCCGTCGACCTGCCGGGCCAGAAGCGAGTCGGTGACGCGTTTCTCCGACTCCACCTCGTCGTGGGAGTCTCCGACGATGAGAACGTAGCCGGCGTCCGACAGCGCCTGCTCGACGGCGTGCACGAGGTTCCCGAAGTAGGGGTTCGTCAACACGGCGATCGAGAGTCCGACCGTGTGGGTGCGCCCGGCAGCCAGTGACCGCGCGACGACGTTGCGCCGATAACCGGTCTCCTCGATGGCCGCTTCGACCCGTAACCGCGTGGCGGTGTTGACCTTGCGCGTGCCGTTGAGCACGTGAGAGACCGTGGACGCGGAGACGCCCGCGATGCGGGCGACCTCACCCATCGTGGTCACCGGACACGCACGATGCGGTCCGCGCGACCAGCGGTCGACTCGATCATCTGGGCGTTGCGCTCGTCCGGGCCGAGCGTCCAGAGCGCCGCGTCCTCGGGCGATTTGCCGTACGCCTCGTGCCGACGCAGCAGCCGAGCGTGCCGAACGTCGTTCTCGGGGGCGAGGAACCAGACCTCGTCGATGCAGGCGCGTGCCGCGGGCCACGCATCGAACTCCAACAGAAGGTAATTGCCCTCGGTGATTACCAGCGGCACGGTAGACGGAACGGGAATCGACGAGCCGATCGACTCCTCGAGATCGCGCCGGAATCGCGGCGCGTACACGACCGGGTCCGTGGTGCGCTGCGCCCGCAGCTGTTGGATCAGCCACGCGTACCCACCGTCGTCGAACGTGTCGTGCGCACCTTTGCGATCCCGGCGGCCCAGGTCGATCAGGACTTCGTTGGCCAGATGGAATCCATCCATCGGGACGAGCACGGCAACCTGAGGCCCCAGAGCGGTGACGAGTTGCTCGGCTACGGTCGACTTCCCGGCACCGGGAGCACCGGTGAGACCGAGAATGCGACGTTCGCCGGGAACGACAAGCGTGCGGGCCCATTCGACCAACTGGTCGAGTGTGGCGTCATGCACATCCTGCTCGATCGTCACCGTTCCCGCTTTCGAGTGTGTCGTGTCGGAAGTTCGCTCAGCCATGCCCGCGGGCCGACCACCGAACACCGTAATGCCGCCACACGCGCCGAGCGATCGATGCGCTCGGCAACGCTGCCCTCGAGCCGGGTGGCGAAGTACGAATACGCACCGTGGAAGGCGTCGCCCGCGCCCAGTGTGTCGACCACCACCACGGGCTCGACCGGCACCGACCCCGACTCACCGTCCGACCACCACTGGACGGGATCGCCGCCGTGTGTGGTGACGACGGTGCGAACACCGCTGCGGACCAGTGCCGCGGCGGTGGACTCCGAACCGTCGGTGTCCGGTACGCGGAAATCGTTGGAGCACACCATGTCCGTTGCGTGCGGGATCAGGTCGCTCATCACCGGTTTCCAGCGGCCCGCGTCGACGACCAATCCGATACCGCGCGCTGCCGCCTCGCGAGCGGCGGCGCGGGCGATGAGCGGGTGGTGCCCGTCGACGAGCACCACGTCGGCGTCCGCGACGATGTCGCCGAGTTCGCTTGGCGGTGGCGCGTCGGAGTTCACGGCGTCGAGTGAGACGACCGATCGATCACCCGTCGATTCGACGACCGCCACGGCGGAGACGGGTACCGCGCGGGTGGTGCCCGCCGCGGCGTCGATGACCCTGACGCCGTACGCGGCGAGGTCAGCCCTGATCAAGTCGGCGACAGGGCCGTCTCCGAGAGCCGTCACGAGGATCGGGTCACCGCCCAGCCCGGCGAAGGTGACGGCGGCGTTCGCGGCGGGTCCGCCCGCAGCGACGAACTGAGCGGTCGACGTGATCTTCTGGTTCGGCGCAGGAGCTTCCGCAATGCGGTGAACCACGTCGAGTGTCGCCAGCCCGACGAAGGCCCCGACGGGAGCCCTCCTAGAGTCCGGCCCGTTCCTCATCGGTCGGCTCCTCCGCACCGGTCATGAGCGCTACCACTTCGGACATCGAGCGCTGCTTCGGGTCGACGACCCCGGCGCGTTTCCCGAGCCGGTGGATGTGGATCCGGTCGGCCACCTCGAAGACGTGCGGCATGTCGTGGCTGATGAGCACGACGGGAATCCCGCGGTCGCGGATCGACTTGATCAGGTCGATGACCTGGCCCGACTCTCGTACGCCGAGAGCGGCGGTTGGTTCATCCATGATGATCACGCCGCGCCCGAACGCGGCGGCCCGCGCCACCGCGACGCCCTGACGCTGCCCGCCGGACAACGTCTCCACGGCCTGGTTCACCGACTTGATGCCGATCTTCAAATCCGCGAGGTGCTGAGATGCCTCGTCGCGCATTCGAGGCATGTCCAGCCGGCGGAACACGCTGCCCATGACGCCTTTTCGTCTCACCTCGCGGCCGAGGTAGAGGTTTGATGCGATGTCCAGAGCCGGGATCACCGCGAGATCCTGGTACACCGTTTCGATTCCGGCTGCTCTTGCGTCTCGGGTGTTCTTGAACGTTACCGGTGTTCCGTTCATCAGGATCTGACCGGAGTCGGGGACCACCGCTCCCGCCAAAGCCTTGATCAGACTGGACTTTCCGGCACCGTTGTCGCCGATCACCGCGAGCACCTCGTCCGGGCGGAGTTCGAAGTCGGCCCCGTTGATCGCCGTCACGTTGCCGTACTTCTTGACCAGCCCGCGGGCTTCCAGAACAGGCGACTGGTCGGCCGGGACGCTTGTCGGAATGTTCACTGAGATCTCCTGCGTGCGAACTGATCCACCGCCACCGCGACGATCACGAGGATGCCGGTCGCGATGTTCTGATACAGGTTGTCGACGCCGGCCTGGGTGAGCCCGTTGCGTAGGACACCGACGATCAGCGTGCCGACAAGTGTTCCGAGGACGCCGCCGCGCCCGCCGAACAAGCTGGTTCCACCGATGACCACCGCGGTGATCGTCTCGAGGTTTGCATTCAGGTACGCGTTCGGGTCGGCGTTCGGAATTCGACCCAGCGCGGCCCACGCCGCGATCGCGGCGATGACCCCCGTCACGACGTAGACGGAGAACAGCACCCGCCCGGACTTGATACCTGAGAGATTCGACGCCTCCGGGTTGCCGCCAACCGCGTAGATGTGTTTACCCCACGAGGTTTGGGATAGCGCATACCACATCACGAGGTAGACCAACAGCATGGTGACCACGCCGTAGGTGGTCGAGAACGACCCGACGCGGAACGACGTGCCGAGGAAGGTGAGTAGGCCCGGCTCCACGCGGTAGGTTTCGGAACCCGCGAGCAGGCGGGTGGCCGCCTGTATCGCGGTGAACGTCCCCAGTGTGACGATGAACGGTGGCAGTCGCAGCACTGTGACGATCCCGCCGTTGATCGCGCCGAACGCCACGCACACCAGGAGCGTCAACCCCAGTGCCACGACCGGCCCGTTGGCGCCCGCGCTCTGCGCCATCACGATCGTGCCGAAGACGGCGACCGCGCCAATCGAGAGATCGATGCCGGAGGTGAGGATGATCAGTGTCTGGCCCACGGCCAGAATGCCGACCACCACTGACTGTTGGAGGATCAGCGATACGTTCTGCGGATTGAGGAACGAATCCGTGATCGAGCTGAAGATGACGATCGCGATGACGAGTGCGACCAGCGGACCGAGCAGCGGTTCACGCAGGATGTGGCCCACGTTCAATCGGCTCGACAGCGGTGGTGGCGCTGTCGCGGGTGCGTCGGTGGTCATCTACTGCCTCAGCCCCAGCAGTTCGCTTCACCCCATGCGGTGTCTTGCGATTCGATTCCGGGGAAGGGCCTGTCCGTGACGAGCTGCGAGCCGGTGTCGTTGAATCCGCTGGGCTTTTCGCCATCCTTGGCGTACTTGACCACAGCCTGCACGCCGAGCTCGGCCATCTTCGCTGGGAACTGCAACACCGTGGCGCCGATCTTCCCGGACTTCACGTCCGCTATGCCCGTGCAGCTTCCGTCGATCGATCCGATGGTGATCTGGTCGGTGCGGTTGGCCGACTGGATCGCCTGGTAGGCACCGGCGGCTGCGGGCTCGTTGATGGTGTAGAGCGCGTTGATGCCGGGGGCGCGTTGCAGGATGTTCTCCATCGCGGTCTGCGCCTTGGTCTGGTCGCCGTTGGTGTTCTCCCGGGCGACGATTTCCGGCGAGTCGTTGGTGATGCCGAAGCCCTCGAGGAATCCGTCGTGGCGGAAGGTGTCGACGGTTCCGCCGGGGGTGCCGTCCAGCATGACGACCTGGGGAGCGGCGTTTTCGAGCGCGGCTCTTACCCATTTGCCCTGGCTGACTCCCGCGGCCTTGTTGTCGGTGGCGAACGTGGCGTCGACGGCGTCCTCGGGATCGGTCGCGGTGTCGAGAGCGATGACGACGACGCCGGCGTCGCGCGCCTTCTTGATCGCGTCGAGCACTCCGGTGGACGAATTCGGGGTGATCAAGATGCCTTTTACCCCCTGGCCGACCATGTTCTCGATGGCCGCGACCTGGCCCTCGTTGTCGCCGTCGAACGCACCGGCGAGCGCGATGAGTTCGGCGCCGTCCTTGTCGGTCTGCGCCTGGGCCGCCTCACGAATCTTCACGAAGAACGGATTCGAATCGGTCTTGGTGATCAGTCCGACCTTGATGCTGTCCGAACTCGATCCGCCGCAGGCCGTGAGGCCGAGGACGAGCGTGCCCGCCATGAGGACGGCACCAACCGTCTGCGTGCCTGTGCGCTTTCCGAACATCTGGACTCCTTTGGCCGATGCGACGCGATCACGCCGCGTGTTCCTTGGGAGCGTAAAAGGTGCGCAAGCGCTTGCGCATGCGCTTTCGCGAAAAAATCTGCCCGAAGATTCCAGCGCTCAACGGGCAGTTCCGGCAGACGGCGATGCGCTGGCGCCGCCGTGGGTTCGCGACCCATCGACCGCATCGAGAGTCAATCGGATTGGCACAGGCCGGGCGTCGGCGAAGGCGCCGTCTCCGCTTAGATTGGCACCATGAGCAGTGTGGTTGAGCCGCATACGAATTGCGGGTAGCGGAACGCGGCGATGACAGATCCCGACGAGTATCCGCTGACACCGATGCAACAGCGCGCGTGGGTGAACTACATGCGTGTGTATCACCGGCTCGAGTACGAGATGAACCACCACCTGCGGACTGAATGCGGACTGTCGCTCTACGACTACACGGTGCTCAACACCCTGTCGCGCGCGCCGGATCGCCGGTTGCAGGTGACATCGCTGGCCACAGTGATCGGATGGGAACGCAGCAGGCTGTCGCATCACCTCATGCGCATGGCGCGCCGCGGCCTCGTCGAACGCAGGGCGTCGGAAACCGACGGCCGCGGCACGGTCGTCATCCTCTCCGCCGAGGGCTGGGACGTGCTGGCGGCGGCGGCCCCCGTGCACGCCGAATGGGTACGGCGAGTCTTCTTCACCGATTTGGATCCCGAACGCGAGGCAACCCTCGCCGACATCCTCGCCGACGTGCACGAGGGACTGTTGCGCGAGGGCACCCTGCCGCGTCCAGAGCTTTAGACCTGGTTGATGCCTCCGTCGACGACGACCTCGGAACCGGTCATGAAGCTGCTTGCGTCCGATGCGAGGAACACCACGGCCGCGGCCAACTCCTCGGCATTGCCGATCCGCTTCATCGGATTCGATGCCAGGCCGTCGAGAAAGGGCTGCAGCTCGCCGGCAGGCAGCAGGTCCTGGATGCCGGGTGTGTTGATCGGGCCAGGCACGATGGTGTTGACCCGGAACCCCCGGTCGGCCAACTCCGTGGCCCAGGTGCGGCCGAAGGACCGGATGGCGGCCTTGGCCGCGGCGTAGGCGCCGAACGCCGGAGTGCCGCGGGTGGCCGCCGTCGAACCGGCGAGCACGATCGAAGCGCCGGGGTTGAGCAGCGGCAAGGTCTTCTGCACGGTGAACACGGTCCCCCCGACGTTGCGGTTGAACGTGTCGATGAGGTGGTCGGGAGTCTCCTCCTCCAGAGTCACGAACTCACCGCTGCCTGCGTTGGCGAAGACGATGTCGAGGCCCGCGCCTGCGTCGCGGATGACCTCGACCAGGCGATCGAGGTCCTCGGTGTTGCTGACGTCGCCGGCGACGCCTACCACGCTGGAGCCGAGCGCCGACGCGGCGTCCTCGACGCGCTGCTGGTTACGGCCCGTGATGAACACCTTCGCACCCTCCTTGGCGAACGCCTGGGCGGTCGCGTAGCCGATGCCGGCAGTGCCGCCGGTGACCAGTGCTGTCTTTCCTTCGAGTTGGGACATCGTGCCCTCCTGTTGTCGGGGAACGTCCGTCGCGTTCCACCCATGCCAACTAGGTGACATGTCACGTTATTCCGTGTCCGCCGCATGCACGTTGGTTCCGGTCAGCACTTCGGGTGATATCCGACCGGTGCGCTCCACCGCGAGATCCACCTTTTTCAGACATCGCGCGGGAGCGGACCTGCAAAACGTCGATCTCGGCGCGGGGAAGCGGGGGCAGGGCGAGAACAGTGGCAGTGCTCGTGTACACCGTCGAGGCTGCGCGAAGATGTCTGTAGGGCCGTCTACGATTCCTGCGGCACACCGATGACTGATGGGAGGGACGAGCAGTGAGTTACACCGCCGCCGACATCACCGAACTCGATGATGTCCAGCACACACGCCTGCGGCCGGCGGTGAATCTCGGGCTCGACGTGCTCAACACCGCGCTGCGCGAATTGGTGGACAACGCGATCGAAGAGGTCGCCGATCCCGGTCACGGTGGCTCCACCGTCACGATCACGTTGCACGCCGACGGATCCGTGAGCGTCGCCGACGACGGTCGCGGCCTTCCCGTCGACTCCGACCCGGTGAACGGAAAGAACGGCATCGTCAAGACGCTGGGTACCGCACGGGCGGGTGGCAAGTTCTCCGCCCACTCCGACGCCGCCAGCACCGGTGCCGGACTGAACGGAATCGGCGCAGCGGCTGCGGTGTTCATTTCCGCGCGGACCGACGTGACGGTCCGCCGGGCCGGCAAGACCTACCTGCAGAGTTTCGGCGGCGGTTACCCCGGGGTGTTCGACGGCACCGGGGGCCGGGGGTTCGACCCCGACGCCCCGTTCACCCGCTCCGATACCCAGAAGTTGCGCGGCACCGGCAACCGTAAGCCCGACGAGCACGGCACCACGGTGCGCATCCTCTTCGACCGGGCGGTGGTGCCCGATTCCAGCGTGGACATCAACGAGGTGCTGCTGCGCGCGCACGCCGCCTCCCGGATGTCCCCCGGCGTGCACCTGATCGTCATCGACGAAGGATGGCCCGGCGAGACGGTCCGGCCCGAGTTGCTCGAACCGTTCAGCGGCCCGTGGGGCACGGCTACCCTGCTGGACCTCATGTGCGCCGCCGCGGGTACGCCGGTGCCCGGCGTGCGCGCGGTGGTCGAGGGTCGCGGCGAGTACACCACGGGCCGCGGCCCGACGCCGTTCCGTTGGTCGCTGACCGCCGGTCCCGCCGAGCCGGCCACGGTCGCCGCGTTCTGCAATACCGTGCGCACCCCCGGCGGCGGATCTCATCTGACCGCCGCGGTGAAGGGGCTCTCCGAAGCGCTGGCCGATCGAGCTTCCCGCATCCGCGACCTGGGCCTGGCCAAAGGCGAAGACGGCCCGGAGGCACAGGATTTCGCCGCGGTGACCGCGCTCGCCGTCGACACTCGGGCACCCGATGTGGCATGGGACTCGCAGGCCAAGACCGCGGTGTCCTCGCGCTCCCTCAATGTGGCGATGGCCCCGGACGTAGCGCGCAGCGTCACCATCTGGGCCGCCAACCCGGGCAATGCAGACGCCGTGTCGCTGTGGACCAAGTTGGCCTTGGAGTCGGCCCGGGCCCGGCGCAGCGCCGAAGGCGCCAAGGCCCGGTCCCGAGCGGCCTCGAAGGCCAAGGGTCTGGGGACGAACCTGTCGCTGCCGCCTAAGCTGCTGCCCAGCCGGGAGACCGGACGCGGGTCGGGCGCCGAGTTGTTCCTGTGCGAGGGCGATTCCGCGCTGGGCACGATCAAGGCGGCGCGCGACGCCACGTTCCAGGCGGCCTTCCCGCTGAAAGGCAAACCGCCCAACGTCTATGGATTCACTCTCAGCAAGGCGCGGGTCAAGGACGAATTCGACTCGATCGAACGCATCCTGGGCTGCGGGGTGCGGGATAACTGCGATCCGGAGCTATGCCGGTACGACCGGATCCTGTTCGCCTCCGACGCCGACCCCGACGGCGGCAACATCAACTCGAGCCTGATCTCGATGTTCCTGGACTTCTACCGGCCACTCGTCGAGGCCGGGATGGTCTATGTGACCCTGCCACCGCTGTTCGTCGTGAAGGACGGAACCGAGCGGATCTACTGCCAGGACGAGTCCGAGCGCGACACCGCCGTGGCCGAGTTGAAGTCCAGGTCGAAACGCAAGGTCGAGGTGCAGCGCAACAAGGGACTCGGCGAGATGGACGCCGACGACTTCTGGAACACTGTGCTGGATCCGCAGCGGCGCACCGTGATTCGCGTGCACCTCGATGACGGTGAATCGAAACTGCACCACACTCTGTTCGGTGGGCCGGCAGAGGGCCGACGCACGTGGATGGCCGATGTCGCCTCCCGCGTCGACACCTCTGCTCTGGACCTGACCTGAGGAAGAAGTACTGTGACCGCCACCCTGGACGTTCCCGAGCAGAACCCCGACCTGGTGCTCGACCAGAGCGCCGACGACTACTGGAACCACTACCAGCTGACCTTCGCGCTCTACAGCGTCAGCGACCGCGCCATCCCGTCCGCATTCGACGGGCTCAAGCCGGGCCAGCGGCGCCTGCTGTACCAGATGCACGACTCACGGCTGCTGCCCGGCAACAAGCCGCAGAAGTCCTCGAAGGTCTGCTCTGCCGTCACCGGCAACCTGCATCCGCACGGCGGCGCGTCCATGTACGGGGCGGCGGCGCTGATGGCAGCGGAGTTCCAGCGCGTGAAGGTCATCGACGGCCAGGGCGCCTTTCCACGCATCCAAGGTGACATTCCCGCGGCCGATCGCTATACCGAGATGCGATTGTCCGCACCGGGTGCCGCGCTGACCGCGGAGCTCAACGACCATGCCGTACCGATGGTCTCGACCTTCGACGGTGAGTGGATCGAGCCGACGGTGCTGCCCGCCCAGTGGCCGGTACTGCTCTGCAACGGCGCTGTCGGCATCGCCGAAGGGTGGGCCACCAAGGTGCCCGCACACAATCCGCGTGAGGTGATGGCCGCCTGTCGGGCGTTGCTGAAAACCCCGAACATGACCGACGACCGGTTGCTCAAGCTCATCCCCGGCCCCGACTGGGGGTGCGGCGCCACCGTGGTCGGCACGGCCGGACTGCGGGAGTACATCACCACCGGCCGCGGTGCCTTCACGGTGCGCGGCACGGTGTCGGTGGACGGGAAGAACTGCATCATCACCGAGCTGCCGCCCGGCGTGGCGAGCAACACCGTGCAGGAGCGGATCCGGGCGCTGGTCGAGTCCGGAGAGATGTCGGGTGTGGCCGACATGTCCGACCTCACCGACCGGCGCAACGGGCTGCGGATCGTCGTCGCCGCGAAACGCGGTCACAGCGCCGAGACCATCCGCGACCAGCTGCTCGCGCTGACCCCGCTCGAGTCGACATTCGCGGCCAGCTTGGTCGCGCTCGACGAGGACCGGGTGCCACGGTGGTGGTCGGTGCGAGAACTGATTGCCGCATTCCTGCATCTGCGCGATTCGGTGGTGTTGCGCCGCAGCGAGTATCGACTGGAGAAGGTCGCGGCCCGGCGCCATCTGGTGGCCGGTCTGATGCTCATCCACCTCGATATTGATGCTGCCGTCGCGGTCATCCGCAGCTCCGACACCGTCGACGACGCGCGACAGGGCCTTCAGGAGAGGTTCGGAATCGACACCGAACAAGCCGATTACGTTCTGGCCCTGCAGCTTCGCCGGCTGACGAAGCTGGATGTCATCGAGCTGCAAGCCGAAGCGGAGAAGCTGGACGCCGAGTTCCGCGAGCTGACCGAGTTGGTGTCGAGTCCCGATGCGCGTCGGGTGGTGATCGACAGGGAGCTGGTGGAGACCGCGAAGCTGTTCAAAGGCGCGGAGTTCGACCGCCGCACGGTGCTGGATTTCGACGCGGTGCCGACGGCGTCCAGTTCCGACGAGGACGGCGCTCGCGAGCGGAAGTCCAACGCCGCCTGGCGACTTGATGACCGCGGCGTGTTCTCCGACAGTCACGGCGAGCTGCTCACCTCGGGGCTGGGCTGGGCGGTATGGACCGACGGGCGGGTGAAGTTCACCAACGGAAACGGTCTGCCGTTCAAGATCCGCGATATTCCGGTGGCGCCCGATATCACCGGACTGCTGCGGTCCGGGGTACTTGCACCGGGATCGCATCTGGCATTGGTGACACGACGGGGGAAGGTGCTGCGGATCGATCCGGCCGCGGTGAATCCGCAGGGTGCGGCGGGTAACGGCGTGGCCGGGGTGAAGCTCGCGGTTGGCGACCCGGAGGACACCGTGATCGCCGCCTTGCCCCTTACGTGTGAGAACGGCGAGGCCATGCTGTCGATCTCCGAGAAGGGCTGGAAAGTCACCGAGGTCGCCGACATCCCGGTGAAGGGACGCGGCGGCGCGGGCGTCGGTTTCCACCCGTTCGTCACTGGCGAGGACGCGCTGTTGTCGGCGGCGGTCTCGACGACCGGGTTCGTGCGCGGAAAGCGGGCCGTGCGGGCCGAGAAACGCGCGAAGGCTTCGGTCAAGGGTTCCGGCAACGACGTGACCCCGGCGGAGTAACGGTGTGGCATCGAACCGGCAACGGCAGTCATCGTCCGCATTAACCACATCCGCCACATTGTTAACATCGCTGGGTGCCGATATCTCGGCGTGACGCGCTGCGCTACGCCACCGCAGCGTCGGCATTGGCCGGGCTCAGTGCGGCAACGGGTGTCCGCGCACCCGCGGCTTCGGCCGCCGCTCCCACGCTGATCGACTACGCCATGCGCCAGATCCCGGCACAGGACATCAGGGCCGCCGGACATGCCGGAGTGATCAACTACGTCTCGACCTCGCGTCCCGGCTCATCCTTCGGCGCCAAACCGATCACCTTGCCCTACGCACAATCGCTGACCGCCTCCGGTTTGGTCATTGTCAGCAACTACCAGTACGGCAAGCCGGGCGGAACAGCGCCGTCGGACTTCACCCGCGGCTACGCCGGGGGTGTCGCCGACGCTCGCACCGCATGGCAGCTGCACACCTCTGCCGGTGGTGGTCGCAGCGCGCCGATCTACTTCAGCGTCGACGACGACATCGACCTCGACACGTGGAACAACGTGGCGCTGCAGTGGTTTCGCGGTATCAATTCGGTGCTCGGAGTGCAGCGCACCGGAATCTACGGGGGCATCCGGTCCTGCCAGTGGGCAGCGGCCTCCGGTGTCATCGGCCGGTCGCGTTCACCTGGGAAGGTGTGGGCCTGGCAGACCCGATCCTGGTCTGGCGGCCAGATCTACCCCGGCGCTGTTCTCTATCAGCGCATCGTGGCCACCGCGTCGAACCCCGGGCCCATCGTGGGTGGGATTGAAGTCGACGTCAATGACGCGCTCGCCCAGGATTGCGGCCAGTGGAACCTCCATCCGTGAGGACGGGGTTCGCCGACGCTCACCGGCGCGGCGTCGTGGTGATATGCACGTGGTCGAAGTGGCCGTATCCCGATGCCTGCGGACCGGCCGGCGTGTAGTACGTGCCACGCCAGATCACGTCTTGCAGCCCAAATCGGGCCGCGTTGCTCATCGCGAACGCGAGGATCTCGTCCCCGAGCGCGATGCCCTCCGGACTTTCGGAGTTGGGGATCATGATGTCGATCGCCAACCCGCTGGGGTGCCACGGCTTCGAGTCCGGCCGGACCCCGTCGATGGCCGAGATCTGGGGGAACCGTTGACTGACGGCTCTGGCGGCCAGGACGGTGTTGGCCTGCAATCCGGACTCTGATGCGACACCGACGGGCAACGCCTCCGGAATCTCTCCGATGGCAGCCGCGAGAGGCGGTGGCGCAACCTCACCGGGAGGCGGACCGGGCATGGCGACGATCGCCGGGTCCGCGGGAGAGGGCGCACTCGGCGGCGGGGCCGCGGTGTCGATCGCCGCTTGCTGCTGCGGCGTCAGCGCCGCGTACTGCGCCTCGGCGGCGGCGATCTGACGCAGCAGTTCACTCCATTTGGCCTGCAGATCTGCCTGCACCGCGGCGGCCGACTCGGCCGCGGCGCTGGCGGCGGCGGCCGATTTCTCGGACGCCTGCACGGCGGCGGCGGCGCGCTCACGCGCCGCGTTAAAGGCCGCCAGCTGATCGGCGATCCTCGCGCCGACCATCCGTTGCAGCGACAGCTGATCGATCAGCTGCTGCGGGGAGGCCGCAGACAATACCGCCGCGAACTGGCCGTTGCGTCCACTCATGTAGTTCATCGCGGCCACCCGATCGACCGCGGCCTGATAGGGCTCCAGTTGGGAGTTCGCGACGTCCAGGGCCGCCAGATCGGCGCGGTGTCGGTCGACGGCCGCGGCCTGCTCGGCCAGTGTCGCGTCGGCATCGCGCTGGGCCTGGGTGACTGCCTCGCGGGTCTGCACGGCCTGCTGAGACAGCTCGTTGAGCTTGGCCATCGCGTCGGCAGCCGGGTCCGCTCTCACATCACCGATCGACACGGCCAGCGCCAGGACCGCGGCCGCCAAACCAGACGCGGTTCGCCGGACGGAGTGGCGCATCCCGGTCACGCGGATTGTCACGATCCTCCGTTCGGGGACCGCTCCGGCCCGGCTGTCGATCTCCGGCAAGGCTACGAACTGACATCGACGATGTCTACTCGGCGTCTACTCGGCCTTTCACGTGGTCGCCCGCCCGGCACCGGCGACGAGGTCAGCTGGATGGCCGGTCAATCGTTCGGTGTCGACGGCGGCCCGGACCTCCCCGGTGCAGGCACGGGCGATTGTGATCGTCGCCGGCGCTGTCACCGGGCACGTTCTCACCCTCTGAGGGCCGCCCTCTTCGGTTGTCGCCCATTAGGCTGGGGTCACCCCGGCGAGCGCGGCGTCCGACCCCCGCCCCCGTGGCTCAGGATCATCGTGGAGGAAGCTATGCGTCGGCACCTGCCGAAACGGGCGGCGACCACACTGGCGATCGTTTCGGTCGTGGTGCTCGTCAGCGGTTGCGAGGCTCAGGTCTGGGGTACGCCGCCGGACGCTGAGACCACTCCGCAGGCAACCGTCGCCGCCCCGCAGGCCTCGCTTCCCGCGCCACCCCAGGCACCGCCCGCTCAGTCGGCGTTCGACGGACTCGACGCCCGTATCCGTCAAGCCACCGCCGACGCGGCCGAGTCGGGTGCCGACCTCCAGACCGCGGTGCTGGACCGCAACACCGGACAGATCGTCTCCAACCGCGCCAACACGCCCTTTCCGATTGCGTCCGTCGTGAAGCTGTTCATCGCCGACGACCTGCTGTTGCAGGTGTCGGAGGGCACGACTCAACTATCCCCTGCCGACCGCACGTCGCTCGACCTCATGCTGCGGTCCTCCGACGACAGCGCAGCCCAGAACTTCTGGGACCGCGGCGGCGGAAATGCCATCATCGCGCGCGTGAAGGCGCGCTACGGCTTGGCGGGCACGACGGCGCCCTCCAACGGACACTGGGACGTCACCACAAGCACCGCAAGCGATCTCGTCCGCTACTACGACATGCTGTTGGACGGCAGCGGCGGTTTGCCACGCGAGCAGGCGAACGTCATCATCGGCAACCTTGCGAAATCGACACCGACGGGAACCGACGGGTACCCGCAGCGTTTCGGCATCCCCGAGGGCCTTTATGCCGAGCCGGTTGCGGTCAAGCAGGGCTGGTTCTGCTGCTGGAGCGGCGGAAATCAGCTGCACGTATCGACCGGCGTGATCGGACCCGACCGCCGCTTCGTGATGGCGATCAGTTCGCTGGACCCCACCAGCGACGCCGCCGCCCGCGAGAACATCACTCAGGCCGTCAAGACGATGTTCCCGAGCGGGAAGATCTAGGCGCCGCTGGACGGCGGCCCCGCCGAAGCCAGTCGGCCGGCATTGCCGTCAGTCCGGCTGGTTCAACTCACCCCACTGACGGGCCAGCGACACTGCATGTCGCCATCGGCTCCAGTTCCTTTGCCGCACATCGGGGTCGATCGTGGGTGTCCAATCGGCGGCTCGTTGCCAATGGGCGCGCAGCGTGTCGCGGTGCGGCCAGACGCCGGCGGCAAGCCCGGCTGCGTACGCCGCGCCGAGCGCGACGGTTTCGGCGGTTATCGGCCGGATCACTGGCACGTCCAAGACATCCGCGAGAGTTTGCATGAGGAGATTGTTCGCCGTCATTCCGCCGTCCACGGTGAGGGATTTCGCGGGTACCCCGGCATCGGCATTCATGGCGTCCACGAGATCCTTCGTCTGCCAGGCTGTCGACTCCAGTACCGCGCGCGCGAGGTGTCCTTTGCTGATGTAGCCAGTCAAACCTACGATCAGACCCTCGGCAGTCGGATCCCAGAACGGGGCGAACAGCCCAGAGAAGGCCGGGACAAAGTAGCACCCGCCGTTGTCCTCGACGCTTTCGGCGAGCGTCTCGATCTCGGCGGGGGTCCGGATCAGGCCGAGGTTGTCCCGACACCATCGAACCAGTCCCCCGGCGGTGGCGGTGGACCCTTCCAGCGCGTACTCGGTCGGCTCCCCGGCCGTTTTTCGTGCCACCGTCGTGATCAGTCCGTGCCCCGAGTGCACCAACTCGGTACCGGTGTTGAGCAGCAGGAAGGAACCGGTACCGAATGTGCACTTGGCATCGCCGGCCTCGAACGCCGTCTGACCGAACAGCGAGGCCTGCTGATCACCCATCACCGCAGTGATCTGAATCCCCGGCACCGGATCGACGGTCGGAATGCCAAGCCCGATGGACGGACCGATCTCGGGGAGCATTGAGCGCGGTACCCGCATCGCCGCCAAGAGTTCGTCGTCCCACGTGAGGTCGTCGAGCCGCATCAGCATAGTGCGACTGGCATTGGTCGGATCGGTGACGTGAACGGCGTCCGGATTGCCCGCACCCCCGGTCAGATTCCACACAATCCAGGAATCCATGGTCCCGAGGATCAGATCACCCGACTCGGCCTGGGCGTGCAGTCCCGGCACATTGTCGAACAGCCATCTGATCTTCGGACCCGAAAAGTACGCCGCCACTGGCAGTCCCGTGCGTGCGCGGATCACGTCGGCAGAAACAGCTCGGGTGATCTCGGGCAGAGTCTGCCGGGCCCGGGTGTCCTGCCACACGATCGCGCGGTGCACGGGTATCCCGGTGGTTCGGTTCCACACCACGGTTGTCTCACGCTGGTTGGTAATGCCCAGCGCGCTGACCTCCGTGTGGTCGATCCCGGCTTTACGCAACGCGGATACGAGGACTTTCTTTGAGACGGACCAGATCTCGAGTGCGTCGTGTTCGACGTATCCGGGAGCCGGGTGGTACTGGCGGTGTTCGCTTTGGGCGATGGACACCATCCGGCCGTGTTGGTCGAACACGATGCACCGCGTGGAACTGGTGCCCTGGTCGAGCGCCGCGACGTAACGAGGAGCCATTACTACATCCCGTGCCCGAGCTCGCGGGAGATCGCCTGCGCCGATTGCTGCACTTCGGCCACCAACCGAGCGTGGGGACGGAGCCGATCGTCGCAGACGCGCCGCACGGACCCTTCGATGCCGACAGAGGCAACGACGTAACCGCCGTGATCCCGGACTGGCGCGGCGACGGTGGCTCTACCGGGTTCGTCCTCCTCGACGCTGTCCGCCCACCCGCGATCGCGAATGGTGGCGAGCCCGCGCTGCAGGACGACTCGATCGGTGACCGTCCGATGCGTCAGGCTCACCAGTGATTCCTGAGCGAGGCTGCGGGCTGCCCCGGGGTCAAACGCAAGCAGAACCTTGCCCATGGCATCGGCATGCAAGGGAAGGCGTGTCCCGACTGCCAGACGGCGAGCCCGACTGCCCGCGGAGCCGTCGTGCTGTCCATAGACGGGCCGAGTCCGCTCGGCCTGCAACACATAGTGCGCGACGACGGCATGGCCGTCGCGAAAAGCAGCGAGCACGACACCCTCCCCGGAGTGCGCAGCCAGCGTGTCCGCCCAGTTCAACGCCTTGGCCCTGAGTTCGTGCAGATCGAGGCGCGGGGTTCCAAGGCGGAACAGATCGGGCGACACCAGGTAGCGGCCCGTGGCCTCGTCCTGCTTGACGAAGCCGACCTCGCTGAGTGTGCGAAGCAGCCCGTGCGCAGTGCCCTTGGGCAGATTCAGCGCCGCAGCGACCTGCATGAGACCGAGCGGCTCATCCTCCGACGCCAGCAGCTGCAGCATTGCCGCTGCTCGCTCGACCGACTGCACGGACCGTGACACGGGACACACGCTACGCCGGGGTTCGACATGAACACACCAGTCGGAGTTCGGCGATGCCGAACACGCGCGGTACCACCGGAGGTGTGATGTGGATAACTTTTCTGCCACGGTGCTGAGGCGGCCACAACGACATCCGCCCCGTGCACATCGCCATCCGTCTTCGTGCAAGAGGAGTCTCCTGTGACCATCGTCGCGCCCGCACTCAGTCCGTCCGCCCGCAGCGATGCCCTCCGGTCGATGGCCCGTTGCGAGCTGGATGTGTTGGTGATCGGCGGCGGCGTCGTGGGCGCCGGTGCGGCGCTGGACGCGGCCACCCGTGGGCTGCGGGTGGGATTGGTCGAGGCCCGGGACTACGGATCGGGTACTTCGAGTCGCTCGTCAAAACTCATCCACGGCGGCCTGAGGTATCTCAAGCAGCTCAACTTCGGGCTCGTGTTCGAGGCGCTTCGCGAACGCAAGCTCATTCTCGAAACCCTCTGTCCACACCTGGCCCGACCGGTGCCCTTCATCTATCCGCTCGAACGGTGGGGATTCGACCGAGCTTGGGTCGGCGCCGGAGTCGGGGTCTACGACGTGCTCGGCGCGGGCCGCGGCGTGCCCAGCCATATGAAGCATCTCTCCCGGGAGAACACCCTACGGACCTTCAGGGGCGGCAAACGCGACGCCATCCGCGGCGGAATCCTGTTCTACGAGGGCCAGATTGACGATGCGCGACACACAATGATGCTTACCCGAACGGCCGTTGCGCATGGCGCGTTGGCAGCCAACAGTACCCGCGTCACGGGGTTCATCCGCAGCCATGACCGCGTCGTCGGGGTGCAGGCAACCGACCTGGAGTCCGGCGCCGAACTGCAGATCAAGGCCAAAACGGTCATCAATGCCGCCGGCGTGTGGACCGACGAGATCCAGCAGATGATCGGTGGGCGGGGACAGTTCCGGGTGCAGGCGTCGAAGGGCATCCACATTCTCGTGCCGCGATCGAAGATCGACTCGGACACCGGATTGATCACGGAGACCGAGAAGAGCCTTTTGTTCATCATTCCGTGCCCGTGGAGCGACAAGTTCTGGATCATCGGCACCACCGATACGTCGTGGAAACTGGACCTGGCGCACCCCGCGGCAAGTCAAGCTGACATCGACTATTTGCTCGACCACGCCAACGGTCTGCTGGCCAACCCGTTGAAACGTGACGACGTGGTCGGCGTATACGCGGGGCTGCGGCCCCTGCTGGCCGGGGAATCGGAGGAAACCAGCAAGCTCTCCCGAGAGCACGCAGTCGTCTCGCCGGTTCCCGGCCTGGTGATCGTGGCAGGCGGCAAGTACACCACCTACCGGGTGATGGCGGCAGACGCTGTCGATGAAGCCGCCAAACAGCTTTCGGCGGACGTGGCCGATTCCCTCACCGACACGGTGCCACTCGTCGGCGCAGAGGGCTACCGGGCACTGGTCAACCGCCGTGAGCACGTCGCCGCGCAGGCGGGATTGGCGATCGAGCAGGTAGACCGCCTGCTAGGTCGCTACGGCACCGCGATCAGCGAACTGCTCAATCTCATCGCCCGGCAACCGGAGCTGGCTGAGCCGCTGACCGGCGCGCCCGACTACCTGAGGGTCGAGGCGTACTACGCCGTATCACACGAGGGCGCATTGCATCTGGATGACATCCTGGCACGGCGGCTGCGGGCCTCGGTGGATACGCCCAGCCGCGGCGTGGACGCCGCAAACGAAGTGGCCCAGTTGGTCGCTCCACTACTCGGGTGGGATCCCGCCACCGTCAGCCGTGAGATCGAGCACTACGGCGCTCGAGTGGCGGCGGAGATCCATTCGCAGACCCAACCCGACGATCACACGGCCGACTCGGCCCGTCTCGGAGCGCCGGAGGTGCGTCAGAACGCCGGCTGACCTGCGGGCGTGGCGACAACCCGCGTCTGCTTGACCACCAGAAACCATCAAACACGCTGCAGTGAAGACACATTGGCTCAGTAGTGCCCGGCGATACGCAGCGGCCGACCGAACGGAGAACCATCGATGAACACGCTCACTCTCGGACAGATAGTGCTGTACGAGGCATTCGGCACGGCGCTGCTGCTACTACTCGGCTGCGGCGTCGTCGCCACGGCGATTCTGAAGAACAGCAAGGGCGACGGCGGCGGATGGCTGTTGATCAATTTCGGCTGGGGGATCGCGGTGTTCGTCGGGGTTTACGCCGCCTTCCCCACCGGTGCGCATCTCAATCCCGCGGTCACCGTCTCGCAGTGGATGGTGGGCAACGTCAACGCGAGCCAAGCGTGTGCCTATTTCGCCGGTCAGTTTCTCGGGGCCTTTGTCGGTGCGGTCTTGTGCTGGTTGGCGTTTCGCGAGCACTTCGACGCCGAGGAGGACCCCGGAAAGAAACTCGGCGTGTTCTCCACCGGCCCCGCGATGCGCAATCCGATCTGGAATTTCGCCACCGAGGTCATCGCGACTTTTGTCCTGATCTTCTGGATTCTCTCGTCTGGCGGCACCCCCAGCAGCCTCGGACCGCTCGCGGTCGCGCTCGTCGTCGTGGGAATCGGCGCGTCGCTTGGCGGCCCCACCGGATACGCCATCAACCCCGCCCGCGACCTCGGACCACGAATCGCACATGCCGTGTTGCCCATCAAGGGAAAGGGATCGTCGGACTGGTCCTACAGTTGGATCCCGGTCGTTGCTCCCCTCGTCGGTGCCGTGCTTGCCACGCTGGTCTTCAAGTCCATCGACGCCGCTGATCTGATCACCAAAGTCACTGCCGCGCAGAACCAATGACGCGCATCCGGACAACCAGAACGCCACATTGACCCCACAGACCCCCGACGTCCATCTACCCAACAGCACATGAGGAGAAACGCCATGGCAAAGCAGTACGTCGCCGCGATCGACCAAGGAACCACCTCGACGAGGTGCATGATCTTCGATCACGACGCCCGCGTCATCGCATCCGATCAGGCCGAGCACGAACAGATCTTTCCCAAGGCAGGCTGGGTGGAACACAACCCCATCGAGATCTGGGACAACACTCGCGCAGTCGTCGCCGGCGCCCTCGCCAGGGCCGACCTCGCGCCGAGCGATTTCGCCGCAGTGGGAATCACCAACCAGCGCGAAACCGCCGTAGTGTGGGACCGCAATACCGGTGCGCCCGTGTACAACGCCGTCGTCTGGCAGGACACCCGCACCGACCAGATATGCCAGGAACTGGGTGCCCTCGGTGGAGGGGCCGAGCGCTACAAGGAGAAGGTGGGCCTGCCTCTCGCGACCTATTTCTCCGGTCCGAAGGTGCGCTGGATTCTTGACAACGTCGACGGTGCACGCGAGAGAGCCGAGGCGGGCGACCTGATCTTCGGGAACATGGATACGTGGCTGGCATGGAACATGACCGGAGGTCCTCGGGGCGGACTGCACATCACCGACGTCACCAACGCATCCCGGACCCTGCTGATGGATCTCGACACGCTGTCGTGGGACCCCGACATCGCCGCGGAGATGAAGATCCCCCTGTCTATGCTGCCCGAGATCAGGTCCTCCTCTGAGGTGTACGGCCACGACCGCGAGCACGGAGTGTTGTCCGGGGTACCGATCGCCGGAATCCTCGGGGATCAACAGGCCGCGACCTTCGGCCAAGCCTGCCTCTCCGTCGGTGAGGCCAAGAACACCTACGGCACGGGCAATTTCATGCTCATCAACACCGGCACCGACAAGGTCTCCTCCAAGAACGGCTTGCTGACCACGGTGTGTTACAAGATCGGGGATCGGCCCCCGGTCTACGCGCTGGAAGGTTCGATCGCGGTGTCAGGATCGCTCGTGCAGTGGATTCGGGACAACTTCGGTCTGATCGCATCCGCGCCGGAGATCGAAGATCTCGCGAAGACCGTCGACGACAACGGCGGCGCATACTTCGTGCCCGCGTTCTCCGGGTTGTTCGCACCGCACTGGCGCTCGGACGCTCGGGGTGCGCTCGTCGGACTGACCCGCTACGTCAACAAGGGCCACCTCGCCCGGGCGGTACTGGAAGCAACGGCTTTTCAGAGTCGGGAGGTTCTGGACGCGATGAACGCCGACTCGGGCGTGGACCTCAAGACCATGAAGGTCGATGGCGGCATGGTCGCAAACGAGACACTCATGCAGTTCCAGGCCGACATCCTCGGCGTGCCGGTCGTGCGCCCGGTTATCGCGGAGACCACCGCACTGGGTGCCGCCTACGCTGCCGGTCTTGCGGTGGGATTCTGGGAATCCGAGGACGACATCCGTCACAACTGGGCCGAGGACAAGCGCTGGGAGCCCCAAATGGACGACGTCAGGCGCGAGAAGCTCTACGCGCGCTGGCGTAAAGCAGTGACCAAGACGCTGGACTGGGTCGAGGACGACGACTGACCATCGTCACGTCCTCGTCACCCTGCGTTGTCTTACTCGGTCCTTGGTCGTGCACGACCTCGCCCCGCGAAGGAAGGTCCGCTCATGGCCGGCCGAACGCAGCGGCCCGATCAGACCGTGCGGGTCGCAGCACCACAGTGCACAGCGGAAAGGCAGCCGCTAAGAGTCCGCCGGGTTTCCCCTCGTCGGCATGCGACTGGGGCACCGACACACTCTTAGGTCAGCAGTGTCAAGGGAACAACGGCTAGAACGGCCGGCCTCGTCGTCAGTCTTGGCTACTTCCCCGCGTGCCGAAATCTCCTCTGCGCAACGGGAAAGGCCATACCCTTAGCGGATCAGGCGGTCAGTCAAGGCGGCTGGAATCGGCGGAGGATGCGGTGATGGCAACGCCGGCGGTGTGCGGGTCGTGTGGCGCGGCACCTCGCAAAGGCGCCCGATTCTGCGACAGCTGCGGGGCAGCGCTGGTGACCTCGGTGACCGCTGCGGAGTACAAGCAGGTGACCGTGTTGTTCGCCGATGTGGTGCGCTCGATGGACATCGCGGCCGCGGTGGATATGGAGCGGTTGCGCGAGATCATGATCGAGGTGGTGGAGCGGTCGGCGACGGCCCTGCGCCGCTACGGGGCGACTGTGGAGTACACCGGTGACGGGGTGATGGCGATCTTCGGCGCCCCAATAGCATTCGAGGATCACGCTTTTCGTGCCTGTCTCGCCGCGTTGGCGATTCAGGAGGAGGCGCACCGGCTGGCAGGCGAGGTGGCGCGCCGCGATGGCGTGGTTCTGCGGTTGCGGGTAGGGCTGAACTCGGGCCAAGTGATCGCCGGTGAGATCGGTTCGGGGTCGCTGGGCTACGCGGCGACCGGCGAGGCGGTCGGGTTGGCGCAGCGGATGGAATCGGTGTCCCCGCCGGGCGCGGTGATGCTGTCGGAGTCGACCGCGCGGCTGGTCGAGCACAGCGTGCTGCTGGGTGAACCGCAGTGGGTACGCATCAAGGGCGCCGACGACCCCGCTTCCGCGCGTCAGCTGATGGCAATCACGCCGCGGGCGGGTCACGCCGGGCGTGCCGAGGCAAGTCTGGTGGGGCGGCGCTGGGAAATGGCGGCGCTGGAGGCCATGGTGCACCGTGCCATCGGAGGCCGCGGTGGCGTCGTGCACTTTGTGGGACCGCCGGGCATCGGCAAGTCGCGGACGGCCCGGGAGGCTGCGGCGCTGGCGGCCGGTCGCGGGGTTGAGGTGGTGTGGGCCTTCTGCGAATCCCACGCCCGTGAAGTCCCCTTCCACACGGTGACCCGGTTGCTGAGGGCGCGCACCGGCGTCGATGACCTCGACAGCGACGCCGCCCGCGCGAAAGTGCGGGCACAGATTCCCGACGCCGACCCGCATGATCTGCTCCTGCTCGATGATCTGCTGGGCATCGCCGACCCCGAGGTGCCGTTCCCCCAGATCGACCCGGATGCGCGGCGGCGCCGGTTGACCACGCTGATCAACGCCGCATCGTTGGCGCGCACCGCACCGGCGCTGTTCATCATTGAGGACGCGCAGTGGATCGATGCAGTTAGCGAGTTAATGTTGGCCGACTTCCTGGCGGTGATTACCAACACGGCGACGATGGTGCTGATCACGTCTCGCCCCGAATATCAGGGGACGCTCATGCGGGCACGCGGCGCCCAGGCGATAGCGCTCGGCCCACTCAACGATTCGGACACCGCGGCATTAGTCGCTGAGCTACTGGGCTCAGATCCCTCGGTCGGCGAGCTGGCGGCGATCATCACCGAGCGGGCCGCCGGGAATCCGTTCTTCGTCGAGGAGATGGTGCGCGAGCTGGCCCAGCGCGCGGTGCTGGGCGGCGAGCGCTGCAGCTATGTGTGTCACACGCAAACCGCGGACGTCGCCGTGCCGGCCACGGTGCAGGCGGCCATCGAGGCGCGTATCGACCGGCTGACCAGCCCGGCCAAGCGCACACTCAACGCGGCGTCGGTGATCGGCGCCAGTTTCGGAACCGACCTGCTCGCGGAACTGGGCATCGACGCGATGGTGGACGAGCTGCTAGGCGCGGAGCTGATCGATCAGGTGCGCCTCACCCCACGCGCCGAGTATTCCTTCCATCACCCGTTGATCCGCGCGGTCGCGTACGAATCGCAGCTGAAATCCGATCGCGCCCAGTGGCACCGGCGCCTGGCCGCCGCGATCCAGGAGCGTGCGCCGGGGTCGGTGGACCAGAACGCCGCGCTGATCGCCGAGCACCTCGAAGCAGCGGGCGAGGTGCGCGCGGCATACGGCTGGCACATGCGCGCCGCAGCGTGGTCAACCCACCGCGACATCGTTGCGGCGCGGACCAGCTGGCGACGAGCACGGCAGGCCGCTGACCGCCTACCCCAGAACGACCCCGAGAAGACTGCGATCTGCATCGCGCCGCGCACCCTGCTGTCCGCAACTGCATTTCGAGTAGGCGGCAGCCCTGCCGATACCGGCTTCGACGAACTTCGTGATCTGTGCATTACCGCAGGTGATAAGCAGTCGCTGGCGATCGGCATGACTGGGCCAGTGATGAGCTACCTGCTCTCGGCGCGCCGCCACGACGCATCGCGGCTCGCCTCGGAACTCATCGGCCTACTCGAGTCGATCGACGATCCGACATTGATGATTGCACTCTCTTTCGTGGCGATCGCCGCCAAGCACGAGACCGCCGAAATGGCTGAGGTTCTCCGAGTGTCGCAACGGGTCATCGACCTTGCGGACGACGACGCGACCAGGGGCAATCTGCTCTTCGAATCCCCGTTGGCACTTGCCACAGTCATGCGAGGCGTCGCCCGCTGGTGCTTGGGCATTACGGGATGGAGAAAAGACCTCGATCGGGCGGCGATGTTGGCCCGCAAGTCCAACACAGGGACCACCTCCAGCGCGGCAACCATAGCCACGGTGACGTGGTTCACATACATCGGCGCTATCCCGTACGGCGTGATTCTGCCGGATGCAACTGCGTTGGAGGACACCAGACAAGCGCTTGCGCTGGCCGACCAAACGGGTGACGACCTTGCACTCGACCTGGCTCGAGCCACGCGCGGCATCACCCTCTTTTATCAAGAAGGACACCAGCGTGAGGCTAGCGTGGCGTTGTTTGCGAAGACGCGGAAACGGGCTCTTGAAGGACAGTTTGCGTCTGTTGCCATACCGGTTGTCGACATCCACATCGCTCGGGAGAAGGCCAGACTGGGGGATCTGGACGGTGCTATCGAGCTAACACGGGCTGTTCTCAATGGATCGTCAGATTCAGGCGGGTGGATCTGGAACGCCTTGGCCACCGGCGCTGTGGTGGAGGCACTGATCCAACGAAACGACAAGGGAGATTTCGAGGCTGCACAGTCAGCGCTCGACCGTCTCGCGTCTGTGCAAACCGACCCGGGATTCGTGGTGAATGAGATCACGCTGCTGCGGCTGCGTGCTCTGCTAGCACAGGCTTGCGGCGACGACGCTGCCTACCGGGAGTGGCTGGAGGGCTATCGCGCGATGGCGACATCGCTTGGCTTCGAAGTACACATCGCCTGCGCCGACGCGATGTCATGAGCGCGGTTGGGTGGCCTCAGCGCACGATCCGCCCGACGTCGGCATCAAATCGGGATACTAGAGTCCCTACGCCTTTGGACAATCCGTACGCGTCACCCGCCACCACGGCCCCCCGCCGCCGCCGCCACCGCCACCCTTACTCCGGCACCACCTCCACCGCCGGTCGAGACCGTCGTCAGCGAGCCGCCGGCCCACCGCCGGTGACGATCACGTGGGCCCCGCTTCGTGTTCACGCAGCGCGGGATCGTCGGTCGTCGGTACAAATTGACGGCACACGTCTCAAACTGCTTCTCGGATAGGAGATCGCGGCCGCGGCGGATATGGAGCGGTTGCGCGAGACCATGATCGAGGTGGTGGAGCGGTGGGCGACGGCCCTGCACCGCCACGGTGCGTTCGTACGGCTGTTGATGGCGCTGGCGGTACCGGTCGATGAGGTTGCGTTCGGGGTTTCGCAAACTACCTGTGACCGATCAGGGCTCGGGATGAACGCGGGGGCAGGATGGTTGACCGACCGGATCGGCCTGGGCGTGCTGACCACGCTGGTCCACCGCGCACCGAGCGGCGCTACGCCCGGGTCACCCGGTAGTTCCCGGCGCCAGGTCGGGGCGCACAGCGGCGCTACAGTGCCGCGGACGTCGAGGATCTCGGCTCAGAACGTATCGGGATGCGCGCGCCCTACTGACTCGGCACGGCCATAAGTAGCATCGGGCCGAAACAGGGCCAAATTGCAGTGGCGCCCTACTGGGCTCGTCTGCCTCAATGCGAGCGACGATTCCCATTGCGGACCGGGACCACCCCCGTGGCGAACCTTCCGCCAACGCAGACAGGGAGACACGTCGATGAGTACGCAAGATTCGCCTGTCACGGCGGCGTGACCATGATCGCGCCACACACGACCGGCCACGAACGGGCCAAGGACGGCACCCTGCTGCGCGTCGACTGTGAACACGGCATCAGCTGGGTCGCCACGCACTATGACCTGAACCTGCGCGTCATTCAGCAGGCCAGGGGTTCAGACGAGGACGTACACCGTCTGGTGGCCGGGTGGGCACAGGGCTGATTGCGGGCACCCCCTCCGACTCAGATGCGTGAGGGACGGCGCAGGTAGCCAAAGGCGCCGGCAGCTCACGTGGACAGTGAGGCGAACATTGTTACCGACATTGGATTCCACTTTCACGATGCCGATCGACTGGATCGATGCGCCATCAGCTGACGCCGGACTGTTTGTCGCGGATGACATCGACGGATGGCAGCACCGCTCCTATGCCGAACTCGCCGGAGAATCGCGCCGGATCGGCGGGGCGCTACGCGCAAACGGTCTGCGTGTAGGGGACGACGCCTGCATCGTGATGCCCTCGGGGCATCGATGCGTCGCAGCGATGTACGCGGTGTGGCTGTGCGGAGCCACGGTAACGCAGATCGCGCCTCCGACATTCGGTGATGATGCCGCATACATCGAGCGGATCAGCGCGATACTGCGAAGCGCCAATCCACGTAGCGTGCTGACCACACCCGAACTGATGTCCACAGTCGAAAGAGCGGTCCGTGGCGCAGGTCTGTCTCGGGAGCCGCTGGCGCTGACGGAGGATCTGATCAACGCAGCCGATCCCATCGGTCGGACACATGGACGCGCCGAATGCGCACTGTTGCAGTTCACTTCGGGATCGACCGGCACCCCACGCGGGGTGATGGTCAGCTGGCCCAACCTTGCCGCGAACCTGCAATCGATCAGCAGATTGCTCGGCTGGCGATCGGGTGACGCCATGGTGTCGTGGCTGCCTCTCTACCACGACATGGGACTCATCACTCTCCTCATGGGAATCGCGAACCAGGGGTCGCTCTACCTGATGCGCCCCGACCAGTTCATCAGGGACCCGATGCGGTGGATCCGCGCGATGTCCGGACGGCAGCATTCGATATGTCCGTCGTTCGGGATCGACTACGCCGCTCGCCGGCTGAGCCCGGAAAATATTGAAGGAGTCGACCTTACCTCCTGGAAGTCACTGGCGACCGGAGCCGAGTGCATCGACCTGACCGCCTTGCACGCATTCTCCCGACTGGTCGAACCGGCGGGGTTCAACCCCACGGCCATGATCGCCGCCTACGGCCTGGCCGAGGCCACATTGCTGGTCACCGGAACCCCTTTTGACCAACCGATCAGCGCCCTTCGCATCGACGAGTCATCCCTGCGGCCCGGGCAGCAGGTTGCGGTCCTGGATCGTGCACAGTTCACCGGACAGCAGCTACCAGGTACCGGGTGGATCGCTGGGTTGGGTCCGGCCGGCTCCGAGGTCAGCGTCATCGACCAGAACGGCGCGCTACTGCCCGATGGAGTCCTCGGGGAGATCGCAGTGTGTTCGCCGTCCGTAGCCATGGGGTATCGCGGCGACACATCGGGGCCGGGCACCTCCACTCGATTCTCCGATGCCGGTGTCCTGCACACCGGTGACGCAGGATTCTGTTACGCGGGAGAGGTATTCGTCCTCGGGCGGATGGGTTCGGCTCTCAAGGTACGGGGCAAATCCGTGTTCATGGAGGACCTCGAAACGCGACTCGCTGCGGCGACCGGGATTCCCAAATGCAAGTTCTGCGCGGTCGCGCACAGCGGGGTGGGGAGGCCGGGCGTCGCCCTCTTCGCCGAGACCTTGGCGGGCAGCTGGGTGGGTACCGCCCGCCGCCTGCTCCGAACCGATCTCGGTCCAGACCCGACGATCCAAATCGTGATCGGACCAAGGCGATTCATCCGGAGAACGTCCAGCGGCAAACCGTGCCGCCAGAAGATGTGGGCTCTGCTCATCGCCGGCGACCTGGTCGAGGGAACGGTGATCGACGACCAACCCCATCTGCGGAGTACCGGATGAGCGCGCCGCAGAAATCCCGAGAGCCCGAGCGCCAGAAAGTGATCCGACTGATCACCGCGCTGGCGGCACCAGGGTGGATACCCGAGGACCCCAAGGCCCTAGCGCCCGACGCCCGGCTCGTTGACGATCTCGGATTCGACTCAGTGCGGCTGATCGAACTGACGATGTTATTGGAACGCGCCTTTGGACTTCCGCCCCAGCGTCCCGAGAATCTCACGACGATCACCACCGTCGACGACGTGGTGACCTTTGCGCTGACCGCAGCGGATCCGCTGTGAACCCCGACCGCGCCGTGCTGGTCACCGGGGCGACGGGGCTGATCGGAGCCGAGGTGGTGGCCCGGCTGTCGCCGCGGCATCCCGTCATCGCCGTGACACACCGGCAGCCGCTACTAAAGCGCACGGACGGCTCCACTCTGCCCTCGGACGAGTACGGCCAGTGCTGGTCCGGTGCGGGCATCGCTCGCCTGGCGGCCGACGTCCGCGAACCGGGGTTCGGTGTGGCCGCACAGGTGCTCGACGAGCTCGGGGACGCGGTGGGGTGCATCGTGCACGCCGCCGCCACGATCGCTTTCAAGGCACCTGAAGCGGAATACCGACGACTGAACATCGCCGGAACAGAACACGCTGCCGACCTGGCACAGCGATGGAACGTGCCGCTGGTCCATGTCAGCACCGCGTACGTCTGCGGTCGTCGTGACGGAACGATCTCCGAGCACGAGCTTGATGCCGGACAGGAATTCAGCAACGGATACGAGCGGAGCAAGTGCCTTGCCGAGCGACTGGTGAATCAGGCACCCGTGCGTTCGGTCATTCTGCGTCCGGCGATCGTCGCCGGGGACGCGGCCACCGGCGCCATCCGCGACTTCAGGAATCTCTATACCCTCCTCAAGTTGACCGTCGAGGGCAGGCTGCGGCACCTCCCCGGCTGCTACGACGCCACCCTTTCTCTGGTTCCCGTGGACTACGTCGCCGACGCCGTTGTCGCGGCAACCGAACGGGTCCTCACCGGTGATACATCAATTCTTGGCCGCACGTTCCATCTTCCGGGCGCCCACACGTTGTCGCTACGTGAGGTGACCGACGTGATCGCCGAGTATCCGTCCTTCGAGGTCGGGACCTTCGTACCGCCGACAGAGTTCTCCCTCGAGGACCTCGACCCGATCCAACGCGACTACTACGAGCGCTTAGGCGCCCAATACACGTGCTATCTCGATCGGATACGCACATTCGACGACACCAACACCAGGACAGTGCTCGGCCTCGTCCCGCCGGCGACCGGTGTGGACTACCTGCGCCGTCTACTGGATTTCTGCTTGGCGGTCGGCTATCTGGGGCGGCCGGTGCCGTCGATATCGGAGATTCTGGCCAACGTGTCGCCCCCGGTCGCCAGGGCCGCAAAGGGACGCCCCATCAACACAATGAGTTCGCTCTCGAGGCCGTTCAGCGAATCCGATCTCACGGCGGAGTTCTTCACCCAGCTCCTGCGCGAGCGGACCGGAGATGCACAGGTCGAGGTGACGGCGGCGATCCCAACGGGCAGCGCGGTCAGGGGCACGTTGTCGGCGATCGTGCAGACCGCGAATCCAGCCAGGTTCATCGGGGTCGCGCCGTTGCGGCTCAAGTTCGCCGACCGGCCCGCGGTCGACGTGATGGTGAAGTCGAAGCCGCTCGACACCGAGATGACCACCACACTTGCGGCGGTCATGTCGATGGCAGGCGGCGACCTCACGGACGCCTGGCAGAGCTGTGCGGATGCAAGCCATTTCCTCGGACTGCACCGACGCGAAATCGGCTTCTACCGCGACGCTCCCGATGCCGTAAAAGCCATCACACCACAATGTTTCGGTACCTACGAGGACGCAGAACAGGGCGTGTTCCTGGTCGTGCTCGAGCGTCTCGACGGCAAGGTGGAGTTTCTGGATTCCGTCGACACGCCGGAAGTCTGGACAACCGAACGGCTCGAAGCGGCGATCATCGGCATCACCGGCGTACACGCGCACTGGCTGGGGCGCGAGGCCGAACTGGTCAGCGCCGATTCGTGGGTAGGCCGCGACGACGAGACGCCCGGGATGCTCCCCCTGTGGCGCGCCATGTACGACCAGTACCGGATCGACTTCCCGCAGTGGGTCGACGACGCGACCTACGACCGGGCTTCGGCGGTGATCGATGCAACCCCGACGTGGTGGGCGGAACTGGTGGCCATGCCGAGAACGTTGGTGCACAACGACTTCAACCCGCGCAATATCGCGCTGCGGAAGGACGGTAGCCTGGTCGCCTACGACTGGGAACTCGCGACGGTGCAGGTGCCGCAGCGTGACCTCGTCGACCTGCTCGCCCACGTGCTCGGCCCCGACACAAGCCCAGAAGAGGTCGATCATTTCGTCGAATTCCAGCGCCGCGCACTCGAATCTGCCTCCGGCACCACGTTGGATCCCGATGTATGGCGACGCGGATACCAGCTCAGCCTCGCCGACCTCAGTGTCAACCGCCTGCCGACCATTGCGCTCGGCCAGCGCTGGCTGCCACTGCCCTGGTTCGACCACCTCGTGCAGACCGCCAAGCGGCTCGCGAACATCGAACGCGACCGCAGTCGCCCCAAGGTCGGCCGATGCGCCTGAAATCGATCGCAGTTCTGGCCATGTCGCGCCGCCGGCTGGTGCTCGTTGCCGCGCTGCTCTTTGTCATCGTCAGCGGAGCCGTCGGCGCCGATGCGATCGAGAAGCTGTCCAGTGGCGGATTCAACGACCCCGGATCGGAATCCGTGCATGCCGACCACCAACTGCGTGACACCTTCGGTATCGCGGTGCCGACGTTGGTGCTGCTGGTGTCCGCGGACGCACCGATCGATTCACCCGAGGTCGCTGCAGCAGGACGTGAACTGGTGGACGAGCTTGCGCACACGCAGGGCGTCGAGCAAGTCGAATCATTCTGGACGTCGGATCAACTCGGCGCGGCACTGCAGAGCAAGGACGGTCGCAAGGCACTCATCCGCGCCCAGCTCGCCGGCGACGACAACGAACTCGCCGACCGAGGTCGGGCGCTGGCCGCACAGTTCGGTGGCACTCACGGCCCGCTCCACGTAGAAGCGACCGGCTACGCGGTGTTGCTCGCCGAAACGGAGGACATCGCAAAACAGGACCTGGTCAAGTCGGAAGTCATCGCAATACCGCTGACATTCATCGCGTTGTTCCTGATCTTCCGCGGATTGGTCGCCGCCCTGATACCGGTCGGGATCGGTGTCTTGTCCATCGTCGGAACGACATTCGTGATGCGCGTACTCGGGGAGATCACCGACGTGTCGATCTTCGCGATCAACCTGGCTTCGGCACTCGGGCTGGCCCTCGCCATCGACTACAGCCTGCTGATCGTCGCACGCTACCGCGAGGAACTCCAGGAGTGCGACAGGTCAGAGGCCATCATCGCCGCGTTGAGCACGGCTGGACGTACCGTCGTCTTCTCGGCCGCGACAGTCGCTTTGGCGCTGTCCGCCCTCGCAGTGTTCCCGATGTACTTCCTGCGATCGTTCGCCTACGCGGGGATCTGCGTCGTCGCGATCGCTGTCGTCGGCGCCGTCGTGGTCCTGCCCGCCATCCTCGCCGCCGTCGGACCGCGTATCGACGCGCTCTCGTTCGCCCGGCAACGCAAGCGGCTGCCACCGGGCACCGGGCGCTGGCATACGATCGCGACGCTGGTGATGCGCCGGCCCGTCCCGATCGCGATCGTGTCGGTGGGCGTGCTCACGGTGCTGGCGGTGCCGTTCGCGGGCGCCAAGCTGATGTTTCCCGACGACCGCAACCTGCCTCCGTCGTCGGCCGCCGCCATGGCGAGCCACGAGATCCGTACGGATTTTGTTCTCCCCGAGAACGGCACTCTGGTCATCTTCGCCGACGGATTTGACGGTGCCGCAGATGATTACGAAATCGGACTGTCGTTGGTCCCCGGCGTCACCGCGGTCCACGGCCCGGACGGGACGTTCCAGGACGGTCGGCGCACGGCGGAGCGCTCGCCGCTCGAGCACACCTACTACGTCAAGAACGAGCAGGCGCGGTTCGCCGTCCAGACCGATGTCGAGCCGTTGTCCCCGCAGGGTGAGCAACTGCTTCGTGACGTGAGGGCGGTGCCATCGCCGTTCACGACGGCAGTCACCGGCCTCGGTGCGCAAACCTACGACGGCAAGGAAGCCATCGTGCACCGGCTGCCGGTGGCGTTGGCGATCATCGCGATCACGACGTTTGTGATGCTGATGTGGCTCACCCGCAGCGTGTTCCTGCCGGTCAAGGCGATCGCGTTGACTATTCTGAGCCTCACCGCCACCTTCGGCGCGCTCGTGTTCATCTTCCAGGACGGCCATTTGCGGTGGCTTGTCGGTGATTTCGCGGTCACCAACACGCTGAACACACTCGGGCCACCGCTACTGTTCTGTGTCGCCTTCGGCCTGTCGATGGATTACGAGGTCTTCATGCTCTCGCGCATCAAGGAGGAGTACGACCGGCTCGGCGATGACAGCGCAGCCGCCAACACCGCCGCGGTCGCGCGCGGGCTCGAGTCGACCGGTCCGATCGTCACGGCAGCGGCCGTCGTCATGGCCATCGTGTTCGTCTCACTCGCCACCTCCGGACTCACCACCGTGAAGTCGCTCGGCGTCGGGCTCGCGATCGCGGTACTCATGGACGCGACGATCGTGCGCGCCCTGCTGGTACCTGCGTTCATGCGCCTGGCAGGCAGGTTGAACTGGTGGGCTCCTCGCCGGCTTCAACAGCGAGAGAAAGTCGCAGTCACCGCATGACCAAACACACGAGTACGAAAACACCGCCGGCACAACGGCTGCTGGCCTGGGGAAACGAACGGTTCGGTCCCGCTCCCATCCTGCTGTACTTCCTGCTCTACCTGGCCGGAATCCTGTACGCCCGCGCCATCACCGGTGACCCGAACCCCTCGGTCTCGCCACTCGATGTTGTCGCCTTCAGCGCCGTCTTCGGCTACTTCCTGCTCGTTCGGGTGCTCGACGAGCACAAGGACTACGACAAGGACTGCATCAATTTCCCCGACCGCGTCCTGCAGCGCGGCGTGGTCACGCTCGACCAGCTGAAAGTGATCGGCGTCCTCACCCTGGTGCCGCAGATAGTGGTGTCGGTGCTGGTGGACGGCGGTGTCGGACCGGTCACGCTCGCCTGGCTGGTCCTGTTCGGTTGGACGATGCTGATGCTGAAGGAATTCTTCGCGCGTGAGTGGCTCGAGCCGAGGCTGGTGCCGTACGCGATCACCCACCTCGTCGCCGGTCCCCTGGCGTTGATCTGGATCGCACTCATCGGCGCGGATGGCAAGCACCTGCCGGCAAGCGTCGGGTGGCTGGCGCTGCTGGGGTTCCTCGGCGGGGCGACACTCGAGGTCGGACGCAAGCTGCACGCTCCCGAAGACGAGCGGGACACCGTCGCGTCCTACACGAGGTCGTTCGGCGGCCCCGCCGGGGCGGCTGCCGTGCTGACGGCCCTGATCGTCGCCACCACGGCGAACTGCGCAGTGCTGCTGGCGGTGGTGCGCGCGGACACGGTCGTGACGACGACCGTCTTCGTTATCGTCACGGTCGCCGCTGTCGCCGTGACGGTGCAGTTCGGACTGCGCCCCAGCGTGAGATCGACCAAGAACGCTGAATTGGCGAGTGCACTCGCAGTTGTCGTGCCACTGCTTGTCGTGATCACCGGCGTGTTGACCGGGGTGGGCCCGTGACCGTTCTCAACATGACCGAAGCAGCCGACGTCGATCGCATCGGCGGCAAGGCGGCCGGACTGATCCGACTAGCTGCCGCCGGTGTTCGTGTGCCGTGGTGGATCGTCGTGCCCACCGAGGCCTTCGCGCGCCACATCGCCGGGATGGACCCCGACCGTCCGGCCACGCACGTTCGTACGCAGATCCTCTCCACTCCGGTCGACGACGAGCTCGCCGCGACGATCACCGACCGGCTCGCCGGCCGCGGCCCGTTTGCGGTGCGCAGTTCGGTGGTCGGCGAGGACAGCGACTCCCATTCTTTCGCAGGTGCTTTCGACACGTACCTGTTTCTCGGCGTCGACGACGTGGTCGACGCCGTGCGCCGATGCTGGGCGTCGGCGTTCAACGACCGGGCCGTGGCCTACCGCCGCAACACCGCCGCCGGCGCCGCGCCGCCGGCAGTGGCCGTAATCGTCCAGGAGATGGCCGAGGGCGACGTCTCCGGCGTCCTGTTCACGCGGAATCCATTGTCCGGCCGGGATGACGAGATTCTGGTCAGCGCCGGCTGGGGTCTCGGCGAAGGCATTGTCTCCGGGCAAGTCGACACCGACCAGTACATCTGGTCGCACGCCGGCCGCGAACTGTCCGCGACGATCGCCAACAAGGCGACGAGGGTGATGCGGTGTCCCGACGCGCGCCGCATACAGGTGGCGCCGGTGCCGCCGGACCAGCGTTCCGTTCGGTGCTTGAGCCACGACCAGTTGCGCGCATTGACCTCTGCAGCGATGCGGGTGGCCCGCTGTCTGGACGCGCCGCAAGATATCGAATGGACCGTACGGGGCACCGACGTCGTGCTGCTGCAGACGCGTCCGGTCACGGCCTCGGCCACAACCGATCCTGTCGGCGAATGGCGAATCGTCTGGGACAACAGCAATATCCAGGAGAGTTTCAACGGCGTCACCAGCCCCCTGTCGTTCTCCTACGCGGTGGCCGTGTATGAGACCGTTCATCGGCACACGCTGCGGATGCTCGGCGTTCCCGAAGCGACACTCGAGGAGTACCGGCCGGTGCTGCGTAACATGATCGGGCTCGTCTCGGGCCGGGTCTACTACAACATCAACAACTGGTATCGCGTCCTCACGCTGTTGCCCTCGTTCGACCGCAACAAGGATGATCTCGAACACATCATGGGCGTCGAGCATCCGGTCGACTTCGTGACCGACATCTCGTGGTCCCGTGGTGAGAAGCTGCGCCGCCTGCCGCGCATGGTGCGAGTCGGTGTACGGCTCGGCTGGAAGATCCATCGTCGTCCTGCGCTGGTAGAGAAGTTCCAGACCGAGATCCCGCAACTTATTTCGCAACTGCACGCCGAACTCGCCGCGGCGCAGAGCCTGCAGGATGTGCTCGCGCTCGCCGAGCGCGGCCTGCGCGTGTTCGACCTCTGGACGGTTCCGACGCTCAACGACTTCTACATGGGCACTCAGTCCGGCCGTGCGCGGCGCATCGTCGCCAAGGTCGCCGGTGACGACGACGCCGAACACATCGTGGCCGGCCTGCTGGGCGCCGATGAAGCCGTCGAGTCCTTGGAGCCGACAAGGCATCTCATGGTGCTCGCCAAGCACATCCAGAACGATCCCGACCTCACTGAAGCGCTGAACGGCGGCGCCCCGGCGGCGGCAGTGGTAGCCCTGCGCGAACGCTCGGTGTACGTTGCCGCGTCCCTCGACGACTACCTGACCCGCTACGGCGACCGGCTTGCCGGTGAGCAGAAGCTGGAAACCGTGGCGCTGCGCGATGATCCCTCTTTTCTGGCGATCGCGTTGCGCAACTTCGTAGCCGACGAGCACCTGTCGCCGATCGATCTGCAGGATCGCCACCGCGATCGGCGCGCCGAGTTCGAGAGCGGCGTCATGGACAGGTTGACCGGGCGTGATCGCCGCAAACTGGGGGTCGTGCTGCGCCGGGTCCGGTCGGCGGTCGAGGCTCGTGAGAACATGCGGTTCACCCGGACGCGGTTGATCGGTGCGATGCGGGCGATCCACACCGACGCCGGCAGACGGATGGCTGCCGGGGGCGTGCTGGACGACCCACGACAGATCTTCTACCTCACCATCGACGAACTGCACGCGTATGCCGAGGGCCGATCCGTCACCGTCGATCTCGCGACGCTGGCCCGGCAGCGGTGCAAGGAGTTCGCCGCTTACGCTGCCGAGGAGCCGCCGAACCAGTTCGAGACCTACGGTCCGCCCGGCACCGGGCGTCGGGTGAGCCCCGAATGTGCGCCTGCGACAGCTGACACGGCCGTGCTGCGCGGGATCGGTTGCAGCCCGGGTATCGCCGAAGGCGAGCTGTGCGTGATCCGGGATCCGAACGAGGACGTCGACGTGAAGGGCAAGGTCATCACGGCGATCCGCACCGATCCTGGATGGGGTCCGTTGTTCCCTAGCGCCGCAGCCATTCTCGTCGAGCGCGGGAGCGCGGTATCGCATTCGGCGATCCTGGCGCGCGAGCTGGGAGTACCTGCGGTGGTGGGGGTTCCAGGACTGATCGACGCAGTGCGCAACGGTGAATGGGTTCGCCTCGACGGTCGCACCGGTACTGTCGAGCGCCTCGAGGTCCGCCAATGATCGACGCGCCGTTGCCGGGTCCGCCACCGGACGGATTTCTGGAGTTACCCAAGATGGTCTACGCCACCGATCCCGGATGGTTGCCGGAGGAGCCCGAACGTGTCGCAATGCTGTTCAGTTCTCTCAGCCCATGGATGGCGCAGGTGGACGCGCACGCGTTCTGCATTCCGGGCGCGGTGCGTGCCGCGGTGTTCATCCGGGCCGGTTACGTGCTCGACCGGCGCAGGGCTGCGTGGTTCGGCTATTGGGAGAGCACTGGCGACCGCGCGGCCGAGGAGCTCATCATGGCCGAGGTGCGCCGCTGGGCGCGCGCAGCGGGCGCACAACTGCTGGTGGGCCCGATCGACTTCTCCACCGTCCTGCACTGCCGTGCATTGCTGTCGGCGGAGCCTGGGGCGATGCCGTTCGTCGGCGAACCGTGGAACCCGCTGTGCTACGGGCCATCGTGGCAAGCGATGGGATTCGAGCCCTTCGTATCGTGGGTCTCGATCGTGCTGGATCGCGACGACATCGCGGCCCTTGTCGCCGACAAGGCGCGCATTCGAGAGCAGCTGACTGCGCGAGGCTATGCGTTCGAACCGTTCGACCCTGCGGTATGGACGCAGCGTACCGACGAACTGTTCAAGCTCGCCAACGCGGTCTTCGCCGACAACGTGGCGTTCATGCCGATAAGCCGGTCGGAGTTCGAGCACTACATGATCCCGGGGCTAGCTGCGACGGTTGATCCCGGCCGGAGCGTACTCGCGCTCGGGCCCGACGGCGACGTGGCGGGGATCCTGCTGACGTACCCGCATTACGCTCCGCTGTGCCGCGGCGCCGGTGCGATCCCGGTGAGCAGTTTGCGCTTCGAGGACCATGCGGCCGCGGCGCCGCCTGCGATGGTGATCAAGACCGGTGGTGCGATGCCGGTCCACCGGCGTATCGGACTTGCACAGGCGACAGTGTCCGTGGCGGCGGAGCGCGCCCTGAACGCCGGCGTCGAGCAGCTGTTTGTCTCGACGATGCGCGCCGACAACCAAAGCCGACTGTTGTTCCCGCGCTACCGCTGCGAGCGCTGGTACGGCATCTTCGCGAGCCCGTTGTAGTCAACGCAGACGCTACGGGAGGCCACCATGTCCGATGATTTCACTCGATCCGCCGCGCACGACCTGGTGCGGTACTCGCAGGTCTGGGAAGACCACCGCCTCCTCGAGCACGCATTCGAACTCGGCCCTGGGACGGATGCGTTGATCATCGGCAGTGCGGGCGACAATGTGGCCGCACTGTTGCTCGCCGAGCCCGACCGAGTCGTCGCGGTTGACGTCAACCCCACGCAGTGTGCGCTGATAGAGCTGAAACTAGCTGCTGTGCAGGATCTGTCGGCATCAGACACCGCAGTACTGCTCGGCGCCGTGCCCGGTGACGCGGTAGCCGTCTACCGACAGATCGCGCCTGCATTGTCGGCGAGAGCACGCGAATTCTGGAACCGCCACGACGATCTGCTCGCGGCGGGACTGATCGGGTGCGGTCTCCTGGAACGTTACATCGGCGAGTTTCGTAACCACTGGTTCGTCCCGCTGGCCGATCCGATACGGCGGTTGTTCGAATGCCCCGACCTCGATTCGCAACGCGAAGTGTTCCTCTGCGAAATCTACTCGCCTGCTCTGGAATCGGCGTTCCGCGCGTATTTCGGAACACAGATGGCGGGTCGCGGCCGCGACCTCTCACAGTACAAGTACGTCGACCAGGATCCCGGAGCACATCTCTGGCAAGGGTTTCGGCACGCGTTCACCGAGATTCCGGCAAGAGGAAACTTCTATCTCGAGTGGTTGCTGACCGGACGGTTCGCCGACCTCTCGTACGGACCGGTCCTGCTGCGGCCCGCCGCAGCAGCACGGTTGGGCGGCTTGGTGAACCGGGTCACCGTCGTGTGCGCAGACCTATCCGATTACCTCAGTGCCTGCACGCCAGGAACATTCGCCGCAGCGGACATGTCCGACATCTTCGAGTATCTCGATCCGAAATCGTCTGACGAACTGTTCATCCAGCTCGCGCGCGCGATGCAGCCAGGCGGAAGGATCGCACACTGGAATATGATGGTGGACCGCCGTGCACCTGCCACGGTCACCAGACCGCTGTCGGAGTTGTCCGCCTCCCTCCACGCGGCGGACCGGATATTCTTCTACAGCGACTTCATCGTCGACGAGGTGATCTGACTGCGTACCGAAACCGGGATGGTATCCCTCTTTTCCGCACGGGCCGCTGCCCATCCCGACCGCCCCGCACTGGTTGTCGTCGAACCCGGCACCGGCACAATCGAATCCGTGACCTACGGTGAACTGGCGGCGCGCGCGGCAGCGATCGCCGGTGGCTTGCGCCGAGCCGGCTTGTGCGATCAGGCACGCGTTCTCCTCGCCGGACCCTTGTCGGTCGATTTCTATGCGCTGGCGCTCGCCCTGGTGGGCTCGGGAGGTGTCGTTGTGTTGCTCGACGGCGCGATGTCGCGAACGCGATTGCTGCGCGCGCTGCGGACCGCTCGGGTGGCCGCGATCGTCGGATCGGCACCGTTGTTGAGGCGATGGTGGATGATCCCGCCCCTGTGGCGGGTTCGCCGCTACGCGGTCGGCGGTAGACCGCACGGTACGCGTCCGTTCGCGGAACTGGTGGGCCCTGCGACAGAATTACGCGATGGTGCGCCCGATGGGGTAGCGAACATCAGCTTCACGTCCGGCAGCAGCGGCCACGCCAAGGGGGCCGTACGCACCAACGCCATCGTGGCGGCGCAGGTCCGCGCACTGGCCGCGGAACTGCCTGCTCGCGACGGCGACGTGGACATGACCGCATTTCCCGCCGCGGTCTTCCCCAATCTGTGCACCGGAGTGACCACGGTGATTCCGCCCGTGAACCTACGCGAGCCAGCCTCGATCGATCCGGTCGCCGTGCTGGCATCGATGCAGGCTCATGGGGTGACGACCGTGTCGGCGGCACCCGCGTTCGCCCGGCGGCTGGCCGTGCACATCCACGCGACTGGTACGAGGCCCCGATCGGTGCGGCGGGTGAGCGTCGGCGGCGCCCCGGTGAGCCGATCCCTGTGCCATTTGATCGTCTCGGCCTTCCCGGATGCCGAGACGATGGTGGTCTACGGCTCCACCGAAGCCGAACCGGTCGCGCACGTGTCGATGGCCGAGGTGGTCGACTCCGCCGGCGACGGACTGCTCGTCGGCAGGCCGGTCGATGCCGCGGACGTGGCTCTCGTGGAGCTGCCCCGGAGCATCGACGGACCTCTCGCTCAGAGCGCGCTCGAGGCCACGCACCGCGGCGTCGGTGAAGTGATCGTGCGCGGCGCGCACGTCGGCCGTGACTATGTCGGCGACCCGGATGCCTTGGCAACCAACAAGATTTGCATCGAGGACGGAACGGTATGGCATCGGCTCGGTGATGTCGCCCGCCGCGACAAGCGCGGGCGCCTGTGGTTGCTCGGGCCTCGCGGCGGCACCGTAGTGCACCGCGGCACCGACGTTCACCCGTTCGTGGTCGAGGAGCGGATCCGTGGGATACCGGGTGTGCAGGACGCCGCCTTCGTCGCACACCGCGCGGCCCCGGAAGGCGAACTTGCCGTCGTGCTCGACGACGAACGTGCGGTCACGGGTATCGGCGCCGTCCTGCGGGAACTTCGACTGGACGTGCCGATTCGACGACTCGGCGCACTTCCCGTCGACGCCAGGCACAACAGCAAGATCGATCGCCCGGCCCTCGCGCAGCAGCTCGAGGCCATGGTGCACCGTGCCGTCGGTGGCCGCGGTGACGTCGTGCACGTGGTGGGACCGCCGGGCATAGGCAAGTCGCGGACGGCCCGGGAGGCCGCGGCGCTGGCGGCCGATCGCGGGGTTGAGGTGGTGCGGGGGCTTCTGCGAATCCCACGCCCGTGAAATCCCTTCCACGCGGTGACCCGGCTGCTGCACGCGCAGCGGCGTGGCTGACCTCGAAAACGCCGCGGCCTGCACGCAGATTCGCACGTGATACGTCACCTATTCCGGCGCGTTCAGCACCGTCCACATCCGGATGATGCGGTCGTTGGATATCTCGGCGACGTCGAATCCGGACGCCACTGTCGCGTCGTCCGGAGTGCGGACCTCCCAGGCCAGGAAGCCCAGGCCGCGAGTCTGGCGCACCGGGCCTGACTTGACGAAGTGCAGACCCGGGAGCTTCTCCTGCAGTTCAGCGGCCTTGGCGTTCAACTCGTCGTGGCCCGTGGCGGTGCCCTCGTCATCGATCCACTGAACGTCGGCCGAGTAGGTAGCGGCGATCGCCGCGGCGCGACGGTCCGGGTCACGTTCGTCGAACACGGCCAGCAGATTGGACTCCATCAGGCGGGTGATGACTTCACTCACGTTCTACCCTCGCATCTTTAGGTGATAAATCACCTAAAGTTTAGCGCGGCGCCGGCGGGAGAGAACTGTTGTGATTGAGGTTGACGTGGATATGCTCCAGCGCCGCGGTGAACGGGCCGAGCAAATTCTCGGGCAGAGCATCGAAGAACAAGCTCCGCACCAGGTCAACATGCCCGGGTGCGGCCTCCGCGATCGCCCGCTTCCCACTCGCGGTGAGCACGACGTTGGTGATGCGGCCATCCGTGGCGCTGGGACGGCGCCCGGTGAGGCCGCGCTCTTCCATGCGCCGCAGCTGATGTGACAGCCTGCTGCGTTCCCAGCCGATCTGCGCGGCCAGGTCGCTGACGCGCATGCCCGCGTCGGCATCGCCGCTGAGGGCTACCAGCACGTCGTAGTCCGCGAGCGACAATCCGGAGTCCGCCTGCAGCTGGCGGTTCATCTCGTAGTTCATCCGCAGCTGCACCCGCATGTAGGCGACCCAGGCACGCTGCTGCTTGGGCGTCAGCCATCCATGCTTCGGTGATGTGTCCCGCACTTCTCCCAGCGTCACGTTGATCAGTATGACGGTGTGCGTTGCGGGTTCTGCTGTCGTTCGCCCTGAGCGGGGACCACGCAGAGCGATGACGGCCTAGGTAGTAACGGGCCGAAACCCGGCGCTCACTCGGTACCGGAGCTGAGCACCGCGTCGACGGCCGTGTAGAGGGTCTCGGTTTCCGCCTGCAGGACCGATTCCCCGGAAGGCAGCGCGCGTTGCACCGACAGGCCGTTGAGGACGGTAAGTACGAACCGCACCTTGCGTGCGAAATCCTCTCGGGGAAGCGCTCCTTCGTCGGCCAGCACGCCCAGCTAGTACTCGACACGACCTGCGGACACACGTTCGTGGGCGAGATATGCCGTGCGGACCTTAGCGCTGGGTTCGGGTGCGATGAAGAGTTGATACACAGCGCCCCAGGCTTTTCGGGCTTCGTCGCCGACCCCGGCCGCTGCAAGTACCTGCCGAAGGCAATCCACCAACCGGTCCCGCGCCGGCCGTGACGAGTCAAGGATCGGATCGTCGGGGATGAAGTGCCGGTAGATCCGTGTCAGCACTTCGTCCTGGAGGGCGCGCTGGGTGGGAAAGTGGAGTAGGTGCTGTCTGGAGGGACAAGGCCGGTATGACCATCCGCGAGTGGCATGCGTTCCGGATCCTCGGCGAGAATGCCAAGGTCCATCTGGTGGCGAACGTTGCCGGCTATGGCGTGTTCCTGGTCGGCTTCGGCCTCGGGCTGGCTTTCCCGCAGCTCAGCGAGGCGCAGCGCACGCGCTTGCAGGATGACGGCACGGCGGATCTCGTCCAATCACTGGTCGCCCTCCCTGGTTGTTCGCGCTGACGATATTCGGGGTGCACACTCAAGATGGGCGTACTGACCATCATTGCGCCGTCGATGATCGTGCCGTTCGCCGGGATCGCGCTGTTCGCGTACTGGGCCTTGACGACGAGTATGACGATCGTCCCTCCGAACGACATCGGCTGGGTGGCCCTGACACCGCACTCGCTCACGCTGATCGTCGAATTCCAGGCCTACCTGCTGCTGGTGTTGGGTGTCTATCTGCTCGGCAAATACTGGGTTCGCCCCGACACCGTCGATGCCGAGAATCGTCGGCAGGGCTACCTCCGAGGGCTGCGCGATCTTGGCTGCCTTGCGCTGCCGGCCGTGGCCCTGCTCGTAGCCGGTGCGGTCTACGAGGCGTTCTCGTTGCGCTACTTCGTGCATCCGCTGGCCGAATGGCTGTTGTAGAGCCGTCTGGCCACCCGCGCCGGTAGCCGGTTTCACCTGGGCGTTACCCCGAGGGATTCCGCCGCAATGTTCTCGAATCATCCTGGAGGAGAATGCAAACCGAACCGTCAACCGCCAACGGCGTCACTCCGCTCTGGTCCATCATTGTGCGGTCGTGAAGGACACGGTAAGGCCATCATCGACGGTGCCGTAACGGACCTGGTATCCGAAAAGGTCACGCCACACATCGTTGTCCCACCACCCGTTGAAGGTACTGGGCGTATTGAACGCCAATGTGGGGTTGCGGTGGACCCCGTATTGAAGGATGCGGGCGATCGCCTGGGCGTCGGGATGACGGAACGTGGTGCCGTCGGACGAAAACACCCACAGAGGGCAATCCACCACTTCCACAAGCGCTTTCGTCATGTTCTGCCGGCTGCCGTGGTGCGGAGTCTTGATCAGATCGAGCTTCACCGGTTCGCCGTTACCGAACGCCGTCAGGCCTTCGTGCAGTTCATCCGCGAAGCCGTCGCCGGTGAGAAGCACCCGACGACGCTTCTCCCATTCGAGGAGCAACGTGATGCTTGAGCCGTTCGCCTTGCTCGGATCCTTCGGTGCACTCTTCTCGGCAAGGATCTCAAGGTCGACCTTGCTCTCGAGCACCGGTGGAGTGCTCGGACCCAACGCCTCCAGTCCGGGTGACACTTCGTCGAGATCACCCCGATCGATTGCGCGCTCGACGTCTCCCTTCCAGTCGGGTTTCAGTGCCTCAAGCCGAGCCTGGCTCGGAGCGATCACGGTCAGCGTGAGGCCGTCGCCCATGTCGATCGGCTTCATGTCGGACCGAATGACCGGTCCCCGGTCGAACGCTTTGTTCCACGGCTCACGACGAAGCCATTTCGCGAATGCCTCACCTTGGGCACCACCCATCGGCTCTAGGCGCACGCCTTCACCGGCCGGGCGTTTGCCGCTGAGGTGCTCCCAGCCGTTGAACCAGACGTCGTCGAAAGCCAAACCGTCGACGGGTTCGTCGGGCTCAGACACGCAGCTGAGCACTCCCCCGATATGGTCGACATCGACGTGGGTGACGACAAGAAGATCGAACTTGCGCTTCGACTTCGGCAATTCGCGAAGTTGTTCAGCTAGCTTTTCCCCGGTCTTATGGGTGCCCATGTCGATCATGATTTGCCGGCCCGCACCCCATCGGATCCAGATCGCGTCGCCCTGCCGGGCGTTGAGGAATTGGATGTCGAGATTCATCGTCATCCCCCTGCGATGTCCACGGATAGGTTGATGGAATCCCAGTCGGCGTAGGCCGAATAGCGCGCGAGAGAGGCCAGCCGGTCCGTGCGTATCGGCAGGGATTCCTCATCGGGCCAGCGTCGAAGTAGTTCCATCCCAAGCGACAATCCGTCCGTGTACATCGGCCGGTTAGTGGTCGCCGACAGCAGAAACTCCAACCCTTCCGACTGCCTTCTCAGGTCGGGATCTTTCATCAGCAGTGCGGCGTAGAGGATCTGGCCGTCGGGTAGCCAAGGGAAGCTGTTCGCGAGATTGCTGGCCCAATCTGCGCGCTCATCCAGTCGGCCCATACCGTGCAGAATGAGTCCGCCCAGAGCCGCGCCGGGCGGATCCTGGTACTTGCCCCATAGAAGACCCGTTGCGTTTTCCAGTAGGTCGGCCGCGATGGTCACCCGGTTGCTGCGGAGAAGGCCGTCCATCGCCACGCATAGCGAGCGACCGGGTGCGAACGACATACGCAGCCGGTCGGTGCCGTCCGGGTCCTCGACCAGATCGACTCGACAGGCCGCGAGGTCCGCCCTATCGGCTTGGGGGTTGACCGCCAATGACATCTCGATCCGCCGCGGACCCACGGCAAACACCGCGGTGGCAACTTCCTCCGGGGGTTTGTCGGGGAGGAATTGCCAACTGGCGTAGTCGATTTGACGAGCCGTGCAGCTGCGCATCGTCACCAGTGACGGAACCAGTAAGCGGTCAGACGAGCCGGGTCCAAGTATTGATTCCAGTTTGAGATCGACCCAGGCGTCGGGCTGAAAGTCCGGTACGCGGATGCTTTCTGGCCATGTCGGAAGCTGCAGTTGCTTCCCGCCCGTAATGCTGGGTGCGCCAGCCGCTCCAACAGAACCGGAGGGCACATCGACCCGCGAGGTCTCATCGGCTTGCACTTGGACCACGGACGTCGTCAGTGCCCCGTCGGGGGCCGTGACTTCGACCGAGTAGAGACCTGCGGGCAGTTCAAGCTGACCACTCCCGACGGTTCCAGTGTTCACCACCTTCAGGTGAGCGTCGCGTACCACGTACGGCAGGTTCGTTCGCAGAAACGACGACGTGCTGTCGACGGTTACTTCGAGGCGCCCGGAGTTCGTCATCAGCTGACCCTCACGTCGTGCTGACATCCGGGCGGTAGCGCGTTCAGTGGCTTGTTCACACCCTTGGTCAGCGGTGGCTCGACGGTGACTTTGAGCAGGTAGAGGCCGGCACCGCCGCGGAAGCGCAGGGGCCACGACTGATCGATGTCCTGGGACTTCTCCCCGTCGAATAGCAACTCGTGCACGGGAACCGGGGATGCGTCCGCCGGCAGCAGATTCACCACGATGTCGACGTCGGGCGGCTTGGCGAAGCGGTGCGCGACCATCTCACGAACACGGCCCGTGATGTCGATGGTCTGTTCCTCGCGCCCCGCCAGGATCGCATCGACCTTGTCCTGAAGGGTTCGGATCAGCCCGGTGGTCGAGACGTGCCAGTCGTCACAGTCGTTGGTCGGGCCGACGGCGGCATCTCCGCGGAGCGCCTCCAGCAGCGCAGCGCTGAAGATGGTTGTGCCCCCGACCGCGCCGAACGCGCTCTCTCGCGACGACGACGCAAGAAACAGTGGCGATGCATCCACCTGTCCGACTCCCTCGTCGGCCGTGTAAGCGCCCGCAAGAGTCTCGAATTTCCGTGCGATGTCGGGAAGTTGGCGGCAAGCGTCGGAGAACCAGATCTGATGGTGCGCGTTTCCTGTTTCATCCATCGCATCGCGGCAGCCCGCGACGTCGATGGAGCCGTACAGCTTGTTACCCTTTCCCATCACACCGAAATCGTGAAGCAGCACAACGGCGCCGCGCTTGTTCAGCTGAATGCCGTGCCCGGCGAAATACACGAACGCGATATTGTCGGGATTCTCGCGGCACGCCTGCCTGAACTCGTCGAACTCGCTGACGACGGAATCCCTCGTTGCTGGTGCGGGGCCAGCCAGTTCTCTCGCCACGCGCTCGTTGAGTTCTTCGCGGTCGGCGGGAGACAACAGGACTCGAACACTCGCCAGAGGAGCGCCGGGATTCCGGTACTCGTCGAGTAGCCATGCGGCGATATCGGAGGCTGATCTCGCGGCTCCGGTGAGATTGGTGATCCCGAATGATTCACCGTCCGCGGTGGCCTCCGGCCCGTCTGCGAACGGGTAGTGGCTTACCCCGACGACAAACGCGTGGGTCACCGCGGACGCATGGATACCCGGAACTGTTATCAGCACCGCGCCTCCCCTCGCGATTGGTTCAACAGCAATGCCGTTGTGGTTAGTAATGGTATGCGGCGTGGAACGACTGGTGAATCGGTTTGACGGATAGCATTCCGATCAGTCGGCTTACGTGAGGGTCCTCATCGAGAGGGACGGGAAATGGAGTAGCCGACTACTTAGTGCATGCGCTCGCCACCGATTGATACTCAGCGCAGACGTGGTGGTCGAGCAGGATTAGGGTGCGCGATGTATCTGACTCAGGGGTTGCGGCGTGCGGCGCAGGTCCGGCCGCGGGAACAATCTACGGTGTTCAAGGACCGGCGGCGCATCTGGTCGGAGACGGCCGACCGCGTGGCCCGGATCGCCGGTGGGCTCAAGGAAACCGGTGTGCGGCCCGGCGATCGGGTCGCGATTCTGGCACTCAACAGCGACCGCTACTTCGAGCTGCTGTACGCGATCCCGTGGCTGGGCGCGGCGATGGTACCGGTCAACACGCGGCTGGCGACACCGGAGATCCGGTACGTCCTGGAGGATTCCGGGGCGCGTGTGCTGTTCATCGACGCCGCCATGAAGGCCCATGAGACTGCGCTGGCCGGCCAGATGCCGGGGGTCGAGGCTGTGTTCTACCTCGACGACGATGCGCCGCCGGCAGGCATGCGGCCCTACGAGGAACTCGTGGCGGCACCCGCGATCGCCGACGCCGGCGCCGGGGGTGACACGCTGGCCGGCCTTTTCTACACCGGCGGCACAACGGGCAAGTCCAAGGGCGTGATGCTGAGCCACAACAACCTCGTGTGGAACGCCATGAACGTCGTCGCCGGCATGTACTACGACCAGGACACGACCTACCTGCATTCAGCCCCGATGTTCCATCTCGCCGACACCGGCTCGACCTTCGCCGTTACGGCCTGCGGTGGGTGCCACGTCTTCGTGCCTTGCTTCGATCCTGCCGACTGCCTGCAGACCATGGAGCAGGAGAAGGTCACGCAGGCCGTGTTTGTGCCAACGATGATCAACATGCTGGCCAATCACCCTAAGGCCGGCGACTTCGATCTCTCGAGCCTCAGGTACATCCCCTACGGCGCCTCGCCGATGCCCGAAGGTGTGCTGCGCAAGGCGCTTGAGGTCTTGCCGAACTGCCAGTTCATCCACGCCTACGGTATGACCGAGACGGCGCCGGTCCTGACCGTGCTGCCGCCGCGCTACACCACCCTTGACGGGCCATATGCGTCCGGCCGCCTCAAGTCCTGCGGCCTGGCGGCGCATACGGCCGAGTTGAAGATCGTCGACGAGAACCGTCGGGAAGTGCCGCGCGGCGCAATCGGCGAAGTCGCGGCCAAGGGCCCGATGATCATGCTGGGCTACTGGAACAAGCCCGAGGAGACGGCGGCCGTGCTGCAGGACGGCTGGTACTACAGCGGCGACGCCGCCTACATGGACGATGACGGCTTCGTCTTCATCGTCGATCGGCTTAAGGACATGATCATTTCCGGCGGCGAGAACGTCTACTCGCTGGAAGTCGAGAACGCGATCTCGCTGATGCCCGGCGTCGCCGAGGTTGCCGTGATCGGCGTTCCCAACGCCAAGTGGGGCGAAAGCGTCCACGCCGTCATCGTGCCGCGGGACGGCGCCAACCTCACCGCCGAGGCGGTGATCGCGCAGTGCCGGACACAGATCGCCGGATACAAGTGCCCACGATCGGTCGAGTTTCGCGATACGCCGCTGCCGCTGTCGGGTGCCGGGAAGGTCCTCAAACGCGAACTGCGCGAACTGTTTTCCAAGACCCACCAGACAGCGGAGGTTTGACTACCAGCGATCTCGGGCGCTGGACTCTTTCGACCACTCAGATGCCACCACATCGGCACGAATCGTGCCCCACCGGCTAGAGCCCGGACGGTACGACGTTGCCGTTGACGGTGACCTCGACCTGGCCTGTGTTCGTGTCGTAGGTGATCTTGCCGTGCTCGAAGGTCGTCACGAGCAGATCACCGACGGGGTTCTCGTCGCTGGTGGGGACGCCCAGCGGGCCTGCCGAGCCGTTATTGCCGGTGATCGCGGGCACGCCGTCCGGGTCGCGTTCGATATTCCATGCCTCCCGGATCTTGCCCCAGGTGATGTATGCAGGCGTACCCGCCGCGTCGTTCTTGGCGACGATCACGCCACCTTGGAACTGCTGGAACACCACGCCACTTTCTCGAGTCCCGGCGTTGAAGTCGCCCGTCAGTGGTTTGCCGAGGGCGTCCCTCTGTTCATCGGTCGCAGACGAATACTTGGCAGCAATCGGGCCGGTCAGCGTGACCTCGACGTCCCGCTCCCCAATCAGCTTCACTTCGGCGGGCGGCGCCGGGATCTCGGATGTGGCGATCAACGCGACCTGGGGCGGCGCCGACGCGTCGACACTCTTGCCATTGCTGCAGCCCACAGTGATCAGAGCGACGGCGGCTAGGCCGATGACTGCGGTGTGGCGGTATGCGATCGTCCTCATTGGCTTCCTTTCGTGTCTTCCGGTGGTGAGCCGTCAGGTCGCTGCTGACCCGTCGCACGGCCCGGCTATAACCGGGCCATCACGAATACTCGACGAAATCCACCATATGCCCGGCGGGCGAGGTCCATGACATCCCATCGACGGCCGGGACGGCGCAACATGCGGGAATCGACCATGCAGGGTCGTCGGTAGCCCACCGCATGTTACTTTGTGGCGCTGCACATTTGAAGACGTACTCAAAACGTTGCCCCCTTTCCAGGACTCATCGGTGTCGGAAAGGAGTACCTCTGCAACAATCTCAGAGTCTGCGTCATAGCGGATGGGCCCCATGGGAGACTTGAACCGTTCCAGGGGCTTGACGCTGAGGGAGTGGCACCTTCGGGACCGTTTCGTTGAACCGTCCCGGGTTTGATGCCGCGACGGTTCAAGCCTCGAATCGCTAGAAACGACTCTTAGAAAATGAGATGGCACTGAACGTCGGCGGGAGCTCACACTGTCGGACATGGGCGGCGAGGCAGTCGAGTTCGCACGGCAGTTGGTGCTGGAGCGGTTTCCTTCAGCACGTGCCGCCTGGCTTGGCGGGAGTTTCGCCGCAAGCACGGCGACCGGCGGCTCGGATCTCGACATCACCGTTCTTCTCGACGATGAGCCGGCGCCCTACCGGTTCTCCGTGGTCGCCGAAGGCCAGCCAGTGGAGTTCTTCGTACAGACCGAACAGTCACTTTCAGACTTCTGCCGCGACGACCGAGCTCGGCGACGTCCCACCACGATGCGACTGGTGGGGTCCTCGATCGTCCTCGTTGATCGTGACGGATCAGGATGGCGGCTGCAGAAACAGCTGCACCAAATGGACCTTGAGGGACCCGAATCCATCGACCCCTCCACGCTGGAAGCGATGCGCTACTCCGTCAGCGACCTGCTCGAGGATCTTGCGTCGTCCCGAAGTTCCGACGAGACCGTGGTCGTGGGAGCCGCGCTGTTCAGAGAAGCCGCCGATCTGTTGCTGGCCACCCAAAGGCGTTGGAGCGGAAGCGGTAAGTGGTTGCTCCGCGAACTCGCCGCCCTCGACGCCACCCACGGTCACTCCTACGCCGATCTTCTACTTGATGGCCTGCGCGCTGCTGCCACAGGCGATCCCAAACGCCTGCACGGTGCCGTCGTCTCTATCCTGAACACCTGCGGAGGAACACGATTCGCCGGCTACCTTCGGGGTGGTGCGCAGGCAGTACAAGTCGTGACCGCCAATGTGGACGACGACGCCGACGTGATCGGGTTGCTCGCTGTGGCGACTGGCGGCGGTGAGCACCGTGTCGATCAGGTCGCCGAGCACTACCGCCGCGACCCCCGCTCCGCCGTGCTGCGCGCGGAGATCGCAGGCGAAACTGTGGGGGTGGTGGGCTACGCCGTGCGCGACACCGACGTCGTGATCCTCCACATCGCCACCAGAATTGACCTTCGCCGGTCTGGGATCGGGCGTCGCATGCTCGACGCCGTACGTGCTGCCGAGCCTCGCCATCGACGCCTAGTCGCGGAGACGGACTCCGAAGCAGTGGGCTTCTACCTCGCCAACGGCTTCTCCGCCGAATCACTCGGCGAGAAGTATCCCGGCGTTGAACGCTTTCACGTCCGCACCCCCAGCACAGGCTGACTGCACCCCGCGCGGGGACAGGATGTGATCAGCGTCTGTTGACAGCCGTCGTATCGGCCCAACTGTTGCTGGCCGGGTTCTGAGGCTGCGTCCGTGTCGTATGCGTCGAGGTCTATACGATCGAATCCGTGGAACTCATCGGCGGTATGGAGAAGCGGGAGATCGAGCTTGTGCTCCCTGACCCAATGTGGCCGGAGAAATTCGCGGAGGAGCGCGCGAAAATCGTTGCCGCGCTCGGAGCCAAGGCGGTCCGTATCGACCATATCGGCTCGACGTCGATACCAGGGATCGTGGCGAAGCCGATCATTGATATCGACCTCAGCGTGAAAGATGTTGATGACGAAGAGAATTACTTGCCTGGCCTGATTGCGGCCGGTTACCGATTGAGGGTCCGGGAATCGGGACATCGCATGGTGCGCAGTGCGAACCTGGGAGTACACGTTCACTGCTGCACTGCCGGCAGTGGCTGGGAGCGGCGACATCTGCTCTTTCGCGACTGGCTTCGCCACGACGATGCGGATCGTTTGGCCTACGGTGAGCTGAAAAAGCGTCTTGTTCAACGGGACTGGACGGACATGAATGCCTACGCCGAGGCGAAGAGCGCACTGATCGAGGAGATCAGTGCGCGGGCGGAGAGGTGGGCAGTGGACTCGAACTGGACGGTAGAAAGTACGGGCTGATCAAGGACTACCGTGTCCGTTCTGGTGTGCTAGGCCCCGACGCTAGTGGCGGTCGGTCGGGAATGCCTTGGCTCCGCTGAACTGCTGCGGTGTTGCATGCAGTGATGGAGCTGCCCAATGAGGTTTGTTGAATAGGCGCCGATCGCCTGGCACAGTTCGGTGTCGGCCGGCATGCAGGTGCGCGTCGACGCGCAGGATATTGGTGACAAGCCGATAATCATGCCGCCGAGCTGACCGTGGCCCTGCACCCGGCACCTGCGGGGTTACTGTCCGCGGGTGCCGGGTGCGGAAGTCTCGGTGAAGGCGGCGATGACTGCGAGGGGGTCGAGGTAGTCACGCCAGTGGGTGATCTTGCCGTTGCCGATGGTGATCACGGAGACGAATCTGTTGGAGTAGGGCCGTGATGTGGCGACGAGTGTGCCGTGGATGGTGTATTCGATGATGACGGTGGACTTGTCCGGATCGTAGTAGCGGTGCATGTTGCTGCTGTCGTTCTGCACGATCGCTTGGCCGTAGTCGGCGTACAGGTCGGCCAGCTGCTCGGGTCCGGTGACGGTGCGGGGGTAGTCGGGCACGGTGATGACGAACTCGATGCTGGCGTCGTCGGCGAAGTAGTCGAAGAAGTCGTCTCCGTCGACGAGCCCGGTGAGTGCGTCGCGAATGACGTTGAAGTACGGCCGCATGGCGGTGTAGCGCGTCATGTCGATCTGCATGGTTGTTCTCAAATCCTGTCGGGGTTGGAGGCCGGCTCGGCCGATCGGGCTGCGGCGAGCGCCGGTGGCGCGGTCCCGAGCCACCACTGCGGATCGGCGCAGCCTTCGGTGGCGGCCCCGTCGTCGCGCATGAAGTGACGTTCGTCGCGGCCCGGCTGGTCGAACTTTCCAGCGATGGCCTGCAGGATCCAGTCGGCGCCGAAGGCGAACACTTCGGCGGCGTCGCCGCCGAGGGGGTGGAACTGGCCCTCGTAGACCCGCATCTCCTTGGGCGCGGTGATCTTCTCGTAGGTCGCCAGCGCGTTCTCCACGGGGGTGAGTTCGTCGAATTCGCCGATACCCATCAGCACGGGGCGGGTGATGCGGGTTACCATGTCGCCCAACGGCATTTGTGTTTTTAGGTCGCGGTCGAAGGCGTCTTCGTCGGTGTATCCGGCCATGTACATGTAGTTGGCCTTGAAGCTGGGTTGGGCGGCTTCGAAGATGGTTTCGAAGTCGCCGGAGACCGCCTCGAACGTCGCGGCGCCGCGCAGTCGGGTGTCTGGGTTGGCCAGTGCGCGTAGCGCCCAGTAACCGCTCATGCTGATGCCGTACATGCCGATGCGGTTGGCGTCGACCTGGGGCAGGTCGGCGAGGTAGCCGGCGTAGGTTTCGATGGCGCGTTCGTAGTTGTCCAGGCCGACTGTCAGGCCCAGTGATCGCGTCTGGCCTTGGCCTGGCCCCTCGATGGACAGGGCCACCACGCCGCGGCTGGTGTAGTAGCGCTCAGCGCCGAAGATGTAGTCCTCCTTGATCATGTCCATGCCTGGTCCGAGGATCACCGCGGGCGCGTTGGTGACCTCACCGGCGGGCAGGTGCAACAGCGCGAACAGGGTGTGCCCGTCGAAGTCGAGTTCGACGCGGCGTACCCGGTTGTCGCGCAGCGCAGCGAGTCGGTCGACGCAGAAGTCGCACCGCTCGCGCAGTTTCTCCCTGCGCGGGTCGGCGGCGTCGAAGATCGAGTATTGGGCGCGGCCGTACATGACGGCGGCGCGCAGGTAGAGGTCGGAGGCAGTGCGGTCGAAGCCGCGGGTTTCGTGGTGGTGTGCGCGTTGCTCGGCTTGGGCGGCGATCACCGACCACGCCTTGGGCAGCATCGCGCCGCTCCGGACGAGGGCGAACACCTTGTCGAAGTCGGTGTGGTCGTGACCGAGCTGTTCGAGGGTGCCCTTTCCGCCCGGATGCAGGGCGTTGAAGCCACCCTGAGCGAGGGCGATATCCAGGGACCACCCGAGTCCGCGGGAACGTGCGGTCATGTGCTCTTCTCCGATCGAGGATGGGTGGCCGACACGGCGACCTCCGGAGGGGCGTGCAATCGGTCGAAAGGCTGTGGGTATCGGGTGATTCGAGCCAACCAAGTCGGATGCGCGGGTGGACCCGTGGTGACCCCGTGTCCCGCCGGCGGAGGGTGTGGCGGGTCGAGGGGTCAGCTGGAGTCGAGGGTGATGTCGCGGAGGTCTCGACGCGTGCGGATGCCGAGCTTGGCGAAGATGCGGCTGAGGTGCCATTCGACGGTGCGCGGACTCAGGAAAAGTTGGGCGCCGATCTCGTTGTTGGAGCTGCCCTGTTGGGCCAGTGAGGCGATCTGGTTCTCCTGGGCGGTCAGGCCGGCGACCGCTTTGGTGTGGCGGTCGTGCACGGTGGCGCCGGTGGCGCGCAGCTCACGCCGGGCACGGTGGGCGAAGCTCTCCGCCCCCAACACCGTGACGGTGTCGACGGCGAGTCGAAGGTGTGCGCGGGCGTCGGCGCGACGCTTCTCCCGACGCAGCCATTCGCCGTAGACGAGTCGGGTCCGCGGCGCGAAGATCTTGGTGGGGCCGTCCTCGAAGTGCGCGATGGCAGCCGGGAACGCGGTGTCGGCGCGTTCGGGGTGGGCCAGTCCTTGGGCTCGGGCGGCCATTCCCTTGGCGGTGCTGGTGCCGGTGGCCGCGGCGAGCGCGGTGAGATGATCGGCGGCGTCGACGGCGATGCTCATCTCGCCGCTGCGCGAGGCCGCCTCGGCGCACTCGGTGAGCAGCAGTGCCCGCAAGCCCACGTCGTCGTGCTGCAGGGCCGACGTGCACGCCGCCAGCGCCTCGGTGTAGCGGCCGAAGCCGTTGTCGAGGACGGCCGAGGACAGAAGTGCACCACCGATGTCGAATCCATCGCCGCGTTCGCGGTTACGCGTGAACGCGGCGGCGATGATCGCTCGGCAGGAGTCCTCGTGCCCGAAGTGCGCGGCGACGAACGCGCCGATCGAGGTGGGCAGGGGGTGGCCGGTGGCGGCGATGATCTCCTCGGATTCCCGCAGCATGTCCGCCGCGGCGGAGAAGTTCCCGGCCCACACGTGGGACCCGGCGTAGGTCTGCAAGGCGAGCGGCAACATCGTCAGGGCACCCGCGCCACGCAGCGAACTCTCCAGGCGCGCGTTGAGTGTGTTGTAGGCGTCGTGGTCGACGACATCGAGGCAGACGCGCCACAGCACGTCGATCCAGCGCGGGTCGGTCGGTACACCGGTGCCGTCTTCGAGGAACGCCGCGACCGCCCGGGCGAGCTTCGGCGCCGCCACCACGGCACCGTGCTCCACGCGGACGATCAGCGCGTCGAGCAGGAGATCGACCGGTCGCGGTGGAGTCGGCGCGGTCGGTGCGTGACGCGCTGCGGCGGCGACGGCGCGCGCGGTATCGGCTCCCGCGGTGGCCAGGCGGCCCACCCAGATCGACGCATTGAGCGCCTCGGTGTACATCTCCCGTGCGGTCGCCGGATCCAGCGGTGCCATCTTCTGGGCGGCGGCCAGCAGCAGTGCGGGTGCATCGCGGCCGCGGCTGGTGGCGAAGGCCAGTCGGGCGCGCATGACGGCGGCCCGCGCGTCGATGACTCTGTCGGCGGTGACGTCGCGGGCGGTCGTGACCAGCGAGGCGGCCGCCTCGGATTCTCCGGCGTCGAGTTTGGCCTGCGCGGCGTCCAGGAGCCGTCCGGCGCGGCGGGTCGGATCCGGGGTCAGGTCGGCGGCCAGGGTGAGGAACGCCCCGGCCGCGGTGGTTCCGCCGCGGGCGCGGGCCCGCTCGGCGCAGCGGGCGAGTTCGGCGGCGATGTCCTCGTCGGGTTCGGTGGTGGCGTGGGCGCGATGCCATGCCCGGTGTTCGGCGGAGTGCGGTTCGGTGATCACCTGCGCCAGGGCGGCGTGGGCGTGCCGACGCGCAGCCGGTGCCGCGTTGCGGTACACCGCGGATCGGACCAGCGGGTGGGAGAACCGGGCATGCGCCGCATCGAGGGACAGCAGGCCCGCTGTTTCCGCGAGCGCGGCGGCGCCGCGGTCGATGCCGAGCACGTCGGCGGCGGCCCACAGCCAGTCGGTGCGCCCGGCTGGGTCACTCGCCGCCAGCAGCAGAATGGTGCGGGCGTCGGCGGGAAGATCGCTCAAGCGCAGCCGGTAGGCCCGCTCGATGCGATCCGCGCCCGGCGGTGTGTGGGCCAACCCATATCCGCCGGCCAGGCCGTCGGGGGTGATGGCGCGCAGAATCTCAAGCAGGACCAGGGGGTTGCCGCCGGCCTCGGTCAGGATGTTGTCGAGTACCTGCTCGTCGATGCGGCCGGGGAACCCCGCGGCGATGATCGCCTGCGCGTCGGCGCGTTTGAGACCGGACAGCGCAAGGTCGGGCAGCCCGGTCAGTTCGGGCACGAGGTGGCCGTTGCGGACAGCAAAGATCATCGCGATGCGGTCGGCGACGATGCGCCGCGCGACGATCGCGAGGGCCTGCATGGTCGCGGTATCTATCCACTGGGCGTCGTCGACGACAACCGCGGTGGTGCATCGGGTGCCGGCCTCGCTGAGCAGGGTCAGCAGCGCCAGCCCGACCAGCAGGCGGTCGGGGGTGCCGCCGGACTGGTGGCCGAGGGCGACCCGCAGGGCGTTGCGCTGGGTGTCGGGTAGCTCGTCGACCGCCCCGCTCAGGGGCGCGCAGATCTGCTGCAGGCCCGCGTAGGCCAGCTCCATCTCCGACTCGGCGCCGACGATCCGGATGACGCGCAGCTCGGCGGTGGCGGTGTCCGATACGGTGTGCAGCAGTGCCGTCTTGCCGATGCCGGCGTCACCGCGCACGACAAGTGCGCTGCTGTGGCCCTGGTGGGCCTGCTCGACCATGGCCGTCAGCTGCGCGCGCTGCCGCTCGCGTCCTACGAAGACACCTGTGGCCACCACGAATGTCATCTTGACAGCGCTCCCCCGGCGCCGCGCCGTGAATCGGGTGGCCGGCGTCGCGGTGAACCCGTGGTCGTCCCTGGACTTGACCGCGGGATCTGGCCGGCGCCGGTTCCGGGATCTATACCTGGGAGCAGTTGCCCGATCAATCGAGATGTGGAGACGTCATGGCAGAAGCACGGCCCCCGGTACCACCATTCACCCGAGAATCGGCCAGGGTGAAAGTGCAAGGCGCAGAGGATGCCTGGAACTCCCGCGACCCGCACCGGGTGAGCCTGGTCTACACCCCCGACAGTGTGTGGCGTGACCGCGATCAGTTCCTGCAGGGCCGCGACGCCATCGTTGAGTTCCTGACGCGCAAGTGGAGCCGGGAACGCGACTACCTGCTGCGCAAGAGCCCGTGGTCGTTCGGCGACGACCACATCGCCGTACGATTCCAGTACGAGTGGTGTGACGCCGACGGCAACTGGCATCGCAGCTACGGCAATGAACTGTGGGAGTTCGACGCCGATGGCCTGATGCGCCGCCGCGAGGCGAGTATCAACGACGTCGACATCGCGGAGTCCGAGCGGCGGTTCTCCGGTCCGCGCACAGCCGCAGAAGCCGACGACGACTTCCCGCTGCACTGAGCCGGGTTCCCGCTGCACTGAGCACGACCGCCGGACCCGGTGCGTGGCAACGGGGTCCGGCGGGGTGCGTCGGTGTCACTGCGATTCACCGAACCATCAGAGGCTCAGGGTCTTTCGCAGCCATCCGGCCATGCCCGTGATCGCGGCATCGACTTCGGGAACCCGGCCGGCGCCGAGGATGAAGGAGTGCTGGCCGCCGGTGAGCGGGTGGATCTGGGCGTCGACGCCGGCGGCATTCAGCCGTTGCCCGAACAGGTCGCCGTCGCCGGAGAGCAGTTCGTAGGTGCCATAGGCCAGGTAGGTCGGCGGCAGCGGTGCCAGGTCGGCGGTGAGCAGGTTGATGCCCGGGTCGGCGAGGTCGATGCCAGTCTGCCCGATCCACGCGGCGCGGAACATCTCCAACAGCGGCCGGTTGAGCATCCGGTCGGTGGCCGCGTTCGTGGTGATGGCCGGGTCGCTCAAGGTCGGGTCGCACCACGGGGAGATGCTCAACACCGCGCCCGGCAGGTCGTGATCGTCGGCGTGCAGTCCCAGGGCGAGCAGCACCGCCAACGTTCCGCCGATCGAATGTCCCGTTGCGGCGATCTTGCGCGGGGCGAAGCCCTGCGCGACCAGCCAATCGAATGCCGTTCTGGCGTCCTCGATTTGCGCCGGGTGTGGGTGCTCGGGTGCGCGCCGGAAGTCGATCACCAGGGATCGGACTCCCGTGGCCTTGGCAATGTGGCCGGCGGCCTTGCGGTCAGTGTGCATGGAGGCCACCACCGATCCGCCGAAGTGCAGGTGCAGCAGCGCGTGATCCGGTGCGGCGCCGGCGGGGATCGCCCAGAGCGCGGGCACGCCGTTCGCGTCGACCTCGGCGTAGGTGACGTCCTCGGGTTCGGCTGTCGCCCGGTGGAACGACTCGCAGATCTCGCGGACAACCGGGAGCTCCAGGCCGGGGATTGCGGCGAGGGCGCCGACGCTGCCGAGGAATTCGGCGTACTGCTGGGCTTGTGGACTCAAGGTCATGTCAGGTCTCCTGTCATCGTCGGCCACCGCTCGGGCAGGGCCGTCTTGGGGTGTGGTGGACGGCCTCACGGACACGTTCTGTGACCCGAGAGTCGTTCCCCACCAAGTCAACCCGGCTGACCGGTCCACTGGACCGGGGGCGATCCCTGGTTCCGGGCGCCCGGAGTCGGCGTGTCGCGCCGGCGAGGTCTGCCGCGACGGCCGCGGTGCTCGTCGGCGGCGGCCAGTCGGTACTGCCGGATCGAGGCCGTCGCGAACGGGCCTGTCAGGCCGGTTGCTCACCAACGGCGAGGGCATCGACGGGATTGCGCCGCGTGACGATGAGCGGATCGGCCGTGGTGAAAGGGAAGTCGGGCAGATCGTCGATATGTGTGTTGAAGGTGGCGGCGAACACCCCGCGGGAGTAGGCGCTGATCGAGCTGCGATAGCCGATGTCGCCCGGTGTGGCCTGGTCGAAGAAGATGCAGAAGTGGATGTCGGGTGCGTCGACGACCTCTATGTGGTGCGGGTACGCAGTCGGGACGAAGTACACGTCGCCCTGCTTGAGATACCAGGTGTCCAGCGACCCGTCGGGGTTCATCACCGTCATCCGGGCGTTGCCCTTGTCGACGTAGCCCATCTCCCCGGTGATGGGGTGCCAGTGCGGTTCGCGCATCCCGTCCTCACGCACCCGAAGCGAGTACATCGACAGATCCTTCAACGCGGGCCAGTACTGCAGCCGTGCGGTGCGCGCGTTGCCCACCGCGATGCTGACCGGTGGTGTCATCGCGTCGACGCCGAACTTGTGGGGGTCGTCGAACGCCGCGCCCGACGGGATCTGCGGGTCGCCCTGTCGCCCAGCGAGTTTGCGATCGGTCGTGTCGCGGCGCAGCGTGGCGAAGTCCGACGCGTCGAGGTCGTAGGTGTTGCCCAGCACGGCGTCGGTGAACGCACCGAACGCCGCGCCGAACCCGAAGTCCTCGGGACGCTCACTGCTGAACGTGATGATGAACTCCGCCACGTCCTCACCGATGTTCTCGATGTGGTGCAGCGACCCCGAATCGATGTGGAACATGTCGCCGGCGCGAACGATGAACGACGCGAAACGACTGCCGGTGTCGAGTACGGACACCAGTGCGGTACCCGACACGCAATAGGTGAGCTCATTGGCGTTGGCATGCCAGTGCGGGGTCCGCATCCCGCCCGGATTGATCAGCGCCCGCTTGATCGACAGGTTCTTCAAGATGGGCAGGTTGTGCGCGGTAACGCGACGCAGCGAGCCGAAATCCGATTCCTCCACGATCTCTCCCTCCGACAGCGAGGCCGCGTGAATACCTGGTGCCCGACCGTTGAACGTGGTCATTGCGAGGTGCCCTCCTGAGCTGTCAACCGGCGTTCCCATGCCGCACCTCATGCAACCCCGATCGCGTCGGCGCCGGACCCGTGCTGACCCCTGGGGTCAAGGCGGCGCGGCACTGGGGGTGCACACGGGTCCGCGACCGGGATCTCGTTGCAAGGCTTTTGACCATGCCGACACTCACCACACCCGGCAGCCCTTTAGTCACCGGATCGGGAAACCAAATGGTAGGGCGGGTATCTGGGTTGGGTTGCCCCGGGTGGGCAGGCTGGAACGATGTCCTTGTGCCCAGGTCATACCTCACCCGGATGACATCAATGGCTTCGTCGAGAGGAGCCAGAAGCCGCGGATCTGGCGCCGGGGGATCGATGTCACCGTGGCCCACGGCGTGGACAGCATGGCGATGGCCATGTCGCTCGTCGCTTCCACCCGGGGGTTGGCGCTGATGCCCGCCTATGCCCTGGGATTGCTGCCACAGTCGGTCATCAGCCGCCCGCCGGAAGGCCAACCTCCCACGATCGACGTCGTAATGGGATACGCCACAACCAACACCTCACCGGTTCTCAAGATGTTCCTGGCGCGGCTGTGCGCGCTCACTGTCGGCTCCGGTTGAATCCTGAGCGGCCTGCTCCGGTTGAAAAGTGAGCAGGTTTACGTAGTTGAGTCTGCCTGACGATCGGCTTCCACGGAGGGCAGTGTGTCGATCGCGGTGTGTTTGATGCGGTAGCTAGCGCCTTTGAGGGCGATGACGTCGGCGTGGTGCACGATCCGGTCGATCATCGCCGAGGCGATGGTGGCCTCGCCGAAAACCTGCCCCCACCGGGAGAACGGCAGGTTGGAGGTCAGGATGATCGAGGACTTCTCGTATCGGGTGGAGACGAGCTGGAAGAACAGGTTGGCCGCCTCGGTGTCGAACGGGATGTAGCCGACTTCGTCGATCACGATGAGCCCGTAGCGGCTGATCTTGCGGAGTTCGGCTTCGAGGCGGTTGGTGCGGTGGGCTTCGGCCAGGCGGGTGATCCAGCCGGTGGCCGGGGCGAACGCGACGCGGTGCCCGGCGTGGGCGGCGGCGGTCGCCAGCGCGGTCGCCAGGTGGGTCTTGCCGGTGCCCGGTGGGCCGAGTAGGACGATGTTGCGGGCCTCCGCGAGCCAGCCGCCGGCTTCCAGGCGGGCGATCTGGGCGCGGTCGAGGGCGGGTTGGGCGGTGAAGTCGAAGTCGGTGATCGTCTTGATCGCCGGGAACTTCGCGTACCGGATCCGTTGGCGGGCACCAGATTCCGCGCGGGCGTTCGATTCCACTGCCAGCACCGCGCCGAGGTAGTCCTCCAGCGACCAGCCGGCGTCGCGGCCCTGTTCGGCCAGCCGGTGATAGTGCGCGGCGATACGCGGGGCCTTCAGAAGACGGGCCTGGTGGGCGATCAGCTTGTCGGCCTCACCCGGTGCCGACGGCGAGCGTTTAGCGGTGGCCATCAGGCGACCTCCCCGGTTCCGAACCGCGCGTCGTAGGCGCTCAGGTCGGCGATCTCGACCTCGACCTGCAGATGCGATCCTGCGGTGGGACGAGCTCGATACTGCTCCCGTAGTGCCGCTGCGGCGGCGAGATGCTCCGGATCGGTGACCAGACCGGCACTGCCCCAGAGTCTTTCGTGGTCGGCGACCAGGCGGTCTCCGCAGTGGGCGGTGATCCGGTCCAGGCCGGTGGTCACGGTGATCATCCGGCCGATGACCTCCGGGTGCACCGAGTAGGCGTTGCCACCGCAGCTGACGTAGTAATCGCGGCCCAACCGGGTCACCACCTTGGTGCCGACCGCAGGCGCCACCGGTGGCAGGGCGGCCATCACCACTCGATCGGCAGCGAGTGCATCGGCCGGGATCAGGCCGGTGGTCGCGTGGACGCGGCGGTTAGCGACTCCGGTCAGCCACGCCCACAGCTGGGTGTTGAAATCCGCCGCGCAGGTGAAGGTCCGTCCCGGCAGGAATGAAGTCTCCAGGTATCCGTTGGCCCGCTCGACCAGACCCTTGGACTCCGGGTCGTAGGGTCGGGTCTGGATCAGCCGGGTGGCCAGCACCCCGCAGAACCCCGCCACGCCCTCGGCCAGCCGACCGCGTTGACCGACACCGGATTCGTTGTCCCACAGCAGTGTTCGCGGAACCGCACCGATGCCCTGGAGCAGCTGCCACATACCTGCCAGCAGATCACCGGTCACCCGCGACGGGATCATCATCGCCGCGATGAACCGCGAATAGGCGGCGACCATCACCAGCACCGGAAACGATCGCAGCACCCCGGCGTGATCCGGAGTCAGCGCACCGGGGAACCACAGGTCGCACTGCACCTGCTCGCCGGGCAAATGCACCAGCCGGTCACACGGGTCCGCCGGGGCGTACTCCGGGCGGATCCGCGCCACGTTCTCGGCGAACCAGGAATGCCCACCCGTCCAACCGACCCGCTGCGCGAGCACCGTGGCCGGCATCGTCGGAAACTGCCCCAGCAGCACCCGCACCGACAGCTCGATCTGCGCCCACGCCGACGTCGTCGACGGTGCGCGTTCATAGCTTGGTGGCGCCTCGGCGTTGATCGCCTTGGCCACGGTATTGCGCGACAGCGACAACCGCCGTGCGATCGCAGCCTGCGACAGGTTCTCCGACCGATGCAGCCGGCGAATCTCCGCCCAATCCTCCACAGTGATCACTCTCCAATCAGAAGGGTGCTCACTTTTCGACCGGAACTACCTGCTCACTTTTCGACCGGAGCCGACACTCACATCGACCACCGCGGGCCGAGGCGAGAACGGCGCCAGTTGAGGGTTGCGCGAGTCAAGAGACGTGTGCCAACTGTCCACTGAGCCGCCAAAGGTTCTCCAGCGCGATGACCTCGTGGTGCCTGGGCCGGCCAATTCGGCAACGCGCTCACCGATGTCGTCTGCGGTGGCGGTGAGGGTGGCTGAGAGAACCGACAGCAGGGCAGCCGCGTCGTCGCCTTGGAGCAGAGGAACGGGGGCAGGATCGTCTCGGGCACCGACAAGTTCGCGAATCCGGTTGCCAGCCAGCACAATACCGGTTCTGCGAGGGGCAGATAAGAGAGAGGTGCGCTGTTGTCGAGATGCAACGAAGATTGACAAGACACGCCTGGGTACTTTGACAAGAATCGGGCGTGTCGCGAAGGCTTGTCAATCTTGTTGCAAAACACCTGTTCAGCGGGCTCCGAATGCGAGCTTCTTCGCGACTACATAGCTCGATCCGGTCAACGCGTCGGCCCCGGCTGCCTTTATTTGAGGCAGCTGCCGCCGTCGACGGGCAGGGTGACGCCGGTGATGAAGCGGGCTTCGTCAGAGGCGAGGAACAACACGGCGTTGGCGATGCCCTCGGGCTCGACCCAGCCGATGGGCAGGGCGTGCATGAGCTCGCCGATGACCTTCATGTCGTCGGGGCCCGGGTTTTCCAGGTCGGGACGGAACAGTCGCATGGTGGGTTCGTTCATGAACATCGGGGTGTTGACGTTGGTGGGGTGCACGGAGTTGACGCGTATGTTCCGGCGCCGAGTTCGACGGCGAAGGCGCGCATCAGCCCGATGACGCCGTGTTTGGCGGCCACGTAATGGCCGGTGTGCGGGTAGGCCTTGAGCCCGCCCACCGAGCTGGCCAGGATGATCGATCCGCCGCGGCCGCCGCCGAGGATGTGCGGCACACCGGCTTTCACCGTTTTCCACACGCCGGCGAGCTTGATGTCGATCATGGTGACCCAGTTGGTTTTGGTGGTCTTGTTGAGGGTGTTTCCGCCGTTGCTGATGCCGACGTTGGCGACGATGATGTCGAGTCGACCGAGTTGTTCGACGCCGCTGTCGACGGCGCCTTTGAGGGCGTCGTAGTCGCGGACGTCGACTTCGGCGGTGATAATGCGGCGGTCGAATCCTTTTACCAGGGAGGCGGTTTCGGCGAGGTATTCGGTGGTGTATGCGTCGATGAGGTAGACGGTAGGGATAATGCGGTCGCATGGGACTTCGTCGACGAACAGGGCAAGCCCCGGCAGCTGCGTCTCCGCAGGAACTTCGCGGCAGCCGGTGACCCCCGGACCTTCGACGGCGCAGGCCAACTCGTCACCAACATCGCCGACAGCAGCCGCCCACACAACTACCACGAGATCTCCATCAGCAGACCCCGACGAGGTTGTCGCTCGAACGCTACCTCAGGCACAAGTACCCCCACGTCACAGCCGAATCATCTATGGTTCCCTATCGCGTCTCGAACAGGGCCGGTGTCGGATAACTCAAAGCCATCCCTAGGGTTAAGGCTGTTGAAGCTTCACGGCTCGCTGAACTGGCGCTACTCGGGCCCAGGTAGCCCACCGGGTGACATCATTTATGACATAGGGATAGATGGCCGGCAAGGATGGACTGTCGAGGGTATATCGTCTCCATGTGATGACGTCGAAGTCCTGTCGTCAGATCGCGAGCCGATGATAGTCCCCCCGACGGCAGTCAAGAGCTCCTACTACAACAACCGAACCCTGCGTTCGCTGTGGATGCAAGCAGCGGAAGCCCTAAAGGGTGCCGAAGAATTAGTTCTAATGGGATTCAGTTTGCCTGTGACGGACCTCCTGGTTGCTTCGATGTTGACAACGAACCTGTCTGAGGACGCAACAATAACCCCTGTCGATCACGGTTCGGCGGTGGTACAGCGTGTAAGGGATGTATTTGCACTGAATCACACGAACGATGATCGTTTAGTGGATTCCTTCGCCGATCTTGGAAATGAAGCGATACCGAAATGGGTTGATACGTTTGCGAATACCACATTCTGACCCCAAGACAAGTCCCCGCGATGGAGGAATGGGCAAACCACGACCAGATTGTGTGCAAGCTGATGGCCGCCGATCGACTGTTGGCCGAATGCAAAGACCGCGACCAGATCATCGCCCCGATCCTCGCCGCGGTGCGCAGAACCCACATGGGACGCAAACCCGCGCACTGGACCCGCGTCGACCGTTACACGACTGAATCCGCATCGACATGCAAGCTCTTTCAACGACTTGGCAGTCGAAACGCCGCTAGCCGATTGAGGATTCGGCACAAGCCACCCATTCCGCGTCAGCAACAAATTGTCGGAAGTGGCTCAAGCGGCTAGCGCTCTGGTGGCCCCCAAAGCTTTGTGGCATCCAGACAACCCTCGCATATGATGCTGTTGCCACCGCGACCTCTGCTGATGGCCCACCTGACGATCGTTGCCTTGTTGGCGGCGCGAAACGCTTCAAGCTCCTGTTCGGCGTGCATTCCTGATCCTGGAGTGCTAGCGTTGAGTGGTTTGTATCCGAGTTCATTTGCCATCTGCGGCTGCTCAGGTCTCCATCCGGCGCCTTCATTTACCGCCGCCACTTTTATCACCTTCCCGTCGGGCATCCGAACTTCTGCCGTCACAACCGTTTGCCCGCCTCTATACTGGTCTACCCCATGAATCTTTCCGGCGTCTCCTTTCACAGACGTGGCCGGCTTTGCGGGTGGCGCGGGCGGTTTTGTGGGATCGTTCTTCGGGTCCGTGCGATTGTTCTTGTCCTTACCGCGTTGCTCACTTTGGTTCCCCGACTTCCAGTCGCCGCCATTTCCACTCCCCGTCGACGCCAACACGGGCGCGACCAATGACGTGGCCCCTCCCGCGGCTCCAAGTGGCACACTCTGCGGTGCAGTTGATACGGCTGGTAGACGTATCGGTGTCGGGGCTACGCCGCCGGACGGCCCTCCAGCAAGAGCCGGAACGCGGCCGAGATTCGGCACCGGCAAGGGGGGCCCCCCTCCGGGCTTGATCTTGATGCTTTTTGCGCCCAGAGCGGTCGCGAGCACCTCGACTGGAAGGGCCCCCAATTTCTGAGAGGCCTGTTCATCCGTGAGCTCTTTACCGGTGCTTGCGTCCTTTCCGCTGACCAGTTCCGAGACCGTGGTTGTGGTGCTGCGCACGCCCATAGCCGTTCCTGCCACCACAAGGCCTGTCGCCAGAGTGCCCTCGCTTACTCCGAGAGCTCCAGCAACAAGTGGGAGTGCCGGCGCTGCGGCACCAGCGGTCAACGCTACGACACCGACTGTCAAGACGGCGACCCCCGCGCCGATGGCGACATGTTTCCAGTTCACCTTCCATTTGCCATTCGGATCGACCGCACCGGTCGGTGAATTTCCGACGTACACATAAACGTTGATGTCGTCTCGCATGCCTCCCGGATCACAGGCACTCCACCGTCCGAGCCACGGCGCGTAAAGCCTCGCCCCGTGGTAATACAACCCACTTTCCTCGTCCCGCTCCTTCCCCGTATACCGGTACCGCTTCGCCGTCTCCGTCTGGCTGCGCGTCGCCTGATAGGTAGTACTGCCATAGGGCGCATATTCCTCGTAGGCTATGATCTGCCCCTGCTCATCCAGCTCCAGACTGGCCGAGCCGAGATGATTGCCGAACTGATGGCGCATCAGTTGCCGAGGCGCCTGGTCGTCGCCCGCCGCGTCGAACGTACGCGTCTCCACCAGCGCAATACGCTGCTTGTCGTCCATCATGTGCAGCGTCTCGCGTTCCAGCGTGGCCGTGTTGGCGCCGATGGCGCCGCCGTGCTTGCGGAAGATCTCGAAGCCGCCGACGTAGATGCGTTCTTCGGTGAGGCCCGGCACCTTCTCCCACACCTTGCGCACGCGTTGCCCTGCGAAGTCGTAGACGTAGTAAGCCGCCCCTCCGCCGCCCAAGTCGGCCTGGCGCAACTGGTCCTTGTAGTCCCAGTGCATGTTCGGCCCGGGCAATCCACCGCCCAGGTGCGGCATGCGCACCATGTTTCCGTGGGCGTCGTGCTGGACGGGCTCGACCTGCGGCGGGTTGGGGCCGTTCGGGCTGAGCGTGGTACGGGTGAGGCGGTTGCTGGTCTTGAGTGGCGCGCCGCCACTGCCGTCCTCGATCAGGCTGGTTTCGAGGTAGTCGTAGGCGCGCGTCCAACCTGCATGAGCCGGGTCGCTGCCGCGGTGCTGCATCTTCAGGAAGTTGCCGACGGCGTCATATACGTAGCGCTGGAGGTACGTGCCCATCGCATTGCCGTTGCCAGGATGGTCGAGCCGGGTGTGGAAGGCATTGACGGCGTCGGGCGATGTCGGCGGGTTGACCGTGCCATTGGTCTGTCCCAGATGTTCGCGGCCGCTGGCCTGGATGAGACGGTAGAGCGCGTCGTAGGTGTAGTCGTTGCTCGGGTCGACGCGCTTGTTCCTGAAGTAGATTGTCTGCTGAGCGTCGTCCTGGATGTGGGTGATGTTGCCGACCGGGTCGTAGGTGTAGCGCAGGTTCTGCACCTGTTGGCCGGGCCAGCCGACGACGGCGGGCCGTGGGTCGTCGCCCGGGAAAGCACTCGCATTGCGATGAGTGATGAGCTGCGTGAGCCGGAAGGTAAGCGGGTCGTAGCTGTAGAACGTGCTGACTCCGTTCTTATAGTCTATGTGCTGGCGTTGCCCCTTGGCGTCGTAGTCGATGTTGGCGACGCCCACCGGTGACGGGGCCACGTTGTTGAGGTCCAGCAACGCGTCGGGCTCGGCGGCGCGTTCCAGCCAGACGTCCAACCGCTCCAGCAGGTTGGCCTCGTTGAAGACCGGCTGAATGACGTTGATCTTGTTGGGGTGCGGGACGCGCGTCAGGCTGCTGTGCGGTGCGATGGACTGGATGGGGCGGTTTAGCGCGTCGTAGCGCGTGCAGCCCTCGAATTTTTCAGCGTCGAGTTGGGGGTTTAGCAGCCAGTCCGGGATGGCGGCGTAGTCGCTGACTAGTTGCCGCGTGCTGCGCAGCAGGTTGCCCTTGAAATCGTAGGCGTCGGTAGGGTTGCCCCCGGCATCGAGCCGAGCGTTGGTGGCGATTCCCGCGGAATCGGAGTGCCGGAGGATGCGCGTGCGCAGGTTGAGGCGCTGCGCCTCTCTTTCCTGTGCCGGCGTGGCGTTGAGGGGTGGCTCGCCATACTCGATCTTGTCGACCAGGATGTCGCGATTAAGCGTGCGCGGGTCGGAATTGGGTTTGAGCGGATCGGCATCGCTGACGGTTCCTCTCACCGTCTGTTCGACCGGACGGCGCAACGCGTCGTAATTCGTCGTGAAAGTATGGCCGCGGCTGTCCCAGGCTCGGATGGGCTTGCCTGCCACGTCGTTGACCATCCAGCGCGCGCCAGCCTCCATGCTGTGCTGGTGGATCCGGTTGCCGAGCAGGTCGTAGCTGTAGCGCATGACGATGCGGCCAAGCGGGTCGCCGGCCTGCTGGATGGCGTCGCGCACGGCGCGCTGGTTGCCTTCGATGTCCAGTTCGACCCGCGTCGCGACACTGTCCTCCGTGCCGTCGAGATCGTGATTGGCACAGACGACGCGGTTACGGGCGACCGTAAGGAAGGGGCGACCCAAGGCGTCCAAATGGGCGGTGGTGGGCGTGTCGGCGTGCGCTGCGGCACGTTCGGCGGCGTTGCGCTCGTCGGTGCCCAGTGCGTTGCCGATGCGCTGGGCATGCCAGGTCTGCCAGGTCGCGGGCTGTGTCTTGAAGTACTTCTCGACGTAGCCGCCGACGTCGGGGTCGGTGCGCGGGTCGCCGGTCTCGCGCGGTGGTGGATCGCCGTGTTTCGGAACCGGCCCCGCGCAGGTGTCGTTGACGTCATAGGTCGCCTGCTGCCAGGTATCGAACACCACCTTTTCGTAGGTGTGGTTCGGGTGCAGCGTGGCGATGACACGCTCGGCCGGGTCGTAGAACAGCACCGGGCTGACACCGATGCGCATATCTAGGTCAAAGCAGTGGGTGTCGGTGAAGAACGGTTCGTATTGGCGGACTGGCTTGCCCTTGTTGTTGAATACAGTCCAGCCGCTGCCCACCCAACGCGGACTCACGTCATTCGGTGTCATCAGGGGCTGGCCGTCGGCGCCGGCGATGATCTTGCCGCCGGCGTCGCGCTGCGGCACCGGCCCGGGCTCGGCCTGGATTTTTTTCTGGGTCTCGCGGCCGAAGCCGTCGGAGTAGCTGAAGCTGAGCTGGATTTTCAAACCCTGCGGCGGCAGCGGGGCGTTGAGGTGGGTTTCGCGGGCGACCGTGGCAGCGCAGGCGGGTTGCCACTGCTCTGGGGAATTCGGATTCGCCTGCTGCGTGCGCTGGAAGCGGTCGAGGTCGTAGACGATGCGCGTGGTGGCGCCAGTGAGCAGCGCTGCCGCCACTCCATGCGGATCGGTCGCGTCAAAGAGACCGTCCAGCTGGGATTGCGTGAGGTCGGTGACGAAGCCGGTGAGCGAGTCACCTTCCGCTGGCGCGGGCAGCGGCTTGCCCATCACAGCGGTGCCGACCACCATGCCCAGAGTGTCGAATGCGACTTCGGTCCTGTTGCGGTTGGCGTCGCTGACCAGGCGCGGCTGCAGCACGCGGTAGTCATTGGTGTCAACGGTGACGCGGTTATTGAGCGCGTCGCGGGTTTCGACCATCAATAGTTCATATGCGTCGAAGTCGACGAAGCCGTTCTGGCCGAAGGGGTCGCGGTAGCGGCGAGGCAAGTAGAAGTGTTCTCGGGCGTGCGCCGATTCGACGGCCGCATTGTCGGCGGGGTTCGGGCTGACGAACGTTTGACCGGAGGGAATCCACCAGTGATCGTCGGCGTCGCTCGCGGGGAATCGACCGTCGGCCTTGAGCGTCTGGCTCTGTAAGTACCCACCTCGGTTGCCGGTTTGGCCGCCGAGCACGGCAGTCGGATCGGGCAGCAGCGGCTCGGCGGTCTGGCCCTGGCGTGGACGCTGGAAGACCTGGCCCAGTAGACCTGGGGTGAATGCGAGTTTGTAGTTCTCCCCGGGCAGGGCTAGCGGTTGCATTTCCCCGAGCGGCAGGAGGCTGGTCAAGTCGTCGCGGCGGTAGAGCGTGCGCAGCAACTCGATGGGGCGACGGCGCTGGTTGCCGGAGGCGGTGGCCTCGTGTAGGACTTCCGGGGTGGTGAACTTGTGGCGTAGTCGCCCGGGCTTTGCAGGGTCGGGTGCGACAAAGTCCGAGGCCTGGTAGCGGCCGGCTGGTCCGGTGGTCGGGTAGCCGGTCAATTCGAAAGTGATCGCCTCGCACGGGAGCGGATTGCGGTGCGTGTCGGGCGATTCGTTGGCGTTGGTGACCCGGTTTTCGGTGTAGGTGAGCAGCCCCGTGGTCTGCCGGTCACGATCCCATTGCTCCGACAATTGCGAGGAGCGACGGCCGTAGCCGACGGCGGCTTGTTTGAGCACGTTGCCGTAGTCGTCGACTTCCAGTGTCAGCGCATGCTGGATGCGCGGATCGGTAGGGTTGCGCTCGTACTGGTAGCTAATTGCCTCGCGCGCATGGGTGATGAACACTCCGTGGCGGTTCTCACCTCTTGGTTGGAGCGGGCGGATGGTGAAGTTCTGTTCGGAAACGGTGTAGGGCCTGGCGGCGCGCTCGTTCTGCTCCTGCGTGGCGCCGGGATGGTTGGCGTCATCGGCATAGACCTCTTGGCGCAACATCGAGCCCTTGAGGGCACGGCAGGCTTCACGTTCTTCGTCGGGCGTGAGCCCTTCGGGAAGCTCGGTGTCCGGCAATAGCCGGTCTCGTGCTTGCGCGTCGGTGAGGCCGGGTTCACGGAAGTACTCGCCCTGGTCTGTGGCGTTGAGCAGGCCGGCGAAGTAGTCGGAGACATGTTGGCGACCCAGGTACACGCCGGTGTGGAACCAGCTCTTAGTGTGGATCGGCGGAACGTGGGAGGCGAAGTCGATGTTGTCGGCCGGCGCTGCTCCGTCGCCGAGTGCGGCGAACTCCTCTGTATCCCATTGCTCGACCATGCCGAAGCCGCGGAACTCGCGCTCTTCGCCGTCGAAGTAGCCGTGGTGGTAGGCGTAGCGGGTGACGAAGCGGTTGCGGCTGATGTGGTCGCAGGTTTCGACGCGCTCGACGACGTGTACTGGGAACGGCAGCCGCGTAATCCACGGTTTCCCAACCTGTTTGTCCTGCAGGTAGAACTTTGTCGATGGAGCGTAATCGACGCGGGTTTCGGCACCGAGGTTGTTGGTGGTCTTGACCAGCAGATGGGGCTTGGATCCGCCCATCAGATTGACGTAGCGCATCGGCCGCTGCGCGTCGCCGGGCATGGACGAAGACCAGGCCAGGCAGGCGGTGCCGTTGCCGAGCAGGTCGGTGGGCACGATGTTCACGAGGTCGTCGACGCGCGGGAACACGTTGAGCACCTGCGGCTTGCTCCACTCATTGCCCGACTGGTTGAAGTGCAGGCGCACGCCATCGCGGTGCAGATAGATAATGTCGGTAGTGCCGCTGCCGTCGATGTCAGCCAGGCGAATTCGCTTGTGGTCGAAATGGTCTGGATTATCGAACCATGGTGAGCCGTCCATTGTGACCTTAGCGCCGAAGCGGCCATAGCCGAGGTTGGGCCAGTAACAGACTTCACCGTTGCGAATGCGAACGATATCGGTCAGGCCATCGCCGGAGAGGTCGGCCAGATAGATGGATTGAGTGCCGTCGGCGAATACGATCCGTGGACCGTTCTCCTCGTCGAGCATCTGGGTGATTTGGCGGGCCGGGCCGAAGCCCTCTTCGGCGAGCGAGGCATGCCAGACGAAGGCGTCGTTCTCGCTGATCAGCACGTCCGCATGGCCGTCACCGTCGAGGTCGACGAACTTGAGGCTGGGGTCGCGAAAGTCGCGATTCAGCCGCGAGGTGAAGGGCCGGAAAGACTGCCAGCCCTCGTCCCCGTCGTGTTCGTACAGGCCGGCTATGGGGCCTTCCATAACGACGACGTCAGGCTGTCCGTCGCCGGCCAGGTCCATGAATTCGGCGCCCGCATTGAGAGCCACGTTGGGCTTGAGAGCAACAGTTTCCAGCGGGGCGAACCGGGCCTTGACAGCTTCGCTGCCGGCGGTCTGCGTCTGCGGAATCGGGCTCCAGTTGCGCTTGTAGAACCAAGTGCCGGCCTGCTCGGTGAGGATTCCGGGGATACCTTCGCCGTGCAGATCGGTCCAGCGGTATACGCTGCCTTCTAGGCCGATGGGCATGTTCTCCAGGCTCTCCGGGTCAACCTCTTCGATCGCCCCCTGCACCGTGGGCACGGTGTAGGTGAACTCCACTGGCGGCAGGCTCCGGCGTGTGGTCGAACCGCCGTCCTGCTTCCACCCCGTTTGCACCACCTGCTTCAGGAAGCTATAGACGGGCCGGGTGGCAATACTGGGGTCGATTTCGTCGTCGTAGGTGAAATCGGTGCTGCGAACCACCCCCCGGTAGCCGGGTTGGGCTGCCCGACCCGGGACCGCAGGCGTGTCGGGGATGTGGTGCAGCATCAGCACCCGCTCACAGCGGCGGCAGGTGCGGACTTCGAAACCCGAGCGGTAGCTGGAAAAGGCATCTGGCCGGTAGAACCAGAGCTTCTCCGGCTGGCCCGTCGGATCTCCCTCGTCCAACTCGCCGTAATCAAATCGCACTTCGAACAACCAGTCGGTGTCGGTATCCGACGGCGGGTTTGGCAGGCCGTTCAGGTCCCGAGGGCGCCGACCCTGAGCATCGAGCAGCGGCTTCTTGTTCCCGTACAGCACACGGTGCAGGTAGCGCTGCACGTTGCGGCGCGAATCAGAGGCGCCGCCCCGGTTGCGCTGGTGGACCTGAATCAAAGGATCGGCTTGCCCCGGCCGTAGCTGGTAGTCGCCGTCCTCCTCCTTGTAGAGATAGCGAATGCCGTTGCCCTTGTCGTCGCGTGATTCGCAGATCAACCAGGAAAAGATGCGGCTTGCGTCGAGCGGGTCGGCGATACGCGAATTCTCGTCGTGGCCATAAAGGGTGAGGATGTTGTCCTTGGAGATCGACCGCCAATGGACGTCTCCGGGCGTGCCGATCTTGCTCCAGCGCTCGATGCGGGCGAAGAGCCCTTCGATTCGTGGCCGATAGCGCCTCACGCGGTAACCGTCGAGTTCGTCTTCGTACACGACGAGACGGCCAGATGGATCCCGCACCCAGAACCCGTCCGCGTCACACTCAAAACCCTGGCGGCCAGCGACCCAGGTGCCGTCCGGGTCTTGCCGATAGATTGGCACCAGATCTTCGGCACCCGAGAGGACGAAGACATCGGAATCGACTGGGTCGAGATACTGCGGCAGGCCTTTGTCGGTCTTGCGGGTGATTGACGGCAGCGACAGGTTCCAGCCGAAGCCGAAGGGTCCGTTGCCGGCGCCGGAGTCGTAGGACAGAGCGAGCTGCGGTCCGAAACCCGAGCGGCCCGGGCTGGTTGCGATGGGCACCGACATCGACCCGGTACCAGTGACCGGGTTTGCGGCGAACTTCTCGCCGATGCCGCGGATGGCGCCGCCGCCCTTGGGCAACTGAATCGCTGGGGCGGCAACGGCTCCTGAAGGTGTTGCCTGGCCCTGGTCATCACCCGAGGAGCGCTGTGCGTCGCCGGGTCTCATCGGGTGCCTCCGCAGACAACACAGATGATGGTCCTTGTGCCGTCCCGGGAGTCCCTATTCCGGCAGGAGGAGCGCATCATCTGTCTACCTACTTCATTCTTGAAATAGCCATCCTGCGGCGGCCCATATCCGCGACAATCCATAGATTTTTCGAGCGTGTTCGACGAAAATTTGGCGCTGCCGCTTTCATTCGCCGTGGGCCGGTTAGGCGCGTTCATGTTCGGACTACCATCCGAATCCCCGCGAATCCCCAATCCGCCTCTTTACCTCGCAGCCCGCTGGAGCCGATTCCTCGGATTGCGTCGCTGTCCTTCGGAATCTTGATGGCGAGCAGCACCCAGTCGGCCGAGTGCGTTTCGTTCCAACGAAGCCTGGGCTCTTCTGATCTTTGGGCTTTATGGACACGCTCCTCCGTTGTAGTCAGCCACGGAGGGGCCTGGTCTCGCGCTGCATCAACACGCGCGTGCGCAGGATGTGTGGCCGGATGGGTGGGTGGGCCGTCGCCATGTCGACGAGATCCACTTTCGTCTCCACCATCGCGGCCAGCTCCTCCTTGATGACCCGCAGGCGCGACGGCGTGATCCCCTCGACCGCGATGTCGAGATCTGAGTGGTCATCCGGTGCTATGCCACGGGCCAACGACCCGAACAACCACACTCGGCGTGCTCCGCGCGTGTAGAGCAGGTTCGCAGCCTTCCGCGCGGGCTCGAGGTGCTGGTCTGAAATCAGCATGGCAGTCAGTCCTCCACGCGGTACTGGAGGATAAGCCCGATGTCTTGCAACACCTCGGTCGGCGACTCGAGGTCATCCGCACGCAACCGCAAGCGCCAAGTCTCGCCAGGTTCCTTGTCTTGGCCCTGGTAAGACTTGACCTGGGCAACGGCGCCCGGCAGCGCTGGATCCTGCTCCAGGCCCAGCCGGTCGTTGTTTTCGTTCGGTGCCACGCCAGAGGGCGTCAGATAGAGGTCGAACGGCTCTAGGTCGGCCTCCTTCGGTAGCGCCACCACCTGCACTCCCCCAACCCGTAATCGTTTGCCCCTGAACACGTACGGGAAGCGGTCGGCGGTCACGGGGAAGGCCTGGACGTGGTCGCCCGTTTCGGCCTCGCTTTGATCGAGGAAGCGGTACCACTCGTTGGGGAACTCGTGCTTAAGGCTGAACCAGCGGTAAAGCCCGCGACGGTTTTCGGCAAGGGCTGCCTCGTTGACCGACTGCTGCAGCCCGGTCACCACCTGGCTGCGCAGCGCTTCGCCGCCTTCTCGCGCCGTGTAGCGCAGATGGAGGATGACGTCGGCAATCGTGTCGTAGTCGAAGGGCTGGAATTGCTTTGCCAGCTGGATGCGCCAGCGGCTGATCGCGCCGGCGCCTTCGAAAGGCAGGTAGCGCTCGTCACGGAGGCTCAGCTCGAACAGACCGCTGTCGCTCTGCCCATGACTCGTCGTGATCGATTGGATAGCACCGACATTGTCACGGAAGCGCGGGTCCGCGCCTTCACGGCTACGGGCATAGCCGTGAGAACTACTGGCCGGGGTAATGCGGATCGTGTTGCGCAGCAAGGTCAGTGTGCAGAACACACCCGTGTGGGGTCCCGTGACGCACGGCATCGTCATGGCTACCGACTTCAGCCGACGCATGTAATGCCCTGGGTAGTCGAGGTCGAAGAAGCTCTCGGGGACGTCGAGGTAGCACTCGCCGGTCTCCTTGAGCCGGAGCAGAGCCACCGGGTCGAGGACGGCAAGAGACACGTTCTTGGTGATCTCGTACTCGCGCCGGTGCTGGTCTAGGTAGGACGCCCCCATACGCCTGATGTCCTGCTCCAGGCGCTCGCCCGCCAGCAGGCCACGTCGCAGGCTGTCCCAGTAGCCGAACTGGATGAAGTTGGAGTCGTCCAGACCCAGCTCGTAGCGGTAGGCGCGCTCGGCCTGCTTGGCCACGTCGTAGGCGAGCTGGTAGCTCTGGAAGTACAGGCCCGAGATCTGGCCAACCATCCAGTCATACAGCTCGCGGTTGGTGAACTTGCCGCGCAGCAGCTCGTCGACGGCTCGAGCGTTCTCCGTCTGGTGGTCGTGGTTTTCGATCTCACGCTCGGCGATCTGCAACCGGATAGCCGCCGCCTCGATCTGCTTCTGGATCTGGTCCAGCTCCAGGCTCGCCAGCTTTTCCTGCTGCCTCCATTCGTCCGATCGGCGCTTGAAGCCGCCCTCGATCGATGCCCTGGTGGCCATGTGGTTGTAGAGGGCGGACATGAGCGCAAAGCCGCGGCTCGCAACCTGCACGGCAGTGCTCATCTGCTGGCCACCGAAAGTGACACCCACCCGCGGGCTTCCGAAGGCGCCGGCAATGCCGATGTCGGCGTCCGGAATGAGGGCAAGCGCCCCCGCCAAAATCTCAATGCCTTGCCCGATCGTCTGGAGGGTGACGGCGGTCTGGAGATTAGCCAGGTGCTGACGCTCCTCGTCAATGCGATCCTCGATGTCACGGTAGTAGTCGCGGCGGGCTTCAGTCACCTTCCTCGCGTCGTTGAGGCTGTCGAGGTTCACGCTCGCCTCATCCCGCTGACGCAGCCGTACCTCGCGGACCTTTTCGAGCAGGCTGATTTCGTTGCTGGAACGCAGCAGCGCAATGTCCTCAGCATCGCGCTTTTCGAGCGCCGCCAGCAAGACCTGGCCGAACGATTTGACCTCGGCCGTCAACTCGCCAGCCTTACGGACCATGACCTCGAAGCGATAGTTGGGTAGCGGCGCATTGACATCGCTGAGCACGCTGCTCAAGTCCACGCCAGCGGCGGCCGCTCGGACGAGCAGACCCGGATCGATGGGTGGTTCGAAGAGGGCCAGCTGCCGGACCACACCCTCGATGTTCATGCAGTTGCGCAACTTGAACAGCCGGTCGGCGACGGTGTCCCAGTAGCCGAGGAGCTTGTCGTTCTCGGTGACGCAGAAGTAGGGCAGCGACGGCCAGGAGATCGGCGGTCGGTCGGCAGCCGGGGGGGCCACTTTGGTCCTGGGAGTCGCGACGAAGTTCTCGACTTGGACCAGGCGATCGGAGAAATCGGCCAGCTTGGGGTCCAGGGAGTTGTAGGTCTGGACCATCGGCTCCTGCCGCCTTGGAATGATGACCGGACGCCGCCCGAGGATTTCGGCGGCCAGTACATACAGCTGCGTCGCTTCGTTAAGCGACTCGATGGTGTCGCGGCGGAAGAGTTGGTCGCCCCATGCGATCAGGTTGTCGATGTACTTCATCACCACCGTGCGCTGGTAAGCCGTCGTTCGCAACCGGGCTACCAAATGCGGGTTGAACGGATGTGACCGCCACTCCTCGACCTGCTTCTCCAACTCCGGGTCGGGGAGATCGTCGGCCAGTCGGCGCAGCAGAATTTGGATCTGCTGATCCTGGTAGTCGTCGGCGGTGGTCTCGTAGAACGGACGCGTGCGCCAGTATTTCCGCGGTACGTCGACCGCGGAAGTGTCAGTCGGGTCGAAGATGTAGTGATACCACCGCTGCGCCTCTTCGAACTGCTGATTCTGGCTCAGCTTGCGGGCGATCGACAGCGGGACGTGGAAGAACAGCTCCCAGTTGTACTGGCTGTACGCTCCCGTGTAAGAGAAGTCGACATCGTCACGCGGGTAGATGTCCCGGCCGATCGAGTCGTATCGGGACACCAGGTCTGTCGGCCCGTAGCGTCCGGCGAAGAACTCGCTCGACAGCAGCTGCTGGTCCCGGGTCAGCAGCCCCGGGATGCCGTCGCGGTTGAGACCCTTGATGAACTCGATGACGTACGGGTGATAGAAGCTGTCGAACCGGTAGCGGCGCTCTCGGCGCGTAGTGGAGATCACCGGACTAGGCAAGTTCCATTTCGGATCGAGGATACCCGCAACTTCCCTGCTAATGGCCCCGATATGGGGCTGTGGCGGACTCCCCCCCTGAGATCCCGTGACCCGCATGACGTTTGTGGCCAGCATGCGAGCACGCGCAGGTCCACGGCGGGGTATCGCCATTGTCCCGACATCTAGAGCTGCGGCGGAGACCTCGTCGAGCCTCAACGGCTCCACGTAGTACACGCGCCGGGTGGCGTCGATCGTCGCGGGCGTGACGAAAGTCGGGTTGCGCAAGGTGCCCTTCGAGAAGACGACCCCGGCGGGGCTGACGAAGAACGTCTTGGTGTCGTCCTGAAAAAACAGCGGACGCTGCCCGGTCACCGAAGCGTCCTGGTGCGGGTACAGCACCTCGAAGGGCGTCCACCCCGGGCTCCATGTCAGTGCAACGCCATCTTCGCCGGTGGTTGGGCTTTTGGGCAGATACAGACCAATGGAGTCTGTCTCGGCGAACGTCATGCCGTACGGAGCCGTGCCACGGATTGCGTTGACCCGTCGCGTCCGGGCATCTCGGGCGACCACCTCACCGCCGTGGCCGGTGAAGTGGAAAACGCCCCCTTTCCAACCCTCACGGATGATGGGGGCAAAGTAGGCGTAGGGCTGCTCCACCCGGTAGGAGGCGAAGAAATGGATGTCGAGCCCCGGGTCGTGCGGCACGGCATAAAAGAAGTGCTGGCGACGGTTGAGCACCATGTCGACATTCTGGGGAGGGGTGGAGCGGTGCTTCACTGTCGAGAGCCGCTTGGGCAGCCACTTCTTGCCTTTGCGTTCGCTCCAGGCCAGTTGGATCTCCCAGTAATGGGTCGCCTCTTGCGCGGTAGGTCTCCCTCTCAAACCTCCGTCTGTGGTCGCGTTGAACACGAACTCCTGGTCCTTCGGCTTTTCAGCCTTCTCGACGAAGATCGGCCAGAATAGGTAGAGTCGGCGGTTCCAGACCACCGGGATGAGGTGGTCGCCCTCGATGTCGAGGTCGACCTTCTCCCACGCCGTCCACCGGCTGGCGTCGACGTACCGCCGGTAAAAATAGGCGTGTGGCTGCTGGCTGGTGCGGCCAAAGACATGCAGGACGTCGGTCTGCGCTTGTTGCTCGTGGTACATGCCGACAATCTCAAGCCGCGCGACCTGGTCGAGTTTCTCAAGGTAGTGGAGCAAGGCGTCTTCGGCGGTCTCGCTGTTGACTTCGTCCTGCAACAGCTCGTTCTCAAGCTCGCTGAAGAAGGGCGTCTTATCGTCCCGAAGCTCCGGCTCGATCCAGTTCTCCGGGTAGAGGAATATCTTCCGGTTGGCCTCCCACACCCGGTAATTCTTCATCCAGTCCCAGTCCCGCCACCGCAGATCTTGTTCCTCGTTGACCCAGACTTCCGGTTCTAGGTTGAGCAGGCACCGCTGCACAAACAGCTGCACCGAACTAATCGCCTGCTTGAGCCGCGAAGTGCGCATGCAGGCGCTCATCTCGACGTCGATCAGGAAATACTCGTAGAGGTCCTCGCGGGTCCGCCACACCCGGCCGTGAGCGGGATCGGGACGCGCGAGCAGGTACGCGACGAGCGCCGAACGCTGCCGCTCGCGCAGCCCGTCGCGGACAGGCGCCGCTATCTCGGACCAGGTGTCGTCGTCGTGCTTGGCCTTTGCGGCCTGCACGATCCCGGTGGCGTCGGCGCCGTCGAGGTCCGGCTTGGTCATCTCGATCGCACGCACGGCCGAGACCCCGAGTCGACTTAGGGCAATGAAGCAGTCCCGCAGCCGCAGAAGCGCCGACTCATGCAGATAGGTCGCCGGCATACTGAGAGAGAAGTCGCCTGTGGACCCGGACACCTGCAACCGACCCGCCAGTGTCTCCAGGTCCTGCCGGTCCCATCGACCGCGCACGGCGATGTGGTCGAGCACACGGGCAAGTGTGGCCCCTGGCGCCGCGGCAAGGTCAAAGATCTCAGACACCGTCGCCTCCCGCCCGGGAAGCGTGTCGCGCAACGCAGCGAGGTCCGCAAGGCGCTCCCAGTCCTGAAACCGCGCCGTTGAAGTATCGGGCCGCAAGGGCAGGCCACTCAGGTCCAGCCACCCGGCGGTGGGCCCGTATGCTTGCAGCCAGCCCAGAAACGTCGGCGTGATCTTGAACCGCGAGATGACCATCGCCGCCTTGTGTAGCAGTAGGAAGGTGTCGAACTGGGCTTCGAACGCCGCTCGAGTCAGCGGGATGGCGAGGTTGCTCTCCCTGAAAACTGGCGCCAGCAGTTCGTCGATTGCCGTATTGGCCGGATTGGAGGGCGACCGTACCTGTCGGGTCAGCAACTCGTCGGTCACGCGGGCGTCGAGCCGGAAGGCCTCGGTGATCTTTTGCTTGACCAGGCTGGCGCTCAACCTCGAAACCAGGCTGGGCAGCAACTTCGTCAGTATCCGTTCGAATCGCTGCTCCGGGGTGCGCTGGTCTTCAGCGGTAGGCGCGTCGAAGAGCCAAGCCGCGTCTGCTGGCGTGAGGAGGGTGTTCGACGGCTCGGGGACGTAGGTCGCCGGCCCGGCGAACAGGTCGTCGACCGCGGTCCGGAACGCGGGATCCGTCGACAGGCTCAGCAGCTGCGACCGCTCCGTCTCCAGCATCATCCCGGCGTAGCTCAGCAGCCCGTTCCTGGTGTCATAGTAAAAGCGGCCGCGCAGTGCTGCCGGGATCCGCAGGCCCGCCGGGAGCGACGCCAGCGGCGTCGAGAAGGTCGGCAGCTCCAAGGCGGACAGCCGCTCGGCCACGAAGGCACGCGGCGCCCGAGCCAGGGCCCGCACCGCCTCCTGGTAGGCGGTTTCAGAAGAAGCATCGAGCAGGCTGGTCTGCTCGGGCACGGTCATGGGCCCGGTGAAGGTTAGCCGCTTCGCGTCGGCGTCGAAGGCTATCCTGCCTCGCAGCGGTGCCGGGAAAGTGAGTCCGTTGGGCAGCGCGTCAAGCGGCGCCTCATAGATGACACTGCCCCGCATCGTGGCGATCACCAGCTCAATGAGCCCGGCCGGCATTGTGAGCAGGCCTAACTTCTTCCGTGTCAGATCGCCGCTGGGATCGTCCCCAAGCGTGTTCTCCTGCTCGACCCTCTGCAGGTTCGTGCGGATGTCATCCAGAACCAGCGCGACGGTCGCGTCGTCTGGAGCGACAGACTCGGCCTCGTCAATGCGGTGCTGCAGAATGTAGGCAAGCTCCTGGACGCCGAACCCACTGGCATCGATCTTGTCGATCACCTTGACTAGGCGCAGCGTCTCCTCGGTGCGTGTCGGATCGAATGGGTCGATACCTATCAGCGCCTTGATCATGAGCAGGCGTCGCACCGGTAACTGCAGGCCGCGGGATAGCACGACCACGCGGTAAAGCCGTGTCAGGTTAGCTAGGTTGAGGGCGTCGCTGCCATGCAACTCCTGGCGACGCAGCTCGGCCAGCTCGACGTCGCTGATCCTTAGCGCGGCCAGAATGACGGACGCGTGGGTGCTGATCAGCGCAGCTGCCGGGTCTGCGGCGACAATCGCCAACTCGTTACCGTCCAGCGCGAAGGCAGCGTCGACGGGCCGCAGGACCGATGGGTTCTCGAACAGCCGGGAGTACAGCGATTCAGCTTCCTCGGCGTTGTCCGACCGGCCGGAGCGCGGCCGAGTGCCGCTCGTGCCGATCGGTCCCCATAGTGTGAGCAGCTGCTCGATCGGCAGGTCTAACTCAGCCCGAAGTCGCTGCAGGTGTGAAAGCTGCAGTAGGAAGGCCGGACTCAGGCGTTGGTTGATGTCCCCGGTGCCGCCCAGCGCGGTAACAGCCCGGTCTAGATCGACCATGGTCCAGCCGAGGGTTCGCCACAGCCGCAGGAACTGCTGCAGGCGTCGCATGAAAGCCTCGGCGGCGGCCGAGTCGTCCAGCCCGGACAGGATCAGCTTGGTTGTGTCACACGACGCGGGGTCGTTGGGGTCGCCTGACACGATGCTCACCGCCCAGCCCGGGTTGACGAAGCTGGTATCGAGTGCCCACTCCAGCTCCTCGTAGCTGAGGCCGGCCCGGTCCAGCAGCAGGCGCACCCGCACCAGCACCTCCAGCCAGCCCGCATCGACCAGCACGCGCGGGTCGTTGAAGCTAGGCACCGGGTTTCCGGTCTGGCGCAGGCCCCACAGCTCCCAGGTTGTGCTGGGCGTGGCCAATGTGTCCGTGATCAGTCGCCACTCGAATGTGGTCAGTCCCAGGTGTTCGGCGGCAACAGCGTGGTCGATGAGCGCCGCTGAGTCACCCTGTGGGTAGAACGTGCGCATCAGCCCTTCGCGCGGCGCGCCAAGGTGGCCGAGGAACGCGGAGGCCTGGGCATGCCAAAGGTTGAAGGGCAGCGTAAGAGGGTAAACGCCCTGCGACAAAGTGGTGTAGGCGTCGCGGTTGAGATGCTGCGGATTCGCCGCCAATTCTTCTGTCGGTCCGGAGGTCTGGCGGCAACGCGAAATCACCAGCAGGGCTCCCGACTGATTCTTCTCGAGGGAGAACAGCAGCGTGTGGTCGGTCACGAACCAGCTGAGCTGGGGCTGCACCTCTACTACCGTGGCGTCCGTGTCGAGGGTGATGTCGTGTGCCTTCAGCGCTGCCTTCAGGGTCTCCGAGGCCGGACCGGAGACGAGGTCGGCCGCGACCTCGGGTGGCAGTTCGACCTGGCCGAAGGGTGCGACGGCGTCCTCAAGGACCTCGTTCACCAAGTCGATGTAGGGCACAGGGGTCGTCGTGTTATCACAGGTCAACTCGATCTCGCCCAGGTCGGGGCGGCGCTCGAACAGCACGTCCTTGACTGTGCGGCCAGCCGTCCTGGCGTTGCGCTCCTTCAGGAACGCCAGCATCTCCGCCAGGTAGGCGGCCGGACTGTGCACCGAGCGGCAGTGCTGGCATGCACAGAGGTCGAGCGACCCGAACAGCGTCTCCCAATCCGGTACCCCTTCGACGGCCGGCCGGTGCCAGGGCAACACGTGCATCCCGAGCCCGTTGATTGCGGGGCTGTGGTTCGCGAACAGGTTGAGCGCCGCGGCCGCGACATGCTCTGCCCGTGCGTACATTTGGCGTGCCGATTCCTCGTCCAACGTGTCGGCGACACGCTCTCGGAAGGCCGGCTCGCCCATACGAGCAATCATGAAAGCCGAGTCGAGGCCCTTGTCGAGCACCGGAAGCACCTGGTCGGGACTGGGCGCCAGCCGCGCCACCCGCTGGGAGCTCTTCAAACTCGTGAGCAGGACGGCCGGGTCCTCGACGCCTGCCAGCAGCGACGGGTTGTCGGCGAGGTGCTTCTCGATGTGCGATTGAGCTAGCTCAAAGCCGCTGTCGCTGCGCAGCACGTTGCCGAAGAACGCCCGCAGATCCGCCCGTTCAGGAGCCGCATCCTGCTGGAAGCGGTGAGCAACGACCTCGGTGGGGAAGGTGTCCTCAATCAGCTTGGTCATGGTCGAGGCATAGTTGCGGATCCTCGCGTCCTCGTCGTCGCCGGGGATATCGGGCGGCACAGCGTCAGCTTCCGGAACCTGGCGGATGATCTGCTCCCATCCGCCGGCGTTCAGCCGCGCGAGGTCCCGGACCGACCGGAATTGACCCGTCTCGCCCATACCTTGCAGTTGCGCCACCAATGGCAGGTGCCCGCCAGTTAACGCGCCGAGCTGCAATGTCACCTGCAGCTTGGCGACGTCATCGCCCAGCTCGGGCGTCTTTGCCACCGCCTGCCAGAACTGCTGCGGCGTTCCCTCGTGGCTGACGTAGGCTTCCAGGAAGCGCGCTTGCTTGTCGGGGTCCGGCACCACTGTCGCCAGCAGTTGCCCCAGCGATGCCCTGTCGCTCTCCCGTGGTGGCTCGAAGGCTTGTGCGACGATCAAGCTCTTGAGTCGGGCCAGAATGTCATCGAGTGCGTCGACGAGACGTCCAGGGATGATGTGCTCATCGAGCGCTAGCTCCAGCGTTTGCCGCTGCAACGCCTGACCCTGCGCCAGCAGTTCGGGCAGCGTCAGCGGCAGCCCCTGGCGTGCGAAGCCGTAAAGCGCTTCAGGCGGCAGGTCCGTGGTCACCGCCAATCGATGCGCCCAGACCATGTAGGCGATGCGACGCGGGTCCAGGTTGGCCTGGCCGGCGAGGAAGGTGATGTCCTGATTTTCGGCGTCCTCGCTCAGCTCGGTGAGCGGACGGCCGGCGAGAAGGGGCAGCAGCTCGGCCATCAGCTGCTCATACTCGGACCAGGCGTGCGCGAGGCCGGCATCGATCTCGAGCTTAACCTTCTCGATTGGCTGGGCGCCGTAGACGATCGGTGATTCATAGATCGGCTTCTCGGCGGCACTGGTCTCGCGTAGGTCGAACACCCGCAGAAGCAGGTCTGCGTACTGTTTCTCGGGTCGGCTGAACTGGGAGGCGCTGTACCTGATCTCGTAGCGGCCTTCCTGGTCGCTAATGCTCTCGCCCAGGAAGTCCTCGTGGCGTAGGTCGACGTTGAAAGCCCGCACCGTCATGCCCTCGATGAGCAGCCCCTCCTTATAGACGACGAGGCCTCGCACCAACAGATCGCCGGCAACGTCGCCGGTTGGTACCGGCCTGCTGGGCTCGTTTACCGCCCCGCGAGGCACTGTGATCGTGGTCGGGTCGGCGGCGCGGCGGATCTCCGACGCCTCGCCGGGTTGCCGTGGTGTGGCGCCGATAACCTCGTGGGTCGCCGCGTCGACCACGCCGTGGCCTTGCAGCCCGTGTTGCAGCTGGACCCGCCGCACCACCTCCCGAGTGGCAGGACCGAAGAAGGCCCGCGACGTCTCGGATGTGGGCAACTCGTAACCTTGCCGACGCAGTCGGTCGTGGAGGCTTCCTACCTCCTCCCCGACCGCTCCGACCGACAGGTTCCTGCCGTTCATGGCGTTTCTCCTCACCGCGACGGACCCCTGCGTAGCACATGCGCTGATTCCCCCGCCACGCGAATGTGGGGCTGGCCGTTCCTACTGGAAGTTCAACCGCACCAGCGCCCGGGGGTCCCGGTTCACGATCTGCACACGCTCGAACACGCGGAAGCGGTAAGCGCCGCCGGGGTCTTCCTGGGTGAAGGCCGTTACCGCGTCCTGAGCAAGGTAGATCGTCGTCGGCTCACCACCCAGCGACAACAACAGGCCGGTGGCAGCTGGTAGCGAACCCGTCCCGTGGAAGCCGTTGGTGACCAGCGGTACGATCCGCTCGGCTGTCGTGGTTTGGTTCGCGGCCACTGTCTGAAATGTGTCGGCATAAACCGCCGTGTGGAGAAACAGTGCGAAAGGTCCCGGCTGCCCCACGGAAATGAGCTGCGCGATGCCCTGGGCCACCGCGTCAAAGGTCGCGCTGCCATAGCCAGCGGCCGCTCGCGGCCGATTGACGTCGATTACTTGGGCGGCGTTGACGAGCCCGAGCAGGCCATTTCCTGTCGAGTTGATGTTCGTGAACGTAAGGAAGCCGGGGAAGGGGTTGTTGATGAAGCTGGGTGCCTGGGTGCCCTGGAAGAAGACCTCGTCCTCGCACTGCGCCACTGTCTTAGCCGCCAGCAGACTCAGTGTGCGCCCGATGCGCAGGGTCGCCTCGTTGTCGACCTGACTCTTGGCCATGGCGAATGCCAAGGAGATCTCGACGAAGGGGCGGGTCTGCCCTTCGTCGATTGTCATGGTCTGGGGATTGAACTGGTCGAGGGGGACGTTGGCCGCATTCGCCATCTGAACGGTGGGGAATACCATCTCCGCCACCCGAATGCGTGCGACCTCAGCTTGCACGGCTTTGTCGATCTCGGCCCAGGCAGTCGATTCGGCGGCTGCCCAAAGCGTTTCACGCCCTAAGTGATCCATGGTATCCCCCCAAGAACCCTGACTCGCATGGCTTGCCTGCGTCCAGATGCGTTTAATTAAAGCAGGGGATCGGAGTTCTTCAAGGTGAATGAGTCAATTGGGTTTTAGTTAGTTAGGCGGCTGGTGCGGTTCCCCCGGAATCGCGGAGAGCTTTCCGATACCGCTTCCGGTTGGGTTTGGGATTCCCCGATCTCGGCAGTTGACAGGCGAGTACCGGTCGGCTGCGCTGGGTGGACATTGGCAGTTGTAGAAGGTGTAGCACCAGTCGATGGCCACGGCCTGCGCCTGGACGGCATCGCGGAAAGGGTTGCGGGACAGCACTTCCCATTCCAGGGAGGAGAAGAATGCCACCGCGCGTCATTATCGCAACACAATCAGACCCGACCCGACTGACGAATCTCCAACTTCCAACACAGCTCGGTGAAATCCTTTGCGGCATTGGCATTCCCGCGGTCGGTATCGAGTATTACCCACTGGGCTCCACGTCCCGCCATCTGATGGCAGCGCATGCCAACTCAGCGTCCGGGTGCAGGCCATCGCCGCCCCCAAACAGTCGGCGGCGAGAGAGGAATGACGATCGCCAGACCCAGTTTCTGCCCCGCACTCCCTGGGCACCTCCGTCATGTCACCGCCATTTGCGTTCTGCGCGGCCCGCGCACTGAACTTCCGCTTGAGCAGGCCAAAGGAAACTTCGGCGCTGCCTTGTCCTGCTTGGTCGGGTTAACCACTTGGAGACCACGACACGCTCACAACGAGCAGCACGCAGGTCATCGCATGCGGCACCCTGAAACGCCCTGGTTCTGCCGGAGGCTCGGGCTATTGGATTTCGACCAGGGGTTGGTCGCTCCCTTGGGCATCGTAGAACGCGGCTTCGTACTCGGCGGGTGGGAGGTCGTTGAGGTAGCCGTGCAGTCGATGGGTGTTGTGCCAGTAGACCCACCCGAGGGTGGCCAGTTCGACGTCCTCGACGGTTTTCCACGGCCCGCTGCGGGCGGGTCCGTAGATCAGTTCGGCCTTGTAGTAGCCGTTGACCGTCTCCGCGAGGGCGTTGTCGAAGCTGTCCCCGATGCTCCCGATGGAGGGGACTGCGCCGATCTCGGCGAGCCGTTCGCCGTAGCGGATGGAGGTGAACTGCGATCCGGCGTCGGAGTGACATGTCAAGCCCGCCAACAGTTTTCCGCGTGACCAGCGCGCCATCTCCAACGCGTCGAGCACCATCGTGGTTCGCATGTGCGAGGCGACCCGCCAGCCGACGATCATCCGGCTGAACGCGTCGATGAGGAAGCACACATACGCCACCCCGGCCCAGGTCGGCACGAACGTCAGATCCGTCACCCAAAGTTGGTTCGGCGCGGTCGCGGTGAACTTGCGCTTCACCAGATCGGGATGGCGCGCAGCGGCGGCGTCGGGTTTCGTGGTCTTGACCCGTTTGCCGCGGCGTGCCCCGCAGATGCCGGCTGCCCGCATCAGCCGGGCCACCTGATCGCGCCCGACGTCATGGCCGTCGCGGCGGGCGGCTTTCCACAGCTTGCGGGCCCCGTAGACGCGGTAGTTGTCCTCCCAGAGCGCCACCAGGACCGGCCCCAGTTCGGCGTCGCGTTGCGCGCGTGCCGACGGGGCGCGGGACTTGGTGTCGTAGTAGGTGCTCGGGGCCATCACCACCCCTGCTGATCGCAGGACGGTGATGATGGGCTCGACCCCGAATTCCTCGCGATTGTCGTCGATGAAATCGACTATTTCTTGTGTTGGCGGCTCGTGCACCGCCGGAGAAAAAACTGGCCGCGCGTTTCAGTATTTCGTTGGCACGCTTGAGTTCTCGGTTCTCCTGCTCGAGCTCTTTGATCCGCGCCGACTCCGCGGTCGACACACCTGGAGCGTACCCGTCGTCGATATCGGCCTGACGCACCCAGGACCGCACCGACTCCACGCCGTAGCCGAGCTGACGAGCCACCCGCGACACCGTGCCTTGGTCAGTGCCCAACTCAGCGCGCAGGGCGCGGACCATCCGCACCGCGGCGGCCTTCTCCTCCGGGCTGTACCGACGCGCCGTGGGCTTTCCGGCAGACTGTTCCTTCGGCATACCTGCATCCTCGTTTCCAAGGTCAGGAGCCTCCGGGATTTCCAGGGCGTTTCACCCGGTGTATTGCCCTCCGGCCAGCGAGGAACGTCCCTGCTCACTTCGTCAGGCCTACGCCGTTGGGTGGTTTCCTAAACCACACGAAAGCCGGGACCAGCGCTCGAAGGCCCCGACCTACCGGATGCCATCGCTGCGACCAACGCGAGCGTCGCCTGCGCGTCGGCCGCCGCGCGGTGAGCTTCTCGCGGCGCTATACCATTCTCACGGCTCGCAGCCGACAGCGAAATGACCCGTGTACGCCCGGTGAGCAGCGCATACGCCTCCATCAGACAGACCCACTCGGTGTCTAGCGGCGGAAGACCATAACGCAGGGCCGACTGCTGTAGCACCCGCCTGTCGAAAGCGACATTGTAGGCAACCACCGTGCGACCGCCGAGCAGCCGCAGCAAGCAAGGCCAGACCGCCGCCATGCTCGGAGCACCCACCAGTTGCTCCATACCGATACCGTGCACTGCCCTCGCCGACGCTGCAATCGGCGATTGCGGTCGCACCAGCGTTTCGAGCAGAACGAAACCATCGTCAGCGACGACAGCCACCTCGATGACCTCCGCCTGATCGTCATCTGTGGTCGTTTCCGTGTCCAGAAACAATGGCCTACGCTGCAGCAACCGCCGCGCCCAGGAAACCTTTGCAGCTCCAGTCAAAATCATCCTCGACTCCTCCTGTTCACGGTACTGCTGCAGCAGCAATGTCACTATCCGCTTGCCAGGTCGCAGAAGTACCGCGTGCAGATGTCGACGCAACGTGCGGGCCCCTCAATGACCAGCCCCAAACGACTTGATCATGTGTATTGCACTCCTCTTCCCGGGAACCGTGGACCGGTCCGAATGACCTGCCCGGCGCCCTGTCAAGATCACTTACCGCCACCGACACCGCCCGAGGCTCGGCCACCACACCACCAGCCGGCGCCCTATACGGCCGCAGTGCACCACGGCCAAACATGGGTGCAACTCACTGGCGGGCCCCAGTTCCTCAGTTGGACTCATTCACCGGGAACACGCCCCTGACTTCGATATCTCTGCGACGGATCGCGCCGTCAGTCAACTACACAGTCGGCGTCAATCCTGACGCGCCGGCGCCGGGCCCTCGTCGTGCACCGGACCGCACGGGTATCCCCCATTGCTTGGCCCTCAACCCCAGCGTGGCGTCACTGACACCCGCTTCTTTGGCCATGTCGGTGAGGGTGCGTCCGTTGACGACGTGTTCCCGGTATATCCAGTCCGCGGTGATAGCCAAGGTGGGATTGAACGGCAGGCCGCGGCGCACCGGTATGCCCCACTGTTTCGCCTTCAGGCTCAACGTGTTGTATTGGACGCCTGCCTCGTTCGCCATGTCGGCAAGCGTGCGCCGATTGCCAACGTGTTCCTGGTAGATCCACTCCGCGGTGATGGGCATCCTCACGTTGGAGTGCGGACTGCGGCGTACGGGTATCCCCCACTGCTTGGCCTTCCGGCTCAGTGCCCGGTAGTCGACGCCGACCTCCTGCGCCATGTCGGCGAGGGTTCGCCGATTGACGACGTGTTCCTTACGGATCCACTCCGGGGTGATCGCATCGGCCCTATGGGTGCGACTCACCGGGATCCCCCACTGGTTCGCCTTCGCGCGCAACAACCCATAGCTGACGCCGGCTTCCGTCGCAATGATTTTCAGGGGGCGGCGTTTGACGACGTACTGATCGTGCAACCATTCCGCGGTAATCGATACCGCCGGGGCGGCCTGGTTGCTGCGCACGGGTAATCCCAGTGCGATCAGCCGCCTTTTAATGGTGGAGCGGCTGACGCCGGTCTCTCGTTCGATGTCGGTGAGGGAGCGTTGATCGACGACGTACTGCTGGCGCAGCCATTCGGCGGTCAGAGGCCGGGCCGGGGTGTTACCCATAGCGACGTCGATGCCGTATTCGAGGGCCAGCGCTTTGACCACTTTGGAATCGATGCCGAAGTGGCGTCCGATCGCATACATTGTCCACTTCTGCCGCTTGTGAAGCCGGGTGAGCTCTTCGCACGTCAGTTGCTGCCGCGCGAAATGCAGTCGCGTTTGGTTCCTCGCCCACTGCCGTTTGCGGCGAACCATCGGCCGTGGCAGCGGTGAGCGCTCAAGGAGGTGCCGAATCACCAATGGCTCGACGCCGACTGTCCTCGCCGCATCCTCGATCGACATCCATCCGTCGAGGAGTGCTTGATGGAGGTCATCGACGCAGAGCTGGTCGACGTCGGGGCCGGGCAACTCAAGATCAGCGACCAGCTCCAAAGGTGGTGACCAGTAGATCGGCTCACCAAATATCTTGTACTGTTCGAGGAATCGTGACGCGACGGCGTCGAGTTGATCGGTGATCGGCCGCGCGAGGAGCTCAACGACGGCCCGGTGACGGCCGTCCGGTTGGCCGATCGCCGCGGTGAAAGGCGCCATCTCGGGCGGCAGCATACTGATTCGCTGGTACAGCCACGTTCGGATCAGCTGTCCGGTGTCTGCGCAGTCGAGGTCGCCGAAGTCGGTGGCTTCGAAGATGGTAACCCACTCGTTGTGGGGCAACAGGTTCCGATAGTTGAGACGGCGTCGGCGTGCGTAGTCGATCGGACTGGGCTGTTCGGCGAGGTGGTCAGAGAGTCTGGTCAGTGCGGTCGCGATGTTCGTCCATAGTGGCTGCCGGTTGAGCCGTGCGGCGCTGAAGCAGCACCGGTTTCGGGCCCAGTAGACACCAAATGTGCCCATACCCAGTCCCCGTGCGAATTCGGCTTCGGCGACCTGATTTCCGACGGTGAGCAGCAGCATCGACAGCGGGACTCTGGTGAGGGCTGTCGGTCGGGGTTGCTTGTGGTTGCGCAGGGGGCGGATCCGGATCGCCCAGTCGCTCCACAGGCAGGTGGGGACGTTGCGCATCGCGACCGCAGAGGTGTTGCGCGGGGACCGCGGCACCGGTGTGCATGCCCGAAATCGTAATTGGTTGATGGGGCTCATCGATGTGGTGAGTGCGCGGATGGTCACTGCGTCGACGACGGGGTTGTGACCCATGGTGTTCAGGGCATCGGTGTTCACCTGTCTGCTCGTGACTCTTCGCTTCGTGAGAAATGGACGCAGCCGCGCGGCCGCCTCATCGAGCGCGGGGCATTCGAGAACGGCGAGAGCCGAACTGATGCCCATGGCAGTGATCAGCGCCGGCGGCGTCCTGGGTGTGTCGGGAACCGCACGCCACTGCCGGACTTCATCACTATCCCACGCGGCGAGGATGGTGTCGCTCAACGGGGATTGCATTGTCAGGAGAAGATTTTCGGCGTCGACCACCTCGGCGGTTCGAAAGGCCAGCAGCCGCAGATCCGCAATGAACTGCGGGGTCGACGTCGGCATTGTCTGATACACGCCGAAGGCCACCGTTGTGCCGGTGAGGATTTCGGACAGCTGGGCCTGCCGTCGCAGCAGTGGATGCCCGGCAGGCAGCGGGATCGTCGTTGCCTCCGCAAGAGGGGCTCCGCAGCATTGTCCGTCAGGTGTGGGCGCGCTGCAGAGCTCGGGGGTGGGGACGGACTTGCCCCGTAGCCAGTGCCCGTGCACCCGTTGATGTTGTCCACAGGCTGGGCACGGATCTGCGAGGAGGCAGGAATGCGCCGCGCAACTGAAGACCCATGGAAGCCGCCATTGCAGCTGCCAGCGTCCCTGGGTGCTCTGAAGGCACCCCGGACAGAATCGGGATCGGCCGAACGGCCACGCGGTTCGCGTTCGGCGCCGCGCCGCGCCCAGCGACGTTGGCGCGGCTGCGCATCCGGGCAACATGAGCGCCGCGATGGTGTCCGCGTCGATACCGGTCGCCGCCGAGATCGCCTGCAGTTCAGACACGGTGAGGTGCGCGGTGAGGTCCCGCTGGGTGATCTGGCGTCGCCCGGTGCGATTCTCCGGGACAAGGACGAGGCTCAGGAACGAACCCCATTGCAGATCTAAGTGCCGTGCCAATGCCGCCAACCACGAATCTAGCGTCTCTCCGGGTAATGGTCTGATGCCCACCGGCAGCGTCCTCGGACCCGTCAGCGGTGTGGCTACGTGAACGGCGTGGGCTACGTCGGCGTCGGCGTGACAGTTTTTGGCTTCCGACCCGTCGCGTGGCGATGGGGTTCTGGACACGCCTGCGGCCGATCGCATCGCGTCACTCGGGTGGGGTTCGCCGCTTCCGACTCGGGGTCTGCTCCGGCGGGGTGGTCAACTGGCACACCGTCACCTGCAGAGCCTCGGCGATGTCGAACAGTCGCTCGTACAACAGGCCGCGGCGGCCGAGTTCCACGTCGATGAGCACGTTGCGCGTCACGCCGGAGCGCAGGGCCAGAGCTTCCTGGGTCATGCCCCGTTCGGTGCGCAACTCGCGGATGTTGGATCCGACCATTTTGCGGGAGCGCTCCCACTGCGCCACCCGGTCAGGATGGTTCTGGTTCGGGCGTGTGGGCACCGCTCCAGTTATTCGGTGAACCCTTACGAATGTCTGCCCTACTAGTAGTACATTGCTGGGGTGGTCCGCGCGGCGCATCACCGCCGGGCTTGCCCGGCTCATCGGTCAACGACAATCGCAGTTGGCCGAGGCCGACTTGGGTGTCATCTTGTCTGGCCTTCTGCCTAGTACTGCAGCCGTAGATCGTG
>JAFDWN010000019.1:0-54244 GCA_018268465.1 Actinomycetota bacterium
AGTCCTCTTACTACGCACGCTCGCCGGGAGGGGGGTGGCTCGCGGGGAAGGTCGGGGATGGGGTCAGTGCCCGGAGGCTTTGAACCGCTCGACGGACCGCTGCACCTCGGCCTCGGCGGCTTCACGGCCCACCCAGTCGGCCGCCTTGACGAACTTGCCCGGCTCCAGGTCCTTGTAATGGACGAAGAAGTGCTTGATCGCCTCCAATTCGAAGGACGGCACGTCGGACAGGTCCTGGATGTGGTCCCAGCGCGGATCGCCCGCCGGCACACACAGCACCTTGTCATCGCCGCCGGCCTCGTCGGTCATCTGGAACATGGCGACCGGGCGCGCCTCCACGATCACGCCGGGGAACAGCGGCTCGGCCAGCAAGACGAGGGCATCGAGGGGATCGCCATCCTCGCCGAGGGTGTCCTCGAAGAAGCCGTAGTCCGTCGGGTAGGCCATCGGAGTGAACAGGTAGCGGTCCAGCCGCACCTTGCCGGTCTCGTGGTCCACCTCGTACTTGTTGCGCGAACCCTTCGGGATCTCGATGACGACGTCGAACTCCACCGGCACGGCTCCTCACTCATGGTCTCGGGTCAGGGGTCGTGGCGCCGACCCAGCGGGTCAACCCGCCGGGTCAACCCTAAAGGAGAGCTACCCTGCACTACAGGGTGGTTCGGTCAGTCAATCGGGATCAGGAGAGTTATGCGGCCCGCTCGGTGGCGTCGGTCCACCCATGTCGTCATCGGGGTGGCGGTCCTTGTGCTGGTCGCGGCCCTGGTGGCCGTCGCCGCCGTGGTCACCACCGGTCAGTCGGCCAGTGACGCGCAGGCGGCCAAACCGGTCCCCGCTCCGGCGACCGCCGACCCTGCGGTGGTCCCCGTGGCCGATTCCGCGCCCGAGCCGGTCCCGGCACTGCTGGCCGGGGTGCTGGCGCCCGCGCTGGGCGATCCCGACCTGGGCGACCTCACGGGACGTGTCACCGACGCCCTGACCGGTGCCGAACTGTGGGCCAAGGGGCCCGGCATCCCGATGCAGCCGGCGTCGACCAACAAGGTGCTCACCGCCGCCGCGGCGCTGCTGACGCTGGACCGGGACGCCACGATCACCACCACCGTCGTCACCGACGAGCGCGTCGCACCCGGCGTGGTCGTCCTCAAGGGCGGGGGGGATCCGACGCTGTCGGCCGCGCCGGCGGGCAAGCCCACCTGGTATCGCGACGCCGCGCGTGTCACCGACCTCGCCGACCAGGTGCGCCGCACAGGCATGAAGGTCACCGCGGTCGCCGTCGACGTCAGCGCCTACAGCGGCCCGACGATGGCGCCGGGGTGGGATCCGATGGACATCCAGGGCGGCGATATCGCGCCGATCCAGCCCGTCATGCTCGACGGCGGCCGCACCCAGCCGGTGAGCACCGACTCCCGCCGTTCGGTGACCCCGGCGCTGGACGCGGGCCGCGCCCTCGCCGTCGCGCTGGGTGCGGATCCGGCGACGGTGACGGTGCTGCCGTCGGCCTTCCGCGGTCAGCAGATCGCGGCCGTGCAGTCGCCCCCGCTGATGGAACGGCTGCGCGAGATGATGAACGCCTCGGACAACGTGATCGCCGAGTCGGTCGGCCGGGAGGTGGCCGACCACCTCAACCGGCCGCAGAGCTTCGACGGTGCCGTCCAGGCGGTTCTGACCCAGCTCGCCGGGGTGGGCATCGATACCAACGGCGCCCACCTGGTCGACTCCAGCGGGTTGTCGGTCGAGGACCGGTTGACCGCCGAGACCCTCGACGAGGTGGTCAACGCCGCGGCCGGCAGCGCCGAACCCGCCTTGCGGCCGTTGGTCGACCTGCTGCCCATTGCGGGCGGCAGCGGCACCCTGTCCAACCGTTATGTCGACACCGACTCCGGCAGGGCCGCCGTCGGCTGGCTGCGCGCCAAGACCGGGTCGCTCACCGGCACCAACGCGCTGGCCGGCATCGTCACCGACACCGGCGGGCGCGTGCTGACGTTCGCGCTCATCTCCAACAACGCGGGGCCGACGGGCCGCACCGCGATCGATGCGGTGGCCGCCAGTCTGCGGTCGTGCGGATGCGCCGCATGAACGCGAGCAAGATGACGGTGGGGCACACGGTCGACTGGCAGTTCGCCGCCACCGTCGGGGCCAAGCTGGCCCGGCCCGGCCCGGCGGCCACCGAATACACCCGCACGCAGGCGATCACGCAGCTGGCCGGCGCCGCACGCGACGCCGAACTGCCCGTCCGCGAGGTCACCGGCCTGAACGAGGGGGCCGCGGTCACCGAAGCGCGCATCGTCGACCGGCCCGAGTGGATCCGGGCCGCGACGCAGTCCATGCGGGCGATGACGGGCGGCGACGGTGAGGGCGGCGCCAAACCCAATGCCGTCACCGGTCGCATCACCGGCGCGCAGACGGGTGCGGTGCTGGCGTTCATCTCCTCGGGCATTCTCGGCCAATACGACCCGTTCGGCCCGAACGGCGGCGAACTTCTGCTGGTCTATCCGAACGTGATCGCGGTGGAGCGTCAGCTGCGGGTGGCCCCCGCGGACTTCCGGCTCTGGGTCTGTCTGCACGAGGTCACCCACCGGGTGCAGTTCCGCGCCAATCCGTGGCTGGCCGACCACATGTCGCAGGCACTGGCCGTACTCACCGAGGACGGCGGCGACGACGTCGCGGCGGTGGCCGGCCGCCTTGCCGAATTCGTGCGCAGCCGGCGCGCCGGTGACGCTGCGGCGGAACCGAATTCGGGTGGCATCATCGGTGTGCTGCGCGCGGTGCAGTCCGAGCCTCAGCGTCAGGCGCTCGACCAGTTGCTGGTGCTCGGCACGTTGCTGGAGGGCCACGCCGACCATGTGATGGACGCGGTCGGGCCCGCCGTCGTGCCGACGGTGGCCACCATCCGCCGCCGCTTCGACGAACGCCGCCGCCGCAAGCAACCGCCGCTGCAGCGCCTGGTGCGTGCGCTGCTCGGCTTCGACGCCAAACTCAGCCAGTACACCCGCGGCAAGGCGTTCGTCGACGACGTGGTGACCAAGGTGGGGATGGCGCGGTTCAACAGCGTCTGGTCCGGGCCCGAAACCCTGCCTTTGCCAACGGAAATCGATGAGCCGCAGCGATGGATCGACAGGGTGCTGTAGCCGCGCTGCGCACCGCGGTGGCCGGGTTCGCCCGTGCCCACATCCCCGAGGAGCGGCCGTGGTGTGTGGCGCTCTCGGGCGGGGCCGATTCGCTGGCGCTGACGGCGGTGGCGGCCGGGATGCGGCCCACCACCGCGCTGATCGTCGACCATCGCATCCAGTCCGGGTCGGCGCGGGTGGCCGGCATCGCGCGCGATCAGGCGCTGCAGCTGGGATGTGTTGACGCGCAGGTGCTTTGCGTCGACGTCGGGAGTGCCGGCGGCCCGGAAGCGGCCGCCAGATCGGCGCGTTACCAGGCGCTGGGCACCGCGCGCGGCGACGCGCCGGTGCTGCTCGCGCACACCCTCGACGATCAGGCGGAGACGGTGCTGCTCGGCTTGGGCCGCGGGTCGGGCGCCCGGTCGATCGCGGGGATGCGCCCCCACGATCCGCCGTGGCTGCGGCCGCTGCTGGGGGTGCGCCGCGCGGACACCCACGCCGCCTGCGCCGAACTGGGCCTCGCGCCCTGGCAGGATCCGCACAACTCCGACCCGCGGTTTACCCGGGCGCGGTTACGCGGGGAGGTGCTACCCGTCCTGGAGGACGTGCTCGGCGGCGGGGTGGCCGAGGCACTGGCGCGCACGGCCGCGGCGCTCCGTGACGACAACGACGCACTCGACGACCTCGCCGGGCGGGCGCTGGCCGAGGTGACGACCGAGACGCCGGCAGGCGCAGGCCTCGACACGGGCCGGCTGGCGGCACTGCCGCACGCGGTTCGGCGCCGGGTCATCCGGGGTTGGCTGCTCGCGGGTGGGGCCAGTGGTCTGACCGACAAACACATCCGCGGCGTCGACGCGCTCGTTACGTCGTGGCGGGGTCAGGGCGGTGTCGCGGTCGGTTCGCCGCTGCGCCGGACGCGGCTGATCGCCGACCGCCGCGATGGGCTGCTGCGGCTGCACACCGAACCGGTGTAGCGACTTGCGTTGGTTAACAGCGCGTTCGCATGGCACGCTGTGGACGTGCCAGCAGAATTCGCCGCCGCGCTGTACCCGGGCGACATCAAATCGGTGCTGCTCTCCGAGGACCAGATCCGAACCCGCACGGCCGAACTGGGCCGGCTGATCGGCGAGGAGTACAGCCACATCGTCGCCGACAACAGCGAGGACTTGCTGCTGGTCACGGTGCTCAAGGGCGCGGTCATGTTCGTCACCGACCTGGCGCGGTCGATACCGCAGCCCACCCAGTTGGAGTTCATGGCGGTGAGTTCCTACGGGTCGTCGACGTCGTCGTCGGGCGTCGTGCGCATCCTCAAGGACCTGGACCGCGACATCAACGACCGCGACGTGCTGATCGTCGAGGACATCGTCGACTCCGGCCTGACGCTGTCGTGGTTGCTGCGTAACCTCGCGACGCGTCATCCGCGATCGTTGCGCGTCTGCACGCTGTTGCGGAAACCCGATGCGGTGCGCGCCGACGTCGACATCACCTACGTCGGTTTCGACATCCCCAACGAGTTCGTCGTGGGGTACGGACTGGACTACGCGGAGCGTTACCGCGACCTGCCGTACATCGGGACCCTGGACCCCAAGGTGTACGCGCACTGACAGCCGTCGCCAAGGGCAGCCTTGCTTGACGGTCCGATCCGCCCCGGAGGAACATTCAACCAGTTGGTTGGTTGACCCGTGCCGCGTCGGCACGAACCCAAGGGGAGTGACATGGCCCGGACCGCGCTGCGCATCTGTCCCTTCTGCGAGGCCACCTGCGGACTGACGCTCACCGTCGACGACCGGCTCGGCCGGGTGACCGGCGCGCGCGGCGACCGCGACGACGTCTTCAGCGCGGGATTCATCTGCCCGAAAGGGGCGAGCTTCCCCCAACTCGACGCCGACCCTGACCGTCTGCGCAGTCCACTGGTCCGCAAGAACGGCCGGCTGTGCGAGGTGAGCTGGGACGAGGCGTTCGCCGCGGTGGCCGAGGGGCTTGGCGGCGTGCTGCGCGAACACGGCGGCAGCTCCGTCGGGGTGTACCTGGGCAACCCGAACGCCCACACCATCGCCGGTGCCCTGTACCCGCCGGTGCTCATCCGTGCGCTGGGCACCCACCACACCTTCTCGGCCAGCACGCTGGACCAGATGCCCAAACACGTCGCGCTCGGCTACCTGTTCGGCAGTCCCGTCGCGTTCACCGTCCCCGATCTCGACCGCACCGACTACCTCGTCGTCATCGGTGCCAATCCGCTTGTCTCCAATGGGAGTCTGGCCACCGCGGCCGACTTCGGCGGAAAACTCAAGGCACTGCGCGACAGGGGCGGCAGGCTGGTGGTGATCGACCCCGTCCGCACCCGCACCGCCGCGCTGGCCGACCGCCACCTCGCTGCGCTACCGGGCACCGACGCCGCGCTGCTGTTCGCCGTCGTGCACGTGCTGTTCGAGGAGAACCTCGTCTCACCCGATCTCGGCGGGGTGGCCGCGCACGTCAACGGTGTCGACGAGATCAGGGATCTGGCAGCCGATTTCGCACCCGAGGTGGTGGCGGACCACTGCGGCGTGCCCGCGTCGGACATCCGCACGCTGGCCAGGGAGGTCGCGGGCGCCACGGCCGCGGCGGTGTACGGACGGATCGGCACGTGCACAGTCGAATTCGGCACGATCGGCAGCTGGCTGATCGACGTCGTCAACATCCTCACCGGCAACCTGGACCGCCCCGGCGGCGTCATGTTCCCCTTGTCGCCGGTCGCGCCCGCGCCGCGCCCACCGCGGACCGGACGCGGATTCGCCACCGGGCGCTGGCACAGCCGAGTCTCGGGCTACCCGGAGGTGCTCTCCGAACTGCCCGCCCCGGCCCTGGCGGAGGAGATCGACACCCCCGGCGAGGGCCGGATCCGGGCGATGATCACGATCGCGGGCAATCCGGTGTTGTCGGCGCCCGACGGTGAGCACCTGGCCAGGGCGCTGGCCGGCGTCGACTTCATGGTGAGCGTCGACCCCTATCTCAACGAGACCACCCGCCACGCCGACGTGATCCTGCCGCCGCCGCCCCCGTCGCAGACCGCGCACTTCGACGTCGCGCTCAACAACCTCGCGGTGCGCAACAATGCCCGCTACTCGCCTCCCGCACTGCCCCTGGACGACCGGCCCGACGAATCCGACATCCTGTCGCGCCTCATCCTGATCGTCCACGGTGCGGGGCCGGATGCCGACCCTGCCCTGGTCGACGAACAGGTGATCGCCGCGGTGCTGGCCAAGGAAACCGCCGACTCCACATCGCCGGTCGCCGGGCGGCAGGTCGACGAACTGATCGCGATGCTGCCCGCCGGGAAGGGCTACCAGCGGCGGCTGGACATGATGCTGCGCCTCGGCGCGTACGGAGATGCGTTCGGCGCCAAGCCGGGTGGCCTCACGCTGCAGCGGCTCGAGGAGCGGCCGCACGGCGTCGACCTCGGGCCGATGCTGCCGCGGCTGGCCGAGGTGCTGCGCACCCCGTCGGGTCGGGTCGAACTCGCGCCGCGCCCGCTGGCCGAGGACGTCGGCCGGTTACGTGACTCGCTGCAGCGGGCCCGCCCGCGCGGATCGGGTGCGTTCACCCTCGTGGGCCGCCGGCACCTGCGCTCGAACAACAGCTGGATGCACAATCTGCCCGCGCTGGCGGGCGGGACCAACCGTTGCACGCTGTACGTCCACCCCGACGATGCGGCCGAGCTGGGGCTCGGCGACATCGCCGTGGTGAAAGGTGCGGCCGGGGAACTGACGGTGCCCGTCGAACTCACCGAGGACATCCGCCGTGGTGTGGTGTCGCTGCCGCACGGGTGGGGACACGATCAGCAGCAGACACGGATGGCGGTGGCCGCGCGTACCCCCGGCGTCAACGTCAATCAGCTCAACGACGGCACGATGCTGGACCCGCTGTCGGGAACCGCCGTGCTCAACGGTGTGCCGGTGGAGGTGTCGCCGGTGCTCAGGTGAGTTCCCACACCACCGTGACGCTGAACCCGACCGTCTGCTGCCCCGGCTCAAGCGGCACCGCTTCCATGGCGACCCGGGGCATCGGCACCGGAGGGGCGGACGCGGCGGATTCGGAGATCGACAGCACGGTGCCGAGATTCAGCCCCGACAGCTCCGCGAACTGCCCGGCACGGTTCTTGGCGTCCTCGAACGCACGGCTGCGCGCGTCGCGGATGAGTTGGGAGTCGTCCTCGATCGAGTAGTTCACCGAATTGATCCGGGTGGCGTCGCCGCCGGTGCTCGCGATGAGCGACAACGCCTCGGACGCCTTGCCGATGTCGCGAATCGTCACGTCGATGGAGTTGCTGGCGCGGTAACCGGTGATGGCGTTGCCGTCCGTGCCGAACTGCGGCTGCAGGCTGACCTGGGTGGTCCCGATATCGCGGCGTTGGATACCCGAATCGACGAGCCCGTCGATCACCGCCTGTTGACGCTCACTGGCCTGGTTGAGTGCGCCGGTGGCGTCGGGCGCGACGAACTCCATCGACACGTTGGCGATCAGCGTGTCCGGAGTGCCCTGAACCTGGCCCTCGCCCACGACGGTGACCTGCCGCGGTGCCGTGCCGCCCGTCGCCGCCGGTCCCGAGGAAGCGTCGCAAGCGGCGACGGCGGTGACCGCCAGTCCGGCGAGCGCGACGACGACTGCGCGGATCAAGGCCCTGGGCGCTGCGGGGATCGGCATGCCTCGCACCCTAGCGTCTCGCGCGGACACCCAGGTCGACGCGCCGCTGGTGTGCCGGCCCCCGGGCATCGCCGTGCGTCAAGTGCCGCTCGCGCGGGTGTGCCGGTGGCCGCGATCACCCCGACCGCGGCGTGTGTCGCGATCGTCGCCGCACGGCGACGGATTCCAGTCGGGCCGCGGATGTCGGCGACCGGCAACCGACGTTGCATCCGGGTGTGCTGACACACGAACAGATCGGCAAGCGGGTCAACCGGGTCGAGGGACGTGACAAGGTCACCGGCGCGGCGCGGTACTCCGCCGACACCGACGTGCCCGGCGTCACCTACGCCGCTCTCGTGCAATCGGAGGTGCCAACGGGTGCGGTCACCGAGGAGTCCCTGAGGGCCTCGGCCGCCCGCGCCGCAAGCGCCCCCGGTGTGCTGTCCGTCCTGACGCCGCTGAACTGCCCGCCGCTGCACCCGCCGCCGCCGGATATGTCCGACGACCTGCCACTGGAACGGCGCCCGCCGCTGTCGGATCTGAGCGTGCAGCACGTGGGCCAGCATATGGCGGTCGTCGTCGCCGACACTCCGGAGAACGCCGCCGCGGCCGCGGAACTCTTCGAGCTTCGTTACCTGCCGGTGTCCGGCGAGGACGAGCCGCGCGGTCCCATCCGCCACGGCAGTTACCTGCCGGACCATTTCGTGAAACTCACCGACGAGAAGCTCCAGGACCGCCGCGGCGACCCGGTGGCGGCCCCGGGCACCGGCGTGCGGGCGCGCTACACCACCGCGGTCACGACGCACTATCCGATCGAACTGTCGGCGGCGGTCGCGTGGTGGGACGGTGACAACCTGACGATCCACGACAGCACCCGCTGGATCACCGGCGAGCGCCGGGCACTGGCAGCCGGACTCGGCGTCGACGAGTCGCACGTGCGCATCCTGGCGCCACTGGTTGGCGGTGCGTTCGGCTCGAAATCCTTTCTGTGGATGCATGTTCTACTGTGTGCGGTCGCCGCGCGGGCCGTGGGCAGGCCGGTCAAGCTGGTACTGACCCGTGCACAGATGTTCACCTCGACTGGGCATCGGCCGCGCACCGTGCAGGACGTCGCCCTGCGCGCCGACGAACGCGGGCTGATCGCCGCGACCGAACACCACACCCGCACCGAGACCTCCACCGTCGCACACTTCTGCGAGCCCGCGGGGCTGTCCAGCCGGATCCTGTACCACTCACCGCACCTGTCGGTTTCCCACGAGGTGAGCCGGATCAACACGCCGACACCGTGTTTCATGCGTGGGCCCGGTGAGGCGCCTGGGCTGTTCGCCCTCGAGGTCGCGATGGACGAACTGGCGCACGCGCGGGGGATGGACCCGCTGCAGCTGCGCATACTCAACCACGCCGATCACGACCAGACCACCGGGAAACCGTGGTCGGGTAAGCATCTGCTGGACTGCTACCGCATCGGTGCGCAGAAGTTCGGCTGGGCGGGCCGCCCCCTCGCGGCGCGGTCGTTGCGCCGCGACGGTGTGCTGGTGGGCTGGGGGATGGCCACCGCCACCTACCCGGGGCGCCGCATGCCGGCATCGTGCGCCGTCGTCACACACCCCGACGGCAGCGTCCAATTCAGTTCGGCCACCCACGAAGTCGGCACCGGCGTGCGCACGGTCATGACCCAGATCGCCGCGGACGCCACGGGACTGCCGCTGTCGGCGGTGACATTCGTCTCCGGCGATTCCGCATTCCCGGACGCGCCCTACAGCGGCGCGTCGCAGACCACGGCGACGGTCGGCTCCGCGGTGTGGCAGGCGGGCACGGAGTGGCGTCGCCGGTTCGCCGAACTCGACCGATCCGGTGCCGCGGCGGGCTGGCCGCCGCGACTGTGCGATGCGTTGTCGTTCACGGTCGCCAGCGCGCCCGGCGCCGACGACCGCACGGCGGTGCAGTCTTTCGGGGCGCACTTCTGCGAAGTGGAGATCGACGAGGACATCGGCAGGGCCGCGGTGACCCGGTGGGTGTCGGTCATCGACTGCGGCCGTGTGGTCAATCCGAAACTGGCCCGCAACCAGGTGATGGGTGGCGTCTTGTTCGGGATCGGTATGGCGTTACTGGAAACCGTGCCCGTCGACGCCGCAACGGGCCGGCTCATCGGCGAGTACTACGTGCCGACCCACGCCGACCGTCCCGAATTCGACATCGAATTCGTCGACACCCCCGACTACGACCTCGACCCGGTCGGGGTGCGCGGTATCGGGGAGATCGGGACGTGCGGTGTGCCCGCGGCGGTTGCCAACGCCGTCCACCACGCCACCGGAAGGCGGCTGCGTGACCTGCCGATCACCCTGGAAGATCTGTTGGCGCCCTTCGAGCGGACGGGAGAGTAGGACGATGGAGATCGCGCTGCACGTCAACGGCGCCCCTGTCGGCGTCGACGTCGACGTCCGGACCACTCTGCTGGACCTGCTACGGGAACGGTTGGGGCTCACGGGTACGAAGAAGGGCTGTGACCACGGGCTGTGCGGGGCATGCACGGTATCGGTCGACGGGGAGCGGGTGCTGGCCTGCCTCACGCTGGCCGTGACGGTGGACGGCGCCGATGTGCTGACCATCGAGGGCATCGCTGACGGGCCGGAACTGCATCCGCTGCAGCAGTCCTTCCTCGACCACGACGGTCTCCAGTGCGGCTACTGCACACCGGGACAGATCTCGTCGGCCCGTGCCATGCTCGCCGAGCATGCGCGCGGCGACCTGAGCGCGGCGTCCTTCGGATGTCCCCGCGATGCGGTGATAAGCGGACGGATCGCGTTGAGCAACAGTGAGATCCGCGAACGGATGGCGGGGAACATCTGCCGCTGCGGCGCCTACGCCAACATCGTCGACGCGATCGCCGCCGCGGCGGGTGCGGAGCAGAACCGATGAAAACCTTCGAGTTCCAGCGCGCGACATCGGTCGGCGACGCCGTCGCGCGCGCCGTGTCCACCGGCGGGCGGTACCTCGCCGGCGGCACGAATATGGTGGATCTGATGAAGTACGGCGCGGAGTCCCCCGCGGTGCTCATCGACGTGCGCCGCCTCGGGCTGGATCGGGTGACCGCGACGGAATCGGGCGGTGTGCTGATCGGGGCGGGAGTGACGAATAGCGCCGTCGCCAACCACCCGCTGATCCGCACCCGCTATCCGGTGCTGTCGCAGGCCATCCTCAGCGGTGCGACCACACAGTTGCGCAATATGGCGACCGCGGGCGGCAACCTCGTCCAACGCACCCGCTGCCCCTATTTCATGGATCCGGGCTTTGCGGCGTGCAACAAACGGGAGCCGGGCAGCGGATGCGCGGCACGCGCCGGATTCCACCGCGAGCATGCCGTTTTCGGTGCGAGCGAATCGTGTGTCGCGGTGCATCCCTCGGATATGGCTGTCGCGCTGGCCATCCTGGACGCCCGGATCCGTAGCGAGGGGCCCCGCGGAGTGCGGGTGATCCCGATCGGGGAGTTCTTCCGGCTGCCCGGGGATACCCCGGCGGTGGACAACTCCCTCGGTGCGGCCGAACTCATCACCGGAATCGAGCTTCCCCCATCGCCGTTCGCCGATGCGTCGTGGTATCTGAAGGTCCGCGATCGGCACAGTTACGCGTTCGCACTGGTGTCGGTGGCGGTCGGACTGGAGGTCTCCGGCGGCGTCGTGCGGACCGCGGGCATCGCCCTCGGCGGGGTCGCGGCCACGCCGTGGCGGGTCGGCGAGGCCGAGACGAGCCTGGTGGGGCGGCGGCCGGGGAGCGCATCGTTTCACGCCGCGGCGCGGATGGCGCTGCGCGGCGCGGAACCGCTGGCGCACAACGGTTTCAAGGTGGATCTCGGAAAACGCGCGGTGGTGCGTGCGCTCAGCCTCGCCGTCCGTGAGCGGGGTCAGCCGGCTTCGTGACGCAGCGCCACGTCGCGCACCGTCAGCGCGGTGCTGAAATGAGCGGTCACGGAGGGATCGGTCAGGTCGGCCGAACACAACTGCTCGATGCGCCGCACGCGTTGCCCGACGGTGTTGGGGTGGATGTGCAGCCGGGTGGCCGTGCTCGCTCTGTCGAGCCGGCAGGCCAGGTAGGTGCGCAGCGTATCCAGCAGTTCGGTGCGGTGCCTGCCGTCGTAGTCGAGCACCGGTCCGAGGGTACGGTCGGCGAAGGCGATCAACTGGGCGGTGTCCTCGAGTTGCAGCAGTAGCCCGGCGAGTCCCAGATCATCCAGCGGCACAACGGTGTTCGTACGTCCCGAACGCACCGCGATGTCGAGTGCGCCCTTGGCGACGCGGTAGGCGTGCGCGTAGCCGTCCGTCCGCTTGTCCACATCGATGCCGAACCCGTATACCGCGACGGTGGCGGAACCGCCGGCCGCGGCCATGGTGCGTTGCACCAGCGCGGCGGCGTCGGCCACCCCGGCCGGGGAGCCGGCGGGAGCCGTCGGTGCGCCCGCGCCCTGCGCGCCGGTGGGCCAGAGCACCACGATGTCGCCGCGGTACATCGCGGCCAGGGGTCGCGGCCGGTAGGACCGCAGCGCATCGGACACCGCCGACAGCGACCTGGAGAACGCCCGCCCCGACGACGGCTCGGTGGCGCCGAGCGAGCCCACCATCGCCGTGTGGGGCCGCCCCAGATCATGACCCAGCAGGGTGGCTCGGGCCATCAGCTGTTTGGTCGGCGCCGCGGGGCCGGTGAGCAGTTCGGCGAGAAGTTCACCGCGCAGCCGGTGTTCGACCTCGACCCCGGTACGGACGCGCAGCAACTCCAGGGCGACGACGATGGACGCGTGCTCGATGGCGCGGACCCCGATCGTGTCCGGTGGTTCGGGGTCCTCGGGTATCCAGATCCGCGCGGCGACTTCGCCGTTGAGTCGCGCCGTCGAGACCAGCGCGACGGGGCCGGCCGGTGCGTCGCCGGCCACCCGCACCGGCGTCGACGAAGCGTCCGGGTCGATGGCGGCGGTGCGGCGCTGTGCTGCGCCGGGCAGCGCGGCGGGATCACCCGCGACCGCCAGCATCTCGTGCCGGGCGTCCTCGATGAGGACGGTGCGCCCGACGAGTTCGGTCAGCACCGCCGCGATCCCGTCGACGCCGCCGGAGCGCAACGTGACGGCCAGCAGTCGCTGGTGGATCCGCTCGGAGCGGGCCAGCGCGTCACGCTGTTCGAGCAGCGAGGCGGTGAGACCGCGCAATTCGTCGAGCATGCGGGCGGACGTCAGTGCGATCGCGGCATGGTTCGCCAGCAACGTCAGCTGTTCGATCTCGGCGTCGGCGAAGGTGTGCTCGGGGCGGTAGTAACCGTTGAGGGTGCCGAGGACGTTGTTGCCCGCCACCAGGGGGACGCAGACGATCGCCCGGTATCCCTCCGCGCGGGCGACACCCCCCCACGGGGCGAACCCGGCCTCGGCGGTGATGTCACGGATCGCCACCGGCCTGCCGCTGTGGAACGCGCGGCTCGACGGCGCGGTGCTGTCGAGCCGAACCGGGTGGTCGCTGTTGGTGCGGGCGACGTAGTCGGCGGACAACCCGCTCCACCCCGTGATGACCAGATCCCGCCGCTGCCGATCAGGGGTGAGCACACCGCAGAAGTCGAACCCGAGCAGCGACCGCGCCGTCGCCGCCACGAGGTGGAGCACCTCGCGCGGATCCATCTCGGAGGTGGCCGCCGCGCTGAGCGTCTTGAGCGCGTCGAGCCAACGCACCAGTTCAGCGGCTGGTGGAGTGTCGCTCGCCGCGGTATCCATCGACTCATCATCACACAGGCCGTTATGTCAGCATCGACATTCAACAGGTCGAGTTATGTTTCCACAAACATTGATGCACGTCACATGTCTGCACACACTCGATGCATGACTGCCGTGCAACCCCACGCGATCGACCGCGACACCCCGCGGCCCGCCGCGACCGAACCACACCGCGAGATCCTCAACCCCGCGACCGGCGCGGTGATTCAGACCGTCGCCGAACATGGCCCCGCCGACGTGGACGCCGCCGTGGCCCGCGCCCGTGCCGCCTTCGACGACGGCCCGTGGCCCCGGCTGACCCGCAGCGAACGCGCCCGGCTGCTGCTGCGCATCGCTGACGCGATCGAAGCCAACTCCGAGCGGCTCTTCCGGCTGGAAACCCGCAACAACGGCAGGCCGATCACCGAGACCCGCGCGCAGCTGTCCCGCGTCCCCGAATGGTTCCGCTACAACGCGGGGCTGCTCGCCGCGCAGCGACACGCGGTGCTGCCCGGTGACGGGCCTTACCTCACCTACCAGCAGCGGCTGCCGCTGGGTGTTTGCGGCATCATCACGCCGTTCAACCACCCGATGCTCATCGCCGCCCGCAGCGTGTCCGCGGCCCTGGCCAACGGCAACACCGTCGTGGTCAAACCGTCGGAGCTGACCCCGCTGACCACTCTGGAACTGGTCCGCATCATGGCGGAGGCGGGTTTGCCCGAGGATGTCGTCGTGGTGGTCACCGGCGGGCGTGACGCGGGCGTCCGGCTCACCGCGCATCCCGGCATCGCCAAGATCACCCTCACTGGCGGCACCGAAGCCGGCCGGGCCGCCGCGGTCGCCACAGCGGCGCGATTCGCCAGGGTCACCGCCGAACTGGGTGGCAAGACACCCGTTCTCGTCTTCGACGACATCGACCCGGTCGCCGCGGCCGAGGGTGCGGCCTTCGCGTCGTTCGTGGCCGCCGGCCAATCCTGTGTCGCGGGATCGAGGTTCCTGGTCCAGCGGGGTGTCTACGATCCCTTCGTCGCGGCGCTCTCCGAGCGGGCCCGCGCCATCCGGGTCGGCGACCCGACCGAGTCCGACACCCAGATGGGTCCGTTGATCAGCGCCCGTCAGCGCGACAAGGTCCGCGCGCTCATCGACACGGGAATGCGTGAAGGCGCCCGCCTGGCCGCGGGCGGTTCGGTGCCGCACCTCCCGGAATCGTTGCGGGACGGCTTCTTCGTCGAACCGACGGTGCTCGCCGATGCCACCATGGAAATGACAGTGGCCCGCGAGGAGATCTTCGGGCCTGTCGCGGTGGTGATCCCGTTCGACGACGAGGCCGACGCCGTCGCGATGGCCAACGACAATGTCTACGGACTCGGTGCCGGCGTGTGGACCACCGATCTGGCCCGCGCGCACCGAGTCGCGGCGCGCATCGTCGCGGGCATGGTGTGGATCAACGACCACCACCGCCTGGAGCCGTCGCTGCCCTGGGGCGGGGTCAAGGAGTCGGGCATCGGCAAGGACGCCGGCACCGAATCCTTCGACGATTTCTCCTGGATCAAGACGATCGTCGTGCGCACGGCCGCCGACCATGTCGACTGGTTCGGCGCCACCGACAACACCCGGCTCAACTGACCCCCCGAAATCCCTACTCAGAAGGACGATTCACGTGTCGATCCACACGAACTCGGCGGCATCGCAACGCCGCGGCGGATGGCGCGGCGAGATCAGCCGCGTGCAATGGCTGGTGCTGGCGGGCACCACGTTGGGCTGGGGACTGGACGGCTTCGCCGGCAGCCTCTACGTCCTGGTGCTCGGCCCCGCGATGTCGGAGCTGTTACCCAACAGCGGTATCGAGGTCGCGCCGTCGTCGATCGGATTCTACGGCGGCCTGACCGTGACACTGTTCCTGCTCGGCTGGGCCACCGGCGGCATCCTGTTCGGCATCCTGGCCGACTATTTCGGGCGGACCCGGGTGTTGTCGCTGGGCATTCTGACCTACGCGGTGTTCACCGCGCTCGCGGCCTTCTCCGACACCTGGTGGCAGCTGGGGATCCTGCGGTTCATCGCGGGCGTCGGATCCGGTGTGGAGGCACCCGTCGGTGCCGCGCTGATCGCCGAAACCTGGCGCAACCGCCACCGGGCGCGCGCCGGGGGCATCATGATGAGCGGCTATGCAGGCGGATTCTTCGTCGCCGCTGCGGTTTACGCACTGTTCGCCAGTCACGGCTGGCGTCCCATGCTCGCCCTCGCGGTGCTGCCCGCGCTGCTGGTGTGGTTCATCCGCAGGTACGTACCCGAGCCGGAGGAGTTCGGCGCCCACATCGAGGCGCGCAAGGAACGCAAGCGGCTGGGCCGCCGCGCCGCGCACGACCGGTTCGTGCTGCACCGACTGTTCACCCCTCCGCTGCTGCGCCCCATGCTGGTGTGCACCGCGCTGGCATCGGGTTCGCTCATCGCGTTCTGGAGCGTCTCGACGTGGTATCCACAGATCATCCGGCAATTCAGCGCCGCCGCCGGGCTGGCCAAGGATGTCGCCGACCATCGGGTCGCCATCGCGTCCATGCTTTTCAACGCGGGCGGAATCGTCGGCTACGCGGCGTGGGGTTTCATCGCCGACGCCATCGGGCGGCGCAAGACGTTCGCGCTCAGCTTCGCGGTCTCGGCCGCCGCGATCGCGTACACCTTCGGATTCGAGCGGGGCTACACCGAATTCCTGTTCGTCATGCCCATTCTCGGCTTCGGCCTGTTCGGCGCGCTCTCCGGGACCTTCATCTACGGTCCCGAACTGTTTCCGCTGAGTGTGCGCGCCACCGCGTTGGCCGTGTGCAACAGTGCCGGCCGATTCCTGACCGCCTTCGGCCCGCTTGTCGCCGGGGTCATCGCCACCTCGTGGTTCGGTGGCAACCTCGGCCTGGCCACCGCGTCGGTCGCCGCACTCGGGCTCATCGCCCTCGCCGGCCTGGCGTTCGCCCCGGAGACGCGGGGCCTGCCGCTGCCCGTCGACCCGATCGAACATCCCGCCCACCACACCGAGAAGAGCGAATCATGACTGAAATCGGCCACTACTCCGGCGCCAGAGCCATCGTCGTCGGTGGTTCCATCGGCGGCCTGACCACGGCATTGCTGTTGCGGGACCTGGGTTTCGGCGTCGACGTCTACGAGCGGACCCCCACCGCTCTTGACGGCCGCGGCAGCGGGATCGTGCTGCAGCCCGACACCGTGCGGTGGTTCACCGAGCGCAGCACCCAGTCGCTGTCCGACCTATGTACCTCCACCGGCTACGTCCAGTACCTCAACCGCGACGGTGGTGTCGACTTCCGTGAGGAACGTACCTACAGCTACACGTCGTGGGGCACGTTCTACCGGGCGCTGCTCGCCGATTTCGGCACCGCGCGCTACCATCTCGGCGAGTTCGCATGCGGGTTCGACCAGACCTCGCAGCAGGCGAGCGTCCGATTCGTCAGCGGCCGAACCGAATCGGCGGATCTGGTGGTATTCGCCGACGGCATCACCTCCGCCGCCCGGCAGCGTTTCGACGCCGAGGCGCGGCTGCGGTACTCCGGTTATGTCGGCTGGCGCGGCACCTACCCGGCCCGGCTGCTCAGCCCGGCCGCCCGCACGGCGCTCGACGACGCCATCACCTACGACGTGGTGCCCCATTCCCACATCACCATGTACCCGATCCCCGGCGAAGAGGGGACGGCCGACGAGTACAAACTCATGAACTACGTCTGGTACCGCAACGTCGCCGAGGGTGCCGACCTCGCCGAACTGCTGATGGACAAACGGGGCCTGCCCGGCGCGGTCTCGGTACATCCCGGCCAGGTGCAGGACCGTTACGTCGATGAACTGCGCCAAGCCGCCGCCGACCAGCTGGCACCGGCCGTCGCCGAGGTTGTCATCGCCACCGAAATGCCGTACCTGCAGGTGGTTTCGGATGTGCGCTCGCAGCGGATGGCGCAGGGTCGGGTGGCGCTGATCGGGGACGCGGCATGCGGAGCCCGCCCGCACGCGGCGGCAGGCACCGCCAAGGCGGCCGCCGACGCCTGGGCGCTGTCGGCCGCCCTGTCCGATGCGGGTGGCGATATCGCCGCGGCACTGGCGAAATGGGAACCCACCCAACTGCAACTCAGCGACGCTCTGTTGCGCAGGGTGGTGGCAATGGGTGAACGGTCGCAGTTCACCAACACGTGGGTGCCCGGCGACCCGGACCTGCGCTTCGGTCTGTACGGACCCGGGCGCTAGCACCGCCAAGAGATAGCCACACGAGAGGAAAAAGCATGACGGACAACAGTTTTCTTACCGATCTGCCGCTGGCCGGAGAGCTCGTCGCGACTGACTTCGAAGGCTGGCCGGACTGGCTGAAGACCGAATTCGACAATCACGCGTTCGACGGTCACGTCGGTTCGCGGCTGCTCAGCGAGAACGAGCTGGTACGGGTGTGGGAGATCCGCCTGGCCCCCGGGGAGCGCTGGCACGCGCACCGCCATGTGCTCGACTATTTCTGGACCGCGGTCAACGCCGGCCGCAGCCGCCAACACACGTTCGACGGCACCACCCGCGACGTGGCGTACCAGGCGGGGGAGACCCGCCATTTCCACTTCGGCCCCGGCGAATACCTGCTCCACGACATCGAGAACATCGGCGACACCGAACTGGTGTTCACCACGGTCGAACACCTCGGGAGCGCCAACACCCCGCTGCCGGTCAATGGCTAGCGCACCGGAGACCGCCGCGACGCCTCACCTGTTCACCCCGTTGACCATTCGGTCGGTCACCTTCGCCCACCGCGCCTGGATGTCACCGATGATGCAGTTCGCTGCCGTGCCCGACGGGCCCCGGACGGGTACGGCCACCGACTGGCACCTGGCTCACCTCGGGTCCAGGGCGACCGCGGGCGCGGCGCTGGTCATGCTCGAAGCCACCGCCATCCACCCGCGGGGTCGCAGCAGCGACTACGACCTCGGCCTGTGGAACGACACGCAGGCCGAGGCGCTGCGACGGGTGGCCGGATTCATCCGGGCACAGGGCGCGGTGCCGGGGATCCAGCTGGTGCACGCCGGCCGCAAAGGGTCGACGGGCAGGCCCTGGCCCGACCCGGACCGGGTGCAGGGTTCGTGGGCGACGGTCGCGCCGAGCCCGGTGCCGTTCGGCAGGCTTCCCGCGCCCGCGGAGCTCACGGTGGCCGAGATCAGGGCATTGGTGACGGCTTTCGCCGAAGCGGCCGGCCGTGCCGCGGCGGCCGGATTCGGTGTCCTGGAATTGCACGGCGCCCACGGCTACCTGATCCACCAGTTCCTCTCACCACAGTCCAATCTGCGTCGGGACCACTATGGCGGGACTCCCGTCAACCGCATGCGTTTCGCGCTGGAGGTCGTCCGGGCCGTCCGCACCACCTGGCCGGCGACCCTGCCGCTGTTCTTCCGGGTGTCCGCGACGGACTGGCTGGGCGGGGACACCAGTGACCCGCGGCCCGGCTGGACGGTCGACGACACGGTGGAACTCGCGGTGGCGCTCAAGGAGGCCGGCGTCGACCTGATGGATGTGTCGACCGGCGGCACGGTCCCGGATGCGGCGATACCCGTCGGTCCGGGGTATCAGGTACCCTTCGCCGCCCGGATCCGCAAGGAGGCCGAGATCCCCACCACCGCAGTGGGAATGATCACCGATGCCGAGCAAGCGGAGGCCGTCGTCGTCGGCGAAGAGGCCGACGCGGTGTTCCTGGGCCGCGAACTGCTGCGAAACCCGTCGTGGGTGCGGCAGGCCGCGGACCAGTTCGGGGTGGCCATGGGTTTCCCGCCGCAGTACACCCGCGCGTTCCGCTGAGTGCCCGCCGCGGTGGCACGCCGCGGGCCGGGGGTGAACAATCTTGGGCGTGGCGCTCGTGTTGGACACCGCCGGCCTGCGCGAGGCCGATCGGGCCGACGCGCTGCGCGAGGCCATGCGCACCGCTGGTGTGCCCGCCAATGTGACCCCCATGCAGGATTCCGGCGTCCACTCCCGCCTCAACCTGTGGCAGGTCGACGAACGCGGCTCCACCCTGATGCACCGCGTCGGCACGGGTCTGCGATTGGAGCGCACCACCCGCCAGGTGCGGGTCGCCGATCCCGACCGCGTCGGGGTGACCCTGCTACCCGCCGGGGAGTGGACGTTTCACCAGTTCCGGGCCGATCACTCGGCGGCACGGGTACCCGGCCTCGTCCTGGTGTACCAAGGCGCGGCCTACGACCACCGCCGCTGGAGCTACGGGACCACGATCGCGGTCAACATGGAGCGTTCGGTTCTCGACGTCCCGGTGGACACCGTCATCCGGGCCAGCCAGAACCTGAGCGCGGCGACCCCGCTGCACGCGCTGGTGTGCGGATACCTGGTCAACCTCGCCGCGACGGCGCGCCACGCCCCCGACTCACTCGCGCATGCCGCCGCCGCCACCACGCACCTGATGCGGGCCATCATCTGCGCGGCGGCCGGCGACGCCAGGGAACGGGATGCCCTGGCCGCCAGCCTATTCGAGCGGATCACGCTCTACATCGACGCCCATCTCACCGAACCCGACCTCGGGCCGGACCGAATCGCCGCGGCCCACCACATCTCGGTTCGCCACCTCTACAACGTGTGGCGGGGCGCCGACGGGGTCGAACTCAGCCTGGCCAACTGGATTATCGCCAGGCGGCTGGCGGCGGCCCGGGCCCGGCTGGCCGATGCGGCCTGGGCGCATCTGACCGTCGCGGCGGTGGGGCGCGCGTTCGGCTTCACCGACCCGACCCATTTCGCCCGGCGGTTCCGTGCGGCCTACGGTGAGACGCCCCGCGAGTGGCGGGCGCGGCACTGAGGTGCCGACCGGCCCGCCCATCCCACGGTGTCACCCCGGCCGCATGCCGGAAGCGAGCAGCGCACTGCGACACTGTCAGCCCATAACCGTGCAGTCACAGCCGATTCGGAGGGCGGCTACCGCGCCTATGGTGTGACGCGATGCCGACGGTGATGGTCCTGGACGGGACCGAGATCTACTACAAGAACTGGGGCGCGGGCCGACCCGTGATCCTCAGCCACGGCTGGCCGCAAGACGCCGACAGCTGGGAGGCCCAGCAGCGTTTCCTGGCGGGCCGCGGTTACCGCGTGATCGCCCACGACAGGCGCGGACACGGCCGCTCGTCGCAGCCGTGGACCGGCAACGACATGAACACCTACGCCGACGATCTCGCCGCCCTGCTCGACGATCTCGATCTACACGAGGTCACCCTCGTCGGTTTCGCCGCCGGCGGCGGCGAGGCCGTCCGCTACATCGGCAGGCACGGCACCTCGCGCCTGGCTCAGCTCGTACTCGTCTCCGCGGTGCCGCCGTTCCTGCTGCGGACCCACGACAATCCCGGCGGGATTCCCGCCGATGTGTTCGACGCGCTGCGGGCGGCACTGCGGGCTGACCGGTCCCAGTGCTACCGGGATCTGGCCGACGGCCCGTACTTCGGGCACAACCGCGCGGGGCCGCGGTGTTCCCGCGGTATCCGCGACGCGTTCTGGCTGCAGAGTATGCGCTCCGGTGCCCACAACACCCATGACTGCGTCACGGCTTTCTCGGCCACCGACTTTCGCGCCGATCTCGACGAGGTCGACATCCCCACCCTGGTGATCCACGGCGACGACGATCAGGTGGTGCCTGTCGACGTCGCGGGCCGGAGAACCGCGGCGCGCATACCCGGCGCCGAACTCATCGTGTATCCCGGTGCGCCCCATGGCGTTACCGACACACACCGGGAGCAGCTCGGAGCCGACCTGCTCACCTTCCTCAACCGATACTGACAAAAGGAGAATGCGGTGGCCGCGCCGAACACGATCGTGCTGGTGCACGGACTCTGGATGACACCACGCAGTTGGGAGAACTGGGTCTCCTACTACGAGAGCAAGGGATACCACGTGATCACGCCCGCCTACCCGGGTTTCGAGATCGAGGTCGAAGCGCTGCGGGAGAACCCCGACGTCATCGCGGAGCTCACGGTGCCCGACACCGTCGCGCACCTGGCCGGTGTCATCGAGGGCCTGGACGGTCCGCCGATCGTCATGGGGCATTCGTTCGGCGGCACGTTGACCCAACTCCTGGTCGCCCGCGGGCTCGGAGCCGCGGCGGTGGTGATCGACTCGGCACCCACCGAAGGGGTTCGCGTCAGTCCGTTGTCACAGGTGCGGTCGCTGTTCCCGGCGCTGAAGAATCCGGCGAACTACCACCGGGCGGTGGGATTCACCCCCGAGGAGTTCCACTACGCCTTCACCAACACCCTCTCCGAGGAGGAGTCGCGCAAGGTGTACGACCGGTATGCGATCGCCGCGCCGGGCAACTGGGTGTGGGCCTACGGCCTGATCGCGAACTTCAAACCGGGACACCAGGAAACATGGGTCGACTACGGCCGCGACGACCGCGCCCCGCTGCTGTTCATCGCCGGCGGTGCCGATCACATCATGCCCCCGGCGGTGAACAAGTCCAACGCCAAGCACTACCACCGGTCGTCGGCACGCACGGATTACCACGAGTTCCCCGGCCGGGATCACTGGACCTGTGGTGCGCCGGGCTGGGAGGCGGTCGCCGACTACGCACTGAAGTGGGCTGTGGACAACGCCAGGTAGCGGTCTGAGACCACGCCGGAGTAGAACACACGACCATGCGGCTCATCCACATCGGCGCTCCGACAGTGCCGATCGGACTGGACGGTTGGCGGATCCGCCGGTTCACTTCCGCCGTTTGCACCGACTTCTGAACCCCCAGAGAGGAATCGACCATGACAGCCATCGAAGACAGTGTCGTGCTGGTCACCGGAGCCAATCGCGGCCTCGGTGCGGCGATCGTCACCGCGCTGCGGGAGCGCGGCGCGGGCACGGTGTACGCGGCGGCGCGCAACCCCGATACGATCACCGACCCCTCTGCGGTACCGGTGCAACTCGACGTCACCGATCAGGACAGCGTCGACAACGCGGCGCGCCGCTGCGGCGACGTCACCATCCTGATCAACAACGCCGGCGTGGCACGGTCGGGACCAGTGGTCACCCTCGCCGGAGCGACCGACGAGATCCTCACCAACTACCTGGGCACGCTGCGTGTCTCACTGGCATTCGCCCCCGTGCTCGGGGCCAACGGCGGCGGCGCCATCGCCTCGGTGCTCTCGGTGGCCTCCTTCGTCAGCAGGCCGCCCCTGGTGACCTACAGCGCTTCGAAGGCGGCCGAGTGGCAACTGATGAACGGTCTTCGCCAACAACTCAAACCGCAGGGCACCCGGATCACCTCGGTGCACGTCGGTTTCATCGACACCGAGCTGGCCGCCGAATTCGCCGACGCCCCCAAGCATTCGGCGCGCGACGTCGCCCACGCGATCGTCACCGCGGTCGACGCAGGCGACGACGAACTGCTCTTCGACGAATTCACCCGCGTCACCAGACGCGCACTCGCCGAGGACCTCAGCGTGCTTTACCCCGGCTGAAGAACCGCGGTCAGCGCCGGTTCAACCACCAGATGCGGGAGGCCAGCAGCGTGGCGAACGCCGTCCACAGCGGATAGAGGGCCAGCGGCGCCGCAGGTGCCCCCCGGGCGGCGAGTGCCCGGCGGGACAGGTCGGCGCTGCTGGCGGTGAGGGCGGCCGCCCCTACCGCCGACGCGCCCAGCCAATGCCGTGAGAAGAACAACCACGACCAGCCCGCGTTGAGGACGAGGTTGACCGCGAGCGCCGTCGTGTACGCCCGCGCCCCGTCGTGGTCGCCCCGCCCGCGCAGCGTGTCGATCGTCTCGGCGGACACCACGGCCACATCGGCGTACAGCAGCGGCCAGACCACGGGGAACACCTGCTGCGGTGGGTTGTACGGCGGTTTACGCAGCTGCCGGTACCACGGCGACCGGGCCGAGCCGCTGGCCAGGCTTCCCGTCACCGCCGCGGCCGCCACGGCGGCGGCGGTCATACCCAACGTCTTGGCCCGCATACATGTCCTCCTCGAAGTGTCCCCTCCGGTTTACCGAATCGGCGCGGACGCACACCACCTCACGTGTGACGAAACAATGACGCCGGCTTGCGGGACGGCGTGGCCCGGGCGGATGGTGTTGACGTGGTGTTGCGAGTCGTGGCCGCGATGCTGGGCATCGCCGCCGCCATCCTGCTGGGTCAGGCCACGGCGCAGGCCGACACCGGCGAGGACTCGTCGTCGGAGTCCACCTCAGCCGATCCCGACCCGGGTGCTGCTGCCGACAGCGGTGCGGTCCGGGTGGCGACGTCCGATCCGTCACGGCCGTCGACGTCGCCCGGTGCCGCTGCCGCCGGACCCGCGGCGTCCGGTAGGCCGACGATGCGTTATTCGGCGCGGCGGATCGCCGTGCGCGACCCGGCCCGGATGTTCAGCCGGGTCGGACGCGACGCGCCGAAGGCGACGGCCCGGGACACCGATACCGCTACGAGTACCCGTGCGAACGGCGTGCCGCAGCCCCGCCGCGCCGGCACCGATCGGGTGACCGCGGATGGCGCGGTGGCGGCCGTCGTCGAGGGCGATTCGGTGCAGTGGCACCCGGACCAGGCAGCGGCCGCCGGGAGCGTCCCAGCGCAGTCCCCGGCCCCGGCCACCGCATTCGGGGAGTCCGGGACCGCACCTGCGCAACGTTCCCCACGCCTCGCCCCGGCGGGGCTTCGCACCCAGCTCCTCGATCGATCCCCGATCCTGCGCGCCGTATCCGCGCGCATGCAAACGGCGAGGGAACCGGTGGATCCGCTCGATGTGGCCGGCTCGGTGATCGTCAACACGCTGGCCGCCGCCGTCCGCGTGTTCGATCCGCCGGCGGCGATCCCGTCCACGAGTTCGGTCACCCGCGGCACGTCCACACTCGATGTGGGGTGCGGGTGCGGGCAGCAACTCGACGCCGACTGGTACTTCCCGAACCAGTCCGAGGAACCGGTCGGCACGATCTACCTCCAGCACGGGTTCCTGCGGTCGAAAGACAACATGGCGGGGCTGGCGGTACAGCTGGCCGAACAGACCAACAGCATCGTCGTCGTACCCACCGTCTCGTCGAACCCGTTGGCGGCCGACGGTTGTTGGATCAACGGCGATCCGATGCACCGCGCCGTCGCCGACCTGTTCAGCGGCGACCGCACCGCGTTGACCGACAGCGCCAGCGCCGCGGCCGGGCGTTCGGTGACGTTACCGCGGCAGTTCGTCATCGCCGGGCATTCCGCGGGCGGCAATCTCGCCGCCGCGGCGGCGGGCTACACGACGACCAGTGACGCCATCGCCGACCTGCGCGCGGTCATCATGTTCGACGCCGTCGACAACGGCGGAGCGATCGCGGCCGCGTCGGACAAGCTCAGCGGCGCGAACGACCGGCCGATCTACCAGATCGCGGGTGGGTGCTCCCTGTGCAACGCGTTCGGCTCGGGCACCACGGCACTGGTGAACGCGCGGCCCGACCGATTCGTCGGCGTCCAGTTGATGGGAGGGACGCACATCGACGCCGAGGGGGCCAGCGCCGGCCTCGCGGCGATGCTGGTGTGTGGCATCCCCTCACCGCACAACGTCGCGGCCGTCCAGACGATCGCCACCGGCTGGATCACCGACGTTTTCACGGGGTCGGAGACCGGACTGTACGGGGCGGCCGGTGAACGCATCGGAGTCGACGGGGCGACCGCCGTGGTCCTCGGCGTTCCGCAACGGGCTGCCCTGGCGGTGTGATCCCGACGCGTTTCAGCCCTACTCGTCGACGTGCTCGGAGATCGCCTTGACGATTGCCTCCCCGGCGCGGCCGAGCAACTGGTCGCGCTTCGTGGCGGCCCAGTCGTGCGATGCGCGGGGCGCGATCAGCTGACCCGTGAAATGCGGGATGACCTCCCGGGCGAACAACTCGTAGGAGTGGTAGGTGGCTGCCGGCGGCGCCCAATCATGTCCGAGCAGAAGCAGCGTGCCGAAACCGCCCGACGTCTCCAGGAGATCCTGGATGTAGGCGATGGCGTCGCCGGGCGTGCCGATGCAGCAGTTGCCCGCCGCGGCGAAGTGCTCCACGGATTCCCGCGGTGACAGCGTGCCCTGCCCGTTGCCGGGGGGCGGGGCGAAGCCCGCCGCCCCGAAGTAGTTCGTGAACGCCTGCAGTCCGTAGGTGCAGTCGTCGAAGGCCTGCTCCCTGGTGTCGGCGAGATGGATGCTGGACAGCACCCGCCAGCCGGACCGGTCGGGTGCGTCGCGCCCGGACTTGGCGGCCTGGTCGACGACGATGCCCCATGCGGACTCCAGCGCCGCGTAGCCACCCGGCACCGACATCGACAGCGACAGCAGCGACGTGCCCAGGGCGCCGGCCAGCCGCGGCCCGGACGGCGAGACCATGGCCGCACAGGCGATCTCGGGATACGGCCAGGTGTAGGGCCGGATTTGCAGCTGCGCGTCGCGCAAGGTGAACCAGTCGGTGCGTCTGCTGATGCGTTCGTCGGGCGCGGCGCGGAACAGCGCCAGGATCGCCTCCAGCGCCTCGCGCATCATCCGGCGCTGGTCGATCGGGTCGATGCCCATCATGTAGGCATCCGACGGCAGCGCACCCGGCCCCGCGCCGAAGATCACCCGGCCCCGGGTGAGGTGGTCGAGCAGCACCCACCGGTCGGCGACCATGAGCGGGTGGTGGTAGGGCAGCGAAACCACCCCGGTACCCAGCCGGATGTGCCTGGTCCGCTCGGCGGCCGCGGCGATGAACACCTCGGGGCAGGAGATCAGTTCGTATCCACCCGAGTGATGCTCGCCGAACCACACCTCGTCGTAGCCGAGACGGTCCAGCGCCACCGTCCGGTCGAGGTCGTATTCGAGCGCGACCGTGGGGGATTGGCCGACGGGGTGAAACGGCGTGATGAACACACCGAACCGCAGCGGCGCCGTCATGCCGGCTCCGTCGTCGCAACCAGGGACATCACTGTTCCAGCCAAGCACAGCTCGACGCCCTCCGCGGGGACCTCCCTTCGCCGAGTGTGAACGTGCTGCGAGAAATCGCGGGGTGCGTTCACGCCCCGTTCCCTCGGGCAAGCCCTCGGACTTCATGCCCCGTTCCCTCGGGCAAGCCCTCGGGAACTGCAAAACGTTGGTCTAGCGGTAGCCTGAACTAGCCCAGCTGCGCAATTGGAAGGATTGGGCCGGCCCCGTACCAGGCTGGCCGAATGCAAGATGAACCGGAAAAATGTGATCCGCACGCTGACCGTGATCGCGGTCGTGCTGCTGCTGGGTTGGTCGTTCTTCTATTTCAGCGACGACACCCGCGGATTCAAACCCGTCGACACCTCTGTCGCGATCGCCCAGATCAACGGCGACAACGTCAAGAGCGCGCAGATCGACGACCGCGAACAGCAACTCCGCCTGGAACTCAAGAACGCCAACGGCGACACCGAAAACAGCGACAAGATCATCACCAAGTACCCCACCGGGTACGCGGTGACGCTCTTCGACGCGCTGCAGGGTAAGAACGCCTCGGTCAACACCGTCGTCAACCAGGGCAGTGTCCTGGGCTCGCTGTTGATCTACATGCTGCCGCTGCTGCTTCTGGTGGCGCTGTTCGTGATGTTCTCGCGGATGCAGTCCGGCGGCCGGATGGGCTTCGGCTTCGGCAAGTCCCGGGCCAAACAGCTGTCCAAGGACATGCCCAAGACCACGTTCGCCGACGTGGCGGGTGTCGACGAGGCCGTCGAAGAGCTCTACGAGATCAAGGACTTCCTGCAGAACCCGAGCCGGTATCAGGCGCTGGGCGCCAAGATCCCCCGCGGTGTGCTGCTCTACGGCCCGCCGGGAACCGGTAAGACCCTGCTGGCCCGCGCGGTCGCGGGTGAGGCGGGGGTGCCGTTCTTCACGATCTCCGGCTCCGACTTCGTCGAGATGTTCGTCGGTGTTGGCGCGTCCCGCGTGCGCGACCTGTTCGAGCAGGCCAAACAGAACAGCCCCTGCATCATCTTCGTCGACGAGATCGACGCGGTCGGCCGCCAGCGCGGCGCGGGCCTCGGCGGCGGTCACGACGAACGCGAGCAGACGCTCAACCAGCTGCTCGTCGAGATGGACGGGTTCGGCGACCGCCAGGGCGTCATCCTCATCGCAGCCACCAACCGGCCCGACATCCTCGACCCGGCCCTGCTGCGGCCGGGCCGTTTCGACCGCCAGATCCCGGTGTCGGCTCCCGACCTGGCCGGGCGCCGTGCGGTCCTGAAGGTTCATTCCCAGGGCAAACCCATCGCCCCCGACGCCGACCTGGACGGGTTGGCCAAACGCACGGTCGGGATGTCCGGAGCCGACCTGGCCAACGTGATCAACGAGGCCGCGCTGCTCACCGCGCGGGAGAACGGCACCGTCATCACCGGCGCGGCGCTGGAAGAGGCCGTGGACCGCGTGGTCGGCGGTCCGCGCCGCAAGAGCCGCATCATCAGCGAGCACGAGAAGAAGATCACCGCCTACCACGAGGGCGGCCACACGCTGGCGGCCTGGGCGATGCCCGACATCGAACCCATCTACAAGGTGACGATCCTGGCCCGCGGGCGCACCGGCGGGCACGCGGTGGCCGTCCCGGAGGACGACAAGGGTCTGATGACCCGCTCGGAGATGATCGCGCGGCTGGTGTTCGCGATGGGCGGGCGCGCCGCCGAAGAGCTGGTGTTCCGCGAACCCACCACCGGCGCGGTCAGCGATATCGAGCAGGCCACCAAGATCGCCCGCGCGATGGTCACCGAGTACGGCATGAGCTCCAAACTCGGCGCCGTGCGCTACGGCACCGAACACGGCGACCCCTTCCTCGGACGCACCATGGGCACTCAGGCCGACTACAGCCACGAGGTCGCCCAGATCATCGACGACGAGGTGCGCAAGCTGATCGAGGCCGCGCATACCGAGGCGTGGGAGATCCTCACCGAGTACCGCGACGTACTCGACATCCTGGCCGGCGAGTTGCTGGAGAAGGAGACGCTGCACCGCGCCGAGCTCGAGGCGATCTTCGGCGACGTCAAGAAGCGGCCGCGCCTGACCATGTTCGACGACTTCGGTGGCCGCATCCCGTCGGACAAACCGCCGATCAAGACACCGGGCGAACTCGCCATCGAACGCGGTGAGCCGTGGCCCAAACCCGTGCCGGAGCCCGCGTTCAAGACCGCGATCGCCCAGGCCTCCAAGGCCGCCGAGGCGGCGGGACGGCAGAACGGGTCGAACGGTTCGGGTGCCCACGCGGGTCCGGCCGGCGGCTCGACACAACCCGACTATGGCGCGCCGGCGGGCTGGCATGCGCCCGGCTGGCCGCCCGCGCCGACGCCCGGTCAGCAGCCGCCGGCGGGGGGCTACTGGTATCCGCCCGCTCCCCACCCGTCGGGGTGGCAGCAGCCTCCCCCTTATCCTCCGTATCAGCCCTACCCGCAGCCCGGACACCCCACCCATCAGGGCGGCGCGCCCGCGCCCAAGCCGGGTGAGGAGCCGGGACAGGACAACGGCCGGTCCCCCGGTCCGTCCAATCCGCCTGCACGCGGCTGATCACGAACGGAGGCCACGATGACGCGGTCGCATAATTCGGCCACGCTCACCACCCCGGTTTTCGACCAGCAACGCGCCGAAGCAGCGGTGCGCGAGCTGTTGATCGCCGTGGGGGAGGATCCCGACCGGCACGGTCTGGCGGACACGCCCGCGCGGGTCGCGCGCGCCTACAAGGAGATCTTCGCGGGCCTGTACACCGATCCGGACGCGGTGCTCAACACCACCTTCGACGAACAACACGATGAACTCGTGCTCGTGAAGGACATCCCGCTGTACTCCACGTGCGAGCACCACCTGGTGTCGTTCCACGGCACGGCCCACGTCGGCTACATCCCCGGTGAGGACGGCAGGGTCACCGGACTGTCGAAGATCGCCCGGCTGGTGGACCTGTACGCCAAGCGGCCTCAGGTCCAGGAGCGGCTGACCACCCAGGTCGCCGATGCGCTGATGCGCAAACTCGATCCGCGCGGCGTCATCGTGGTGATCGAGGCCGAGCATCTGTGCATGGCCATGCGCGGCGTGCGCAAACCCGGCGCGGTGACGACCACCTCGGCGGTGCGCGGGCAGTTCAAACACGACGCGGCATCGCGGTCCGAAGCGCTGGACCTGATCCTGCGCAAGTGAACCAACCCGGATTTCGGTTACCCGCGGGGTCGCCCGTGCAGGTCATGGGCGTGGTCAACGTCACCGACGATTCGTTCTCCGACGGGGGACTTTTCCTGGACCGTGACCGCGCGGTGCGCCACGGGCTGGCACTGGCCGCGCAGGGTGCGGCGATCGTCGACGTCGGTGGCGAGTCGACGCGACCCGGCGCTACCCGCGTCGAGCCGCGGGTGGAGATCGCGCGGGTGCTGCCGGTGATCAAAGATCTTGCCGGACAAGGGATCACCGTCAGCATCGACACCATGCACGCCGAGGTGGCGCGGGCCGCCCTGGAGAACGGCGCGCGGATCGTCAACGACGTGTCCGGCGGCAGGGCCGATCCGAACATGGCCGCAGTCGTCGCCGACGCGGGTGTGCCGTGGGTGCTCATGCACTGGCGTTCGGTGCGTGCCGCCAGCCCGCACGAGGTCCCCGCCTACGCCGACGTGGTCGCCGAGGTGCGCGCCGAGCTGCTCGCCGGTGTCGACGCCGCAGTCGCCGCCGGCGTTGACCCCGCCAAGATCGTCATCGACCCCGGCCTCGGATTCGCCAAGACAGCGCAACACAATTGGGCGCTGCTGCACGCGCTGTCCGAATTCGTCGCCACCGGTTTCCCGGTGCTCGTCGGCGCATCGCGCAAACGGTTCCTCGGTGCGCTGCTGGCCGGCGCCGGCGGTGAGCCGAGGCCCCCGGCCGGCCGGGAGACGGCGACGGCGGTGATCTCCGCGCTGGCCGCGCTGCACGGGGTGTGGGGGGTGCGGGTGCACGACGTGCGTGCCTCGGTCGACGCGCTCGCGGTGGTGGCTGCCTGGGACGCCGGTGCCACCCGCGCTCCCGGTGTCCAGGTGTGCGGTCCGGAACGTGCCGATGGCTGACCGGATCGTGCTGCAGGGTCTGACGGTCCGCGGTCACCACGGTGTCTTCGACCACGAACGGCGCGACGGACAGGATTTCGTCGTCGACATCACCGTGTGGATCGACCTGGCCGCTGCCGCCGCGAGTGACGACCTGGCCGACACGCTGGACTACGGGGCGTTGGCGCAGCGCGCGGCCGACATCGTGGCGGGGCCGCCGAGGAATCTCATCGAGACGGTCGCCGCCGCGATCGCCGAGGACGTGATGACCGACGACCGGGTGCACGCCGTCGAGGTCGTCGTCCACAAGCCGGCGGCGCCGATCCCCCTGGCGTTCGCCGACGTGGCGGTGGTGGCCCGGCGGTCGCGGCGCGGCGGGCGGGGCGGGGACCCGAGATGACACGCGTCGCGTTGTCGATCGGATCGAACCTCGGGGACCGGCTGGCGTGGCTGCAGTCGGTCGTCGACGGTCTCGGCGGTGCCGTGCGCGCCGTCTCGCCGGTGTACGAGACGGACGCGTGGGGCGGTGTCGAACAGGGCCCCTATCTCAACGCGGTTGTCATCGCCGACGATCCGGAGCTGGACTGTCGGGGCTGGCTGGACCGCGCCCAGGCGCTGGAGTCGGCGGCGGGCAGGGTTCGTGACCTGCGCTGGGGTCCGCGGACGCTGGACGTCGATCTGATCACCTGCCACGCCGACGGGCGGGAGATCGTCTCCCTCGATCCCGTCCTGACGCTGCCGCATCCCTTCGCCCATGTTCGGGCGTTCGTGCTGATGCCGTGGCTGGCCGTCGATCCGGCGGCCACGCTGACGATAACGGGGGGGCCGCGGCCGATCACCGCACTGCTGGAGGATCTCGACCCAGGTGAACGTGCCGGGGTGCGGATCACCGGTCTGCAACTGCGCGCCGAGACCGGCCCCGGCATCTGATGGGCCCGACCCGCAAACGTGACCTCGCGGCAGCGGCGGCCGCCGCCGCCGTCGCGGGATATCTGCTCGCCGTGCTGCTGTATCCGCGGGCCTTCCCACCGATCACCGTGTGGACGGGGTTGTCGCTTCTGGGTGTCGCGCTCGCCGAGGGCGGCTGGGCCTTCTTCGTGAGGTCCAAGATCGCCTCCGGTGAGATCGGGCTGGGTCCCGGTCGGCTGCATCCGCTGGCGGTGGCGCGATCGTTGACCATCGCCAAGGCATCGGCGTGGGCGGGAGCCCTGGTGTTCGGATGGTGGCTCGGGCTGAGTGCGTACGTCCTGCCGCGGCGCGGTGCGCTGCGCGTGGCAGGCGAGGACTCCGCCGGTGCGATCGTCGCGGCGGGCTGCGCATTCGCACTGATGGCGGCGGCACTGTGGTTGCAGCATTGCTGCAAATCTCCCGAAGAGCCGCCGGAGAACGGCGATGTGGCGCCGGACTGAACCGTCGGCAACCAGTAGGGGCGAATCGCCGGGCCGGTCGACACGCTGAGTGACCAGTGGCGGGTACAGTCGGCCCATGACCGTTCTGTCCCGCGGCGCCCGGGGTCGGCGCGGCGGCCGCAGGCCGGGTTGGCTGCTGTTGACGGTGTTGCTGGTCCTTGCCATCGCGGCCAGTTCCGCGCTGGTCTTTACCAATCGCGTCGAACTGCTCAAGCTTGCTGTCATCCTCGCGCTCTGGGCCGCCGTGGTGGCCGCGTTCGTGTCGGTGATCTACCGCCGTCAGAGCGACGCGGACCAGGCGAAGGTGCGGGACCTCAAGTTGGTCTACGACCTGCAGCTCGACCGGGAGATCTCGGCGAGGCGCGAATACGAGCTGACGGTCGAGACGCAACTTCGCCGCGAGCTGGCCTCGGAGCTGCGCGCGCAGTCCGCCGACGAGGTGGCGGCGCTACGCGCGGAACTGGCCGCGTTGCGGACCAACCTGGAGATCCTGTTCGACACCGACTTGAGTCATCGGCCCGCGATCGAAACCGACCGCGCCGCGGCGGGTGCCTACGCGGGCTGGGCGCGCGACCCGGAGACCACCGGGCGGGTCAGCAGCAGTCGTATCGACACCGACGACCGGGTGCGCGACGACCGCGACGACGTGGACGACCGCACCGAGGAAAGCCCGATCATCGACGTACCAGCCGAACCGCATCCGCCGGCACCGGAGTGGGTCTCGGGTGGAGGTTTCGCCGGCGCACACCGCCTGGGGTCGGAGGCCGAAGAGGGGCGGCAGGACCGCCGCGGCCGGCGTCACCGGGTCGAAGACCCGTATCGGGCTGGGGTCGAAGACCCGTATCGGGCTGGGGTCGAAGACCCGTATCGGGCTCCCGCCGACGACGCGGCGTCCTGGCACGCGCCGGAGCAGCCGCCGTGGGCCGCGCATCCTGCGCCGGAGCCCGTCACCACTTTCCCCGAACCTGAACCGGCCTTCCCCGAGCCCGAGCGGGCCTTCCATGAGCCGGAGCCCGAGCCGGCCTTCGCCGAGCCGGAGCGGGAGCCCGAGCCGGCCTTCGCCGAGCCCGAGCCTGAGGCCGAGGCCGAGGCCGAGGCGGCCCCGACCTGGACGCCCCCCGTACCCGAACCCACGCCCGGCGAGGACATCCCACCGTCCGAGTGGCGGCCGGCCCCCGCCGAAGGGCAGTGGATTCCGGCCGGCGCGCCGGGCAGCAACTGGGTGGCACCCGTCAGCGAGAACGGCACCGCCGACTACGTCGGCAGGCGGCGGGCACCCGAGCCGGCAATGTCGGCTCCGCCCCACGAGCCGCCGAAGGGGAAGCACTCCGTCACAGCCGGCGAGGCCGATGCGGATGCCGATGCCGAGCGTGTGCCCGCACCGCCCGTGCTCGCCGCTGAATCGGCCCAGCCTCCGCCGCATCCCGAGCCCGCCGCGGAAGCGGGTCCGGAGCTGGAATCGGAGTCTGCCGACGACACGATTGTGCCGAGGCACCGCACACCCGAGGAAGCCGACGACAGCGAAGGCCAGCACACCGGCGGCCACTCGGTGGCCGATCTTCTCGCCCGTCTGCAGGCCAGCCCGACCGGCGGCGGCCGGCGTCGCCGCCGCGACGAGTGAGCTAGTCTCGTAGCGACCGTCCGGTACCCGCTCGGCAGGACCGGAACGAAACCACTGAATTTGCGAGGTCGTCTGCGATGCAGCAGTCCCCCGCCAGCGGCAGCTATCACGAAGGGCTCCGGCCGGCGCGGCTCTCGGTCGGGATCATCTCTGCGGGCCGGGTCGGCACCGCGCTCGGTGTCGCCCTCGAACGCGCCGACCACGTCGTGGTGGCCTGCAGCGCCATCTCGCAGGCCTCGTTGCGGCGGGCGCGGCAACGGCTGCCCGACACTTCGGTGCTGCCCGTCGACGAGGTGGCGCGCCGCGCCGAACTGCTGCTGCTGGCGGTTCCCGACGGCGAACTGCGCTCACTGGTCGCGGGGCTGGCCACCACCGGAGCCGTTCGTCCCGGCACGATCGTGGCCCACACCTCCGGCGCCAACGGCGTCGGAGTGCTCAGTCCGCTGGCCGAACAGGACTGCATCCCGCTGGCCATCCATCCGGCGATGACGTTCACCGGTTCCGACGAAGACCTCGCCCGGCTGCCCGACACCTGCTTCGGGGTGACTGCCGCCGACGAGGTGGGGTACGCGATCGCCCAGTCGCTGGTTCTCGAGATCGGCGGCGAACCGTTCCGGGTCCGTGAGGACGCCCGTGCGCTCTACCACGCCGCGCTGGCCCACGCGGGGAATCACGTCACCACCGTCGTGCTCGACGCGGTCGAAGCGCTGCGCACCGCCCTGCGCGGACAGGAACTGCTCGGCCAGGAACTCGTCGGCGACGCACCCGGCGGGCTGGCCGAGCGGGTCGTCGGCCCGCTGGCGCGGGCGTCGCTGGAGAATGCGTTGCGGCGCGGCCAAGCCGCACTGACCGGACCTGTGGCCCGCGGCGATGCCAAGGCGGTGGCCGATCACCTGCGGGCATTGGCGGAGGCGGATCCGCAACTGGCACAGGCTTATCGTGCCAATTCCCTGCGCACCGCCCAGCGCGCCCACGCGCCCGACGACGTCGTGGCGGTCCTGACGGAGGCGAATCGACCATGACCCCCCGCAAACCCCCGCGGTTCGTCCCGCGTGAACTGAACGTCTACGGCCGCCCGCGTGACGTCTCCGACGTCACGCGGGCGCTGCGCACCACCGGGCGCCGGATCACCCTGGTGCCCACCATGGGTGCGTTGCACGACGGACACCTCACACTGGTGCGCGCCGCCAAACGCGTGCCGGGTGCGGTGGTGGTGGTGTCGATCTTCGTAAACCCGCTGCAGTTCGGTGCGGGGGAGGACCTCGACGCCTATCCGCGGACCCTCGACGACGATCTGGCCGCGCTGCGGGCCGAAGGGGTGGAAGTGGTGTTCACCCCGACCGCCTCGGACATGTACCCGGAGGGCAGGCGCACCAGCGTGCACCCCGGGCCGCTGGGTGACGAGCTTGAAGGTGCTTCCCGCCCCGGCCATTTCGCCGGCGTGCTGACCGTCGTGCTCAAACTGCTGCAGATTGTGCGCCCGGACCGGGCGTTCTTCGGCGAAAAGGACTATCAGCAGTTGGTGCTGATCCGGCAGATGGTCACCGATCTCGACGTGGACGTGCGGATCGTCGGTGTTCCGATCGTGCGGGAATCCGACGGTTTGGCGTTGTCCTCGCGCAACCGGTATCTCGACGAGGTCGAACGCGAGCAGGCCGGCGCGCTGTCTGCGGCATTGCTCGCCGGCATGTACGCCGCCTCGGGTGGTGCCGAGTCCGCGTTGGACGCGGCGCGCGCCGTGCTCGACGAGGTTCCCGCCATCGAGGTGGACTATCTGCAGGTGCGCGACCCCGGGCTCGGGCCGGCCCCCGCCGAGGGCGTCGCGCGGCTGCTGGTGGCGGGCCGGCTCGGTCGGACCCGGCTGCTCGACAACATCGCCATCGACGTCGGTGCGGCTGCCGGCATCGACGGGCATCCGCGGGTCGGGACGGCCGGCCACCACGAATTGCCATGGAGGAACTGATGCAGCGCACCATGCTCAAGTCGAAGATCCACCGTGCCACCGTCACTCACGCCGATCTGCACTACGTCGGCTCGGTGACCATCGACGCCGACCTGATGGAGGCGGCCGACCTGCTCGAGGGTGAGCAGGTCACCATCGTCGATATCGACAACGGCGCGCGGTTGGTGACCTATGCGATCACCGGCGAGCGCGGCAGTGGAGTGATCGGGATCAACGGCGCGGCAGCCCATTTGGTGCACCCCGGCGATCTGGTCATCCTCATCGCCTACGGCGTCATGGCGGACGCCGAGGCGCGCGAGTACCGGCCCAGGGTGGTGTTCGTCGACGCGCAGAACCACCAGGTCGACCTCGGCTCGGATCCCGCGCACGTCCCCGGCGACGTATCCGGCCTCGTCTGCCCGCGGTAGGCGCCGTGCTGCTCGCGATCGACGTCCGCAACACCCACACCGTCATCGGGTTGATCTCGGGGTCCGGTGATCACGCGAAGGTGGTGCAGAACTGGCGCATCCGCACCGAATCGGAGGTCACCGCGGACGAACTCGCGCTGACCCTCGACGGACTCATCGGCGACGACTCCGAACGGCTGACCGGTGCGGCCGGACTCTCGACGGTCCCGTCGGTCCTGCACGAGGTGCGGTTGATGCTCGACCAGTACTGGCCGTCGGTGCCCCATGTGCTCATCGAACCCGGGGTGCGGACCGGTATTCCGCTGCTGGTCGACAATCCCAAAGAGGTCGGCGCCGACAGGATCGTCAATTGCCTTGCGGCCTATCATAAATTCGGCAAGGCAGCGATCGTGGTCGACTTCGGTTCGTCGATCTGCGTCGACGTGGTGTCGGTCAAGGGCGAATTCCTCGGCGGCGCAATCGCGCCGGGTGTGCAGGTGTCCTCCGATGCCGCCGCCGCCCGCTCGGCGGCGCTGCGCCGCGTGGAGCTCACCCGGCCGCGGTCGGTCGTCGGCAAGAACACGGTGGAGTGCATGCAGGCAGGCGCCGTCTTCGGATTCGCCGGTCTCGTCGATGGTTTGGTCAGCCGGATCCGGGAGGACGTCGACGGTTTCGCGGGCAACGACGTGGCGGTGGTGGCCACCGGCCACACCGCTCCGCTGGTGCTGCCGGATCTGCGCACGGTCGAACACTACGACCGGCACCTGACACTCGACGGGCTGCGGCTGGTGTTCGAACGCAACCGGGACGGTCAGCGGGGCAGGCTCAAATCTGCCCGCTGACCGGTCAGAGGCCCGCGGCGGCGTGGTGGTAGACGTCGTTCCACCGCAGTTCGCGGCTGAATGACCGCACGGTGGTCTCCTCGTCGATCACCAGTAGTTCGGTGCCGGTCATCGTGGCGAAGTCCTCGATGGTCTCGGTTCCCACTGCGGTACTCAACACGGTGTGGTGCGGCGCCCCCGCCATCAGCCACGCCTCGGTGGCGATCGACCACGTCGGGCGGGGCTCCCACACCGCGCAGGCGACCGGGAGTTTCGGCAGCGGCGCGGTGGGCTCCACCACCCGGACCTCGTTGGCGACCAGGCGGAACCGGCTGCCGATGTCGCTGATGCCCAGGATGACGGCCTCGCCGGGCGCGGCGGTGAACCGCAGCCGGACGGGGTCTTCGCGGCCGCCGATGGACAGCGGGTGGACTTCCAGGTCGGGCAGCCCCCCGGCGATCGACGGGCACACCTCCAGCATGTGCGCGCCGAGAACACGTTCGGCGCCGACGGTCAGGTCGTAGGTGTAGTCCTCCATGAAGGACGTCCCACCGGGCAGGCCCTCGCCCATGACCTTCACCGCGCGCAGCATCACCGCGGTCTTCCAGTCGCCCTCGCCGCCGAACCCGTACCCGTCGGCCATCAGGCGCTGTACGGCCAGCCCCGGCAGTTGCCGCAGGCCGCCCAGATCCTCGAAGTTGGTGGTGAACGCGTGGAAACCACCGTGTTCGAGGAACTTCCGCAGACCCGCCTCGATCTGCGCGCCGTGCCGCAGCGACGTGTGCCGTTCCCCGCCCGGCCGCAGCTCCGGCGCCAGCCGGTAGGAGTTCTCGTATTCGCGCACCAGCTTGTCGATCTCGGCGGGCGTTATCCGTTCCACGACGTCGACGAGGTCGTTCACCGAATAGGTGTTGACCGACACGCCGAAGTGCGCCTCGGCTTCCACCTTGTCGCCCTCGGTGACGGCGACGTTGCGCATGTTGTCGCCGAACCTGGCCACGCGCAACGAAGAGACTTCGGCGTTGGCCAGCGCCGCGCGGGTCCACGAGCCGATGCGGCGCCGGGTGTGCGGGTCGTCGACGTGGCCGGCGACGGTCTTGCGCGCCGTGGACAGCCGGGACTGGATGTACCCGAACTCGCGGTCGCCGTGAGCCGCCTGGTTCAGGTTCATGAAGTCCATGTCGATGGTGTCCCATGGCAATTCGACACCGAACTGGGTGTGCAGATGCAGCAGTGGCTTCTGCAGTGCCCGCAGGCCGCGGATCCACATCTTGGCCGGGGAGAACGTGTGCATCCAGGCGATCACGCCGACGCACTGCGGGTTGTTGTTCGCCTCGCGGATCACCGACTCGATGGTCTCCGATGTCACCACCACGGGCACCCAGTGGATCTGCACGGGGATCTCCGCGGAGCGGTCGAGCCGCTCGGCGATCTCCCGGGACTGACCGGCGACCTGTTCGAGTGTCTCCGGGCCGTACATGGACTGGCTGCCGGTGAGGAACCACACCTGGCTGTCCACGATCCTCGCATCAATCATCGTCATTGCCTTTCCTGCTACGTGGTCGACGGCTGGCCGTAGACGTTCTGGTACCGGTCGAACAGCAGCGTGACGTCGTCGCCGTCGATGCGTTCCGGGTCGCCGAGTTGGCGGCTGATGTGCACGGTGCGGGCGACGTCCTCGACCATCACCGCGGCCTTGACCGCCGCGCGGGCATCCTTGCCCACGGTGAAGGGGCCGTGGTTCCGCATGAGCACTGCGGGAGATCGACTGCCGCGCAACGCGTCTACGATACCGCGCCCGATCGAGTCGTCCCCGATCAGGGCGAATGGCCCGATGGGCACGTCACCGCCGAACTCGTCGGCGATCATCGTCAGCACGCAGGGGATGGGTTCGCCGCGCGCGGCCCACGCTGTCGCGTACGTCGAGTGTGTGTGCACGACACCGCCCACCTCGGGCATGTGTCGGTAGACGTAGGCGTGCGCCGCGGTGTCCGACGACGGTGCGAGCCGGCCGTCGACGAGGTTGCCGTGCAGATCGCACACCGCCATATCGGAGGGGAGGAGGTCGTCGTAGCCGACGCCCGAGGGTTTGATCACCATCAGGTCGTGGCCCGGCACCCGGGCCGACACGTTGCCCGCCGTCCAGATGACCAGCTGATAGCGGGTCAGTTGTTCGTGAAGGTCGCAGACTTCCTGCCGCAGACCCTCGATGACGGTGCTGACGTCGGACGTGACGGTCATCGAGAAGCTCCAATAGTTGTGGGAGAGGCGATTTCGCGCAGTTCACGCATCATCCGGTTACCCCGGCCGAACCAGTCGTGCAGCGTGACGTACTCGGCGTAGAGGCGGTCGTAGCGTTCGACGTTCTCGGGGATGGGGGTATAGGCGTCGCGGGTGCGTCCGCCCATCTGCTTGGCGGCGGCGGGCACATCGTGGTAGAGCCCCGCCGCCGCGGCGGCGTGGATGGCCGCGCCGAGGGCGGGCGCCTGGCCCGAATTGACCGTCGACAGCGGCAGTCCCACGACGTCGGCGTAGATCTGCATCAGCAGCTTGTTCTTGAGCAGGCCGCCACCGACCACCAGTTCGACCACGGGAACACCGTTGTTGTTGAACGTCTCGACGATCATGCGGGTGCCGTAGGCGGTGGCCTCCAGCAGCGCGCGGTACATGTCGACACAAGTGGTGGCCAGGGTCTGTCCGACGATCACACCGGAGAGCTGATGGTCGACGAGGACCGACCGGTTGCCGCTGTGCCAGTCCAGCGCGACGAGCCCGTGCTCGCCGACTTCCTGGGTGGCCGCCAGTTCGGTGAGCAGTTCATGAGTCGAGATGCCCCGGTCCTTGGCCTGCTGTGCGAACTCCGCGGGGACACAGTTGTTGATGAACCACGAGAAGATGTCGCCGACCCCGGACTGTCCGGCTTCGTATCCCCAGTAGCCGGTCACGATGCCACCGTCGACGACGCCGCACATTCCCGGAACTTCTTGGAGTACATCGGAATTCATCACATGGCAGGTGGAGGTTCCCATGATGGCCAGGAGCTGGCCGGACTCCAGGGAGTTGGCCGCGGCGGCCGTCACGTGCGCGTCGACGTTGCCGACCGCCACCGGCAGCCCGGCGGGCAGGCCCGTCCAGGCGGCCGCCTGCTCGGTCAGACCCCCGGCGGCCTGGCCGAGCTGCCCGACCGGATGCGCGAGTTTGGTGTCCACGAAGTCGGCGAAGTCCGGATTGAGTGCCGCCAGGAAGTCCCGGGTCGGGTAGACGCCGTCCTGCAGGATGCCTTTGTAGCCCGCGCTGCACGCATTGCGCACATAGGTCCCGCACAGTTGCCACACGATCCAGTCGGCACCCTCCACCCACCGGTCGATCGCCGCATATACCCGCGGATCCTCCTCGAGGATCTGTAGCGCCTTGGCGAATTCCCACTCGCTGGAGATCGAGCCGCCGTAGCGTTTGAGCCACGGTTCGCCACGCTCGGCGGCGACGGTGTTGATCCTGTCGGCCTGCGGCTGCGGCGAATGATGGCGCCACAGTTTGGCGTAGGCATGCGGCCGGTCGGCAAAACCGTCCACCTCGCACAGCGGTGTGCCGTCCGCACGGACCGGGACCATGGTGCAGGACGTGAAGTCGGTACCGACGCCGACGACGTCACCCGGGTCGATACCGGCGCGGCTGACCGCCTCGGGTACGGCGCGGCGCAGGACGTTTCGGTAGTCGTCGGGTACCTGCAGCGCCCACTCGGCGGGCAGCCTGACGTCACCGACGGGGAGCGACTGGGTCAGCACCGCGTGTTCGTAGACGTGCTCTGCGCTGGCGAGTTCGAACCCGTCGTTGACTCGCACGACCACCGCCCTGCCGGACAGCGTGCCGAAATCGATTCCTATCGCGTACTTTTCGTTATTCATTCGTTTCCTCAACTGGGGCGGGCGCTGTCGCGCACGACGAGTTCTGGAGCGAGCAGTGGGGTCGCCGCCGGCACGTCGTCGAGAACGGCGGTGAGCAGATCGATGGCCCGCCGGCCCACGGCGTGGAAGTCCTGGCGGACGGTGGTCAGTGCGGGTATCAGGTAGGCCGCCTCGGGGATGTCGTCGAATCCGATCAGGCTGATGTCGTCGGGCACCGAAACGCCGGCCTCGGCGAAGGCGTGCAGGATGCCGATGGACATGTGGTCGTTGGCGACGAACACCGCAGAGAAGTCGCGCCGGCGGATGAGGTCGCGCCCGATCTCGTAGCCGCGGGCCGGACTCCAGTCGCCTTCGAGGTCGGCGCGCACCGGCAGACCCGCCGCACGCATCACCTCGATGTACCCGCTGCGACGGGCGCGTGCCTCGGTCCAGCTCAGCGGTCCGCAGACGTGGACGATGTCGCGGTGCCCGAGATCGATGAGATGGCGGGTGGCCAGGCGCGCGCCTTCGATCTGGTCGACCCCGACGCTGAGCCCCCGTCCGGAAAGCTCGCCTTCGACGACGATCAGCGGGATGCTGGTGGCCTCGGCGCGCACCACCGCGAGCGCGTCCTGCTGGGTGACGATCATGATGATCGCCTCCACCGACTGGCGGCTGAGATAGTCCAGCGCGTCCCGCAGTTCGTCGTGGGTGACCGCGGCCAGGGTGACCAGGCTGGTGAAGTAGCCCGCCGCCCGCGCGGCCTCCTGAACCGAATGCTGGATGCTGACCGGGCCGTAGAGCGCGGTGTTGCTTCCGATGATCCCGATCGTCTTGGACTTCTTGGTGACCAGTGCCCGCGCCGCGGTGTTCGGCTGGTAGCCGAGGTCGGCGATGGCCCGCTGCACCCGGGCCTTCGTGGCGGGCCGGATGTTCTCGGCGCCGTTGATGACCCGCGACACGGTCTGGTGTGACACGCCGGCGAGGCGTGCCACGTCGGCCATCACCGGCCGGCGTGGTGGGGTCGGTTCAGACGTCATGTGTTGCTCCTGACCAGGACGCGTTGGACGAGCACGAAGATGAGCAGCAGGATGCCGGTCATGATCCTCGTCCAGTAGGAGTCGAGATTCTCGGCGGTGACGAAGACCTGGATGGTGCCCAGCACCAACACCCCGATCAGCGACCCGAAGACGAAGCCGACACCGCCGGACAGGAGCACGCCTCCGATGACGGCCGCGGCGATCGCGTCCAGTTCGAGCCCGACGCCGTTGAGGCTGTAGCCCGAAAGTTTCTGCACACCGAGCAGCAGGCCGGCCAGGGCCGCGCAGAAGCCGCTGATCACATACACCGAGACCCTGGCCCTGCTGGTCTGCAATCCCATCAGCTGCGCGGAACCCCGGTTGCCGCCGATCGCGTACACCGTTCGGCCGAAGCGGGTTTGGTGCAGCACGTAGGCTGCGACGACCACGACCGCCAGCGCGACGATCACCGTCCAGCGGATGAACTTGTCCTCGTAGAGGTACAGATAGTCCAGTCCGAGGGAGCGCAGCAGGGGATCCTTGATCGGCAACGTCTCGACGCTGACCACGTAGCACAGGCCGCGGGCCAGGAACATGCCGGCCAGTGTGACGATGAACGGCTGTACGTCGAAGAATTCGATCACCGCGCCCATCAGCAGACCCAGCACCGGGCCGACCATCAGCACGAAGGCGATGGCGACCGGGGCCGGCCAGCCCGACTGCAGGGTCTTGGCGAGGATCACCGTCGACAGCGCCACCACCGACCCGACGCTGAGGTCGATTCCGCCGGTGAGGATCACGAACGTCATGCCCACCGCGAGCACGATCAGGTAGGAGTTGTCGACGAAGAGGTTGAGGAACACCTGGGCGGGGCTGGCGAAGCCGTAGCGGCTCACCACCGCGCCGAACATCACCACGAACAGGGCCAGCGAGGCCAGCGGGGAGAGATAGCGTCCGCGCACTCGGGCGGCCACCGCCGGGATGTTGAATTCGGGGCGGTGAAGTGTCTGTGTGCTCACGATGCGCCCACCTTGTCGCTGTCCTGCTGGTCGGTCGCCACGGCCGGATCATGTTGTGCCGCAGTGCTATCTGTGGTGGCCGCGGGGGGCGGCGGTGCCACGGGGGGTGCTCCTGCGCGTCGCCGGCGGATCAGCTGCCGGAATCGGGGCGCCTGCAGCAGACAGACCACGATCACCACCACGGCTTTGAACACCAGTGTCGTCTCCGGGGTGATTCCGGCCGTGTAGACGGTGGTCGTGAGGGTCTGGATGATGAGCGCGCCGAGAATGGTCCCGGTGAGGCTGAAGCGGCCGCCCAGCAGGGAGGTGCCCCCGATGACGACGGCCAGGATCGCGTCCATCTCGATCCACAGGCCGGCGTTGTTGGCGTCGGCGGCGGAGATGTTGGAGGCGATCATCAGTCCGGCCGTGCCCGCGCAGAGGGCGCAGAACACGTACACGGCGAAGACGATCGTACGGTGACGGACGCCGGCGAGCCGGCTGGCCTCGGGGTTGATCCCCACGGATTCCAGCAGCATGCCCAGCGCGGTGCGCCGGGTGAGCAGACCGACGACGGCGAACACCGCCAGGCTCACCAGGATTGCGACGGGAAGGCCGAATACGTAACCCGCGCCGAGCTTCTTGAACGGATCGCTGGTGACCGTGAGGATCTGACCGCCGGTGATCAGCAGCGCGATACCGCGGCCCGCGGTCATGAGCACCAGCGTGGCGATGATCGGCTGAATGCCGAAGACGGACACCAGCATCCCGTTCCACAATCCCAGCACCGCCGACGCGCCCAGGGCGATGGCCATCGCCGAGACGATGGTCCCCGGCGCCGCCGGGTCGGTCGATGAGGCGATGTGTGCGCAGGCGAGCGCGCCGGAGATCGCCACCACGGCGCCCACCGATAGGTCGATGCCGCGGGAGGCGATGACCAGGGTCATGCCGAGGGCCACCAGCATGGTCGGCGCACCGTTGCGCAGGATGTCGATGATGCTGCCGTAGAGGTGGCCGTCCTCGACCCGAATGGACAGGAACTGCGGGGTGAGCGCAGTGTTGAGGCCCAGCAGCAGCAACAGTGCCAGCGCGGGCCACAGCAGCGGTGAGGCGGTGAGGCGGCGCGTCATGGCCGGCTGCCGTCCGCGGGTGCGGCCGCGATGAGGCCGGTGAGTTCGGACACCGAGCAGCCGCCGTCGATCTGTGCGACGTTGTGCCCGTCGCGCAGCACCGCGATGCGGTCGCTGATCCGTGCGACCTCGTCGAGTTCGGCGGAGATGAACAGCACACCCATTCCGTCGGCGGCGAGGTCGGCGACGAGCTTCTGGATCTGGGCTTTGGCGCCGACGTCGATGCCGCGGGTCGGCTCGTCGAGGATGAACAACTTCGGTGTGGTGATCAGCCAGCGGGCCAGCAGTACCTTCTGCTGATTGCCGCCGCTGAGATTCTTGATGAGCGCGTTGGGATCACGCGGCCGGATGTCCAGCGCCTCCATGTACTGGGCGACGAGCTGGTCTTTGGTGCGCGCCGACAGCGGACGGGCGAACCCGCGCCGGGCCTGCAACGCGAGTACGAGGTTGTCGCGGACGCTGAGCTCGCCGACGATTCCCTCGCCCTTGCGGTTCTCGGAGGTGAAGGCGAACTTCTTGGCGATGGCAGTACGTGGGGAGCGCAGCCGCACCGGCTTGCCGTCCACCGAGATCTGTCCGCTGGTGGCGCGGTCGGCGCCGAACAGCAAGCGCGCGAACTCCGTTCGCCCGGAGCCCAATAGGCCGGCCAGCCCCACCACCTCGCCCGGGAAGATGTCGAGGTTCATCGGTGCGATGCGCGGCTTGCGTCCGGTGTCGACGGTTCGGACGATCGGCGGCACGGTGTCGTCGCGGTGGGTGCCCGCGCTGGCTTCGGCGATTTCGTCGAGCAGCGCCACCTCCCGGCCCAGCATCGCGGCGACGAGTTGGTGGCGGTTCAGGTCGGCGGTGCGGTACTCGCCGACCAGCCGTCCGTTGCGCAGCACCGTCATCCGGTCGGAGATCTCGTAGACCTGGTCGAGGAAGTGTGAGACGAAGAGGATCGCGGTGCCGCCGTCGCGCAGCCGGCGCACCACCCGGAACAGTTCGCCGACCTCCTCGGCGTCCAGGCTGGACGTCGGCTCGTCGAGGATCAGCACCCGCGCCGAGACGGCGGTGGCGCGCGCGATGGCGACCAGCTGCTGCACGGCGATGGGGTGCGCGCCAAGGGTGGAGCGGGGGTCGATGGTCAGTTCGAGGTGTGCCAGCAGTTCGCTGGCGGTGCGGTTGAGCGTCCGGTAGTCGATGCGGCCGAATCTGCGAGGCTCGCGCCCGAGCAGGATGTTCTCACCGACGGTGAGGTTGGGGCACAGGTTGACCTCTTGGTACACCGTGCTGATGCCGGCGTCCTGCGCCTGCCGCGGTCCGGTGAACCGGCAGGCCCGGCCCGCGACGGTGATGGTGCCGCCGTCGGCCTCGTAGACGCCGGTGAGGGCTTTGATCAACGTCGACTTGCCCGCACCGTTCTCTCCCATCAGTGCGTGCACCTCGCCGGGGAACAGGCGGAAGTCGACGTTGTCGAGGGCCTTGACGCCGGGGAAGGCGACGCTGATGCCACGAAGCTGCACCACCGCGTCGGTGGGCTGCGCTGGAGTGGGATTCATCTGATGGCGCTTTCGGGATTTGGGGTGCCGTCCCGCCGCTGGGGCGGGACGGCGCCGTCAGGCAGGGGTATTTCAGTATTTGCGATCGGGCAGTGCCGCGATCGCCTGCTGCTGGTCGAAGGTCTGATCGGGTACGACGACCCGCGGCGGGACCGGCTCACCGGCGACGACCTTCTTGGCCAGATCCATCAGTTGCGGGCCGAGCAGCGGGTTGCACTCGACGAGGAAGTTGAACTTCCCGTCGGCCAATGCCTGCATGCCGTCATGGGTGGCGTCCACGGCGACGATCTTGATGTCCTGTCCGGGTTTGTATCCGGCCGCCTCGATGGCTTCGATGGCGCCGAGCCCCATATCGTCGTTCTGGGCGAACACGACGTCGATCTTCGGGTTCGCCTTGAGGAAGGCCTCCATCACCTGCTTGCCGCCCGATCGGGTGAAATCACCTGTCTGCGAGGCGATCACCTTGAGGTTGGGGTTGGCGGCGATGGCTTCGGAGAAGCCCTTGCTGCGATCGAGGGCGGGGTCGGCTCCCGTGGTGCCCTCCAATTCGACGATGTTCACCTGTCCGGGGGCGTTCGCGAACTGCTGCACCACCCAGTCGCCGGCGCGCCGGCCCTCGTCGACGAAGTCGGCGCCGACGAAGGTCTTGTATACGTCGGACTCCTGGGTGTCGACGGCCCGGTCGGTGAGGATCACCGGGATACCCGCGTTCTTGGCTTCCAAGAGCACTGCGTCCCAACCGGTTCGGACGACGGGGCTGAAGGCGATCACGTCGACACGTTGCTGGATGAACGAGCGGATGGCCGAGATCTGGTTCTCCTGTTTGCCGTTCGCATCGGAAAACTTCAGGTCGATTCCGGCGTCGGCCGCGGCTTCCTGGATCGACTTGGTATTCGCGGTGCGCCAGCCGCTTTCGGCGCCCACCTGCGAAAAGCCCATCGTGATGGTGCCGTCGTTGGCGCCGCCGCCTTGCGGTGCCGGGCCGCTGCCGCACGCTGTCAGAGCCGCTGCGAGCACCGTTCCCAGCGCCGCTGCAAGGATTTTCTTCACCGCGTGTCCTCACTGTCTCGATTCTTGGCGGTCGGTCGCTGCGGGCGGTCTTGCGACTGTGGTGTCGCATCGGTTGTCCGCGGGGTGTGACCGGGGTTACAGGCCGAAATGTTAACGCTCACATTCATGCCCTGTCAACGGGGTGACGCCGTCGCCTCCATGGGTGCGGCCGCGGGTCGCGAGGTTCGATTCGGTGGACAAAAGGCCTGTACAGCACCGCGACTCTAGTCACTTGTTGACAACTCCGTGAGGACCGTCACATACTGACGCCGCACAATGTTAACGCTCACATTGCGATACCGGCGCCAACTCGGGACGAGCGAAATCCCGGCAGCCGGCGTCGCCTCGGGCGCGCAAACTCAGGAGGATCTTGTGCGGACATTCATGCGGATCGCCACCTTGGCGGCATTACTGCTCACCCTGGTGCTGGCGGGCTGCGGACGCGCAACCGACACCGGGACCGCCGCGTCCGGCGGCGATAAGGGCACCATCGGCATCGCGATGCCGACGAAGTCGTCGGAACGGTGGGTCGCCGACGGGCAGAACATGGTCGATCAGTTCCAGTCCCTCGGCTACCAGACCGACCTGCAATACGGCGACGACGTGGTGCAGAACCAGGTGTCGCAGATCGAGAACATGATCACCAAGGGCGTCAAGCTGCTGGTGATCGCGCCGATCGACGGTTCGTCGCTGACCAACACGCTGCAGCACGCCGCGGATATGAAGATCCCGGTGATCAGCTACGACCGGCTGATCAAGGGCACCCCCAACGTCGACTACTACGCGACCTTCGACAACTTCAAAGTCGGCGTGCTGCAGGGCAGCTACATCGTCGACAAGCTGGGACTGGAGCAGGGCAAGGGCCCGTTCAACATCGAACTGTTCGCCGGCTCTCCCGACGACAACAACTCGGTGTACTTCTTCGACGGTGCGATGAGCGTGCTGCAGCCCTACATCGACAAGGGCAGCCTCGTGGTGCGCAGCGGGCAGACGTCCTTCGACCAGGTCGGCACCCTGCGGTGGGACGGCGGACTGGCGCAGTCCCGGATGGACAACCTGCTCAGCCAGGCCTACACCACCGCACGCGTGGACGCGGTCCTCTCGCCCTACGACGGCATATCCCGCGGCGTCCTGTCGGCGCTCAAGAGTTCCGGATACGGCAACGCCGCCAAGCCGCTGCCGATCGTGACCGGCCAGGACGCCGAACTGGCGTCGGTGAAGTCGATCGTGGCAGGAGAGCAGACCCAGACGGTGTTCAAGGACACCCGTGAACTCGCGAAGGCGGCCGTGCAGGAGGCGGACGCCGTGCTGACCGGTGGCACGCCCGCGGTCAACGACACCAAGACCTACGACAACGGCGACAAGATCGTGCCGGCCTATCTGCTCGAACCCGTCAGCGTGGACAAGTCCAACTACCAGAAGGTGCTGGTCGACTCGGGCTACTACTCCGCGTCCGAAATCAGCTGATCGGCGCGCGATGACCACCACCACACTGCTCGAGATGCGCGGCATCACCAAGGAATTCCCCGGTGTCAAAGCGCTCTCCGACGTCGATCTGACGGTCAAACGCGGCGAGATTCACGCGATCTGCGGCGAGAACGGCGCGGGTAAGTCGACGTTGATGAAGATCCTCAGCGGGGTCTATCCGCACGGCAGCTACGGCGGCGAGATCCGGCTGGACGGCACCGGATGCGAGTTCAGGGATATCCGGGGCAGCGAACGCGCCGGTATCGCCATCATCCACCAGGAGCTCGCGCTGGTGCCCTACCTGTCCATCGCCGAAAACCTCTACCTGGGTAACGAACTCGCGAGTGGCGGTGTGATCAGCTGGGACCGGACCCTCAGCGAGGCGAAGGAACTGCTCGAACGGGTCGGACTGCGGGAGAGTCCGCAGACCCGGGTCGCCGACATCGGGGTGGGTAAGCAGCAGCTCGTCGAGATCGCCAAGGCGCTCGCCAAGGACGTGCGGCTGCTGATCCTCGACGAACCCACCGCCGCGCTCAACGACTCCGACAGCCGCCACCTGCTCGACCTCATCGTGGACCTGCGTGAGCACGGGATCACCTGCATCATCATCTCGCACAAGCTCAATGAGGTGACGCGAGTAGCCGATTCGATCACGGTGCTGCGTGACGGACGCACCATCGAGACGCTCGCCGTCGACGAGCAACTCACCGAGGACCGAATCGTGCGCGGCATGGTCGGGCGCGATCTGACACAACGGTTCCCGCCGCGGCCGGAGCGCGAGATCGGCGACGTCACATTCGCGGTGGCGAACTGGACGGTGTTGCACCCGATCGATCAGCACCGAAAGGTCGTCGACGACGTGTCACTGGACGTGCGGGCCGGTGAGATCGTCGGGATCGCGGGCCTGATGGGCGCGGGGCGGACCGAGCTGGCCATGAGTGTGTTCGGCCGGTCGTACGGAAAGTACGTAGGTGGAGCGGTTTTCAAGGACGGCAAGGAGATCCGTACCCGCTCGGTGTCGGAAGCCATCAAACACGGCATCGCCTACGCGACCGAGGACCGCAAACACCTGGGCCTGAACCTGATGGACAGCATCGCCCAGAGCATCACGCTGCCCTCGCTGCGCAAGGTCAGCCGCAGAAGGGTGATCAACGAACACGACGAGGCCCGGGTCGCCGACCAGTACCGCAACTCGATGCGGATCAAGGCGTCCTCCGGGCGGGTCGTCACGGGAAAACTGTCCGGCGGGAACCAGCAGAAGGTCGTGCTGAGCAAGTGGTTGTTCACCGACCCCGACGTGCTCATCCTCGACGAACCCACCCGCGGCATCGACGTCGGTGCCAAGTACGAGATCTACACGATCATCAACGAGCTCGCGGCACGCGGCAAGGCGGTCATCGTCATCTCCTCCGAACTGCCTGAGCTGCTTGGTCTTTGCGACCGCATCTACACCCTCAACGAGGGCAGGCTCACCGGTGAGGTGTCCCGCGCCGACGCGACCCAGGAGACCTTGATGCGTTACATGATGAAGGGACGAACCCAGTGACCACCACCGTCGAACAGACACCGCAGGATCCGGTCGCCCCGGATACGCCGCAGGGCGCACCCCCACAGCAGCCGTCCCCGTGGAGCCGGATCACGACATTCCTGATGGCACATGTCCGCCAGTCGGGCATGGTGGTGGCGCTGTGCGCGATCGTGCTGCTGTTCCAGGTCTGGACGGACGGCATCCTGCTCAAACCGCTCAACGTCACCAACATCATCCAGCAGAACGGCTACATCCTCGTTCTGGCCATCGGCATGGTGATCGTGATCATCTCCGGCCACATCGACCTGTCGGTCGGATCGATCGCCGGCTTCATCGGTGCGACGTCGGCGGTGCTGATGGTCACGCACAACATGCCATGGCCGCTCGCGGTGGTGCTCTGCGTGGGCATCGGGGCGCTGATCGGTGCGTGGCAGGGCTTTTGGATCGCCTACGTCGGCATCCCGTCGTTCATCGTGACGCTCGGGGGCATGCTGGTGTTCCGCGGTGCCACCCAGTATCTGCTGGAGGGGCAGTCCATCGCGCCCATGCCGCAGGGACTGGAACAGGTCTCCAGCGGCTTCCTGCCCGAGATCGGCGTCAACAGTGTCTACCACTGGCCCACCGTCATCCTGGGCGGCGTCATGATGGTCGCCGCGCTGGTCACGCAGATCCGCCGCCGGCGCTCCCAGATCCGGTACGGCCAGCAGGTTCTGAGCACACCGCTGTTCATCGGCAAGTGTGCGGCGATCGTCGCGGCGCTGGCCGCGGTGACGCTGCTGCTGGCGAGCTATCGCGGCGTGCCGATCGTCGGCATCATCCTGGTGGTGCTGACGCTGGCCTACGCATTCGTCATGCGCAACACGGTGCTGGGGCGCCAGGTGTACGCGGTCGGTGGAAATGCCGCGGCGGCACAGCTTTCCGGGATCCGCAACAAGCGGATCACCCTCTTGGTGTTCGTCAACATGGGTGCGCTGGCCGCGGTCGCCGGTCTGCTGTTCGCCGCCCGGCTCAACTCCGCGACACCGCAGGCGGGAATCAACTTCGAACTCGAGGCCATCGCGGCGGCGTTCATCGGCGGCGCATCGTCGAGCGGCGGCGTGGGCACTGTACTCGGCGCCATCGTCGGCGGTCTCGTGCTCGGTGTGCTCAACAACGGCATGTCGATCCTCGGCATCGGCAGCGACGTCCAGCAGGTGATCAAGGGCCTGGTGCTGCTGGCCGCGGTCGGGTTCGACGTGTACAACAGGCGCAAGGGCGGTAAGTAGCCCCGGCGGGTCGCACGGTCAGAAGAACGTCCTGATGAGCTCGACCACGCGGTTGTCGTGGTCGAGCACAGGGATCATCGGCCACTTGTCGAACACCGTGCACGGGTGCGAGATGCCGAACTGCAGCCACATTCCCACGCGCACGTCGTCGTCGGGGCCCAGGTGCAGGTAGGCGTGCTGGTCGTTGAGTTTGGTGACGCGCCCGGACAATCCGTAGGGGACGGGGAGGTCCTGGTCGTACGACACGTCGCGGCGGCCCATCCCCACCACTGCGAGACCCGGTTCGGGCGTCGAGATGACCTGGGCCCAGACACTCATCGCCGGCCGCAGCTGCGACGAGACCGTCAGGCCCGTTCTGGCCAGCGGTGAGGTCCGCAGGTACAGCCCGTCGTCGTGGGTCAGGTAGCACCCGCTGCGCAGGATCGTGCGCACCGACAGCCCGGCCGGCCAGCCGCCGGTGAGCACCTCGGCCACCGTGTCGAAATAGGTGCTGCCGCCGGCGGTGACGATCACGTGCTCACCTTCGAAGGTGTCCGCCAGCCGCACCACGGCGGCGCGCACATCGGCGAGGTAGCCGGCCACATCGGCGATCGCCGCCCCGGTCACGTCGTGGCCCAGGGCGGCCTCGTAGCCGGCCACACCCACCAGCCGCAGCAGGGGCGATGCGGCCGCGGCTCGTGCCACCGCGTCGACGGTGGCGGCGTCGCGGCATCCGGTGCGGCCGCCCGCCATACCCACCTCGACACAGACGTCCACCGGCCGGGCGGCGCCGGCGGCGCCCAGCGCCTCGGACATCAGCTCCACCCCGCGCACCGAGTCGACCCAGCATGTCAGGCCGAATGCCGCGTCGGCGGCCATCTCGCCGGCGAGCCAGCGCAGCCCCGCCGGGTCCACCAGCTCGTTGGCGAGGACGATGTCGCGCACCCCGAACGCGCGGAAGGTGCGGGCCTGGCTGATCGTCGCGACGGTGATCGCGCTCGCCCCCGCGCCCAGTTGGCGTTCGGCGAGTTGCGGCGCCATATGCGTCTTACCGTGCGGCGCCAGCTCCACCTTGTGCCGCCGGCACCAGCGGGCCATCGTGCTGAGGTTGTGCGCGAGCGCGCTCGCGCTGAGTACGCACACCGGGGACACCGGTCCGGCGTCGAACAGGTTCGGCGCCCGGTGGCAGACCTCGGCGGGGGTTCGGCCCCACCATGAGGCGGGCAATCCCTTGAATCGCCAGTCCAGTGGCTCGGCGGCCAGGGCGGTGACGCTGTCGGCGTCGACTGCGGGAACCATGGGTTCATTTAAGCTGGCACCTCGTGACACCAGCGGAGGACGGCGCAGAGCAGCCCACGAGCGGCGAATCGCTGCACGACGGGGCCGACATTCCCGAGCAGTTCCGGATCCGGCAGGCCAAACGGGACCGGCTCCTCGCGGAGGGCCGCGAACCGTATCCCGTCGACGTCGCCCGAACCCACACCCTTGCCGAGGTTCGCGCCGCCCATCCGGACCTACCGACCGGCGCGGAGACCGGGGAGGTCGTCGGTGTCGCGGGCAGGGTGGTGTTCGCCCGCAATTCCGGCAAGCTGTGTTTCGCCACGTTGCAGGAGGGCGACGGCACGCAGCTGCAGGCGATGATCAGCCTGGCGCAGGTCGGCCAGGATTCCCTGGACCGCTGGAAGAGTGACGTCGACCTCGGCGACATCGTCTTCGTCCACGGCGAGGTGATCAGTTCACGGCGGGGCGAACTGTCGGTGCTGGCCGATTCGTGGCAGATGGCGTCCAAGGCGCTGCGGCCGCTGCCCGTGGCGCACAAGGAGATGAGCGAGGAGTCACGCGTCCGCCAGCGCTATGTCGATCTGATCGTGCGTCCCGAGGCGCGCACCATCGCCAGGCAGCGCGTCGCCGTGGTGCGCGCCGTGCGTTCGGCGCTGGAGAGGCGCGGTTTCCTCGAGGTCGAGACCCCGATATTGCAGACGTTGGCCGGTGGTGCCGCGGCGCGCCCGTTCGTCACCCACTCCAACGCGCTCGACACCGATCTGTACCTGCGCATCGCGCCGGAACTGTTCCTCAAGAGATGCTTGGTCGGCGGTTTCGAGCGGGTCTTCGAACTGAATCGGGTGTTCCGAAACGAAGGCGCCGATTCGACGCATTCGCCCGAATTCGCCATGTTGGAGACATATCAGGCATACGGCGACTACAACGATTCTGCCACGGTGACGCGGGAGATTATTCAGGAGGTCGCCGATGAGGCGATCGGTACCCGTCAGGTGCCATTGCCTGATGGCACCACCTACGATCTGGACGGTCAATGGGCGACGGTGGAAATGTACCCGTCACTGTCCGAGGCGCTGGATGTGCAGATCACACCGGATACATCTGCCGAGGAGTTGTGGCGCATCGCAGATCGGCTCGAAGTCGAGATTCCCAGAGATCGCGGGTATGGACACGGGAAACTCGTCGAGGAACTCTGGGAGCACGCTGTGGGCAACACACTGTGGGCGCCCACATTCGTCCGCGACTTTCCGGTCGAGACGACCCCGCTCACCCGGGCCCATCGCAGCATTCCCGGCGTGACGGAGAAGTGGGATCTGTACGTGCGGCGATTCGAGTTGGCCACCGGGTACTCAGAACTCATCGACCCGGTGATCCAGCGCGAGCGCTTCGAGGCGCAGGCGCGGGCGGCCGCCGCTGGCGATGACGAGGCAATGCTGCTGGACGAGGATTTCCTCGCCGCATTGGAGTATGGGATGCCGCCGACTACCGGAACGGGAATGGGTATCGATCGGCTGTTGATGGCACTTACCGGACTGTCAATTCGAGAGACCGTTTTGTTCCCCATTGTGCGGCGGCACATCAACTGAACTGGCGCTGTCGCGTCATTGTTGAACGGCCAGCGTTCCTATGGCACATTGGATCGTGGGTTCGAGTTAACCAATGCACAGGCAGAAGGGTCCAGTGAGGTAATGGCGAAGAAGGTCACCGTCACTTTGGTCGACGATTTCGACGGTGTCGGCACCGCCGACGAGACCGTCGAATTCGGCCTCGACGGGGTGAGCTATGAGATCGACCTTTCTAACAAGAATGCCGCGAAGTTGCGAAACGACCTCAAGCAATGGGTTGAAGCCGGCCGCCGGGTCGGTGGTCGCAGGCGTGGGCGTGCCGTAACCCCCGGACGCGGACGCGGAGCCATCGACCGTGAACAGAGCGCCGCCATCCGGGAATGGGCCCGCCGAAACGGCCACAATGTCTCGACCCGCGGGCGCATTCCCGCCGACGTCATCGACGCATTTCACGCCGCCACCTGACACTGCCTCACCACGACCGGCGCCTCCGCGGGAGGCGCCGGTCGTGTCTTTCGCTCGTGGCGAACTCACCACGGCGGTGTCACGGAAACGATTCGTCCCGCTGCGGCGTTGGTTCAACTGCCGCACCGGGAAAAAGGGGCCGCGGCGGCCGGTTCGCCTGCCGTGTCGGCGCCGGGTGGATGGACCGCCAACCACCGCGCCCGGAGCCGCCGCCCATTAGAGTGGACGGCAGGCACGGAGCGTGTCGTACGCGCGCTGCGCCGTGTTACCGATGGAGAGCAGGTAAACACCGATGTTCGAGAGATTCACCGACCGTGCGCGTCGGGTTGTCGTCCTGGCTCAAGAAGAAGCCCGGATGCTCAACCACAACTACATCGGCACCGAGCACATCCTGCT
>JAFDWN010000019.1:54282-86100 GCA_018268465.1 Actinomycetota bacterium
GTGCGCAGCCAGGTCGAGGAGATCATCGGCCAGGGTCAGCAGGCGCCGTCCGGTCACATCCCGTTCACCCCGCGCGCCAAGAAGGTGCTGGAGCTGAGCCTGCGCGAGGCGCTGCAACTCGGCCACAACTACATCGGCACCGAACATATTCTGCTCGGCCTGATCCGTGAGGGTGAAGGCGTCGCCGCCCAGGTGCTGGTCAAGCTCGGCGCCGAACTGACCCGGGTGCGCCAGCAGGTCATCCAGCTGCTCTCCGGCTACCAGGGCAAAGAGGCTGCGGAAGCCGGCACCGGCGGCCGCGGCGGCGAGACGGGCAATCCGTCGACCTCCCTGGTGCTCGACCAGTTCGGCCGTAACCTGACCGCCGCCGCCATGGAAGGCAAACTCGACCCGGTCATCGGCCGCGAGAAGGAAATCGAGCGGGTCATGCAGGTGCTGAGCCGCCGCACCAAGAACAACCCGGTGCTNNGAGCCCGGCGTCGGCAAGACCGCCGTCGTCGAGGGTCTGGCGCAGGCCATCGTGCACGGCGAGGTCCCCGAGACGCTGAAGGACAAGCAGCTCTACACGCTCGACCTGGGCTCGCTGGTCGCGGGCAGCCGCTACCGCGGTGACTTCGAGGAGCGCCTCAAGAAGGTGCTCAAGGAGATCAACACCCGCGGCGACATCATCCTGTTCATCGACGAGCTGCACACGCTCGTGGGTGCGGGTGCCGCCGAGGGCGCCATCGACGCCGCGAGCATCCTCAAGCCCAAGCTGGCCCGTGGGGAACTGCAGACGATCGGCGCCACCACGCTCGACGAGTACCGCAAGTACATCGAGAAGGACGCCGCGCTGGAGCGCCGGTTCCAGCCGGTGCAGGTCGGTGAGCCGACCGTCGAGCACACCGTCGAGATCCTCAAGGGTTTGCGCGACCGGTACGAGGCGCACCACCGCGTGTCTATCACCGACAGCGCGATCGTCGCCGCGGCCACCCTGGCCGACCGCTACATCAACGACCGGTTCCTGCCGGACAAGGCCATCGACCTCATCGACGAGGCCGGTGCCCGGATGCGGATCCGCCGCATGACCGCGCCGCCAGACCTGCGCGAATTCGACGAGAAGATCGCCGATGCGCGCCGCGAGAAGGAATCGGCGATCGACGCGCAGGACTTCGAGAAGGCCGCCAATCTGCGCGACCGTGAGAAGCAACTCGTCGCGCAGCGTGCCGAGCGGGAGAAGCAGTGGCGCTCCGGTGACCTCGACGTGGTCGCGGAGGTCGACGACGAGCAGATCGCCGAGGTGCTGGGCAACTGGACCGGCATCCCCGTGTTCAAACTGACCGAGGAGGAGACCACCCGTCTGCTCCGGATGGAAGACGAGCTGCACAAGCGGATCATCGGGCAAGAAGATGCCGTCCGCGCAGTTTCTAAGGCCATCCGCCGCACCCGCGCCGGGCTGAAGGATCCCAAGCGCCCGTCGGGCTCGTTCATCTTCGCCGGCCCGTCCGGTGTCGGTAAGACCGAGCTGTCCAAGGCGCTGGCCAACTTCCTGTTCGGCGACGACGACGCGCTCATCCAGATCGACATGGGCGAGTTCCACGACCGCTTCACCGCGTCGCGGCTGTTCGGTGCGCCTCCTGGCTACGTCGGCTACGAAGAGGGCGGGCAGCTCACCGAGAAGGTGCGTCGCAAGCCGTTCAGCGTGGTGCTGTTCGACGAGATCGAGAAGGCTCACCAGGAGATCTACAACAGCCTGTTGCAGGTCCTGGAGGACGGTCGTCTCACCGACGGCCAGGGTCGCACCGTCGACTTCAAGAACACGGTGTTGATCTTCACGTCGAACCTCGGTACGAGCGACATCAGCAAGGCGGTCGGTCTCGGCTTCACCCAGGGTGGTGGCGAGAACAACTACGAGCGGATGAAGCAGAAGGTCAACGACGAGCTGAAGAAACACTTCCGCCCCGAGTTCCTCAACCGCATCGACGACATCATCGTCTTCCACCAGCTCACCCAGGACGAGATCATCAAGATGGTCGACCTGATGATCGGTCGCGTCGGCAACCAGCTCAAGGCCAAGGACATGGCGATGGACCTGACCGACAAGGCCAAGTCGCTGCTGGCCAAGCGCGGATTCGACCCCGTGCTCGGTGCGCGGCCGCTGCGTCGCACGATCCAGCGTGAGATCGAAGACCAGCTCTCGGAGAAGATCCTCTTCGAGGAGGTCGGCCCCGGCCAGCTCGTCACCGTCGACGTCGAGAACTGGGACGGTGAGGGCCCCGGCGAGGACGCCCGGTTCACCTTCTCCGGCGCACCGAAGTCGAAGGCGGCCGGCGAGCAGGACCTGGCCAAGACGGCCGCCGAGTAGTCAACCGCACCACCGGGACGGACCGTCACCCATATGGGTGACGGTCCGTTCCCGTCTCAGCGGTGACGGTAACCGGGGCGCGACCCGGGTCCGGGGATTACGATGCACAAGTAATCGGTAGGCGACGGAATCTGGTGGGAATCCAGAACGGTCGCGCCACTGTGCACAGTCAGACCCGCCGCCTGCCACACCTTCGGTCTGGGACGCGACATCCCGGAAAGGACTCGAAATTGACCACCCCCGACGCTCACCGGACACGCACGCTGGAACTGTCGGCCACCAAGGCCGCACTGTGGCTGACGCTGACGGCAGTCCTGGCGCTGGTGCTGCTGTATTTCATCGGCATGGATCAAGGCGCGACATCGGTATTCGGCAGTAATACCTACGTGCACGAATTCGTGCACGACGCACGCCATCTGCTCGGGTTCCCCTGCCACTGATCGGTTGCAGGCGAAACAATGGAAAAGCGAATCATCGGGCGCGGCCTTCTGGCCGGCGCCCTGGCAGGTGTGCTGGCGTTCCTGTTCGCGCGGATCTTCGTCGAACCCGTGATCGACCGGGCAATCGCCTACGAGGACGGCATCAGTGCCGCGCATGAGGCTGCGCACGGCGGTCACGAGCACGGCGTGGAGCTGTTCACCCGAGGAGTGCAGGCCAACATAGGGATGGGCTTCGGGGTGCTGGGGTTCAGCGTCGCGATGGGTGCGCTGTTCGCCGTCGTCTTCTGTGCGGCCTACGGACGCTTCGGCGAACTGTCCGCCCGGGCGCTGTCGGTGCTGATCGCCGGGGGCATGCTGCTGGCGTTGTGGATCGTGCCGGCGCTGAAGTACCCGCCCAACCCTCCCGCCGTCAGCCTCGACGGCACCATCCAGCAGCGCACACTGCTCTACCTGCTGATGGTCGTGCTGTCGGCGGCGGTGCTCGTGGGCGCGGTGGTCCTGGGCCGCAGGCTGGCTCCGCGGCTGGGGGCGTGGAACGCCACGCTGGCCGCGGCAGGGGCCTACATCGTCGCGCTCGCCGTGGTCATGCTCGTCATGCCGACCATCGATGAGACGCCCGGACCGCTGCGTGACGACGCGGGCAACATCATCTACGAGGGCTTCCCCGCCGACGATCTCTACGAGTTCCGGCTGTTCGCCCTCGGTACGCAGGTCGTGATGTGGGCAACCATCGGGCTGGTGTTCGCGGCGTCGGTCTCCCGGCTACTCGACGGACGGCGGCGTGAGGTGAGCGCTTCAGCGTGAGCGAGGTCGTCCGGCTGACGCTGGTGTCGCACGCCATGACGGATGCGATGTCGGCCGGACGATTTCCGACCGACGAGCCACTGAACTCCCTCGGGCACCGCCAGGCCGACGCATCGGTCGAGCTGGGTCCGTTCGACGTCGCGGTGTGCGGACCCGAGAAGCGGACCCGCCAGACCGCCGAACTGCTCGGTCTGGCGGCCACCGTCGATCCGCGGCTGGCCGATCTGGACTGCGGACGATGGCGCGGCGACGTGCTCGGCGGTGTCCGGCCCGCCGAACTCGCCATCTGGCTCACCGACGTCAGCCGGGCACCGCACGGCGGCGAGTCGGTCGTCGCACTGATCGACCGGGTGCGCGGCTGGCTCACCGCGGTGAGCGCGCAGCGTGGCCGGCTGGTCGCCGTCACCCATCCCGCGGTGATCCGCGCGGCGATCCTCATCGCGCTCGACGCACCGCCGAAGTCGTTCTGGCGCGTCGACATCTCGCCGGCCAGCCGCACGGTGATGCACTTCCGTGGGCATGCCTGGACCGTGCGGAACTAGGGCACGGCGTCCGCCGGGGGTCAGTCCCCGCCCATGGGGATCAGCGCGAACATCTGCTTGATGATCGACATCAGCCAGCCGCCCGTCTGCGGGCCGTGGAACCGCGGCCAGTTGGTCTGCAGGCTCACCACCCACGGCTGCCCGGTGCGGTCCACGGCATACCAGCTGAAGGTGAGTTCGCCGGGGAGATTGCCGGCCTTGGCGCCGATGTATGGCCAGCGTGCCCTGTCGAGGTCGATGCCGGGGATCTCGGACATGATGTCGCGGACGGGTGCGGCGGGACCCACCGCGCCCTGCTGCAGCGCGGCGTGCACCCGGCAGATGTCCTCGGCGCTGCCGTACCATTCGGCGCCGTACGCCGACGCGGGGGTGTGGGTGCGCAACGGATCCGGTTCGTAGGGGCGTGAACTCGTCTCCTTGAGCAGCTCCGCCCTGGCCTCCGGGGTGGCGTCCTTCCACTGCTCGCGCAGATCCGGCTCACCCCAGCCGATCGAGAAGAGTTCGTGCATGGTGGGAAACGGCACCATGCTGGCGGGATCGTGATGGCCGGCATCGGCGAGCGCCTCTTCGACGGCCTTGGTGCCGACCCGGCCGATGAGCAGGTCGGTGGCCATATTGTCGCTGTTGGCGATCATCTTGGCCGCTGCCGTGCGGACCGAGATCCTGGTGCCCTCGGGCATCGTGTCGAACGCCGACGATCCGACGGCCTTCGCCTCGTCGGTGATGATCAGCTCGTCGTCCCACGCGAGCGTGCCGGACCTGACCGACTCGGCGACGGCGTACAGCACATACAGCTTGAAAATCGATGCCAGCGGCAGGGATTCGGCGGTGTTGGTGCCTGCCAGCTGTTCGCAGCGGCCGTTGACCACCTTCGACACGCGGTAGGAGTAGCGCGCTCCGGATCGCGAGAGCGCCGCGTCGACGTCGGCCCATGAGTGCACCGGCGGCGTGTGGGTGGTGACGACGAACTTGTTGACCATCGTCGCGTCGTCGGTCTGCAGTTCGATGTCCTGCTGGGCGCCGTAGGAGGTCAGCAGGTGCAATGTCGCCGAGCCGGCGCCGATCTCGACGCCGGTGACGGTGTACGGCCGCTCCCACCACATTCCGTCCATCACCTGGCTGATGTAGTCGACGGTGTCGGGGGTAGCCAGCGTTTTGACTCCGACGGGCCCGATCGGCCAGTCGGAGTTGAGCATGTCCATCACCTGTTTGGCGCGCACACCCTGCGGGGTGTTGGTGCTGATGCGCACGCCGAAATCGCCGGCGTTCGCGGGCGGGGTGGCGGCCGGACCGCAGCCGTCGACCAGGGCGGCCACCACCACCGCGCTGCAGAGCAGCGCTGCCGCGCGGTGGAACGTACGGAAGCCCTTAGGCCTTCGTGCTAGAACCGGCAACGTCCAACACGACCTCGAACTCCAGCAGCGACGCTCCGGTGGCGACGGGTTTGGCTTGCTGGCCCTTGTGAGCCTCGATGGCCGGTCCGGTGGCCCACGCCTGGAAGGCCTCCTCGGACTCCCACTGGGTCACGACGAAGTAGCGATCCTCGCCCTTGACGGGGCGCAGCAGCTGGAAGCCGAGAAAGCCGGGCTGGTTGTCGACGGCGTGTGCGCGGTGCGCGAACCGCTTCTCCAATTCGGCACCGGCGTCCGGCGGCACCTCGATTGCGTTGATCTTCACCACGGGCATGCGGCCAGGCTACCCCGCGGGGGGTGCAAGATGGCGGCATGGACCCTGCATCCCTTACCGTGCGGGGCGGTCGAGGCGACCCGATCGTGCTGGTCCACGGTCTGATGGGGCGGGGAAGCACGTGGTCGCGGCAGGTGTCCTGGTTGGCGCGCTGCGGTGAGGTGTACACCTACGATGCCCCGTGGCACCGGGGGCGTGACGTCGCCGACCCGCACCCGATCAGCACGGAGCGGTTCGTCGACGACCTCGCGGACGCGGTCGGCGCGCTGGACCGTCCGGCGGTGATCGTCGGCCATTCGATGGGCGCATTGCACGGCTGGTGTCTGGCCGCGGCGCGGCCGGATCTGGTCCGGGCGCTGGTCGTGGAGGATATGGCGCCGGATTTCCGGGGCCGCACCACCGGTCCCTGGGAGCCGTGGTTGCAGGCGCTGCCCGCCGAGTTCACCGCTGAGCAGCAGGTCCTCGACCAGTTCGGGCCGGTTGCCGGGCGGTATTTCCTGGAGGCTTTCGACCGCACCGCCATCGGCTGGCGGTTGCACGGTCACCCCCGCGAATGGATCCGGATCGCCGCGGAGTGGGGTACGAGGGACTACTGGGTCCAGTGGCGTGCGGTGCGTGTTCCGGCACTGCTGCTGGAGGCGGCGAACTCGGTGACCCCGCCGGGGCAGATGCGTCAGATGCACGAAACCGGCCACCGGACAACGTATATGCGCGTCGCCGGGGCCGGTCATCTCATCCATGACGAGCAGGCGGAGGTCTTCCGCCTGCACGTCGAATCGTTCTTAGCGACGTTCGCCGGTCGCGCCTGAACTCGGCCACGACGGGTGGTGTTCGAAGCGGCTGCGCACGGCGTCGAGGTCGTGCTCGATGCGGAGCGCGTCGCGGTCGTCATCGGCGAATCGGCCGGCCATCGGGCCTGCGACGGGAAAGCCGTCACGCCGGAACCGCAAGATGTGGGCGCGGTGGGCGGCCCAGCTCAGCGTGGCGGCGAGCACGAATGGGGCGATCAGGATGAGCAAGGACATCGCGGTAGTCATGGCAGTAATCCTTCTCCCATATAAATACCGCCAACAGTGGCAGGGGCGACACCTCAGGATAAAATGCTGCCATGCTCAACAGTGTCTCGGCAATGGTGCTCGATGGCGTCGCGGTGTTCGAGTTCGGAGTCGTCTGTGAGGTCTTCGGCATCGATCGATCCAACGACGGCGTACCCAATTTCGATTTCAAGGTGTGCGGACCGGAGGCGGGAAAACCGCTACGAACCTCCGTCGGCGCATGGCTGACCCCCGATCACGACTTCAGCTCACTCGTCGGCGCGGACCTGGTCGCCGTCCCCGCGATCAGCGGCCCCGTCGAGAACTATCCGCCCGAGGCGCTCGAGGCCCTGCGGACCGCTGCGGCCGCGGGATCGATCATCCTCACGGTCTGCTCGGGTGCGTTCGTCGTCGGCGCAGCCGGACTGCTCGACGGGCGCGCATGCACGACGCACTGGATGCACGCCGCCGAACTCGCACGGCTGTATCCCACCGCCAAGGTCGACCGCAACGTCCTCTACGTCGACGACGGCAATCTGATCACCAGCGCCGGGACGGCCGCGGGTATCGACGCCTGCCTGCACCTGGTCCGCCGCGAACTGGGCAGCGCGGTGACCAATACGATCGCCCGCCGCATGGTGGTGCCCCCGCAGCGCGACGGCGGTCAGCGGCAGTACATCGACCAGCCCATTCCGGTTCGATGCTCGGACGGTTTCGCGCCGCAGCTCGACTGGATCCTGTCCAACCTCGAGAAGCCGCACACCGTGGCGACGCTCGCCAAACGCGCCGCGATGTCCACGCGCACGTTCGCCCGTCGTTTCGTCGAGGAGACGGGAACCACGCCGATGCAGTGGGTGACCGATCAACGGGTGCTCTATGCGCGCCGGATGCTGGAGGAGACCGACCTGGACATCGACCGCATCGCCGATCGGTCCGGTTTCGGCACGTCGACATTGCTGCGGCACCACTTCCGCCGGGTCATCGGCGTCACGCCGTCGGACTACCGGCGCCGCTTCGCGCGAGACGATTCGGCGTACGCCACGACGGCCTGACGCGACGTGCGCCGAGTGCACGGCTGTTCACCGGCGCGGTTTGCGTACAACAACCGTGCGCTCGGCGTCAGGGGAGTGCGCCGGCATCGCCGCCTTCGCCGCACAGCGCGTAGCGACCGTCGCCCGTCTGCTCCACCAGACCGTCGACCAGCAGTGAGTCGAGCGCCCGGTCGCGCTGGGCGGGGTCGGCGGGCCAGGCGGTGTCGAGCCGCGCGCGGCTGACCGGCGCCGAACTGTCCCGCAGGATGTCCAGCAGACGGCCGCGCACCTGCCGGTCGGTGCCCGCATAACGCTGGACGCGACGTGCCGGCGTGCCCGGCGGGTAGCCGAGCCCGCGCCAGGCACACCTGCTCAGCGGACACAGCCCGCACCGAGGCGTGCGCGCGGTGCACACCGTCGCGCCGAGTTCCATGAGTGCGGCCGAGAACACCGGCGCATCCGGCCCACTGGGTAGCAGCGTTTCGACGTCGGCCAGGTCCCGCACGCTCGCCGACGCGGCGTCGGCGCGGCCGTGCACGGCCCTGGCGACCACCCGTCGGACGTTGGTGTCGACCACGGGCACCCGCTGGCGATAAGCGAAACAGGCGATCGCCCGTGCCGTGTAGGCCCCCACCCCTGGCAGACTCAGCAGCGTCTCGACATCCGAGGGAACGACGTCATCGTGATCGGTTGCGATGACCGTCGCGCATTCGTGCAACCGCTTGGCCCGCCTCGGATAGCCGAGCTTCCCCCAGGCGCGCAGGACGTCCGCAGGGCCGGCTGCGGCCGTCGCCGATGGAGTGGGCCAGCGCGCCACCCAGTCCAGCCAGATGGGCTCGACCCGGGCCACCGGAGTCTGCTGCAGCATGAACTCGCTGACCAGGATCTGCCACGCCGTCACCCCTGGTCGGCGCCATGCCAGGTCGCGTTGCGCGTGGCCGAACCACGCGACCAACTCCCCTGAATCGATCATGACTGTGACGTACGGCATAATGTATGCCATGCCAAATTCAAACCCGGTGAGCGCGTGGAAGGCACTGAAGGAGGGTAACGAGCGTTTCGTTGCCGGCCAGCCTGAACACCCCAGCCAGAGTATCGACCATCGCGCCAGCCTCGCGGCCGAACAGAAACCGACCGCCGTGGTGTTCGGCTGCGCCGACAGCCGTGTCGCCGCCGAGATCATCTTCGATCAGGGCCTCGGCGACATGTTCGTGGTGCGGACCGCCGGCCACGTCATCGACTCGGCGGTGCTCGGTTCGATCGAGTACGCGGTAAGCGTCCTCAACGTCCCGCTCATCGTCGTCCTCGGTCACGACAGCTGCGGCGCGGTGAAGGCGACGCTGTCGGCGCTCGACGGCGGCGCGGTGCCCGGCGGGTACGTGCGTGACGTGGTGGAGCGGGTCGCGCCGTCGATCCTGCTCGGACGTCAGGAGGGGCTCAGCCGGGTCGACGAATTCGAGGCCAAACACGTCAAGGAAACCGCCGAACGCCTCAACCATCGCTCGGGGGCGATCGCTGAGCGGATCGCCGAGGGCAACCTGGCGATCGTCGGGGTGACCTACCAGTTGTCAGACGGCAAAGTCGTCCTGCGCGATTATCTGGGCGACATCGGCGAAAGCTAACGCGCGACACGCCGGGCCGGGTCGGACAACTGGGCGTGACCTGGCCTTACCGTGAAACCGTGTTGGATCTGGAACCGCATGGCCCGTTGCCCACGCAGATCTATTGGCGGCGCAGGGCTCTCGCGTTGGGTATGGCGGTACTCGTCATCGGTGTCATCGCCGCGATCGTGGTGTTGGTCGTCGTCAACACGTCGGGCGCGAAGACCTCGACCGACGACAATCCCGCCGCCACCCCGGATACCGCCACGGCCGCGCCGCCCACACCGCTGCCGGGGGAGAACCCTGAGGTCAAGACGCCCGTCGTGCCCCCGGCCGCGCAGGCGCCCGTGACTCCGACGCCCACCGCTGCGGTGCTGCCACCCCCTGTCCTCAAGGAAGGCGACGACTGCCCGGATTCGACGCTGGCCGTCAAGGGCATCACCAGCCAACCCGAGTACGTCGTGGGCGATCAGCCCAAGTTCACGATGGTGGTCACCAACATCGGACTGGTCGCCTGCCAGCGCGACGTCGGCGCGGCGGTGCTCGCCGCGTACGTCTACTCGCTGGACAACACGCGGTTGTGGTCGAACCTGGACTGCGCGCCGTCCAACGAGACATTGGTCAAGACGTTCAACCCCGGTGAGCAGGTGACGACGGAGGTCACCTGGACCGGGATGGGTTCTGCGCCGCAATGCCCGCTGCCGCGTCAGCCGATCGGGCCGGGAACGTACAACCTCATCGTCCAGCTGGGCAATCTGCGGTCGGCCGCCGTGCCGTTCATCCTCGCCGCACCCGCACCGGTCGACGGCGCGCACGGACCGGCCGACGGTGCGCCCACGCTGCCGGGGCCTCCCGTCGGCAACTGATCGATCGCCCGGCTCAGGCCAGGCGGTCGGCGATCGTAGACTCGGCCAGCAGGGACAGGCCTTCCCTGATGTGTCGCGCCCACATCGATCCGATGCCGTCCACCGACTGGAGGTCGTCGGCGCTGGCCGCCAGCAGTCCCTGCAGCGAGCCGAATGAGCGCACCAGCAGGTCGACGTGGGCGAACTGCAGCCGGGGAATGCCCGCCATGGCGCGGTAGCCGCGTGAGCTCATCGCCGAATCCTGGGCCTCCGGCGTCGACGGATACCCGAAAACCCTTGCCAGGGTGGTGAAGTCGAGCAGTTCGGTGTCCGAGAGGGTGTCCAGCTCATCGAGCGTGGCACTGACCTGTGCAGCGGTCGGCGGGTCGGGGTTGGCGTGGTAGTCGCGGACGATCAGTTCCCGCGCGGTGTCGTTGTCGCCGACCAGCTCCTCCAGCTGCAGTTTGAGTTGCCGGCCGTCGGTACCCAGCTCGACCACGTCGGCGTCGATCTCCAGACTGATCCGGCGCACCATCTCCAGCCGTTGCGCCACAGTCATCACGTCGCGCAGCGTCACGAAGTCCTCGATCTCGGCCGTGGACAGCTGCCTGCTCACCTCGTCGAGACGGGATTTGTAGCGCTCCAGGGTGGCGATGGTCTGGTTGGCCCGGGACAGGATGGTGGCGGAATCGGGTACGACGTGTCGTTCGCCTGCCACGTAGACCGTGACGATGCTCATCGAGTGGCTGACCGAGACGACGGGATATCCGGTCTGGATGGCGGTGCGTTCCGCCGAGCGGTGCCTGGTGCCCGATTCGTCGGTGGGGATGGACGGATCCGGCACCAGCTGTACGTTGGCGCGCAGGATGTGGTTGCCGTCGCTGGAGAGCACCACCGCGCCGTCCATCTTGGACAGTTCGCGCAGCCGGGTGGGTGCGTACCGGATGTCCAGCGCAAAGCCGCCGTCGCAGATCGCCTCGACGCTGTCGTCGTAGCCGAGCACGATGAGGGCGCCGGTGCGGCCGCGGAGGATGCGTTCCAACCCGTCGCGCAGCGGGGTGCCGGGCGCCAGCCGCCCCAGGGTTTCCCGCAGGGTGGGGCGCGCCAGCTGTACCACGTTGCGCGCGGAGCGGCCGGACTTCACGGCCATCGATTCTCCCCGGGACCGTCGTTCCTGGCCACCTCTTCGCGGATGTCGCGCAGAACCCGCAGTGCGGCGGTGATGGTGTCGGCCGTGATCACCCGTAACCCCGCCGGCGCCGAAGTCACCTCGGCGGGTACGACGGCGGTGGTGAAACCCAGCCGCGCGGCCTCGGCGAGTCGCCGTTCGGTCCCGCTGACGCGGCGCAGATCGCCCGCGAGGCCGACTTCGCCGATGGCCACCGCCGACGTGGGCATAGCGATGTCGAGGTATGCCGAGGCGATCGCCAGCGCCACCGCGAGATCGGACGACGGGTCGGTGAGACGCATGCCGCCGACGGTCGACAGGTAGATGTCGCAGACGCCAACCTTGAGCCGGGCGCGCTTCTCCAGCACGGCCCCGATCATGGCGGCCCGCGCGGAGTCGATACCGCTCACGGCGCGGCGCGGCGTACCCGCCGTCGGTGTGCCCACCAGGGCCTGCACCTCGCCGATGAGCGGGCGTTTGCCGTCCAGGGTGACCGTGACGGCGGTGCCGGGCACCGCCGCAGGCCGCTGGTCGAGGAACAGTCCCGAGGGGTCGGCCACGCACTCGATCCCGCTGTCGTGCATGAGAAAACAGCCGACCTCGTCGGCGGCGCCGAACCGGTTCTTGACGCCGCGGACCATGCGCAGCGCGGAGGTGCGGTCACCTTCGAAGTGCAACACCACGTCGACGAGATGCTCCAGCGACCGGGGTCCCGCGATCGCGCCGTCCTTGGTGACATGGCCGACCAGGATCATCGCGACACCGGAGGATTTCGCGTACGCGGTGAGCGCGCTCGTGACGGCGCGCACCTGGGTGACGCCGCCGGTGACGCCGTCGGCCTCGGCCGTCGACATCGTCTGCACGGAATCGGCGACGACCAGGCTGGGGCGCACCGCGTCGATGTGGCCGAGGGCGACCTGCAGGTCCGATTCGGCGGCCAGATACACGTCGTCGTTGGTGCACCCCGTGCGTTCGGCCCGAAGCCTGATCTGTCCGGCCGACTCCTCACCCGAGAGGTACAGGGCGCGCCGGTCCGGATTCGCCCACCGGTGGGCGACCTCCAGCAGCAGGGTCGACTTTCCGATGCCGGGATCGCCGGCGATCAGCGTCACCGAACCGGGCACCAGACCGCCGCCGAGCACCCGGTCCAGTTCGTCCACACCGGTGGGGTAGTGGCGGGTGCGGCCGGGATCGATGGAGCTGATGGGCACGGCGGGCGAACTGGGTGCGACCGCGCCGCGCAGCGGGACGCCGTTCACCGCGGCCAGGACGGCTACTTCGTCGACAGTGCCCCAGGTGCCGCACTCGGCGCAGCGACCGACCCATTTCGGGGTGATGTGCTGACATTCCGAACAGCGATACTGCGGACGCGCTTTCGATCCACCCCTGGCCACGCCGTGACGGTATCCGCCCCTACCGACAGAACCTAGTGACCGCCGCCCGACCCGCCGGATTCGCCGCTCATGTCGCGCCGCGGCGCCTCGCCCGCCGAGATCGGCACGGAGACGGTGGTCTGGCCGGCCTTCTCGAATTCGAAGGTGAAGTCGTAGGTCAGCCCATTGGTGATCGGTTTGGTCAGTGCGACCTTCGCGGTGACCGCGTCGGCGGACTCGACGCTCTCCAGTGCCGCGGTCTGACCGTCCGGCTCACCGACGACGAGCACCCCGCCCGCGGCGATCGCGCCGTCGCCGCTGACGGTCACGGTGCCGACGTCGGAGGTGATCGAGACGAGTTTGTCCGAGCGGTCGGGGGAGTCGTTGGCCGCCACGAACAGCAGCTCGACATCGCTGCCCGGTCGCACGTAGTCGCTGGTCTGCGGTGCGCGCAGATGAACGTTGCGCAGCATGATCTGCCCGGCCGAGGCGTTGACGCCGTTGACGGCCGGTTCCTGGGTGGCAACCTGGGAGATCTGCCCGGCGCCGCAACCGGTGAGCGCGATCGCGGTCGCGAGACCGGACGCGGCCAGGGCGGCCCTGACGGTCGAAGTGCGCAATTTGACGCGGTTCACTCGAGCCTCCTGCATGTGGGGTCGCCGTGCTTCGACTATGCAGAGTAGTAGGTGGCCGTTGGGTGCGGTACCGGAGGGCTGGCGAACGTCGATCCGGGTCCGTGTGGCGCGCTGTGCGCGCCCGATGACGCCGCCCGGTGGTGTCGTCGGCGGGCCTTCTCCAGTGCCTTTGTTCTGCATGGATTCGCCACCCTGTCAACCCCTTGTGTTCACCCGTATGGTGCCTGACCTGCATCGTTGATCCGCGTCTCGCGGCGGCCCGTGTTAGGATGGAATAGCGAAAGGGGCTCGAAACTGATGATTTTCAAGGTCGGAGACACCGTTGTCTATCCTCACCACGGTGCTGCGTTGATCGAAGCGATCGAAACCCGAACCATCAAAGGCGAGCAGAAAGAGTATCTCGTCCTGAAGGTTGCCCAGGGCGATCTGACCGTTCGAGTGCCTGCCGAGAATGCCGAGTACGTCGGGGTCCGTGATGTGGTGGGACAGGAAGGCCTGGACAAGGTCTTCCAGGTGCTGCGTGCTCCGCACACCGAAGAGCCGACCAACTGGTCGCGCCGCTACAAGGCCAATCTGGAGAAGCTCGCATCCGGCGATGTGAACAAGGTCGCCGAGGTCGTACGTGATCTGTGGCGTCGCGATCAGGAGCGCGGTCTGTCCGCCGGTGAGAAGCGGATGCTGGCCAAGGCCCGCCAGATCCTGGTCGGCGAGCTGGCTCTGGCCGAGAACACCGACGATGCCAAGGCCGAGACCATCCTCGACGAGGTCCTGGCCGCTGCGTCCTGACGCCCGGTGACGACGGTCGCGGTTGTCCCGGCCGCTGGCTCGGGGGAACGGCTGGCTGCGGGCGCGCCCAAGGCGTTCGTCGACGTGGGCGGCCAGCCGATGCTGCAGTGGGCGTTGGCCGGACTGCGTGATTCCGGTGTCGTCGACTCGATCATCGTGGCCGTCCCACCTGCTCGAACCGATGAGGCCACGCTGGTGTTCGGCTCGGACGCCGTCATCGTCGCCGGCGGAGCCGATCGCACCGAGTCGGTTCGGCTCGCACTCGGCGCCGCGGGCGACGCCGAACTGATTCTCGTCCACGACGCAGCTCGGGCGCTCACACCGCCATCTCTGATCGTGCGGGTGGTCGAGTCGCTACGCGCGGGCCACACCGCGGTGGTGCCCGCCCTGCCGGTGTCCGACACAATCAAGGCGATCGACGCCAACGGTGTCGTGATCGGCACACCCGAACGAGCCGGGCTCCGTGCGGTGCAGACACCGCAGGGGTTCCACGCCGACATCCTGCGCCGCGCCTACGAACGGGCCGGATCCGGCGGATTCACCGACGACGCGTCCATGGTCGAGCACATCGGTGGGCAGGTGCAGACCGTCGCCGGCGACCCGCTCGCATTCAAGATCACCACGCCGATGGATCTGCTGCTCGCGGAGGCCGTGCTGGCGGGCCGGTCGTGAGCCTGCCGCGGGTGGGTCTGGGCACCGACGTCCACCCGGTCGAACCGGGTCGGCCCTGTCAGCTGCTCGGTCTGCACTTCGAGGACGCCGACGGCTGCGCCGGTCACTCCGACGGTGACGTGGCAGTCCACGCGCTGTGCGACGCGCTGCTCAGCGCGGCGGGACTCGGCGACATCGGCGAGGTCTTCGGCACCGGCCGACCGGAGTGGCGTGGCGTGAGTGGTGTCGAAATGCTCAGGCACGTAAGCGAATTGCTGCGTGCCCGAGGTTTCCGCGTTGGTAACGCGGCGGTGCAGGTCATCGGCAACCGGCCCAAGGTGGGGCCGCGGCGGGCCGAGGCGCAGACGCTGCTTTCGGACGTGCTCGACGCGCCCGTCTCCGTGTCGGCGACGACCACCGACGGGCTCGGGCTAACCGGACGGGGTGAAGGTTTGGCCGCGATCGCCACCGCGTTGGTGGTTCACCGCGAATAGGCCGGTAAGCTGGCGCGTCGTGACGAATCGCGCCGCAGCCGCAGGGGCAGGCAGCCCCGCCGGGCCCGGGTCGCCGACCGGCCTGCGGCTCTACGACACCATGGCCGGTGCCGTGCGCGATTTCGTACCGCTGCGCCCCGGTCATGCGTCGATATACCTCTGCGGGGCGACCGTGCAGGGGCTCCCGCATATCGGTCATGTCCGCAGCGGTGTCGCATTCGACGTCCTGCGACGCTGGCTCACCGCCAAGGGCTACGACGTGGCGTTCATCCGCAACGTCACCGACATCGACGACAAGATCCTCACCAAGGCCGCCGACGCGGGCCGGCCCTGGTGGGAATGGGCTGCGACCTTCGAACGGGCATTCACCGCCGCCTACGACGCCCTCGGGGTGCTACCGCCGTCCGCCGAACCCCGCGCCACCGGCCACGTCACCCAGATGGTCGAGCTGATCCAGCGGCTGCTGGACAAGGGGCACGCGTACGTCGGCGGCGGCGACGTGTATTTCGACGTCGTGAGCTTCCCCGACTACGGGAAGCTCTCGGGTCACCGCATCGACGACGTACACCAGGGTGAGGGTGTGGCCACCGGCAAGCGCGACCAGCGGGACTTCACCCTGTGGAAGGGCGCCAAACCCGGCGAGCCGTCGTGGCCGACGCCGTGGGGCCGGGGCAGACCGGGATGGCACACCGAATGCGTGGCCATGTGCGAGTCGTACCTCGGGCCGGAGTTCGACATCCACGCCGGCGGCATGGATCTGGTGTTCCCGCACCACGAGAACGAGATCGCGCAGGCCTGCGCGGCCGGCGACGGATTCGCCCAGTACTGGCTGCACAACGGTTGGGTGACCATGGGCGGCGAGAAGATGAGCAAATCGCTGGGCAATGTGCTGGCCATTCCCGCGGTCCTGCGGCGTGTCCGCGCTGCGGAGTTGCGCTACTACCTCGGCAGCGCCCATTACCGGTCGATGCTGGAATTCTCCGAGACGGCACTGCAGGATGCGGCCAAGGCGTACGCCGGTGTGGAGGACTTCCTGCACCGGGTGTGCAGCCGGGTGGGCGGAGTCGTGCCCGGCGAGTGGACCCCCCGGTTCGCCGCGGCGCTCGACGACGATCTTGCGGTGCCGATCGCACTGGCCGAGGTGCATGCCGCCCGCGCAGAAGGCAACCGGGCCCTCGACGCCGGCGATCACGAGACCGCGCTGACGCAGGCCAGGTCGATCCGCGCCATGACGGGCATCCTGGGCTGTGACCCGCTCGACGAGCGTTGGGAATCGCGCGATGAGACCACCGCCGCGCTGGCCGCCGTCGACGTCCTCGTGCACTGGGCACTGGCCAGCCGGGCCGACGCCAGGAGCCGGCGCGACTGGGCCACCGCCGACCAGATCCGCGACCGGCTCAAGGAGGCCGGCATCGAGGTCACCGACACCGCCGACGGACCGCAGTGGGCGTTGCTCGACGGCGAAAGTAAGAGCGTCTGAGATGGCAGGTAACTCCAAGCGCCGCGGTGCGGTGCGTAAACCGGGCACCAAGAAGGGACCGACCGTGGGGTCGGGCGGGGTCCGCCGGCGCGGTCTGGAAGGCCGGGGCGCCACCCCGCCCGCGCATATGCGGCCCAACCACCCCGCGGCCAAGCGGGCGGCGAAGCCCACGCAGCGCCGCCCGCCGCCGAAGAAGACCGACGACGTCGAACTCGTGCTGGGCCGCAACCCGGTGCTGGAATGCCTGCGTGCCGCCGTGCCCGCGACCGCGCTGTACATCGCGCTCGGTATGGAGGCCGACGAACGGCTGACCGAGACCGTGCGTATCGCCGCGGATACGGGCATCTCGATCCTCGAGGTGGCCCGCACCGACCTGGACCGGATGACGTCGAACGCACTGCACCAGGGTGTGGCGCTGCAGGTGCCGCCCTACCAGTACGCCCATCCCGACGATCTGCTGGCCATGGCCAGGGACGGGTCGCAGCCCGCGCTGCTGGTGGCGCTGGACAACATCTCCGATCCGCGCAACCTCGGTGCGATCGTGCGGTCGGTGGCCGCGTTCGGCGGCCAGGGCGTGCTCATCCCGCAGCGCCGTTCGGCGTCGGTGACGGCGGTGGCATGGCGCACCAGTGCCGGCGCGGCCGCGCGCCTGCCGGTGGCCAGGGCGACGAACCTCAACCGGACCCTCAAGAGTTGGGCCGACGCCGGCCTGCAGGTCGTGGGTCTGGACGCGGGGGGCGACACGGAGCTGGACGATCTCGACGCGACCGGCCCCATCGTCGTGGTCGTCGGTTCGGAGGGTAAGGGCCTGTCGCGGCTGGTGCGGGAGCACTGCGACGCCGTCGTGTCGATTCCGATGGCCGGGCCCACGGAGTCGCTCAACGCCGCGGTGGCCGCGGGTGTGGTGCTGGCGGAGATCGCCCGACAGCGGCGGCGCTGACGGTCAGACGCCGAACAGTTCGACGCTCACCCACAGCGCCAGCACCGACGTCAGCACCGTCAGCGGCACCGTCACCAGACCGATCAGGCTGAACTCGCGGAATCCCGCGGGGATGCCCTCCCGATGCACCACATTGCGCCACAGCAGATTGGCCAGCGAACCCACGTAGGTGAGGTTGGGGCCGACGTTGACGCCGATGAGCACCGCGAGGACCGCTGCCGGCCCCGAAACGGCCACCAGCGGTAACAACACCAGCACCGCGGGCAGATTGTTGACGGCGTTGGACAGCAGCGCCGCCACGGCGGCGATTCCCAGCAGCGCGGCCAGCGAGTCGCCGGACGGCAGCACGTGGCGCATCGCGTCGTCGAGGCCCTGCACCATGACCGCGTCGACGACCACGCCAAGGCACAGCACGAACGCCAGGAACGGCACGTTGAGCGACCGCAGGATCCCCACGACCGTGCTGCGTCGCTGCGCCAGGCCGCGCACACCGAGCACGATCGCGCCGGCCAGCGCCGACCATGCCGGCGACAACCCCGCCAGCGATGTCACCGCGAAGCCGGCCAACGTCAGCGCGAGCACGCACAGCACGAAGACCGGGATCTCGGCGGGTGGAGGGGTGACGTCCGCGGGTGGCCGTACGGTGAGTTCGCGGGCGAAGAACCAACGCAGCAGGACGAATTCGGTGGCCACCGCCGCGAGCCAGGGCAGTGTCATGACCGCCGCGAAGTGCGGGAAGGACAGGCCCGCGGCGGTGAACGCCAGCAGGTTGGTCAGATTGGACACCGGCAGCAGTAGTGACGCGCTGTTGGCCAGGTGAGCGGTGGCGTAGGCGTGCGGCCGGGCCGGCACCGACAGCGTGCGGGCGGTGGCCAGGACCACCGGTGTGAGCAGCACGACTGTGGCGTCGAGGCTGAGGACGGCGGTGATCGCCGCGGCGATGCCGAATACGGTGCCCAGCAGGCGTTGCGGGCTGCCCTTGCTCCTGCGGGCCATCATCACGCCGGCGGCGTGGAACAGACCCTCGTCGTCGCACAGTTGCGCCAGGACCAGCACGGCGGCCAGGAATCCGACGACCGGCAGCAGGCTGTCGACCTCGGCCACGGCGTCGTCGACGGAGATCACCCCCGCCGCGATCAGTAGGCCGGCGGCGGGGACGGCCGCCACCGCCTCGGGCCATCCGCGCGGCCGTACCAGTGCGAACACCAGCACGACCACCAGCGCCAGCAGCGCGAGTGTCAGTTCCACGGATCGGCACGCTGCCAGAGGGTGGGCAGGTGCACGGTGACGCCGTCCTGGCGGGCCAGCCCGGTCAGCACCCGCATCGTGACGTCGAGGTCGTCACCGGCGTACGGCAGCGCTCGCACGGGACGGTGCAGCGGTGCGAGGAGGTCGTCCCAGTGCACGAGGACGACCCGGTGGGCGCCGACGGTGCGCACGGTCTCGGTCCAGTAGTCGTGCAGGTAGCGCTCGGGGAGCAGGCCGAGTTGCCCGACGCCGAGGTAGACCACGTCGGCGCGGTGGCCCGCGAGCGCGCCGGGGACGAACCCCGCGCTGCCGACGATCAGCAGGCGTCTGCCGGTCGGCCGGTGCTGCACCAGCGTGGACCACGCTTCGCCGCAGCGGTATTGCGATGCCCTGGCCCGTGCGGCGACGGGTGCGCCGATCGACCCGGGGAACCGGTCGGGTGGACAGTGTTCGGATTCGATCAGTGTGACGTCGAAGGTGCCGAGCGCCAGCGGCTCGCCGGGTGTGACGACCACCAGCATGTCCTCGGGTAGGCCGTGACCGCGTCCTATCTCGGCGGCCGATGAGCCGCCGACGAGCCGGGCCCCGGTGCGTGCGGCGACGAACGCGCTGTCCATGGCGTGGTCGTAGTGGGTGTGCACCGGTAGGACGGCGTCGAGCCGTTCGACCCCCAGCCGGGCCAGGCACCCGTCGATCCGGGGTGCGGACGGCGAGATGTGGCGCAACGCGACCGATGACAGCGGCGGACGGGAGAAGAATCCGTCGGTCATCAGCGCCGAGTCGCCGTCGTCGATCAACAATGTCGTGACGCCGGCCCAGGTGACCGTGACAGCCGACGCCGCGTCCGCCGCGGGCACGTCGAAGTGTGACCTGTATCTGCTCAGGTCTGGGCGGCCAGCTTTGAGGCGCATAGGGCAACCCTAGGTCCGGGTGGCGGCACCGACGTGACCGCGCGTCCCCGTGTCAGTCGTCGTCGCGGTCGGTGCCGCCCCGAGCGGCGATTTCGCCGGCGTGCGTGGTGGAGTCTTCGCAGGGCTCCTCGTGCCAGGCGCCGAACGGATCGCCGAATGTGGACCATTCGTCGGGCCGGGACAGTTCCTCGTCGGTGAGCAGGGCGCCGTTGAGCGCATCGAGGAGTTCGGCCGGATCCGCGCCGCATACCAGCATCGCCATCGCGACATGCCGGTCGCCGAACAGGTCGTCCCACCGCAATGCGGCCAGGGCCAGGCGCTGCGGGTCGACGGCTGCGCGCTTGCGTGCGTCCATGGCTGCGACCCAAGTGCCGGCGCGGCTGAAGCGCAGACCGCCCCCTGCGGATTCGATCCACATGACGTCGTCGACGCGGGTCGCCAGCCACGCCCGGCCCCTGGTGCGCACGACGCCGTGCAGCAGGAGGTCCAGCGCGGCGTGCAGTCGGTGTGGATGGAACGGCCGGCGCGCCGAAAACTCGACGATCCGCACATCGCCGTCGGGGCCGAGTGGCGGCTGTCCGGCCAGCAGCGGGTCGTGCGGCCGGATGCCACGTCCGCGGGGGCTGTCGGTCTCGAGGTGGGCGAGTGCGGTTTCCACCCGCGTGGGGCCGACCGTGATGCGTGCCCGGGGCGCCAGTCGGCGCAGCAGTGCCAGGGTGGTCCGGTCCGGTTCGGTCAGCACCAGCACGTCGGCGAATTCCGATTGCCCGACGACGACCTGAGCCACGGTCCTGCCGTCGTCGAGTTCGTCGTCGCCGAGGGCCTGGTCCCGCCACGTCGCCGCGTCGACACAGGTGACCACGCCGTGGATGTGGACATCGCGTGCGGCGGGACCGTCGGGGTAGCCCGGGCCGACCCGCACGGGGATGGTGTTGACGGCCCAGCACACCGGTTCCGGTTCGAGCCATGGCAGCAGGTTCACCACGATCCGCGTGACGTCGCTGCGGCGGTGCAGCCGACGCAGCAGCACGAGCAGGTCGTCACGAATGGTGCACGAGACGCACCCGTTGGCCACCTCCAGCGCCCAGTCGGAGCTGCCCTGGGCGGTGCCGACCGTACGCACCACGACGTGTCCGTCCAGCCGGTGGCGGATGACGACGGTCCCGGGGGATCGGGCCAGTACCTCGACGGTGTCTTCGGTGTCGTGCTGGCCGGAGACGAGGACGAGCGGGGTCCGCATCCGCACTCCTTACTAATGGAAATGATTATCATTTACGATAGCGATCGTACACCGAGCGGATGGAGGATTCGTCATGTCAGCGCACTGCCAGGTCACCGGGAAGTCCCCGGGGTTCGGCAACACCGTCTCGCACTCGCAGCGCCGCACTCGGCGGCGATGGGACCTCAACATTCAGACCAAAACCTACTTTCTGCCCTCGGAGGGGCGCCGGATCAGGCTGCGGGTCAGCGCCAGGGGAATCAAGACCATCGACCGCGACGGCATCGAGGCGGTGGTGGCCAGGATGCGCCGCAACGGAGTGAAAATCTGATGGCACGCAACGACATCCGCCCCATCGTGAAACTGCGCTCGAGCGCCGGGACCGGTTACACGTACGTCACCCGCAAGAACCGCAGGAACGACCCCGACCGGCTGGTGCTGAAGAAATACGATCCCGTGATCCGGCGCCATGTCGACTTTCGCGAGGAACGCTGATGGTGGCAACGGCAAACGCGGCCGGCAACGAACGGCGAAAGCCCAACCCGCTCAAAGGTGTCGACGACATCGATTACAAGGACACCCACCTGCTAAGGACGTTCCTCTCCGACCGCGGAAAGATCCGGTCGAGAAAGGTGACCGGCCTTACGCGGCAACAACAGCGCCGGGTCGCGACCGCGATCCGCAACGCGCGCGAGATGGCGCTGCTGCCGTAGGCGGGACGCTGATGGCCAGACCGGTCGCCGGGTGCGCGGCGGGTGTGTGTCCACCCGGCCGACATTGACCGGGAGTGACGTGAAAAGTGTTATGCCACAACAGACAAGCGTGAGACAGAGGGACGCGATGATCATTCACGGTGTATTGACCAAGGCTGCCACGGCAGTGGTGACCGGCGCGGTCGGCGTCGCAGCATACGAGGGGCTGCGCACGGCGATCGCCAAGGCCCCCATCCGCGAGGCAACGGTGACGGCCACTGCGTTGGCGCTGCGAGGGGTCAGGAGGGCCGAGGAGGGTGCCGAATCGGCGCGGCTGAAAGTGGCTGATGTGATGGCCGAAGCGCGCGAGCGGATCGGTGCGGAGGCACCGCCACCGGCGGTTGCGGACCACACCCATACCCACGAACACTGACGACCGTGGCCGAACTGCTCCTCGTCTCCGATGCGGCTGGGCGAATGCGGCTGCAAGCGAACTGGTTTCGCAATGACACCCGCCGTGCCGTCGCGATCGAGGAGCTGGTGGCAGCGGTGGCCGGCGTGCGGGCCGTCCATGCGTATCCCCGCACCGCCTCGGTGGTGGTCTGGTATTCACCGCGGCATTGCGACCGGGCGGCGGTGCTCGCGGCCGTGTCGGAAGCCGCCGATGTGGAGCATGCCCTGATACCGGCGCGGCCGCCGCGCTCGGCCGATATCCGCAACGCCGACATCCTTCGCATGGCGATCGGCGCTCTTGCCCTGGTGCTGCTCGGTACCCGGCGCTATGTCCTCGCGCGGCCACCGCTGCTCGGCCCGGCCGGTCGGCTCTTCGCGACCGGAGCCACGATCTTCACCGGGTATCCGTTCCTGCGTGGTGCGCTGCGCAGCCTGCGCGGCGGCGGCGGCGCGGGCACGGACCTCCTGGTGTCCGCGGCTACGGTGGCCAGCCTGGTGCTGCGCGAGAATGTCGTGGCGCTCACGGTGCTGTGGCTGCTGAACATCGGTGAGTACCTCCAGGATCTGACCCTGCGCCGGACCCGCCGCGCGATCGCGAACCTGCTGCGGGGCAATCAGGACACCGCCTGGGTGAGGCTCGCCGACGGCACCGAGGTCGAGGTCGTGGTCGACGGTCTGCGCACCGGCGACGATGTCGTCGCCCACGAACAGGTCGCCATCCCGGTGGACGGCACCGTGTGTGACGGAGAGGCGATCGTCGACCAATCGGCGATCACCGGTGAAAGCCTCCCGGTTGCGGTGGCGGCGGGTGCCCGGGTCTACGCCGGCTCTGTCGTCGTCAAGGGCCGCCTGGTGATCCGCGCGGAGGCCGTCGGACGGGACACGACGATCGGGCGCATCATCACCCGGGTCGAGGAGGCGCAGCGACACCGTGCGCCCATCCAGACCGTCGGCGAGAACTTCTCCCGGCGGTTCGTGCCGGCGTCGTTCCTGCTGTCGGCCGCGACGTTGCTCCTCACCCGCGATGTGCGCCGGGCCATGACCATGCTGCTCGTCGCGTGCCCGTGCGCCGTCGGGTTGTCGACGCCGACGGCGATAAGTGCGGCGATCGGCAACGGCGCGCGTCGGGGGATCCTGATCAAGGGCGGTTCGCATCTCGAGGAGGCGGGCCGCGTGGACGCGGTGGTGTTCGACAAGACCGGTACGCTCACCCTCGGCCGCTCTGTGGTTACCAATGTGGTTGCTTTTCATAAGGATTGGGAACCGGAACGGGTGCTGGCGTATGCCGCGAGTTCGGAGATCCACTCGCGCCATCCGTTGGCCGAAGCGGTCATCCGGTCGACTCAGGAGCGGCGTATCGAGATCCCGCCGCACGAACAGTGCGAAGTGCTGGTGGGTCTGGGGATGCGGACCTGGGCCGATGGCCGCACGCTGCTGCTCGGCAGTCCTTCACTGCTGCGTCGTGAGAAGGTCCGGGTGACCAAGAAGGCGATGGAATGGGTGGAGGACCTGCGGCGCCGGTCCGAGACGCCGTTGCTGCTCGCGGTCGACGGGAGGCTGATCGGGCTGGTGAGTTTGCGGGACGAGGTCCGTCCCGAATCCGCGGCCGTCGTCGAGGCGCTGCGCGCGAGCGGGGTGCGACGGATCGTGATGCTGACCGGCGACCATCCCGACGCCGCCAGCGCGGTCGCCGACCAACTGGGCATCACCGAGTGGCGGGCCGAAGTCATGCCGGAGGAGAAGCTCGAGGTGGTCCGCGCGTTGCGGGCCGACGGGCACACCGTCGCCGTCGTCGGTGACGGGGTCAACGACGCGCCGGCGCTGGCCGAAGCCGACATCGGCATCGCGATGGGTTTGGGCGGCACCGATGTCGCGGTGGAGACCGCCGACGTGGCGCTGGCGAGCGACGATCTGCGGCGGCTGCTCGACGTCACGGCGCTGGGTGATCGGGCGGTGGAGGTCATCAGGCAGAACTACGCCATGTCGATCGCGGTCAACGCCGTGGGCCTGCTGGTCGGCGCAGGGGGCGCGCTGTCGCCCGTGCTGGCCGCGATGCTGCACAACGCGTCCTCGGTTGCCGTCGTGGCCAACAGTGCCCGACTGATCCGCTATCAGCTCGACGCGGCGGTCGATCCGGTCAGCGATCGATGAAGGGTTCCAGCGCGATGCCCTCGGCGCGCAAACGGGTTCGAACAGCCGTGGCGATGTCCACCGCTGCGGGTGAATCACCATGTACGCAGATGGATTCGACGGTGATCGGGATCATCGACCCGTCAACTGCGGCGACCCGGCCCGAGGTGACCATCGACGCGACCCGATCGGCGATCTCGTGGGTGTCGTGCAATACCGCGTTGCGTTCGCGCCGGGAGACGAGCCGACCGTCGGGGCGGTAGGCGCGATCGGCGAAAGCCTCAGGAACGGTGCGCAATCCGAGTCTGTGCGCCTCCTCGAAGAAGGCCGATCCGGTCAGCCCGAGGACGGGCAGTCCCGGATCGACCGCGTGTACCGCCTCGGCCACCGCACGTGCCTGGTCGCGGTGGCCGACAATCGAGTTATACAGCGCACCATGTGGTTTCACGTAGGAAACGGTGGTCCCGGCGACGCCGGCCAGCGCTTGTAACGCGCCGATCTGGTAGATGACGTCGGCGGTCAGGTCGCGGGGTTCGACGTCGAGGAATCGGCGCCCGAATCCGGGGAGGTCCTGGTAGCTGACCTGCGCGCCGATCCGCACCCCGCGTGCGGCGGCGGCGCGGCAGGTCTGCAGGAGCAGCGCCGGATCGCCGGCGTGGAATCCACAGGCCACGTTGGCGCTCGTGACGAGGTCGAGCATGGCTTCGTCGTCGCCGATCTGCCAGATCCCGAAGCTCTCGGCGAGGTCGGCGTTGAGATCGACGCGCTCACGTGCCACGGGCTCAGCTTAGTCGCGCCGCCGCGGGGCGGGCTGGGTGCAGGCGGCGAGTACGGTGGCGTCGTGGGTACGGCGCGTGAGGCGGTCCTGATCACCGTGGACGAATTGGCCGGGCGGCGAAAAGCCGGTGAACCGGTGGCGGTTTTGGACGTGCGCTGGGAATTGATGGCTCCCGACGGACGCGACCGCTACCTTGCCGGGCACCTGCCCGACGCGGTGTATGTGTCCCTCGACGACGACCTCAGTGACCACACCGTCACGGGGCGCGGCCGCCATCCGTTGCCTGCCGGCCGCGACGTGGAGGCGGCCGCAAGGCGGTGGGGTGTCCGGCGCGGCGTACCGACGGTCGTCTACGACGACTGGAATCGTGCCGGATCGGCCCGTGCTTGGTGGGTTCTCACGGCTGCCGGAATCCCCGACGTCCGGATTCTCGACGGCGGCCTCGGTGCGTGGGTGGCCGCCGGCGGGGCTCTGGAATCCGGGCCCGTGGCACCGGAAGCCGGTGACGTGGTGGTGTCCCACGACGACCTCTATCGCGGGGCGCTGCCCACTCTCACCGCTTCGCAGGTCGCGGACTTCGGCGGGATCCTGTTGGACGCCAGGGCTCCGGAACGGTTCCGTGGCGAGGTGGAGCCCGTCGACCCGGTGGCCGGGCATGTCCCCGGCGCCCGCAACGCACCCAGTACCGGCGTGCTCGGCGAGGACGGATCGTTTCGCGCCGACGCCGAACTCCTCCGGTTTTTCGCAGGACGCGGCGCCGACAGCACCGCCGAGGGTGTGACTGCCTACTGCGGTTCCGGTGTGACGGCGGCGGTGACGCTGGCCGCGTTGGCCGTCGCGGGCATCGACGCGGCGCTGTTTCCCGGCTCATGGTCGGAGTGGGTTTCCGATCCGTCTCGACCGGTGGCCCGCGGCGCCGGCTGACCGCCGCCGGTAGACGACGCGGCCCCGACCCGGCTCACGCCCGGACGCCGGTGGCGCCCGCCGGGTCAGTTGCTCGTTCGGGACCGCTGAACCCAGCGTGCGTGGGTCGCCAGACTTCTCGGCAGACTGCGCGCAGTGAGATCCCCTCGTTCCAGCCACGTGCGCAATGTCCGGATATCGTCCGCGGTCGCGACGGGGCCGATCCACAGGCCCGATCCGGTCGGAGCGCGATCGGTGGAACAGGGTTGGATCAATACCATCACCCCGGCGGGGCGCGCAGCACAGCTGAACCGGCCGAGGATGCAGTCGGCCCGGACCAGCACACCGTGTGGGCAGCGGCCGATCGTTTTCCGCAGCCCCTCCAGCACTGAGGTGGACAGGGCACCGCAGCCGGTGCAGACGACGGCGGTGAACGCGTGGTGGGTGGCGCGGCTCGGGTGTGCCATCACCGATGCGCGCTGGGATGCTGGTGGGTCGCACCCCACTGGGGCAGCGGATCGTCGTAGGTCGGCCAGATCGCTTCGCCCTGCGCCATTTCCGCGTCGGTCAACAGTGCGCCGCGCAGAATGCCGGCCACTTTCTCCCGGTCGATGTGGATCCCGATGAACACGATCTCCTGGCCGGGTTCCAGCTCGGTGCCCGCCCAGTACTGGGCGGGTTCGATGATGAGATTCGGTCCGGCCTGCGACCAGATTGCCGCGATTGTCGGCCTGCTGGCGATCCAGCAGAAGCCCTTGCTGCGCAGCAGTCCCGTCAGGCGGCCCAGGGCGTCGTCGAGCCGCCGTGGGTGGAAGGGCCGGTCTGATCGAAACGTCATGGAGCCGATGCCGTACTCCTCGGTTTCTGGCGTGTGACCACCGGCGAGCTCCTCCTCCCAGCCGGGTGCCTCGGCGGCTGCGATCGGGTCGTAGAGGCCGGTTTCCAGGACCTGGGAGATGTCCAGTGCCCCGCGCTGGGTGTGGACGAGCCGGGCGGTGGGATTGAGTCGCCGCAGGACGGCTTCCACCGCGCCCAGCTGGCCCGCTCCAACGAGGTCGGTCTTGTTGAGCACGATCACGTCGGCGAATTCGACCTGGTCGACGAGGAGGTCGGCGATGCTTCGGGTGTCGCCGGCGCCCGCGGCGAGGTCGCGGTCGGTCAGCGTCTCGCCGCGGTCGAGTTCGGTCAGGAATGTCGATGCGTCCACCACCGTCACCAGGGTGTCGAGGCGCGCGATGTCGCCGAGGCGGAAGCCGCTGTCGAACTCCCAACTGAAGGTCGCGGCCACCGGCAGCGGTTCGGAGATGCCCGTCGACTCGATGACGAGTTGGTCGAAGCGCTGTTGCCGTGCGAGTTCGGCGACCGCCTCGATGAGGTCTTCGCGCAGGGTGCAGCAGATACACCCGTTCGTCAGCTCGACGAGGCGCTCCTCGGTGCGATCCAGATGGCCCTGTCCGGCGATGAGGGCGGCGTCGATGTTGATCTCGCTCATGTCGTTGACGATCACCGCGACCCGCTTGCCATCGCGGTTGGCCAGGATGTGGTTGAGCAGGGTCGTCTTGCCCGCGCCGAGGAATCCGGACAGCACGGTGACGGGAAGAGGCGGGAGTGTGGAGTGCATTCGATAATGATAACCATTTTCATTAAATCCAGTGGACCGCGGGGAGGCAGCGTCTGGCCGAGCGGGGCCGTGGTCGCGCCTGTTAATGCAAACGGTTATCGTTACCATGTGAATGTTTCCCTGAGGATCCTGACCGGACTGCTGCTGGCCGCCCCCGTCGCTCTCGCCGGCTGTTCGGGCGGACAGGACGCCGCGCCGACCCCGTCTGCGTCGGCACCCGCCGCCGGCGCCTGCCCTTCCGCACCGGTGTCCGTCGTGGTCAGCGTCGACCAGTGGGGTGACGTCGTCTCCGCCCTTGGTGGGGACTGCGCCAAAGTCACGACTATCCTCGCCAGCTCCTCCGTCGACCCGCACGACTACGAGCCGGCGCCGACGGATGCGGCGACGTTCGAAGGGGCGCAACTGATCGTCGTCAACGGCGGCCACTACGACGCGTGGGCCACCAAACTCGCCGCCAGCTCGGCGCCCGCCGCACCGGTGGTGGACGCGATGCAGGCCAGCGGCATCGAGGCCGCCCACGGTGAGGCCGACGGTCATGACCACGAGGGCGAGGACCACGAACACGCCGACGGGGTGAATCCACACATCTGGTACAGCCCCGCGGCGGTGACAGCCGTCGCCGACGCGGTGACCGCCGAACTGTCGAAACTCGCGCCGGATGCCGCGGATTACTTCCGCGAACGCCGCGCCGCGTTCGGTGACTCGCTGAAGCCCTACGATCAGCTCATCGACACCATCAAAGCGGGCGCCGCGGGGAAAACCTACGCCGCCACCGAGAGCGTTTTCGACGATATGGCCGCCGCCCTGGGGCTGGTGAACCACACCCCCGAGGGCTATCAGGTCGCGTCGTCGAACGAAAGCGATCCGGCGCCGGCCGATCTCGACGCATTCCTGAGGCTGCTCGGCGACCACGGAGTGGACGTCCTGATCTACAACGTCCAGACGGAAGGCTCTGTGCCGGAACAGATTCGCAGTGCCGCCGAGCAGGCGGGCGTTCCGGTCGTCGACGTGACGGAGACCGTCCCACCCGGCACGTCGTCGTTCGAGAGCTGGCAGGTCGACCAGCTCACCGCACTGGCCAAGGCACTTGGTGTCCCCGCCTGACCATGTCGGCGAGTTCGCCGCGCTGACGCTTCGCGGCGTCAGCGCGGCACGCAACGGGCACACCGTCTGGTCCGGTGCGGATTTCGAGGTCCCCCCGGGCGGGATCGTCGCCGTGATCGGTCCGAACGGGTCGGGCAAGACGACGCTGCTGCAAGTGGTCCTCGGCCTCATCCCGGCCGCGTCGGGGCAGGTGGAGGTCTTCGGCGAACCGCCGGGGGCGGTCAACGACAAGATCGGATACGTCCCGCAGAACTATGCGTCGACCTCCGACGAGGCTATCCGTGTGCGCGACGCCGTGATGCTGGGCCGCAACGGTCACCGCTGGGGGCTGAGCTGGGTGGATCGCTCGGACCGCAGGCACGTCGACGAAGCGCTCGCCGCCGTCGACGCCGGCGCGCTTGGCGACAGACGGGTGTCGCAACTCTCCGGTGGCCAGCGTCAGCGGGTCGCCCTCGCAGCGGCGTTGGCCGGCCAGCCCAGAATGCTGATCCTCGATGAGCCGCTGGCCTCGCTGGATCTGGGGAACCAGCGGGAGATCGTTGCCCTGCTGGCGCGGATCAACAACGAACGCGGCGTGACCATCCTGGTGGTGGCGCACGACCTGAACCCGCTGCGACGGGTGCTGACAAGTGCCATCTATCTCAAGGACGGACGGGTCGGCTACGAGGAACTCGACGGCTCGTTGGACGGTGACCTGCTGACACATCTCTACGGCGCACCGATCGAGATCGCGCATCCCCACGGAGATCAGGTCATGCGCGGCGGTAACCGTTGACCACCACCTATCTGGCGGCGCTCGGCTACCAGGACAACTGGTGGCAGATTCTGACATCGGCGTTCATGCGTAATGCGTTGGTGGGGGGGACGATCGTCGCCCTCGCCGCCGGCCTGGTCGGATATTTCGTCATCGTGCGCAACACGGTGTTCGCCGCGCACGCCCTGGCACACATCGGTTTGCCCGGCGCGACCGGAGCCGTTCTGCTCGGCCTGCCGGTCGGATTCGGCCTCGGCGTCTTCTGCGTAGGCGGAGCGCTTGTCATCGGCGCGCTCGGCAAGCGGGCCGGTGACCGGGAGGTTGCCACCGGAACGGTGCTGGCGATGGCGACCGGACTGGGTCTGTTCTTCAATTCGATGGCCACGCGGAGTTCGAGCACGATGACCAACGTCCTGTTCGGCAATCTGCTCGCCATCACCCATCAGCAGATCCTGACGTTCGGTCTGCTGTTCGCACTGCTGACGATCTGCATGGGCGTCATCTACCGCCCGCTGCTGTTCTCCTCGGTCAACGCTCAGGTGGCGGAGGCCAAGGGTGTCCCCGTCCGCGGCCTGTCCATCATCTTCATGACGTTGTTGGCGGTGTCGGTCACGATGGCCGTCCAGGCCGTCGGGACACTGCTGCTCTTCGCGCTCATCGTCACCCCCGCGGCCACCGCGATCATGCTCACACCCCGCCCGGCTCTGGCGATGGCCGTGTCAACCATGTTGAGCGTGGCGTCGGTGTGGCTGGGGCTCGGGTTGTCGGCGATGCTCAACGCACCGCCGAGCTTCATCGTCGTCACCATCACCTGCGGAGTCTGGGCGGCGGTCTGGGCCGCTCGGAGTCGAGCCAGGTCCCCGGTGGACCGGATATCGGTCGGCTAACGGCGTCCCGGCCGGGGTTTTCGGCCGGCATCCGCTAACCTCGGGGAGCATGTCCAGGAGTCCCAACCCCAGACGGCGGGCGACCCTGGCTTCGTTGGCGGCCGAACTGAAAGTTTCCCGCACCACGATCTCCAACGCGTACAACCGTCCGGACCAGTTGTCGGCGGATCTGCGGGAGCGGGTGCTGGCCACAGCCGAGAGGCTTGGGTATCCGGGGCCCGACCCGGTGGCTCGTTCGCTGCGAACCCGTAAGGCCGGCGCGGTCGGGCTGATGATCACCGAACCGCTCAACTATTCGTTCAGCGACCCGGCGGCACTGGATTTCGTCGCCGGGCTGGCCGAGTCATGTGAGGACGCCGGCCAGGGCCTGCTACTGGTGGCGATCGGGCCCAATCGCAGCGTGAAGGACGGTTCGGCTGCGGTGCTCGCCGCCGGTGTCGACGGTTTCGTGGTGTACTCCGCATCCGACGACGATCCGTATCTGTCGGTGGTGCGTCAACGGCATCTGCCCGTCGTGGTGGTCGACCAGCCGATGGGGGTGCCCGGCACGTCCCGGGTCTGCATCGACGATCGCGCGGCGATGCGGGCATTGGCCGAGTACGTCCTGGGCCTCGGCCACCGCGAGATCGGTTTGCTCACCATGCGACTGGGCAGGGACTGGCCGCATGGCAGCAGGCAGCCGGGACTCGCCGATCCCGAACGGGTACAGACGCCGCATTTCCACGTCCAGCGGGAGCGGATCCAGGGCGTATACGACGCCGTCACCGCCGCAGGCCTGGACCCGGGGGCGCTGACGGTGGTGGAAAGTTATGAACACCTGCCGACGTCGGGTGGGGCGGCCGCCGAGGTGGCGCTCGAGGCCAATCCGCGTCTCACCGCGCTGATGTGCACCGCCGATGTGCTGGCCCTTTCCGCCATGGACCATCTGCGGGCCAAGGGGATCTACGTGCCCGGGCAGATGACGGTGACGGGTTTCGACGGCATTCCCGACGCGTTGCGCCGCGGTCTGACCACGGTCGCGCAACCCAGTATGGAGAAGGGGCGACGCGCCGGGCGCCTGTTGCACCATCCGCCGCGGTCGGGCCTTCCGGTGGTCGAGGTGCTCGACACCGAGGTCGTGCGGGGCCGCACCTCCGGACCGCCGGCCTGATCAACCGTCGTAGCAGATCACCCGGCGGGTGCCAGCATCTGCTTCCACGCGTCGTCCGACGGATTGTCGGAGTTGTTCACCGAGTACTTGACGCCGTCGGGTCCGACCACCTCA
>JAFDWN010000001.1 GCA_018268465.1 Actinomycetota bacterium
ATCCAACTCACCCAACGTCGGCAGGAAGCGGTACGCGTCGGCCACCGTGTGCACGACCGGCGAATCGCCGCCGGGGTAGCTGACCTCCAGCCGATAGTCGATCAGCCCGGTGAAGGGCAGCGCCACGGCGAACAGTCCGCCGTCGACATGCTCGAACTCGTGGCGCTGCGAGCCGACGAGTGCGACGACTCCCAGCGCATGCGGCCGGAACGCTCGGATGACGGTGTGGTCTCCGTACTCGTGCGCGCCCAAGATCGAGTGCGGATCGTGGTGCTCACCGGCAAGCAACCTGTTCAGGTCCGAGGGATCGGGCCGGAGGTGGGCGTCGGTGAGTTGATCTGTTCGCGTCATTGGCTCCTCATTCCCTGCGTAGCAAGTTGAGTCGTGACTCGTACGGTATCGCCGGCAGCGTCAACACGTGCGCGATGGCCTTGGTGGGGTCGATTTTTACGTAATTGGCCTGTCCCCATTGGTATTCCTCGCCGGTGATCTCGTCGCGCACCCAGAAGCGGTCGTACCACTCCATCCCGAGCGCGCCCATGTCCAGCCAGATGGTGGCGTCCTCCGGACCGAACGCGTTGAGGGTGACGATCACCAGCACTGCGTCACCGGTGACCGGGTCGAACTTGCTGTAGGCGATCAGCGCGTCGTTGTCGATGTGATGGAACTTGATCGTGCGCATCTGCCGCAGCGCCGGATGCACATGGCGGATTTCGTTGAGCCGGGCGAGGAACGGCTCCAGGGAGTGGCCGTCAGCCATCGCCGCCTCGAAGTCGCGTGGGCGCAGTTCGTACTTCTCGGAGTCGAGGTACTCCTCGCTGCCCTCCCGCACGGCGCGATGCTCGAACAGTTCGTAACCCGAGTAGACCCCCCACGACGACCCCATGGTCGATGCCAGTACCGCCCGGATGGCGAACATGCCGGGCCCGCCGTGCTGCAGGCTCTCGTGCAGGATGTCGGGGGTGTTGACGAACAGGTTGGGACACGCGTAATCGGCGTGCGCGGCGATCTGCTCGCCGAACTCGGTGATCTCCCACTTCGAGGTACGCCAGGTGAAGTACGAGTAGGACTGTGCGAATCCCAGTTTGGCCAGACCGTAGAGCCGGGCCGGACGAGTGAACGCCTCGGCGAGAAACACCACATCGGGGTTGGTGCTCTTCACCTGGCCGATGAGCCAAGCCCAGAAGTTCGGTGGCTTGGTGTGCGGGTTGTCGACACGGAAGATCTTGACGCCGTGCGAGATCCAGAAGCGCACCACCCGCAGCACCTCGTCGTAGAGGCCCTCGGGATCGTTGTCGAAGTTCAGCGGATAGATATCCTGGTACTTCTTCGGCGGGTTCTCCGCATAGGCGATGGTGCCGTCGGGCAGCACCGTGAACCATTCGGGATGGGCCTTAGCCCAGGGATGGTCCGGTGCGCATTGCAGCGCCAGATCCAGGGCGACTTCCAGGCCCAGATCCTTTGCGGCCGAGACGAAACCGTCGAAATCGTCGATCGTGCCCAACTGCGGGTGCACGGCGTCGTGGCCGCCGTCGGCACTGCCGATCGCCCACGGTGAGCCGACGTCCTCGGGCGCCGAGGTCACCGAATTGTTCCGGCCTTTGCGGTGGACCGTGCCGATCGGGTGGATCGGCGGCAGGTACACGACGTTGAAGCCCATCTTCGCGACCCGGGGCAGCGCCGCGGCCGCGGTGGCGAAAGTGCCGTGCACGGGATGCCCGGATTCGTCCCAACCGCCGGTGGACCGCGGGAACAGCTCGTACCAAGAACTGACCCGGGCCATCGGCCGGTCCACCCAGACGCCGTATTGCGCACCGCGGGTGAGTAATTCGCGCAACGGATACTGCACCACCAGGTCGGTCACCTCGTCGGACAGGGCGGCGCCCGCACGCCAGAACGGATCGCCGGGTGTGCGCAGCTGGGCCGCCGCCTCCAGCAGCGGATCGCGCAGTTTACGGGGTACCCCGCTGGCCGCCCGGTCGAGCAGCCGTGCGCCGACCAGCAGATCGTTGGACAGCTCGGTCTCGCTCTGTCCGGCGTCGAGTTTGGCGATCACCCCCCGTCGCCACGTGCTGATCGGGTCACCCCAGCCGTCGATGCGGAATGTCCACAGGCCGACATGGTCGGGCGTGAACTGGCCGTGGAATACGTCGGGTGTTCGTCCCAGCGCCATCGGCAGCAGCTGCGGCTTGATCCGGGGCGCCGGGTTGACCAGTTCCCGGGTCGGCGCGGCCTGCACCGGTGCCTTGGTCCGCACCGGGCCCTGTGTCAGCTGCGGATATGCGGTGCCGAGGTAGCGCACGACCAGCGTCGCGGCGACAGCGTCGTGGCCCTCACGCCACACGGCGGCGCGCACCGGTATCACTTCACCGACGATCGCCTTGGCAGGGAACTGCCCGCCCGAAACGACGGGCTGCACGTCGTCGATCTCGATACGACCGGCTACCAACTCAACTCCTTATGCTGGCGCGGCCGCTTCGAGTGCGTCGGCATCCACCGACTCGGCCGCTGTGCTTGTCTGGTTTACAGCCTCGTCGCGCCCTATACCCACCGTAGTGTGCGCCTCAATCTAGCGGGCCCGAAGACGTCACTTGTCCCATACCGTGCCGAGACACTTCCTCAGTAATGTGATCCTGCGTGAAAGCACTGCGCCGGTTCACCGTCCGCACCCATCTGCCCAGCCGTTTGGCCGCTTTGGGCAAGCTCTCCATCAACATGCGCTGGTCGTGGCACAAGCCGGCGCAGGATCTGTTCGCATCCATCGACCCGAATCTGTGGGAACGCGTGGGTTACGACCCGGTTGCGTTGCTCGGCGAGGTCAGTCCGGCGCGACTGGACTCCCTCGCCGGTGACGGGGAATTCCTCGCCGCGCTGGACCGTCAGGCCGCCGACCTGGAGGAGTACCTCACCAAGCCGCTGTGGTACCAGCAACAACGGGCCGCAGGTGTGCAGTTGCCCACCGGAATCGCCTATTTCTCAATGGAGTTCGGCGTCACCGCGGTCCTTCCCAACTATTCCGGCGGCCTGGGCATCCTGGCGGGGGACCACCTCAAGGCGGCCTCAGACCTGGGCCTTCCGCTGATCGCGGTCGGGCTGCACTACCGGTCGGGGTATTTCCGCCAAGCCCTGACCTCCGACGGGTGGCAGACCGAAACGTATCCGTCGGAGGATCCGCAGGGCCTGCCGTTGCGGCTGCTGTGCGACGGGACGGGCCGGCCCGCGCTGGTGGAACTGGCGATGCCCGACGACGGTGTACTGCGGGCGCGGGTGTGGATCGCGCAGGTCGGCCGTGTTCCGCTGCTGCTGCTGGATTCCGACATCCCCGAGAACGAACACGACCTGCGCAACGTCACCGACCGGCTGTACGGCGGCGATCAGGAGCATCGAATCAAGCAGGAGATGCTCGCCGGAATCGGCGGCGTACGTGCGATCCGGGCATTCACCGCGCTCGAAGGCCTGCCCGATCCCGAGGTTTTCCACATGAACGAAGGTCACGCCGGCTTCCTGGGCGTGGAACGTATCGGTGAATTGATGACCGGTTCGGGACTGGATTTCGAGAGCGCGCTGGCGGTCGTGCGGTCCAGCACCGTGTTCACCACCCACACGCCGGTGCCCGCGGGTATCGACCGGTTCCCGGTCGAGATGGTCGAACGCTACTTCGGCAGCCCGGACGGCTCCGAAATCACCGGCTCCCGGTTGCTGCCGGGCGTGCCGACGGACCGGATCCTGGCCTTCGGCGCCGAGGACGACCCGTCCAAATTCAACATGGCCCACATGGGACTGCGCCTGGCCCAGCGCGCGAACGGGGTCTCGCTGCTGCACGGTGACGTCAGCAGGCACATGTTCAACGAGCTGTGGCCGGGATTCGACCCCGGCGAGGTGCCGATCGGGTCGATCACCAACGGTGTGCACGCACCGACGTGGGCGGCGCCGCAGTGGATCGCGAAGGCGAAGACGCTGACCGGAGGGGCGTCGCTGACCGAGGGCAGCACCTGGGAGGCGCTCAAGGATGTGGAGCCCGAACAGCTGTGGGCCATCCGCGACGAACTGCGGGGTCTGCTTATCGACGACGTCCGGCGCCGGCTGCGCGCCTCGTGGCACGAGCGGGGCGTCGCCGAGGCCGAATTGGGATGGATCGCCTCGGCCTTCGACCCGAAGGTCCTCACCATCGGATTCGCGCGGCGGGTGCCGACGTACAAGCGGCTGACGCTGATGCTGCGTGATCCGGACCGCCTCGAGAAGCTGCTTCTCGACCCGGAACGCCCGATCCAGCTGATCGTGGCGGGTAAGTCGCATCCGGCCGACGACGGCGGAAAGCGGTTGATCCAGCAGGTGGTGCGGTTCGCCGATCGTCCCGAGGTGCGCCATCGCATCGCGTTCCTGCCCGACTACGACATGCGGATGGCGCGATTGCTCTACTGGGGCTGCGACGTATGGCTGAACAACCCGTTGCGACCGCTGGAAGCGTGCGGCACCTCGGGGATGAAAAGCGCGCTCAACGGCGGATTGAACCTGTCCATCAGGGACGGCTGGTGGGACGAGTGGTACGACGGCGAGAACGGGTGGGAGATCCCCACCGCCGCGGGCGTCGCCGACGAGGCCCGGCGCGACGATCTCGAGGCGTCCGCGCTCTACGAGCTGTTGGAGAGGTCGGTGGCGCCGACGTTCTACGACCGCGACGACGACGGCGTCCCACCCCGCTGGGCCGAAATGGTGCGCCACACCCTGGCCACGCTCGGTCCCAAGGTGCTGGCCTCCCGCATGGTCCGCGACTACACGACGTTGTACTACGCGCCCGCGGCGCAGGCGCGGCGGGCGATCCTGCAACCCGGTGCGGCCGGCGACGTGGCCGATTACCGTCGGCGAGCCCGGGAGGCGTGGCCGAAGATCCAGATCACCGACGTGGACAGCACCGGTCTGCCCGACACGCCGCTGCTGGGGTCGGAGCTGACGCTCACCGCGACCGTCGACCTGGCCGGTCTGACCCCCGACGAGGTGAGTGTGGAGGCGATGCTGGGCCGCGTGGATGCCGGCGACGTGCTGGTCGATCCCGTCACGGTGCCGATGGCCCACACCGGGACGGTCGACGGCGGCAACGACGTGTTCACGACCACCACGCCGCTGCCACTGGCCGGTCCCGTCGGCTACACGGTGCGGGTCCTGCCCCACCACCGCCTGCTGGCAGGCGACAACGAACTCGGCCTGGTCACGCTGGCGTGAACACCGCCGTCACGGAAAGCGTTTGACGCAGCGGTCCGCGTCGCCGAGTACGCCGAGGCGGAAGGCGTCGATGCGGGAGAACCCGGACGGCACCGATTCCCCGTTGACGTCGCTGGCCACCAGGCCGTTGGTCAGGATGCCCGAGACCGCTTCGTCGACGTCACCCGCGGTGAGCATGATCGTGTTGCCGTCGGGGGTGGTCACCTCCCGCGACATCTTGGTGGTGGCCACACCGGTCAGGCAGGCGGTGCGCAGACCGGCGACGGCGCTGTCGAGTTCAAGGCCGCGTTCGTGCTGGATCGCCTGCATATAGCGCGACATCAGCACCGAGTAGGCGCTGTTGTCGCCGGTGGCCAGGCCGCCCGCGGAGTCATCGGACTGGGTGCCCAGTGCCGCCAGTGCGGGCATGTCCACCGCGATGGTGTTGGTGGCCGGGCAGAACGACACCGGTGGGCTGGGCCGGGCGTCGGCGCATCCCGACATCGCGTCGGGGTCGAACGTCAGCGCCGGCGGGTCGGCGGGCTCGAACAGGATGTTCATCGCGTCGGCGATCTGCTTCACCGATTCCTCGGTGACGGGCAGTTCACCCGTCTGGTCCTCGGACAGCAGCACGGGAAGGTCGCCGCGGCGCTGGCCGATCTCCCTCAGGTCGATCGCCGCGCACGCGGTGGGTCCGTCGGTGAAGCCGAACTGGAAGGCCGACACCCGTTCGAACGCTGAGCCGTGTTCGTCCATGCCGACCAGTTCGTCGCCCTCGTTGAGCACCGGATCGCGGAATGCGACCACCGACGCCAGCACGTTGTTGAGCCCGTCGCCGGTACTGAGTGTGAATCGGGACGAGTTGTCCTCGGCGACCCAGCGCATGTACGAACCCGCGAGGCAGTCGGCTTGCTGTTCGGCCACCAGCGTCGGGGTGCCCTTCTTGGCCAGCCCGGCCTGGCGCTGGATGGAATGGCCGTACTCGTGGGCCAGCACCATCGTGACGCCCATGTCGCCGTTGGCCTTTCGCAGCGACGGCAGCAGCACGCCACGATCCCAGCCGATGGTGTCGTCCATGTAGCAGAAGCCGGCGTTGATGAGGCCGTAGGTGTAGTCGTCGCAGAATTCGCCGTCGTAGCCGTTGGAGTCCCAGGAGATGAGTTCGTCCACCGGACGGAAATCCTCGTCGAACGCCTGGGGGTAGGCGTCGCTCCAGTAGTCCTCGATATCGCTGATGGCGCTGGCGGCCAGAATATCGACGTCACTGCCGTCGGTGCCGGTGACGTCGCGGGACGGCGGCTTGGCGTCGGGCCGCAATCCACTCGGGCCCTCGGTGGCGACCAGCCCGGCGACGCGGAAGGGGTCGTCGAAAATCGAGACGGGTTTGCCCTGAACCGTCGTGGCGCAGGCGGCGGCGAGGATCGCCACACAGCCCGCGATCGCGATAGTCGGCAGGTATCGGGGGCGCATGGCTCCGCCTTTCGGCTGCGTCGGGCGGCCGGGTCGGCACGCGCTGAGAATTCGCTGCCAGAATAGTGAACGAACCTGTGATGGCGCGATCGTGCGGACGTGTCAGCCGCACAGTCGCTGCAGCGCGCTGCGGACTTTCGCGGGGTCCGTCGTCGTCCAGAACGGCGGCAGCGACGCCCGCAGATAGCTGCCGTAGCGTGCGGTGGCCATGCGGGAGTCCAGCACCGCCACCACTCCGCGGTCCTCGACCCGGCGCAGGAGCCGCCCGGCGCCCTGGGCCAGCAGCAGCGCCGCGTGGCTGGCCGCCACGGCCATGAATCCGTTGCCGCCGTGTGCGCTGACCGCACGCTGCCTGGCGGTGAGCAGTGGATCGTCCGGCCGGGGGAACGGGATGCGGTCGATCAGCACCAGCGACAGCGACGGGCCTGGCACGTCGACCCCCTGCCACAGCGACAGCGTGCCGAACAGCGATGTCGCGGGATCGTCGGTGAACCGTTGGACCAGCGCCGAAGTGGTGTCGTCGCCCTGGCACAGCACAGCGGTACCGAGACGTTGGCGCATCGCCTCGGCCGCCGCCTTGGCGGCCCTGGTCGAGGAGAACAAGCCCAGGGTGCGGCCGCCCGCGGCGGTGATCAGCTCTTCGATCTCGCGCAACTGTTCGGTCGTGCCGGTGCCCTCACGCCCGGGCGGCGGAAGGTGCGCGGCGATGTAGAGGATCCCCGCGCGGGCGTGGTCGAACGGGGAGCCGACGTCCAGGCCCCGCCACGCGGGAGTGTCGTCATCCTCGGCGCCCGTGAGTCCCCAGTCGCCGGCCATTGCGTCGAAGGTGCCGCCGAGCGTCAGGGTCGCCGAGGTCAGGACCACCGTGGCGTGTGCGAAGAGCCTGGCGCGCAGCAGCCAGGAGACGGAGAGCGGAGCGACCCGCAGCACCGCGCGGTTGTCGTCGCGTTCGAGCCAGACCACGTCGGTGCGGTCCGGGATGGCCGGACCGAACGCACCGACGATGCGTGCGGCGGTGTCGGCGACGTCGGACAGCGCGGTGACGGCCTCGGTGCGCGCCGATGCCGCCCTCGGGTCGCCCGGTGCGGTGTCGATGGCCGCGCGGACGCGGCTGGCGGCGTCGCGCACGGCGACCAGGTAGGTGGCCAGCTCGTCGTCGAGGTGGTCGATCCGGCCGGCCTCGGTGTCGTGAATCGCCGAGGTGAGCGTCGCGGTCGAGGCCTCCAGCCGTTGTGCGAGTTCGGGATCGACCAGCCGGGCCGCGCGGCGGAGCGCGACACCCATCGAGGTGGCCGACAGTTCCGCGGTGGCCACACCGGTGACCCGGTCGACCAGTTCGTGGGCCTCGTCGACGACGAGCAGACTGTGTTCGGGCAGTACCGCCGCGTCGGAGATGGCGTCGATGGCCAGCAGCGCGTGGTTGGTGACGACGACGTCGGCGTCACCCGCCTTGGCGCGGGCCTTCTCGGAGAAGCACTCAGTACCGAACGGGCAGCGCGATACCCCGAGACATTCGCGCGCAGAGACGCTCACCTGCGACCAGGACCGATCGGGCACACCCGGTTTGAGGTCGTCGCGGTCGCCGGTGTCGGTCTCCGACGACCACTCGACGAGGCGGGCCACGTCTCGGCCGAGCGCGGTCGCGGCGACCGGTGTGAACAGCTCTTCCTGCGGCCGGTCCGGTGATTCGCCGGCGCCCGTCGCGGCGCCGTTGTGAATTTTGTTGAGGCACAGGTAGTTTCCGCGGCCCTTGAGGAGCGCGAACACGGGGCGGCGGGGAAGTGCGCCGGCGAGGGCGTCGGCGAGCCGAGGCAGGTCGCGGTCGACGAGTTGGCGTTGCAGCGCGATCGTGGCGGTCGAGACGACGACGGGTTCGGCGGTGCTCACCGCGCGGGAGATGGCGGGCACCAGATACGCCAGCGATTTCCCGGTGCCGGTGCCCGCCTGCACGGCCAGGTGCTCGCCGGAGTCGAAGGCGCGGTCGACGGCTTGCGCCATCTCTATCTGACCCGGGCGTTCACTGCCGCCCACCCCGGAGACCGCGCGGGCCAGCAGCGCGCTGACGTCGGGGGGCTGAGCCACTACGGCGCGACCATGCGGGTGGGGATCGCCGGCTCGCCCTTGGACAGTTTGAGCCCGTCCCACGGCAGGCTGTGCAGGCCTTCGGCCACCCACGCACGGGCCGCCTCGAGGCTGTGTGTGCCGACGGGTTCGCCCTTGCGGACGAACTCGACCAGCAGCGGGCGCTGCTGCGCATCGCCGCTCGGCGGCCGGCCGTAGGGGTGGACGACCTCCTCGAGGACGGTGCCCGAGCGTTTGGCCAGGCGGGTGGCGGCCTTGCGGCCACCGTGGGATTCCTTGTGGGTGCTGCGTTTCTCTACCGGGATGCCGTCGACCTCGACGAGTTTGTAGACCAAGCTGGCGGTGGGGGCACCGGATCCGGTCACCACCGACGTGCCGACGCCGTAGGAGTCGACGGGTTCGGCGCGCAGCGCGGCGATCGCGAACTCGTCCAGATCTCCGGAGACCACGATCTGCGTGGTCGTCGCGCCGAGTCCGTCGAGTTGTTCGCGCACCTGGCGGGCCAGCACGCCGAGGTCTCCGGAGTCGATGCGGACGGCACCAAGTCCGGGGCCTGCCACTGCGATGGCGTTGGCGACGCCGGTGGTGATGTCGTAGGTGTCGACCAACAGCGTGGTCCCCAGGCCCAGGGCGTCCAGCTGGGCTCTGAACGCGGCGCGTTCCCAGTCGGACGGTCCGGTCGGCGCGGCCCCGGGTGCGGCGACCGTCGTGTGCAGCAGTGTGAACGCGTGCGCGCTGGTGCCCAGGGCGGGCACCGCGTAGGTGCGTTGTGCTTCGAGGTTGGACGAACCGGCGAAGCCCGCAAGGTAGGCGGCACGGGCCGAGGCGACGGCCGCCCACTCGTGGGTGCGCCGCGACCCCATCTCGATCAGGGGGCGCCCGTCGGCGGCGCTGACCATCCGCGCGGCCGCCGAGGCGACGGCGGTGTCGTGGTTGAGGATCGACAGCGCCAGCGTCTCGAGCACCACGCATTCACCGAAGGTGCCGTGGACCGACAGAATGGGAGAGCCGGGAAAGTACAGTTCGCCTTCGGCGTACCCGTCGATATCGCCGCGGAACCGATAGTCGGCGAGGTAGGCGGCGGTCGCGTCGTCGAGGAAGTCCAGCGACGCCAGCGCCGCGTCGTCGAATCTGAACTGCGCCAACGCCTCCACCAGCCGGGTGGTGCCCGCCACCACCCCGTAGCGCCGGCCCTCGGGCAGCCGGCGGCCGAATACCTCGAAGGTGGTGCGCCGGTGTGCGCTGCCGTCGCGCAACGCGGCGGCGAGCATCGTCAGCTCGTATTTGTCCGTCAGCAACGCGGCACTCACGAGTGCAACGGTAGTAGTTCGAAGGGCGGGGTCTGCCCCGGCTATCCTGATGGGCATGGTGACGCCGGCGAGGACGAAGCCTGGGACTCGCGAGGAACGTGATGTCTCGAGCGCGGAGTCCACCGACACCCCGTGGGTGACGATCGTCTGGGACGACCCGGTCAACCTGATGACGTATGTGACCTACGTCTTCCAGAAGCTCTTCGGCTACAGCGAGCCGCACGCGACCAAGCTCATGATGCAGGTGCACAACGAGGGCAAGGCCGTGGTGTCGGCGGGCAGCCGCGAAACCATGGAGGTCGACGTGTCCAAGCTGCACGCCGCGGGGCTGTGGGCCACCATGCAGCAGGACCGCTGATCGCCGGTGCGCAAATGGAAGCGGGTCGACACCGCTAACGGCATGCGGCTGCGCTCGGCGCTTGCCGCACATGAGGCTGCGCTGCTGACCAGCCTGGTCGGATCGATGTTGGGCATGCTGGAGGAACGTGAATCATCTTCTCCCACAGATGAACTCGAAGAGCTCACGGGTATGAAGACGGGTAACTCGCAGCCGCCGCAGGATGCGACAATGAAGCGGCTGCTGCCCGATTTCTACCGTCCGCAGACCGAACATCCGGCCGGTTCCGCGGCCGCGGAGAGCCTCAACGCAGCACTGCGCAGCCTGCACGAGCCGGCAATCATCGACGCCAAACGGGAAGCAGCGCAACAGATGTTGCGGACCGTGCCCGAGGGCGGCGGCAAATTCGAGCTGACCGAGGACGATGCCCACGCCTGGGCCGCGGCGGTCAACGACGTGCGGCTGGCGCTGGGCACGATGCTCGACATCGGACCGAACGGGCCGGACAGTCTGCCCCCGGAACACCCGATGGCCGGCCACCTCGACGTGTACCAGTGGTTGACGGTGCTGCAGGAGTATCTGGTGCTGAGCCTCGCCGGCCAGGTGCGGTGATGAGCGCTTGCGCGAAGAACAGAGAGCAGTGATGAGCGCTTGCGCGAAGAACAGAGAGCAGTGATGAGCGCTTGCGCGAAGAGCAGAGAGCAGTGATGAGCGCTTGCGCGAAGAACAGAGCGTAGCGATGAGCGCTTGCGCGAAGAACAGAGCGTAGCGATGAGCGCTTGCGCGAAGAACAGAGCGTAGCGATGGGGTCGATCACCGACGTCGCGGGCATCCTCGTCGGCCACCACCACCGCATCGACGACGATGTCACGCTGGGGTCCGGTTGGGCCAGCGGCACCACCGTGGTACTGGCTCCGCCGGGCACCACCGGAGCCGTCGACTGCCGGGGCGGCGCGCCGGGCACCCGCGAGACCGACCTGCTGGACCCGGCCAATTCGGTGCGGCACGTCGACGCGGTGGTGCTCTCGGGCGGCAGCGCGTTCGGCCTCGCTGCGGCGCACGGCGTGATGCAGTGGTTGGAGGAGCGCGGCAGGGGTGTCGCGATGCCCGGCGGCGTGGTGCCGATCGTGCCCGGTGCGGTCATCTTCGATCTGCCCGTCGGTGGGTGGGGGTGCCGGCCGACGGCGGAATTCGGCTACGCCGCGGCCGACGCGGCGGGTCTCGACGTCGCCGTCGGCACTGTCGGCGCGGGCGCGGGCGCACGCTGCGGGGTGCTCAAGGGCGGGGTCGGCACGGCCTCGGTGACGCTGGCGTCGGGGGTGACCGTCGGCGCCGTCGTCATCGTCAACGCCGCGGGTGAAGCCGTCGACAAGGCCACCGGTCTGCCCTGGCAGGCCGATCTGATCGAGGAGTTCGGGCTGACCCCGCCGCCGGCGGATCACGTCGAGGCGTTCGCCGACCGGCACACCGAACTCAGTCCGCTGAACACCACGATCGCCGTCGTCGCCACCGACGCGGCGCTGAGCCCTGCCGGATGCCGTCGTGTCGCCGTCGCGGCCCACGACGGCCTCGCGCGCGCGCTGCGGCCGTGCCACACCCCCCTGGACGGGGACACCGTCTTCGCCCTGGCCACCGGCGCGGTGGAGGTGGCGCCGCCCGCCGGGATCCCGGCGTCGATGTCGCCCGAGACGGCGTTGGTGGCCGCCGTCGGAGCCGCCGCCGCGGATTGTCTGGCGCGCGCGGTGCTGGTCGGTGTGGTCGCCGCCGAAGGGATCGCCGGAATACCGACGTACCGGGCGCTGTTGCCGGGGGCGTTCCAGTGAAGGGGTGTGTTTCGTGGTGTTGGTGATCCGTCGTGACCTGGTCGACGCGATGGTGGCGCACGCCCGCGCCGATCATCCCGACGAGGCGTGCGGGGTGATCGCCGGCCCGGACGGCTCCGATCGGCCCGAGCGCCACATTGCGATGCTCAACGCCGAGCGGTCGCCCACGTTCTACCGGTTCGACTCCGGTGAGCAGCTCACGGTGTGGCGGGCGATGGACGACAACGACGAGGTCCCCGTCGTCATCTACCACTCGCATACCGCGACGGAGGCCTACCCGAGTCGCACCGACATCTCCTTCGCATCGGAGCCCGACGCGCACTACGTGCTGATCTCCACGCGTGACCCGCAGGTGCACGAGCTGCGCAGTTATCGCATCGTCGGCGGCGAAGTCACCGAGGAACCCGTCACAATTGTCGACGAGTACGCGCTGACGTAACACCTACGAGATATCAGAACCAGAAAGAGCGACCCATGTCTGTGACTGTTTCGATCCCGACGATCCTGCGTCCCCACACCGGTGGGGAGAAGCGGGTCACGGCGTCGGGCGACACCCTTGAGGCGGTGATCAGCGATCTGGAGGCGAATTACTCCGGCATCTCCGAGCGCCTCGTCGACCCTGCCAATCCCGGCAAGCTGCACCGCTTCGTCAACATCTACGTCAACGACGAGGATGTGCGGTTCTCCGGCGGCCTGGCCACCGAGATCGCCGACGGCGATTCGGTGACGATCCTGCCTGCCGTCGCGGGCGGTTAGGACTTGACCCGGTACGACTCGTTGCTGCAGGCGCTCGGCAACACGCCGCTGGTCGGGCTGCCGCGCCTGTCGCCCCGCTGGGACGGTGATCCGCATGTCCGGCTGTGGGCCAAGCTGGAGGACCGCAACCCGACGGGTTCGATCAAGGATCGGCCCGCGCTGCGCATGATCGAGCAGGCCGAACATGACGGGCTCCTCACGCCGGGCGCCACGATCCTGGAGCCCACCAGCGGCAACACCGGCATCTCGCTGGCCATGGCCGCGCTGCTCAAGGGTTACCGGATGATCTGCGTGATGCCGGAGAACACCTCCGAGGAGCGGCGCCAGATCCTCGAGCTCTACGGCGCCGAGATCATCTTCACCCCCGCCGAGGGCGGATCCAACACCGCTGTCGCGTATGCCAAGCAACTGGCCGCCGAGCATCCGGAATGGACGATGCTCTACCAGTACGGCAACCCGGCCAACACCGATGCCCACTACTACGGCACCGGTCCCGAGCTGCTGGCCGACCTGCCGGAGATCACCCATTTCGTCGCCGGCCTGGGCACCACCGGGACCCTCATGGGCACCGGCCGGTTCCTGCGCGAGCATGTGCCGGGTGTGCAGATTGTGGCCGCCGAGCCCCGCTACGGCGAGGGTGTGTACGCGCTGCGCAACATCGACGAGGGTTTCATTCCGGAGTTGTACGACCCGGACGTGCTGACCACCCGCTTCTCGGTGGGATCCTTCGACGCCGTCAACCGGACGCGACAGCTGGTGCAGCAGGAGGGGATCTTCGCAGGCATCTCCACCGGCGCGGTGCTGCACGCCGCGCTCGGTATGGCGGCCAAGGCAGTCAAGGCTGGTGAGCGGGCCGACATCGCGTTCGTGGTGGCCGACGCCGGATGGAAGTATCTGTCGACCGGTGCGTACGCCGGTAGCCTTGATGACGCCGAGGACGCGCTGGAAGGGCAGCTATGGGCATGACCGCGAAGCGAGAAGCGGATCGGGTATGACGCACCAGGGACAGTACGGGTACGGCACTCCGGCCCAACAGCCGAAGAAGAAACCGGCCTGGGTGGTCGGCGGTGCCACGATCATCAGCTTCGTCGCCCTGCTCTACATCGTCGAACTAGTCGACTCGCTGAGCGGGCATCAGCTGGACCGCAACGGTATCCGTCCGTTGGAGACCGACGGCCTGTGGGGGATCGCTTTCGCACCGCTGTTGCACGCCGACTGGCAGCATCTGGTCGCCAACACGGTCCCTGCCCTGGTCCTGGGCTTTCTGATGACATTGGCGGGGATGGCCCGGTTCATCTGGGCGACCGCGATCATCTGGATCGTCGGCGGCTTCGGAACCTGGCTGATCGGCAACGTCGGCGCGCCCTCGTACAACGGGATCGTCGTCGAAACCAACCACATCGGCGCGTCCGGCCTGATCTTCGGCTGGCTGACGTTCCTCATCGTGTTCGGGATCTTCACCCGCACGGCGTGGGAGATCGCCGTCGGTGTGGTGGTGTTGTTCATCTACGGCGGGATTCTGTTCGGCGTGCTGCCCGGCACCTTCGGGGTGTCCTGGCAGGGCCATCTGTGCGGGGCGATCGCCGGCGTGCTGGCCGCGTACGTGCTGTCCGGCCCCGAGCGTAAAGAGCGCCAACTGCGGCGGGCGGCCTCCACCCGGCCCCCCTATCTCACGCCGTGATCGACCCCATGGCACCGGTCGGGATCTTCGATTCCGGCGTCGGCGGGCTGACGGTCGCGCGCGCGATCATCGATCAGCTGCCCAACGAGGAGATCGTCTACGTCGGCGACACCGGCAACGGTCCGTATGGCCCGCTGACGGTTCCGGAGATCCGCGCCCATGCGCTGGCGATCGGCGACGATCTGGTCGACCGCGGGGTCAAGGCGTTGGTCATTGCCTGCAACACGGCGTCGTCGGCATGCCTTCGGGATGCGCGCGAGCGCTACGACGTGCCGGTGGTCGAGGTGATCCTGCCCGCGGTGCGCCGTGCGGTGGCCGCGACGCGCAACGGGCGCATCGGCGTGATCGGCACGGCCGCGACGATCGCGTCGGGTGCTTATCAGGACGCGTTTGCCGCCGCCCGCGACACCGAGGTGATCGGGGTTGCGTGCCCGAGGTTCGTGGACTTCGTCGAGCGGGGCGTGACGAGCGGGCGCCAGGTGCTCGGACTGGCGGAGGGATATCTCGAACCGCTGCAGCGCGCCGAGGTGGACACGTTGGTGCTCGGGTGTACGCACTACCCGATGCTGTCGGGACTGATCCAGCTGGCGATGGGCGACCACGTGACGCTGGTGTCCAGCGCGGAGGAGACCGCCAAAGACCTGCTGCGGGTTTTGACGGAACTGGATTTGCTGCGCCCGCTCGACGCGCCCGCGCCGCGCCGGGAGTTCGAGGCGACCGGCGACCCGGAGGCGTTCACTGCGCTGGCCGCGCGGTTCCTCGGCCCGACCCTGAACGGGGTGCGGTCCGTGCAGCGTCACGTCGGCGCCTGAAAGTGACGTTTGACCATCAACCCGGTCATGTTTTCGTCACCGAGATTGTGGGCATGGCAAGCTAGTGAGTGTGCGAATCACGGTCTTAGGGTGCTCCGGCAGCGTCGTCGGGCCTGATTCGCCGGCCTCGGGTTATCTGCTCACCGCGCCGGACACCCCGCCGCTGGTGATCGACTTCGGCGGGGGTGTGCTCGGGGCGTTACAGCGCCACGCCGACCCGAACGCCGTGTACGTACTCCTGTCCCATCTGCACGCCGACCACTGCCTGGATCTGCCCGGTTTGTTCGTGTGGCGGCGCTACCACCCGACTCCTGCTCAGGGGCGCGGGGTGATGTACGGCCCCGCGGGTACGTGGGCGCGGATGGGCGCGGCGTCGTCGCCCGAACCCGGCGAGATCGACGATTTCAGTGACATTTTCGACGTGCGCGACTGGGTGGAGGACCAGCCCGTGCAGATCGGTGCGCTGACCGTGCTGCCCCGCCGGGTGTGCCACCCCACCGAGTCGTACGGGATGCGGATCACCGACCCGTCGGGCGCGACGCTGGTGTACAGCGGCGACACCGGGGCCTGCGACGCACTCGTGGAGTTGGCGCGTGGAGCCGACGTCTTCCTGTGCGAGGCGTCCTGGACCCATTCGCCCGAGCATCCGCCCGGATTGCATCTGTCGGGTACCGAGGCGGGCCAGATGGCGGCCCAGGCCGGTGTCGGGGAGCTGCTGCTGACTCATATCCCGCCGTGGACGTCGCGCGAGGACGTCATCAGCGAGGCCAAGGCCCAGTTCGACGGTCCGGTGCACGCGGTGGTGTGCGGGGAGGCGATCGACATCCGCGCGACCCATTAGGGTTGGCGGGTGTCTCGTAGAGAAGATGGGCGGCTCGACGACGAGCTGAGGCCCGTGGTGATCACCCGTGGATTCACGTCGCATCCGGCGGGGTCGGTGCTGGTCGAGTTCGGTCAGACGCGGGTGATGTGCACGGCCAGTGTGTCCGAGGGTGTGCCGCGCTGGCGTAAGGGTTCGGGGCAGGGATGGCTCACCGCCGAATACGCGATGTTGCCCGCCGCAACCCACGAGCGGTCGGACCGGGAGTCGGTCAAGGGGCGGGTCGGTGGCCGCACGCAGGAGATCAGCCGATTGATCGGCCGCTCGCTGCGGGCGTGTATCGATCTGGGGGCGTTGCGGGAGAACACCATCGCGATCGACTGTGACGTGCTGCAGGCCGACGGGGGTACCAGGACCGCGGCAATCACCGGTGCGTATGTGGCGCTGTCGGATGCTGTCACGTACCTGGCCGCCGGGGGTAAGCTCGCCGATCCGCGGCCGCTGTCGTGTGCGATCGCGGCGGTCAGTGTGGGTGTGGTGGACGGGCGGATCCGCGTCGACCTGCCCTACAGCGAGGATTCCCGGGCCGAGGTCGACATGAACGTCGTGGCCACCGACACCGGCACGCTGGTGGAGATCCAGGGCACGGGTGAGGGCGCGACGTTCCCGCGCTCGACGCTGGACAAGATGCTCGACGCGGCGCTGGCCGCGTGTGAGCAACTGTTCGCGGTGCAGCGGGAGGCACTGGAATTGCCCTACCCGGGGGTGCTGCCGGAGCCGGCGTCGCCGTCGAAGAAGGCGTTCGGAAGCTAACCGTTGGTTGAGCTGCTGGTGGCCAGCCGGAACCCGAAGAAACTGGCCGAGTTGCACCGGGTGCTCATCGGCGCCGGGGTGTCGTTCACGTTGTTGTCGCTGGGTGACGTCCCGGAGTTCGGCGAGGTGCCGGAGACGGGCGCGACGTTTGAGGAGAACGCGCTCATCAAGGCGCGGTCGGGTTTCGAAGCTACCGGATTGCCTTGTGTGGCAGACGATTCGGGGCTGGAGGTCGACGCGCTGAACGGAATGCCTGGCGTGTTGTCGGCACGGTGGTCCGGACGGCACGGTGACGATCCTGGCAATACCCGGTTGCTGCTCGGCCAGCTTGCCGACGTGCCGTCGGAGCGGCGTGGGGCGGCGTTCGTGTCGGCGTGCGCGTTGGTGTCCGCGGCGGGGGAGACCGTGGTGCGCGGCGAGTGGCGGGGTTCGATCGTCGCCGGGCCGCGGGGTGACGGAGGGTTCGGCTACGACCCGGTGTTCCTGCCGGCAGGTTCGCAGCGCACCGCCGCGGAGTTGACCGCTTCGGAGAAGGACGCCGAGTCACACCGGGGCCGGGCGCTGGCGCTGCTCGTCCCGGCACTGCGCGCTCTGGCAGCTGGTTGACGCCGTCGCAGACGAGCGCTGCCGGTTGGCCGGTAATCTCTCTGTCCATGGCGGGAACGCGATGAGCGGGGGCTTGTTCGGGCTGCTCGATGACGTTGCGGCGCTGGCCCGGCTTGCCGCCGCGTCGGTCGACGACATCGGCGCCGCGGCCGGACGGGCGACCGCCAAGGCCGCGGGTGTCGTCGTCGACGACACCGCGGTGACCCCGCAGTACGTGCAGGGGATCGCGGCAGATCGCGAACTGCCGATCGTGAAGCGGATCGCGGTCGGGTCGCTGCGCAACAAGCTGGTGTTCATCCTGCCCGCGGCGTTGTTGCTGAGCCAGTTCGTACCGTGGCTGCTGACGCCGATCCTGATGCTCGGTGCGACGTTCCTCTGCTACGAGGGCGCCGAGAAGGTGTGGGGCCGGATCCGCGGTCATAGCGAGCACGCGCTGCCCACGGCTGTCGTCGGCGAGGATGCCGAGAAGAAGATGGTGTCCAGCGCGATCCGCACCGACTTCATCCTGTCTGCCGAGATCATGGTGATCGCGCTCAACGAGGTCGCCGACCAGGCGTTCTGGCCACGCCTCATCATCCTGGTCGTGGTGGCGATTGTGATCACCATCGCCGTGTACGGCGTGGTCGCGGCCATCGTGAAGATGGACGATGTCGGGCTGCACCTTGCCCAGCGGTCATCGCGCGCCGCGCAGAGCGTCGGGCGTGGACTGGTCGCGGGTATGCCCAAACTGCTGGAGGCCCTGTCGCTCATCGGGACGGTGGCGATGCTTTGGGTCGGCGGGCACATCCTGCTCGTGGGAGCCGACGAACTGGGCTGGCATGCGCCGTACGGGCTTGTCCACCGGGTGGAGGAGGACGTCCACGACGCGGTCGACGGCGTCGGCGGCGTGCTGGCCTGGTTGGTCAATACGGGAGCGTCGGCCGTGGTGGGGCTGGTGGTCGGTGCGGTCGTGGTCGCGATCGTGCATGTGCTGCCGTTCGGCCGGCCCAAGGGTGGCCACGCCGAAGCCTGACTTCTGGCTGGTCGGCTCGACGGGCGCGGGGAGCGACTGGTCGGGGAGATCCTTGAGCGCTCCAGGTGAGTGATGTGTGACGATCGAGGCGCCCAGATGTGTTCGGGCTCACCGTGATTGCGGCGCGAACGGCCGTCGGACACAGCGGATGCTGCCACCGGACGCGCGATTACTGCCAGGGGAATGAACGGATACGGCGGGTCGTTACACCGAGCAGATCAGAACCGAATAGCTTCAGAGAGAAGTGATTGTCATGAAGAAGTTGGGATTTGCCACGATTCTCGCCTCCGGCTTGATCGCCGGCGTCCTGGGCGCTGCGGCTCCTGCGCAGGCCGAATTGGACCACCAGACCTGGATCAACCAGATCAGCCCGACCGTCTCGGTCCCGCACGTGGACACCACGGTCCATCAGAGTCGCTGACGCAGAACCGAACAACGAGGGGCGCCCCGCACGGGGCGCCCCTCGTTCGGTAGTTGGGGCCCGCGTGTCGCGGCGGGGGGTGCGCCGAATCGCTCTCCGACCTACAGGCCGAACTGTGCCTTGATCTTCTTGGTCTCGAAGTGCTCGATGATGATGCCGAGGAACGGGATGGTTCCGGCCAACAGCACACCGATCGTCTTGCCGATCGGCCAGCGCACCTTGACCGCGAGATTGGCCGCGAAGAGCAGGTAGACGAAGTACGCCCAGCCGTGGACGATGGCGATCCAGGTCGGCGGATCGTCGACCTTGACGATGTACTTGAGCACCATCTCGTAGCACAGTGCGATCAGCCACAGACCCGTCACCCACGCCAGCACGCGGTAGCCGACCAGGGCTTTGCGGACGGCTTCCCTGGGGGTGGCTGTCGTCGTCTCGGGTGTTTCGGGTGCTGTCACGGACGGGTCCTGTCGTCGTTGTCGGACTGGGCAAGCTCGGCGAGATACCGGTTGTACTCGCGCAAAGCCGGGTCATCTTCGGAGGTGTTGGCAGCGACAGGGGGTTGGGGTCGCTCGGGGAGAAGCCCCGCAGGGATCTCGGTGACGTCCGCGCGTTTGGTCGCCTCGCTCGGTGCGTCCTCGTAGCGGACGAATTTGTAGTACGCGTAGACGCAGAACCCGGCGAAGAACGGCCACTGCAGCGCGTAACCGAGGTTTTGGAAGGTGCCGGAGTTGGACTCGAAGCGGGTCCACTGCCACCAGGCCAGGGCCAGGCAGCCACAGGCGGCGAGAAACACCAGCGCGACGAGCGCTGGCCTCCTACGGCGCGTAGTGGACATCGTTCCACGGTACCGCGACCCCTCGAGGCGTTTCACGACGGCACTTCGTGCGCTGGCCGACGCGACGTGCTCGACCGTGGCGCCGGCACCGGCCGCGCGCAGGCGAAGCGATAGGATCACCACGCTTGCGGGCGTGGTGGAATTGGCAGACACCCGGGCTTTAGGTGCCCGTGTTCGAAAGAGCGTGAGGGTTCGAGTCCCTCCGCCCGCACTCTGCCGGGTCGGGGGTCAGCGTCAGGACGCGGCTGACGGCGACGACGATCTCGCGCCGAACGTCCTCGACCGTCACGCCTGGCGCGGTCTCGGCGACGCATCCCACGGTGTCCGGGCGCAGTTCGAGACCCAGTGCGGCGTAGCCGATCTCGAGTGCGGTGCGAACCCGCTCGGATTCCTGCACCGACACCACCGCACTGAACGCATAGCCGCCGCGCGCGAGCCGCTGACCGGTTCCGACGAGTTTGGCGGTGCCGGCACGGTTGACGCTGTAAGCGCCCTCGCAGTATTCGCCAGGGACCGGACCGACACGGGCGTCGACACCGAAGACACGGAGGGCGTCGACCAGTATGTGGGCGAATGATTCGAACCGTTGGGTGATGAAGTCACGGGCCGACGCGTGCGGCGCGGTCAGGTGCAGGACCAGCGCGGCCTCGTCGTACACCGCCAGGTGCCCTCCGACGGGGCGCACCATCGGTGCGAAGCCGAGTGCCGCGACCGCCGAGCAGGCCTGCGGATAACCCGGCATCAGCGCGTCACGTGAGCCGAAGGCCGCGGTGGGTGGTGGCCGCATGAAGTCGAGTTCTGCGGGGGCGCCGTCGGCGATTTCGCGCAGTCGCTGCCGGACGTGGCCGACATCGTCGTGACCGTTGCGGGGTGGCGAGACTCGCACCGTGACGGGCGTCGACCCGAACGGGTTGACAGTATTTTCCCCTGCGGCCACGCCGCACAACGGTACGCGGCGAGCGCACGGTTGTTGACGGGAGTTCTCGCGAAACGCGTGCACCTTCCGTGCAACCGGCGGGACGTTATGCGGTCGGCGCCATCCCGGCCACGCTGAGCATCAACACGATGCCCGGCAACAGGTTGATCACCTGATGGGTCACGATGCTGGCGATCAGGCTGCCCGAGTAGATCCGGGCCAGGCCGATGGGGATGGCGATCACCAGAAGCAGCGGGGTCCGGGTCAACTCGAGGTGGGCGACCGCGAACAACACCGTCGTCACCGTCAGCGCGGCCCAGCGCCCCCACCGCTGCTCCACCGCACCCCACAGCAGGCCGCGGTACACGATCTCTTCGCACACCGGCGCGACGAACACGACGAGGACGAAGACCGTCACCGCCCACGGCCACGAGGCCGTCACGCCACCGAATGCGGCACCGGCGGCGGAGTTCGCCTCCGGTCCGACGATCGAAATGTAGACCAGTGACGCGGGAACGATGAGGAGAAGTCCGCCGAATCCGCACAGCAGTCCCAGCCCCACCGCGCGCGGGGACCAGAGGATCCGGAGGTCGGTCCGCGGGCCATTGCCCCGCAGCGTCGTGATCACCAGCGACAGACCCGCCGCGAGCAACGTCGGTGCAGCGACCATCAGCATCAGCGTCGCCACCGACGCCCGTTCGCCGCCGAACACCATCAGCATCGACAGCGCTGTCAGCAGGTACACGGCCTCTACCAGGACGTACGCGCCCAAACCCCAGCGGTGCATGCGCGCCGGGGGGCTCGGGGGCACCAGGTCCGGGCCGGGCGCGCTCCAGGGTTCCGGCGCGGTGCCCGGACGGTCTTCCGTCATGACGACGAAGCTACCGGCACACCTGTCACCGGGAACGATGCTCGGTAACGACAGTGTGACGGAAAGAAATACGGACGAAACACAAACGGTATACCGTTTTCCTGAACCTAGGTGATAGCACCTCGCAGTACAGCCGAGCGGGAAAGGCGGTGAGAAGCCATGGTGACGTCTCCGGCCAGCCCTCTGCTCGACCCGGACACCAGCCCTCTCGACGACCGTCAGCGTAGCGTCGTCCAACGCGTATCCGACGCCGAACGCGCCCACATCCTGGCGTTGCCGAGCAATGATCCCCTCGATCCGAAACTGCGGTTCCGGGTACAGGCGACCGGTCCCGAGCTGTTCGGTCAGCCTGCCGCGATACGAGCGACACTCTGGCGTAATGCCGATACTCTCGATGCGATCGCCGAGCGCATCGGAGCCGGAATCCAGCGCGTCGTGCTCGTTGGGTGCGGCGATTCGCTGGCCGTGATGATCGCCGCACGCCAAACCCTCGAAGCGATGCTCGGGGTGCCGTGCGAACCCGTGCAGAGCCTGGAGTTCGCGTACTACCATGCCGGCCTGGCCGGCCCCGGAACCGCCGTCGTCGCCCTGTCCAGCTCGGGTGAGACGACGCGGACCGTCGAGGCGCTTCTAATGGCCCAGAATCGCGGATCGTATACCGTTTCGCTCACCAATACCGACGGCTCGACCCTGCAGACCGAAGCCGACACCGCGCTCAGGATCGACGCCACCAGGGTCGGCTGGCCCACGCAGTCGTCCACCGCGGCGCTCGCACTTCTCCTCGAACTGGCCATCCGCGTGGGCGAGCGCAGAGTGCCCGCCGCCGCGGCCGCGCTGCGCGGTGCCTTCGACGCGCTGCCCGACACCATGTCGGAGGTGCTGAACCGGATCGACCCTGCGATCGCCACGATCGCCGCGGCCGAGGTCGACGCCGGGGTCCAGACCGTGCTGTTCTCCGCTGGGGGTCCGAACCTCGCCTCGGCGATCATCGGCGCGGCCAAGGTCAAGGAGTGCACGACGCTGCACGCCATCGACATCCAGGTGGAGGAGTACCACCACTACAACTCCCAGAAGGCCGGCGAACCGCTTTTCCTGCTCGCGCCGTCGGGTCCCTCCGTCCCCAGGGCGGTGGACACCGGCACGGACGCGCTGCGCTGGGGTGGGCGACTCTACGTCGTCACCACCGAAGGCCAGCGGGCGTTCGACGCCCTCGGCGCGCCCGTCGTCACCCTGCCGTCCGTGCCGGAAGCCTTGTCGCCCTTGCTGTATGTGCTCCCCGCCCAACTGGCCGGTTACCACCTCGGCCTGGCGTGTTATGACGCGGCGGCCGCCCATGCCTGACACCCTGCTATGCATCGGCAACCTGACCATCGACGAGGCCGTGTCCCCGTCGGGGGTCCGGACCGAATCCGTCGGCGGTGACGCGCTTTTCGCTGGTCTGGCCGCCAAGCTTGCCGGCGGGAACCCGGCTGTCCTCGCGCCGCTGGGTGCGGACGCCACCCCGGCGCTGCTCGACGCGATCCGCGTGTCCGGGACGGATCCGGCGTCGCTGCCCAGGCGGGACCTGCCGACCGTGCGCAACGTCGTCCGCTACGACGACGCAGGCGGCCGGGTGTGGGATCTGGTGTTGGGGGAACAGCACTTCGAGCAGATGTCCGTGCGTCCCGGCGACCTCACCGCGGCGGCCCTGGCCGCACCCGGGGTGCTGCTGTCGGCGATGGCACTGGACGCGCAACTCGAACTGGCCGCCTGGCTGCGACCACGCACCGCGGCGACCATCTACTTCGACCCCCAGGAGGACTACGTCGCCGGAAACGAGGCGGCGCTGCTCGACGCCGTCCATGCCTGTGATGTCTTCCTGCCCAGCGGTATCGAAGCCGCCGCACTGTCCGGGACCACGGACCTGACCGCGGCCGCGGCGCGCTTCCTCGCAGCAGGCCCACACGTGGTGGTGATCAAACTCGCCGAGGCGGGCTGCCTGGTGGCCACTCGCGAGCGGCCCGATCCGGTCCATGTGCCCGCCGACGCCGTCGACCCCGTGGACAGCACCGGCGCCGGGGACGCCTTCTGCGGGGCGTTCGCGGCCGAACATCTGCGCAGCGGCGACGCCGTCAGTGCCGCGCGGGTTGGGGCCCTGGCGGCGCGTCGCGCGGTCAGCGGCCCGGGGGTCAGCGGACTGCTCGGCGCCCTGACCGATTCGGCGGAGGCGGCGCGATGACCCGGATCACCGTGATCAACCCCAACACCGCAGTCGAGCTGACGGCGTCGGTGACCACGGCGGCACAGGCCGTCGCCGGCCCCGGCGTGAGAGTCACCGGGGTCAATCCGGCGCGGGGTGTGCCGAGTGTGGAAAGCCACGCCGAGGAGGCGATCGCGGCTGTCGGGGTCCTCGAGCAGATCCGTCAACACCAGGCCGACACCGACGCGTTCGTCGTCGCCTGCTTCGGTGACACCGGCGTCGCGGCCGCCCGTGAGGTGGCCACCTGCCCGGTGGTGGGGATGACCGAGGCCGCGCTGCAGACCGCCTGCCTGGTGGCGCACCGGTTCGTCGTCATCACGTTGCCCGCCCGCACCATCGCCCACAGCGACAGGGTGATCCGCGAGCTGGGGCTCGCGCACCGCTGCGGCGTCATCGCCGTCGACGTGCCGGTGGCCGACCTGGTCGGCGGCTCGACGCATCTGCTCGAGGCGTTCGCCGAGGCGGCTCGCGGCGCGATCCGTGCGGACCGCGCCGAGGCCGTGGTGCTCGGCTGCGCGGGCCTTGCCGACCTCGTCGCGCCGCTCGCCGACACGCTGGGGGTGCCGGTCATCGACGGGGTGGCCGCGGCGGTGGGAATCGCGACAGGCCTGGTGGCCATGGGCGTGACGACGTCACGCGTCAATACCTTTGCGCCGGTGGAACTCCTATGAGTGTGCTGTTTCGTGAGGTGCTTGTGTACGACGCCGCCGCGCCGGACGCGATGGCGGGGCCCGTCGACGTGCTCGTCGACGGCGAGCGGATCAGCGCCGTCGGCGACCTCGCAGGGGCGACCGCCGACCGGATCGTCGACGGTGGAGCCAGGCATCTGCTCGTGCCGGGGCTGATCAACGCGCACTTCCATTCGCCGGCAAACCATCTCAAAGGTTCGGTGCGCAGCCTGCCGCTCGAACTGTTCATGATCTACGAGTCGCCCGCGGACCCGGCATTGACCCCGACCCCGCGGGAGGCCTACCTGCGGACGATGCTCGGCGCCATCGAGATGCTGCAACGGGGTATCACCTGCGTGCAGGATGACGCGTTCCTCATGCCGTTCCCCGAGCCGGAGATCATCGACGCGGTGGCATCGGCCTACCGCGACAGCGGCATCCGCGCCTTCCTCGCGCTGGACCAGCCCGAGCTGTGCGAGGCCGAAAAGTTGCCGTTCGTGGGCGAACTCGACGACGCCGTGCGCGCCGCGCTGGCCGCGCCGGCGCCCGCACCTGCCGGCCAGTTGCTGGATATGTACGACCACCTGATCGGCACCTGGCACGGCGCCGCCGGTGACCGCATCCGGGCCGCGGTGTCGATCTCGGCGCCGCAGCGGGTCAGCCTCGACTACTTCGCCGCCCTCGACGACCTTGCCGAGCGGCACGGCCTACCGCTGTACGCACACATGCTCGAAACCAAGGTGCAGCGCACGTTGATGACCGAACAGGCGCGATTCGCCGGTCGCTCCGTGGTCGGCTACACCGCGGACGCGGGTCTGCTGAAGCCGCACACCAACGTGATCCACGCGGTGTGGGTCGACGATACCGACCTCGCCACCATTGCCGATGCCGGCGCCACGGTCGTTCACAACCCGGTCAGCAACCTGCGCCTGGGCAGCGGGGTCGCGCCGTGGCGTGCGCTGCACGACCACGGTATCCCGGTGGCGCTCGGCACCGACGAGGCCATCTGCGACGACACCGTCAACGTCTGGACGGTGGCCAAGGCCGCCGGCTTGATCCACAACGTGTCCGGTCTCGACAGCGACGAATGGCCCACGCCCGCAGAAATTCTCGACGCACTGTGGCGCGGTGGTGCCCGCGCCGTCCGGCGCGAGAACGACCTGGGGATGATCGCACCGGACATGCTGGCCGATCTGGCGCTGCTGGACCTGCACACCATCGCGTTCACCCCGCTCAACGATGTGAGGGAGCAGTTGGTGCATTGTGAGGACGGCAGTGACGTCGTGCTGACCATGGTGGCGGGCCGGGTGGTCGCCGAGGACGGCCACGTGACCAGCGTGGACGAGACGGCACTCCTCGACGAGGCGCGTGAACTGTGCGCGGCCAAACTGCCCGCGATCCGGTCGGCCCGCGCCACCGCCGAACATCTGTATCCCGCCTACCACCACATCGTGCGCCGCGCCGCCACGACGGACGTCGGCTTCACGCGCTGGATCGGCAACACGGCCGGAAGGGCATCGTCATGACGAGCCAGGTGGGCTATTCGTACTCGCCGCTGACCGGCCGTCCGGAAGGCTGCTGGCCGAACGGGGCGCGGCTGGCCGTCGTGGTGTGCGTCGGTGTCGAGTCGTACCGGTTCGGCGACGGCCACACCGAGGATGTGCTGCCCGGCGTCCCGGCGCCGGACCTGGTGAACACGGCGTGGCGCGACTACGGCAACCGGGTAGGCGCGTTCCGGATCTTCGACATGCTTGCCGGACTGGGGATTCCGCCGACGGTGCTGCTCAACACCGACGTCTACGACGAGGCGCCCGCGGTCGTGGAGGCGGCCCGGCGGGCCGGCGCGGAGATAGTCGGGCATGGCCGGTCTAATTCGGACTCGTTGTCCGGCATGGCACCGGCCGCCGAACGTGCCTATCTCACCGACGTCGCCGCACGGATCCGGGCCTACGAGGGCGCCGCGCCGGGCGGCTGGTCCAGTCCGTGGCTCAGTCACACACCGGCGACGCTGGGACTGCTGGCCGAAACCGGCTATCGCTATCTTCTGGATCTCCGCGCCGACGACCAGCCTGTCTGGCTGGCCACGGAATCCGTTCCACTGCTGGCGATTCCGTACAACGCCGAACTCAACGATTCGTCGACGATGATCGGCAGGCAGGCGTCGGCCCGCGAGTTCGCCGATATGATCGACGACGAGTTCTCCGAACTGTCGGGTACCCGGCGGCCGCTGGTGATGAGCATCGTGTTGCACAGCTTCATCGCCGGGGTGCCGTTTCGGCTGCAGCCGATCCGCCGCGCCCTGGAGCGCATTGCCGCCGCCGATTCGGTGTGGCTGACCACGCCCGGGGAGATCCACCGGGCCGTGGTGGGTTCGGGTTGCCTGTTCCCGCCGGTCGCCGAGGTGACATCGTGACCGGCGCCGTCGCGTCCATCAGCAGCTTCTCGATATCGTTGGTGCGCAACGGTGTCCGCAACCAGGTGCTCGACAACGTCGACCTGCAGATCCGGCCTGGTGAAATCCTGGGACTGGTCGGCGAATCCGGTTCGGGAAAAAGCGTGCTCGCCCTCAGCCTGCTCGGGCTGCTGCCGCAGGCGTCGCATCCGATGGTCAACGGGCAGGTGCTCGTCGGTGGCGTCGACATGCTGCGTGCCAAGGCGGGCGAGTTGCGCCGGGTGCGCCGCGAGTTGCTGGGAGCCATCTTCCAGGACCCGATGACCTCGCTGAACCCTACGATGCGCATCGGCAGGCAGATCGGTGAGCGTACCCACGACGACGCCGAATCCGTGCGGCTGCTGCAGACGGTCGGGGTGCGCGACGCCGAGCTGCGGCTGCGGGTCTATCCGCACGAGCTCTCCGGCGGACTGCGGCAGCGGGTTATGGCGGCGATCGCGGTGGCCGGCCGGCCCCGGCTGATCGTCGCCGACGAACCGACGACCGCGCTCGATGTGACGGTACAGGCGCAGCTGCTGGACCTGCTGCGCGAACTGCGCGACGATTTCGGTTGCTCGGTCCTGCTGATCACCCACGACCTCGGCGTCGCCGATCAGATCGCCGACCGGCTCGCCGTGCTGTACCGCGGTGAGCTGGTCGAAATCGGCCCGGCCGCAGAGGTCGTCCGCGATCCGCAGCACGACTACACCCGGTCGCTGCTGGCGTCTCGGCTGACCCTGACCATGCCGCGTGACGACCGCTTCGCCGGTGGCGCCGCCGAATCCGGGCCCGCCGTGCGCATCCGGGATCTGCACCGCACCTTCAGCGTGCGGCGGGGACGCGGCGGGACACGGGAGATCCAGGCTATCGACGGTGTGGATCTGGACATTGCCGCGGGCGAGTCGCTTGCGATCGTCGGGGAGAGCGGATCGGGCAAGTCGACGCTGTTGCGGATCGTCGCGGGGCTGGAGAAGCCGTCGTCGGGATCGGTCACACTCAGCGGCAGCGGCGGACCGCAGATGGTGTTCCAGGACGCCGGCTCGTCGCTCACACCGTGGCTCAGTGTCGGTGAGATGCTGGGGGAACGGCTGGGGTCACTGAAACTGCCGCGCGCCGAGGTTCGTTCGCGGGTGGCCGACGCGCTGGCGGCGGTCGGTCTGCCGACGGAGGTCGCCAAGGCCCGTCCCGGTGAACTGTCGGGTGGACAGCGCCAGCGCGTGGGGCTGGCCCGCGCCACCATGATCCCGCCCGCGGTGTTGCTGTGCGACGAGCCCACCAGCGCGTTGGACGCATCGCTGGCCAAGAGCATGCTGGCGCTCATCCGCGACCTGCGGGCGCGCATCGGGATGACGGTGCTGTTCGTCACCCACGACCTGGCCGTCGCCCGGCTGATGGGCGATCGCATCGCCGTCATGCAGAACGGGCGCGTCGTCGAATTGGGGCCTGCCGAGGAGGTGATCTCCGCACCGCGCGAGGAGTACACGCGCGCGCTGCTGGCCGCGGTGCCCGAGATCGCCGGATTGCCTGGAGTCGCGTCATGAGCACCGCCGTATTGACCCGCGGGCGGCTGCGGCCGATCTCGATCGGCGGCACCCGACTGGCCCGCCCGATGGCATGGGCGCTGGTCGGGTTGCTCGGTCTGGTCACCCTCGTCGCGGTCTTCGCCCGCCAGCTCGCGCCGTACAACCCCGTCCAGCCGGTCGGCCCGCTGAACCTGCCACCCTTCAGTCCCGGGCACCTCCTGGGCACCGACGGCATCGGACGGGACCTGTTGTCCCGCACGCTGATCGGTATCCAGGTGAGTTGGTTGTCGGCGTTGGTGGTGGTCGCCAGCGGGCTGCTTATCGGCGGCACCATCGGGCTGATCGCGGGAGCGACCGGCGGCTGGGTGGATTCGGTGTTCCTGATGCGGGTCACCGACCTGTTCCTGGCGCTGCCCGGCGCGCTGGTGGCGATCGCGATCGTCGCCGCGTTGGGTACCGGATTGGTCAACACGCTGATCGGGGTGGCGATTGTGTGGTGGCCGTATTACGCGCGCATCATCCGCGGTGAGACCAAGGCGCTGGCCGCCCGCCCGCACATCGAGGCGGCCAAGCTGGCCGGCGTCAGCAGGCCGCGGATCCTTACGCGGCATCTGCTGCCCGGTGTGGTGCCGACCGCGGTGGTCACCGCGAGCCTGGATATCGGCAACGTCGTGCTGCTGCTGGCCGCGCTGTCCTTCCTGGGGCTCGGGCAGCGGGCGCCGTCGCCGGAACTGGGCGCAGACACCGCGCGCTCGCTGTCCCAACTGCTCAGCCAATGGTGGGTACCCGGCGTCCCCGGCATCGCGGTGCTGGTGCTGAGCCTGGTGGCCAACCTCGGCGGCGACGCAGTCCGCAACCTGGTGCGGCGGTGAGGCGATGCTGAACTTCCTGGCGCGCAGGCTCTCGGCGGCGGTGGTGATCCTGCTGGTGCTCTCGCTGGTGATCTTTGTGCTGCAATCCGTTTCGCCCGGGGACCCGGCGCGCGCCTATGTCGGTGCCAACGCGTCACCGGAGATGGTCGCCGCCGAGCGGCAGCGGCTGGGCTTGGACGACCCGCTGTTCACCCGGTACTTCCACTTTCTCGGCGGGCTGCTGCACGGCGATCTGGGCAGATCGTTGCGTACGAGGCAGCCGGTCACTGCCGACATCGCCACGTATCTGCCTGCGACGGTCGAGCTGGTGGTGACGGCTTTCGTGCTCGCCTTGGTGCTGGCGGCGCTGTTCGCCCTGTCGGGGGCGCTGCGGTGGCCGGGTGCCGCGCTCGGGCGGGGGGTGTTGCTGTTGTTGGCGACCGCGCCGCCGTTCCTGCTCGCGCTGGTCGGCATCATCGTGTTCTTCGGCCAGCTCGGCTGGCTGCCCGCCCGCGGTGTCGGGGACTTCGACGATCCCGGGCCGTTCGGGATGCAGACCCTCGACACGCTCCTGCACGGTCAGGCCGACGCATTCGGCAATGCGCTGCTGCACCTGGTGTTACCGGCGCTGGTGCTGTCCATCGCGCCAGCCGTGGCGATCGGTCGGGTGCTGCGCTCGTCGCTGCAAGGTGTGCTCGATGTCGACTACGTGCGGACCGCCCGCTCCAAGGGCCTGACCGAACCCCAAGTGGTCGGCCATCACGTGGTACGCAACGCGATCGGGCCCGCGCTGTCGATGGCCGGGCTGCAACTGGGGTTCATGTTCGCCGGAGTCGTTGTCGTGGAACAGATTTTCTCCTGGCCGGGGATCGGCAACTATCTGGCCGCGTCGATCCCGGTGGCGGATTTCCCGGCGATTGCGGGGGTGACGCTGGTGCTGGGTGCCATCTACGTCCTGTCCAACGTTGTCGTCGACCTGTTGCAGGCGCTCGCCGACCCGCGGGTGACCGCCGAATGAAGTTCTCTCCCAACAACCGAAGGAGCCCCGCCATGCACGTTCGACCATTGCGCACGGGCGTCGCCGTGTGTGCCGCCCTGACGTTAGCCCTCGCCGGATGTAGTTCCGGCACACCGAGTTCGTCGTCGGGCGGGTCCGGAGGGCCGGCGGCGGCGCCGACAGACGGGGTGCTGACGGTCGGCCTGCTCGGCGACATCGGGCAGCCGCCGGACCCCGACATCTACTACGCGAACAACGGCACGGCGATCATGATCAACGCCTACGAGGGGTTGGTGCAGTACAAGAACAACACCCCGACCGTCGAGATCGCGCCGCGGCTGGCCGAATCGTGGGATGTCAACCCGACTCACGACGTGTACACCTTCCACCTGCGCCAGGGCGTGACGTTCCACGACGGGACGCCGTTCACGTCGGCGGCGGTGGATGTGGCGTTCAAGCGCCGGATCGCGGTGAAGGGTGGCGCGGCGTACATGGTGGACGTGGTCAAAAGCGTCGAGACGCCCGACGACCATACGGCGGTGATCACGCTCAAACAGCCCAATACCGCGTTCCTGAGCTATCTGGCCTCGCCGTTCGGCCCGAAGATGGAAAGCCCGGAGGGGTTGAAGGCCAATGCGGGATCCGATGACGCGCAGACATATCTGTCGTCGCACGACCTCGGGACCGGTCCGTACATGCTGACCACGGCGCAGACCGGGGTGAAGTACGAGTTGACGGCCTACGACGGCTACTGGGGTCCGAAGTCGCCGTTCAAGACGGTCGAACTGCCGGTCTACACCGACGAATCGGCGCTGGAGCTGGCATTCGACAACGGCACGGTGGACACCATCGTGGCCGCCCTCCCGTCGTCCAGTCTCGACAAGTACGCCGACAAGGACGGCGTGTCGAATTACTTCCTGCCCACATTGCAGGGGGCGATGGTGACGGTGAACTCCAGCCACGACTTCTTCAAGACGCCCGAGGCGCGGGTGGCGTTCCTGAAGTCGATCGACCAGCAGACGCTGGTGAGTCAGGTGCTGGGTAAGCGGTCCGAGGTGGCGACCACCATGTACGCCAAGGGGATGATCCCCGCGGAGTCCGGGGCGGTGGACAAGCAGGCGATCTCCTTCGATGCCGAGGCGCTGAAGTCCTACGTCGACGCGTTGCCGCCAGGAGCCGGCAAAAAGCTGGTGATCGGTTATGCGAACGGAAACGTCAACGCGCAGTCGATGACCAACATCATCGTCGCCAACCTGCAGGCCCTGGGGCTGGACGCCTCGGCGCAAGGGTTCGACACGTCGACGGTGTTCGGTTGGATCAACGATCCGCCGAGTGGGCCGGATGCGTTTGTCGATGGCAACAACGGTCCAGACGGCGGCGATCCGTACATGTGGGGCCATGTGTTCTGGGATGCCTCCGGCGGTATCAACTACTTCGGATGCCAATCACCGGAGGTGCACGATCTGCTCAACCAGGCGCTGGGCACCGGCGACATGCATACCTATGTGAAGGCCGGCGATCTGTACGGTCAGACGGGGTGCTTCCTGAACCTGTCGTACAACCAGAACTGGGTGGTGGCCCAGAAGTGGCTGACCGGGGTGCCGGAGAGTCAGAATGTCGGGGCCAACGAGCTGAACTTCTCGTTGCTGGGCGTTGCCGGGGGAGGGGCTTAAGGTTCCTGACTTGCGGACCGAGTTATTTTGGGGGAGAGGGTATGTCGCAGGCTGTTGAGGCCGAGGACGCCAAAGAGTCGTTGTCGCAACGCATCTATTCGACGGTGCGGGAACGGATCATCCTCGGCCAATATCCGCAGGGCAGCCGACTTCCGGAGGCACGCATCGGGGAGGAACTGCACGTGTCGCGGGTGCCACTGCGGGAGGCGGTGCCGCACCTGGAGCGCGACGGGTTCGTGCACTCGCGGCCCCGGCGCAGTTCGGTGGTGGCGACGTGGGATGCGAAGGCCATCGACGACCTGTTCGACGTGAGACTGTCATTGGAGGTCGGGGCGGCCCGGTATGCGGCGCGCGAGGTTGGCCGGGGCGGGTCCATGGCGGTCTTGGACTCCGCGCTGGCCGAGTCTCAGCGGGTCGTCGAGGCCGGGGATGCGTACGCAATTGCCCGGTGCAGCACGGCATTTCACGAGTCGGTCGTGTCGACATCGGGCAACGAGGTGATGGTCCGGTTGATGTCGACGATCTCGGGGCGGATCACCTGGCTGTTCTACCTGACGTCGGGGCTGCCCGCCGACGAGGCGTTTCACGACCATGTGCTGCTGCGGGATGCGATTGCGTCGGGCAACGAACGGGTGGCCGAGTCGGTGGCCTACGCGCACATCGAGCGGGACCGGGAGCCGACGTTCGAGGCGATGGAGGGGCAGATGGGGTAGGGTCGGCGCCACGCCGGATGCGGTTCCCGCCGCCGTCATGCCGGCCAGCGCCGCACGGCCGCACGCGCGAAGGAAACGGCCTCGGGTGTAATGCGCTCGTGCCGGTCTAGACCGCGACCGCGATGCACCAGTCGAAGCCGGCGCATGACGTCCTTCACGCCCCAGGCGGCGCGCTCGGCCGAGGACCGCGTGATCGTGGTTCCGGCACTGGTCACCCATCCGATGGCCTCCAGCATTTCGGCGACGAACCCGTCGGGATCGTCCCCTCCGGCCGCGACCGCGATGAGGTAGAGCAGTCCGGCCTGTTGTGCGCACCGGTCGGTCGACGTGGGCGGCATGCGTTCGGCGAGATGCCACCACAGTGCGGCCGGATCACCGCGCAGCGCCTTCGCCCGTGCGGTTGCCGACAGTTGTCCACGGTGCTTGCGCAGCAGCCCCAGCCGTTGCGCGGATTCCCGCAGATGAAGGACGGGAACGGTGAGGTCCTCGCGGTTGCCCTTGCCGATCCAGGCGTCGGCGAGGTCGAGTTCGGCGAACGCGGCCTCGACGTGGGCCGGAGGCACGTATCCGGCTGCGGTCAGCTTGATTCCGTCGTCCCCAACCCGGTCGATCAGCCACGCGTAGGGCCGGACCGTCGCGGCGACGCTGTCTACGCCGACGAGAACCGGCGTCTGCGTCGCGGTGCCGATCATGCCGCGCAGCTGCCGTCGGTGATAGGGCGTGGGCACCGCGTTGAGCAGGTCCACAAGCGGGCCGGGCAGCTGGCTGACGTCGACGGTGATGTCGAAGTCAGCGAGGGCCCGGTTGATTTCGTCGATGTCGAACGGTGTCGTCGGGAACGAATGCGGATCGATGTCGCCGCAGAACTGGTTGAACTCGGCCACCGCCTCAGGGTCGACGCCGGCCGGATCGGTGACGGCCGCGATGAGCTCGTAGCCGCCCACCCCGCCACAGTCCTCGGCCGGCCCGGATCGGTGGCCGTCGGTGCACACCGCGCGGCGCGCGGACGCGGGCCGCGGCAGAACCGCCTCGAGCCGCAGAACATGCTGCCAGTCGTCGCCGAAGTCGTACCAGTAGAACATCGTGTCGCCCTCGTCGACCAGAAGTTCGTCCAGCCGGACCTGCTCTTCGGGGATGCCGGCCTCGCCCTCGTCCAGCTCGAACGGCATCAGGTAGTATTCGGTCTCATCGCTGAAATACTCTGGGCCGCAGCCGAACCGGTGCAGATGGCTGTCGGTCCAGCCGAATGCGGCCTGGATGACCCCATGCACATCGTCGAGGAGCAGGTCGGAGGTGAGTTCGAGCCTGCGCCATACCGTCGGCTCGGTGCCGGTCAGGTCGATCCGGACTTGAAGGGTTACCGGCTCCCGGCGGCGTGGGCGGCGTCGGGACGGTGGCGTGGTCAACGTCGCCCCCGCCGAGTGAGCGAGCATCTGAACATCCGGGCCGGGCGCATCAGAAGAAGCGTACGACGCCAGGCTCCACGGCGTGATGGGTGCGGCCATTCGAGCAGTTCGAATGCCTACTGACCTGGGCGGCGACCGATGAGCAGGTCCTTGATCTCGGCAACCTGCTCTTCGACCGAGCGGAACGTGGCTCGGGTCTCCTGACGAAAGTCCGTGAACTCGATCTTGAACTCTGCCAGCTCGGACTTGACTTCCGTCAGCTGGGACGCGACGTCCGCCAGGCCCAAGGCATGCTGTCGCTGGTTGGCGCCGAGCGCGTTGACCGCGGCCAGAACCGCACGGTAATCGGCCTGGGATGCCTCCAACGCCGCGATACGCGCTTCGAGGTCTTCCAGAGTGGCCATCACGACATCCTATGGCCGCGCGGCCAGGAGCGTCAGCGGCAATTCGCGGGCCTTGAAAGACACAGTGGCAGACGAGGTCGGGCATCAACCGCACGAGGTCAGCGGGCCACGATGAGGTTCTCAACGACCTCAACGTGAAACGGTCGGCCTTTGTGTGCGCCCTGCTGGCGCGCTTCCCGAACGTTGTTGTTCGCTCGACGCGCCCAACCGTGCTGGACCCGATCCCACTCGGCGAGCATCCGCGGTGAACGGACTACATCCACCACGGAGGAAATCCAATGTCCAATCGTTCGCTTCGCCGATAACCCGACCAGGTCGGCATTCCGCCCGGTTGTCCCCGATAGATGCCACGGGCCGCAGCGACAACTCGCTCGTGTTGGGTGGGCCACTGCAACTCCGCGGCGAGTTGCTCGAGAACAGCGACATCGCGCTGAAGTACACGATTGACGACCGGGATGGCGGGCAGCGCCGCCCCCTTGTCGCCATTGCAACGCATGCATGCGAGTACCAGATTGGCCAGTCCGTCGATGCCGACGAGTGACCACGGCAGCACATGGTCAACCGGGTTGTCGCTCCCCAAGTGTGCTCCGCAATAGAAGCAGTGCGCGCCGAACGCGTCTTTGAACGGTTGCCGGACGGCTGCGAGAACACTCCGCTGACGGCCGAACAGGTGTCCCGCGACGTCGGGCACTACGGCGTCAAGGAACCTGTTCAGTCTGCGCACGTCCTCGACCCACATGATCTCCAGCGCTGGCCTCAGCAAGCCGGCGAGCCGCGCAAGTCCCTGCGCGACAACGGGCATGAGCTCGATCGCATCGCCGTGCGCCTGGAGGGCTTTGCGTGAAACCTGGTCATGCAGAAACGAGTCGTCGTAGAGAAATGGGTCGCTGGTTGTCGAGCCGGGCAGCTTCTGCAACCGATGAAGCGGTTGCTGCGCAAGGCACAGCGTGATCGCGTCAACCGCCCGCTCGTATGCCACCGGAGCGTAGATACGCGCGAAGTCGACCGACCTGTTGGATCGACCTGTCGCTTCCCAGAGTTGGCTCGTGCTTAAGAGGATGCGAGCGCTTGGCTGTGTCGATTGACGCAGCTCGCGTCCGTCGAATGGCCGTACCTGCGGCCAATAGATCGCGAGGACCCGTTGTGCGAGGTCGGGAATCTGAACCCGCAGAGTATCGTCGGGATGTGCGGGGAGATTTTCGATGGAGTGCTCGATCAAGGCCATTAGCGTCGCCAGCTTGTATGTCGCCGTGCGTAGGCCGGTCTCCAGAATCGCCACGACTCGCTGGCCAAGCAGGAGTGGGTCATTCGCCACTACTGACCTCCGATATCGGCAGCGCGTGGCGGGTTTGCATCACGCCATTATTGTCGGGAGACTTCAGCACAGAGAGCAATTAAGCACGTGAACGCACTGCGCCGAAGTGCTGCCCTGGTGACGGTGCAGCGCGCCCCATATCGTCATGTCCGGTGCTTCCGCTACTCTCCGCCCATGGACCGGGGGGTGTACGAGTCGCTGCTGACTGAGCGGCTTATGGCCGAGCTTGATCGACACGAGGGCTTACGGCCGGAGTACGGGACCGTCGACGATGCCGAACAGCCGCTGACCATCGCGCGCCACCTAACTCCGATCATCGAACGCTGCTTGCGCACCGTTCGTTCCGCGGAGGATCGGGCGCGGCTCGTCAGGAAGATCCTCGACGTCCTTCCCGACTCTGACGCCCATGCCGAAGCCCTGTACCCGCGCGATCCGGGCAGAATCACTCGCCTCGAAGCTATCGCCGATCTCCACACCATGCACCATGCGCGCCTTCCGCGGCCTGCGACCCCGTTGGCCGACTCGGCACTGATGACCAACGCCCGGACCGAACCTACACTGGCCGCCGAGTTGCGCACCGAACTCGCCAGTGCTGACCGTGTCGACCTGCTTTGTGCGTTTGTGAAATGGCACGGGTTGCGAGTTCTGGAAGCCGAGCTGAGGGCTCTGCGCGAACGGAACGTACCCGTGCGCGTGATCACGACGACCTACCTCGGCGCCACCAACGCTCGTGCGCTCGATGCTCTCGTCGACGAATTCGGGGCTGAAGTACGCGTCAACTACGAATCCGATCGCACCCGCCTGCACGCCAAAGCTTGGTTGCTGCGGCGCAACACCGGCTTTCACACCGCCTATGTCGGATCGAGCAATCTATCCCACGCTGCCCTGGTCGACGGCCTCGAATGGAATGTCAGGTTGTCCGCGATGTCCACGCCGCACTTGTTGGACAAGTTTCGCGCTACCTTCGATTCCTATTGGGAAAGTGCGGAATTCGAGCACTACCTCCCCTCCGAGGACGCGAAACGGTTGCGCCAGGCACTTAATACGGCATCTGGCAAGCGTGGTCGGGACAAGCTGGTCGTCACCCTGTCCGGTCTTGAGTTGCAACCCAAGCCGTTCCAAGCCGAGATGCTCGAACAACTTGATGCTGAGCGTGCCATCCACGATCGCACCGCAACCTGATCGTCGCGGCTACAGGCACCGGCAAGACCGTCATCGCGGCCCTGGACTATCGCCGACTCGTTCGAGCGAGGTATGGCCGCAACCTCAAGCTGCTCTTCGTCGCGCACCGCAAGGAGATCCTGCTTCAGGCGCGCCAAATCTATCGAGAGGTGCTGGCCGATGCCACATTTGGCGAGCTACTTGCGTTTCGTCAAGTGATGTGGCCCCATCGTCGTCGTGAATTTTGGCTCCACCCGGGTTTAGTTGGCGCGTTTTGCTCGGGTGGCGGTTTTGCTGGTACGCAGTCGGTAGGACTTGGTGCCGGTCTCGAGGATGTGGGCGTTGAAGGTGACGCGGTCGACGATGGCGGCGACCAGGCGTGGGTCGGGGAAGACGGTGCCCCACTCGCTGAAGGGCAGGTTGGTGGCGATCGCCACGGCGGCGCGTTCTTCGCGTTCGGTGATGATCTGGAACAGTAATTCCGCTCCGCGAGGGTCGATTTGGACGTATCCGAGTTCATCGAGGCAGAGCAGATCCAGGCGTCCGTAGCGGGCAACGACCCGGGACAGGACGCGTTCGTCGGCGGCTTCGACGAGTTCGTTGACCAGTTGCGCGGTGGTGACGTAGCGGACTCGACGGCCCTGTTCGCAGGCGGCCAGCCCCAGCCCGATGAGCAGGTGGGATTTGCCGGTTCCGGAGTCCCCGAGCAGCACGACCGGCTCGCCGGCGTCCATGTAGTGCCCGGCGGCCAGCTGCCCCAGCATCGCTGGGGTGATGGAGGGTACGGCGTCAATATTGAACTCCGCCAATCGTTTAAGTCGGGGAAACTTGGCGTCGTTGATGCGGCGGGTGCGGCGCCGTTCGGTGCGATCGTCGACTTCGGCGGCCAGGACTTCGGCGAGGTAGCGCAGATGGGTTTGGCGTTCCCGGTCGGCGATCTCGGCCAGCCGGGCGGATTCGGTGCGCACCGTGGGCAGGTGCAGCTCGCGGGCGGCCGCACCGATGGAGGCCTGCGCGGCGGCATCGGCGGTCGCTGGTTTTGTGGTGGTGGTCATGAGTCACTTCCGGTCAGCAGGTCGTCGTAGTCGGTCAGCGAGGGTGCGGGCCGGTCGTAGCGGGCCAGGGCGCCGGTCGCGGCGATCGGCGCCTGCGGGGTGATGTCGCGGCGGGCGTCGATGATCACCGCCTCGGGATCCAGACATCCCGAAGCCACGGCGCGGTCCATCGCGGTGATCAGCGCGGCGGCCGGCAGGCTGCGGTGCGCCAACAGGACGGTGATCAGGGCGCGGGTGCCCTGGGCGTCGCCACGGGCGGTTCGGGTGGCATCCCAGTAGGACTGATGGCTGGTAGTGAACACGCCACGGGTCTTGGCCTGTGCCAGGGCGGTCGCCCCGGGCAGGGCGCCGGGCTTTTTGGCCAGGACTTCCAGATAGTGATCCAGGCACAAGACCTCGACGTAGCGACCGGCGGCGCGTTCGTGGCGGGCCACCAGTCGGGGCCCGTCGTAGATCTCGACGGTCCGGGCGGCCAGACGCACCGGCAGACGCCGGCCGGCGTAGCGGGCCGGCACCGAGTAGAAGCATTGCCGCACAGATACTCTGGCCCGATTATCGACCCGCGCATGCAGCAGCATCGCGCAGTCGAACCCCTCAGCCGGCAACCCCATCAACGCGTCGGCTTCGGCGGTGAACGCCACCCCGACGGTGATCGGGCGCCCGGTGATGACCCGGTCGTCGTCGAGTCGGTCGGCGACCGCGATCACCTCGTTGAGTTCCGCCAGCGAGGCGACCGTGGGGACCGGGACGAGGTGACGGCGCCGGAAGCGGCCGATCTCACCCTCCACGCCGCCCTTCTCATGGGCCCCGTCGACCCCGGGGCGGCAGAAGAACGAGTCGAACCCGTAGTGGCTGCGCAGCGCGGTGAACCGTTCGGACTCCGTGCGGTCACGGCCCTTGAGGACCCGGATGACGGCGGGTTTGAGGTTGTCGTAACGGATCCGGGCCGGCGCCCCACCGAAATACTCCAACGCCAGGACGTGACCCTCCAGGAACGCCTCCTGGGCCTGGGTGGCGAACGCGACGTGAAATGCTTTGCCCGAGTGCGACAGTCGCATCACGAACATCCAGCACTTCACCACCAACCCGGCGATGGTGGCGTAGAACTCACCGAAGTCGACCTCGGCTTCGGCGCCGGCCTCATGGGACTGCGGGACCGACACCTCCTGGTGGTCGAGCCCCAACTCGACCCGGCGACGCGCGACGTACCGCGACACCGTCACCTCCGCGCACACAGCCCCATGCTCGGCGACCAGACGCTGCCAGATCCGCCGAGCGGTGTGGCGCTGCTTGCACGGTGCCTGCCTATCGGCGATCAGCCAGGCGTCGATCACCGACACCCACTCATCGATCGCCGGCCGCGGCCGCGCCGGATACACCTTGCGCGGCGGCGGTACCGCATCAGCCAATGCCTGGCGCACCGTCCGACGATGGGTGCCATGACGATCCGCCAACTCACGGATAGATAAGCCCTCGCGCCGCCGGTCCCTCCTGATCATCTCGAACAGTTCCACGCGTGACCGCATCCTGACCGACCTCCCTGACGACCGCCAACGACGACGGCGCAACAAGAAAGATCTGAACGAGGGTGGGGCCAAAATTCGTGACGACACACCGCCCCACCCGGCCGGAAACGCTCACCCACCCACCGGGGCCAAAATTGGTGAAGAACACCGACCAAAGTGGGACCAAGTCAGGTGACCACACCCAGGTGGTAGATGATGGCCGTGATGACTGCGCAGCCGCCCCTGCCGCTGGCGCCGGGTGAGGCGCGCCCGGTCGGTGCGGCTGCGGCGATCGTCGAGGACACCGACGGCGGGCGGGTCTACGTGCACGGCAACCTGGCGTACGCCTGGGACGCCGACGACACCACCGGGCGCCGGTTCGCGGCGGTGTCGCTGGTGCGGATCAAGGCCGCTACCCAGCTGGAGGTCGCCGAGGCGTTCGCGGTGACACCGGCCATGGTGCGGCGCTGGGACGCCCAGCTGACCGACGCCGGTGTCGCCGGGTTGCTCGGAGAACGCAAAGGCCCCAAACGCAAATCGAAACTCACCGCCGACACGGTCGCGGCCATCCGCAGGCTGCGCGACGGTGGGGCGTCCTACCGCGCCATCGCCGCCCAGGTGGGGGTGTCGCAGGGCAGCGTCCGCACCGCGCTGGTCGACACCGACACCGGTACCGAGGTGCCTTGCGCCCCAGCAGGTTCGGATCGTTTCCTCCCGCCAGAGCCAGAGCCAGAGCCAGAGCCAGAGCCAGAGCCAGAGCCAGAGCCAGAGCCAGAGCCAGAGCCAGAGCGGCGATCCGATTGCTCGGCGACGACGTCGGTTGCGGTGCCGGTGTTGGCGGATCCGGTCGACCGGGGTGTGGAGCGGGTGCTGGCGGCGTTCGGGTTGATCCGGTATGCGCCGCCGGTGTTCACGCCGTGCGCTCGGGCCCCGTTGGCGGGACTGTTGTTGGCGCTGCCCGCGCTGGCCGCCACGGGGCTGCTGGAGTGCGCGCACACCGTCTACGGTGAGTTTCCGAATGGCTTCTACTCGCTGGATACGATGTTGTGCGAGAGCGTGTTCCGCGCCCTGCTGGGTGAGGCCCGCGCCGAGGGCACGACCCGGGTCGACCCGCCCGCACTGGGCCGGGTACTCGGGTTGGACCGCTCCCCGGAGGTCAAGACGATCCGCCGCAAGATCGCGATACTGGCCAAGGCCGGGCGGGCCGGCGACTGGATCGCGGCGATGGCCGCCCGGCACGTGACCGACCGCCCCGACCAGGCCGCAGTACTGTATGTCGACGGGCATGTGCGCGCCTATCAGGGCACCCGCAAGATCGCGAAAACCCATGTGCCGCGGTTGAAGTTCCCCGCCCCGGCCACGGTGGAGACCTGGGTCGCCGACGCCGCGGGGGATCCGCTGCTGGTCGTTTTGGCCGAGCCGGCCGCCTCCTTGGCCTCCGAGCTGCGCCGGTTGATCCCGCAGCTGCGCACGCTGGTCGGCGACGAGCGCCGGGTGCTGGTCGGGTTCGACCGCGGCGGCTGGTCGCCGACCCTGTTCGCCGACCTGCACGCGGATGGGTTCGACACCCTCACCTGGCGCAAAGGCAAAATCGTCGACATCGACGAGGACCGGTTCGCCGAACACACTCACCTCGACGAGCGCGGCCGCACCCACACCTGGCGCCTCGCCGACACCGAGCTGGAGATCACCGAGGGGCCACGCCAGGGCGAGGTGTTTCCCATGCGCCAGATCAGCCTGTACGACGCCACGCGGACCCGGCAGATGCACATCCTGACCACGCGGCGCGACCTGACGCCGGGCGAGGTCCGCTACCGGATGGGGTCACGCTGGCGCCAGGAGAACCACTACCGCTACGCCCGCATGCATTTCGACCTCGACTCGCACGACACCTACCGCGCCACCGACGACGACCCGACCCGCATGGTGCCCAACCCGGCCAAGAAACCCGCCTATCAGCAGGTCGAAAAAGCCCGCCGCGCACTGCATGCCGCCGAAACCGCCAGCGACGCCGAACTGCTGGCCGCGCACTCACCCCAACCCGGCACCTCAGTGCTGCTCACCAACGCGATGATCAACACCATCAACACCGACCTGCACACCGCCCAACACGCCCTGGACGCGGCGATCGCCGCTCACCAGGCGATCCCCGCCCGAGTGCCACTCGCCCAGGTCAACCCCGGCCAGCAAGTCCTGGACACCGAAACGAAACTGATCCACCACGCCATCCGCATCGCCGCGTTCAACACCGCACAGTCCCTGGCCCGGGCGATCCTCACCGCCACCAGCTATGCGCGCGCCGACGACGAAGCCCACACCCTGATCCAAACCGCTCTCGCCGCATCCGGCGACATCATCCCCGACCACAACACCAACACCCTGCACATCCGGCTCGACCCACTGCCCGCACCCCGCCATACCGCCGCCATCGCCGAACTCTGCCACACCTTCAACGACACCCACACCATCTACCCCGGCACCCCCCTCACCCTGCACTACAGCATGAAACCCCACCCATGACCGCACACCAATTACTGAGTTATGCCAGGAGTCCTGGCTCTGCGGCCGTCTTTGGTGTCGGCCCGGACACCGCCGCGACCCTGCTGGCCGCGATCGGCGACAACCCCGACCGCATCCGCACCGAGGGCGCGTTCGACAAACTCTGCGGCGTGGCACCCTGCCTATTCCAAGGGCCCGTTGATTCGGTCTCCAACACGGAGATCGTGGATGTGTACCGCGCAGCCCTGGGTTGTGGTTTTGTCTCTGACAGCGGTTGCAACCGCGCGGAGGTTCAGTCCGAGCCCAGGCGTAAGGCCGTACAGTCCGACTCGGTGAGTTCTGCCGTCTCCCACGCGGTTTATGGATGCACCCTCGTCGCGGATCCTGAGCTTCGTCGTCGGCGCTCCCGGGGCTGATTCCGACCAGGAGTCACCCAGCGGTGTACCCCATAGGAAGTTGTTGCGCCCGCTGTGCTCGACAAATTTCACGTCGGTTGGTCCAGTGATCTCGAGCAGCAACGACAAGTCAACGAATTGCACGCCCAAGAACTGTTCCCGTACACAAATGTCCACGACTAGCTCGGCGCTTCCGTTCGGAACCCATGGAAAGTCGTCTTGCTCAGCGAATGGGCGCAGTTCGATATTCGCCAGAAACAGGATTTCCGCTTGGCAGTCGGGATCCTCTTTCGCATAGCCCGCCGGGGTTGACCCCGGCCGAACTCCCAACATCTCGAGTAGCTCGGCGGTTGCGCGCTCCATATCTGGTCCGAAGGCGTCGGGGTCGGCCTTCGCGAGGCTGTCGTAGATGCGAATCCGATCGCGCATTGCCTCGGCGGCTTCCGCTGACCAGCCAGCCGTGGCGTGCGTACGCGCGAACTCCTCCAGAGCGTTGGCGCGGTCGATCCATGGTGTGGGGCAGGCCTTTTTGTCGACGTCATACATCGGCCCCGTCGGGATTCGGTAATCAAGTTTCGTCGGGACGCTGCAGCCCGGTTGCACAATGTGAATGAGCCCGTCATGGCCTCCCGGTGTGGTCATGAAGTCGCCAGAAACCAGCGGCAGATTCGCGAAGTCGACGATCGGATCAGCGCTATCGACAACACGCGCCTGGAATCTCTGCTCCGTGAACGTGAACCACACGTCAAACCTGCGATCGTCTGGGCCACGGAACGTGTAGTGGCCCCCATATTCGAGCCTCGCCGGAAGTCCCCCGTTTAGCGCGAGCACCTCCCGCCGGAAGCTATCGAAACTGGTGAATCCGATTGCGTTCATCTCTTTCTTTTCAGCGACGTACACGAAGCCGACGGTGTCGAGCCCCGCAACGAGTAGCTCGGGGTCAGATGGCGGTGTTCGGTAGGCGGCCAGATAGAAGCCCACCTCGGAGTGGTCGCCCCAAATCCATGGGCCCACCGGCCCAAAAATCCCGTCTCGGGACACCCTGAAGTCGAGGTTGTCGTCCGCCTCGCCCTTCCAGGCGAGGCACAGCAGACTGTCGTTCCACGACCCGATTGCCGGCGGCTCCTCGCTGAAGTCGCCGAGCGTGACCTTCGCCTCAAGCCCTTCAATCGCGTGACTGCCGGCAGTGTTACCCACAAGAACCACGCGCGCGACGCTGAATTGCTCGTTACCCGAACCCTTCCAGGCCATGAATAGCCTCCCGCCGTGCGACGCAAGACTTGGTCCGTGGCTGCTCGTCTCACCGAATATCCGCTTCCCGCCGAAGCCGCTGCCATCGACCGAGAAGCACAGATTGAGTTCGTCGTTGCCGGACCCTTTCCAGGCGAGGTACAACCGGCCGCCGTGCGACGCGAGCGCGGGAGCCGCCTCGCTCGTCTCATCGAGTTCCGTTATGCCGTCGAGGCCGTCGATCCCGAACTCGCCCACCTTCACCCTCGCCACATTCAACTGTTCCTCGAGCCCGGTCCAGGCGAGATAGAGCCGACCGGCATGCGCCGCGAGTGCCGGTGCATACTCGCTTTCTTCTGCGAGTATCGCTTTGCCGCCGAAACTTTGGCCGTCGTCTCGGGAAAAGGCGATATTCAGTTGGTCGTTGCCGGATCCTTTCCAGGCGAGGAACAGCCTGTCGCCGATCGACGCGAGGGCGGGTGAAGTGTCGCTGGATTCAGCAACGAGAACCTTGTGTTCGACACCTTCGACCCCGTCGATGTCCAAAGCTCTCGTGCATTGAACCTTCGCCACGTTCAGATTGTCGTCCGAATCGATCCACGCAGTGAAAAGTCGCCCTCTATGGAGGGCCAGTGCGGGCGCCGCCGGTGTCGACTCCTCCTCCACCGTCTTGTGTTCTGCTGGACGCATGTTGGCCCCGGCTGCGAATCCCCTTGCCACGCCGAGGTTTACATCTGTCGTTTGGAACGTCTCAGGATCGTCCAGGCCGTTGCGGTACGGGTCAAGCCGAGGATCGGGATAGGGCTCAAAGCGAAGGAGATCGTAGAACTGCGTCGTGTCCAGCCGGGTCGGAATCACCGTCGTGGCTTGTGCACGTGAGGTTTGTTCCCACGCCCGCTTTCCGCCGATCCCGACTGCATCGCTGCCGTAGCCGCTGTTCAAGAAGGAACCGCCGGCTGCGATCAGAAACGATGGTGAGTGATGGTAGATCTCGAGACCACCCTCCGCATCCTCGTCCGCATACGGGAGTTGCGGCCTGATCCCGTGGTAGAAGCGATGCAGCGTTCCTTGGTGATGCCGATGCAGGTCGATCGCAGCACTGTTTTGCATCATCGTCATTGCGAGCATGTAGGCGGCCGGCAGCGGCCGGTAGTCGGCGAGGCCGCTGATGACGGCGTTGTACGTGAGAGCGGGTGGGAAAAACGTCGGCTTACCGTCGGTGTCAAGCGGTCCGGTGTAGGCGAGGAACAGCCCCGCCATCTGTTCGCCTCTATCGAAGTAGAGATCGTTGAACCAGTTGTCCTGGTGGTTGATGGTGTGCTGAATCCGTCGAAACGGGGGAACCCGGCGTCCACGGTTGCTCGACAGTGCGAATTTCGTCATCGTGTAATCCAGCAGGATCCGGGCCGCAGTCCTGATTTTCTGATCACGAGCAAATTCATGCAAGTTGAGTAGCGCATGTATGGACAGCCGTGCATACGGGCGTGCATTGAACTCGAGAAAGTCGTGTTTGGCGATCACCTGCAGATAGCGAAGGATCCAATCAACCAACCCGCTACCGTCTCTGTTGAACTCCGGGTATAGGTTCGGATGATCTTGGAGGAGTTGGTTGATCAGATACCGACTGCTCTCGATCATCAGAAGGTGGTTTTCTGTCTCAGGGTAGGCAGCGAGACCCCAAGCGGCCGAAAGCCATTCAATGCGGGACACGTCGTCGCCCGGCAGCGGTGGCGGATGGGGCCCGGTGATTGGTCGGCCACGAAAGACGCCATCGGGCCCGGAATGCGGTTGCGCACGGGCCCAAAGGATCAGTGCGACAAGTTTTCCGAAATCGTCATCGCTCAGTAGGTGACGATAACGGTAGGCAATGGTCACCAGACCCTTCAAAGCCATGTCGTAGTCTTTACCCGTGCCGACAAGGCCGAGGTTCTTGGGAACGAGCGACGTCAGTATCTTGGGAGCAAGCTCCTTACTAGTCTGATGGCCGTAGAGCGCAAAGTTGGGATCGCTTGCCGCAGCATGAAAATGAGCAATCAACGCAATTGTGGTGTCTTCTCCAGCCTCGGTTCCCTCGAAGTCTTCCAACGGGTGGGTAAGTGCATAGAACTTCGCGACGCCGTCGGCTCTGACCGCATGGCTTGCATACGCCAGCCCCGGCGATCCGGTAACGGCCGCCGGTCTGAGAAATTCGGCTGGGGCCAGCGGCAGCATGAACATGAATCCGGCAGCGGCATGCGCGCCTCCTGCTGGGCAGATTCCCTTGTCGGCGTTGGCATCGGAGAACATGCAAAAGCACTTCTGGCAAAAGCGCCACTGATCCTGCCCCGCATCTGTCGGCGGAACATCATGCGGAAGCACGAACACAAAGCCGGCAGCCGTGTGTCCGCCTCCGGCCCGGCATACTCCCTTGCCGTCGAAGCCGTCGAAAAACATGCAGAAGCATTTTTGACAAAACCGCCATAGGTCCTGTGCCGAACTGGTCGGCGGAACATCATGCGGAAGCATGAACGTGACCGTTCCGATGTGTCCGTCTCCCGCTGGGCACTGTCCTTTGTCACCGAGTCCGTCGAAGAACAGCGAGAGGCATTTGCCGCAGTGCCTCCACTGATCCTGCAGCGGCACAACCAGCGGTAGTTTGAACATGAATCCGGCGGCCCAATGGCTCCCTCCTGCTGGGCAGACTCCTTTTTCGGTGTGGCCGTCGAAGAACATGCAAAAGCACTTCTGACAAAAGCGCCACTGATCCTGCCCGGGACTGGTCAGCGGAACATCATGCGGAAGCACAAATATGAAACCTGCGGCTGAGTGCCCGTCGCCAGCCCGGCATACCCCTTTATTGCCGAAGCCGTCGAAAAACATGCAAAAGCATTTCTGGCAAAACCGCCACAGATCCTGCGCCGAATCTGCTGGCGGAACATCGTGCGGAAGCACGAACGTGTAAGCAGACGCTAGGTGCCGGCCACCAGACGGGCAGATTCCTTTATCGTCGAATCCGTCGAACACAAGGGCGTAGCACTTGTGGCAGTATCTCCACTGGTCCTGTCTTGGCATGACGGCGGCCTCTTGGGTTAGATGCGATGCTCAATGTTTAATTGAAGCCAGCAAAGCTGTTGTGACTCATGGCTTTGTCGAAACGAGACATGTCCAGATCCAAATACTGTTTGAGTGGTCATGTGACTATTCCATGGGTCCGTCGATTCGGTCTCCTACGTGCAGATTCTGGATCTGTAGCACGCAGCTTGAGGTTGAGATGTTGTCCTTGCAAGCGGTTGCGACCGCGCGCATGTTCACCGCGAATCCACGCGAAAGTCCGCGCAATCCGACTCGATGAGTTCGGCCGTCCCCCGAGCGGTTGACCGACGCAACTTCGTCACGGATTCTTAGTCGTGTTGTTGGTGATGCGGGATCCGGTTCTAACCATGCCTCATCACTGGGTATGCCCCACAGAGAATTATCGCGGCCGCTGTGTTCGACGAACTGCACGCCGGTCGGCGACGTGATCTCAAGAATCAACGACAGATCGGTGAACTCGACGCCCAGGAATTCTTCTCGCACGAAGGTGTCGACGATCAGCTCGGCACTTGCCTGCGGATAGTACGGAAAGTCATCCTGCTCAACGAATGGGCGGAGTTCGACGTTTCCAAGAAAGAGGATCTCGGCATGGCATCCGGGTTCTTCCTTTACGTATCCGTACTGTGTCGAAGCGGAGTCAAAAAGGGTCTGTATCGTCTGCTGCGGCACCTCCGCCTCGGTCAGGATCTGGCGCAGGATCGTGGCTGCCGGGGGGTGTTGTGCGGCGACAATCGCGAGCCTGCGAAAATCTTGTTGATCCGAGATGTTGGTGAGCTGGAACTCGCGCAGTACAGGGTCCGCAGCAATCAGTTCGCGATCGAGTCCAAGCCAGCCCGGCTCGGGGCTAGGCAACGGACTCTCGAGCGATTTGGCGTAGCGCCTCGCAAGGTCGCGGAAAAGGCCGGCTTCCCGCTTCTGTTCCGCGGCCTCCTCGTCGAGGAAGGATTGCGGCACGAATGTCAGCTGCCCGGTAATGGGAACACGCTCCACCGTGTGAAGCACGGCCCTGCTGTTGAGCGTCTCTTCGATCACGACGTAAACGATGTAGTTGCGATCTTCTGCGGGCCGGTTGTTCTTGAGGGAGACCGTGAGTCTGTCGGCCTTCCAATGCAGGGCGTAATCTAGCTGAACCTCCTTCTGCTGCACGGATCGGCGCTGTGCGCCTGCGGGCTCCCCGCCCTCCTCCCAGCCGACTACGTCCGAGAATTGTGTTTGGTCACGAACCGCGTCGTACCACTCGGCTGCTTCGCTGAAAGGTATGCGCGGAGGTGATACTCCTCCCCCTCTCGTCGGCAGCGCAGGCGGAGAAACCTCATCCGGCGCCGCCTCCCAACCTGCCGCCCGCAGGGACGCTTTGCTGATCGTATCGCCGGGAAGGATTTCGACACCGGCCAGCGGCTTCACGCTCGGCGACTTCACGGGCACCCACCAATCAAACGTGCTCGCCTGGAGCACCGCGGTACCGTTTGTCTCCCGTGTCTCGGGAATGGAGGTGGCACCCAGTTCGGTGGAGCCCTCAATGGGAATTTGGAAGGAATCGAGCTCTTTCGCCGTGGTGGTGACGAGCTTTTTGAAGCCAGGATCATCAGGATCGTCCGTGTACCCAACCTGATAGTAATTGCGGTAATCCTCCCCGGAACTCCACGGGGGCGAAAATCGCAATGTGCGCAGGAAAACTCGGTAACGCAGTTGGATATCGCGATTGAGTGGCTGCGTCGTAAAGGAGGCGGTTGCCCTGTACTGCAGTTGCTGTCGTTCCGCCGGAGAGGTAATCACGTCTAGAAGAATGAATGGCTCGCTTTTCACCTTCACTGGTACAGACGCGCCCGGTTTCCGCCGCAGCCAGGCCCACGAGTGAACGGTCTGGCTGCGATCGGGGTCGGTGGCTTCGTTCCGCACTGTTGCAATGAGGTGAACCAGGCTGACGTAACCGCTGCTGTAGAGCAGGTCGACATAGTCCTGTTCTGCCTGGGCATTCGCGGCCGCAGCGCACTCCTCCGGGTTTGTGATTCGGTAACGTCGTACCAGGCGGTTGAGCGGAACGCCTTCCGTGTAGCGTTCGAGTCGCGCGGGCGGGACCCATCGAACATTGAGCAGTCCTTGCTTGGCGAACTGAGGTTCGAGAGTTTGGACTGTGCTGGCGTAGAACCCGGGCCTAAAATAGGCGTCATTGTGACTACGAAGGTCCATTGCGCCCACCGTAAATCTTGTGCAGTTGAGCCCAATTACCGGATCGAAGCCTGGAATATCGACAACCTCTTCCGGTCCCAGTCCCCACGCAAGTCCTCCCGTTCCGCCCTGGAAGTCCCATGCGGTGTAGACGGTGCGAGCCAATCCCTCGGTTCGCATTTTTGTCGCCAACTCTTCCAGCGGCGAAACAAAATCCCTCAAATCCGTACGATACTCGCCCGTGGAACGAAATTCCGGCGAGTACGCGCGGAGGGCGGTAAGAAAGCCGGTCACACCAAAGAACGCCTGTGGAAGCATCACGGGATGATAGAACACGGATTCGTCCTGCTGGGGCATGAGCGCGCGTTGTGGTGGGCCCGATGGTGGAAACGTAAAAAGTCGGCCGGGGATCCACGGCCAAACCGCGCTAAACTCTTTGCGGTCGAAGGTCGCTAAATAGGTGGTCCAATCGAGTAGGCTGCTCACCGACGAATAAGTCTCGGTGTCTTTCAGCAGCTCTCCCACCCGCTGGCGACGCTGCCTCAGCGCGGCTTCATCTGGCGGGCTATTATCAAGCTCCTTTTTGTAATCCGTCACCGCGGCCAGCACAGCCTTGATCTTGCTGCGCCGGTCTGTACGGAATTCCTGGCTAATCAGAATCTCGAGCGCTTTGATCTGTCGTCTCAACTCCTCGAAGCGAGCCTCGATCAGCACTTCAAGAGGACTCGGCCCTTTGAATACTCCTAGTAGCGTAGTCAAGAAGCCGATGACAGCGCCGACGATGGGAACCACGCTTCCAATGACGCTAGCGACCTTACCCACGCCTTGCAGAACGTTGATTAGGTTGTTCTTGTCATCAGCCGTCATGCCGATGCCGTCCAGGATGTCGTCGAATTTCTTGCGACTGTCTGGGTCCTCTGGATCCGGCAACGCCTTGGCCATTCCCTTGAACGCCGACGCCAGCGCATCGAGATTGACTGGCAAGCCGCCGGGCACGGGATACACAGGTTTACCCAGTTCCGGCCCGCGTGTCAGCATGCCCCTGCTGTCCATGTAGAGACCGCCGCCCAAATACACGCTGAACTCTGGTAATTCGGGCAATTCGGGCTGAGTCATAGTCGTCTCCGTTGGGGCTGTGCGCTTACATCACGACGACAGGGTTGTACAGTCCCTCCGCCGCGCCTTCGGTGATGAGGCGGACTGTTATGGTTTGCGTGCCGCCGTTCCAGACAAACACAAGGGTCCGAAAGCCGTTCACCTGCGCACCGTTTCCGCGGAAATCGGCAAGTTCGTTGTCGCCGGTGGCCAGACGGATCGCCCGGACGTCGGCGCGGACGTGATACTGGCCGTTCGATGGAAGACCGATGTCTACTGCGCTTCCGGTTGGCGCGGCTACCGCTGTGAATCGATCGAGATCCTGGCGCCATACGGTCCACTGGACCGCTGAGATGTTGAACTGCGCCGAGTCGTCGACGAGCCGCAGGTGCAGCAGGGTGTCCGCGGGCGCGCCGCCGCCTCCGCCGCCACCACCGCGACCCGGCGGCGGATCCGGAACGGGCTCGTAGACCCAGAATGTGCCGTTGCGGCCAACCCCGAATATGTATCTGTCGCCTTGGATCGAGATGGCGTAAAAGCCTGACGCGTCTATCTGTGTGAACGCTTGCCCGTCGCGCGTCTTCCATACTGTGCCGTTCGCGCCGACGATCCAGGCGGTCCCATCCCGACCAACGGTGACATCCTCGACCCCGGTTCCTTGGGTGGTCTGCCAGTAAGAGTGGTCGTTGTCCCCGATGCCGTCGCGCGACCAGAGATCGCCGTTGGTGTCAACGCCCCACCAGTCGTTGTTGGGTCCGACGGCCAATCGCTTGAAGCGACCAAGTGTGGTGCGCCATGTCCAGTGCTGACCATCACGAGTCGACCACATCTTCCCGCTCTTCAGTGTCACCCACAGCGAATTGTCGTATGCCATAACGAGGTCTTCGACGGGCGAGCCCAACTGGTTCGCAGCCTCGAGCTTGGCCCATTGGCCCGGCGCCGCGGAGTACCATAGCGTGCCGTTGGTCCCCGCGCCCCAGAGCCATTTTCCGTCCGGCGACATCGCGACCCGGCGGAAGTCCGAGGTGCCCCTGTCGGCAACGAAATGATTCCACGAGTCCATCCGCCAGATCGTGCCGCCGGCACCGACAAGCGCGATCGCAGGCCCGAACGCGTTGACCGGTGCAGCAACATCCTGGATACCGCTAGCATTGCTGGCTCTTATCCACTTCCATGTCGTCATCGTTCAGTTCCGCTCCTGGTCCGCGATGAACCGTGCCGCTATCCGATGCGCCTCTAACTGGAACTTGTCCGACCTCCGCGATGCCCATCTTCGCTCATTTGCCTTTGGATCGGCTCAGTAGTGAGGTACTGCTGTTTTGCCGCTTATCGGCGCGGCACTTACTGTCGGGGTACGACTTGGCCTCGATCCACCGGCGCGCCGAGACCGGTTTCGGTTCCGGCGGCAGCCACAGCGCGTCGCTTAGTGGTCGCCAACATAATTACAGTGACGTAATTAGATCCCAAACTTCCATACGGTTACGTGACACGGTTCCCTTGATGAAGGGAGCGATATGCCACGAACCAGCTCTTACAGCATCACTCTCAACGATGCTGAGCGCGCAGAACGCCAAGCCCGAGCCCGTAGATATACGTCACCGTATTCTGAAGTCGTACGGGCCCGGATCGTGCTGTACGCCGCCGCGGGTCTGGGCAACGACGAGATCGCGGCGCGCCTGGACACCCAACCGCGAACTCAGTTGCGAATTCGCAGCTCGCCAAATCCCACGACCGACATAACCAGTGGGCATATTAACGACTTGTAAGTGAACCGACCTCGGGTTGGACCGACAATCGCGGCGGCTGACGCCGGATCCGGCGCGAACGTGAGCTGCCGGCCACTGCGGGTGCGTCTGACGTCGTCGCCATCATGGCCACCGCAGCGGGGGAACTCGACCGATCAGGCGGGCAAAGGCATCGCTGGACGCCTCCGGGCTCGGCGGGTACTCCTGCTGCCAGGCCCGCAACGGAATATCCGCGAGTGGATCGAATCTGCTTGCCAAAAAGCGATACTCGCGTCGCCGCCAGTCGCGCAGGCGACGATCACCTCGCGCGAATGCCGCGAGCCGCGCGAGCTGTTGTTCGCGGGCCTCCGGTGACACAACACCGCCGATGCCGATACCGTTCATCAGACTGTGCCGACCGAGCGCGAACGGCCTGAAACCCCATACGTTCTGGACCGCTACGTTGACCGCCCTACAATCGTCGCAGGCCAGCCAAGCCCAGCGGGACACCCCTCCGGCCGTCGCCCGAAAGCAGATGATGCACAGGTCTCGATCGCGGGATACGTCGGTTTTCTCCCATCTCGACGGGGAATCTTCATGACGGCACGACTGCCATACCATTGGTGCCCATTGCGAGGCCCGCCGTATGGGTCCACGCAGGCCGCCGCACGGGATGTGGACGGATAGCTCGCAGACACGTTCACGCACAGCGGCATCGGCTGCACTGAGTTCACGCTCGTTCATCGTTCGCCGTTCCTGGCGACACCGCGTTCGGGTGCCCACCGCTTGCGCGCCGGAGGCGCGCCAACTCTTCCCCTGGGGCACCGTGTGGTGGTCACGCGGTTGCCGGGACGGCGGGCCAGGTACCCGATCAGCCGTCCGCTCGGGAGCCATGCTCAGACTATCCGCCTCGGCTGACAGCGGATCGATCTACGCCTGCTGGACGAAGTTCTCCTCGCGGAGTTCCGTCTCACCCGACCAGCGATAGGCGGTCAGGTCCCCTCCCTTGACGGCGCTGAAGTCCTGGCATCCCGTGCGCGCCGTCCAGTCCTCGAGGTGTTCAGGTGCTCCGGATCGCCAGTAGTGGCCGAACAGCACCGGGACATCGCCGTCGTAGATGTACGCGCGGGAGTCAGCTCCCACCGGCACATCGGGCAGGTCGGGGTATGGCTGACCCTCCGCCGTTGTTAACTTGCCGTCCAGCAACGCAACTTCGCTGAGCGTGGTCGCGTTCTCGGCCCACCAGCGGATCCGGGCATACGCTCTCGGATGCCCGTCCTTGTCCCGGTACGAAGGCTGACCGTGATCGCTCAGGCTGATCTCGGGCCCTTTCAGGAGTGTCTCGACAGCGGCATGGAGCGGGTCGTCCTTGGTGGACGCTCGGACGAGTTCGTCGTCGGTCGAGAAGCGGTTACCGTCGAGGGCCGCCTCGACGACATCCATCGACTTCCGATGCCAGCATGCGTGGACGACCCGGAGTCCGCCGAGATCCAGCCACAGCGGCAGCGAGCGGAACCAACCAATGTAGAACTCTCGAGCCGGGGGTGTGACCTGCTTGAGGAACGCGCAGTGCTGAGCGTCGTTCTTTGCATTCCGCGGCCGAAGGTGATTCCCGCTTCCGGACGGCCACTCGGTCGCATAGGCCACGGCGTTGAACTCGTGGTTTCCCATCACGAGCAGGGCGGTGCCGGCGTCGGCCATTGGCTTGGCGATCTCCAGGACGCGCAACTGCTCGTCGCCCCGATCGATCAGGTCACCGACGAAGACCACGGCGCGCTCCGGATGACTGTAGGCGCCCGTCACGTGGTCGGGCCGGTAGCCGAGTTTGCCCAGCAGCGCTTCGAGTTTGGTCGCGCAGCCGTGGATATCCCCGATGACGTCATAACCTTTCATGCCTTGATTCTCGCAGTCGGGTATGACGGGAGGAGGATCGCAGGTGTGGGCGCAACGACGTCCTACGCGCCGGGCAATGCCCCTATGACCGCCTCCCACGCGTCATGCGAAGGCCCAAACACGGTGCCCGTCAACGTCAGCACCGTCACGCACCGGCGGCCGTGGTCGTAGACCTCGAGCGCCGACGTCGGCCCCGCGGCGCCGTGCGCGCGCGTCGCCCAGCACTCCGAGACGTGTAGCGGGTCAAGCGCATACCGCGCCGCACCGAAAATGACCGCGAAGTGGGAACCGTGATCCTCGGCCATCGCTGCGCGGCCCCGGTGCAGCTGCACACACCCACCGCCGGGCACCGCGATCGTGAACGCCACACCGTCCTCGACCAGATGCGCCAACAGATACGGCAGCACCCGCGGGTCGATCCGCCTGGCACCGGTGAACGGAAGCACCTCGTAGCGGCACGGGGTCAGTGAATCGAGATGGTCCAACTGGTCGGTGTCATCCCAGTCCGCCGTCGTCCAGTCCGTCGGCGAAAACGCCACCGGCTCACCCGCCGGCGCCAGGGAAAGCCCCTCGAGCACAAGATGATCCACCATCGGCGTCAACCACGCCCGGTGCGATCCGTAGGTGCCTACCAGCGACAGCGCGCGCGGCGCGAGATAGCCGACGACGTCCGGGTTCATCCGCAGATGGACCTGGTCGTCCCCGCAGACCAACGCCCCACCCGGATGCACCGGCGGCCCGTACTGCCCCGTGTGGCTCAGCAGCGCAGCGTCATTCGCCGTCACTGCCACCACCGTGCCCAGCGCAGGCAGCGCGGCCGCGATCAGGCCACTGCCCGCCGCCAACCGCTGGGACGGGCAGTTCTCGCACCGACGGCCGTCAGTACACATCGCGCACGTACCGTTTCTCCCTCTTCAGCGTGTTGACGTACTCCGTCGCCGCGTCCGCGTCCAAGCCGCCGTGTTCGGCGACCACGTCGTGCAGCGCCTTGTCGACGTCCTTGGCCATCCGCGACGCATCGCCGCACACGTAGAAATGCCCGCCCTCCTCGAGCCAGCCGAACAACTCCTTGCCGTGCTCGAGCATCCGCGTCTGCACGTACACCTTCTCGCGCTGATCGCGCGAGAAGGCCAGCTCCAGACGATGGAGCACACCCGACGACTGCCATCCGGACAGCTCGTCGGCGTAGATGAAGTCGTGCGCGCGGTGCTGATCCCCGAAGAACAACCAGTTGCGACCACCGGCCCCGCGCCGCTCCCGTTCCTGCAGGAACGCGCGGAACGGCGCCACCCCCGTACCGGGGCCGACCATGATCATCGGCACGGTGTCATCGGACGGCACCCGGAACGACTTGTTCGGCTGCAGAAACACCTTCGCCGTCCCGCACCGATCGGCCAGGTACGTCGAACAGACCCCGCCGCGCTCACGGCCCGCACCGAGATAGCGCACCGACGCCACCGTCACATGGATCCGGTCGGGGTGGGCCAGCGGACTCGACGAGATCGAATACGCCCTGTGCGCCAACGGTTTCAGCAGCCCGACGAACTCCTCGAGGCTCAGGTCGTCGCCGGCGATCTGCAGGATGTCCAGGATGTCCTTGCCGTAGAGCCAGCGGTCCAGCGTCTCCTTCACCCCGCCGCGCAGCACATGGGAGAACTCCTCGTTCTCCGCGCGGCTCTCCACTTCACCGAGCAGATCCTTCGACGGCGCCGAGATCTCGTAGCGGTGGCCCAGCAGCTCACCCAGCGGCACGCCGTCGACGTGCGTGTCCGCCGACACCCGGAAATGCGCCGCGATGGCCTCGACCAGCGCCGGATCGTTCTCCGGGATCACCGCGAGCGCGTCACCGGCCTCGTATTCGATTCCGCTGTCCGCCAACGCGAACTCGTAGTGGCGGATCTCCTTGTCCGACCCCGCACCGGACAGCAGCCGGTTGGTCACCAGCGCGGCGGCGAACGGGTTCTTGCGCGTCCAGCCCGATCGGGCGACCGCACTCGGCGGCGGTGTGCTCGGTAGTCCCGAGGCGCCCGACGTGGGCACCAGCGCCAACAGCGCGCCCTGGATCCACTCGGCCGCCTGCGTCTCGTAGTCGACGTCGCAGTCGACGCGCTGCAGTACGCGCGTCGCGCCCAGCTGTTCGAGTCGCGTGTCGAAGAGCTTGCCCGCCTGGCAGAACCCGTCGTAGCTGGTGTCGCCAAGCGCGAGCACGCCGTACGACACGCCCTCCATGCGCGGGGCTACCGATGACGACAAGGCGTCCCAGAACAGTTCGGCGTTGTCGGGCATCTCGCCCTCACCGTAGGTCGACGTGACGATCAGCACGTACTTCAGACCCGCGAACTCCTCGAGTTCGATCTCGTCGAGCCCGCTGACCTTCACGTCGAAGCCTTGTGTCTTCGCCGCTGCCGCAGCGTCATTCGCTACGCCTTCGGCGTTGCCGGTCTGCGTGCCGTACAGGATGCTCAGCGACGGTCCCGGCGCGGGTTGCTCGGTGGTGACGACAGGCGGCGGGGTGGCGAGCGTCATCGCCAGCCGCGAGTGCAGCCCGGCCAGGAATCCGGAGATCCAGGCGCGCTGATCCTCGTTGAACGGGGCGTCCTCGGGGATGTAGGCGATCTTCACTACGCACTCTCCAGTGAGTCGAACGAGGCTAAGACATCGGGAACCGTCTGTGCGGCAAAGAGTTCCTCGAACGACGGCAGCCTGCCGATGCGCTCGACGTTCTTGGCGTCCTGATGCAGGATCCACCCGTACGTGCCGGGGCTGTCCATCGACAGCACGTTGCGTTGCGACAGTGCGCTCTTGTAGTCGGCGATCCGCTTATTGGCGATGAACACCGCCAGATTCTCGTCGGTGAACCCGTCGATCGCCTCCCGAGCGTACTTCTGCAGCTTCTGGATGAGGAAGAAGTCCTCGGTCAGTACGAGGTTGCGCACCATCTTGCCGACGGCCGGTTCGGTCAGATCGGTCACCCCGGGCAGCCGGGTCAGCGCCAGCTGCTGGGCCATGTTCAGCACCGTGTAGGTGTTGAGCAGCGCGAACATCTCCTCGGTGTCGGTGACGCCGTAGCCGGGCACCGCGCCACCGAGCACGGACTCGTCGTCGCGGTAGGACCGTTTGAACTTCGCCACCTGATGTCCGGCCAGCGCCACCGCCAGCTCGTCAAGCAACTCCTTGCGCGTCTTGGCGGTCAGGATCGCGTCGGCGTCCTGGTACTGCAGCAGGGCACGGGGCATCGCGTACGTGACGTGCTGCCGCGCGGTGTCCCAATCCGCGAGCAGGGCAGCGGCCTTCGCTGAACCGGTGGCGGCGACGTGCCACTCCAGCAGCGTGCGCGCAGCTTCCTCGTGGAACGGTGCGTCGGTCACCGGCGCCAGCAGCACCGAGTCGGCGCTGACCTTCGAGGCGAGCTTGCCGGCCGGGTCGTACTGGTAGAGAAAGCCGCCGCTCATGCCGTTGGCGACGCCCTTGCCGAACTCCCCGATGTTGAACACCGCACCGTTGGTCATGTACTCGCAAAGGAATTCGCCGACGCCCTCGACGACCGCGGTGGCCCCGGAGTTGCGCACCGCGAACCGGTCTCCTGCCTCGCCCTCGACGAACAGCCGGCCGCCCGACGCCCCGAACAACGCGAAGTTGCCGATCAGCACGTTGCCGCCCGCGGAGTCCGATCCGCCGCCTGGCGCGAGCACGACGATGGTGCCACCGCACTGGCTCTTGCCGACGCCGTCGTTGCAGGTCCCCGTGTGCTTCATCGTCATTCCGTCGTTGCAGAACGCGCCGTAGCTCTGGCCTGCCGAGATCATTGTCGTGATCTGCACGCTGTCGGGCTTGAGGAACCGTCGCCCGCGATCGTCGGTGGCGACGGCCGCGCCGGTCGCACCCTGGTGGTTGAGCATGCGCTCGATGTCGATGGCCAACTGGGCGCCGACGCTCTTGTTGCGGTTGCTCAACTCGACCGGATCGAACGCGACGCCGTCGAGGTCCAGTGCCGCCAGCCACGCGTCGTCGACCTCGAAGTCCTTCTCCAGGTAGATCGGGTCGAGGGGTACGAAACCCGCTGCAGGGGCCAGCATCGCGCGCAGATCGAGCCTGCCGATGCTCGACGGGTGATCCAGCAGGTGCAGCAGATCGCTGCGCCCGCGGGCGTGCCGCAGCGACGGCAGACCCAGCGTCGCGAGCAGCTCGCGCACCTCGTGCGAGATGTTCAGCAGGTACTGCGCCAGCGCCCGCGGATCCCCCTCGAATGCCTCGGGGTTGGTGGTCAAACCGGCCGGGCACTTGATGTTGCAGTTCTTGGCCATGACGCACTTGAGCATCATCAGCGCGGTGGTGCCGAACTCGAAACTGTCACCGCCGAGCAGTGCCGACTTGACGACGTCGCTGGCGGTCTGGTGCGCACCAGAGCAGCGCAACACCACCTTCTGCCGGATCCCGTTGGCGCACAGCGCCTGATGCACCTCGGCGACACCGATCTCCGCGGAGCGCCCCGCGTACTTGAGGCTGGTGACCGCCGCGGCGCCGGTGCCGCCCGTGTTGCCCGCGACGTTGATGACGTCGGCGCCCGCTTTGGCCACACCGACCGCGATGGTGCCGATGCCCTCGGAGGAGACCAGCTTCACGATCACCCGCACCCGGGCGGCCTTGCAGTCGTGGATCAGCTGTGCGAGGTCCTCGATCGAGTAGGTGTCGTGGTGCGGCGGCGGGGACACCAGTTCGACACCCGGGGTGCCGCCGCGTGCGGCGGCGATCTGCACCGTCACCTTCGCGGCCGGGAGCTGGCCGCCCTCACCAGGTTTGGCGCCCTGCCCGATCTTGATCTCCAGCTCGCGCAACATCGGATCGGCGAGGTACCCGGCCCACACCCCGAACCGGCCCGACGCGAACTGTTTGATCCGGGACCCGCGGATGGTGCCGTAACGGGTGATGTGCTCTCCGCCCTCACCGCAGTTCGACAGCCCGCCCACCATGTTGGTGCCGTGCGCGACCCCTTCGTGGGCGTTGGCTACCAGCGCACCGTGGCTCATAGCGCCCGACGTCAGCGTCGCCGCGATCTCGTTGGCGGGCTGCACTGTGGTCAGCGGGATCGAGTCGGGGGCGGGCCGGACCAGGCCGAGGTAGGCGCGGGCCCGGCCGCGGGCGCGCACCCAAAGCCTGTCGCCGACGACCTCGTGATCGATGATCTCGGCCCCGAACCGCTGCAGCAGCGAGTCGGCGAGGGCGGTCAGCCGTTCCGGCGAGTGGCTGAGCCGCAATGTGAACTCGTCGCCGAACCGCGTCAGCGTCAACCCGCGCACCAGGTAGGAGTTGTTGCCGAACCGCGCGAACTGGCCCATCTGGAAACGGAACTCGTCGGCCGTGGTCACGAAGTTCACATCGGCGGGGAAAGCCAGCACGTCGCGCAGTGCGGCGGGCCGCCGCGTTCGCTCGACGTTCATCGCGAATACGAAGCTGCGATAGCCGGGCGTGATGTCGAAGTTGTTGATCTGCCGCGGTGACAGCTCCTCGAAGCTGTTGTTGCGGTACGCCTCGTCGTCGAGACCGAAGGCGCCCTCCAGCTGGTGCAGCGGCAGCGTGCGCAGGAACAGTGGGTCGGCCATGTCGGGGTTCTTGGGTCGCGCCGCGTCATCGAACGCGATGTCCTCCTCGGTCATGTCGACGAACCCGCGCACCGCCGTCGTGCCGTAGGAGTGGCCTGCGCCCTCGGCGCGCTCCTTGAACAGGCCCAGCAGCGGCACGTCCTTCTCGCCGGTGACCTCGAGCGCGCGGGCATGCCAGTCGGCCGACGTGTCGGCCAGCGTTCGGAATCCGACGCCACCGACCACCGAGATCACGTTCGGGAAGTACTTGCGCAGTACGGGTCCCGCGGTGTCGAGGTAGCTGGGCTCGAAGAACTCGCCGCCGATGTAGCTCTCGACCGTGCACAACCCGACTCTGCCCATGGTCTTCATCAGGGATTTCTCGGCGGCCTTCGCGAAGCGCTTGAACGCCGCGGCGACCTGATCGTCACCGGGCCCGAACTTCTCCTCGGCGCGCATCTGCACGCCCAGCGAGTAGACCGCCGACGCGCCGAACCCGAGCACCGTCGCGACGTGATGCGACGAGCACACCTGGCCGCTCTCGACGATCAGCGACACCCGCAGCCGCAGCCCCTCTTCGATGAGCCGCTGGTTGATCGCCGACACCACAATCGTCATCGGCATCGCGGCGAGTTCGCTGGTGACGTGCCGGTCGGAGATGACGGCGATGCCGCCCGATTCGCGAGCGAACGCCTCGACGTCGTCGCACAGCGAGTCGATGCCGTGCACCAGCGCCTGTGCGTTGGCCTCGCCGTCGGCAGGAATGGTCCGGTACCGCGCCCCGAACCGGCGTACCGGCGTCTGCTTCTGGTCGCGAATCTTCAGCATGTCCAGATGCGTCAGGATCGGCGTCTTGATCATGATCTGCGGTGCCGGGGTGCCGCCGCTGTTGGGTTTCGCGCCGAGCGCGACCCGCAGCGTCATCCCGTCGGCCTCCCGGATGCTGTCCAGAGGAGGGTTGGTGACCTGGGCGAACCGCTGCGAGAAATACCGGGCGATGCCGCCCTCGTGGTTGGACAAAGCGTTGATCGCCGCTCCGTAACCCATCGCCGAGATCTTCTCCTGCCCGGTGGCCAGCATCGGATCCATCAGGAATTTGAAGCTCTCCTGGTTCAGTGAGTACGCCACATAACGCTGATGGCGGGTGAGGTCCCCGTTGTAGCGGGCGGGGGAGAGTTGGCTTTCCGGCGGCACCGCGGGCAGATCGGCGAGGTTCACCCGGGCGTCGGCCACCATCGACGGGTAATCATGCTGGGCGGCAAGCATTTCCAGCGCCTCGGTGGTGGTGTAGGAGCGCTGCTCGCGGTGGTCGTAGTAGAGCATGCCGCCCGCTTCGATACGGCCGCGGTGCAGCACCTCCCCGGGCGGGAAGTACACCTGACCGGCCTCCGACATCACCCCGAGGTAGTCGGCGGTTTCCACGGTGCGCAGCGGCCGCAGGCCCAGCCGGTCGAGGCGGGCGCCGATGATGGTGCCGTCGCCGAAGATCAGCGCCGCCGGGCCGTCGTTCTTCTCCTCGTAGAGGCTGAAGTACTCCAGCATGGCCCGTACCTGCGGGGACAGCGTGGTGTCGTTCTCCCACGCCGGTGGCATCATCGCCACGACAGCGGTCACCAGATCCAGGTCGTCCTCGAGCACGCGGTTCTGCAGGGTCTGGTCCAGCCGGCAACTGTCGGACTGGCCCTGCGGGCGGATGATCGCGCGGTTGCGGGCCCGCGCGATCGCGTTGTCGGACAGCCGGTTCTTCTTGTCGGTGTTGAGTTCGCCGTTATGGGCCATGAACCGGAAGGGCTGGGCCATCGTCGCGTTGGGCGCGGTGTTGGTGGAGAACCTGGTGTGGAAGAACATCGAGTGCACTTCCATCCGCGGGTCCGACAGGTCGCTGAAGTAGGGCACGACCTCGTTGGAATTGAGCCTGCCCTTGAGCACCTGCGTGCGGGCGCTCAGCGACAACGGGTACAGGCCCGCCAGCTCGGGACGGATGTAGGCGACGGCTTCGATGGCCATCAACGCGTCGTGCAGCTTGCGGTCCGAGTCGGTGGTGAACACCCACTGGCGGATCGCGAGCTGATACTTGACGGCGGCGGGCCGAATCGCCGTATTGTTCACGGGCACATCGCGTTTGACGAGGATCTCCAGGCCCTGCGCGTTCAGTGCGTCCTCGATGAGGGCCTCGGCCTCGGCGTGGAAGGCGGGGTCGTTGGGCAGGAAGAAGTTGCCGACGCCGAACTGGCCGAGCTGCAGGTCGGGTCGGCCGGTCAGTTCGGCGAAGAAGCGCACAGACAGGTCCAGGTTGACTCCCGCGCCGTCGCCGACGCCCTCCGACGACATGCCGCCGCGGTGCGGTACCGCACACAACGCCTCGTGGAGCTTGCGGATGACCTCGTGGGTCTGGCGGCCGTCCTTGCGGGTCAGGAAGCCGACGCCGCAGCTGTCGTACTCCCGGTCCGGATCGTGAAGTCCCTTCACCCGGCGATCTCCTATGCCTTACGCCGCGGACGGCGAAACCCATGGGTATCTCGACGGTGAGCGACCCGACGTCGGCCGACACGCATAACCGCAGGTCGGGACCAATACTGCAGCTTAGCCTAACCTAATTCAACCTGCCTGAGCGTTCGGGTTGGATCCAGGGTAGATGCACTGCGAGCACCTGGCACCTGGGACTTCGTCGGGCGGCCCCAAACCGCGACCCTGTAGTGGCCGCGTTCTCGGGTTCACAGCTATCTCCGATCCCGCCACCGACCAGTTGCCGACGGTTCACCAACCGCTCACCTGCTCACGCCAAGGTGACTCGACCCGGCGGAACAACTGAAGAGGGTGACGGATCATGACGGTGAATCTGACTCGGACGGCGGCAGTCGCAACTGCGGCGGCGTTGATGCTGGCAGCGTGCTCCTCGAACAACCAGCAGGAGAGCCGGGAGACACCTGCGCAGGACGTTCCGAAAGCCAGTTCGCCCGTCGACTTCAATCTGCCCGCCGCCGAGCGGTATCACCGCACCGCCACCTATCCGGTGTACCTCAATCGGCCGGAAGGCGAACCTGTCGAGACCGAGACCGTCGCCGAGATCTCCACGGTTACCCCGGACGGCAACACCGTCATCTACACAGACGCCGCGGCCAAGCGCATCGGTTTCGTCGACGTCCGTGATCCGGCCAAACCCGTTGGTGCGGGCACCCTTTCCCTCGCCGAGCTGGGCCATGCCGACGACCAGCCCACCTCGGTGGCGGCGGTGGGCGATTTCGTACTCGTCGTCGTAGACACCACCGGCGGCAACTTCGCCCAGCCGTCGGGGCGCGTCGACATCGTGCGGATCAGCGACCGCACCCGCGTGCACAGTATCGATCTCGGCGGCCAGCCCGACTCCATCGCCATCAGCGCCGACGGCTCCTTCGCGGCGATCGCCATGGAGAACCAGCGCGACGAGGAATTCACCCCGCCCGGCGGCGAGGAAGGCGACCTGCCCCAGCCGCCAACCGGATTCGTCCAGCTGATCGACCTTGCCGGCGTCCCCACCGCATGGAAGACCCGCAAGGTCGACTTCGACGTCGAAGCTGCCCGCACCGCGGGTCTGGACACCCCCGAGGACCTCGAACCCGAGTACGTCAGCATCAACTCCCGCGGTCAGGTCGCGGTGACGCTGCAGGAGAACAACGGCGTCGCGATCATCGACGGCCGCACCGGCGAAGTTTCCAAGATCTTCAGCGCCGGAACGCAGTCCGTAGAGGGTGTCGACACGGCCGAGGACGGCGCGATCGACCAGACCGGCTCGATCAAAGACAAACCCCGCGAACCCGACGCCATCGGCTGGATCGGCGACGACCACGTCGCCACCGCCAACGAGGGTGACTGGAAGGGCGGCACGCGCGGCTGGACGATCTTCGACGCCAACAGCGGCGACGTGGTCTGGGACGCGGGCAATACGTTCGAACAGCTCGCCGTGCGCACCGGCCTGCATACCGAGAGCCGTGCCGAGGCCAAGGGACCCGAGCCGGAAGGCCTGGCCATCACCAGCATCGGCGGCAAACCCACCGCGCTGGTCGCCTCCGAACGCAGCAACTTCGTCGCCGTCTACGACGTCAGCGACGTCACCGCCCCGCAGTTCCGGCAGATCCTGCCCACCACCCCCGGCCCCGAGGGCGTGCTGCCGATCCCGTCGCGCAACCTGCTGGTGATCGCCTCGGAGGCCGACGACGCCGAGGCCCGCGTTCGCGCGTCGGTCAACATCTACGGCTACGGCGACCAATACAGCGCGGCCGCCGGGAAGCCCCAGTTCCCGTCGATCGTGTCCGGCGACGTCGACGGCGCACCGATCGGCTGGGGCGCGCTGGGTGCGCTGTCGGCTGATCCCACCGACCAGAACCGGCTCTACACCGCCACCGACAACGCGTACGGCCCGGCACGCATCCTCGGTATCGACACCTCGCAGACGCCCGCGCTGATCGACACCCAGTTGCCGATCACCGAGAACGGGCAGCCCGTCACACTCGACACCGAGGGCGTGTCGGCCCGTCCGGACGGCGGATTCGTCCTCGCTGTGGAAGGTGAAGAGGGTCCGGGCAACGAGCTGGTGTTTGTGGGCGCCGACGGTGGTATCGAGAAGCGGGTCCCGCTGCCCGACGACATTGCGGCAGGCCTCGGCGGTCAGGGCCTGGAAGGCGTTGCCGTCGAAGGGGATTCGGTCTGGGTGGCGGTGCAACGTGAGCTCAAGAGCGATCCCAAGGGTGTGGTCCGCATCGGCCGCTACACCCCCGACGGGGACAGCTGGGAGTGGTTCGGCTACCAGCTCGACAGCACCGACGTCGACGGTGACTGGATCGGCCTGTCCGAGATCGCCGTTCGCGACGGATCTCTGCTCGTGCTCGAACGCGACAAGCTCAATGGTCCCGACGCGCGGGTGAAGGCGATCTACCGCGTGGCGATCCCGACGAGCGGGGGAGTGACGTCGGCGGCCGACGCCCCCGCCGTGCTACCGAAGACGCTCGCGCGCGATCTGCTTCCCGACCTGCAGGCGACCAACGGCTTCGTACAGGAGAAGGTCGAAGGCTTCGCCATCGCCGGCAACGGGAACCTCTACGTCGTCACCGACAACGACGGACTCGACGACGCCAACGGCGAGACCGTATTCCTCGACCTCGGCCCGGCAGGTCAGGCGCTCCACGGGTAGCCCTGGCTCGCTTGCCTGGCCGCGCCCGACGGCGCATCGCTCGCACACGCCCGCCGAGTTCATCGAGGTTCGGACGTGTGTCCCGCCTGGGAGCGGGTGTGGCGTGATGTTGTCGGTCTGCCAACGGTTTTCGGCGGTGAGCCGGTTGTACGGCCGGGATTTGTCGGTGCCCTCTGTGATGATGGGGTCATGTCGTCGAATCCCGCTGCG
>JAFDWN010000020.1 GCA_018268465.1 Actinomycetota bacterium
CCGTTACGAAGGTGTTTGCGGGCGCCACGCCGGGTGGTGTGGGGAGTTTACGCACACTCGTATGGGGTGAATTCGGTTTGGCCCCTCGGGGTTTCAGCAGTCACACCGGCGACCGGGAATGTCGGGGGGTCGCACTAGTGTTCGACCTATGGACACCGCCACCGCCACCGTCACCGCGCTGGACGCGCTGGACGCGGCGTGCGACACCATCGCGGCCCTGACCATCGACCCCCTGTCCCACCGCGACCTCGTCGAGGTGGGGACCCGGGTCGAACGCGTGCGCCGGCGCCTGCCCGCGCTGGAGCACCGGCTGCTGGCCCGCCTGAGCACCGAAGCCTCCCCACCGGCGCTGGGCGCCAACAACCTCACCACCGTGCCGGCCACCCGCCTGGTCCTGTCCACCCGCGAAGCCACCCGCCGGCTCCGCGACGCCGCCGACCTGGGCCCCCCGCCACACCCTCACCGGGGACGCCCTGGAGCCCGTGCTGCCGGTCGCCGCGGCCGCCCAAGCCGCCGGCCACCTGGGCACCGAGCACATCACCATCCTGCGGCAGTTCTTCCACACCCTGCCCCGCGCCATCGACATCAGCATCCGCGCCCACGCCGAAACCCACCTGGTCACCCTGGCCACCACCGGCATGACCCCCGACTCGCTACGCACAGCCGCCGACCGGATCGCCGCGCACCTCGACCCCGACGGCGCCCTACCCGACGACCACGACCGCGCCCGCCGCCGCTACCTGCACCTAGGCCCCCAACACGCCGACGGCATGAGCGACATCCGCGGCCCACTCGACCCCCGCGCCCGCGCCACCCCGGACGCGGTGTTCGCGAAACTGGCCGCACCCCACGCAACATCAACAACACCCGGCAGACAGCGACACCACGGCAACCCACAGAACACCGGCAACACCAGCGAACAACGAAACACACCGGGCCACAACCCGAAACACCCAGGAAGACAACGACTTACCGTGGGTATCGGTCACGGTTGCCGCACGTAAAGACCGCTGCGTGCACCCACAGGGACGACCTGCCAGACGCCCCCGTTGACGCCTGCGCCGGGACACCGCGATGAGTTACCCCGAGCGGGCAGCCGAAATGCCCCATCTGCCGTCCGTGCGAGCGGGCCGGCCCGCTGGCGCCCGCCGCCGGACAACGATGCAACGATGACCGGCCAATGCAGACAAGGGATTACACATGGCCGCCCATCCATACCGGCCGGTGCCCATGGAGTGCGTGTCAGTGCGTGGGGCGCTTGCCGGTCCGGGTGGGCGGCTGCGGGAAACGGGGTGCGGCAACCCTCAGCAGACGACGTCGACGTAGGCGACCATGGACGTCACGGTGGTCACAATGTCGTCCATCGCGCCGGGTGCACCGGAATCCATGCGCGCCAACGTTTGTGGCCGAACGGCACTGACATTGCACTGGCTGAGCGGCTGAGCGCCGACCTTGTTGACGATCACCTGGAACCCTTGCGACTGCAGTTCCCCGATGGTCTGATCCGCCGTCGTGGGACCCGACGGTGCGGCGTTCGCCGCGGCGGCCAAACCCATACTGGCGGTGGCGATCACGCCGACGGTCAGGGCGGTGAATGTGAATGACTTCATTGTCTTCTGCCTTCCGAATTGAGAAGCGGCTTTCTCGACTGCAGTGCGTCGATGCCTCCCATTCGTTACAGCCGCCCGGCTGGATGGGCCCCCGACTACTCGGATTCGCGCAGCAGCGCGACGTCGGAGACCAGCCGAATGTGTTCGGCCATCGCCCGCGAAGCCTCACGGGAGTCCTGCCGTCTCACCGCGTCGGCGATACGCCGGTGCCCTTCGAGGGAAGCCCGCGGGCGATTCTCCTGCGACAGCGATTCGATGCGCGTCTCGCGGATCAGACCCGAGATCTCATGCATCAATTTGGCCAGCAGCGACGAGTGGGCCGCGACGGTGATCGCCTCGTGGAACATCTCGTCACCGACCACCCCACGGTCGCCATCCTCGATCTCGGCTTCCATCGTCGCGATCGCCGCGTCGATTGCCGCCATCTCCGCATCCGACCGGCGCGCGGCGGCCAATCCGGCGAGCTTCACTTCGAGCGCCTCTCGCGCCTCGATGACATCGGGGATCCGGTCGGCGTGTTCGCGCAGCGCCTTGATCGCGCGTTCCTCAGTGGGGCGGCGGACCAGAATGGCACCGTCGCCATGCCGAACCGACAGCACCCCCTGTACCTCGAGCGCCACCAGCGCCTGACTCAGCGACGCCCGGCTCACGCCGAGTTTGGCCGCCAGATCCCGCTCGGCCGGCAGCCGCCCACCCGGGGTCATCTCGTTGTCGGCGATGTACGCGCACAACTGCTCGACGATCACCTCGTACAGCCGCGGCCGCGCGACGCGCCTTAGTTGCTCAACCACTGACTCACCTACTCTCTGCTCCAACCATAGCGAGCGCACCTTCGTAATGCGCCTCACACCCGCCCGTTGACAGTGATTCGCTTCACTGCTTTACTGGCTAGGCCACTGCTCCACCAGGTCAGTCAGCGACCCACTCACCCCCGGAGATACCGATGCCGCTCGAACTCATACCGATCCTGGCTCTTATCGCCATGTTTGTGGCGGCGACGCTGCTGCCGATAAACATGGGCACGCTCGGCTTTGTCGCCGCCTTCATCGTCGGAACCGTCTGGGTCGGGATGAGCACCGACGACATCATCGGCGGCTTTCCCAGCGACCTCTTCCTGACCCTCGTCGGCGTCACCTATCTCTTCGCGATCGCGCAGAACAACGGCACCGTCGACCTGATGATCCGCGGCGCCGTCCAGCTGGTCCGCGGACGGGTGGTCTTCATCCCCTGGGTGATGTTCGGCATCACCGCGCTGTTGACCGCATTCGGCGCGCTCGGCCCCGCGGCCGTGGCGATCGTCGCGCCCATCGCGCTCAGTTTCGCTCGTCAATACCGCATCAATGCGCTGTTGATGGGCATGATGGTCATCCACGGCGCCCAGGCCGGCGGATTCTCCCCGATCAGCATCTACGGGGTGACCGTCAACAACATCGTCGCCAAAGCCGGCCTGGTCAACAGCCCGCTGACACTGTTCCTGGGCAGCTTGTTCTTCAATGCCGCGATCGGGGTGTTGCTCTTCGCGTTCCTCGGCGGACGCTCGCTCATCGGCCGGACGGTCCACGACACCGACGACACGACGGCACCGTCGCCACACGGATCCACCACACAGCCCGGCGGATCCGGCGGCGCCACGGCTTCGTGCTCGGGCGGCGTCGCGACGGCGACGCTCGCCCCGAAGACCACGGTGACACCCACCGGCGTCCTGCCGAAGCGCTCGGTCACCTTCGACCAGGTCCTCACGCTGGTCGGGCTCGCCGCCCTCGGCGTGTTCTCGCTCATCCTGGATCTCGACATCGGTTTCGTCGCGATGACGGTGGCCGTGGTGCTTGCGCTGGCCTCGCCGAAGGCCCAGAAGGGCGCGGTCGCACAGATCAGCTGGTCGACCGTGCTGCTCATCGGCGGAGTCCTGACCTTCGTCGGCGTGCTTCAGCAGGCGGGCAGCGTGGAGTTCGTCGGCGAAGGTGTGGCCCGCCTGGGCATGCCACTGCTGGTCTCACTGCTGCTCTGCTATCTCGGTGCGATCGTCTCGGCATTCGCCTCCTCCACCGCCATCCTCGGCGCCACGATCCCCCTGGCGGTTCCCCTCCTGCTCGGCGGTGAGGTCGGTGCAGTGGGAGTGATTGTCGCCCTGGCGATTTCGTCCACCATTGTCGACGTCAGTCCGTTCTCGACGAACGGCGCGCTGGTGCTGGCCAATGCTCAAGGGGTCGACCGCGACCGGTTCTACAAACAGATCCTCAAGTACAGCTGCCTGGTCGTCGCGATCGGCCCGCTCATCGCGTGGGCGGCCCTGGTCCTGCCCGGCTGGCTGTAGCCGCCCGCACCCATCCCGGACGCCTCGGGCCCACGGCAATCACCTTGCCGTGGGCCCGATTTCGTCGTGGGAGTTCACAGAAACCTCTCAGAGATCAGGCCTTGACGGCCGCGGAAGCGCCATGGTCTAGTTAATTGGCTAGGCCACTAGCTCACTTAGCCACTCATCCACACGTCGCCAAAGGTGGTTTCCCATGACATCGACAGTTCGCACCACACCGCCCGCCGAACCGAGCGGCCCCCTGGCCGGCCTGCTGGTGGTCGATCTGACCCGCGCCCTGGCCGGCCCGCACGCTGCGATGATGCTCGGCGACCTGGGCGCGGAGGTCATCAAGGTCGAGAACCCCGACGGCGGGGACGACACCCGCGGCTGGGGCCCGCCTTTCGTCGACCCCGAACACGGCGAGCGCGAGTCGACCTACTTCCTGTGCGCGAACCGCAACAAGAAGTCGGTCACCCTCGACCTCAAGGACGAGGCGGGCAAGGCCGCACTGCGACGCCTCCTCACGCGCGCCGACGTGTTGATGGAGAATTTCCGGCCAGGTGTGCTGGACCGCTTGGGTTTCTCCGAGCACCAGCTCGGCGAGATCAATCCGCGTCTGGTCGTCTTGTCCATCAGCGGATTCGGCCACGACGGCCCGGAAGCCGGCCGCGCCGGCTACGACCAGATCGCCCAGGGCGAGGCGGGGCTGATGTCGGTGACCGGATCCGGCCCGACCGACCTGCAACGCGTCGGGGTGCCCATCGCCGACCTCCTGGCCGGGATGTACGGCGCATTCGGTGTACTGGCCGCGCTGCGGGAACGCGAGATCTCCGGACGCGGACAGGTCATACGGGCGTCGCTGCTGGCCGCCGTCGTCGGGGTGCACGCCTTCCAGGGCACGAAATGGACGGTCGCGGGCCAGGTGGGTGAGGCGGCAGGCAACCACCATCCGTCGATCTGCCCGTACGGCCTGTTCGACACCGCCGACGGCGCGGTGCAGATCGCCGTCGGCAGCGAAGGTCTATGGGCGCGCTTCTGCGCCGGATTCGGCATCGACCCGGCGGGCGCCGGCATGTCCACCAATCCCGAACGGGTGGCGAACGCCAAGCAGGTCAACGAGCTCGTGCAGAGCCTCTTCGGGCTGTACTCGACCGACGAACTGCTCGCCGAACTCGATCGAATCGGCGTGCCAGCGGGGCGAATCCGATCGATCCGCGAAGTCTACGAGTGGGAACAGACCCGCTCGCAAGGTCTGCTGATCGATGTCGATCACGACACGCTCGGCACCATCACGCTGCCCGGCCCGCCGCTGCGGTTCTTCGACGCGGACGGCACCGAACGAACCCGCCGCCACCACAGCGCGCCGCCCGTGCTGGGCGCCGACAACCACCTCGTCGCGGCCCTGCAGGACATCCGATGAACCGGCTGACCGCCCGGGAGTTGATCACCGTCGTCACCGACGACGGTTCGTGGCGGCCATGGGACACGACACTGCCCCGTGCCGAGATCGATCTCCAGGCGGACCCGGCATATGCAAAAGAACTGGCCGACGCCCGCGCCAAGACCGGACTCGACGAGGCGGTGACCACCGGTGCGGGAATGATCGGCGGCCACCGGGTCGCAATCGTAGTGTGCGAGTTCGAGTTTCTCGGCGGCACGATCGGCATCGCCGCAGCCGACCGCATCACCGCGGCGATCCGCAAAGCGACCGCCGAGCGGCTGCCGCTGCTCATGCTGCCCACCTCGGGCGGTACGCGTATGCAGGAAGGCACCCATGCGTTTTTGCAGATGGTCCGGATCACGGCGGCCGTCACCGACCACAAGCACGCACGGCTGCCCTATCTCGTCTATCTCCGTCATCCGACGACCGGGGGCGTCTTCGCCTCCTGGGGTTCGCTGGGACACCTCACCCTCGCCGAACCCGCCGCCATGATCGGCTTCCTCGGCCCGCGGGTCTATCAGGCGATCCACGGGTCACCGTTCCCCTCCGGCGTACAGACCTCGGAAAACCTCCACCACCGCGGACTGGTCGACAGCGTGTGTCCCCCCGGCGAACTCGCCGCGACGGTGGCAGACGTCCTCGACATACTCGCCCGCCCAGCGACGCGGGCGCGTCACCAACGTCCCGCCCATCCGGGTCCGTCCGGCGACGACGTTCCCGCCTGGACGTCGGTCCTGGCGACACGCCACCGCGACCGGCCCGGTACGCGCGACATCCTGCGCTGCGCCAGTCGCGCCGTGCCTCTGCACGGCACCGGCGAGGGTGAGGCCGAGGACACGCTCATCGTCGCGCTCGCGCGATTCGGCGACGCCCCCTGCGTCCTCGTCGGTCAGGATCGTGACGCGCAGGCCGCCAGAGGCGCGATCGGCCCGGCCGCGCTGCGTCAGGCCCGTCGCGGCATGCGGCTGGCCGCCGAACTCGACATCCCGCTGGTGTCGCTCATCGACACCCCGGGCGGCGAACTGTCCGGGGCCGCGGAGGAAGGTGCGATCGCCGGGGAGATCGCGCGCTGCCTGGCCGACCTGATCACACTGGACGTGCCGACGCTGTCGATCCTGCTCGGACAGGGCACCGGTGGTGCGGCGCTGGCCCTGTTTCCCGCCGACCGGTCGGTTGCGGCGACACACGCATGGTTGTCGCCGCTGCCGCCGGAAGGTGCCAGCGCGATCCTGTACCGCACGGTCGACCGAGCCTCCGAACTGGCTGCGCGCCAAGGTATCCGCGCCACCGATCTGTTCAGCCACGGCGCCGTCGACGCGGTGATCCCCGAGTACCCGGATGCGCGTCGGGAGCCCGGAGCCTTCAGCGATCGGGTGGCCGCGACGATCCGCCGGGAGCTGCTGGCGCTGACCTCGCTGGACCGGACGAACCGGCTGCAACGGCGGCATCAACGATTCGACCGGCTCGCGACGGGTCGCGCCGGACTGGCGCCGGTGGCCGACACCGCCTGATCCGCATGCGGCTAGAGCGGTGACGCACCGCGCAGGTGCTCGAAGATCAGCGACGTCTGGGTGCCCGCCACATCACCGTCGGCGTTGAGGTTCTCCACCACGAACGACCGCAGATCGTCGGTGTCGCGGGCGGCAACGTGCAGGATGAAGTCGTCGGCGCCGGCCAGGAAGTACACCTCGATGACCTGGGACTTGCGCCTGATCTGCTGGATGAAGTTGCGGATCTTGCCTCGCGCGTTGGATTGCAGGGTCACCGAGATCATCGCCTGCAGCGGCAGCCCGATGGCCGCCGGGTCGACGTCGGCGTAGAAGCCGCGGATGACGCCCATCTCCTGCAGCCGCCGGACCCGGCCGTGACATGTCGACGCGGCGATGCCCACCAGCTCGGCCAGCGCGCTGTTGGGCATCCTGGCGTCGGCGTGGAGGGCGGTGAGGATGCGGCGGTCGACGTCGTCGATCTCGGTGGGCTGAACATCCTTCGGCGACCGGCCCGTCGCACGTGAGCCCTTCGCAGATTGTTCCGACATTTGGCGATTCTATCGAATGATCGCCGAAATGATTGCCATCGTGCCGAAAGTTCTTCACAATTCTCGTAGCCCACCACGATACGAGGAGCGATCATGCGCGTCGGCATCCCGACCGAGATCAAGAACAACGAATACCGCGTCGCCATCACCCCGGCGGGGGTCTCCGAACTCGTCCGCCGCGGCCACGAGGTGCTCGTGCAGGCCGGCGCGGGCGAGGGCTCGGCCATCTCCGATGCCGACTTCAAATCCGCAGGCGCGCAACTGATCAATGGTCCCGAACGGGTGTGGGCCGAAGCCGATCTCCTGCTCAAGGTCAAGGAACCGATCGAGCCCGAATACGCCCGTATGCGCAAGGGCCAGACGCTGTTCACCTATCTGCACCTGGCCGCTTCCAAGCCGTGCACCGACGCGCTGATCACCTCGGGCACGACCTCGATCGCCTACGAGACCGTCCAGACAGCCGACGGCGCCCTGCCGCTGCTGGCCCCTATGAGTGAGGTCGCCGGCCGGCTGTCGGCCCAGGTCGGCGCGTATCACCTGATGCGCACCCAGGGCGGTCGCGGCGTGCTCATGGGCGGCGTCCCCGGCGTCGCCCCGGCCAACGTCGTGGTGATCGGTGGCGGAATGGCCGGCGACAACGCCGCCGCCGTCGCCTGGGGTATGGGTGCGCACGTCACCGTGTTCGACCTCAACATCAACATCTTGCGCAAGATCGACGCCGAGTACGGCGGCGCCATCGAGACCCGCTACTCCTCGCGGCTGGACCTGGAGGACGCCGTCAAGCAGGCCGATCTGGTCATCGGCGCCGTGCTGGTGCCCGGCGCAAAGGCACCCAAGCTGGTGACGAATTCGACTGTGGCGGACATGAAGTCAGGCGCGGTCCTGGTGGACATCGCTATCGACCAGGGCGGCTGCTTCGAGGATTCGCGGCCCACGACCCACGACGAGCCCACCTTCGCCGTGCACGACACCGTCTTCTACTGCGTGGCGAACATGCCCGGCGCGGTGCCGCGCACGTCGACGTTCGCGCTGACCAACGCGACGATGCCCTACGTGCTCCGACTGGCCGACAAGGGCTGGCGTGCCGCATGCCAGGCCGACCCCGCGCTGGCCAAGGGGTTGTCGACCCACGAGGGTGCCCTGCTCAACGAACAGGTGGCCGCCGATCTGAGCCTGCCGTTCACCGATCCCGCGACGCTGCTGTAGCCGCGGCCGGACACAGCTTGTCTCCCATCGCCCGGTCTGCGCGCTCCGCGCGGGCCGGGCGATGATTCCGTTCCGGCCGGATCGCCATCGACATAGTTGACATCTGTCAAGTACGGTGGGCGGATGCTTCTCGACGAGCTGCTTCCCGCCGTGCCGCACACCACCGCCGACGCGCTGGCCGTCTTCGATTCCGCCCCGGCTGTCGAACCCGACGTCATGATCGGAACCTGGCGCGGCGCCGAAGTCCCCACCGGACACCCCTTGGACGGACTGCTCGAGGCCAGCGGATGGTGGGGTAAACAGTTCGTCGACGCCGAGACGGTGCACCCGCTGTTGTTCCCCGACGCCGCGGGCACAGCGGTGTGGGCACTCAACCCGCTCCTGGCGTTCACCGGCCTCGGACTGGTGACCAAGGTGCCCGCGCTGCGAAATCGCTCCTACGCCAAGGCGATCCAGCGGTCACGGCCGGTGCTGGCGACCCGCGCGGCAAAGGCGCGGCTGCGCACCACCCGCTACCGGGGCACCGACACGGCGACCATGATCTACGACCAGCTACCGATCAACGATGTGTTCCGCCGGCTTTCCGACGATGCGGTCCTCGGCGCGATGGACCTGCGCGGCTCCGCGCGTCCGTATTTCTTCGTGCTGCAGCGCGACACGACGATGGCTCTCAGAGCCGAGAGCTGACCGGGCAGCACATCTGCGTCGGGCGACGACCGCGCCGCGAGGGTGCGTCGCGCCCGGTGACCGGCCGGTTCGGCGTCGATCCGATTCGCCGTGACCGCGGTACAGAGGACAGTACGTCACCCCGCCGTCCGTCCCGATACATCGTGTCGGAGATTTTTGCCAGGAATGTGAACCAGAAGCCGATAATTCTCGTGTCCACACCACTGGCACCGGACGACCGGGAGCGACGACATGAGCGCATACATCACAGCCACGGGCAGGTTCCTACCCGGTGAGCCGGTATCGAACGAAGAAATCGAGGACTACATCGGCACGGCGGGTCGCGCCACCACCGATCTGCGCGACATCACCCTCGCGAACTGCGGCATCAAAACCCGCTATTACGCGATCGACAAGAACCAGCAAACCGTCATATCGAACGCAGCCATGGCAGCCGGCGCCGTGCGCAACGCCGTCGACCGTGCTGGAATCGGCCCTGGCGACGTCGAACTACTATGCGCAGCAACCACGATTGCCGACGTGCTGGCGCCCGGGCACGCCAGTATGGTGCACGGCGAACTGGGCTACGGCCCGCTGGAGATCGCCACCGCGCACGGTGTGTGCAGTTCGGGGATGATGGCCCTGAAGAACGCCTACCTGCAAGTGGCCGTGGGCGAGAAGCGGACCGCGGTCAGCGTGGCCAGCGAGTTCGCGTCCCGATTCTTCAAGAATTCCCGTTATGTCCAGATGGGAGCGACGGCCGACGAGGGCTCCCTGCCGCTCGAGGCCGCATTCCTGCGCTACATGCTCTCCGATGGCGCGGGCGCGATGGTGGTCTCGGATCAACCGTCAGCGGCGGGGGTCAGCCTGCGCATCGACTGGATCTCGCTGACGTCCTACGCCAACACCGAGAAGGCGTGCATGTTCGGCGGCGCCACCGACAACGCCCGTGCGCAGTCCTGGGGGGACTACCCGTCGGCCTCCGAGGCCGACGCCGCCGGCGCACTGGTGCTGCGGCAGGATCTGTCGCTGCTTCCCCACCTGGTGAAAGTCGGAGTCGACGAGTACGAACGTCTGCTCGCTCTTGGCAGGTTCGATCCGGCGACGTTGACCTGGATTCCCGCGCACTATTCGAGCGAGCGTATGAAATCCATTGTCTTCGGCGAATTCTCGCGACGCGGAGTGGATGCCGGCACGCCCGACATGTGGTACAGCAACCTGACCAGTGTCGGCAACATCGGCAGCGCCTCGATGTACATCATCCTCGACGAGATGCTCACCGAGGGATTGATCAAGGACGGCGACACGCTGCTGTGCATGGTTCCGGAATCCGGCCGGTTCGCGATTTCCTTCATGCATCTGACGGCGGTGGAATCCCGGTAATGGCCCGGGCAGCCGGGGAGGAGGCGCGCGGCCGGCAGGACCCGCGCGCGACGGTCTATCTCTACACCCAGACCGGACAGCTGCGCGAGGTTGCCGAGGCATTCACCGCGCCGCTGACCGCCAGCGGATGGGACATCAGCTGGGTCGAGGTGACACCCCAAGTGGCGTATCCGTTCCCGTGGCCCGTTCGGCGGTTTTTCGGGGTGTTCCCCGACGCGGTGGATCCCGACGCGCTGGTGGAACTCGTCGACCCGGCCGGTGGCTTCGGCACGAATGCCGGCGATGTGGTGATCCTGGCCTCCCAGGTGTGGTACCTGTCCCCCTCACTCCCGATCCGCTCGCTGCTCACCACCCATCCCGAGGCGTTTCGCGACCGGCACGTGGTGTCGGTGATCGCGTGCCGCAACATGTGGTACTCCGCGGCGATCGAGACCGCGGCGCTGCTGCGGTCGGCCGGTGCGCGCAGCGTGCGAACGGTTGTCGCGACCGACACACGACGCTCGGCGACCACGCTGGTGACCACGCTGCGCTGGCTGCTTACCGGAAAGCGCGAACCATTCCTGTGGTTCGGGCGTGCCGGGGTCGGCCCCGACGAACTCGCCAGAGTCGAAGCGGTGGGACGGGACGTTGCCGAGTCGAGGCCGTTACCGGTTGACGCGGCTCTTGTCGTGCCCGCCCTTGCCGCCGCAGATCTATTCGCGGGCAGGGTGTTTCGGCGGTGGGGAGCGAAGATCCGGTCGGCGCGGCGGTTCGGCGCGGCCGCGTATGCCGCCGGCCTCACCGCCTTCGCGCTCACGCTGGGGATTGCCATCGTGGTCGGCCTGCCGGTGATCGGATTGGCGGCGCTGGCCGGCGGCGCGCGCTTCGCGACGGGTGTTCGCGAGTACACGGCCCGCCGGATCACGTTCGGCGACACGGCGGTCCATCCGGAGGTCGAGATATGACGGAACGCCGACGATGACCCCCGAGTCCACCCATCGGGAACTGGTCGACTGGCTGACCACCAAAGTGGCCGGATACCTCAACGTGGCCCCCGACGTGATCGACGACGACACCCCGCTGGCCGACTACGGAATCGACTCGGCGGCAAGTCTGGCGTTGTGCGCCGACCTCGAATGCGAGAAGGGCTACGCCGTCGACACCACGATCGTCTGGGACTACGCGACCATCGCAGCCATCGCCACCCACCTCGTGTCCGGGCAGGCCGCGCCGTGACACCCATCGCGGTGGTCGGCATCGACTGCCGCTTCCCCCGCGCACCCGACAAGGACGCGTTCTGGCGGCTGATGATGGACGGTGTCGTGACCGACACCGAGGTGCCGCCGCAGCGCTGGGACGTCGACACCTACTACCACCCCGACGGCGTCGCCGGCACGATGAACACCCGGCGCGCACACTTCATCGACGACGCGGACGCCTTCGACAACGAGTTCTTTGGCATCGCACCCGTCGAGGCGGCCGCACTGGATCCGCAGCACCGGCTGCTGCTGCAGTCGTCGTGGCGAGCGCTCGAGGACGCGGCCATCGACCCGCGGTCGCTGGCCGGCACCCCGACCGGGGTGTACGTCGGGGTCATGTCCAGCGAGTGGAGCACCCTGCAGATCATCGACTTCGCCCGGCTGTCCGCGGTGCGCGGCACCGGCAGCGGGTATTTCATGGCGGCCAATCGCATCTCCTACCACCTCGGCCTGACCGGCCCGAGTATGGCTATCGACTCCGCCTGTTCGTCCTCGCTGCTGGCGATCCAGCAGGGATGCGCCGCGCTGCGCGCCGGGGACACCGACACCGTGATCGCTGCCGGAGCGAATCTTCTTCTGATACCTGCGCTTTCGATCTTCTACACCCAGGCGCGACTGTCAGCGCCCGACGGGCGCTGCAAGCCGTTCGGACGGGACGCCGACGGCATCGGCCGCGGTGACGGCGTGGCAGCGGTGGTGTTGCGCCGACTCGACGACGCCCTCACCGACGGGCAGCCGATCTACGCGGTGGTCAAGAGCTCCGTCGCCAACCACGACGGGCGCAGCAACGGGATCACCGCGCCGAACCGTCGCGCGCAGGTGGCGCTGATGCGGCGCGCGCTGGAGCTGGCGGGGGTCGACGCGGGACAGCTGTCCTTCGTCGAGGCACACGGCACCGGCACGGTTCTCGGCGACATGATCGAGGCCAACGCGCTGGGCGACATCCACCGGACCCGGGGCGGCGCACCGTGCCTGCTGGGTTCGGTCAAGGGCAATATCGGCCACACGGAGGGCAGCGCGGGGATCGCCGCATTCGTCAAGGCGTGCCTGGCCCTGCACCACCACACGCTGCCGCCGACGGTGTACGGCGAGGCCGCCAATCCGCGGCTGCGGCTCGACGACAACGGTCTGCGGCTCGCCCACGGCCCCGAGCAGCTGCCCGCCGCGGGCTCTCTCGGGGCGGTCAGCTCGTTCGGGCTGGGGGGCAGCAACGCCCATGTGGTGCTCGAGGCGGCCCCGGTCACCACGCCACCCCCGCCCGGACGATACGGCGTCCTGACGCTGTCGGCGCCCTCCCCGCAGGGCCTGCGGCGCAATGCCGGTGCGGCCGCAGACGCGCTGGAAGCGGTCGACGCCACGCAGGTAGCCGGCTGGTGCCGGACCACCAACGCCGTCAAACGGGCGTTCCGGGACCGCGTCGTACTCGCCGGCGACCGCGACACGATCCTCGACGGCTTACGGCGGTTCGCCGCGGGAGCCCACACCGGCCCGGCGTCCTCGGCACCGCCGCGCGGCGCCCCGGCCCGGATCGGATTGCTGTGTTCCGGGCAGGGCACCCCGTTCCCCGGCATGACCCGGCCCCTGTACGACACCAATCCGGTCTATCGCGCCCATCTCGACGCCGTCGTCGGCGCACTCGACCCGCACCTGCAATCGCCGCTGCTCGCGGTGATCCTCGGTGAGCGGCCCGGCCTCGACGACACCGCGCTGGCACAGCCCGCCTTGTTCGCGGTGTCCTATGCGCTGGGAAAGACGTTGCTGCAGAGCGGAATCCGGATCGCTTTCGGCATCGGCCACAGCCTTGGCGAGGTGAGCATCGCATGCCTGGCCGGCATCCTGCCGGTCGGGGACGCGGCCCGGCTCGTCGCCGCCAGGGGCCGGTTGATGGCCTCGCTGCCCCCTGGCGGGGCGATGTTCGCCGCCGATCTCGGCACCGAACGTGCCGAGGCCGCCCTCGCCGAGGCGCCGGGCTGCGTCATCGCCGCGATCAACGGCCCGACCGCGCTGACCATCTCCGGACCCACCGACGCCGTGGCGGTCGCCCGTGCCGCGATCCGGCGCCACGGCGGCAGGACGACGGATCTCACGGTGTCACACGCGTTCCATTCGCCGCTGATGGAGCCCATCGTGGCGCAGTTCCGCGGCGAACTGGCCGGGTTGCAGCCGGACGCCGCCGATTTCCCGGTGTACTCCACGGTGCTGGGCGCACCGGTCGACGGCCACGATATGGACGCCGACTACTGGGCACGCCAGATCTGCGCACCGGTGCGGTTTCTCGACGCCGTCCGCGGCGCGCTGGACGCGGTGCCCGCCGACTACGTCGCCGAAGCGGGACCGCGGTCCACACTGTTGACACTGGCCCGCAAATGCGGACTCCCCGCGGACATCCCGTCGATGGTGCTGTGCGGTGGGCCCGATGCACCGGGCACCGAGCTGCTCGAGGCGGCCGCGACGCTGCTGCGGGACGGCTATTCACCGGATTTGACGGCGCTGTCCGGCCATCCGGGCGGCCAGCTGAACCGGCTCCCGCCGTACGTCTTCGATACATCCCGCCGCTACTGGTTCGATCATGCGGTGACCGTCGTCACGGACACTCCAGGACCTGCCGGGGAGGACGCAGCCGGCCCCGCAGATGACGCGCAACGGGGAGCCGACAGCGCGGTGCTCCGCCTGATCGCCGAGATCGGCGGCTATCCCCTGACCGAGCTGACGCCCTCAAGCCGCCTCGCCGAGGATCTCGGCTACGACTCACTGCTGCAGCTCCGCCTGCTCGACCGGCTGCGCACCGAGTTCCCCACCTTGGCCGACGTCACGGTCGCCGACGTGCTTCCGAAGATCCACAGCGTAGGCGATCTCGTCGACTTCGTCGTGCAGCGGCTCGATCAACGCGTGACGTCCGACGGACGCCACGGTGGCGTGGCACCGGAAGGGAGTTGAGTCTCGTGAGCGTCTTCACTCGCGGAATACTTGCCGCGGCGGCATCCTCGCCACGCTGTCTGACCGCGGTCGCGGGCCCCGATCCCACCCGGCTCACCTGGCGCGAAGTCCACGAGCGGGCCGTCCCCATGGTGGCCGCACTGGCCGAACGGGGTGTGGGCCGGCACGGCTCCGTCGCGGTACTCGCCGCCGACCCCGCCGAGGTGGCCCCGCTGGCGCAGGCGGTCTGGCTGCGCCGCGCCGCGCTCACCATGTTGCAGCAGCCGACCCCACGCGTCGACCTCGAGGTCTGGCTGGCCGACACCGTGCGGGCCATCCGGACGATCAACGCCGACCTCGTCGTGCTCGGCGAGCCCTTCACGATGGCACACAATCAGCTCAGCGCCCACGACCTCGACGTCTGTGACATCGAATCACTCTGCAGCACAACAGTAATCGCCGACGACGGAGTGGATCATGCCGATGAGGCGGACCTCGCGATCCGTCAACTGACGTCCGGGTCCACCGGCCAGCCGAAGGCCGTCGAAATCAGCCATGGCAATCTCGCCGCCAATGCCGTCGCGCAGCGCGACGCACTCGACCTCGACCTCGACACCGACGTGATGCTGAGCTGGCTGCCCCTCTCCCACGACATGGGCATGATCGCCTTCGTCTGCTTCCCGATGCAGATGGGCATCGAGTCCGTCGTCGTCACCCCCGAACATTTCCTGCGTCGCCCCATCATCTGGGCCGAGCTGATCAGCCGGTACCGTGCCACCATCACCTCGGGCCCCAACTTCGCCTACTCGGTGCTCACCCGGGTACTCCGCCGGGCCGACCCGACCGGGATCGACCTGTCCTCGCTGCGGGTCGCGGTGAACGGCGCCGAGCCCGTCAACCATCACGACATCGCCGAGTTCGCCGCCGTCGGCGCGCGATTCGGCCTCCAGCCGACCGCGCTGATGCCCGGCTACGGACTCGCCGAGGCGACACTGGTCGTCTCGCTGGGATCGCCGCACGAACCACCGGCCGTCGACACCGTCTCGAGGCAGGCCCTCATCCAGGACCACCGTGCGCAGCCGGTCGCAGACACCTCGCAGGACGTACGGCACATCGTGTGCTCGGGCCGTCCGGTCCCCGGCATGCGGGTACGCATCACCCGGGACGGAAACACCCTGGCGCCCAGGGAGATCGGCGCCATCGAACTGCGCGGTCCTGCCGTGGCCCGCAGCTATCTCACGACCGACGGTGTGGTGCCGCTGGCCAACGATCGGGGATGGTTCGACACCGGAGACCTCGGTTACCTCGACGAGGACGGCCGGGTCTACGTCTGCGGCCGCAGCAAGGATCTCATCGTGGTGGCCGGGCGCAACCTCTACCCGCACGACATCGAAAGAGCCGCCGAGAACGTCGAGGGGGTGCGCAAAGGCTGCGTGATCGCGCTGCGCGTCGACGCCGATCACGAGGGCTTCGCGGTGCTGGCCGAGGTGCACGACCCCGACGACGAGGACGCGCGCCGGCGTATCGGCCGGGAGATCACCGCCCGGGTGAGCCGCCACGTCGGGCACCTGCCCAGCGAAGTCCGCCTGTTTCCCCGCGGCACCCTGCCCAAGACGCCGTCGGGCAAGCTGCGCCGGGACCGGGCCCGCGACCTGCTCCACATCTGACGTACGCCACGCCCCGCTACACCGCCCGCGCCTCGACGAGGCTGATCGGCGCCGCCGTGGGCACCACCCGCGACACCCGGAATCCGCCGGCCTCAAGCAGACGGCGATACTGCGACTCCGTGCGGTCACGGCCGGCCTGCATCACCAACATCTCCAGATCGCTCCAGTGACCGACGTGTTCGCGGGTGTGGCTGGGGATCACGAGTTCGATCAGCAGGACCGTCGCACCCGGCGTCGCCGCCGCCCGGACGTTTCGCAGTATCTCGACGGCCTTCTCGTCGGGCCAGTCGTGGATGACCTGTTTGAGCATGTAGAGGTCCCCGCCCCGGGGTACGCCGTCGAAGAACGACCCCGGTACCACCCGCACCCGATCCGCGACCTGATAGCGATTCAACACCGCCGGGGCGTCGGCGACAGCCTGCGGCAGGTCGTAGAGGACACCGCGCGACTTCGGCGCTGCCGCCATGACCGCCGCGAGCAGCCTGCCCACCCCACCGCCGATATCGACGATGGTCGGATAGGCATCGAAGGCGTATGCCGCGGTGATCGGATCCACCACCATCTCGGTGGTGTCCGCCATGGCCTGATGGAAGATGTCGGCCAGATCGGGCTCTCGCAGCAGCAGGTCGAACGCGTCGATTCCGTGCACCGCCGTGATCATCGACCCGCCGGTCCGCACGGCGTCGGGCAGGTAACTCCACAGTTCACGGTGGTGGCGCGAACCGACCATGCGGGCCATCCCGGCGACCGACAGCGGCACACCGGAACGCAAGGTACCGGCGAGCGAATTCAGCGCGTAGCGACCGTCGCGGCTGCGACGGAATACCCCCCGGCCGGCCAATGCCCGCATCAGGCGGCCCAGCGCGTCGGGATCGGCGTGCACACGGCCTGCCAACTCGTCCACATCCAACGGTCCGTCGTCGAGCGCGTCCGCGACACCGAGTTCCGCGGCCGTCGAGATCGCCTGCGCCGTCCACGCATTGAGGATCAACTCCATCATCACCGCATGGGGCGGAGCCGTGCGCAGATACAGCCGGGACAAGGTGTGACGCCCCCGCTCGACGAGGCGGGCCACCGTGGGCGGCGGAACGCGAGCAGACATCAACGCTCCTTCCGGTGATCGCCTGCCGGCTGCCCAACGCCGATGCGGGCGAGTACGTCAGCCGGATCCACCTCCTCGGACCGTCCGCCGTCCGCGGCGATTCCCGCGCCGGTCGCTGGATCCGAGAGCAGACACACGGCCACATCGGTGCCGTTGGGATCGCGGAACCACAGTGTCGTCCTGTCCGCCCGACAGGTCGCCCGGTACGGGCGAGAACCCAATTCCGCCAACCGATTCACCATGGGTCGCACCGCCTCGAGGTCACCGGGCATCAGGGTGACGGCGGTGACACCGCTGGCCTCCGGGTGATAGTCGAGCGCGATCTGTGACCGCTCTATCACGACTCCCAGATCGGGTCCGGTGACGGCCGTCGCCCGGGTATCCAGCGGCCGGGGTGGGCTGCCGATCAGCGCCGCCCACCACGCCACCATCTCGGCGGGACGGTAGGTGAGCAGCCGCAATTCGACGACCGGCGACATCACCTCACACATACGCGGTCCCCCCTTCCTCCGCCCGGGGCGCTACGGCGGCGACCGCAAGCGCCTGCCCCAGATCAGCGGGGCCGTGCCGGTCCGACCTCAGCAGCGCCGCGATGTGACCGTCGGGCCGGACCACGAGGGCGTCCGGATCGGCACCGGCCACGCCCGTGTGGAATACCGTGTCGCCGGCATCACCGAGGGCCACCACCGAGAACGGGAGGCCCGCTGCCGCCTGCGACCACGCCTGCCGAGCCCGCGCCGATACCAGCAGTGTCAGGTCATCACTGCTGAGCAGATCCAGGGTCGACACCCGCCGGCCACGCTGCTCGACCCAGCTGTGCGGCAGCCGGCCGCCGGCGCGCACCAGGGGCGTGTAGAACTCGACATCGCCCGGCGGCAGCGGCAGGCCGTCGCCGACCACGGCCCCGCGGCGGTAACACACCCCGAGATCACGCCCCCAGCTGCGGTAGTGCGGGCCCTGGCCCTCCACCGCCTGCGCGGCCCGGCGCCGCAGCCGCCTGCCGAGCGGACCCCGTGACGCCGCCAGCGCCAGCGGGCGGTACCCCAATGTGGTGAGGCCGCGGATGGCCGCCCGCACGGGTCGCCGCGGCACCCACCCGGGGACGGCGTCGACGGCACGCGGCAGCGCCAACACGGCCCGGCGCGACATTCCCAGTGCGGCAACGACATCGAACAGCCGCTCGTAGTTGGCGACCGAATCGGCGGTGGTGTCGAGCGCCACCGGGCGGCGTTCCTGTTCATAGGTGTCCAGCAGAGCGTCGCCGGCCCGGCCGGTGATGACCCACGCCAGTTTCCACGCCAGGTTGTGCACATCGGCGACGCCGGCGTTGAGCCCCAGCCCTCCGGTGGGCGGAAAACGATGCGCCGCGTCGCCGACCAAGAAGACACGGCCGGTCCGGTACCGGGTGGCGACCTGGGCGTGCATCGCCCACGACGTGATCGACGTGATCCCGACCTCGACACCGGGATCGCCGATCGCGTCGACGATGTGCTTGCGACACACCTCGGCCGGGAAATCGTCCAGCGACTCGAACGGCGGAAAGTACGGGATCTGGAACACCAGGTCGTGCGGCGATCGGTGCACGATGACGACGCCCAGCCCGGTGCCGGTGTGCGTCCACATAACGGGACCACGACGTGCACGCCGAAAAGGTTCGAGATCGGCGGAGAAGTGCACGCTGATCACGTGGTTGAGGACGGGGCCTGCCATGGAGACGCCGAGCGCCCGGCGCACCGCGCTGGCGGCGCCGTCGGCGCCGAGCACATACCGCGCCCGGACGGTGCGGCCGGATCCGGTCGCGGCGTCGGCGACGCTGACCACGACGCCGTCAGCCGCCTCACGGTGACCGACGTACCGCCAGCCGGTGCACACGTCGACACGCCCGCAGTCGTGCAGGCCTCGCCACAGCAGCGGCTCGAGGATGGTCTGTGGCAGGTGCGCGCTACGGGTGGGGCTGATCGATTCGATTGCGTCGAACTGGAAGTCGGGCATATCCGCCAGCGGCACCCGCCCGAGTTCGGGGCCGGCCAGCGTGGTGCAGTAGGTGATGCACCGCAACTCGTGCATCGGGGCGCTGAGTCGGCGGATGTCACGCTCCAGCCCGATCTCACGCCAGATCTCCAGCGACCGCGTCGAGAGCACGTGTGCGGCCGGGTGGCGCTGGGCCGCGGCGCGCGCCTCGATGACGGTGCTGGAGATGCCGTACTCGGCAAGCAGCAGTGCCGCGGTCGCACCCACCGGTCCGGCGCCGACGATCAAGACGTCGCACGTGTCGTTCACCACGTTCGGCACACCTCCACCTGCAGGGCGGTGTCGTCACGGTGGCGGCGCCGTATCGGTGGACTGCGCGCCGGATCACGACGGCGCGCAGCAGAGTTCGAGCTGCGCACCGATCATAACCGTGCGGGGAGCGGGCGACGGTGCTAGCCGCGGAGCACTTCGGGCAGGATCTGCGCGGCGAGTTCGCCGATCAGCGGCCGCAGCGTCGGTGCCGCCGCATCGTCCCCATCGGAGCGGGTCATCAGCGCCAACAGCACCCGCTGCCCGTCCGGACCGTAGGCGATGCCGACGTCGTTGGTGGTGCCGTAGTCACCGGCCCCGGTCTTGTCGGCACTGGTCCATCCCGGCGGCAGCCCCGCGCGCATACTCGACGTCTGGTTGGCGCGCATCCACGCGTCGAGCCGGTCACGCTGCGCCGGCGCCAGCGCGTCGCCGGCCAGCAGGCGTCGATACCCGCCGCCGAGCGCGGCTGGTGTGCTGGTGTCGCGGGGGTCCCCCGGTATGGCCGAGTTCAACGCGGTTTCCCACCGGTCCAGCCGGGTCTCCCCGTCGCCGATCGTGCGGGCGTAGCGGGTGATCTCCGCGGGACCGCCGATCACCCGCAGCAGCCAGTTCGCCGCGGTGTTGTCGCTCTGCTGCAGCGCCGCCTGGCACAACTCGTCGAGCGTCATGGTGCGGCCCACGCGCGTCTCGGTGACCGGGGCGTGGGCCACGATGTCGGCGGGTTCGATGGTGACCGAGTCGTCGAGCGACAGTTCGCCGCGTTCGGCCTTCTGCAGGACGCGTGCGGCGGCGTAGGTCTTGAACGTCGAGCACATCGCGAACCGTTCCTGGGCGCGGTGCGTGACGGTCCGCGGCGAGTCGAGATCCGCGGCGAACACACCGATGAGGGCACCGTGGCCACGTTCCAGGGCGGCGATCCTGTCCTCGATCGGCGGCAGGGGCTCCGCCGGATCGGACAATGTCGGCGGCGCGGGACCGGACGGCGGCTGAGCACATCCGGTCAGCGCGGCGAGGGCGATGCCGCCGAAAAGTACGGTGCGGCGCGACATTGCTGTAACGGGGTTGTCACCGGTCTCTGCCCGCCGGGCCGGGAATCGGTCAGCCCGCAATGGCCTGCAGGCGAACCGGAAGCGTATCGGGCGTCTGGTGCGGGCCGAGTACCGCGGCGCCGTAGGACCGCGTCAGCAGGCGGTGGGCCACCGCGTTCACCTCGTCGAGGGTCACCGCGTCGATCTGCGCGAGGGTGTGCTCGATACTGCGGTGCTCGCCGTAGTTCAGCTCGCTGCGACCGATCCGGTTCATCCGCGACGCGGAATCCTCCAGACCGAGCACCAGCCCACCGCGCAACGACCCCTTCGCGATCCGGCACTCGGACTCGGTGATGCCATCGCGCGCAACATCTTCCAGCACATCGGTGGTCACCCGCACCACTTCGTCGAACCGTTCGGGCAGACACGCGGCGTAGATGGACAGTGCCCCGCTGTCGGAGAAGGTGTCCACCGTCGAATACACCGAGTAGGCCAGCCCGCGGGTCTCGCGAATCTGTTGGAACAGACGCGAACTCAGGCCGCCGCCCAGCGCGCTGTTGAGCACCGAGAGTGCCCAGCGGTGGTCCCAGTGCCGACCGGGTGTGCGCACTCCCAGCGATAGGTGGGTCTGTTCGGCATCGCGGTCGACCACGTGCAGCGACGGTTGACCCGGCACCCTGCCGGTGCCGCGCCGCGGGGGCGCCGCGGTGCGACCGCGCACCAGGCGCGCACCGAAATGCTCCCGGACCAGCGCGACGACCTCGTCGTGGTCGATGTTGCCCGCCACCGCCACGACCATCCGTTCGGGGATGTAGCGGCGGACGTGGAACGAGTGCAGCTGTGTGCGCGTCATCGCCGAGATCGACTCCACACTGCCGATCACCGGGCGGCCGACGGGGTGCGCCCCGAACATCGCCGACAGGAAGACGTCGCCGAGGGTGTCCTCGGGGTCGTCGTCGCGCATGGCGATCTCCTCCAGGACGACGTCGCGTTCCAGCTCGACATCGTCGCCCGCGCACCGCCCGTTGAGCACCACATCGGCGACCAAGTCCACGGCCAGCGCCAGATCCGTGTCGAGCACATGGGCGTAGTAGCACGTGTGCTCGCGCGCCGTGAAGGCGTTCAGCTCGCCGCCGACCGCATCGACGGCCTGCGCGATCTCCACTGCCGAACGTGTCGGAGTCGACTTGAACAGCAGGTGTTCCAGGAAATGCGCGGCGCCCGCGACGCTCCTGCCCTCGTCGCGTGAACCCACGCCCACCCAGACGCCGACGGATGCCGACCGCACCGACGGGATGAACTCGGTGACGACCCGCAGACCACCGGGCAGCGTGGTCCGCCGCACGGTGGCCGACGTCGGGGCGTCACGGCGGGCGCCGCGCAGCGCGCGGCGACCCGTCGTCCGTCCCGGGGCGTCACCCCGCTGTCCGTGCGGGGGGTGTCCCCGGCGCTCCCGACCCGCGGAGCCGTCAGTTACTGGCGGTCGCTGCATCGACAGGCGCTGCCCCCGCGTCGGCCGCTGCGGCGTCCTCTTCTTCGACGAGGACCAGCGAGATCTTGCCGCGATTGTCGATATCGGCAATCTCCACGCGGAGTTTGTCGCCGACCTTCACGACGTCTTCGACCTTGGCGATCCGCTTGCCCCGGCCCAGCTTGCTGATGTGCACGAGGCCGTCGCGTCCCGGCAGCAGCGATACGAACGCACCGAAATCGGTTGTCTTGACCACTGTTCCGAGGAAGCGCTCACCGATCTTCGGCAGCTGCGGATTGGCGATCGCGTTGATCCGGTCGATCGCGGCCTGGGCCGACGGCCCATCGGCGGCGCCCACGAACACGGTGCCGTCGTCCTCGATCGAGATCTGCGCACCGGTCTCCTCGGTGATCGCGTTGATGACCTTGCCCTTGGGCCCGATCACCTCGCCGATCTTGTCGACGGGGACCTTGATGGTGGTGATCCGCGGCGCGTACGGGCTCATCTCGTCGGGGCGGTCGATGGCCTCGGCCATCACGTCGAGGATGGTCAGCCGGGCATCCTTGGCCTGGGCCAGCGCACCGGCCAGCACCTGGGACGGGATGCCGTCCAGCTTGGTGTCCAGCTGCAGCGCGGTGACGAAGTCCTTGGTGCCGGCCACCTTGAAGTCCATGTCGCCGAACGCGTCCTCGGCGCCGAGGATGTCGGTCAGCGCGACGTAGCGCGCCTCGCCGTTGACCTCGTCGGACACCAGGCCCATCGCGATGCCCGCGACGGGCGCCTTCAGCGGCACACCGGCATTGAGCAGCGCCAGCGTCGACGCGCACACCGAACCCATCGACGTCGACCCGTTCGAGCCGAGCGCCTCGGACACCTGGCGGATCGCGTACGGGAACTCCTCCACACTGGGCAGCACCGGCACCAGCGCCCGCTCCGCCAGCGCGCCGTGGCCGATCTCGCGGCGCTTGGGCGAGCCGACCCGGCCGGTCTCACCGGTCGAATACGGCGGGAAGTTGTAGTGGTGCATGTAGCGCTTGGTCTTCTCCGGCCCCAGCGAGTCGATCTGCTGCGCCATCTTGATCATGTCGAGCGTGGTGACGCCCATGATCTGGGTCTCGCCGCGCTCGAACAGTGCGCTGCCGTGCGCCCGGGGAACCACGGCGACCTCGGCGCTCAGCGCGCGGATGTCGGTGATGCCACGACCGTCGATTCGGAAGTGATCGGTGAGAATGCGCTGGCGCACAAGCTTCTTGGTCAGGGACCGGAATGCGGCGCCGATCTCCTTCTCACGTCCCGCGTACTGCTCGGCCAGGCGGCTCAGCACGTCGACCTTGATCTCGTCGGTACGGTCGTTACGCTCGGACTTCCCTGCGATGGTCAGCGCCTGCGACAGGGCGTCGGTGGCCGCCGCCGAGACCGACTCGTAGACGTCGGAGGCGTAGTCCGGGAACACGGGATACTCGCCGACCGGCTTGGCGGCACGATCGGCCAGTTCCTGCTGCGCACCGCAGAGCGCCTTGATGAACGGTTTGGCGGCCTCCAAACCCTCGGCCACCACAGCCTCGGTGGGCGCCTGCGCCCCGCCGGCGACCAGGTCGACGACCTTGTCGGTGGCCTCGGCCTCGACCATCATGATCGCGACGTCCCCGTCGGCGACCACCCGGCCGGCGACGACCATGTCGAACACCGCACCCTCGAGCTGCTCGACGGTGGGGAAAGCCACCCACGTTCCGTCGATCAGGGCGACCCGTACACCGCCCACCGGGCCGGAGAAGGGCAGCCCGGCCAGCTGAGTGGAAGCCGATGCGGCGTTGATCGCCAGCACGTCGTACAGCTCGGCCGGATCCAGGCTGAGCACGGTCACCACGACCTGGATCTCGTTGCGCAGACCGTCGACGAACGACGGGCGCAGCGGGCGGTCGATGAGCCGGCAGGTCAGGATCGCATCGGTGGACGGGCGGCCCTCCCGGCGGAAGAAGGAGCCGGGGATGCGCCCGGCCGCATACATACGCTCTTCGACGTCGACGGTCAACGGGAAGAAGTCGAAGTGGTCCTTGGGGTTCTTACTCGCGGTCGTCGCCGACAGCAGCATGGTCTCGTCGTCGAGATAGGCGACGGCCGCGCCGGCGGCCTGCTGTGCGAGCCGGCCGGTCTCGAACCGGATGGTGCGGGTGCCGAAGCTCCCGTTGTCGATGACGGCGGTCGCCTCGAACACACCGTCTTCAATTTCAACTACAGACATAGAAGTCCGCGTGGCCTCTCTGATCATTCAGCTGTTTCGCGCCGTCATTCAGCGGGATGGCCCACCGGCCGCGTATGCGGGGCGGCGGGCACCGGCCTGGATTCGGCTACGGCCGTCGATCGAAGCGGCCGGAACGTCACCACGACTGTGGGACTCCCGGCAGCCACTACCGAAGACCGCCCGATCCGGCGGGCCCTGACATGACGCGCAGGAACGGCCCCCGCGGATATTGCGGCGACCGCACCGTGCTCGAACGGCAGTCGAACGGTCCCATGTTACACGGCAGCAACCCACCTCCCGACACGCCCGCGCGATCGGAGTGGCGTCACCTGACGTTCTCGACGCACACCGTGAACTGGCGTTCGGCGTAGGCGTAACCCACACCGCTGACGCACTGATCGACGCTGGCGGCGTTCGGCAGGATCTGCGTGGCGCGCTGCCGATGCGGTGCCGAGCCGTCGGCGCAGTCCACGCGCGCGGGGTCCCTGTCGTTCTGCGGGTCGACGCTCATGCAGTCGCCGACCACCCAGTCGATGTCCATGCACACCGTCTGCCCGGCATCGCCGAACACTCCGCGTCTCGAGTAGGACGTGTCGACGTCGGCGGGGCACTGGCCGATGTCGTCCACGGTCGCGGCGACCTTGAAGTTGGACTGCGGGCTGCCGCACTCGACCTTGATCACCTCCGGGCGATTCTGCGTCCCCGCCAGCTGCACGCAATCCCCCACCTGCACGTCCGCGGCCGCCGAAGCGCACCCGGACACGTTGGCCAGCACGACCAGCGCGGCCGCCCCCACAGTTGCGGGGACGGCCGCGCGGACGGTCAGCACGGGGTGCGGGTCAGCGACGCAGACCCAGCCGGTCGATCAGCGAGCGGTAGCGCTCCACGTCGACCTGGGCGACGTACTTCAGCAACCGGCGCCGCCGGCCCACCAGCAGCAGCAGGCCGCGCCGCGAGTGGTGGTCGTGCTTGTGCACCTTGAGGTGCTCGGTGAGGTCGGCGATCCGCTTGGTCAGCAGCGCGACCTGCGCCTCCGGCGAACCGGTGTCGGTCTCGTGCAGGCCGTAGGAGCCCAGGATCTCTTTTTTCTGCTCGGCAGTAAGCGCCACGAAAACATCTCTCCATCAATCGGTCCGCGATCGGATTGTCTCGGCAGTGGCCACCGCGAACTGCAGCACACGCGGCCGGAAGTCTATCAGCAGGTCAGCCCGCGGACAGAATCGTGCGCGCCCGCGCGGTATCCCGGCGCATGGCGACGACCAGGTCGTCCACGGAGCCGAACTTCTCCTGGCCGCGGATCCGTGCCACGAAATCCACCGCGACGTGCTGGCCGTACAAATCGGCCGACGTGTCCAGCACGAAGGCCTCCACGGTGCGGGTGCGGCCCGAGAACGTCGGGTTCGTGCCGACGGACACCGCCGCCTCGTAACGCTCGCCGGGGATCACGGTACCCATCACCGGGCCGTGCCCGAGCACGGTGAACCACGCCGCGTAGACGCCGTCGGCCGGGATCGCCGAGTACATCGGCGGGGCGACGTTGGCGGTGGGGAAACCCAGTCCCCTCCCCCGGCCGTCGCCGCGGACCACGACACCCTCGACCCGGTGCGGACGGCCCAGCGCCTCGCACGCGGCGACCACGTCGCCGGCGTCCACGCAGGATCGGATGTAGGTCGAGGAGAACGTGACGGTTTCGTCGCGGTGGTGCTCGGCCACCAGCGACATCCCCTCGACGGCGAACCCGAACCGCTCGCCCGCCCTGCGCAGCAGGTCGACGCTGCCCGCCGCCTTCTTGCCGAAGGTGAAATTCTCGCCGACCACCACCTCGACCACGTGCAGGCGTTCCACCAGCAACTCGTGGACGTAGCGCTCGGGGGTGAGCTTCATGAAGTCCGACGTGAAGGGCATCACCAGGAAGACGTCGACACCCAGCTCCTCGACCAGCTCCGCGCGCCGCGTCAGCGTCGTGAGCTGCGCGGGATGGCTGCCGGGGAACACCACCTCCATGGGGTGCGGATCGAATGTCATGAGCACCGTGGGTACCCCGCGGGAGCGCCCGGCCTTCACCGCATGAGTGATCAGCTCCGCATGTCCGCGATGCACACCGTCGAATACTCCGATGGTGACGACGCACCTGCCCCAGTCCGTGGGGATCTCGTCCTGGCCCCGCCAGCGCTGCACACGCGCAAGCCTACGGCGCGACGGGTGCGCCGTCTGCTCCAGATCCCCGGATCGGATGACGATTGCCTAAACTCTGTCCTCGTGAGTCCACACGGTGACGCCAGGGACCTGTCGGCGGTAGCCCAGGACTATCTCAAAGTCATCTGGACCGCCCAGGAGTGGTCGATCGAAAAGGTCAGCACCAAGATGCTGGCCGAACGCATCGGTGTCTCGGCGAGCACCGCCTCGGAATCCATCCGCAAGCTGGCCGACCAGGGGTTGGTCAACCACGAGAAGTACGGCGCGGTGACGCTCACCGAGGCGGGGCAGCGCGCCGCGCTGGCGATGGTGCGCCGCCACCGCCTGATGGAGACGTTCTTGGTGCGCGAACTCGGCTACAGCTGGGACGAGGTGCACGACGAGGCCGAAGTGCTCGAACACGCGGTCTCCCAGCGGATGCTCGACGCGATCGACGCCAAACTGGGCCACCCGACTCGTGACCCGCACGGCGATCCCATTCCCGCCGCCGACGGGCAGGTCCCCACACCTCCTGCCAGGCAGCTGTCCGACTGCCACGACGGCGACACCGGGACGGTGGCCCGCATCTCCGACGCCGACCCCGAGATGCTGCGGTACTTCGACAGCGTCGGCATCAGCCTGGATTCGCGCCTGCGGGTGCTGGCCCGCCGCGACTTCGCGGGGATGATCTCGGTGGCCATCGAAACACCGGGCGCCGAGGACACGACGACCGTGGATCTGGGCAGTCCCGCCGCGGACGCGATCTGGGTCGTCGCCTGACCCTGCGCGGCCGGGCCGACCTCACAGCGTCGCGGGGCGCAGCACGACCACGGATTTGGTGCGGGCCGGGCCGTCGGTCAGCAACGCGATGACACTGCCGTCGGGTGCCGTCGCCGCGTACGTGCCGTCGAATCCCGCCGGTCGCAGGGGACGGCCGTGCCTGGTGTCCTCGGTCTCGGCAGGGGTCAGATCCCGCCGCGGGAAGGCCAGCAGACATGCCGCGTCGAGGGTGTGGCTCAGCTGCGCGTTGTCGGCCAGTTCGTCCAGCGTGCGCGCCCCGTCCAGCCCGAAACCACCCACCCGGGTGCGGCGCAGCGCGGTGAGATGCCCACCCACGCCGAGCGCGGCGCCCGCGTCCCGCGCAAGTGCCCGCACATAGGTGCCCGACGAGCACGCGACGTCGACGTCCACTTCGACGGTCTGCGCGGCGGGGTCCCGCCGGATCGCGAGGATGTCGAAACGTTCGACCCGCACCCGGCGCGCGGCCAGTTCGACCGGCCGGCCCTCCCTGGCCAGGTGATAGGCGCGTTGCCCGTCGACTTTCACCGCGCTGACCGCCGCGGGCACCTGGTCGATGTCTCCGCGCAGCGCGGCGACCGCCGCGGCGATCGCATCGTCGGTGAGGTGACCCGCCGGCGCCGTCGCGACGGGTTGCCCCTCGGCGTCGTCGGTTGTGGTGCTCACACCGAGCCGCATGGTCGCCGTGTACGCCTTGTCGGTGAGGGTCAGCAGGCCGAGGATCTTCGTGGCCCGTTCGATGCCGACCACCAACACGCCAGTGGCCATCGGATCGAGCGTCCCGGCGTGACCGACCTTGCGGGTGCGGAAGATTCGCCGGCAGCGGCCCACCACATCGTGGCTGGTGATGCCCGCCGGTTTGTCGACGACGACAAGCCCCGCCGGTTGCCGTTCGCGGTCGGTGCCCCCGCTCACAGCACGATGGCCGTCAACGCCAGCCCGTCGCGGACTTCCCAGCGTCCGGCCAGCGTACGCAACGGCGGACCGCTTTCCGCGACGGGATCGATCAGGATGCGCGAGGTGAATCCGCCTGTCACACCGCCGGTGTCGACATCGAAGGTGATATGCGCGTCCTCGAACCCGAGCCAGCGGTGCGTGAGCGGGAACCATGCCTTGTAGGTTGCTTCTTTGGCGCAGAACAGAATCCGGTCCCAGTGCAGACCGGCCGGCAACGCGCCGATCTCGGCGCGCTCTGCGGGCAGGCTGATCGCGCCGAGGACACCGTCGGGCAGCACACCGTGCGGTTCGGCGTCGATACCGACCGAACGCACCGCACCACTACGGGCCACTGCCGCCCCGCGAAAGCCCTCGCAGTGGGTGAGGCTACCGACGACGCCGTCGGGCCAGCACGGTTCGCCCTTCTCCCCCTTGAGGATCGGCACCGGCGGGACGCCGAGCTCATGCAACGCCAGCCGCGCGCAGCGCCGGACGGAGACGAACTCGTTTCGCCGCTTGGCAACCGATCGCGCGATGAGCGCCTCCTCTTCCGGCAGCGGCGCCAATCCCGGCTCGTCGGCGTACATTTCGGCGGCCGCCAGATCTCCCGACCGCACGGGCAACACGCCACCCAGTAGTCGCGCGTTGGTCATCGGGGCAGGGTTCATCGGTGCTTTCTAATCTTCATCGCTGCATTCTGCTCTTCGCGCAAGCGCTCATCGCGGCGCAAGCGCTCATCGCTGCATTCTGCTCTTCGCGCAAGCGCTCATCGCCCTTGCCGGGCGCGGATGCGCTCCTGCATCTTCTGCGCATTGGCCCGCATCTCCGGCGTCACCTCGAAATGCCCGCCGAATTCGTTGAGGTACCCCGGCGCGTACTTCGGGTCGGGAAGCACCTGGCGCAACCACCGGTAAGGCTTGCGGCGGCGCCACTCTCGCGGGTATCCGACGGACACCTCCTCGAAACGAACGCCGTCGTACCACGTCGTGCGCGGAATGTGCAGATGGCCGTACACCGAGCAGATCGCGTTGTAGCGGGTATGCCAGTCGGCGGTCGCCGTGGTGCCGCACCACAGCGAGAACTCCGGATAGAACATCGCGTCGCAGGGTTCCCGCACCATCGGGAAGTGGTTCACCTGCACCGTCGGCATCATCCAGTCGAGATCCTCCAGCCGTTTGCGGGTGCGCGCCACCCGGTCGCGGCACCACGCGTCGCGGGTGGCGTACGGCTCGGAGGACAGCAGGAACTCGTCGGTGCCCACGACGTTGCGCTCCCGCGCCAGGGCCAGGCCCTCGGCCTTGGTCGCCGTGCCCGGCGGCAGGAAGGTGTAGTCGTAGAGCAGGAACATCGGCACGATCGTGGCCGGGCCCCCCTCCTCGGTCCACACCGGGTAAGGGTGCTCGGGGGTGACCACACCCATCGAGTCGCACATGTCGACCAGATAGTCGTAGCGGGACTTGCCGAAGATCTGCATCGGGTCGCGGTTGGTGGTCCACAACTCGTGGTTGCCCGGCACCCAGATGACCTTGGCGAACCGCTTGCGCAGCAGGTCGAGCGCCCACCGGATCTCGTCGGTGCGCTCGCCGACGTCGCCGGCGACGATGAGCCAGTCGTCCGGGGAGTTCGGGTGCAGCGACTCCGTCACCGGCTTGTTGCCGGTGTGACCCGTGTGCAGGTCACTGATCGCCCACAGGATCGGTCTGCGATCCCGCGAATACTGCTGGTCCACCACAACCCATCAGCGTACTGGCGTCGTCGGGTATCGCTCGCCCGACAACTGGAACACGTTCCAGTCGAACGGTCCGTGGCCGGCCCCGGCCGCCGAGCGCCATCGCCCCCGCCACCGTGGCGAGTGCACCTGACGTCAGCCGCCGCCGGCCGGATATGTCCTGGTCACAGTGGTGAGCCCAAGCCGGCGGAGGGTCGTAGGACACACTGTGAGGGGTGACCACCACACCGACCCGCCCGCAGTCGCCGGTCCGTCGGGCCCTCCACGAACGACTCAGCGCTGCCCTGCGCCTGCCACCGCCGACCGTCGACTTCGACGTCGACCGCAGCCTGCGGGTGCCGATGCGCGACGGAGTCGGTCTCGTCGCCGACCATTATTCGCCGCGGACCGCGTCGCCCGCGGGCACCCTGCTGGTCCGGGGGCCCTACGGGAGGCGCTGGCCGATCTCGGCGTTGTGCGGTGCGATGTACGCGGCCCGCGGGTATCACGTCGTCATCCAGAGCGTGCGCGGTACGTTCGGCTCGGGTGGCGATTTCGCGCCGTTCGTGCACGAGGTCGACGACGGCGCCGACACCGTCGTCTGGCTGCGTGACCAGCCGTGGTTCACGGGTACGTTCGGCACGATCGGGTTGTCCTATCTGGGATTCACCCAGTGGGCCCTGCTGGCCGATCCCCCACCGGAGATGAAGGCCGCGGTGATCGCCGTCGGGCCGCACGATGTCAGCGGTCCACGCTGGGGCACTGGGTCTTTCGGGCTCAGCGATTTCCTCGGCTGGAGCGATGCCGTCGGCCGTCAGGAAGACCGCCGCGGGCTGCGCACACTGCTGAGGCGGGCCAAGGCCAACCAGCTGGCGACCGAGGCGTCACTGGGTCTGCCGCTCGGTGCGTCCAGCCGCGCACTGCTCGGCGACGGCGCGCCGTGGTTCGAATCGTGGCTGGAGCACCCCGACGCGGACGATCCGTTCTGGGCGGGGATGCGGATGGACGGCGCGCTGGCACGCGCCGAGGTTCCGGTGCTTCTGCTCACCGGCTGGCAGGACCTGTTCCTGGAGCAGTCCCTCGCGCAGTACCAGGCGTTGCGTCGGCGCGGGGTGGCCGCCGCGGTGACGGTCGGCCCGTGGCGACACGGCGAACTGTTGGCCAAGGCGGTGCCGACCGTGACCCGGGAAACCCTCGACTGGCTCGGCACCCACCTCGCGGGTGCGGCGCCACAGCGACGGACGCCGGTGCGCATTCATCTGGGCGGCTCGTCGGGCACGGCCGGCTGGCGGGATTTCGCCGATTGGCCGCCCGCGATGCCCGAACGGGTGCTGTACCTGCAGTCCGCGGGCAGGCTGGCGGGCGGAGCGCCGGACCCCGGCGGCTCTGCGACGTTCGTCTACAACCCCGCCGACCCGACGCCCACCGTGGGCGGCAGGCTACTGGCGCCCGTCGGCGGCTACCGCGACGACCGCGCACTGGCCCGGCGTGCCGATGTGCTGACGTTCACCGGCGAACGTCTGTCGACCGACCTGTACGTGGTCGGGAACCCGGTGCTGGAGTTGTCGCACACCTGCACCAATCCGCACAACGACCTGTTCGTGCGGATCAGCCAGGTCGACGCCCGGGGCCGCTCCCGCAACATCAGCGACGGCTACCTCGCCTCGGCCCCCGATTCCGGGACCGTGCGCATCGAACTCGACGCCGTCGCGCACGCGTTCCCGAGCGGATCGCGCATCCGGGTGCTGATCGCCGGCGGGTCGCATCCACGCTTCGTGCGCAACCTCGGCACCGGGGAACCCACCGGGGACGCAACACGGCTGGCCACCGCCAGGCACACCGTGCACCTGGGCGCCGACTCCCGCCTGATCCTTCCCGCCGACCGCACGCCCCCGTCAGCCGACTGATCCGCGGACCCGCTCGGCGATGTCGCGCAGTGTCGCGTCGTCGTGCACCGGCTCGCCCCACGACGAACCGACCGGAAGCCGCACCCAGCTGGCGCACCCCCCGTATTCGGGCGTGCGGGCCAGTCTGACCGGCTCCATGAGCGGGCTGGCCTGCACGACCAGCACCGTCAACCGGTGCCTGGGCCGGAAGTCCAGCCGGTCGGTGCGCACCGACTCCGTGGTCCAGATGTGCAGCGGCTCCAGTTCACCGATCGCCTCAGGACGCGTGACCTCGACGGCGGCGACCACGCGCGCGCCGGCGCGCACCACGACCGCATCGTCGGCGCTGTCGGCGGCCGAAACCTCGAGCAGGTCGCGGTGTTCGGGGCGCACACGTTCGGCGTGGCTGTGCGCGACGGTCGGAAAGAACAGGAATTGCGACGCACTGACCTCGAAGCGCTTTTCGTGGATACCGCCCTTACGCAGCAGGATCGACTGCCGCCCGTCGAGCAGCCCCTGCACGACCGCGCCCCACTCCTTGAGCGCCGGCTGGGTCGACACCGCGGTCACCGGAGTGGTCATCCCAGGCCGAGGCGCGCGCGGACCTCGGGACGGCGCAGCGGCGGAACGGATTTCGGCGGCTGACGGCGCGGTGGCAGCCCGGCGAGCAGTCGCTGGGTGGACGCCGTGACCTCGGCGACGGCGACCTCGAAGGCGTCGGTGTTCGCGCCGGACGGCCGGGTGATGCCGCTGACCTTGCGGACGTACTGGCGGGCCGCCGCCTCGACCTCATCGGCCGTCGCGGCCGGTTCCAGACCCCGCAATTCGGTGATGTTTCGGCACATGGCCTCCACCATAGGCGGGGCCCGACGGGAGGGTTACGGTGAGCCGACAGGGCGGCCGACCCGGGGCCGTGATGCGACGCGACGGTCGGGGGCACTGATGAACGAGGCACACGAATGCTGCGGGTCGCCCGAATGGCGGCATGCGATTCGGGAGTTCATCCTGCCGTGGGCGCTCGGCGCCACCGATCTGGGCGACGACGTACTGGAGGTGGGTCCCGGCTACGGGGCCACCACCGACGTGTTGAGCACCCGGACGGCATGCCTCACGGCGGTGGAGATCGACGACGACCTGGCCGCCATGCTCCGTCGTCGTTTCGCCGGGACGCCGTCGGTGCACATCGTCGTCGGCGACGCGACGAACCTGCCCTACGACGACCGGCGATTCTCGGGCGCGGCCTGTTTCACGATGCTGCACCATGTGGCGACAGCCGATCTGCAGGACCGGCTGCTCGCCGAGGTGGCCAGGGTGCTGCGGCCGGGGGCGGCACTGGTGGCCAGCGACAGCCTCGCCGGCGACGACCTGGCCGCCGCCCACGACGGTGACACGTACAACCCGGTCGACCCCGGGTCGCTGCCGCACCGCCTGACGGCCGCGGGGTTCGTCGGTATCGACGTCAAGACCAACGACTACGGCTGGGCGGCGATCGCGCGCACACCCGGGTGAAGCGTGACCGGCGCCCGGCCGGCACGCGCACCGTCAGTGGGTACCGGGCACCAGCCAGCGACCCGAGAACGCACGCCAGCCGACGAAGCCCAGCCGCAGCACCATGAACAGGCTCAGACCCGACCAGATGCCGACCAGACCCCAGCCGAATGCCAGGGACAGCCAGATCAGGGGCAGGAATCCCACCAGCGCGCTGACCAGCGTCGCGTTACGCATGAACTTCGCGTCACCCGCGCCCAGCAGCACCCCGTCGAGCGCGAAAACCATTCCGGCGATCGGCAATTGGGCAACCAGGAACCACCACGGCACCCCGATGGAATCCAGCACGGCGCGGTCGTCGGTGAACACGGCGGGAAGCACCGGCGCGCCGACGGCGAACACGGCGGCCAGCATCATGGCCGCGATCGTGGAGAACACCGTCACCCGCACGGCCACCGACTTGGCGTGCGCCAGCGCACCGGCGCCCAGCGCTGCGCCAACCAGTGACTGCGCTGCGATCGCCAGCGAATCCAGCACCAGCGCCAGAAAACTCCACAGTTGCAGCACGACCTGATGAGCGGCCACCGCGGCCGCCCCGAATCGGGCCGCCACGGCCCCCGCGGAGACGAAACATGCCTGGAATGCCATGGTGCGCACCAGCAGATCCCGTCCCATCACCAGCTGCGCCCGCAGCAACGCCGGCTGGATGCGCAGCGGGACGCGCTCCGCCAGCAATGCCCACAGGAACAGGGCGGCGGCCACCCACTGGCCCACCAGATTCGCCACCGCCGAACCCTCCAGCCCCAGGCGTGGCAGGCCCAGCCAGCCGTACACGAGCAGCGGGCACAACACCGCCGACACGGCGAAACCCGTGACGACGTAGCGCAACGGCCGCACGGTGTCCTGAACGCCACGCATCCAACCGTTGCCCGCCAGCGACACCAGGATGGCCGGCACCGCCAGGATCGCGATCCGCAGCCACGGCAGCGCCGTGCCGGCGATCTCCCCCGGGCCAGCCAGTGCGGTCAGCAACGGCGCCGCCGTCGCCTGCACCGCGACCACGATGACCACGCCCAGGCCCAGCGCCAGCCAGGTGGCCTGCACACCCTCGCCGACGGCGGCAGCACGGTCACCGGCACCGTAGTACCGCGCCGAGCGGGCCGTCGTCCCGTAGGACAGGAACGTCAACTGCGAACTGACCAGGGCGAGCACCAGCCCGCCGACCGCCAGACCCGCCAGGCTCAGCGCGCCCAGTCGCCCCACCACGGCCAGGTCGAACAGCAGATACAGCGGCTCGGCGGCCAGCACCCCCAGCGCGGGCAGCGCCAGCGCGGCAATCCGCCGACCGGTGACCGGCTCGCCCGGCTGGATCGGCGGATGGTCCTCGCCGTGCGGATCAGCCAAGGCGGACGGAGTCAGTCGAGGGCATGCCGCAGCGCACGCACGACCTCGTCGATCGAGCCGATCGCGGAGTACCCGGCCGCCTGCCGGTGCCCACCGCCGCCGAACGAGCTGGCGATGGAGGCCAGGTCGAAGTCGGATTTGGACCGCATCGACACCGACCAGTGGTCCGGCTCGATCTCCTTGAAGACGGCGGCCACCTCGGCCTGCTCGGTGGTGCGCACGACGTCGACGACGCTCTCCACCTCCTCAGGCCGCGCATCGGCCCATTCCTGATGTGCCACAACGGCATACACCAGCCCCCTGCCGCCAACCGCACCGGGCAGCAGGCGTGCCGACGCCAGCACCCGCGACAGCATGGGCAGCCACACGAACGGATGGGTGTCCATCAACGTGCGACTGATCGCGGCGTTGTCCACACCCAGGTCGATCAGCCGCGCCGCCAGCCGGTGCGCACGGGCGCTGGCCCAGCGGAACGATCCGGTGTCGGTAGTCAGGCCCGCGTACAGACAGTGCGCCACCCCGATGTCGATCGGCTTGTCCCACGCGTCGAGCACCTCGGCGACGAGCATCGTCGTCGAATCCGCCGACGGGTCGACGTAGTTGGCGCTGCCGAACAGCTGGTTGGAGGCGTGGTGGTCGATCACCAGTACCTCGCGACCCGGTTCGGCGAGCTCACGCAGCGCCCCCAGCCGGTTGACGCTGGGAATGTCCACCGTGACGACCAGTTCCGCGTCGCGCCGCATCGCATCCGGAAACACCAGCAGGTGCCCACCGGGCAGCGACTGCAGCGACTCCGGCAGCGCCGCCGGGGCGGCGAACCCCACCTCGACCAGCTTGCCCGCGCGTTCCAGCACCAACCCCAGCGCCAAGCCCGCACCGATCGTGTCGGCGTCGGGATAGACATGACAGACCACGCTGACGGTCGAGGCGGCGGCCAAGATCTCCGCCGCTGCGCGGGCATCGACCCGCGCTCCCACAAGGTCAGTCGTCGGTTCGATCGCGGTCACCGGTGTCCTCAGCGTCAAGCGTGGCCGTGTCCCCGTCGGGCCCCCCGGTTTCGTCGTCCGTCTCCGCCCCGTCACTACGGTACGGGTCGGCGTCACCGGCATGCTTGGCACCCTGCCGCACCCGGGCCACCTCGGCGTCAGCCGCGCGGGCGCGGGCCAACAGCTCCTCCATTCGGTTGGCGGCGTCGGGCACGGTGTCGCGCACGAAGGTCAGGGTCGGGGTGAAACGCACCCCCGTCCCCGCGCCGACCCTCGTGCGCAACACACCGGTGGCCTTCTGCAGAGCCGCGGCTGCACCGTCGTAATCCGGTTCGTCGGACAGCGTGCGTCCGAGGACCGTGTAGTACAGCGTCGCGTCGTGCAGGTCGCCCGATACCTTCGCATCGGTGATCGTCACGCCCGCCAGCCGCGGATCCTTGATCTCGTACTCGATCGCCGAGGCGACGATGGTGGAGATTCGCTTGGCCAGCCTGCGTGCGCGCGCAGGATCAGCCATGTCGCTCCCCTGGTAAACGCTCGTCGCCCAGCATGCGGACGCTACACACGTTCTTTTTCAACCAGCTCGTACGTCTCGACGATGTCGCCTTCCTTGATGTCGGAGTAGCCGACCGTCAGACCACACTCGTAACCGTCGCGCACCTCGGTCACGTCGTCCTTCTCCCGGCGCAACGACTGCACCGTGAGGGTCTCGGCGACGACGACGTTGTCCCGCAGCAGGCGCGCCTTGGCGTTGCGGCGGATGATGCCCGAGGTCACCAGGCAGCCGGCGATATTGCCGAACTTCGACGACCGGAAGACCGCGCGAATCTCGGCCCGGCCCAGCTCACGCTCCTCGTAGACCGGCTTGAGCAGACCACGCAGGGCCTTTTCGATCTCGTCGATGGCCTGGTAGATCACCGAGTAGTACCGGATCTCCACACCTTCGCGGTTGGCCAGTTCGGTGGCCTTGCCCTCGGCGCGGACGTTGAAGCCGATGATGATCGCGTCCGAGGCCGACGCCAGGTTGACGTTGGTCTCGGTGACACCACCGACGCCGCGGTCGATGACGCGCAGCTCCACCTCGTCGTCGACCTGGATACCCAGCAGAGCCTCCTCCAGCGCCTCGACCGTACCGGCGTTGTCGCCCTTGAGGATCAGGTTGAGCTGGCTGGTTTCCTTCAGCGCCGAATCCAGGTCCTCCAGGCTGATCCGCTTGCGGCTGCGCGCGGCCATCGCGTTGCGTTTGCGCGCGCTGCGCCGGTCGGCGATCTGGCGGGCGATGCGGTCCTCGTCGACGACGAGGAAGTTGTCGCCCGCACCCGGCACCGAGGTGAAGCCGATGACCTGAACGGGCCGCGACGGCAACGCCTCTTCGACGTCGTCACCGTGCTCGTCGACCATGCGGCGCACCCGGCCGTAGGCGTCGCCCGCCACCACCGAGTCGCCGACCCGCAGGGTGCCGCGTGCCACCAGCACGGTGGCCACGGGACCGCGGCCGCGGTCCAGATGGGCTTCGATCGCCACACCCTGGGCCTCCATGTCTGGGTTGGCCCGAAGGTCCAGCGCCGCATCGGCGGTGAGCAGCACCGCCTCCAGCAGCGCCTCGATGTTGGTGCCCTGCTTGGCCGAGATGTCGACGAACATGGTGTCGCCGCCGAAATCCTCTGCCACGAGGCCGTACTCGGTGAGCTGCCCGCGGATCTTCTGCGGGTCGGCACCTTCCTTGTCGATCTTGTTGACCGCCACCACGATCGGCACGTCGGCGGCCTGCGCGTGGTTGATGGCCTCCACCGTCTGCGGCATCACGCCGTCGTCGGCGGCGACCACCAGGATCGCGATGTCGGTGGCCTTGGCGCCGCGGGCACGCATGGCCGTGAACGCCTCGTGACCCGGGGTGTCGATGAAGGTGATCGGCCGCACCGTGCCGTCGAGGTCGATTTCGACCTGGTAGGCACCGATGTGCTGGGTGATGCCGCCGGCCTCGCCCTCGCGGACGTTGGCCTGGCGGATGGTGTCCAGCAGGCGGGTCTTGCCGTGGTCGACGTGACCCATGACGGTGACCACCGGCGGACGCACCTCGAGGTCGTCCTCGCCGCCTTCGTCCTCGCCGTAGGTGAGGTCGAACGATTCCAGCAGCTCGCGGTCCTCGTCCTCGGGGGACACGACCTGCACGACGTAATTCATCTCGCTGCCCAGCAGCTCGAGAGTCTCGTCACCCACCGACTGGGTGGCGGTCACCATCTCACCGAGATTGAACAACGCCTGCACCAGCGAAGCGGGGTTGGCGTCGATCTTCTCGGCGAAGTCGCTCAGCGACGCGCCGCGGGCCAGCCGGATGGTCTCACCGTTGCCGTGGGGCAGCCGCACACCGCCGACGACGGGCGCCTGCATCGAGTCGTATTCCTGGCGCTTCTGCCGCTTCGACTTACGTCCGCGCTTGGGCGCACCGCCGGGCCGTCCGAACGCACCGGCGGCACCGCCGCGCTGACCGGGACGGCCACCGCCGCCACCACCGCCGGGGCGGCCTCGGAAGCCACCACCGGCGGCCGCACCGCCGGCACCACCACCACCGCCGGCACCACCGCCGCGGTAGTTACCGCCGCCGCCACCGGGACGGCCGCCCTGACCTGCACCGGGACGGGGTCCGCCGCCGGGACCGGGACGCGGTCCGCCGCCGGGACGCGGCGGCCGGGGGCCGCCGGGACGCGGGGGCATATTGCCCGGCGTGACGCCGGGACGGGGTCCGCCGCCGGGACGCGGCGCGTTGCCGGGTCCGGGCCGGGGGCCCTGCGGACGGGGAATCGGCCGTTCCGCCGGCTGCTGCGAGGAGAACGGATTGTTGCCGACGCGCGGTGTGCGCGGGGCGGGTTTGGGGCCGCCGGGCACGGGGCCGGGTCGCGGGCCAGGGGTCGGGGCCGGTCGGGTCGGAGCCGGCGCCGGGGCGGCGCTGGCGGCCGCGGGCGGCGGGCTGACCGGAGCCTGACGTGGCGCGGGCACCGGAGCGCGGGTCGGCGCCGGAGCCGGAGCCGGGGCCGCGACCTGAGGCTCGGCCGGACGGGCCGGCCGGGGCGCCGAGGGCTTCGGCGCGGCGGGGCTGGGCGCAGCGGGCACCGGGCTGGACGCCGCCACCCGGGCGGGGCCGCCGTTGCCGCCGGGCCTCGCCCGGTCGGATTTTGCGCCGCCGAATGTCTCCCGAAGTCGCCGCGCCACCGGCGCTTCGACGGTCGAGGAGGCGGACTTGACGAACTCGCCCTGCTCTTTCAGCGTCGCGAGAAGTTGCTTACTGGTGACACCGAGTTCCTTGGCCAACTCGTGCACACGGGCCTTACCTGCCACTACATCTCCTGGTCGGGAGGCGACAGCGGTGGTAGGCGCCGCGCCTCGGTTTAGCTATGACGCATGGTCATCGGGACTTCACGGTGTGCTCATGTTCTTCGCTACCTGTTCTGTTGCCTGGTGTACCGGACTCCCCGAGAGGCTCTCGACGTGACCGATCACCCCGGAAAGGTCCGGTGAACCGGTGATCCGCAACGCTCGCGCGAATGCCCGCCGCCGTACTGCCGCCTGGAGGCATATGCCGTCGGGGTGCAACCACGCGCCCCGCCCCGGAAGAGTCCTCGCCGAGTCGACAGTCACGGTGGCGACACCGTTCCCGCCGGGCCGAGCAACGACTCGAAGCAGTCCGATGGCCAGCTCTCGCCCCCGGCAGCCGATGCATGTCCGCACCGGTCCGACGGGGGTGTCGGGGGTGCGTCGATGCTCCGGAGCCGGAGTCTCACGCTGGATCACGGCTCAGTCTACCGTCACCGGCGCCGCGAACCGAAACGCGCACCCCACCTACCGATCGGGCACCTTCCCGTGCGCCGCGTCGCGGCTGGCCTGCGGCGCAGCGGCCGGAGCGGCGTCGCTGCGGATGTCGATCCGCCAGCCGGTCAGCCGGGCCGCCAGCCGCGCGTTCTGACCCTCCTTGCCGATCGCCAGGGACAACTGGAAATCGGGGACCACCACACGCGCCGCCCGGCCCTGTTCATCGATCACCGACACCGACACCACCTTGGCGGGTGACAGCGCGTTGGCGACGAATCGCGCCGGGTCCTCGTCGTAATCGATGATGTCGATCTTCTCGCCGGACAGCTCACTCATCACGTTGCGCACCCGCTGCCCCATCGGGCCGATGCAGGCGCCCTTCGGGTTGAGGCCCGGGACCCGGGAGGTGACGGCGATCTTGGAGCGATGCCCCGCCTCGCGGGCAACCGCGACGATCTCGACCGAACCGTCGGCGATCTCCGGCACCTCCAGCGAGAACAGTTTGCGGACCAGATTGGGATGCGTCCGCGACAGGGTGATCAGTGGCTCCCGGGCGCCGCGCGTCACACCGACGACGTAGCAGCGCAGGCGGTCGCCGTGTTCGTAACTCTCCCCCGGCACCTGTTCGGCGGACGGGATCACCCCTTCGGAGCCCTTGGTCTCGCTGCCCATCCGCACCACCACCAGCCCGCGCGCATTGGCCCTCGCGTCACGCTGGATCACCCCGGCCACGATGTCGCCCTCGCGGGCGGCGAACTCGCCGAAATTTTTCTCGTTCTCGGCGTCGCGCAGCCGCTGCAGGATGACCTGGCGCGCGGTGGTGGCCGCGATACGGCCGAAACCCTCTGGGGTGTCGTCCCATTCGTGGATGACATTGCCGTCGCCGTCGGTCTGGCGCGCGATCACCTTGACCACGCCCGACTTGCGGTCGATGTCGATGCGGGCGTCGGATTCGTGGCCCTCGGTGTGGCGATACGCGGTGAGCAACGCCGATTTGATGGTGTCGACGACCACGTCGACCGAGATACCTTTGTCAGCCTCGATGGCGTGCAACGCCGCCATGTCGATGTTCATGCCCCAGCCTCCTTTCCGAACTCGCCGGCCAGTTCCAGCTCTCGTTTATCCGGAGGCGAAAACTCAACCTGGACAATGGCTTTCGATATACCGTCCAGCGGCAGTTCACGAACCGTCAAGGTGCCCCGCGAGCCTTCACGGACCACCAGGTTCACGACACCGTCGCGGGTCCGGCCCACACGGCCGGTCAGCCGCGATCCGTCGGACAGCGTCAGATCCACCATGCGGCCATGCGCCCGCCGGTAGTGCTTCTCACTGGTGAGGGGCCGGTCCACCCCACGGCTGGTGACCTCGAGGACATACGGGACGCCACGGCCGGGCTCCGCGTCGAGGCTGTCGAGCAACTCCGAAGCCGACCGGGACAGTTCGGCCAGGGAATCCAGGTCGAGGCCTTCGTCAGCATCGGCGACCACGGTGATGCGCGGCGGCCGCGCGGAGGCGTCGATGACGACATCCTCGATCTCGTACCCGGCGCGGGAGAACTCGCCGTCGAGCAGCTCGATCACCTGCTGCTGCGAGGGCAGTCCCGCAGACCGCAACGTGGGATCCGGTACCACGGCGAGCTCCTCATCTTGAGTTGTCCTGACATGGTTCCGCGGTGAGGCCACCGGCGGGAACCGAGTATCAACGATACGCCAGCCCGGCGGCGGTAATCGCCGAACCGGCGGTGGTGCGGGCCACCGACGGCTCGCCGCGGTGGGGGTCCCGACACGGCAATGGCAGGATGTTGCTCGTGCCGAGCGCCCTACCCGCCGTGTCCAGGCGCCGTGTCCTGGCCGGCGCGGCAGCTCTGGCGCTCGCCGGTGTCGGCGCCGCCGCCTGCGGGACGCCTCCACCACCGCCCGAGGTCGACGAACTCTCCGCCGCACTCACCCGCGCGCGCGCCGACAGCCGGCTGGCCGCCGACGTCGCCACCCGTGCGGTACCCGCGCAGGCCAAGGCGCTGACCGTCGTCGCCGCGGAGCGCGAATCGCACGCCCAGGCACTGGCCGACGAGCTCGTGCGCATCATGGGGACCGACGCGCCCACCGCCGAACCGTCCGCATCCCCGCAATCCACGGGGACGTCGGGCACGACCGCACCACCCGTCGTACCGCCGACCGCCGCCGACGTCGCCGCCGCCCTTCGCCAATCCGCCGACAGCGCCGCCGAACTGGCCGCCTCGATGTCGGGCTACCGGGCCGGCCTGCTCGGATCGATCTCGGCCGCCTGCACCGCGGCCTACACCGTCGCCCTCAGCGAGGTGGGAGTCGCGTGACCTCCGCAGAACCGACCGGCCCGTCACGGCCGGCGGACCCGGCCGACGCGGCGCTTTTCGACGCCATCGCCACCGAACACGGCATCATCTACGGATACGGGTTGGTGTCGGCGCATTCCACCCCCGACCTCAACGATCTGGTGTCCTCGACGCTGGTGGCGCACCGCAAACGCCGCGAGGCCGCCATTGCGATGCTCGACGAGCGGTCGGCCGTTGCGCCGCTGCCCGCGGCAGGCTATCGACTGCCGAACCCGGTCGAAAACCCCACCGACGCGGCCCACCTGGCCGTGCAGATGGAGAAGGACGCCGCCGTCGCATGGCGCGCGGTGCTCGAACAGGCCACCTCCGAGCCTCAGCGCCAATTCGCGGTGACCGCGCTGACGGAGAGCGCCGTCGCCGCCGCGCGCTGGAATCAGGTGCTCGAGGTGTGGCCGGTCACCGTCGCGTTCCCCGGCGGCAGCGAGTAGCCCGGGTCAGCGCACCGCCGCGGCGACCTCGCCCGCGGCCCCGTCGACGGCGATCTCCCGGGTCTCGCCGCTGAAACGGTTCCGCAGCTCGACGATCCCGTCGGCCCAGCCCCGCCCGACAACCACGATCCACGGCACACCCAGCAGCTCGGCGTCCTTGAACTTCACCCCGGGAGACGCCGACCGGTCGTCGAGCAGCACCTCCAGACCCAGCGCGTCCAGACTCGCCGCCAGCTCCGTCGCTCCCCCGCGCGCCCCGCTGTCCTTGTTCGCAATCACCACGTGGACGTCGAACGGCGACACCGACGACGGCCACCGCAGCCCCAGGGCGTCGTGGTGCTGTTCGGCGATGACCGCGACCAGTCGCGATACGCCGATGCCGTAAGAACCCATGGTGAGCCGCACCGGCTTGCCGTCCTCGCCGAGCACGTCGGCGGAGAAGGCATCGGTGTATTTGCTGCCGAGCTGGAAGATGTGGCCGATCTCGATACCCCGTGCCGACACCAGCGGGCCCGCGCCGTCGGGCGACGGATCGCCGTCGCGCACCTCGGCGGCCTCGACGATGCCGTCGGCGGTGAAATCGCGCCCGGCCACCAGACCCACCACATGCCTGCCCGGTTCGTCGGCGCCGGTGATCCACGCCGTTCCGTCGACCACCCGGGGGTCGACGAGGAAGCGCACGCCGTTGGCCAGCAGCGCCTTGGGACCGATATAACCCTTGACCAGGAAGGGGTGCGCGGCGAAGTCGGCGTCGTCGAGCATCGCGTACTCCGCGGGTTCCAGCGCCGCTCCCAACCGCTTGTCGTCCACCTCGCGGTCGCCGGGCACCCCGACGGCGAGTAACTCCCAATCGCCGCCGGGCAGGCGGGTCTTGAGCAGGACGTTTTTGAGCGTGTCGGCGGCGGTGACCTCGCGCTGCGCGAACTGCGGCAGCTGCGCGCCGTTGGCCCAGTCGACCAGTGTGGCGATGGTCGGGGTGCCTGGCGTGTCGTGCACCACGGCATCGGGCAGACCGTCGACGGGCAGCGCCTCGGGGATCGCGGTGATCACCGCCTCGACGTTGGCCGCATAGCCCGATTCCAGGCAGCGCACGAACGTGTCCTCACCCACCTCACTTTCGGCGAGGAACTCCTCGGACGCGCTGCCACCCATCGCCCCGGACACCGCCGACACGATGACGTAGCGGACCCCCAGCCGGCCGAAGATGCGCTGGTAGGCCTCGCGGTGCGCGTGGTAGGCGTTCTTGAGGCCGTCGTCGTCCACGTCGAACGAGTACGAATCCTTCATCAGGAACTCACGGCCCCGCAGGATGCCCGCCCGGGGCCGCGCCTCGTCACGGTATTTGTTCTGGATTTGGTACAGGGTCAGCGGGAAGTCCTTGTAGGAGCTGTATTCACCCTTGACGGTCAGCGTGAACAGTTCCTCGTGCGTCGGACCGAGCAGATAGTCGTTGGCGCGGCGGTCCTTCAGCCGGAACACGCCGTCCCCGTACTCGGTCCAGCGGTTCGTCGTCTCGTACGGGCCGCGCGGCAACAACGCGGGGAACAGGATCTCCTGTCCGCCGATGGCGTTCATCTCGTCCCGCACGATGCGCTCGATCCTGCGAAGCACCCGCAGACCCAGCGGCAACCAGCTGTAGAGCCCGGGCCCGACCGGGCGGACATAGCCGGCCCGGATCAGCAGCTTGTGGCTGGGAACCTCGGCGTCGGCCGGGTCGTCACGCAGGGTTCGCAGGAACAGCTCGGACATGCGGGTGATCACAGCCGACAACCTTAGCCTTCGACGCTCGGCCCGTTTGCGCGCGATTGCCCGCGATCAGGAATGCGGCATGCGCCGGGCGCCGCGCCAACGTAACGCCACGGCGGGAATTGCCCGGTTCGCCCGCCACCACGTCACGCTCGGGGAAACACCCCGGCCGGCGATCCTGTCTCGGTTGCGAGCTCGAGCTCTAGAGCTCTCCGGCGTCCATCGCGTCTTTGACTTCCTGCGCATGCGCCACCTGCTGCGACGAGTAGCCGATCAGCAGCGCTGCGGCACCGACCAGAACGGCCACCGCAGCCACCCAGAGCAGGCCGTACGTATACCCGGCGTCCAGCGCCGCGATCTGCGCGTCGTTCATATTCTTCACCGGGCCGGTGGTGCCGCCCAGGTACAGCGTGCGGGACGTGATGACGGCCTGGATGATCGCGAGCACCACGGGACCGCCGAGATTCTGCAGCATCAGCGCGATCGCCGACACCGGGCCGATCCGGTCGAAGCCGACACCCGCGATCGCCGACAGCATGAGCGGCACCACGATCAAACCGATGCCGATGCCGCCCACCACGATCGGGATGACCAGGTTCGGGAAGTACGGGATCCCCCGGTTGAGCGTCGAACCGTAGACCATCGCGCCCAGCACCAGGATGCCGCCGGCGATGACCAGCACCCGCGGCGGGAAGATCGACACGAGCTGCGAGGACAACCCCAGCCCGATTCCCATCGCGATGACGAACGGGATGAATCCGATACCGGCACGCAACGCGCTGTACCCCATGATGTCCTGCACGTACAGGCCGATCAGCACGGTCAGTGTGAACAACACACCGCCGGCGAGGAAGATCGCCCCGAAGGTCGCCACCCGGTTGCGGTCGCGAAACAGGTCGAACGGCACGACGGGATTCTCGGCCGTGCGTTCCACGATCACGAAGGCGATGAGGAATACCGCGGCGGCGATCAGCGAACCCACCGTGAGGGGCGACTGCCAGCCGTGTTCGGGTCCCATCGAGAAACCGAACACCGCCGCCGTGCAGCCCAGCGTGGCCAGAATGGCGCCGGCGGCATCGAGCTTCATCCGTTCGCGATGCGTCTCGCGCAGCGTCCGGCTGGCCAGGTAGAGCATCACCAGGCCGATCGGCACGTTGACCAGGAAGGCCAGCCGCCACGACACCTCCGTGAGCGCTCCGCCGACGACCAGGCCCATCACCGAGCCGATGGCCGTCATCGCGCCGAATACGGCGGTGGCCGCGTTGCGCGCGGGGCCCTTGGGGAAGGTGGTCGCCACGAGGGCCAGACCGGTCGGCGACGCGATGGCCGCGCCCACCCCCTGCAGCAGCCGGGCGATCACCAGAGTGGCTTCGTCCCAGGCGATACCGCACAGGATCGAGGCGATGGTGAACAGCGCGACACCGACGATGAACGCGCGCTTACGGCCGATGGTGTCGCCGAGGCGCCCGCCGAGCAGCATCAACCCGCCGAATGTCAGAACGTAGGCGGTGATGACCCAGCTACGGCCTGCATCGGACAAGCCGAGCTCGTCCTGGATCCTGGGCAGCGCCACGATCGCGACCGTGCTGTCCATGGTGGCGAGCAACTGCATGCCACCGATCGCGATCACCGCGGCGACGAATCGCCGCGACGGAAGCCAGTCCGGAAGCCTGCCGGTTCGCCCCGCCGTCGAATGGTCGACGTCCTTCGGTAGCGACCGATCCGCCCTGCCCTCGGCGTCCCGGTACATGGCGGCGCGCTCCGCGTCGTTGAGAGCCGTCATAGCGGGTTACCTTACAGTAATCTTAAGATTCCTTTAAGCACCGAATGCCGCCACGGGCCCGATCACGATGATCGCCGGCGGCCGGATACCCTCCGAACGGATCCTCTCCGGTGCGTCCCGCAGTGTCGACCGCAAACTTCGCTGAGCGGTTGTCGAGCCGTGCTGAACTACAACGACCGGAGTATCCGCAGGTCGTCCGCCTTCCAGCAACGCCTTGGCGAACAACTCGATCCGTTCCACCGCCATCAGCAAAACGATGGTCCCCGACATCGCGGCCAACGCATTCCAATTCACTAACGATTCGGGATGCCCTGGCGCGATATGGCCGCTGACCACCACGAATTCATGTGCGACACCCCGGTGCGTGACCGGAACACCGGCCAGGGCGGGGACGGCTATGGCACTGGTCACACCCGGCACAACCGACACGGGAATGCCGGCATCCGCGCACGCGAGAACCTCCTCATAGCCCCGCGCGAACACGAACGGGTCGCCGCCCTTGAGCCGCACCACGAACTTGCCCGCTCTGGCGCGGTCGATGAGGACCTCGTTGATCGCATCCTGTGCCATGGCCCGGCCGTACGGGATCTTCGCGGCGTCGATGACCTCCACGTGCGGCGCCAGTTCGGCGAGCAGCTCCTGCGGCGCCAGCCGGTCGGCGACGACGACGTCGGCCTGAGCCAACAGGCGACGGCCCCGCACCGTGATCAGCTCGGGATCACCCGGCCCGCCGCCGACCAGCGCCACGCCCGTGGTGACCGTGCCCGCGGTCTCGGCGGTGATCACGCCGCGCTGCAAGGCCTCGTGGATCGCCGAACGGATGGCCGCCGAGCGGCGGTGTTCACCACCGGCAAGCACACCGATCGACAGGCCCTCGTACTCGAACGACGCGGGCGTGACCGCGCTGCCCTCACGGGCCACGTCGGCGCGGACACAGAAGATGTGGCGTCGTTCGGCCTCGGCGACGACGGCGGCATTGACCGCGGGGTCGTCGGTGGCCGCGATGGCGTACCACGCACCCTCGAGGTCGCCCTCGCGGAACTCCCGTGTGATCAGTGTGATCGCGTCCATGGCCTCCACGGCGGGCGTCGCCGCCGGGGTGATGACGTGGACGTCGGCGCCGTTGGCGATCAGCAGCGGCAGCCGGCGCTGCGCGACGGAACCCCCACCGACCACCACGACCTTCCGGCCCGCCAGGCGCAAGCCGACCAGGTATGCGTTCTCGGTCACCCGGCGAGCTTAGAGGCTGCCGCCGCGGGGACGAATCGCACACGGTGTGGACGTCACCACTCGATGCCTTTCTGACCTTTCCGGCCCAGATCCATCGGGTGTTTGACCTTGACCATCTCGGTGACCAGGTCGGCGGCATCGAGTAACGCCTGCGGCGCATCCCGGCCGGTGATCACCACGTGCTGGGTGCCCGGGCGGGCTGCCAACGTGGCGACGACCTCCTCGACGTCGACCCACCCCCATTTGAGCGGATAGGTGAATTCGTCGAGCACATAGAAGTCGTGGCGCTGCGACGCCAGCCGGCCGGCGATCTCGGCCCAGCCGTCGGCGGCGGCCGCGGCATGGTCGACCTCGGTGCCGTGTTTGCGCGACCACGACCAGCCCGCACCCATCTTGTGCCATTCGACGGCACCGCCGACGCCCCGCTCGTCGTGCAGCCTGCCGAGTTCGCCGAAAGCGGCCTCCTCGCCCACTTTCCACTTCGCACTCTTGACGAACTGGAACACGGCGATGTCGAAGCCCTGATTCCAGGCCCGCAGCGCCATGCCGAACGCGGCGGTCGATTTGCCCTTGCCGGGACCGGTGTGCACGGCCAGCAGCGGCGCGTTGCGGCGCGCGCGGGTGGTCAGCCCGTCGTCGGGCACCGTCGTCGGACGGCCTTGCGGCATCGGCGCCTCCTACGCGACGACGCGGTCGGCCTGTGACCTGACCAGTCGTGTCAGGTCGTCCGCGCGCAGGTGCGCCAACGCGACCGCGGGGGCACGCAGGTGTCCGGCCAGCTGAGCAGCCAAACCCAAACGCACATAGGATGTTTCGCAGTCGACGACCACGGCCGCCGCCCCCTCGGCCAGCAGCCGGGCGGCCGCGATACGCGTACGGCCGAGCGGGTCCGGGCCACCCGTGGCCCGGCCGTCGGTCAGCACCACCACCAGACTGCGCCGCGACCGATCTCTGGCTTTTTCCCGCACGACCAGATCGCGCGCGGCCTGCAGGCCCTGCGCCAGCGGCGTTTTCCCGCCGGTCTCGAAGCGCGCCAGCCGACGGCTCGCGATGTGCACGGAGGTGGTGGGCGGCAGCAGCAGGGTGGCCTGCTGTTCGCGGAACGTGATCACGGCGACCTTGTCACGACGCTGGTAGGCGTCACGCAGCAGGGACAGCGTGGCCCCGGTGACGGCCGACAACCGATCCCGGGCGGCCATCGAACCCGAGGCGTCGACCACGAAGATCACCAGATTCGCCTCGCGCCCCTCGCGGACGGCACGTCGCACGTCGTCGGATTCCGGACGCGGCCGGCCGGCGACGGTCTGGCGCGCCGCGGCGGCGAGCAGAGTGCCGAACACGTGCACACCGTGGCCGGTGCCGGCGTCCGTGGTCGCCGCGACGACCGTTCCGCTGCGGTTGCGGGCCCGCGAACGCCGACCCGGCGCGCCCGCCCCGGTCCCGGGCACCACGAGTTGCCTGGTGCGGAACACCGGCGACGGCGGGCCGCTGACCCGGGATGGCGACGTCGAATCCCGTTGCGGAGAACCGCTGTTCGCGGGGTGCGCGGCGGCATCGGTGTCGGTTTGCTGCCCACCGCCGCCTGGTGGATCGGGATCCGGGTGCGGATCGTCGGCCGCCTCACCGGCCTGCGCCATCGCATCGTCGAGCCGCTGCGGGTCCAGCCCGGGATCGTCGAAAGGGTCGCGGCGGCGGCGATGCGGAAGCGCAAGCTCGGCCGCCACCCGAATATCCTCCTCGGTGACGGTAATCCCCCCCGTCGCTGCGCTCGCCCCAGAAATCCCCCCCGTCGCTGCGCTCGCCCCGGAAATCCCCCCCGTCGCTGCGCTCGCCCCGGTCACATCTCCCGTCGCGGCACGCCACGCCGCGTGCGCCGCCGCCGTCCGCGCCACCACCAGGTCGGCCCGCATGCCGTCGACATCGAATGCCGCACACAAGGCGGCGATGCGGCGCAGCTCCCGGTCCGGCAACTCCACGTTCGGCAGCGACGCGCGCGCCACCGCGATCTGGCGGCTGAGCTCCGCGTCCTGCCCGGCATAGCGCGCGGCAAATGCGGCGGTCTCGGCCTCGAAGGCCATCCGCCGGCGCACGACCTCGGCACGCACGTCGACGTCGCGCGACGCCGCGACGTCGACGGTCAGCCCGAACCGGTCCAGCAACTGGGGCCGCAGCTCCCCCTCCTCCGGGTTCATCGTGCCGATCAGCACGAACCGCGCGTCGTACGAGTGCGAGATGCCGTCGCGCTCGACGTGCACCCGTCCCATCGCCGCGGCGTCCAGCAGGACGTCGACCAGATGGTCGTGCAACAGATTGACCTCGTCGACGTACAGCACCCCGCCGTGTGCCCGGGCCAACAGACCCGGAGAAAAGGCGTGTTCGCCGTCGCGCAGCACCTTTTGCAGATCCAGCGATCCCACGACGCGGTCCTCGGTCGCCCCGATCGGCAGCTCCACCAGCCGCGCACCGTCCACCGCGGTCAGCACCGCAGCCAATCCGCGGACCGCGGTCGACTTCGCGGTCCCCTTCTCGCCGCGGATCAGCACCCCGCCGATCTCGGGTCGCACCGCGCACAGCACCAGCGCGAGCCGCAGCCGGTCGTGACCGACGATCGCGCTGAACGGGTAACCGTCTGTCACGAACGGTCTCCGGCGTCGGAACCCGGTGGTCGCGAGCCAACCTGGGAACCCGCCCGCAGCATCGGCACATGCGGGATGCCGTCGTCGAGGAACTCGTCGCCGTCGCGCAGGAACCCGTGACGTTCGTACATCTCGGTCAGGTAGGTCTGCGCGTCGATGCGGCACGGGTAGTTGCCCACTTCGGCCAGCGCCGACTGCAGCAGCCGCGCGGCGTGGCCCTGGCCGCGCGCGGAACGCTTGGTGCACACTCGCCCGATGCGGAACGTCTTCTCCCCGCCGGCGTGCTCCTCCATCAGGCGAAGCGTCGAAATCACCTCGCCGTCATCGCCTTCCAGCCAGAAGTGGCGGGTTTCGGCGAGCAGATCTCGCCCGTCGAGTTCGGGGTACGGCGTCGCCTGCTCGACGACGAAGACCTCGATGCGGAGCTTGAGCAGCTGGTAGAGGGTTTCGGCATCGACATCCTTGGCCCAACTTCGGCGCAGTGCAACCGTCATCCGCGCCGCCCGTCAGGCGGTCGCGACGGTGGCCGAATGCTCGGTGCCCGCCGTGGATTCGCCCTCCGGTGCTTCGGGGATGGCGCTGGCGGGCTGATCCAGTTTGAGCACGCGGGTGCCCCAGGCCCAGACCTCGTCGAACAGTGCGGGCTCGTTCGACAGCTGGATACCCAGCGACGGGACCATTTCCTTGAGTTTGGGCACCCACGAGTCGTACCGGTCGCCGAAACAGCGGGACATGACGTCGAGCATCGCCGGCACCGCGGTGGACGCGCCGGGTGAAGCGCCGAGCAGTCCGGCGATACTCCCGTCGGCGGCCGACAGCACCGTGGTGCCGAATTCGAGCACACCGCTTCGGCCCTTGCGGCGGATCACCTGCACCCGCTGCCCCGCGACGTCCAGTTCCCAATCGGAATTCTGTGCGCTGGGGGCGAATTCGCGCAGCGCGTCGACGCGGTCGGTCTCGCTGAGCAGGAGCTGACCGACCAGGTACTTCACCAGCCCGACCTCGCTCAGGCCCACGCCCAGCATCGAGGCCAGGTTGTCGGGCTTCACCGAGAACGGCAGGTCGGTGATCTTGCCCTGCTTGAGGAATTTCGGCGACCATCCGGCGAACGGCCCGAACAACAGCCACGACTTGCCGTTGATGACCCGGGTGTCCAAGTGCGGCACCGACATCGGCGGTGCGCCAAGGGGCGGCTGGCCGTAGACCTTGGCCTGGTGCGCGGCGGTCAGCTCGGGCTTGCCGGTGCGCAGGAACTGCCCGCCGACCGGGAAACCACCGAAGCCCTTGGCCTCCGTGATGCCCGACTTCTGCAGCAGCGCAAGGGCGCCGCCGCCGGCGCCGACGAAGACGAACTTCGTGGTCAACTTGCGTTTGGCGCCCGTGCGGCGGTTGACGACATCCAACGTCCAGCTACCGTCGGCCTGCTTGTGCAGGGCGCGCACCTCGTGGCCGAACAGCGTGGTCATCCCGCGCTCGGCGGTGTAGCCGATGAGCTGGCGCGACAGCGAGCCGAAGTCGACGTCGGTGCCGTCCTGCGTCCAGTTCAGACCGACGGGATCGGCGAAATCACGCTTGTCGGCCATCAGCGGCAGCCGCCTGCTGAACTCGTCCTTGTCGTCGATGAACTCCATCGAGGCGAACAGCGGATTGCTCACCAGAGCCTGGTGACGGCGTTTGAGGTAGTCGACGTTGTCCGCCCCGTAGACGAAGCTGACGTGCGGAACCGGGTTGAGGAAGTTCCGCACGTCGGGCAGCAGTCCGTTCTCGACCGCGTAGGCCCAGAACTGTCGGGACACCTGGAACTGCTCGTTGACGGCGACGGCCTTGCTGGTGTCGACCGAGCCGTCGGGGCGCTGCGGGGTGTAGTTCAGCTCACACAGGGCCGAATGTCCGGTGCCGGCGTTGTTCCACGGATCGCTGCTCTCCGCGGCCGCACCGTCGAGGCGCTCCACCATGGTGATCGACCAATTCGGCTCGACCTGCCGCAGCAGCGCGCCGAGTGTGGCGCTCATGATGCCGGCGCCCACAAGCACGACGTCGGTTGTGGTCTTGGCTATCTTCGGGTCAGACACCAGATCAACGGTCCTTCATGGTCGCGCGGCCCGCTCGGCACGGGTTACCGCCCCACAGGTTAGCGCGAGGCGCGGGCCCCGGGTTTCCGACCACAGGAGATGGTCCTCTGTGGCGCGGGAATGCCCGTTACTCCCGATTAAGGTAACAGTTGTGACCGCGTGGGAGCCCGACGTGCTACCCGGCTACTGGCAGCACACCCTGCCGTTGGGCCCGGACCCGGACGGGGAGGGCGACCTGGTCGCCACGCTCGTGCGGCGGGGCGAACCCGGTTCGCGCGGCGGGCGCGCGGCGCTGATCGTGCACGGGTTCACCGACTACTTCTTCCACACCGAGCTCGCCGACCACCTGGCCGGCCGAGGCTTCCGCGTCTACGCGCTGGACCTGCACAAATGCGGGCGGTCCTGGCGGCAGGGACAGACACCGCACTTCACCACCGACCTGGCGCGCTACGACGGCGAGTTGCTGGGCGCGCTCGAGGTGGTCGCCGCGGAGACCACGTCCCCGGTGGGCGACCCGCCGGCGTCGGTGCTGGTCTACGGTCACTCAGCGGGGGGTCTGATCGTGTCGCTGTGGCTGGACCGCCTGCGGCGCTCCGGCCGCCCCGCGGGACGGTTGGTCGGCGGACTGGTCCTCAACAGTCCCTGGCTGGACCTACACGGGCCGCCCGTCGTGCGTGCCACGGGCACCTCGGCCGTCATCGGCACCGTGTCGCGGTTTCGCAAGCGGCTGGTGGTACGCCCGCCCACCGCGGGCGGCGGGTACGGCGCCACGCTGCACCGCTCGTACTCCGGTGAGTTCGAGTACAACCTGCAGTGGAAGCCCGTCGGCGGATTCCCCGTGACGTTCGGCTGGTTGCACGCCATCCGCCGCGGGCACGCCAGGCTGCACCGGGGCCTCGACGTCGGCGTGCCCAATCTGATCCTGCGATCGGACCACAGCGTGCGCGAAGGTCGCGATCCCGAAGCCATTCAGCGCGGTGACGCGGTGCTCGACGTCGGGCAGATCGCACGCTGGGCGGGTTGCATCGGCAATCGCACCACGATGGTGCCGGTCGCCGACGCCAAACACGATGTTTTCCTGTCGCTGGCCGAACCCCGCCGCGAGGCATACCGTGAGCTCGACCGCTGGCTGGACTGGTACACAGGCTGGGTCGAAACAGACCGGACTGCAACACGATCCGAACGGGGATGACGGCATGGACCATTTCGACATCGCGATCATCGGCACCGGATCGGGTAACAGCATCCTCGACGAGCGCTACGCGGGCAAGCAGGTCGCGATCTGCGAGCAGGGGACGTTCGGCGGCACGTGTCTCAACGTCGGCTGCATTCCCACGAAGATGTTCGTCTACGCCGCCGAGGTGGCCCAGATCGTCCGGGATTCGGCGCGTTTCGGCGTCGACGCCCGCATCGACGGCGTCCGCTGGCGCGACATCGTCTCGCGCGTCTTCGGCAGGATCGACCCGATCGCGCTGAGCGGGGAACGCTACCGGCGTTCGTCACCGAATGTCACGGTCTTCGACACCCACACCCGGTTCGGTCCGACGCGTCCCGACGGCCGCCACGTGTTACGCACCGAGGGCGGAGAGCAGTTCACCGCCGACCAGGTGGTGATCGCCGCGGGCGCTCGCGCGATGGTGCCCGAGGAGATCGTGCAGTCGGGAGTGAACTATCACACCAGCGACACCATCATGCGCATCCCGGAGATCCCAGAACATCTGGTGATCATCGGGGGCGGCTTCGTCGCTGCGGAGTTCGCGCACGTCTTCTCCGCGCTCGGATCGCGGGTGACGTTGATCATCAGGGGTGCGACACTGCTGACCAATTGCGACGACGACATCTGCGAACGGTTCACCGACATCGCGTCGAAGAAGTGGGAGATCGTCAGCCACCACACGGTCGTCGACGCGACCGAGGACGCCGCGGGGATCACCCTGCGACTCGACGACGACTCTGCGGTGCACGCCGACACCCTGCTGGTCGCGACGGGGCGGATACCCAACGGCGACCTCCTTGACGCGGAGTTGGCCGGAGTCAAGGTGAACGATGGGATGGTCAGCGTCGACGAATACCAACGCACCACCGCGCGCAACATCTTCGCGCTCGGCGACGTCTCGTCGTCGTATCAGCTCAAGCACGTCGCCAACCACGAGGCCCGGGTGGTGCGCAACAACCTGCTGGCCGACTGGGACGACACCGACGCGCTGATGCCCTCCGATCACCGCTTCGTCCCCTCGGCGGTGTTCACCGACCCGCAGATCGCCTGCGTCGGTCTGACCGAGAACCAGGCCAGGGCAGCGGGATACACCGTCAAGTCCAAGATTCAGGACTATGCCGATGTCGCCTACGGCTGGGCGATGGAGGACACCACCGGCATCGCCAAGGTGATCGTCGACGACGAGACCGGCCTCATCCTCGGCGCGCACATCATGGGGCACCAGGCCTCATCGCTGATCCAACCCCTCATCCAGGCGATGAGCTTCGAGCTGCCGGCTCAGGAGATGGCCCGCGGCCAGTACTGGATCCATCCGGCCCTGCCCGAGCTCATCGAGAACGCGCTCCTGGCGCTGTGCGGCGAACCGCCCTGGCCCAAGCCCCGCAGGCACTGAACCCGCGCGTTTTCGGCACTCTCGCGTGCGCGCGAGGCCAGCGTGCCGAGATCACCGGGCTGCGACGTCAAACGGGTCGGCCATGGCGCGCCACCACCTGGAAGTCAGACGGTTCACGATGTGCTGCATCGACGTGCGCTGCGCACGGCCGACCCGCCAGGCCAACATATCATGTGAACACCTGAACAGGTAGGCTGATCGATGCGGGATCAGCCGGCACGAGGCCGCCACGGGATGGACCACGCACGGCCCATACGTCCCCACGCATCCCGCCAGACGCACGAAGGAATTCACGGCCGAGTACACTGCCCGACCTGGACTACGACTACGGGGTGCTGGAACCCCACATTTCGGGCCAGACAAACGAACTGCACCACAGCAAACACCACGCCACCTACGTGAAGGGCGCGGTTACGACAAACTTGGCGGCAATCTGCTGGCCTTCCAGCTTTACGATCAGCAGGCGAACCTGCCGCTGGGTATCGTGCCGCTGCTGCAGGTGGATATGTGGGAGCACGCCTACTACCTGCAATACAAGAACGTCAAAGCCGATTACGTCACGGCGTTCTGGAACGTGGTGAATTGGGCAGACGTGCAAGACCGGTTCACCGGAGCGATCGGCTGAGCCCGGTCGCCACGTGATCCTCAGTGCCGTTCGCCGACCAGACGTACGGTGTGCGATTCGGGCGTCCGACTGCACAAGTCCTTTGACGCGGTCGCCAGAAGTGCTCTGGCGCAGTCTGATCCCCATGCACTTGGCGCGAGTCGGAGGTACCCGGCGGACTGCTAACCCAGAGCGCCGTCGGGTCCTCACCCCCCACTCAGTTCGTGAGATTCACCGACCACCGTCGCTCGATGTCGCCGAATCTCCAGACCGCAAGGGCCACAAGCCAGGACACGACGAACAGTCCGACAATCGCATACCCCACGTAGTCCAGGTCGATGTCGGCAATCGCCGCGATGGGCCCGGACTGGACCCCGAGTCGGTCGGCGATGACGCCGATCAGCTCAATCGTTCCGATGATCAATGCCACTGCCACCGAAATCGACGTGATGGTCATGTTGTAGAAGATCTTCCGTATCGGTTTGGCGAAGGCCCAGCCGTAGGCGTAGTTCATGAAAACGCCGTCGGTGGTGTCCATTACGCACATTCCCGCCGCGAAGAGAATCGGAAGCACCAGGATCGCATGGAACGGCAGGTTGAAGGTCGCTGCACCACCTGCCAGCACGAGTAGTCCGACCTCGGTGGCGGTATCGAAGCCGAGGCCGAACAGCACCCCGATCGGATAGATGTGCCAGGGCTTGGTAACAGATTTTGTTAGTCCCCCGAGGAATCGGTTCATCAAGCCACGAGAGTCGAGATGCCGTTCGAGCTCGGTCTCGTCGTACTCACCGTTGCGGAGCTTCCGAAACACCTTGATGATGCCGATGAGGGCCGCGAGGTTGAGGATCCCGAGAATCCAGAGGAAGACGCCCGACACCGACGGTCCGATCAACCCGGTGATCGTGTGCAGCGCCGAGTCTTCGTCCTCGACAGGGCCGACCAGTGCCCGTACACCAAGCGCCAGTAGGAACGAGAGCGCGAAGACGATCGTCGAATGCCCCAGCGAGAACCAGAAACCCACCGATAGGGGCTTCCGATCCACGCCGGCTTCGACGTTGTCGGCCATCAGTTTTCGGGTGGTGTTGTCCACGGCGGCGATGTGGTCGGCATCGAATGCATGTCGAAGTCCGAAGGTGTATGCGAGGACTCCGACCCCGACCGTGAATACGGGGTGCGCACCTCCGAGGTGGTAGTTGTGTGGGACGACCAGGGCGAACAGCACCCCGAAGCCCACGAGGTGCAACAGGACGATGAACCCGTACATTCCGGCTAGTGATCGCTTGTCGGCCGGCGACAGGCTCCGGCGAAACAGCGTGAATCCGGAGGGCTGAATTGCGTTGACCCTACTCGTCATGGGCTGCTCCACCCTTCCTGCCCACCGCATCGAGGACGGAATATGTTGGCGGCCAATATCGTTGGCAGCACGTACCGACCGTATTCGCTCCCCCTTCATGTGTCCAGATGATCAGACACGCTCCCAGGAGAGTCACAGGTTCCTGCACGCCGAGCGCACCGTGACGGACTGAGATCACACGGACGGTACGGTGAACCCCCACGGCAGCTCCAGCCGGTGGCTCGCCAACAGCCCTGTGTCGGAGAGGATTTCCCGCACACCACCGTCGGCGACGACGGTGCCCGCGTCCATGATCACCGCGCGCTCGCACAGCTGCGCCGCGTACGGCAGGTCGTGGGTGACGATGAGCATCGTGGAATGCAGACCAGCCAACGTGTCGGCCAGCTCCCGTCTGGCGACCGGGTCGAGATTGGCCGAGGGTTCGTCCAGCACCAGAACCTCGGGCTCGCAGGCGAGCACCGTGGCCAGCGCGGCGCGGCGACGCTGGCCGCCGGAGAGGTGAGCAGGGCTGCGATCGGCCTGATCGGTCAAGCCCACGACACCCAGCGCCGTGGCCACTCGCACCGCCAGCTCCTCGCCGCGCACGCCGAAGTTCGCCGGGCCGAATGCGACATCCTGGGCCACGGTCGGCATGAACAGCTGATCGTCGGGGTCCTGGAACACCAGACCGACGCGACGCCTCACCTCGCGGAGAGTCTTGCGGCCCAGCGGAATACCACCGATTCGCACCTCCCCCGACGTCGCGGAGAGCACCCCGTTCAGGTGCAACATCAACGTAGTCTTTCCGGCCCCGTTGGGACCGAGCACCGCCACCCGTTCGCCCGGTTGGACGGTCAGGTCGACACCGTCAAGGGCGAGATGCCCATCGGGATAGGCGTGGCGTAGGCCGGTGACGTGCACGGCGGGCTCGGTCATCGCACCACCCACGCCGACGCCGCCACGACCACCGCACCGCACGCCGGCAACAGTGCGACAACCCACTGCCGGACGGAGGCCGCCGCGGTCCCGCCGGCGACGGCGAGTTCGGGAAGGCTGCCGCTGTATCCGCGCGACAGCATCGCCAGATAGACCCGTTCACCGCGCTCGTAGGACCGCAGGAACAACGCCCCGATACTCTTCGCGATCGCGCCGGCCTGGTGAATCGTCCGTGGCGAGTCACCCCGGGAGAGCCGCGCCATCCGCATTCGACTCGCCTCGGCGGCAAGCACATCGATGTAACGGATCATCAAGACGAGCATCGACGTGACGACGGGGGGAACGCCCAACCGGCTCAACCCGATAGGCAGCACCCGCGCGGTCGTGGTGGCAGCCACCGTCAGCGATGCGGCGACGCCGAGCGTGCCCTTGATGACGATGCCCCATGCCGCGTACAGCCCGCTCACCGACAAGTGCAGGCCCGCCACCTCGATACGGTCTCCTCCCTCGGCGAACGGCAACAACACCGCCAGCACCAGAAACGGGGCCTCGATGAGCATCCGGGGCAGGATCCAGCGCAACGGTATGTCCGCTGCCCGCCAGACGACCAGCAGAATCAGTGCGTAGATACCGAAGGGCCAGAACATCTCCCGAGGTGTGGCGACAACCGCCAGCACGAAGACGACCAGACAGACGATCTTGACTTCCGGTGGAGCGCGATGCACCGCGGAGGTGCCGACCCGATACAGCGGGTGCGCGTGACCCGCACCCACCGTCAGTTACCGGCGGAATGGGATCGCGGAACCGACTTGGTCCGCGCGATCAGCCAGAACAGGCCACCCGCGAAGGCGACGGTCACCACCACACCGATGATGCCCGCGACACCGTTGGTGCCGTCCTTGCCGTCGACGGCGTAGTCGGCCAGCGGCGAGCCGGCCATGTGGTGGTCGGTGGCGTTCTGGGCGATGCAGGTCCCGGTCAGCTCCTCACCCTCGTGGGTCTCGACGACCTCACAGCCTTTGAGGGTGGTCGCGTCCAGGCCGTCGGGGCTGGACGCGGCGAAATAGGACACCACCCCGGCGATGAGCAGACAGGCGATTGCGAAGCCGGCGAAGAATACCCACGGACGTTTGGTCTGCGCGGTCACGCGGCCACCTCCGATGTCGTGCGGCTGGTGCGGATGAGGTAGACGAGATCGGGCCGGGACCGCGCGACGGCCATCACGGTCGCGGCGGTGATGACACCCTCACCGACACCGATCAGCAGGTGAGTGCCGAACATATACGCGGTGACGGTTCCCAGCGAGGCGCCCGCCGCGCCACCGATGGCGTACTGGGCCACGAATCCCATTGCCGCGAATACGGTGCCGACGACCGCCGCGATGAATGAGACGACACCCAGAGCGGGAATCGAGGATCCTCTGCCTCCGCGGCGCACGACGGAGTAGAGCACGACGGCTGTCCCGTAACCCACGGCGACACCGACGACGGCCATGTTGGTGATGTTGTTGCCCAGCGCCGTGACACCACCGTCGGCGAACAGCAGCGACTGCACGACAAGCACGATGGCGACACACAGGGCACCCGTGTAGGGGCCGACCAGGATCGCGGCCAGCGCACCTCCGAGCAGGTGACCGCTCACTCCCGGCAGGATCGGGAAGTTGATCATCTGCACGGCGAAGATGAAGGCGGCCACCAACCCGGCCATCGGCACCGTCTTCTCATCGAGTTCCGAGCGCGCCTTCCAGGCGGCGAAGCCCATCGCGACGACGGCGATCACCCCGAACAGCAGCGAGGTAGGCGCGTTGATGATGCCGTCACTCTGGTGCATCGCCACGGACACGACGCTTTGCGAAGGCAACTCGGTCACTGGCACGCCTCTCCTCCTCACCCTGGCGGGCTGTGTGAGAAGAGCCTAGGCCACCATGTGTTCACGTGTCCATACACACAGATGGCTCAATCGGCCAGGAGACCTTGAGTGCGAGGTTCAGTATCCCTGTGACGCCGGGGCTCGACGAGGCGGCCCAGGGGTCACGCGTGAGAGTGCACGTGCTCCTGTTCCAGCCCGGCCTGGTGCACGTGGGGGTGCGCGTGCTCGCCCTCGGTGTGGCCGTGGGGATGCGCATGCTCGACATGCTCATGCTCGTGGCTGGTGTGTGCGTGCGTGTGGGCCACACCGCCGTGGTCGTGCTCGTGCGAATGCGCACCTTCGTGGATGTGTTGTTCAGCCATCGGTGTTTCTCCCTTTCATTGCGATTGCACCGCAGCGGTCGGCGGATCGGCCGTCCGGCCTTCCCCGCGGGGCACCGTTGTCCGCGGCCCAACCTCGCCGCGGTGATGTCGCGGAATGCCTGGTCCCGCATGCTCGGCGTTGAATACCGCGTCCAGCACGAGCTGACGCACATGGTCGTTTTCGAGGCTGTAGTAGATAGCCGTTCCGACCCGCCGCGTGCGGACCAGCCGGGCCATCCGCAGCTTGGCGAGATGCTGCGACACGGACGGCGGAGGCTTGCCGATCTGTTCGGCGAGTTCGTTGACGGAAAGTTCGCCCTCGGCGAGTAACCACAGCACGTTGACCCGCGTGGCGTCTGCGAGCATGCGAAACACCTCGACCACCAAGGTCACCTGGTCGTCGGGCAGCCGCCCGAGTGGACGACTTTCTGCATTCATACGCAGATACTAGCACCGAGCCCACCATCCGAACGGCGGCCGAAGCGGCCGGCATTCGACATCTATATGTGTATGCGCAGGTGGACATGCGTTGACTGGCACTGATGGAGCCCCGGAGCAGCACCTCGGGGATGTCGCCGCGGAACTTCTCGGGCGGCTGGAGAGAATGCGCGACGTGGCAGCCACCGTGCCCCTGCGCGGAATCGACTACGGCCAGCACACTCTGGAGTGGTGGCGGGCCTACACCGACCCCGAACGATCCTGATAGCGAGCCGAGTGACAGCCACTGTCACAGCGACTCAGCCGTGCTGGGCCCCGATCCAGTGCAGTAGATCGTGCACGATCTGATCGTCCAGGCGATAGCTCACCGAACGGCCGACCCTGGTCGAACTCACCCACCCCTGCTGGCGCAGCACCCGCAGCGCCTGCGACACCGAATTCTCCGAACGCCCGACCGCCGCGGCGAGATCGCTCACGCAGATCCCGGGTGCGCGGTGCAGCCCCAGCAGGATCTCCAGGCGATTGGGGTCGGAAAGCAAATCGAAACGCAGGGTCCAGCCCCGGATGTCCACGTCGGCCAGCGCCGACGACGCGAGATCCACACGTGCCGGGTCCCCTGCAACGTCCACACTAGGAATCTAATCCAGAAATCCGTGCAAGAGGGCCGCCGAGCCGGCGACATGCGCACGCATTGCCGCAGCGGCCGCCTCGGCGTCGCCCGCGAGGATGCCCATGACGATGGCCTCGTGCTGCTCGTTGGAGTGGGCGATGTTGCGCGGCAGCAGGGGAATCCGGTCGAGCAGACCGTTGAGCCGCATCCGGTTCTCCGCCACGAGCGGGACCAGTGACGGCGAACCAGCCGCCTCGGCGATCGCCAGATGCAGCCGGGAATCCAGGCGGCGGTAATCCTCCAAACCGGCGGCGCCCACGTCTGTCATCCGCGACCACAACACCTCCCGCTCGGCGGCCGTCAGCGTCCGGGTCGCCGCCATCCGCGCGGCACCGACCTCGAGGATCTCCCGCAGCCGCAACGCGTCGTCGATCTCGTCGCGGCTGACCTGCGCCTCCCCCTCGGTGGCCGTCGGCAACCGCTCGGCCAGGAAGGTGCCGCCGTAGCGGCCCCGCCGCGACACCAGATAACCCGCGTCGGCCAGCGACTTGATCGCCTCGCGCACGGTGTCGCGACTCACCCCTAGCCGCGCGGCCAGCTCACGTTCCGGCGGCAGCGACTCGCCCGGCTGCAGCACACCGAGGCGGATCGTCTGCAACAACCTGCCGACCGTGTCCTCGAACGCGTTGCCCGGCCGGACCGGACGCAACAGTGCCTCGGCCGCCGCCTCCGTAGGCGTCTCGGGTGTGGGCCCGGGTGTATGCGCTTCAGCCGACATACCGGTCACCGCCTCGGTGTCACAACGGGGTGACGTACGCCGAGCTGATGCCGCCGTCGACCAGGAAGGTCGAGGCGGTGATGAACGACGCGTCATCGCTGGCCAGGAACGCCACCGCGGCAGCCAGTTCCTCGGGCTCGGCGAACCGGCCCAGCGGAACATGCACCAGGCGCCGGGCCGCCCGCTCGGGATCCTTGGCGAACAACTCCTGCAGCAGCGGCGTGTTCACCGGCCCCGGGCACAGCGCGTTCACCCGAATTCCGCTGCGCGCGAACTGCACTCCGAGTTCGCGGGACATCGCCAGCACGCCGCCCTTGGATGCGGTGTAGCTGATCTGCGACGTCGCCGAACCCAACACCGCCACGAAGGACGCGGTGTTGATGATCGAACCCTTGCCCGCGGGCACCATGTGCCGCAGCGCCGCCCGGCACGACAGGTACACCGACTTGAGGTTCACGTCCTGCACCCGCTGCCAGGCGGGCAACTCGGTGGTCTCGATCAGGTCGTCGTCGGGCGGTGAGATCCCCGCGTTGTTGAACGCGACGTCGACGGATCCGTAGGCGTCGGCCGCACCGTCGAACAGCGCGTTGACCTGGCCCTCGTCGGACACGTCGACGGGCAGGAACAGACCGTCCAGTTCGTCGGCCGCATTCTGGCCCGCGGTGGCGTCGAGGTCGCCGATCACGAGGATGGCGCCCTCGGCGCGCATGCGCCGGGCTGCGGCCAGTCCGATGCCGCTACCGCCGCCGGTGACGACGGCGACCCTGCCCGCCAGCCGCCGAGTCAGATCTACCACCATTTCCTCCCTCGTCGTTTCGATCCCGCCCCGCCGATGGTCACGGGGCGTCCTGGATCGCGATGAACACATTCTTGGTTTCGGTGAACGACAGTGGGGCGTCAGGCCCGAGTTCACGCCCCAGACCGGACTGTTTGAACCCGCCGAACGGGGTGTTGTACCGCACCGACGAATGCGAATTGACGGACAGATTGCCGGATTCCACCGCGCGAGACACCCGCAGGGCGCGGGACAGGTTATCCGTCCAGATCGACCCGGACAGCCCGTAGGGGGTGTCGTTGGCCAGTGCGATCGCATCGGCCTCGTCGTCGAACGGCAGCACGGTCACCACCGGGCCGAAGATCTCGTCGGTGACGGTGCGATCCGTACGGGGCGGCGTGAGCACCGTCGGCGCGAACCAGAACCCGGGACCCGACGGCGCGTCGCCGCGGAACGCCACCGGGGCGTCGTCAGGCACGTACGACGCCACCGAATCCCAGTGTGCGCGCGACACCAAGGGACCCATCTCGGTGTCCCTGGCCTGCGGGTCTCCCACCACCACACCCTTGACGGCAGGTTCGAGCAGTTCCATGAACCGGTCATAGACACTGCGCTGCACCAGTATCCGGCTGCGGGCGCAGCAGTCCTGGCCGGCGTTGTCGAACACCCCGTAGGGTGCGGTGGCGGCGGCGCGCTCGAGATCGCAGTCGTCGAAGACGATATTGGCGCTCTTGCCGCCCAGTTCCAGCGTCACCCGCTTGACCTGCGCGGCGGCGCCGGCCATCACCCGGGTGCCCACCTCGGTGGAGCCCGTGAACACCAGCTTGCGCACGTCGGGGTGGGTGACGAAGCGCTCCCCCACCACCGAACCCTTCCCCGGCAGGACCTGGAACAGGTCGGCGGGCAGCCCGGCCTCGACGGCGAGCTCGCCCAGCCGCATCGTGGTCAGCGGGGTCCACTCGGCCGGTTTGAGCACCACCGCGTTACCCGCCGCGAGCGCAGGGGCGAAACCCCACGACGCGATGGTCATCGGGAAGTTCCACGGGGTGATCACCCCGACGACGCCGAGCGGCTCGTTGAACGTCACGTCCAGGCCGCCCGCGACGGGAATCTGCTTGCCCGACATCCGTTCCGGCGTGGCCGAGTAGAACTGCAGCACATTGCGCACATGTCCGGCCTCGGCTTCGGCGCTGCCGATGGGATGCCCGGAGTTGGCGACCTCCAGCGCGGCCAGCTCGCCGATATGGGCGTCGACCACCGCCGCGAAGGACCGCAGCGCCGCGGCGCGTGCGCCCGGCGCCAGCCGTGCCCAATCCCGTTGGGCCGCTTTGGCACGGGCCACGGCATCGTCGACACCGTCCACGTCGACCTGCTCGACGGTGCGCAGCAGTTCCTCGGTCGCGGGGTTGATCACCGCTGACGCCGTCATGCCGGTCTCCTTCCCGGGGCCGTGCCGGTCCCGCTCTGTTTCGCGTACGACGCCGCCGCGTGCACCACACCGGCGAACAGCCGGAGATCGTCGAGTCGCTCCTCCGGATGCCACTGCACCCCCAGCAGAAACACGCCGGCGCCCGGCTGCCCCTCGACGGCTTCCACGACACCGTCGGAGTCGCGGGCGCTGACGACGAGGCCGTCGCCCAGTCGGTCGATCGCCTGATGGTGATAGCACTGCGCATCCGAGGACTCGCCGATCAGCGCGGCCAGCCTGGTGCCCGGCACCGTGCGCACCGCCGACGTCCCGAAGACCGCATTGCCCTGCTGGTGGTGGGTGTGTCCGAGGACGTCGGGCAGATGCTGATGCAGGCTGCCGCCCAGCGCGACGTTGATCACCTGTGCACCCCGGCAGATACCGAGCACCGGCATGGCGCGCCGACGCGCGGCGTCGAGCAGCGCGAACTCCCATGCGTCGCGGACGCGGTCGGGTTCGTCGGTGCGGGGATGGGGGGTCGCGCCGTATCCGGCCGGATCGACATCCCTGCCGCCGGTGAGGATCAGCCCGTCGAGGCCGTCGACGATGCGGTCCACCGCGCGCGGGTCGACCGGCTGCGGCGGCAGCAGCACCGTCACGCCGCCGGCCAGACCGACACCCTGGAGGTAGATCGCGGGCAGGAAGCTCGCCTGGACGTCCCAGACCCCCGTCTGAGCCTGCTGCAGATAGGTGGTCATACCGATCACCGGCCGAGCAGACGCAAAAGCACCCGGGACACCGGGATTTTGGGGACTTTCGCGTCGGCTCGCGCCGGGACTAGAGCCGTTCAAACCCGCGCATCCTCTCCCAGTCGGTCACCGACGCGTTGAACGCGGCCAGCTCGATGCGGGCGTTGTTGAGGTAGTGCTCGACAACCTCGTCGCCGAACGCCTCACGGGCCACCTTCGACTCACCGAACAGTACGGCGGCTTCGGTCAGCGTGGTGGGCAGCCGGTCGGCTCCGCTGGTGTACGCGTTGCCCTCCAGCGCCGCGGGAAGTTCCAGCTCCTGCTCGATGCCGTGCAGTCCGCCCGCGATCAGCGCGGCCACCGCCAGGTACTGGTTGACGTCACCGCCGGGGGCGCGGCACTCCATCCGCATCCCATGGCCGTGACCGACCACACGCAGCGCGCAGGTGCGGTTGTCCATCCCCCACGCGATCGCCGTCGGCGCGAAACTGCCGTCGACGAATCGCTTGTAGGAGTTGATGTTCGGCGCGTAGAACAGCGTCAGCTCACGCAGCGTAGCCAGCTGGCCGGCGATGAAGCTGCGGAACATCGCCGACATGCCGTGACTCTCGCCGGCATCGGCGAACACCGCACTGCCGTCCGCACCGCGCAGCGAGATGTGGATGTGACAGCTGTTTCCTTCGCGCTCATCGTATTTCGCCATGAACGTCAGACTCTTGCCGTGTTGGTCGGCGATCTCCTTGGCACCGTTCTTGTAGATAGTGTGGTTGTCGCAGGTGACCCGGGCATGGTCGTAGCGGAACGCGATCTCCTGCTGGCCGAGATTGCATTCGCCTTTGACGCCCTCGCAGTACATGCCCGCGCCCGCCATGCCCAGCCGGATGTCGCGCAGCAGCGGCTCCATCCGCGTCGACGCCAGCATCGCGTAGTCCACGTTGTAGTCACTGGCCGCCGTCAGCCCCCGGTATCCCGCGGCCCAGGCGTCGCGATAGCTGTCGTCGAACACCATGAACTCCAACTCGGTGCCCACGTAGGGCACCAGGCCACGTTCGGACAGCCGGTCGATCTGGCGGTTGAGGATGCTGCGCGGTGCGGCCGACACCGGTTCGCCGTGATCCCAGGAGAGGTCGGCCAGCACCAGCGCGGTCCCCGGCAGCCACGGGACGAGACGCAGCGTGGAGAAGTCGGGTGTCATCACCATGTCGCCGTAGCCCGTCGACCAGCTCGACATCGCATACCCGTCGACGGTGTTCATGTCGACGTCGACGGCCAGCAGATAGTTGCAACATTCGGCGCCGTGCGCCGCCACGTCGTCGACGAACAGGCGCGCCGACACCCGCTTGCCGGTGAGCCGGCCCTGCATATCGCAGAAGGCCACGATGACGGTGTCGACGTCACCGTCGGCCACCAACGACTCCAGATCGGTTCGCGCCAGCAAGCCGGTCGTGACGTGCGGTCGTCCATTGCCGTCCGTTGTCACCATTGCCAACCGCCTTCCCGACGTCCCACCGTGTAGGTTTTACCAGTCTGCCACCTCTAAAGGTTGGACACCAGACCAATAAACGGCGTCCCCGAACCGGCCAGGACCGCGCACGGCACCGGACGGCCCGCGCTCACCTGGCCGCGGCGCGCGCAGGGGTGGCCGGGTACGCGTCGCCGCGGCGCTGGGCTTGGCGGTTCACCCGGACGTCGAATGCCTCCGAGACGTGCCACTCCCGCGACAGCATGACCGGGGTCCCGTCGCGGTCGTAGTCGATCTCCTCGATGTAGAGCAGGGGTTTGCCGCGCCGGACCCCGAGCACCTTGGCCGTGTGACCGGTGCTGGCAACCGCCCGCAGCGTCGCCGTCGCGTGGTCGGCGGCGTGCCCGCAGGATTCGAGCAGCGCGAACAGCGACGGATCCAGGTTGTGCAGATCGAGGTCGGTGCGCAGCAGGTACGCCGGGATCCGGTCGTGTGAGTAGATCACCGGCCGGTCGTCGGCGGTGCGAACCCGCTCGACCGCGAGGACGGTATCGCCCGCGGCGAGTTGCAGGGGGTCGTCGCCCTTGGCGCACTGCTCGAAAACCGCCTCGAGAACCCGCATTCCGGGTCGTGCCCCCGCGCTCTCGATCATCGCGAGGTAGCTCAGCGTGGAGTCCAGGCCGTGGGGCATCCGCCTGCGCTCGGTGACGTAGCTGCCCGAACCGCGGCGGCGGGTGACATACCCGGCCTCGATCAGTGCGCGCACCGCATCACGCACCGTGGCACGAGATACGTTGAAACGCTTGGCCAGTTCACCCTCGGTCGGCAACTTCGCTCCCGGCGGCAACTGCGAACTGGTGATCTCCTCGAGCAGTTCGTCACGCAGCCGGTCGGCGAGCAACGTTCGGCCGGACACAGTCGCAGCCTACGTGGGGGCGTTGCGCGCCGCACCCATGGTGGTCGTTCGGTGCGCCGCGGGTGGCGGCCCCGTCGCTCCGTCGACCACGGCGCGCACCTGGTCGGCGATGGACGGCGCACCGGGCAGCAGGCCGTCGAAGATCGCGCTGCCGATCGTGTACCCCCACGCGCCGGTGTCGCCGACCCGGGCGGCCTGCTCGATGCTCGCGATCGACCCCGCGACGATGACCGGACCGTCGGCACTGGCGACCACCTGCCGGATGAGGGTGTCGTGGTCGGCGGTCGGATGGCGAAGCGCGAGAAGGTCGACGCCGGCCACATGGTCGAGCGCGGTGAGTCGCCGGGCGTCGGCCGCGATCTCCTCGACCGTGCCGAGCAGCACGCTGGGATGGTCGACGACGCGGCCCGGGAACGGGCAGTACCGGATCCCGCCCGCCAGCAGCCCGGCCGCATCCTCGGCGTGCGTACCGCCGAGGACCCAGTCGACCCCGGCGCGGGCCGCGCCGCGCAGCGACGCGAGTTCGTCCTCCTTGCTCGTCGAGACGACCTCCAGCATCACCTCGAATCCGGCGTCGTGGGCCAGTGCCGCCAGCTCGCGCTGTCGCGCGGGGTCGGCTCCCACATCCTTGAATCCGATGTAGCGCAATCCCGTGCCCGCCAGCGTCGGGATGATCTCGGCGGCGTGGTCGACGGTCCGGTCGCCATGGGTCAGCATGAACACGAAGTGCGACAACGACGTACTCCTCTCTCTGCGCGGTTGGCTCAGCGGCCGGTCGCCGCGTCCGCCACGATCGATCGCGCCGAATCGTCGGACCACACTCCGAGGAGGTCGGCGAAATCGACGATCGAGATCCGGTCGCGTAGCAGGTGGGAGTTCCGCAGCGCCCAGAACAGCAGGTCGTCGTCGTAACCGGCGCCGAGATCCCCCGCCACGGCGGGCAGCCCGCTCGCCCGGCCCGCGTCGTCGAACCCCTCCGGTGTGGGCAGCGTGAGCGATGCCACGAACGGCGCCCAGTCCGCGACGAGCGCCTCGACCGCCGACCGGTGCGCGAGCAGCCACTCACGCTTTGCGCGGTACGCCGTCCAGCACTGCTCGACGGTCCGGACTTCGAACGCGGCGAACGCCCGCGTGACCGCCTCGCGGGCCGCCGACTCGTCCGGCACCCGCACCCGCACACCTGCCGAGCCGATCGTGCGGTCCACCAGCCGCCACACCCGCACGGCCAGCCGCGTCGCCACCGTCACCTGCATGCCGTGGGCGGCCGCCGCGCAGCCGCGCCGGTGCAACGCCATCTCCAGCAGATGCGACACGGCGTGCTCACTGCCCGACGCGGGCGCGGTCGACCCGACGATCCCCATCGACAGTCCACTGGCCGCCAGCAGCCGGGCGAGGTCGGCGAGACCCTCCGGTTCGGCGGTGCGCGCCGCACTCGCGAGGGCCGGAAGCATCGGCATGGCCGCCAGGACCTGGTCGACGACCGCGCCGCGATACGGCGGTCCGTGGCCCAGCCGCGACGCGAGGCGCCATTCGGCGACGGCGTTGGGAACCGTCGACAGATCACCCACTCCGGCCAGGTTGAGTCGCCACGGTGCGGCGGCGAGGATGTCGGTGTCGGCGACGAGGGCGTCCGGCCATCGCGACGTGACGGTGCGTTTCGCGCCCGAGATCACCAGCACGCTGCGGTCGGCGATGAATCCGTTGATGCTGCAAGCGGTTTGGACCGCGATGTGACGACTTCCGGTCCGCTGGGCGGTGACCTTCGCGATATCGGTGAGCGTGCCGGACCCGACCGAGACGAGCAGGCGCGCGGCACCGACGGTACCGATCGCCCGCGCGACGGTGGCCTCGTCGGCGTGCACCGTCCCCGTGCCGAGCTGGACGACGGGGCAGCCCCCCAGCAGGGCGGCCAGCCGGTCGACGACCGGACCCGACGGTGTGCGGTAGGGCCCGCCGTCGCTGAGGATGACTGGCGCCGTGGCCGGGAGTGTTGCGGCGATATCGGTGACGGCGCCGTCGAGAACCGACGCGCCGATGCGTACGTCGACGGCGGGCAGCTCCGCGACACCGCGCCCGCGCAGATCCGCAAGGACGGCGGCGGGGTCGGGCACGGTGATCACGCGTGCCGACCCGACAGGACGCGATGCGTGGACGGGGTGGGTTCGGCGGGTGCCAGGGCGGACTCGACGGCGTCGAAGGTGGCGCGGTAGCGCCCGTACGCGTCGGCGTACTCGCGGTCGGCGGCCGGGCCGGGTTCGATCGTCGCGGGGTTGAGCCGGACCGCGACCGACGCGGCGCGGAAGTCGGCGAAGAACCCCGCCCCCACCCCGGCGACCATGGCGGCACCGACGGCGGTGGCCTCTTTCGTGAGCACCCGCCGCACCGGCCTGCCGAGCACGTCGGCCTTGATGGTGGCCCACAGATCGTCCCGCGCGCCGCCACCGACGATCCGTATCTCGCCCTGGCCGAGGCCGAGCGCCTCGAGCCGTTCGACGATGTCGCGCAACGCGTACGCGCAACCCTCGAGGACCGCCCTGGCGAGGTGGGCGGAGGTGTGGTTCATCGCCAGGCCGAGCAGTCCGCCGCGCATCCGGTCGTTCCAGCGCGGTGCCGTCGCTCCCGACAGCGCGGGCAGGAACAGCACCCCGTCGCTGCCGGGTGGCGCCGCGTGCGCGAGTGGGAAGATCTCGGCCTGCGCCACCCCCAGCACACCGGCCAGCCACAACGTGCTGCCGCCACTGACGAAGCCGGGATTCTCGATCAGCCAGGATCCGGGGACGGCGTGGCCGTGGGTCTCCACCAGGCAGCACGGATCACGCACGGGTGCCGCGGACACCGTCGTCACGGGTTCGGCGGTGCCGGTGACATCGACGACCACCCCGGCCTCGATCGCGCCCGCACCCACCGAGGCGGCGTGTTCGTCACCCGTGCCCACGACGACCCGGCATTCCCGCGGCAGCCCGAACTCGGCCGCGACGGTGGGCCGCAGCGTTCCGACCACGTCGGTCGACGGCCGCACCGGTGCCAGCATCGCCGGATCCAGGTCGGCCGCCGCACACAGGGCGGCGTCGAAGTCGCCGCGAATGACGTCGTAGACCATCGTCGACGAGGCGTTGGCGGGGTCCTGGGCGTGCGAGCCCGTGAGGTGGTGCAGCAGATAGGACCCCACCGGTGCGAACATCGCGGCGCGCCGCCGGACGCCGGGTTCGCACTCCCGGATCCACATCATCTTCGGCGCGCTGTGCGACGCGTCGGCGACCAGGCCGGTCCGTTCGGCGAGGGCGTCCTCGCCGACCGCCGCGACCAACCGTTCGCACTGGTCGGTGGCGCGTTTGTCCAGCCAGATGATGGCCGGGCGCAGCGGCTCGCCCTCGGCGTCGCACGCCACGACACCGTCGACCTGACTGCCCAGCCCCATCGCGACGATCCGCGACGCGTCGATGCCCGCGGTCGCCGCCCGCACGGCGTCACGCAGCGCGGTGCAGTAGGTACGCGGGTCCTGCTCGGCCCAGCCGTCCCGTTCGTGCACCATCGTGAGCGCGGCCGACCCGCTACCCGCGACGTCGCCGTCCTCGTCGACGAGCACGACCTTGATGCTTTGCGAGCCGATGTCGGCTCCCAGGACCAGCGACACGGCTCCCCCCTCGAGGTCGATGTGTGGCGCCCTGCGGGGACACCGGATGCCGGGCCCCACCGGATGTCACGTCACGGCGAGCGGGTGGAGTTGTCGTCCTTGGCGATCTCGGCGACGGACACCGTGCCGTAGCCCTCCTCTTCGAGGTGCGCCCCGACCCGCCCGTGGGAGAGCGCGAACTCCTCCTCGGGCGACAGCACGAGCTTGTGCCGACCCGCGACCGCGAAGTACGCCAACCCGATGAGGAAGTAGATCAGCGTGCCGACGACACCGGGCCGGTAGTCGGCGTTGAGGAACAACGACACGAGCGCCACCAGCGCGATCGCGCCCGCCACCGCCGCCCCCCACACGCCCACCGGGCTGCGGTACGGCCGCTCGATGTGCGGCAGTCGCCTGCGCAGCATGATGAACGACAGGCATTGCATGAAGTACGAGATCACCGCACCGAACACCGCCATGTACAGCAGCGCGCCCACGATCTTGCCTGCCAGCGCGTTCTCGCTCTGGCCCAGGAAATAGATGATGAGCGCGAGGACGTACCCGACGACCGCGCCGGCGATGAGCGCGACATACGGGGTGTTCCTGGTGGGGTGGGTGATCGACAGGCCCTGCGGGAAGTAGCCGGCACGGGACAGCGAATACGTGTTGCGGCCGTAGGCGTAGATGATGGTGAAGAAGCTGGCGATCAACCCGATCAGCCCGATCAGCGCCAGGATGGACGCACCGGCGCCTTCACCGAAGACCGCCTTGAAGCCGTCGAACAACGGTGTCGCGGACGTGCCGATGCTCGCCGCGCCGCCGCCCACACCGGTGTTGAGGAACAGGGTCAGTACGGCGAACAGCACCAACGTATTGAGCCCCCAGATGGTGGCGCGGGGGATGTCACGCTTGGGGTCGTGGGATTCCTCGGCGGCCAGCGGCAGTTCCTCGATCGCCAGGTAGAACCAGATGGCGAACGGCAGCGCCGGGAAGATGCCCGCGATGCCCTTGGGCAGGAAACTGCTGCCGCCTTCCTCGGGTGGGATGTTGGTCAGCAGGCTGCCGTCGAAGGACCGGGTGACCAGGACGGCGAGGAAGAAGAAGCCGAGGATGCCCAGCGCCAGCACCGTGATGACCACCGTGAACCGCATGGTGATCTCGATGCCGAGGATGTTGATGCCGACGAAGATGATGTAGAAGATCGCCCACCAGAGGACGGGGCTGTTCCACCAGCCGTCGGCGCCGGTGAGGTCGAAGACGATGTCGTGGGACAGGAAACCCATCGCACCCACGACGACCGCCGGGGTGATGACGTACTCCATGTTCTCGGCGAGCCCGGTGATGAACCCACCCCACGGCCCCATCGCGGACCGCGCGAACGAGTAGGCGCCACCGGTGTGCGGGAGCGCCGGTGACATCTCGGCGATGCTGTAACACAGGCCGTAGTACATGATCGTGATGACGACGCCTGCGATCAGCAGGCCGCCGAAGCCGCCCGCGTCCAGGCCCAGATTCCAGCCGTAGAAGTCCCCGGAGATCACCGCGCCCACACCGAGCGCCCACAGCGACCAAAAGGCCGCGTGACGTCGTAGTTTGCGGCGTTCGAAGTACCCGTGCTCGGCGTCGCGATAGGTGACTGATCCGACCGCCCGCTTATTCTCCGGCATCGCGCCCTCCTCGACTCTCGAGCGCAAAGTTGTCAGACAACTTGGACGATAAACCTGTCGCGGCCGGACCGTCAAGAGGCGCTTTGACGGGGGTCGGCAGGGCGACGGCGCACAGCCCGTCCCGGCGCGCGCACGGTGGCCGCACACCTCGAACACGGCGGGAAATCGACCGCTGCGCCGCCCCGCCCCGGGGCCGCCGCACTCGGCGAAACCTGACCTTTCAAAGGTAGGACGTAAGACCTTTGACGGTCTTATTCTCCCAACGCGGTCCGCCCGTTCCGCTCACCGTTCCACGCGCCGAGCCGGCGCCGGCTGGTGCTGTGCCCACAGGAGGAATCCCCGGTCACGGGCGGTTTACCCGGGATCGACACCAGGGCCGACGGCCCGGGCGGGACCGTCGAGCACGAGATCCGCGCGAGGCACACCGACCGGAGCGTCCACGCCCCCGCAGTGCCCGGGGCCGTCGCCCCCGGTAGGGTCGAACCGATGTGTGGTGCCACCGGCGAGGTCCGACTCGACGGCCGAACACCCGACGTCGCGGCAGTCGCGGCCATGGCAGAAGCGATGGCGCCCCGCGGCCCGGATGCTTCGGGCGTCTGGTCTCAGGGACGAGTCGCGCTGGGTCATCGGCGGCTGCGGATCATCGATCTGTCCGAGGCGGGCGCGCAGCCGATGGTCGATCCCGAACTGGGCCTGGCGGTGTGCTGGAACGGCTGCATCTACAACTATCAGCAGCTGCGCAGCGAACTCGCGGGCCACGGCTACCGGTTCTTCTCCACCAGCGATACCGAGGTGCTGCTCAAGGCCTACCACCACTGGGGTGACCGGTTCGTGGAGCGCCTGCTGGGCATGTTCGCCTTCGCGATCGTCGAGCGCGACACCGGCCGGGTGCTGCTGGGCCGCGACCGGCTGGGCATCAAACCGCTCTACCTGACCCAGGACGCCCACCGGATCCGGTTCGCCTCGTCGCTGCCGGCGCTGCTGGCCGGCGGTGGTGTCGACACCCGCATCGATCCCGTTGCGCTGCACCACTATCTGACGTTCCACTCGGTGGTGCCGCCGCCGCTGACGATCCTGCGCGGAGTCACCAAGGTGCCGCCCGCGTCGCTCGTCGCGATCGAACCCGACGGCACCCGCACCATGACCACCTATTGGTCACCCGATTTCAGCAGGCGCACCGATCGGTCGGACTGGTCCGAACGCGACTGGGAGGATGCGGTGCTGGAGTCGCTGCGGCTGGCCGTGCAGCGGCGGCTGGTCGCCGACGTGCCCGTCGGGTGCCTGCTCTCGGGCGGGGTCGACTCGAGCCTGATCGTCGGACTGCTTGCCGAAGCGGGCCAGCACGGTCTGGCGACCTTCTCCATCGGATTCGAATCCGTCGGCGGCGTCCAGGGTGACGAGTTCGTCTACTCCGACATCATCGCGGCCCACTTCGGCACCGACCACCACCAGATCCGTATCGGCACCGACCGGATGCTGCCCGCGCTGGACGGCGCGATCGCCGCGATGAGCGAACCCATGGTGAGCCACGACTGTGTGGCGTTCTACCTGCTCAGCCAGGAGGTCGCCAAACACGTCAAAGTGGTCCAGTCCGGGCAGGGCGCCGACGAGGTGTTCGCCGGCTACCACTGGTACCCGCCGATGGCCGAGGCGGGCGCGACCTCGCTGGAGGGCGCGGTCGCCGCCTACCGCTCGGCGTTCTTCGACCGCCCGACCGGAGGGGTGGCCGACCTGGTGACGCCGGGCTTCTTCCAGGCCGGTGATCCCAGCGAGGCGTTCGTATCCGGGCACTTCGCCCGGCCCGGCGCCCAGTCCGGGGTGGACCGCGCCCTGCGGCTGGACACCACCGTGATGCTGGTCGACGACCCCGTCAAACGGGTCGACAACATGACCATGGCGTGGGGCCTCGAGGGCCGGGTGCCGTTCCTGGACCACGAACTGGTCGAACTCGCCGCGAGTTGCCCGCCCGGACTGAAGATCGCCCACGGCGGCAAGGGCGTCCTCAAGCAGGCGGCCCGCCGGGTAATCCCCGCCGACGTGATCGACCGTCCCAAGGGCTACTTCCCCGTACCGGCCCTGACCCACCTCGAGGGGCCCTACCTGAACCTGGTCCGCGACGCCCTCTACGCACCCGAGGCCAAGGAACGGGGCCTGTTCCGGCCGGCGGCCGTCGACCGTCTGCTCGCCGACCCGAACGGGCGGCTGACTCCCCTACGCGGTAACGAACTGTGGCAGATCGCGCTGCTGGAACTGTGGCTGCAGCGGCACGGGATCACCGGGGCGGCGGCATGACCACCGAGCGGATGAACCCGGTCGAGCCCGACCACCCCGAGGCCATCACACTGGCCCTTCACGACGCGTCGCCCCAGCACATGGTCGACGCCATGGCCGACAATGTCGTCGTCGAACTCGGTTGGGGCCGACTGATTTTCGGGCAGACGTTCGCCGATCCCGCGGAGCTGGCCGACGTGCTGCGCCGCGAGGAGGCGGGCCGCCGCGACATCTGCATCTACGCGCGCGAATCGCACGTTCTGGTGTCACTGTCCCCCGCCGAGCTGTTCATCGACCCCAGCCACACCTACCGCCTGAGGTTCGCCGACAACGAAACCGCCGCGACGTCCACCGGTTTCACGGTGCGCGCGCTGGCGGACCGGTCCGACGCCGACGCGATGAACCGGGTATATGTGCGGTGCGCGATGGTGCCGGCACCGGTCGACGTCATCTGGGACAACCACCGCAACGTCGAGGCGGTCGACTACCTCGTCGCGGTGCGCGACGACGACGGAACGGTGGTGGGTACTGTCACCGGCGTCGACCACGCGCGGCTGTTCTCCGATCCGGAAAACGGCTCGAGCCTGTGGACACTCGCCGTCGACCCGGCGGCCGGCCTGCCCGGGGTGGGTGAGGCGCTGACCAGATCGCTGGCGGCGGTTTTCCGCGACCGCGGTCGGTCGTATATGGACCTGTCGGTCGCCCACGACAACGCCGCGGCCATCGGCCTGTACGAAAAGCTGGGCTTCCAGCGGGTCCCGGTGCTGGCGATCAAACGCAAGAACGCGATCAACGAACCCTTGTTCACCCATCCGCCGGAGACGGTCGACGACCTCAATCCGTACGCGCGGATCATCGCCGACGAGGCGATGCGGCGCGGTATCCGGGTCGAGGTCCTCGACGCCGAGACCGGTGAGATGCGGCTCTCGCACGGCGGCCGCAGCGTGGTCACGCGGGAGTCGCTCTCCGAGTACACGTCGGCCGTCGCGATGAGCCGGTGCGACGACAAGCGGTTGACCCGTCGCATCGTCTCCGAGGCGGGCATCGTGGTACCCACCGGACGGCTGGCGACGTTCGACGACGAGGATCACGCATTTCTGGCCGACGTGGGCGATGTCGTCGTCAAACCGACCCGCGGCGAGCAGGGCAAGGGCATCACCGTCGGCGTGGCCGGACCCGCCGAACTGGACGCCGCGCTCGCGCGTGCCCGCGAACAGCATCCCGAGGTCCTCATCGAGCAGCGTTCCTCGGGTGACGACCTGCGACTAGTGGTCGTCGATGGCAAGGTGGTCGCCGCCGCCGTCCGGATGCCGCCCGAAGTGATCGGCACGGGACAGCACACCGTGCGGGAACTGATCGAGGCCCAGAGCCGCCGCCGCGCCGCCGCGACCGGTGGCGAATCGCGCATCCCGATCGACGACGTCACCGAATCGACGGTCACCGAGGCCGGCTGGTCCTTCGACGACGTGCTGCCGCCCGGGACACATCTGCGGGTGCGCCGCGCGGCCAACCTCCACCAAGGCGGCACCATCCACGATGTCACCGCCTCGGTGAATCCGGAGTTGTGCCGGGTGGCGGTCACCGCGGCCGCGGCCATCGGCATCCCGGTGACCGGCATCGATCTGCTGGTGCCGGACGTCACATCCGTCGAGTACGTGTTCATCGAGGCCAACGAGCGGCCCGGGCTGGCCAACCACGAACCGCAGCCGGTGGCGGCGGCCTTCGTCGACTTCCTGTTCCCCGGACAGCCGGGGCTGCCGCTGGCCTGGACACCCGAGGTCTCGCCGGGATAGACGGCGCCCGCCTCATGCGCGGGCGATCCTCCCTGACCGCCGCCCGGTCCCCCACGCTCGCGCGCGGTGTGCGTCAGCCGAGAAGTGCGCGGATGTCCGAGGCGGTGATCGCCGAGCCCAGCATGCCTCCCTCGTCGACCACGGCGGTGAACAGTGCACGTTTGCGCTCCTGCAGGTGCACCACCCGCTCCTCGATGGTGCCCTGGGAGACCAGCCGGTACACCGAGACAGGCCGGTTCTGCCCGATCCGGTGGGCGCGATCGACGGCTTGAGCCTCCGCGGCGGGACTCCACCACGGGTCGCAGACGAAGCAATAGTCGGCCTCGGTGAGATTGAGGCCGAAACCGCCCGCCTTGAGGCTGATCAGGAAGACCTGGGTGGCTCCGCGCTGGAATTCCGCGACGGCCGCCGCGCGCTGCGGAGCACTCATCGCGCCGTCGAGGTAGCTGTACGCGACCCCGAGTGTGTCGAGGTGGGACCGGATGATGCCGAGGAATGCGGTGAACTGGCTGAAGACGAGGGCGCTGTGGCCCTCGCTGATCAGCTCGGGCAACCGCTCGGCGAGGTAGTCGACCTTCGCCGACGCGACGTTGGCATGTGCGGCGTCGACCAGTCCGGCGTGCAGGCTCAGCTGGCGCAGCAGTGTCAGCGACCGGAAGATCCGGAACCTGTTCTTCTCCCAGTCGCCGAGCAGTCCGAGCACTTTCTGGCGCTCCCTGGCCAGTCGGGTGTCGTAGATCTTGCGGTGCTTGGCCCCGAGGTCGATATTCAGCACCTGCTCGTGTTTGGGCGGCAGCTCGGACGCGACCTGCGCCTTGGTGCGCCGCAGCATGACGGGCTTGATCCGGCGGCGCAGGACGGGCAGCCGGTCGGCCCCGCTGCCGGACTCGATCGGTTTGCGGAAGTAGTCGGCGAATGCCGTCGGCGACGGGAACAGCCCGGGTGCGGTGATCGACAGCAGCGACCACAACTCCATGAGGTTGTTCTCCATCGGGGTACCGGTTATGGCGAGTTTGAACGGCGCCGGCAGTCGGCGCGCGCATCGGTGCGTCGCGCTGTTGTGGTTCTTGACGAACTGCGCCTCGTCGAAAATGACTCCTGCCCAGTCGATCTCGGCGTACACATCGAAGTCCAGCCGCATCAGGGTGTACGACGTGACGACGATGTCCGCGGCCGCCGTCTGCTCGGCGAGCGGCAGTCCCGACCGCGCCGCGGTGCTGGTGACGGCCAGCACCTCCAGTCCGGGCGCGAACCTGCGGCATTCGGCGGCCCAGTTGGACACCACACTGGCCGGCGCGACCACCAGGAACCGGCCCGCACCGGCCTCGGCGGCGCGCGCGATCAGGGCGAGTGTCTGCAACGTCTTGCCCAGACCCATATCGTCGGCGAGCACGCCCCCGATGCCGTTGTCCCACAGGAACGACAACCAGTTCAGTCCGTCGCGCTGATAGTCCCGCAGGACGGCCCGCAGACCCGCGGGCGGATCCACCGGCGCGGGCGGCTGCGCCGACGACAACCGCGCCAGGTTGTCGCGCCACTGCGCCACTTGCTCGTCGACGACGCCGAGAGCGAGCAACTCCTCCCACAGGCTGACGTTCATCGAGCGGGCATTGACCCGGTCACCCTCGATTTCGCCGAGTGCGCGGGCCTCCTCGATCAGTTCCCGCAGCCGCAGCAGTTCGGGGGTGTCCAGCGGAAAGTAGACCCCGGACGGCAGCAGCATATGTGTTGCGCCGCTGGACAGCTCGACGAAGACGTCGCGCAGCGGCACCGGTTGCCCGTCGACGCGCACGGTGACGTTGAGATCAAACCAGTCGTTGCCGAGCTGACCGTCGTCGCCGGTGCCGAACTCCAGCTGCGCGGGACGCTGCGCGACGCGGAAATCCGGTGTGCCCTCCCCGATGTCGACGGCCACCTCGTGGAGGCAATCCAGCTGCGGCAGGATCTCGCCGCACAACACCGCGGCCTCGGCGCGGGTGAGGTCCACCGGGCCGCACAATGTGGCTCGCGCCGCCACCGCGGCGGCCGCGGCGGCGTCGGCCGCCGCGCTGATCGCCCGGTGCTCATCGAGGATCGCGGCGTTGAGGGTGCGCCGCATCCGCCGTGCGATGTGTTGCACCGCTTGATGTTTCCAGGTGTGGGCCGCGGCGGCGACGGCACGCAGGACCGGCTCGGCACGTCGCCAGGCGGCCTCCTCGGCATCGATGTCGCGGTATCCGGTCAGCGCGGGCGGCGTATCGGGTTCGAAATCGTGGTGTCGGTCGTCCAGGCCGTAGCGGATACTCCAAGAGGCGCGGGCGCCCGTGCCGGTCATGACGATCGTCAGCACGGGCACCGGCCCGCTCACCCGGGGCGGGGTGAACAGCCCTTCCGCGATCTCCAGCGGGGCCACCCGGGCCAGCCGCGGCAGGACCGTCAGCGAGAACTCGGCGAAGTCCTCTGCCGGTATGTGGACCCCTTCGCCGCGGGCGGCGAGTCTGAGCATTGCGGTGGCCGGCACCGGATCGAACGGGCCGAGCCGCAACACCCCGCCGTCGATGTGGCTCACCCCGTGGACGGGTGCGCCGAGCAGTCCCACCTGCCCGGTGCCGCACTGTTCACCGTCGATGATCAGCTTGGGTGTCATCGCCGCGCCGCCCTCGGCGTCCGCGGTGAAGTCGAGGCGCAGTTGCGCAGTCTTGATCAACTCCACCGCCTGCAGACCCGACGCCCTGTCGGCAACGATCCCGACCCCGGCGTCGATCACCGCCGTCAGCTGCGACCACACGGTGCGCGGCGCGCCGGCGACCATGATCACGTCACCGACCATCGCCGGAGAGACCCGGTGCACATCGGTCGCAAGCGCCCGGATGGCGAGATACTGGCGCTGATGGAACCCGCCCGCGTCGGTCCCGAAGAGGATCTGCCGCCAGGTGAGGCCTTTCTTCACCCAGGTACCGCGTTTGCCGAGGGTGACGGGACGCAGCGCCAGCACCGGCACCGGCCGGTAGACCGTGGCGGTTTTGACCGAGAACTCCAGGCCGATGGCCGCACTGCCCTCCGCGACCGCCGCGCCGAGTTCGTCCAGCACGCCGCCGAAGACCGTGCGCCAGCGCTGCCGCGGGACGCCGAGCCGACCGTGCGCCGCCGCCGTCAGCAGCAGTGCGACCGCGTGTTTGCAGTACCGGCCCACCGGGCAGCCGCAGCCGGCCCACACCAGCTCACGGTCGGCGCCGACGGATTCGAAGTACAGCTCGACGCGGTAGCTACGGCCCCCGGAACCGGCACACATTCCGGTGAGGGTGTCGCCGTCGCCGTGCCAGGCGAGGTCACGGACGCGCCCTTCGTCGGCGTACTGACGGCCACGGCCGACAGTGGCGGCGTCGAAGTCGTCGAGGATGTGGCTGCCGACGTCGAACAGGTGCATCGGGTCCATAGGCGAAGGCTAGGCAGGTGCACCGACATTTAGTCCGCCGGCCTTGTGCGGCACGGCGCGGCGCGGCTACCAGCTGCTGGTGCGCAGGACGATCTCGGCGGCCAGCTGCGCGGTCGACTCCTGCGCGTTACGCCTGCCCAACAGATCGACCAGCCGGAAGTCGCCGTAGACATAGCGCTGGCTGGCCTTGGCGACCGCCTTCGACGCGGCCGTGCTGACCAGGGCGGTGGTGTTCATCTCGACAGGCGGGCAGTCCTCGTCGCGGATCACGCCGGTGAGATCGGCGACACGCGGATGGCCGCGGTCGATCACCACCAGTCCGATGAACCGGTCCAGCCGGGTGGCCGCGAGCTCCCACGCCAGCTCGGCGCCGACACGGTCACCGACCAGCAGCGCCCAGCGAACGTTGAGTGCGTCGAGAATCCCGATCACCGATTTAGCCGTCAGCCGCGGGTCCGTGGCGATGACGACGGTGCGCAACGACGCGGTGTGCAGCCGCTGACAGACCGCGTCATAGGCCGCCGGTGCGTGTTGCGCCGCGCCGAGGAGCACCACCGTCGACCCCTTCTCCGGCCCGGCCACATCGACGGGAACGGGGAACCCGTCAACGGTCACCATGGTCGAGAGCACTCGGTCACGCTACAGGCTGATACGGGTTCGGGGGGCGGGATTTCAGCGGACCGTAACCCGGGTGTCACGCGGTGCGCACCCGTTCGGCTTGTTTGGCAACAACATCCAGAAAGGTCTGCGGCAGCGTGGCTTTGACGGGAATGGACGGATTCTCGGTGGGGAACGCGATGCCGAACACCGCCATGGAGCCGATGTTCTCGAACGCGAAGAAGACGCTGTTGTCCACCCCGCCGAGCACCATGGTCTGCTGATAGGCCAGCGCGTCGGGACGATCCACGGGCAGTTGCGTGGTGGTGATCGGGATGCCCTTCTCCGACGGATCGAAGTACGCCTCGAAGTTCGCGCACCGATCGGCCGTGGCGGCCAGCCGCTCCAGATCCAGCGACCAGGACAGCACGGTCATCGCGATCCTGGCGCCGTCATAGGCGACGATGTACTCCTCGGCGCTGCCCGGTCCACGCTCGGCGGAGCCGGCGATCACCCGCGTCAGCCCGTCGGAGCACCCTTCGGGTGAGGACACCATGGCCGGCGGGCTGCCGGTGCCGTCCGGCTGACCGGGCTCTTTGACGATGCGGTCGAATCGCACGCCCGGCGGAAAGTCGTCCGCGGTCAGCACGGCCTTCTCCAGGGTGGCGCCGGGCCAGGTCGCGGTACCGGACGTCACCTGCGAACAGGCCGCAACCGCCGCGGCGACGAGTAATGCCAGCGCAACCGCCCCGATCCGCCGCCTCGTCATGGCCCCAGGCTACCCACGCGGGGCGCCGCAGGGCTCACACCGCGCAGGGTGGCCCGTCAGATGACGGTCAGGATCTCGGCGCCGTCCTCGGTGACCACCAGGGTGTGCTCGAACTGTGCCGTCCACTTGCGATCCTTGGTCGCCACGGTCCACCCGTCGTCCCAGATCTCGTAGTCCAGGGAGCCGAGGTTGATCATCGGTTCGATGGTGAAGGTCATACCCGGTTCCAGCACGGTGTCCACCGATGGCTGGTCGTAATGCAGCACCACCAGACCGTTGTGGAAGGTGGGGCCGATGCCGTGGCCGGTGAAATCACGAACCACGGTATAGCCGAAGCGGTTTGCGTAGGACTCGATGACACGTCCGACGACCGAGAGCTGCCGGCCGGGTTTGACGGCTTTGATCGCGCGCATCGTGGCCTCGCGGGTGCGTTCCACCAGCAGCCGGTGCTCCTCGGAGACATCACCGGCCAGGAACGTGGCATTGGTGTCGCCGTGCACACCGTCGAGGTAGGCGGTGACGTCGATGTTGACGATGTCACCGTCCTCGATCACCGTCGAATCCGGGATGCCGTGGCAGATGATCTCGTTCAGCGAGGTGCAGCACGACTTCGGAAAGCTCTTGTAGCCCAGGGTCGACGGATACGCGCCGTGGTCGATCATGTACTCGTGGGCGATGCGGTCGAGCGCGTCGGTCGTCACCCCGGGGGCGACGGCCCGGCCCGCCTCGGCCAGCGCGCCTGCCGCGACACGGCCGGCGACCCGCATCTTCGCGATCACCTCGGGTGTCTGCACCCACGGCTCGGATCCTTCCCGGGCCGTCGGCTTCCACGCGTACTCAGGACGCGGGATCGACTTGGGCACGGGCAGTGTCGGCGACACCGTGCCGGTGCGCAGCGCGGAGCGAACGGTCATCAGGCCAGCGTAGCCGGTGGTCACCGGCCGGGACGGCCGTCCGCACGGGGCTATCCGCCGCCGCGGCTCCAGAGCCGCGGGCGCCGGGGCCCGCGCAGGTTCAGCGATCCCCACACCATGCGCCCGGTGAACACCACGTGCGGGGTGCCCTCCGCCCTGGCGTCGGTGCGGTGGTCCCGCGCGCTGCCCAGAATCACCTCGACGTCGTCGATGGAAGCGCTCGCCCCTTCGGGCAGGCGCACGTCCACCGACCCGCGGACCATGTCGAGTTCGATGACCACCACCGGGCCGGCGAACCTCGCCCTGGTGAGGTCCAGATCCACCGAGCCCACCCGGCGCACCAGCGCCAGCCGGGTCGGCACGATCCATTCGCCGCCGCGTTTGCACGATCCGAGCCAGCCGCGCAGCTGCACCCGGTCGGCGGCCGAGGTCACGATCGCGCCCGGTCCGGGCAGGTCGATGACGAGGGAGTCGAGTTCGCCACGGGTCCGCACGCCGGACACCCGCGCCGACCGTTCCTCGAACTCGTCGATGTCGATGAGCCCGAGCGCGACGGCGTTGTGCAGTCTGCGCAGCGTGCCGTTGCGGTCGGCGTCGGATATACGCAGTGCCGCCGCGTCCTGGTTGGCCACCGAATTGTTTCTTGTCATCGCTCTCCGGTGACAAGGCTACCTACGCCAGATAGCCGTCCGGCAAGCTGTCGAACATCATCTTGCACATCCGGACCGCGTACTCCGAGCTACCGCCCCCGACGATGAGGGCGGCGAACGCCAGGTCGCCGCGGTAGCCGGCGAACCACGAGTGCGAGCCGCCCGCGAATTCCGCCTCACCGGTCTTGCCGCGGACATCGCCGACGGGGGCCAGGTCGTCGGCGGTGCCGTTGGTCACCACAAGGCGCATCATCGGGCGCAGACCGTCCACCATCTTGGGGGTGATCGGCGGATGGTTACCCGTGACGACGGTCTGGCGGCCCTCGATGAGTTGCGGCACAGGCGTTTTCCCCGCGGCGACGGTCGCGGCGACCAGCGCCATCCCGAAGGGGCTCACGAGCACCTTGCCCTGCCCGAATCCGTCCTCGGTCCGTTCGGTCAGGTTCACCGTCGGCGGCACCGAGCCCGACACGGTCGGAATGCCTTCGATGAGATAGTCCGGTCCGATGCCGTACTGGGCGGCCGCGGTGGTCAGGCCGCGGGGCGGCATCCTGCTGGCGAGTTCGGCGAAGGTGGTGTTGCACGAACTGGCGAACGCGCGCGACATCGGCACGGTACCCAGGTCGAAGCCGCCGTAGTTCGGGATGGTCCGGTGCCCGATGTCCATCCGGCCCGGGCAGCCCAGCAGGGTGTTGGGTGTGGCCATGTCACGGTCTATGGCGGCGCCGGCGGTGACGATCTTGAAGGTCGATCCCGGCGGGTAGAGGCCCATGGTCGCGATCGGGCCCTCGGCGTCGGCGGCGGAGTTCTGCGCGACGGCCAGGATCTCCCCGGTCGACGGTTTGATCGCCACGATCATGGCCTTTTTGCCGGTGCTGTTGACGGCGTTCTGGGCCGCGGACTGCACCGCCCGGTCGAGGCTGATCGTGATGGACGGCGCCGGCTGCCCGGGCACCTCGTTGAGGACGTCGACGTCGACGCCGTTCTGGTTCACGCTGACGATCCGCCAGCCGGCCTGGCCGTCGAGCTGGTCGACCACCTGCTGCTTGACCTGGCGCATGATCGCGGGCGCGAAGGCGTCGTCGGTGGGCAGCAGGTCGGCCTGAGGGGTGATCACCACCCCCGGCAGTGCCCCGATGGCCGCCGCGACCCGGTCGTGGTCGGACTGCCGCAGGGTGATCAGGCCGAGCGGGGTGCCCGCGGCGCTGGCCTGCTCGGCGAGCCGCTGGGGATCCATGGTGTTGTCGAACGGCCGCAGCGCGTCGGCCACCGCCCTGGCGGTCGGCATCAGGTCGGCGCCCGCCGCCTTGGCGTCCAGGGCGTACCGGTAGAGGTTGCCGGGTACCAGCACGTCGGTGCCGCCGCGTTCGTTCACCGAGGCGCGCGGCGGCGGATCGGCGCGCAGTGCGAAGGTCTGGTTCTGGCCCAGTCTGGGGTGCAGGCCGGTGGCGCTCCAGCGCACCTCCCAGCGACCTTCGTCGCGGACCATGTTGAGCTGGCCGTCGTAGGTCCAGGTGCGGTCCCTGGGCAGATGCCACGTGTAGCGGTAGGCGATGCTGCCGGTGTCCTCGGAGTACTTCGACCCGACGATCTGGGCGTCCAGCCGGGTGGCCTGCAGCCCTGACCACGCCGCGTTCAGTGCGGCACGGGCGTCGGCGGGCCGGTCGCTCAGTTCGGCCGCCGCGGTGATGTCACCGGTGGCCAGTGCGGCGAAGAACCGTTGTGCCGCCGGTTCGGGCCCATCGGGTCGCGGTGTGCACGCGGAAAGGCCCGCCGCGGCGACGATGACGGCGGTGACCAGCCCCGCCGCCCGTGATACAGATGAGACCAATGTTGCCATTGAGGCGAATGTTAGAAGGTGGACGCCGCATCACCGCGGAGGCGCACCGAGATGAAACCGTGACCGGCGCCGCGGGCCGTGCCGTCCCGAGAGGCGGGCCGTGCCGAGAGGCGGGCCGTCCCGAGAGGCGGGCCGTCCCGAGCCGAGCGCAACGCTACGGCGGGATGTCCTCGGATTTCCCGCCGCGGCGTTACGCTCGGGCCGGTCCTGTGCGCCGGGAGGTGCGTTACACGCCCGCGGGCGGGGTGCGGACCACCAGCGGCACCGCGGGAAAGTGCGCCGCCATCTCCGAGCGCGACTTACGCAGCGCCGCGGTCCCGTACCCCTTCCTGCGATGGTCGGGGTGTATCCACACCCGCACGTTGACCTCGCCGTCCAGCAATTCGCCGAAGACCATGCCGACCTTGTCGGCGCCGTCGAGGGCCACCAGCCAGACCGCCTCTTCGGCGTCGACACGCTCCTGGGCCGAACCGATCTCGTCGTCGAGGGTGCGGGCGGGTGTCCCCGAACCGTCGCCCGCGGCGCCCACATCGTCGGTGCGCACGGCGAAGATGTCGCGGTCGGACTCGGCGACGAACTCGCGCAGCACCAGGCTCTCGCCGGAACTCGCCGGGCGTTCCGAGGTCGCGAAGCTGAGCTGGTTGTTCAGATCGTCCAGTTCGGCGGCGATCCTGCGCCGAGATTCCCTCGTGAGCCGAGCGAACGACAGCGCCATCACCGCGCCGCCACCGGCGGGCGAGGTATCCAGAAGCCGGGCGATCGCCTCGACCGCGGCGGCGGAGTCCTCGGATTCCACGATGGCATCCAGCACCTCGTGGCGGCGCTCCAGCGCCCGCACGAGCGTGTCGGCGATCTCGCGGCGGTCAACGTTGCGGTCGTGATCGGTCATGACGTGAAGCGTAGAGCAACGCCGCCGCGAGGTGAGCCCGTCGGCCGCGCTCAGTCCAGCAGAATGGTGGCGAACGTGCCCACCTGTTGAAAACCGATGCGCGCGTAGGTGGCTCGCGCGACGGTGTTGTAGTTGTTCACGTACAGGCTGGCGATACGCCCGGAGCGCACCACCGCCGCGGCCAGGGTCGCGGTACCGGCGACGCCAAGACCGCGCCCGCGCCGATCCGGATGCACCCAGACACCCTGGATCTGCCCGACCTGCGGGGACTGCGAGCCGATCTCGGCCTTGAACACCACCTGGCCGTGTTCGAATCGGGCCCACGCCCGGCCGGCGCCGATCAGGCCCGCGACCCGGCGGCGGTATCCGCGGCCACCGTCACCGATGCGGGGGTCAATGCCCACCTCGCCGATGAACATATCCACGGCGGCCACCAGATACGCGTCGAGCTCATCCATGCGCACCGGCCGCACCTCCGGGTCGACCGGGCTGTGCGGCAGCGCATTCAACGCCATCAAGGGCTGATCGGCCCGGACGTCGCGGGCGGGACCCCAGGCGCCTTCCAGGCGATGCCACATCGGCATCACCAACTCGGCGCGTCCCACCAGTGAGGAACAGCGCCGCGCCGCGCTCATCGCCTTGTCGGCGAAGGCATTCATATCGCTGCGGTCACCTCGCAGCGGGATCAGGTTCGGCCCGGCGTAACACAGGGATTCATTGGCGCGCCGCCTGGTCCACAGTTCGCCCCCGATCGCGCTCGGTTCGATGCCGTGGTCGGCGACGCGGGATGCGACCATGCACGAGCCGACCGGATCCTCGTCGCACACGCGCCACACCGCGGCGGCGTCGCGCACCACCGACACCCGTGCCTCGTCGACGAAACGGAATAGCGGAGGAGCCGACATCGGGACTCTTTCTGCTGGAGCGCGGTGATCCTGGTCACAGGACCATGTTCAGCTTACGGTCACCACCGGCGAACCGCTGGCATCCTCGGAGCCGCGCTCCGAATCCATTTGACTGGCGATCTTCATCGCTTCCTCGATGAGCGTCTCCACGATCTGCGCCTCGGGCACGGTCTTGATCACCTCGCCGCGGACGAAGATCTGCCCCTTGCCATTTCCCGACGCGACGCCCAGGTCGGCTTCGCGGGCCTCCCCCGGGCCGTTGACCACACAGCCCATGACCGCGACACGCAACGGCACGTCCATCCCCTCCAGCCCGGCCGTCACCTCGTTGGCCAGGGTGTACACGTCGACCTGGGCGCGCCCGCACGACGGGCAGGAGACGATCTCCAGCGACCGCGGCCGCAGATTGAGCGATTCGAGGATCTGGTTGCCGACCTTGACCTCCTCGACCGGCGGCGCGGACAGTGACACCCGGATGGTGTCCCCGATCCCGCGGGACAGCAGCGCGCCGAAGGCCACCGCGGATTTGATGGTGCCCTGGAACGCCGGACCCGCCTCGGTGACACCGAGGTGCAGCGGATAGTCGCACTGCGCGGCGAGCTGTTCGTAGGCGGCGACCATGACGACGGGGTCGTTGTGTTTGACGCTGATCTTGATATCGCCGAAGCCGTGCTCCTCGAACAGCGACGCTTCCCACAGCGCCGACTCGACCAGCGCCTCCGGGGTGGCCTTGCCGTACTTCTCCATCATCCGCTTGTCCAGCGAACCGGCGTTCACGCCGATGCGGATCGGGATGCCTGCGGCACCCGCGGCCTTGGCGACCTCCTTGACCCGGCCGTCGAACTCCTTGATGTTGCCGGGATTCACCCGCACCGCGGCGCAGCCGGCGTCGATCGCGGCGAAGATGTACTTGGGCTGGAAGTGGATGTCGGCGATCACCGGGATCTTGGACTTCTTGGCGATGGCCGGCAGCGCGTCGGCGTCCTCCTGACGCGGGCACGCCACCCGGACGATGTCGCAGCCCGACGCGGTCAGCTCGGCGATCTGCTGCAGCGTCGCATTGATGTCGTGGGTTTTGGTGGTGCACATCGACTGCACCGAGATCGGATGGTCGCTGCCCACGCCGACGTCGCGGACCATCAGCTGCCGGGTCTTACGCCGCGGGGCGAGGGTGGGTGGGGGCAACGGCGGCATTCCCAGACCCACATTGCCGATGGCGGTCATTGGTTGTCGTCTCCTACTGGAACAATCGGATCGGGTTGACCAGGTCGGCGGTGACCGTCAGCAACATGTAGCCGACCACGACCACCAGGATCACGTAGGTGGCCGGCATGAGTTTGAGGTAGTTCACCGGCGGCGCGGCGTCGACACGGCGCACGGAACGGATCATGTTGCGGATCTTCTCGAACACCGCGATCGCGATGTGACCGCCGTCGAAGGGCAGCAGCGGGACCAGGTTGATCGCGCCGAGCACGAAGTTCAGCTGCGCCAGGAAGAACCAGAACGCCACCCACAGCCCGTGGTCGACGGTGTCACCGCCGATGATGCTCGCACCGACAACGCTGATCGGCGTCTCGGGATCGCGTTCGCCGCCGCCGATGGCGTGCACCAGCGCGCCGACCTTGGTCGGGATCGCCACGAGCGACTTCCCCAGCTCGACGGCGAGGTCGCCGGTGAACGCGAATGTCGCGGGCACCGCCGACAGCGGGTTGTACGGGGTCGGCGGGGACGGAGTCGCGGCGGTGACTCCGATCGTCCCGACGTCGGCGGGCGCGGGAGCGGCGCCGCTGGCGCCGGCCACCCAGCGCTGGCTCTGCACGACGTCGACGACGGTGGTGAACTGCCGCGGCTGGCCGTTCTCCTCGCGCTGCACGGTGAACATCGTGGGGGCGTCCAGTTTGCGGACCGCCGCGACCATCTCGTCGAAGGTGGCCACCGGGGTGTCGCCGACCTTGACCACCACGTCACCGGGTTCGATGCCTGCGGTCGCGGCGGGGCTGGGAGCGATGCAGTCCCCCAGCGTGCCCTGGGTGACCTCGGATTTCACACAGGACGTCTCCCCGACGATCGCGGTCGTCGGTGGGTGCAGATTGGGCAGGCCCCACACGACGGCGATGGCGTAGATGAGTACCAGGCCGATAACGAAGTTCATGCCCGGCCCGGCGGCCAGTACGGCAACCCGTTTCCAGGTCTTCTGCTTGTACATGGCGCGGTCGCGCTCGTCGGGCGCGAGCTCCTCGACCGAGGTCATCCCGGCGATGTCGCAGAAGCCGCCCAGCGGCACGGCCTTGACGCCGTACTCCGTCTCGCCCAGTTTGTTGGGTCGCCGCGTCGACCACAGGGTGGGGCCGAAGCCGACGAAGTAGCGGCGCACTTTCATGCCGGTGGCGCGGGCCACCCACATGTGTCCACATTCGTGCAGCGCCACCGACACCAGGATGGCCAGTGCGAACAGCACGATGCCAAGCGCGAACATCATCTCGGTACTAGCCCTTTTCCTGCCGTGCCAGAAGTCTCACGCTCGACGGCCTGCCGTGCCCGCTCCCTGGCCCAGCGCTGCGCGTCGAGTACATCGTCCACGGTAGCCGGTTCGGCGGCCCATTGGTCTGCGGTGTGCACGACATCGCCGACGATGCGCACGATCGCGGGGAATCGGATGCGCCCGGCCAGGAACGCCTCGGCGGCCTCCTCGTTGGCCGCGTTGTAGACCGCGGTGAGGCAGCCGCCGCGCTCGCCGGCGTGCCGGGCCAGCTCCACGGCCGGGAACACCGCGGCGTCCAGCGGCTCGAAGTCCCAGCTCGCGGCGGTGGTGAAGTCGCAGGCCGGCGCCGCCGCGGGCACCCGTGACGGCCAGCCCAGTGCCAGCCCGATGGGCAGTTTCATATCGGGCGGGCTGGCCTGCGCCAGGGTGGACCCGTCGGTGAACGTCACCATCGAGTGCACGATCGACTGGGGGTGCACCACGACCTCGATCCGGTCGTAGGGGACGCCGAAGAGCAGGTGGGTCTCGATGAGCTCGAGCCCCTTGTTGACCAGTGATGCCGAGTTCAGGGTGTTCATCGGGCCCATCGACCAGGTCGGATGGGCTCCGGCCTGCTGGGGGGTGACGTGTTCGAGGTCGGCAGCCGACCAGCCGCGGAACGGGCCGCCCGATGCGGTGAGGACCAGTTTGGCGACCTCGTCGGGGGTGCCGCCGCGCAGACACTGCGCCAGGGCGGAGTGTTCGCTGTCGACGGGCACGATCTGTCCGGGCCGGGCGGCTTTGAGCACCAGCGGCCCGCCGGCCACCAGTGACTCCTTGTTCGCCAGGGCCAGGCGCGCGCCGGTGGCCAGCGCCGCGAGGGTGGGATGCAGGCCGAGCGCGCCGACCAGCGCGTTGAGCACGACGTCGACCCCGGTGGTCTCGGCGACGGTCTGCACCAGGCGGGTCGCGGCGTCGGGTCCGGCGAAGGTGATGTCGCCGATGTGTGCCGCCGCCGCGGTGTCGGCGACGGCGACGTTGGTCACCCCGGTCTGCGCGCGCTGCCTGGCCAGCAGGTCGGGATTGTTACCGCCCGCTGCCAGGCCGACGACCTCGAACCGGTCGGGGTTGGCGGCGATCAGGTCCAGGGCCTGGGTGCCGATCGAGCCGGTGCTGCCCAGGACCAGCACGCGCAGCCTGTCGGCGCCCTGGCCGCGGGATGTGCTCACCGACCCATTGTGCCGCGCCGACCGCGCGGCGGCGCTGTCGCCACCCGCGGCGGTGTGCCGCGTCGGCCGCGACGCCGGTGTCAGCCGGCGCCGAGCCGCATCAGCAAACCGTGCAGGTCGAGCTGGCCGCGGTGTTCGACGAGCTGGTCGCCCTGGAACCGGTCGATGTGGATCATTGCCACCGACACCTCCTGGCCGGTCGGCTCGTTCTGGTGGAACGGGCCCCGGTGGGTGCCGACGAACCGGCCGCGCGTCACGCAGTGCGAGCCGTCGACGAGCACTTCCTCGATGACATGGCGGCCGTCGGGAAAGGCGCGGTAGAACTCTTCGAGTCCGGCGCGCCATTCGTCGACACCCATCGGCGGGGAGCCGGCCACATGGGCGACCATCCGCGAGGAGACCAGGGCCTCTACCGTCGCCCAGTCCTGCCGGTCCAGCGCCGCATACAGGCACCTGGTGAGTTGACGGATCTCTTCGTCTCCCGAATCGTCCACGGGTCCAACACTATCCGGGCGTGTCACCCGGGGGGAAGTGCGCCATCCAGTGGCGGGCGATGTCGGCGCGGCGTGCCACCCACACCTTGTCGTGGGACTGGATGTGGTCGAGGAAACGTTCCAGCGCCGCGACACGGGCCGGACGGCCCACCAGCCGGCAGTGCAGCCCGATCGAGAGCATCTTGGGCGATCCCGCCACGCCTTCGGCATACAGCACGTCGAACGCGTCGCGCAGGTAGGTGAAGAACTCCGCACCGGACGGAAACCCACTCATCGACACGTATTTCATGTCGTTGGTGTCCAGGGTGTAGGGGATCACCAGGTGGTGGCGGCCGTCGACGGCGGTCCAGTAGGGCAGGTCGTCGGCGTAGGAGTCCGAGTCGTAGAGGAATCCGCCGTGTTCGACGACCAGCCGGCGGGTCTGCGGCGAATCCCGGCCGGTGTACCAGCCCAGCGGGGCGGACCCGGTCAGCTCGGTGACCAGGGCCACCGCCTCGGCCATGTGGTGGCGTTCCACCTCGGGGTCGACGAGTTGGTAGCTCAGCCAGCGCAGGCCGTGGCAGGCGATCTCGTCGCCGCGGGTCAGGAAGGCGTCGACGGCGTGCGGGTTGCGCGCCAGCGCCATGGCGACGCCGAAGATGGTCAGCGGCAGTGCGCGGCGGTCGAACACCCGCAGCACCCGCCACAGCCCGGCGCGTGACCCGTATTCGTAGAGCGACTCCATGCTCATGTGCCGATTCGGGAAAGACTGCGCACCAATGATTTCCGACAGGAACGTCTCGGATCCCTGGTCGCCGTGCAGCACCGAGTTCTCGCCGCCCTCCTCGTAGTTGAGGACGAACTGCACCGCGATGTTGGCCCCGCCCGGCCATCGCGGATCGGGCGGATGGGGGCCGTAGCCGATCATGTCCCGCGGGTATTGGTCGGTGCCGCCGAGGCTCATGGGGGCATTCTGGCAGCCGGACGCCGCATTGGCCCGGCCGCACCGGGGTGGGCGCGCGGCCCCAGGGTTTCCGGTGCCGCCGGCTGGGGCAACATCAGGGGATGCCCACGGTGATGTGGTTCCGGCGCGATCTGCGTATGCACGACATGCCGCCGTTTCTCGACGCGGCGGCGGCCGACGGGCAGGTGCTGGCCTGCTACGTGCTCGATCCGCGGTTGAGCGCGTCGTCGGGTCACCGCCGCTTGCGGTACCTCTACGACGCGCTGCGGGAGTTGCGCGACGCCCTCGGCGGGCGGCTGTACGTGACGCGGGGCCGCCCCGAGTCACGGATTCCGGCGCTGGTGCGCGCGGTCGGCGCCACGGCGGTCCACGTGTCGGCCGACTTCTCGCCGTTCGGGGTCCGGCGCGACGCCGCCGTGCGGGATGCGCTGGGCCCCGTGCCGCTCGTGGCGTCTGGTTCGCCCTATCTGGTGTCGCCGGGCCGGGTCACCAAGAGCGACGGTTCGCCGTACAAGGTGTTCACCCCGTATTTCAGGGCGTGGCTGGATCACGGGTGGCGGGCGCCCGCGACAACGGGCCCGGCCACCGCACGGTGGATCGACCCCGCGGACGTGCCCGGCGGGGCGGGGATACCCGGCGGCGGGGCCGAACTGGATATGGCGGCCGGGGAACGGGCCGCGCGGCAACAGTGGCGTGACTTCGTGCGCACCGGCCTGGCCGGTTACGCCGCCGACCGCGATCGCCCCGACCTGGACGCGTCGAGCCGGATGGCGGCGCATCTGAAGTTCGGCACGATCCATCCCCGCACCATGGCGGCCGACCTGGACGGCGGCGCAGACGGACCCCGGGCATACCTGCGCGAGCTGGCGTTCCGCGATTTCTACGCGTCGGTGCTGCACGCCTGGCCGGACAGTGCGTGGTGGAATTTCGACCGGCGCTTCGACGCGATCCATGTCGACGAGGATGATGCCGCGCGGCACCTGTTCGAGGCGTGGAAGGCCGGCGCGACGGGCTACCCGATCGTGGACGCCGGCATGCGCCAGCTCGCGCGGACCGGGTTCATGCACAACCGGGTCCGCATGATCGTGGCGTCCTTCCTGGTCAAGGATCTGCACCTGCCGTGGCAGTGGGGTGCGCGGTGGTTTCTCGACCAGCTCGTCGACGGCGACATGGCCAGCAATCAGCACGGCTGGCAGTGGTGTGCGGGCAGCGGTACCGACGCCGCTCCGTACTTCCGGGTGTTCAACCCCACCGCGCAAGGCGCCCGGTTCGATCCGGCGGGTGACTATGTGCGCCGCTGGGTGCCGGAACTGGCCGGCGTGGACGATGTGCACGACCTCGGCGGGGACCGTCCGGCGGGGTATCCGGCACCGATCGTGGACCACGGGTGCGAACGCGCCGAGGCCCTGCGCCGGTACAGCGCCATCAAGTGAGGCCCACCCGTGCGCGACGGAGGGCGTTGCGCCCGCAATCCCGCCGAATCCCGTGCATACGCCCCGGCGCCGGCGCCGGCGCGGCACCGGGCTGACGTACGACACTGCGTCGTATGCCAGAATGTGCCCAGTTGCCCAGCCTTAGCGTGAGGAGCAGTCGTGGCGAACACCGAGGTGGAACGACACACTGGCGTCGATGTCGAGGAAGTGCCGTCCGCGAAGTGGGGCTGGTCGAAAGAGAACCACACGCTGCTGCAGATCGGCGGCCTGCTGTCGGCGGCGTTCCTGCTGTTCATGATCCACGGCAACCACCACGGTCACGTGGAGGACTGGTTTCTCATCGGCTTCGCGGTCGCGATCGTCGCGATCGTCGGGCGGGACTGGTGGATGCGCCGCCGCGGCTGGACGCGGTAGCGACCGGCGCCCGTACGACCGGCTCAGCCCTCGGCGGCGAGCTGACCGCAGGCCGCGGCGATCTCCCGGCCGCGGGTGTCACGCACCGTGCACGACACCCCTCGTTCGCGTACCCGCCGGACGAACTCCCGCTCGGCCGCTTTGGGGCTGGCGTCCCACTGACTGCCCGGCGTCGGATTCAGCGGGATGACGTTCACATGCGCCAGGGCACCGAGCGCACCGTGTAACCGCTTACCCAGCAGATCGGCCCGCCATGGTTGGTCGTTGACGTCTCTGATCAGCGCGTATTCGATGGACACCCGTCGCCCGGTGACGTCGGCGTAGTACTCCGCGGCGTCGAGGGCTTCGGTGACTTTCCACCGGTTGTTCACCGGGACGAGGGTGTCGCGCAGCTCGTCGTCGGGTGCGTGCAAAGACAGCGCCAACGTGACGCCGAGATGTTCGTCGGCGAGCTTGCGGATGGCCGGCGCGAGCCCGACGGTGGACACCGTCACCGACCGCGCCGAGATGCCGAATCCGTCCGGACCGGCCGCGACGATACGGCGCACCGCGGCCACCACCCGGTTGTAGTTGGCCAGCGGCTCACCCATCCCCATGAAGACGATGTTGGACAGCCGCGCCCCGCCGTCGGTGTCGCGCAGGACCGCTGCGGCGGCACGCACCTGTTCGAGGATCTCGGCGGTGGACAGGTTGCGCTTGAGTCCGCCCTGACCGGTGGCGCAGAACGGGCATGCCATCCCGCAGCCGGCCTGCGAGGAGATGCAGACCGTGTTGCGCTGCGGGTAGCGCATCACCACCGACTCGAAGGTTGTCCCGTCGAGCGCGCGCCACAGTGTCTTGCGCGTCTCCCCCGCGTCGCACGAGATCTCGCGCGCCGCGTCGAGCAGGCGCGGAAAGAGCGCCGCGGCGATGGGTTCGCGCAGCGCCGCGGGCAGATCGGTCATCGCGTGCGGATCGGCGATCAGCCGGCCGTAGTACTGGTTGGCCAGCTGTCGCGCACGGAATGCGGGCAGGCCCAGCTCGGCGACGGCGGCGGCGCGTCCGGCCTCGTCGAGGTCGGCGAAATGCCGAGGCGGCATACCGCGGCGCGGGGCGTCGAACACCAGGGGCAGGGAAACGGACATGATCGTCGGCCAGTATCTCACCTCTGCGGGGGTGCGATGACGCTCGCGGGGCTCCGGCCCGCTGTGGTCGGCGGCAGCGCCCGGGTCAGGCCAGCAGTGTCAGCACGATCCAGGTGGCGACGGCCGAGGGCAGCACCGAGTCGATGCGGTCCATCAATCCGCCGTGGCCGGGCAGCAGCGTACCCATGTCCTTGATGCCCAGGTCGCGTTTGACCTGCGATTCGACCAGGTCGCCGAGGGTTCCGGTGATGACCAGCATGAGGCCCAGTGGTATGCCCACCCACGCCGGTTTGTCGAGCAGGAATGTCACCGCCAGCACCGATGCGGCGATCCCGAACACCAGCGATCCGGCCAGTCCCTCCCAGGATTTCTTGGGGCTGATGGCCGGAACCATCGGATGTTTGCCGAACAGCACACCCGCGGTGTAGCCGCCGATGTCGGAGAACACCACGCCGAGCATCAGGCAGAACACCCGGCCCGAGCCGTCTTCGGGATAGACGAGCAGCACGCCGAACGCGCCGAACAGCGGAATCCAGGTGGCGAGGAACACCGTGACGGAGACGTCGCGCAGATAGTTGGTCGGGGCGACCTTGAGCCCTCCGCACAGCAGCCGCCAGATCAGGCAGAGTACGACGGTTCCGCCGAAAGCCCCCAACGCACCTGTCGCGCCGAACGGCCACGTCAGCCAGATGATGGCCTGGCCGCCGAGCAGCAGTGGCACGACGGGAATGGCGAATCCGCCCTCGCGGAGCCTGCGCACGACCTCGTGGGTGGCGACGAACATCGCCACCGCCACGATGGCGACCCAAAGCCGTGGGGCGAACAGCAGGATGGCGATGACCGTGCCGCCGAGGAAGCTGCCGACGGCGATGGCGGCGGGCAGGTTGCGCCCGGCCCGCGACGTCTTCTTCTCCGGCGTATGCGGCGCGTCCGGGTCGGCGTCAGTGCCTGTCACAGGATTAGCGTGCTTGTCGGTCAGCTGAAAGTTCTCGGTTCTTCGCGCACGCGCTCATCACACCTCGAGGAGTTCGCCCTCTTTGTGCTTCACCAGTTCGTCGATCTGATTGGTGTACTGGTGCGTGGATTTGTCCAGGTCTTTTTCCGCGCGACTGACGTCGTCCTCGCCCGCCTCGCCGTCCTTCTTGATGCGGCTGAGCTCCTCCATCGCCTTGCGACGGATGTTGCGCACCGACACTTTGGCGTCCTCCCCCTTGGCCTTGGCCTGCTTGACCAGGTCCCGGCGGCGTTCCTCGGTGAGCTGCGGGATGGCGACGCGGATGAGCGTGCCGTCGTTGGACGGGTTGACGCCCAGGTCCGAGTTGCGGATGGCGTCCTCGATGGATTTGAGCTGCGACTGTTCGTAGGGCTTGATCACGACCAGCCTGGCCTCGGGCACGTTGATGCTGGACAGCTGCGTGATCGGGGTCGCCGAACCGTAGTAGTCGATCACGATGCGCGAGAACATGCCCGGGTTGGCCCGGCCGGTGCGGATCGACGACAGATCGTCGCGCGCCACCGTAACCGCCTTTTCCATCTTCTCTTCGGCGTCGAAGAGGGTTTCGTCGATCACTATGTCTTCTCCCGTCGCTGTCGCCGGCCCGCGGTGTTCGCCCGCGGCAAGCGCTCCCCTGCCATCAACCCGTCAGGTGGTGACCAGTGTGCCGATTTTCTCACCCGCGACCGCACGGGCGATATTGCCATCGGTGAGCAGATTGAACACCAGGATCGGCATGCCGTTGTCCATGCACAGGCTGAACGCGGTCGCGTCGGCCACCCGCAGGCCCCGGTCGATGACCTCGCGGTGGGTGATCGCGGTGAGGAGTTCGGCGCCGGGGTCCTCCCGGGGGTCGGCGGTGAAGACACCGTCGACGGCCTTGGCCATCAGGACCACCTCGGCGCCGATCTCCAGCGCGCGTTGCGCGGCGGTGGTGTCGGTCGAGAAGTACGGCAGCCCCATACCCGCGCCGAAAATCACCACACGCCCCTTCTCGAGGTGCCTGCGGGCCCGCAGCGGAATGTAGGGTTCGGCGACCTGCCCCATGGTGATGGCCGTCTGCACCCGGGTGTCGATCCCTTCCTTTTGCAGGAAGTCTTGCAGTGCAAGGCTGTTCATCACGGTGCCGAGCATGCCCATGTAGTCGCTGCGGGTGCGTTCCATGCCGCGCTGCTGTAGCTGCGCGCCGCGGAAGAAGTTGCCGCCGCCGATGACGACGGCCACCTGCACACCGCTGCGGACCACCTCGGCGATCTGGCGGGCCACCAGGGCGACCACGTCGGGATCCAGGCCGACCTGACCGCCGCCGAACATCTCGCCGCCGAGCTTGAGCAGAACCCGGGAGTACTGCGACCGGATCGGCGCCGCTGCGGCCGTCAGCGGCGGTGTGCTCGCCGGTGTCAGCTCCGACGCCCCGTTCGACGTCGGCTCACCCGCGACATCTGGCTCCGCCATCGATCTCCTCGTATAGAAGTGCCATCCGGGCGCTGTCCTCAGACGGCACTTCTATCCTGCCTCATGGCGGGCCTGCCACTTTGCCCGGGTTGAGGGTTCGGCGGCTCCAGCCGGGATCAGGCCAGGTGCGCCGACAGCAACCAGGCGCCGATCGACTTGCGGCCCGCGGCCTCGTCACGGAGATCCATACCGGCGAACCCCTCGAAGTCGGTGAAGCTCTCCGGCACGTTGGCGTGGATGCGGGCGGGCCGGATCTCGTCGATCACCCAGTACCTCGACACGATTTCCCGCAACTCCGGCTCCGACACCGCGTTCACGGGTCCACCCTCTGGCATGCCGGCCCGGTCGAACACCAGCACGAAATACGATGCGCCCGGCGCGGCCGCCCGCACGATGGACTCCTGGTAACCCTCCCGCGCCTCGACGGGCATCGAATGGAACAGCGTGCTGTCGACGATGGTCCCGAACCGGCCGTCGTAGCCGGTGAATGCGCTGATGTCGGCGACGGCGAAACTGGCGGTGCGCAGTCCGCGCCGGGCGGCCTCGGCCCGGGCGAGTTCGATCGCGGTGGGCGACTGGTCCAGCCCGACGGTGGTGAAACCCCGTTCGGCGAGGTGCAGCGAGACGGCGGCCTCACCACAACCGGCGTCGAGGACCTCACCATGGATCCGGCCCTGCTCGATGAGCGCGGCGATCTCGGGTTGGGGTTCGCCGATGCTCCACGGCGGACGGATTCCCTCGAACTGCGGGGCCTCGCCGCGGTAGGCCGATTCGAACAACTCCTGTGGTGTACTCATCGTCCCGTAGTATCAATCAAATTGACAGATGTCAATGTTCTTGAGGGTCGGCGGGGAGCTGCCCGCGGATCGCGATTCGGGCGCTCGCACCGCAGAATCCGGAGCCACCCCGCCCGGTAGGGTTCACCGTGACCGGACCCCGCCCGAGGAAGCACCAATGGCCGAATCACCCGCCGAGCCGCTGTACGTGTCCCGGCTGCTGACAGATCGTGCGATGGCACACCTGCGATCCCTGGACCTGCCGCTGCGGCTCGGCGGCGAGGCGCCGCCGAGCAGCGCCGAACTCGAGGCCGGGATAGCCGGCGCCGGCGCGGCCGTCGTCACCGTGACCGAACGCGTCGACGCGGCGCTGCTGGCCGTGGCCGGTCCACAGCTGCGGGTCGTCGCGAACATGGCGGTCGGCTACGACAACATCGACATGGACGCGGCCCGCGCGGCGGGGGTCATGGTCACCAACACCCCCGGCGTGCTCGACGGTGCGACGGCCGATCACACGTTCGCGCTGATCCTGGCCGCTGCGCGCCGCGTCGCCGAGGCCGATCGGTTCCTGCGGTCCGGGCAGCCGTGGACCTGGGGCCCGCGCATGCTGGTCGGGCTCGACATCAGCGCCGGCGCGACACTGGGCATCCTGGGCTATGGCCGCATCGGGCGCGCGCTGGCGCGCCGCGCGCAGGCATTCGACATGCGGGTGCACGCGACCGCGCGCAGCCGCTCACCCGGCACCGTGGAGGACGGGGTGACCTTCGTCGACACCGCCACCCTGCTGGCAGACAGCGACGTGATCAGCGTGCTCACCCCGCTCACACCGCAGACCCGTCACCTGATCGACGCCGCGGCATTCGCCGCGATGAAACCCACCGCGTACCTGGTCAACACCGCGCGCGGCGGAGTGGTCGACGAGGAGGCGCTGATCGCCGCGCTGCGCACGGGCCGGATCCGGGGGGCCGCACTGGACGTGTTCGAGAACGAACCCACCGTCGACCCTAGACTGCTTGACGTGCCCAACCTCGTCCTCACCCCGCACATCGGCAGCGCGGGGGAACACACCCGCGATGCGATGGCCGTCCTCGCGATCGACAACGCCGCCGCCGTCCTCGCCGGCCGCCCGCCACTGACACCGGTCGCATGAAGATCGTCCTCGCCCCGGACTCGTTCAAAGAGTCGATGAGCGCCGGGGAGGCGGTCGCGGCCCTGCGCGACGGCGTCCTGTCGGTGATCCCCGACGCCGAATGGGTCGGCGTACCGATGGCCGACGGCGGCGAAGGCACCGTCGAGGCAGTGGTGGACGCCCTCGACGGTGACTACGTCTCCGTGGACGCCCAGGACGCGCTCGGGCGTCCGATCGTCGCCAAATACGGCTATATCGCCGACCGCAACCTGGCGGTGATCGAGGTCGCCGCCGCCGCCGGAATCGAGCTGATCGCGCCCAAGGACCGGGACGTGTTGCGGGCCAGCAGCTTCGGCGTGGGCCAGTTGATCTCCTCGGCGCTGGACCACGGTGCCACCGAATTCTTGGTGGGCCTCGGCGGCTCTGCCACCAACGATGCCGGGACCGGAATGCTCACGGCACTCGGGGCGGTGTTCAGCGATGCCGACGGCAACCCGCTGCCGCCCGGCGGAGCAGCACTCGGGCAGTTGAGTGGCATCGACCTCGACGGACTCGATCCGCGACTGGATTCCGTCCGCATCCGCCTGGCCTGCGACGTCACCGCTCCCCTGTTGGGACCGTCGGGGGCCAGCGCGGTGTTCGGCCCGCAGAAGGGCGCCACCCCCGCCGACGTCGAACGGCTCGAATCCGCGCTGGCCCGGTTGGTGACGGTGGCCTCCGCGGCCCGCGGAGAGGTGAAATCGGTGGTGCCCGGCGCGGGCGCGGCGGGCGGACTCGGGTTCGCGTTCCTCGAATTCCTCGGCGCGGAAAGCAAACCCGGCGTCGAGGAGGTCGCCGAAACCGTGGGCCTCGAAGAGGCGGTGCGCGGCGCGGACTGGGTGTTCACCGGCGAAGGCAGCGTGGACGCGCAGACGGTGATGGGAAAGACGCCGTTCGGTGTCGCACAGGTGGCCAGGGGCAGCGGCGCCCGAGTGGTGATCTTCGCCGGACGTGTCGCACCCGACGCCGAGGTCCTGCTGGAGCACGGTGTGGACCGGTTGGTCGCCATCACCGCCGAGGGCACTCCGATCGAGCAGGCGCTGCGTGAAGGTGCGCAATCACTGACACGCGCCGCCGCGCAGGTGTGCCGCGAGTTGGGCTAGCGGCCAGTCGGGCATGCGACCATCCCGCCGAGTGCGCGCACGGCTCGGCTACCGCACCGCGAACGGCATACCGACGAGTTGTTCGGACAGGCTCCAGAGCCGGGCGGCCTCGGCCATGTCACGGGCTGGCGCATAGACCTCCTGCTCGGCGGGAGCACCCGTCAGATGTTGAAACCCCTTCGGCCCATAGAACTTTCCTCCTTCGGCCGCGGGGTTGGTTGCCGCATAGAGGGCGGGCAACATACCTTGGTCGACGGTCTGCGTGAGGAGACCGGTGCGGGCCAGGGACCGGATCACGCGGACCGAGACCGTGTCGGTCGTGCGACCCATATGAGGTTGAGCGGCAAGCAGGTTGGTCGCGGTGACGCCGGGGTGCGCGGCATTGCTGGTGATGCCCCAGCCGCCGTGGTCGCTGCGCCGGTTGAGCTCCAGAGCGAACATCAGGTTGGCGATCTTGGACTGGCTGTAGGCCCGTGCGGCCGAGTAGGACTTCTCGAAGTTCGGATCGTCCCAATTGATCGCGTTGGAACGCGCAGAGATGCTCGATTGGGTGGTGACCCGCGCATTGCCTGCGCGTAGTAGGGGCAACAGCCGCGCGGTCAGTGCGAAATGTCCCAGATGATTGGTGCCCCACTGAAGTTCGAACCCGTCGACGGTGGTCTGACGGCTGGGCGGGTTCATCACTCCGGCGTTGTTGATCAGGATGTGGATCGGCCGCCCTTCGGCGAGCAGCTCACCGGCCAGGTCGGCGACCGATTGCAGCGACGACAGATCCAGTCGACGGGTGCCGACCCCCGCACCTGGCACCGCGTCGCGGATGCGATCGAGGGCTGACCGGCCCTTCTCGGCGTTGCGCACCGGCAGGATGACCTCCGCGCCCGCCGCGGCCAGCCGACCCGCCAACCCGAATCCGATACCGTCGCTGGCGCCCGTCACGATGGCCAGCCGGCCGCCCAGGTCCGGCACGATCACATCTGTCTTGCGGGCCATGAAGTTCTCCTCACTCGTCGTCGTACTCCGTGAACTCCACGCTGCCAGGATCCCCGGATCGCATTCAGGGGGCAGTTATCCACTGATCGACGGTCCCCCCGTCGGCTCCGTCGCATCCGGGGATCGGCGGTCCCCGGATGAGCGGAGCCTTCCCCGCCCGGGTCCTCCTGCCCGACCATCGAGCCGTGATGTCCTCAGGGATCGATCTCGCCCAGGTGTCCGATCTGCTGCGCACGCGCAGGCGGGCATTGCAGCCGGAGGACGTGGGGCTGTCTCGAGGCCCGCGGCGACGCACGCCGGGACTGCGCCGTGAGGAGGCCGCCGCCCTGTGTTCGATGTCGGCTGCGTACTACAGCCGGTTGGAACGCCACCGATCCGAACGGCACCGTGGGCCGCGCCCGTCGCCTGTCATGCTGGCCGGCATCGCGCGCGGCCTGCGGTTCACCCGCGCCGGCCGTGACCAACTGTTCGCCGCCGCCGGCTATGCCATCGACGATCACAGGGAGTTGGCTCATCTGGATGCCGGGGTGATGCACGTACTCGGCAGGCTTTCCGACACGCCGGCCGTGGCCATCGACCCTCTCGGCGAGGTGCTGTATCAGACGCCTTCGGCGCGAACACTGTTCGGCGATCTGACCGGCTACACGGGGTGGGCGCGAAGTACGTACCACCGGTGGTTCACCGACCCCGCGGAACGGCGGCGCCACCCCGCCGGCGAACACCTCCTCATCGGCGCCGAGATCGCCGCCGACCTGCACCACACCCTGGCCCATCGCCATGACCACGCTGCGGCAACGGATCTCGTGCGCCTGCTACTGCACCGCAGTGACGAGTTCGCCGAACTCTGGCGACGCGCACCCGCAGGTGTCCAGCCCGCCAGGCAGTGTCGTATCGTGCACCCCGAACTCGGCCTCATCGACCTGCAGCGGGAGACGTTCTCCTGCGTGGATGCCGGCCAGCGCGTGGTGATCTACCTGGCCGTCCCCGGCTCGGACAGCCACACCAAACTCGACCTGTCGGCCGTCGTGGGCCACCACCGTTTCGACGGCGGCCACGAGGGCTGAGAGGTCACGGGTGTGAACCGCCGGCGACCCGCTGGCTCTCCGCCTGCCATGCCGGGTCGACGTCGTCGCGCAGGTACGCCTGCGGGTCTGCGCCCAGCGCGGCGAGCTTGGCGTGGCTCGGTGTTCCCGGGTCCGCGGTGAAGACCAACAGCGTGTGCAACTGCGCCACATCCAGAAGGGTCTGGCAGTGCAGCTCCAGCAGTCCGAGTTTCGGATGCACGATGCGCTTGCTCAGCTCGTGCGGATGGCCGACATCGTGCTGCTTCCACAGCTCGGCGAACTCGGCGCTGCGGCGCAGCAGATCCTCGACGAGCTGCGCCGCCCGCGACCCGGCTCCGTCGCGGGCGTAGGCCATCCTGGCGCTGGCCACGTAGGACCGGGCGAGCGCTGCGTGGTCCTCGACCGGGTACATCGCGCGGGTCCGGTCGTCGGTGAACCAGCGGTACCCCACGCTGCGGGCGAAACCCCGATAGGACGTCTGGTCACCCAGCAGCGCCCGCGCCGGGGCGGTCTGCACCAACGCCTCCCCCAGCGCCGACACCACCTGCGCCGGTGTGTCCTGCAGGCGGTCCAGGATCCGCAGCACGGCCGGACTGACATGCTCACCGACGGCGGTGCGGGCCGGCGCGTTATGCCCGGCCAGCCGGAACAGGTGATCGCGTTCGTCCAGACTCAACCGCAGCGCCCTGGCCAACGACGCCAGCACCTCCACCGAGGGCTGCGGGCCGCGCCGCTGCTCCATCCGGCAGTAGTAGTCCGTCGAGATCAGTGCCAGCGCCGCGACCTCTTCGCGGCGCAAGCCCCTGGTGCGCCGCCGGGATCCGGCGGGCAACCCCACGTCCGCAGGTGCCAGCGACTCGCGTCGGGTCCGCAGGAAGTCGGCAAGCTGCGTCTGGTCCATCAGCCCATTGTCACCAGGTGTACAGCGGGCTGCCAGGGACCGCCGGACCCCCGGCGAGGCCATCGCCGGCGCGGGGCCTCACGGGAGAGCCGGCGGCCCCGCCGCCGGTCAGTGGTGGTGGCAGGCCTTCGGCGGTGACGGCGGGAGGTCCAGGGCGGGGTTGCCGTCGAAAAATCCGAGCGGTTTGAGGTGGAATCCGATGTAGGCGCAGGGCATCACCGGCCAGTCCTCCGGCCGCACGATGTGGTGTGCGCCGACGGTGTACCACAGCACGACGTCGGTGTCTTCCAGCGCCGCATCGTCGGCGACGAACTGCGGCAGTCCCTGCGCCTCGGCGCACTGGTACATGTAGTCGCCCGCGGCGAACATCTCCTTCTGGTCGTATTTGGTCACCCACAGGTTGTGCTGTACGAACCGCGCGCGGTCGTAGATGTAGGAACCCTCCTGCACCATCACCGGAACCACTTCGCGCGGGACCAGTTTGTAGGCGACGGGGCTGCCGACCTCGTTGACCTTGGACGGGTTGGCGACCTTCCAGTACCGGCCGGTGGTGAACTCCCAGTCCCGGCCGCCCTCGGCTTCGGAGGCCACCAGGGTGTCGCGCGTGATCCACGCGTTGTGATGCGGGTTGCGCTCGGGATCGGGCTCGGGGATCGAATCCACCTCGTAGACGCTGTTTCCCGGCCCGTCGATGTTCATGTCCAGCCGGAAGTTGAAGAAGTGCTGGTGATTGGGACCGTAGATGCCGGGCGCCACCATCTTGCCCCAACGCGGGCTCTCGCCTTCGGGCACCGAGCCGGTCGTCAGCACACCGGTCAGTTTCACCTCGACTTCGATGGACGCGTCGTTGTAGAAGTACCAGAAGAATCCGTACTCGTAGTTGCCGACCGTGCAGATCATCGAGACCACCAGCCGCCGCGACCGCCTGACCTCGACCTCTTCGGTACGGAAGTCGGTGTGCTTCCAGGAGATTCCGTAGTCCTCCTCGTGCATGCAGATGGCGTTGGGAATCGTCACGGCGTTACCGTCGGAATCGTTGACGGTGGCGTCGAAGTAGAAGATCTCACCGAGGCAGTCGCAACCCAGGGTCAGCGGATTGGCCGAGAAGCCCATCCCCACCTCACCCATGTCGAAAACATTCTTGTTCCAGTGCGTCGGCGACGAGTCGCCGTAGGGCACCACCATCTCCGAGAGCGACGCGCGGTACATGATCGGCCGCTGCACACCGCGGTCGGTGTAGGTCACCTCGTGCAGGACGATCCCCTCGCGCGGATTGAACCCCACCCGCAGTGACCACTTCTGCCAGGTGACGTTCCAGCCGTCGACGGTGAAGCTCGGCCCGTCGGGCTGGGTGATCTCGATCGGCTTCACGTCGGGACGGAACTCGCTGAATGCGGGCCGGTTGTCCGGGTCGAACATGAATTCCGCGGAGTAGTTGCCCGCCTTGGGCGGTAGTGGCACCACACCGTGGTCCTCGACGCCGACGACCTCCATGGTGTCGAGGTTGAAGGTGACGATCAGCCCTTCCACGGGCCGGGCGTACCCGTGCTCCCCCGCCGCGGCCCGCATGAAGGTCAACGGACGGCAGATCAGCGGCGAATTCTCGTAGGCGTCACCCGAACCGTAGTATCCGGCGGGCCACGGATCGATCATGGCCAGGTCGAAATCGGTGACACCGCGTATGCGCATCGCCTCCTGCCAGCGCGGATCTTCCCGGACCTTCTCCTCCACCCCCGTCATGTGTTCGACGAGGTAGGACGGGAACTTGCCCGGGATCGGCGTCCACGAATCGATCACCCCGGCCGACAGGTCGACGATCGCCTCGTAGATCATCTTCGCCGCCGCGTCGTACATCGTGACGAACGCCTGCCGCGGCACCGGAACCGCGGCGTCGAAGGTGAGTTCGGGGGTCTTGGCCGGCTCCGCCAGCTGAATCATGACGAACTTCAGTGTGGGAGTGCCGTATTCGGAATCGGAGATGATGCGCGCCGCATCCTCGATCTCGGCGCCGGTCAGCGGATCCAGTGGATAGCGGATTGAATCACCGGTGCCCGGTGTGCTCAATACGGTGCTGTCCATGGTCATTTGGTCGTCTCCTCCGATTCTTTGGTGAGGTCGAACACCGCGAGGTGCGCCAGCGCGTCTTCCTGGCTGGTCTTGTGCGCCGAGCGTCGGCCGAAGAAGTAGACCACGACACCCAGCGCCACCATCGCAAGGCTGATGCTGCCCACCCACATCATCCACTCGGCATCCCCGACACCCGAGCTCGCGAGCCACGACTTGGCGAACGAGTAATAGATGCCGCCGATGGTGCCGATCGTGCCGACGATCACGGTGATCCAGACGCCGACCATGCCGCCGGGGATACGCCAGAACGTCTCGTTCTCATAGCGATCCGCGTACTTCTTGCGGGCGATCACCACCGGGAACAGGAAGAAGAAGCCCGAGATCAACCACACGGTGGACAGCCCGCCCTGCAGGAAGATGGTGGTGTTGACCAGACTGCTCTGCGAGTACAGTCCGACCAGGATCAGCGACGAGATGACACCCTGGATCAGGATGGCGGACACCGGATTCCGGGTGCGCGGATTGAGGTGGGTGAAGATGCGCGGCAGATGGCGCTCCAGGCCCGAGACGAAGATCAGCCGGGAGTAGGCGACCTGGTAGGTCATCAACGCCACGACGATGATGAGGGCCAGTACCACTGCGCAGACTTCCATCAAGCCGGGGAAGCCGGCGACGTCCAGCATGCCGATGACACCCGTGACGGCGTCGATCTCGTCGGTGGGCAGCGCCATCATCGTGCCGAGGGTCGTCAGCAGGTAGATGGCCACCAGCGCCGCCGATCCCCACAGGATCATCCGCGGTCCACTCTTGCGCACCGACAGGAACTCCGCACCCATGTTGTACGGAGTCTCGACGCCGAGCAGGTACAGCAGCACCGTGCCGTAGAGGAAGCCCGCCACGGCGAAGTTGGGAATCGTGGCGTCATGCCAGTTGAACGGTGTCGCGGAGCCGTTCTTGATGGCGAACAGCAGCCCCGAGATGAAGATGGTGAGCGCGAGCGCGCCGAACACGACGAAGACGACGTTCATGATTCGCTGGCTGGCCGCGAGTTTCGCCAACGCCAGCCCGATCACCGTCCACAAGATGACCAGCTGCAGGATGACGCTCGTCGTCACGCCCAGTTCGGCGTGGAATGCCAGCAGCAGGAACGACAGCACCACCGCCGGCGACGACGCGGCGTTGAGGATCACCGGCACCCACGACAGGTAGCCGCCGATGAAGCCCCACGTCTCACCCATCGTGCGGGTGGCCCAGATGTAGACACCACCCTGGCCGGGCCACAGGTTGCCGAGTTCGACGACCGCCATACCGGCCGGGACGAGGAAGGTGAGGATGCCGAGCACCCACATCGGGATGGCGGTCCATCCTCCCGTGGCCATCACCGACGACCCGGTGATCCAGCAGATGATGAAGACGTAGGCGGCGGTGAGGCCGAAGGTGCTCATCACCTTCGGCAGGATCTGCTCCGGCACCAGCTCGGTCGTCATGAGCTTGTCGCGGTCGGAGGGCGGTGCGGCCTCGAGTTCTTGTGTCATTGATGTGTCTCCCAGAACGGTTGGGTCACTTGATGATTTGTCCGTCTTTCATGCGGACGACACGGCTCGCTTCGTCGGCCACCGTGGGGTCGTGGGTGCTCGCGACCACGGTGACGCCCAGCGTCGAACACAGGTCGCGCAGCATGCGCACCACCGTCTCCCCCGTCCGGTGGTCGAGGTTGGCCGTCGGCTCGTCGGCCAGGACGAGCGTCGGGTTGGAGATCAGCGACCGCGCGATGGCGGTGCGCTGCTGCTCCCCTCCGGACATCTTGGTCGGCTGGTGGTGAATCCGGTGACTCAGACCGACCAGCTCGAGAAGTTCGACTGCCCTCTTGCGCAGCGCTTTACGGTCGTAGGGTTCGAACATCAGCGGCAGCTCGACGTTCTCCACCGCAGACAGGAACGGGATCAGGTTGTAGCTCTGGAAGATGAAACCGATGGTGTCGTGCCGCAGCGCGGCGAACTGGCTTTCGGTGAGCCGCGCCGTGTCCTGCCCGGCGACCGTCACCGTGCCCTTGGTCGGGCGGTCGAGGCCGCCGATGATGTTGAGCAGTGTGGACTTGCCGCTGCCGCTGGGTCCCATCAGACAGACGAATTCGCCCGGCATCACGGTCAGATCCGCGGCCACCAGCGCTTTGACCACTTCGTCGCCGAGTTTGTGCAGCTTCCACACGTCACTGATGGCGATGACCGGTGCGGCCGCCTGCGTGTCGACGGCCGGGGCGTTCTCTTCGAGGGCGGTCATGGTTGAGGTCAGCCTCCAGACGACAGGGATCGGATCGGTGGACGGGATGCGGCGTTCCAGGTGGGCAGGATGCTGGTGGCCAACGCGGCCACCACACTGACGCCGACGGCGATCAGGGCACCCAGCAGCAGGCCCGGGTAGGACACCCCGGTGGGGACGAGTCCGGCCAGTTGCAGGACCGCGCCGGTGATGGTGGCGAGTACGGCGCCCAGCAGAGCGCCGAGCACGGCGGCGACCAGCGGCTCCACCAGCAGCGCGGCGACCACCGGCCGGCGGGGAATCCCGTTGGCACCGAGGACCCCCAGTTCCCGGGTGCGGTGCGCGACGGTGCGCGTGGTGGCGACGGCGACCTCGACGACGCCCACCAGCAGCACGGTGACGGCGATGAGGATGACGGCACGGTCGAGTTCCTCGGCGTGCCCGAGCGACGCGGACTGCGCCCGGATACCCGCCGACATCCCGAAGACGAGCACCACCAGGAACGCGCCCGTCGCGGTGGTCACCACCGGGAGTACCATCTCGCGGATGCGGCGGCGCGCCGAGAGCCAGCCGTAGGACAACCCGTAGGTCAGCATCAGCGTCCCCCCAGCAGGTCGACGGGACGTTGTTGCAGCAGCCGGTGCACCGGTATCAGCGCGCCGGCGATGGACATCGCTGGCAGGAACGCCGCGACCATGGCCGAGGCCTGCAGCCACGCCGTCGGTGTGGCGATGCCCGGGATCACCAGTGACACAGCGATACCCGCGCCGAGGACACCGACAACATAGGCGGCAAGGAAGACGATCGCCGACTCGACGAGGAAGAAGTAGAGCACCTCGTCGGCGAGCCCGATGCTCGACATGATGCCGAACTCACGCTTGCGTTCGGCAACGGCGGCCAGGAACGACGACACCGCGATGACGAACCCGAGCCCCAGCCCGATGGTGGATATCAATCCGAGCGTTGAGCTGGTCACCTTGCCCGAGAACACCGCCGAGTACCGCTGCTCGAAGCCGAGCGGACCCGTTCCGCCGACCGTGTCATAGATCAGGCCCGAGCCACCCGCGTCGGGCATCACCGCCGGATCCGGCGTGGCGGGAAGGCCGACCGCGGCACCGAATTGGGTTGCCAGATCGCGCTTTTTCTCCTGGCCGGGTGGTGCGTACACCGTCCACCAGCCGTTGTCGCCGACCACCGTCCTGGCCACGTCCGCGGGCACGAGGACCGACTCACCGCTGCCGGAGGTCTGCACCGTCAGTGACTGACCGCCGAATTGCAGCGATGCGCCGGGGTCGACGCCGAGCCGCGACGCCAGCGCGGGACTGACAATCGCCTGCCCCGAAGGGATTTCGTCGGTACCCCGCACGGAGACGGTGTGCCCGCCGAGCTCGGTGACGCCGGAGAGGGTGTGCACGGCCCGCCAGCCCGCGGGGACGGTGATCACCGGTGCGGGGCCTTCGGCGACCAGCGCCCGGGCATCCTGGTCGAAGTGCACACCCGCCGCGGGAACCACCCACAGCTGTGCTCCACCGAGGACATCGGTGACCGAATCCGCCCCGGTGATGGCGAAACTCGCCGAGATCGTCCGCACCACCGTGACACAGGCGATCGCCAGCGCGATGCCGAGCACGGACAGCACAAACCGTTCCGGGCGGCGCCGGATGTTGGCCAGGGCGAAACGGACCAGACACCCGAACGTATTGCCGGTGGTGGTGGCGATCGGCGGTGATCGGAAAGGGGTCGTTGTGGGCGCAGGGGTCTCCACAAACAGGGATGGTGGGTTCGGGTTATTTCGCCCGCCGCCGCTCGGAATGTCGCGCGCGTTAACTCGCAGGGGTTTGTGTAAACAAACCGTATCGTCAGCGCAGGCAGAGAAGCACTAGGAGGCAACGGATTTCGTCGTCACTCTACCGGCTGCCCGCCGGCACGGCGCGCCCCGCTGCGGCGCGCAGGACAACTCGGGCACTCTGACCTCGGATCCGGCGCCGGTGCGGTGCACCACGGCCGGCAGCTCACCGTATTCGGATTCCGCGGCGGATGGCACACTCGCGTCCGCCCCGGGTGTCGTCGCCCGCACCGGCCGCGCAAACCGCCCGGCGGGATGCGGTCACGCGCCCGGGAAAGGCGAGAGGGGCCGGACCACGATGGGTCCGGCCCCTCCCGGGATGCCGTTGTGGGCGCGGCGTCAGGCCTGGCCGACCTCGAAGCGGACGAACCGCGTCACGGTCGCCCCGGCCTCGTCCAGGAGCGCCTTGACGGACTTCTTGTTGTCGGACACCGACGGCTGGTCCAGCAGCACGACGTCCTTGTAGAAGCCGGTCACGCGGCCCTCGACGATCTTGGGCAGCGCCTGTTCGGGCTTGCCCTCGTTGCGGGCGGTCTCCTCGGCGATGCGCCGCTCGTTGGCGACGATGTCTGCCGGCACGTCCTCACGGGTGAGGTAACGAGCCTTCAGCGCGGCGATCTGCAGAGCCACCGCGTGGGCGGCCTCCTTGGCCTTGGCCGCGTCCGCGCCGGTGTACTCGACCAGCACACCCACCGCGGGCGGCAGGTCGGCCGCCCGCTTGTGCAGGTATGTCTCGACGGTGCCGTCGAAGTAGGTGGCGCGACGCAGCTCGAGCTTCTCGCCGATCTTGGCCGACAGGTCCGCGATGGTCTGCTCGACCGTCGTGTCGCCGACCTTGGCGGCCTTCAGCGCGTCGACGTCGACGGCCTTGGAGGCGGCCGCGGCGGTGACGATCTGGTCGGCCACCGCCTGGAACTCGGCGTTCTTGGCGACGAAGTCGGTCTCGGAGTTCAGCTCGATGAGCGCGCCGTCCTTGGCGGCCACCAGACCCTCGGCCGTCGCGCGCTCGGCGCGCTTGCCGACGTCCTTGGCACCCTTGATGCGCAGCAGCTCGACGGCCTTGTCGAAGTCGCCGTCGGCGTCGACCAGGGCGTTCTTCGAGTCGAGCATCCCGGCGCCGGTGAGGTCCCGGAGTCGTTTGACGTCGGCAGCGGTGTAGTTAGCCATACTCAAGCCTTTCCTTGGAATTCAGGAAACGTCGGTGGTGTCGGTGGCGCCCGCGGTCGCGTCGGCGGCACCCGTCGAGGCGCCCGCCAGCAGCTCCTGCTCCCATTCGGCGAGAGGTTCGGCGGCTTCGGCCTCGGGCTTGCCGTCGCCGCTGCCCACGCCGGCACGGGCCTGCAGACCCTCGGCCACCGCGGAGGCGACCACCTTGGTCAGCAGGGCCGCCGAGCGGATGGCGTCGTCGTTGCCCGGGATCGGGTAGTCGACCAGGTCGGGGTCGCAGTTGGTGTCGAGGATCGCGATGACGGGAATGCCCAGCTTGCGGGCCTCGCCGACGGCGATGTGCTCCTTGTTGGTGTCGACGACCCAGATCGCCGATGGCACCTTCTGCATGTCTCTAATGCCACCCAGCGACCGCTCCAGTTTGTTCTTCTCGCGGGTCAGCATCAGGATTTCCTTCTTGGTGCGACCCTCGAAACCACCGGTCTGCTCCATGGCCTCGAGTTCCTTGAGGCGCTGCAGACGCTTGTGGACGGTGGAGAAGTTCGTGAGCATGCCGCCCAGCCAGCGCTGGTTGACATACGGCATGCCGACGCGGGTGGCCTCGTCGGCGATGGATTCCTGCGCCTGCTTCTTGGTTCCGACGAAGAGCACCGAGCCGCCGTGGGCGACGGTCTCCTTGACGAACTCGTACGCCTTGTCGATGTAGGTCAGCGTCTGCTGCAGGTCGATGATGTAGATGCCGTTGCGGTCGGTGAAGATGAATCGCTTCATCTTGGGGTTCCAGCGACGGGTCTGATGTCCGAAGTGGGTGCCGCTGTCCAGCAGCTGTTTCATGGTTACAACAGCCATGATGTGGTGGCCTTACTTTGTTGTCGGTTGTCGCTCGGCATCGGGTGACGCCGGGCCCTGGTGTCCACGGGTTGCCGGACCCGACCCGAGAGGACCTCGAGGCGAGACCGCCGGCATCCGGATACGACCCGGAGGTCGTGGTGCAGACACGCGAAGTCAGCCCGTTCGGACGGGCTGCACTAGGGAGTTTACACGCCGGAAAAGGGTGCTTTTACACAGTGCGGGAGCCATCCACAGATCCGCGGGCGGGTCTGGTGGCGCCCCGTCCCGATGCGTTGAGCTGGACGGATGCATGCGCCTGCCGCCGCGATCGCCGTCGCCGTACTCACCGTGGCGTGCGGGCAGGCGCGCGCGGACGGCACGCGGCTGGACTGGCCGCTGCGCCCCGCACCCGCCGCGGTGGTGCGGCATTTCGACGCTCCGTCACCCAACTGGAACCGCGGCCACCGCGGCGTCGACCTGGCGGCGGCGGCCGGACAGCCGGTGTATGCCGCGGCGGCGGGCACGGTGGTGTTCGCCGGCACGCTGGCCGGGCGCCCACTCGTGTCGATCGCCCATCCGGGTGGGCTGCGCACCAGCTACGAGCCGGTGACCCCGGCCGTGCGCGCCGGTCAGACCGTTGCCGCCGGCGCCGGCCTGGGTGAACTGCAGGCCGGCCACCCGGGCTGCCCGGCGCCCGCCTGCCTGCACTGGGGCGCGATGTGGGGTCCGGCCGCCAGGGCCGACTACGTCGACCCGCTCGGACTGCTGGCCGGAACGCCGATCCGCCTCAAACCCCTCGCCTCTCAATAGCCCCGCAAGCCCCCTCCGTTTCCCGCGACCGTGCGAGTCTGCGGGCGACACGCCGTGGTGCGAGCGGAGTTCACGCACGCTCGCGGCGGAAATGGGGCACGCGCGCGGCGGAAGTGGGGCACGCGCGCGGCGGAAATGGGGCACGCCCGCGGCGGAAGTGGGGCACGATCGCGACCGCGAGCCGGGGCACGAATGCGAGCCCGATCACGCCCGCGGATGCGCCTGGTCGTGGACGGCACGCAGCCGCGCCACCGTGACGTGGGTGTAGAGCTGGGTGGTGGCCAGCGTCGAATGACCCAGCAGCTCCTGCACGATGCGCAGGTCGGCTCCGCCTTCCAGCAGGTGCGTGGCGGCGCTGTGGCGCAGACCGTGCGGACCGATGTCGGGCGCCCCGCCGACGGCGGCGATGGTCTGGTGCACCACGGTGCGGGCCTGTCGTTGGTCGAGGCGACGGCCGCGGGCGCCCAGCAGCAGCGCCGGGCCGGACTGTGCGGTGGCCAGTGCGGGTCGGCCATCGGTGCGCCACGCCCGCAACGCGGCCTCGGCGGGTTCGCCGAACGGGACGGTGCGCTGTTTGTTGCCCTTTCCCAGCACCCGCAGCAGCCGCCGCGAGGTGTCGACGTCGTCGATGTCCAGCCCGCACAGCTCGCTGACACGGATACCGGTCGCGTAGAGCATCTCGACGATCAGCCGGTCCCGCAACGCCAGCGGATCCCCTTGTTGCGCACCGGAATCGGCCGCTGCCATGGCGTCAAGCGCCTGGTCCTGACGCAGCACGGCGGGTAGGGTCCGCCGCGCTTTGGGCATCTGCAGCCGCGCGGCCGGGTCACTGGTCAGCATGCCGCGCCGCGCCGCCCACGCCGTGAAGGTCTTGACCGCCGAGGTGCGCCGGGCCAGCGTCGTGCGCGCTGCGCCGGCGGAGGCCTGCGCGGCCAGCCATGACCGCAACACCGGCAGGCTGAGAGCGCCGAGACCGGACCCGGGCGCACGCTCCTCCATGAATTCGAACAGTGACCGCAGATCGCCCAGGTAGGCACGGCGGGTGTGGTCGGAGCGGCCGCGCTCGAGGGCGAGGTACTGGTCGAAGGCCGCGAGGGTCGCGGCGGTGTCCCCTGGGTCGTCTCCCACGACCCCACCGTCGCAGACGATGCGGCGGCTGGTCAGTCGACGCGCCGCAGCGCCTCGGGCGTCAGATCGGTCCGGGTGCGATACCCGTCGACGGCCATGATGAGGTCGGCCTCGGCGAGCAGCGACCGCAGTACGTGGACGACGCCGTCGGAGCCGCCCAGGGCCAGTCCGTAGGCGTAGGGCCGTCCGATTCCCACGGCCGTCGCACCCAGGGCCAGGGCCTTGACGATGTCGGCGCCGCTGCGGATCCCGGAGTCGAACAGCACCGGCAGCCCGCCGGCCGCTTCGACGACACCGGGCAGGCAGTCCAGTGCGGGCAGCCCGCCGTTGGCCTGGCGACCGCCGTGGTTGGAGCAGTAGATGCCGTCGACGCCGCCGTCCCGCGCCCGGCGTGCGTCGTCGGGGTGGCAGATGCCCTTGACGATCAGAGGCAGGGCGGTGAGCGACCGCAGCCACGGCAGATCGTCCCAGGTCAGCGGGTTGCCGAAGAGTTCGACCCAACGCAGCACCACGGCCTGCACGTTCTGGTCGGGCGGCTGCGACAACCCGGCGACGAAGACCGGATCGCTGGTGTAGTTGGCCAGGCACTGACCCCGCAGCTGGGGGAAGTTCGCCGTCGCCAGGTCGCGGGGACGCCACCCGGGCAGCCAGGTGTCGAGGGTGACGACGATGCCCTTGTATCCGGCCGACTCGGCGCGCCGCACGAGGCTGGCGGCCAGATCTTTGTCCTTGGGGGTGTACAGCTGGAAAAGGCCTGGGGTGTCGCCGAATTCACCCGCGATGGCTTCGAGTGGATCGGCGGTGAGGGTGGAGACCACCATGGGTACCCCGGTCCGCGCGGCGGCGCGGGCGGCGGCCAGGTCGCCGTGACCGTCCTGGGTGCAGATGCCGGCGACGCCGATCGGCGCCATGAACACCGGTGCGGGCAGCGTCATCCCGAAGACGTCGACGCGCAGATCACGCTCGGTGGCGCCGACGAACATGCGCGGGACGAGGCCCCACCGGTCGAACGCGGTGCGGTTGGACCGCTGGGTGTGTTCGTCACCGGCGCCGCCGGCGACATAGGACCACACCGACGGCGGCATCGCCGCCTGCGCCTTGGCCTCCAGTTCGGCAAAGGACATCGGCAGCATCGGCATGACTCCCGACAGACCCCGAAGGTAGATCTCCAGCTGGTAGTCGCCGAACGCCATGCCGTCAGCTTGCCAGCGTGGCTAGCCCGCGGTACCCGCTTCGGCGTCGGCGAGTTCGCGCTTCCACTGACGGAAGGTCTCCTCCGTGCGCCCGCGGCGCCAGTAGCCGGAGATGGACGACGCCCATTTCGCGTCGACACCGCGTTCCTTGCGGATGTAGGGCCGCAGGTTGTGCATGACGGTCTGCGCCTCGCCATGGATGAACACCTGGACCTGGCCCGGTAGCCATTGCGCACCCTTGACCGCACCGATGAGCGGCGCGAAGTCCCCGGCGCGGTCCTCGGGCACCAGATCCGCGCGGCCACCGCGGTGCACCCAGGTGATGGTCATCCCCTCTGGTGCGCGCACCGCTATCTCGTCGTCGGGTCCGCCGACCTCGACGATCACATGGCCGACGGCGTCGGCGGGCAACGCCTCCAGTGCGGCGCTGATCGCGGGTAGCGCGGCTTCGTCACCGGCGATCAGATGCCAGTCGGCCGCCGGGTCGGGCGCGTACGCCCCGCTGGGGCCCATCAGGTACGCCGGGTCGCCGGGTTGCGCGGCCGCCGCCCACGGGGCTGCCACACCGTGGTCGCCGTGCACGACGAAGTCGATCGCGAGTTCGCGTGCCTGCGCGTCGACCGACCGGACCGTGTAGGTGCGCACCGTGGGCCGATGAGCGGGGTCGAGGTCCTGGAAGCTGTCGATGGTCAGCGGCTGCGGGAGCGCGTGTACGTCGACATCGCCCGCCACGATGACGACTTTGACGTAGGCGTCGGTGAAGTCGTTGGGCGTGAAGGTGTCGAAGCCTGCGCCGCCGAGGACGACACGGACCATATGCGGCGTCAGCTGTTCGGTGCGCACCACCTCGAACGTGTGGATCGGGCGTCCTGCCACTGTGCCTCCCCGGCTGTCTCCCAGGCCTTTTCCGCGTTACCGGCCAACGTGTCCGACTATACGGACGGGCCCCGCCGGGCGGATGGCTACGGGCGGGCTGCATCCGCCCATGCGTGCAGGTCACCCTCCCCCGGGCTTCGCCAGCCGCCACCTACCGTCGCACTTCTCCACCAGACCGGCCAGCTCCAGCATCGCCAGCGGCGCCAACAGCTGAGCCGGCGCGATCCCCGCGGTCACCGAGAGCTGATCCACGCCGCGCAGACCTCGGGCCGGCAGCGCCTCGTAGACGCGCCGTTCGGCGTCGGACAGCACATCCAGCGGTGAGGACGGATGGTCGGGTTCGACCGCGAGTTCACCGTGCCGGCCCGCCAGCTCCACGACCTCGTCCACGCCGGTGACCAGCTGGGCGCCGCGGCGGATCAGCGCGTGACAGCCCGCAGAGGCCGAAGAGGTCACCGGGCCCGGCACCGCACACACCACCCGGCCCAGCGCGTCCGCCCACGCGGCGGTGCTGGCCGCGCCACTGCGCAGTCCCGCCTCCACCACCACGGTGACTCCCGACAGTGCCGCCACCAGCCGGTTGCGGGTGAGGAACCGGAACCGCGCGGGCCGTACCCCCGGCGGGTACTCGCTCACCAGCAGTCCGTTGGCGGCGATCCGGTGCAGCAACGCCGAATGGCCTGCAGGATAAGGGATGTCGATACCACCCGCCAGGACGGCCACGGTCGTCCCGTCGGCGGCCAGGCTGGCCCGGTGCGCCGCGCCGTCGATGCCGTACGCCCCACCCGAGACCACCGCGACATCGTGTTCGGCCAGACCGGCGGCGAAGTCGCCGGCCATGTGCTCACCGTAGGCCGTGGCGGCCCGGGTACCGACGATGGCGGTGCTGCGGGTCACCACCTCGTCGAGTCGGGCCGGTCCCATGGCCCAAAGCACCAGCGGCGCGTGCCCCTCGGCTTTGCCGCGCAACGATTGCGAACCGAAACCCACGAACGCCAGATGCGGCCATTCCGCATCCTCCGGGGTGATCAGCCGTCCGCCGCGCCGGAACAGAAGGTCGAGATCTTGGGCCGCGCAATCGGTCTCGCGGCGGGCCTGCACATGAGGCGCCACCTCCGGCGGTGCGGCGCCATCGCGGATCGCCGCGGCGGCATCGACCGGCCCCACGACGGCCACCCACTGCGCCAGTGCGGCGCGCGGCGGTTCGGCGACCCGCGACAGATATGCCCAGGCCCGCAGCACCTCGTCGGTGGCGGTCCATTGACCCGTCATCGCCGCACCCCGGACTCGCGGAAACTCAGTGCGGCGGCCACGTCGTCCGGGCCGGGTGAACCCCGTCCCGCCAGATCGGCCAGCGACCAAGCGACTCTTAGGGTTCTGTCGACGCCGCGCACGCTGAGGAGCCCGCGATCCAACGCGGTGTGCAGCGGCGCCATCGCCTGCCGACCGGGCCGAAACCCCCGGCGCAGCACGGGACCGGGCACCTCGGCGTTGGTGCGCACCCCCACCGACTTCCACCGCTCGGCGGCCGCGGTCCGCGCGGCGGCCACCCGGGCCCGCACGGTGGCGGTGGACTCGTCGGCCCGGTCGCCGAACGCCGCACCCCGGACGCGATGCATCTGCACCCGAAGATCCACGCGGTCCATCAGCGGCCCCGAGAGCTTCCCGAGGTAGCGGCGTTTGACCGCCGCCGCGCAGATGCAGTCCTTGGGGTCGGGAGGTGCGCACGGGCAGGGATTCGCGGCGAGCACCAATTGGAACCGCGCCGGATAGCGCGCCACCCCATCGCGGCGCGCCAACCGGATCTCACCGTCCTCCAATGGCGTCCGCAAGGCCTCCAGTGCGCTCACACCGATCTCTGCGCACTCGTCGAGGAACAGCACGCCGCGGTGTGCGCAGCTGACCGCCCCGGGGCGAGCCATCCCGGCGCCACCACCGACCAGCGAGGCAACGCTCGAGGTGTGGTGTGGCGCGACGAACGGCGGGCGGGTGATCAGCGGGGTATCCTCCGAGAGCAGTCCCGCGACGGAGTGGATCGCGGTCACCTCCAGCGCCTCGCCGTCGCTCAGCGGGGGCAGCAGCCCTGGAAGACGCTGGGCCAGCATCGTTTTGCCGATTCCTGGCGGACCGGTGAGCATGAGGTGATGCGCACCCGCCGCGGCCACCTCGACGGCGAACCGCGCCTGCGACTGCCCGACCACGTCGGCGAGGTCGGCCTGACCCGGCTCGGCCGGTGGGCCGACGTCCATGCGCCCGGCGAGGTGTCCGGACTCGTTCAGCCACGCCCGCAACTGGCGCAATGTCGCCGCACCGAACACCTCGATGCCCTCGACCAGCGATGCCTCGGCGAGATTCTCCACGGGCACGACCACCGAACACCACCCGTCACGCCGCGCGGCCAGCACCGCGGGCAGCACGCCGCGCACCGGCCGCACCCGGCCGTCGAGGGCCAGCTCCCCCAGTAGCACCGTCTTCTCCAGGCGATGCCACGGCTTCTTCCGTCCCGCCGAGAGCACCGCGGACGCCAGCGCGATGTCGTACACCGATCCGACTTTCGGCAGGGTCGCCGGTGAGAGCGCCAACGTCAACCGCGACTTCGGCCAGCTGTCGCCGACATTGGTGATCGCGGCACGCACCCGGTCGCGCGACTCCTGCAGTGCCGCGTCGGGCAGGCCGACCAAATGCACCCCGGGCAGCCCGGCGCTGATGTCGGCCTCGATCTCCACCAGCACTCCGTCGAGCCCGCGCACGGCCACCGAATACGCCCGTCCCAGCGCCATCACGACACCCCCGTCAGGTGGCTGACCTCGGGTGTGGCGCGCCGCCCGACGCGCACACCGATGACGTCGATGCGCACCGCCGCCCAGCTCACTTCCTGTGCGGCCAGCCACAATCCGGCCAACCGGCGCAGCCTGCGCACCTTCTGCGGCGTGACCGCCTGCTCCACCCCACCGAACCCGTCGCCGGTGCGCGTCTTCACCTCGACGAACACCACGGTTCGCGTGGCGGTGTCGGCGGCAATCACGTCCAGCTCGCCGTACCGGCACCTCCAGTTGCGCGCCAGCACCCGCAGGCCCAGCGCTTCCAGATGCGTGACCGCCAGTTGCTCACCCAGCGCCCCCAGTTCGGCGCGTGTCAACGATTCCATGTCGACACCGTCGGCGCACCGGCCGACACGTCACGCCGGCGCCGCCGACCGACAGCCACCGCGAGACAGGGTTGTCCCCAATCCCGCACTGATCCACAGGCTCGTCAGCAGAATGGTCTCGCGGGGGTTGTCGTGACTGAGACGCACTCAGGCGCAGGCGCGTTCACCGATCGGCCGGCGACGCAGGACGGCATGCTGAACGGCGGGCGGGACGTAGGCCTGATCGAGGGTGCCCACCTCCGTCCCGGGCGGAACGATCGCATCGATTCGGTCGAGGATGTCGTCGGACAGCGCGACGCCGAATCCGGCGATCAGGTCGTCGAGCTGGGCCATGGTCCGCGGCCCGATGAGCGCGCTGGTCACGCCCGGGTGGGCGATGACGAAACCCATTGCGAGATGGGTGATCGGGACACCCACTTCTGCCGCGAGCGCGACGAGTCGTTCGACCGTCGAGATTCTGCGTTCGTCGGCGAATACCGTGAACATGCGAGCGCGCACCAGATCCGTCGTCCGGCCTGCGCGGATGCGACCGGTGAGCATGCCCTGTGCAAGCGGTCCCCACACCAGAACCCCCATTCCCAACCGTTGCGTTACGGGCAGGACATCGCCTTCGATTCTCCGGTTGAGCATCGAGTAGGGCGGCTGCTCGGTGCGAAACCGCGCCAATCCGGATCGTTCGGCGACCCAGTGGGCGTCGACGATGTCCGCGGCGGGTGTGTTGGCCGCTCCGATCGCACGGACTTTCCCGCTGCGGATCAGGTCGGACAGTGCCGAGAGTGTCTCCTCGGTATCGGTGTCGGGATCCAGCCGGTGCACTTGGTAGAGGTCGATGTAGTCGGTCTGCAGCCGGCGCAGCGAGCCTTCGACCGCGGTCATGATCCAGTGCCTCGACGCGCCCTGCTGATTGGGGTCGTCACCCATCGGGCGCCCGAATTTCGTCGCCAGGATCACCCTGTCGCGCCGCCCTTTCAGCGCTTTTCCGACGACCATCTCGGAGGCGCCGTGGGGCGCGATCGAATACGCGTCAGCGGTGTCGATCAGGTTGACACCGCTGTCGAGCGCCTTGTGGATGATCCGGACGGCGTCGTCGTGGTGCTCGTTGGCGATCGACGAGCCCAGCAGCATGGCGCCGAGTGCGTACGGACTGACTTTGATACCCGTTCGTCCCAGAGTGCGGTACTGCATCAGTGTCTCCTCAGAGTCAGGTTGTGGGCTTGTTCGGCGCCCGGTGCCGTATGCTGATTAAGCGGAAAGGCCTTCCGTTTGAAGATACGGAAAGCCATTCCGGAAAGCAACCACTCGTGGACAGCGGTTGCCGAGGAGACGGGGTCACCCATGGACACGACGCGGGACGAGGAGCCGGCCGCCGTGGCGCGCGGCGACAAACGTGCGCTGCGCCGGCGTCGCGTGGACGCCACACGCAACGCCGATTCACTTCTGGCTGCGGCCAAGACGGTCTTCGCCACCTCGGGTGTCGACGCCCCGGCCAAGGCGATCACCGATCTGGCCGGGGTCGGAGTCGGAACCTTGTACCGGCACTTCCCGCAGCGTTCGGACCTGGTCAAGGCCGTCCTCGAGCACGAGATCGACGCCTGCGCCGGTGCCGCGGCGGTGCTGAGTTCCGCACACGAACCCGCAGAGGCCCTGCGGATGTGGCTGCTGCGCTACACCGAGTTGCTTGCGACCAAGCACGGACTGGCCTCTGCGCTGCATTCAGAGGACGCGGCGCTGGAAGGGCTGCGAGAGTATTTCCTGCAACGGCTCGGCCCGGTCGTCGGCTCGCTGCTCGCGGAGGCGACGGCCCGCGGGAGTATTCGCAGGGACGTCAGCGCGACAGATCTCCTCTACTCCGTCGCCCTACTGTGCCTGCCGACCCCCGGCGAAGGCCGCGAATTCAACCGTCGCATGGTTGCGGTGTTCATCGACGGACTCCGACCGGGGTACTGACCATGCCGACTGACCCACGCGGGCTGCGCTCGGATGCTCCGCTGCTGGACGCCTGGCTGCGGTTCCACGAGCAGGCCCCGACCCCGTTCACCATCCCCGGTCACAAACAGCGCCACGACCTCGTGGGTGACGTCGTGGCGGGCGACGTGCCGCTCTACGCGGGCCTGGACACGATGAAACTCAGTCGGGGGGTCCTGGCCGAGGCCGAGGCGCGGGCCGCGCGCCTGTGGGGCGCGGACACCTGCCGGTTCTCGGTCGGCGGTGCCACCCACGCCAATCAGGCGCTGGCCCTCGCCCTTGCTGACACCTCTTACGCCCCAGCGGGTTCCGGTGCGTCCCAGAACGGGACGGTGGTGGTCAGCCGCACCCTGCACCGGTCGATGCTGCTCGGGCTGGTGCTGGCCGGGCTCGACCCGGTGTGGGTCAGGCCTGAGGTGGACCCGACGACGGGACTGCCGCTGGGCGTGGCGGCCGGCACCGTCGCCGAAGCGCTGCGCCGGCACCCCGGAACCCGGGCCGTCCTGGTCGGCGACCCGTCCTATGTCGGCACCGTGGGCGACGTCGCCGCACTCGCCGACACCGCGCACGCCCACGGAGTGCCTCTCGTCGTCGACGCGGCCTGGGCCGCGCATTTCGGCTTCCACCCCGACCTGCCGCGCCACGCCCTGCACCTGGGCGCCGACGCGATGGTCGCGAGCGCCCACAAGACCCTGCCGTCGTGGAGTCAGGCCGCGCTTGTACTGGTGCGCGGCAGCCGGATCGACCCGGCCCGTCTTGACGCGGCCGTCGAGGCCACCCATACGACAAGTCCCGCGGGCGCGATCCTGGCCAGTATCGACGCCGCCAGGGCGCTGCTGGAGCGGGACGGGAAAAGCCTTCTCGGAGAGGTGCTCTGCGCGGTCCGCGCGGTCCGCGACCGGCTCGTCGACATCGACGGCCTGATGGTGCTCGACGGCCCCGGCGTCGATCCGCTCAAACTGACGCTGGTGTTGCCGGGAACCGGCGCGGACGGCATCGCCGTCGAAGCCGACCTGCTGGCGGCGGGACTGCCGGTCGAGGCGGCCGAACGCGACACGATCGTAGCGCAGGTGTCGCTGGCGGACACCGCCGCCTCGCTGGAACGGCTCGCGGCGGCACTGGCCGCGTCGGTGGCACGCCACCGCGGCACCCCACGACCGGTCGCCACCGGTGCGGCCTATCAGGTGGACCCGGTGACCGTGATGCCGCCGCGGGAGGCGTTTTTCGCGCCGAGTATCCCGGTTCCGTTGCGCGATGCCGTCGGCCGTACCAGCGTCGAACTCGTCGCACCCTATCCACCGGGCATTCCGGTGCTGGCCCCCGGCGAGGAGGTCACCGACGCGGTGCTCGACGCGCTGCGCAAGGCACGATCCGACGGCGTGCGTATCGCGTACGCCGCCGACCCCAGTCTGGAGACGCTGCGGGTCATGAGATGAGGCGGGACGAGTCGCGGGGACCGGTGTGGCATCTCCGCCGGGCGCACACCGATAAAGCCGGCGTCACTCGGGCGCGCCTTACCGACAAGTCTCAACCTCCTGTTTACCCTTACGATCGTGACGGCATTGCTCGACCCATCCTTGGCCGAACTGGACTTCGATCCCGAGATCCTCTGTGTCTTCCAACGGTTCTGCAATCCGTGCGATCACCCGGCCACCTGGTGGGTCACCCTGTCCTGCGGCTGCCCCTACCCGATATGCCAACGCGCCCTGCGCTTTGCGAATCTGCGCCTGAGAGCCCGCCCCCTCACCTGCCGACTCTGCAACTGCGACCGGATCTCCATCCGCTCGGTGGTCCGCATCTGACGGCGTCGGCCATCCGTGTGCGTCAACCACCCAGTTGACGACCCGCAATTCGACGGCGTGATAGTGACGCTCATTGCGTCTACTCCCGGAATAGCGCGAATTCCCTTGACGGCGTTCGCATTCCTACGGCCGAACGCCTTCGCCGACGGCCGGACGCCTGCGCCGGAACCGCCATCGATCAATCAGATGCAATGCATCGAATTTATGAGCTGTACAGATGCGTCCGGCACGCTGAATCATGGAACCCAACAAGCGAGCCGTGGAGGGTGTTGGGATGTCGACCGAAGAGATCGAGGTTCTCGTCGTCGGTGCGGGACAAGCCGGGATCGCGATGAGCGAACACCTCGGTTCTCACGGCGTGCCGCACCTGGTGGTGGAACGCGACCGCATCGCCGAGCGCTGGCGTTCCTGGCGCTGGGATTCCCTGGTCGCCAACGGGCCCGCGTGGCACGACCGATTCCCGGGTCAGGAGTTCAGCATCGAACCCGACGCGTTCGCCACCAAGGAACAGGTCGCCGACTACTTCGTCGCCTACGCCGAGAAGATCGACTCCCCGATCCGCACCGGAGTCGCGGTGACGTCGGTGCGGCGCATCCCCGGCAGGGCGGGTTTCCGCGTGGAGACGTCCGGCGGGACCATCGAGGCCCGCCACATCGTGGCCGCGACAGGGGCGTTCCAGCAGCCGATCATTCCGCCGGTCGTCCCCGACAGCGCCGCAATCCACCAGATTCACTCGAGTGGATACCACAATCCCCGGCAGCTGCCCAAGGGCGCCGTCCTCGTGGTCGGGGCGGGATCGTCGGGGGTGCAGATCGCCGACGAGCTGCGGCAGTCCGGTCGCCGGGTGTACCTTGCGGTCGGACCCCATGACCGGCCCCCGCGCAGCTACCGCGGGCGCGACTTCTGCTGGTGGCTGGGAGTTCTCGGCAAATGGGATGCCTCCGCCCCGCCGCGCGGCGCCGAGCACGTGACGATCGCCGTCAGCGGAGCGCACGGCGGGCACACCGTCGACTTCCGGGCCCTCGCCGCCAGCGGCATCACCCTGCTGGGGCGGGCCGAGGCGTTCGGCGACGGCGTCATGCGCTTCGCGCCCGACCTGCGCACCAACGTCGAGAACGGGGATGCGAACTATCTGTCCATGCTCGACGAGGCCGACGCCTACGTGGCCCGCAACGGACTCGATCTGCCCGAGGAGCCCCAGGCCCGCGTGCTGGGACCCGACCCCGACTGTATGACCGATCCGCTGCTCGAACTCGACCTCGGCGCCGCCGGGGTGACCTCGATCGTCTGGGCCACCGGCTTCGCCCTGGACTACGGCTGGCTGCAGGTCGACGCGTTCGATGAGAACGGCCGGCCACGACACCAGCGCGGGGTGTCCTCCGAGCAGGGCATCTATTTCCTGGGATTGCCGTGGCAGTCGCGCCGCGGATCGAGTTTCATCTGGGGTGTCTGGCACGACGCCAAATACGTGGCCGATCAGATCGCCATCCAGCGCGGGTATCTCGCCTACTCGCCGCCCGAGTCCGCCGACCGCTGACGGACTCGCCGACCCGACCAACCGCTGTCAGAAAGGAACGCCGGCTATGAGCGCCGCGACGACTCCGCAGGCCACCCACACCCGGATCCGGCCCTTCAACACCAGGGACACCTACCCCGAACAGAACCTCGACAACGACCTGTGCCAGGCGGTTGTCGCGGGCGGGGTGGTCTACCTGCGCGGGCAGATCGGCCAGGACCTCGACACGCGCGAGTCGGTGGGCATCGGCGACGTCGCGGCGCAGACCGAGAAGGCGATGAGCAATATCGCCATGCTGCTCGATGAGGCCGGGAGTTCATTGCGCGACATCGTCAAGGTGACCGTGTATCTCACCGACATCCGGTACCGCGAAACCGTGTACCGCGTCATGGGGCGGTGGCTCAAGGGCGTGTACCCGGTCTCCACCGGACTGGTCGTCGAGGCCCTCGCACGGCCCGAATGGCTGGTCGAGATCGACGCCACGGCGGTCATCAGCGAGCCGACGAACGGACCGCGGTGACGTTCTCCCTGGTCGCGAGGGACCCGGCGACCGGCGCATTCGGGATCGTCATCTGCTCGTCGAGCCCGGCGGTCGCCGCGCGTTGCGCCCATACCCGAGCGACCGTCGGGGTGGTCGCGTCGCAGAACGTCACCAACCCCGCGCTCGGCCCGCGCGTGCTCGATGCGCTGGCCGGTGGCCGCGACGCCGGTGCTGCACTCAAAGTTGCTCTGACACAAGAACAATTCCCCGACTACCGGCAGCTGACCGTGGTCGACGGCGACGGCAACACCGCGGTGCACTCCGGCGGCCAGAGCCTGGGCGTGCACACCCACGCCGAAGGTGACCAGGCGGTCGCCGCGGGTAACCTCCTCGCCGACACGGCAGTCATCTCCGAGCTGTTGGCCGGCTACGCCGCCAGCGGGTCGGCCGCGTTCGAGGAGCGCCTGCTCGACGGGCTGCGGGCGGCACTGGCCGCCGGCGGCGAAGCGGGACCAGTGCACTCCGCGGGTCTGGTGGTGGTCGAGGACGTGCCGTGGCCGGTGACCGACCTGCGCATCGACTACGGCGCCGATCCGATCGGCGATCTGGCCGAATTGTGGCAACTGTGGAAACCTCAGAAGCAGGATTACCGGGTGCGTGGCGTCGACCCGACACGCGCACCCTCCTACGGGGTACCGGGGGATCAGTGACGACCGTCGACACCGTGATCGCCGAGGGTGTCGCCGCCGCACACCCGCGGCTGATCCGGCTGTCCCGCGACCTCTACGACCATCCCGAAACCGCGTGGGAAGAAGTATGGTCCGCACGGCGGGTCGCCGAATCCCTGTCGGACAACGGATTCGACATCACCACCTCGTATCAGGGGCTCGCCACGGCCTTCGCCGCGCGGGTCGGCGGCGGTGACCTGAACGTCGCACTCTGCGCCGAATACGACGCACTCCCGGGCCTCGGGCACGCCTGCGGACACAACCTCATCTCCGCGATGACCGTCGGGGCGGCGCTGGCGCTGGCCCCCGTCGCCGACGACCTCGGACTGACCCTGACGGTCATCGGCACCCCGGCCGAGGAAGGTGGCGGCGGCAAGATCGAACTACTCGAACGCGGCGGATTCACCGGACAGCATGCGGCTGCGATGGTTCATCCCGGCCCCGTCGACGTCGCGCGGGCACATCCTTTCGCCGTGTCCCACAGTCACATCGAATACCACGGACGCTCGGCACACGCCGCCGCGTACCCGGAGCGGGGTATCAACGCCGCCGACGCGTTCACGATCGCGCAGGTCGCGATCGGACTGCTGCGCCAGCAACTACCTTCGTCGGTGCGGGTACACGGCATGGTGACACGCGGCGGGGAGGCACCGAACGCCATCGCCGAGCGCACCGAGGGACGCTGGTACGTGCGCGCCGAGACACTCGCCCAACTGGCCGAGGTCGAGCCCAGGGTCATGCGCTGCTTCGAGGCCGGCGCGCTGGCATCCGGGGCCGAACTCGTCGTCACACCGGAGTCCAAGCCGTACGCCGAATTCCGCACCGACGAGGAGCTTCTCGCCTGCTACGAGCGGCGCGCGACCGCGGCGGGCCGGCGGTTCGGGTCCGGACCCGACACCATGATGGCGCGGGCGTCCACCGACATGGGCAACGTCTCCCAGGTAATACCCGCAATCCATCCCTACATCGGGATCGACTCGCTCCCCGCGGTCAACCACCAACCCGAATTCGCCGCCGCCACCCTCACCGCCGCCGCCGAGACGGCGATCGCCCAGGGAGCACTCGCCCTGGCGGGAACGATCGTCGACGCGGCAACCGAACCACACCTGCGGCGCCGACTGCTGGAGTCCCGCCATGCCTAGCGTGCGCACCGAACACGACCTGCTCGGTGATCTCGAAGTACCCTCGGAGGTCTACTACGGGGTGCACACCATGCGTGCCCTGGCGAACTTCCCCATCAGCGGCGTGCCCATCTCCCGGCACAGCGACCTCGTGGTGGCGCTGGCCTCGGTGAAACAGGCTGCCGCAGAAGCCAACCGGCAGCTCGGCCTGCTTGACGACGAGATCGCCGACGCGATCATCGCGGCCTGTGCCGAGATCCGTGGCGGGGCGCTGCACAACCAGTTCGTCGTCGACGAGATCCAGGGCGGCGCAGGAACGTCGACCAACATGAACGCCAACNNCGCCAACGAGGTGATCGCCAACCGTGCGCTGGAGATCCTCGGCCACGCCCGCGGCGACTACCGGGTCGTCCATCCACTCGAACATGTCAATCGCGGGCAGAGCACCAACGACGTCTACCCCACCGCCGTGAAGGTCGCCGTCGGAATGGCCGCCCGTTCCCTGGCAGTGGCACTGCGCGGGCTCGTCGAATGCTGCACGGCCAAATCCGTCGAGTTCGCCGACATGCTCAAACTCGGACGGACACAGCTCCAGGATGCCGTACCGATGACACTCGGCCAGGAATTCGGCGCATACGCCGTGACCATCGGCGAGGACGCCGACCGCCTCGACGAGGCCTCGGTGCTGATCGCCGAGATCAACCTGGGCGGCACCGCGATCGGAACCGGTCTCAACGCCCACCCGGCCTATGCGGCGCTGGTGTGCGACCGGCTCCGCGACATCACCGGCCTGCCGCTGATCACCGCGGGAAACCTCGTCGAGGCCACCTCCGACGTCGGCGCCTTCGTCCAGCTGTCCGGCGTCACCAAACGCGCCGCAGTCAAACTCTCGAAGATCTGCAACGACCTGCGGCTGCTGTCCTCGGGGCCGCGCGCCGGGCTGGGCGAGATCAATCTCCCTGCCGTCCAGGCCGGCTCCAGCATCATGCCGGGCAAGGTGAATCCGGTGATCCCGGAAGTGGTCAACCAGGTCGCCTTCGAGGTGATCGGCAACGACCTCACCATCACCATGGCCGCCGAAGCCGGTCAGCTTCAGCTCAACGCGTTCGAACCGATCATCGCCCGCGCCCTGTTGTCCTCGCTGAGCCACCTCACCGCAGCGGTGAACGTCCTCGGCGAACGGTGTATTCGCGGCATCACCGCCAACCCCGAACATATGCGCGACACCGTCCTGGGGTCGGCCAGCATCGCCACCGTCCTCAACCCCGTCCTCGGCTACGAGGCCGCCACCGCGCTGGTCGCCGAGGCCATCGCCACCGGTGCGTCCATCCCGGACCTCGTCCGGCGCTCGGCACTGGTCGACGACGCGGTGCTCGACCGCCTGCTGAGCCCGGAAAACCTGTGCCGGCCCAACAACCCCGCGGCGACGGACTGATCAGCGCCGGACAGCGCCTACTATCCCGGCATGGGTTGGCTGCACGCCTGGTGGCAGAACGAGATCGTCAACGGATACAAAGGCCCGCTACTGCTGTCCTTCGTCGCGTTCGTCGTGACATTCCTGACCACCCGCACCATCACGCGGCTCATCCGCGCCGGCAAGGGGCCGTTCCACAACATCAGCACCGGCGGGGTGCACATGCACCACTCCACGCCGGGCGTAATCCTGCTCATCGCCGGCGGATTCATCGCCGTCGGCTCACCCCCGCTGTCGGTGTTCACCTACGTGGCCGCGTTGTTCGTCGGCATCGGCGCATCGCTCGTGCTCGACGAATTCGCCATGATCTTCCGGCTCCAGGACGTGTACTGGACGCAGGAGGGCCAGCTTTCGGTGAACATCGTCACCCTGGCCGGCGCCTGTGTGGGGCTCGCGACGGCAGGCGTCTCCCCGATCAAGCTGGACGAGATGCCCGCCTCGGTCGCGGCGATCCGGTTCGCCGCGACCGGACTGCTACTGCTGCACTTCGCACTGGTCACGATCACCGCACTCAAGGGCAAGTACCCCACCGCGCTGATCGCGTTGTTCGTCTCCCCCGTCGCCTGGGCGGCAGCCATCCGGCTCGCGCGTCCGACGTCGCCATGGGCGCGCTGGTTCTACAGTCCCGCCAAAGTCGAGCACGCCCGGCGGCGAGCCGCCGAATTCGACACGCGGTGGGGGCCGGTGCGACGGCACTGGGACGACTTCATCGGAGGTACCCCGACCCAACCCGATCCGACCACCGCGCCGCCGCGGCATTGACCGTGCTTCCGATCGCGCCGCACGGGGTAGTCCAGTCCGCATGAATCCCGCGACCGAGGAGCACACGGGCGGATACCGGGAGTCCGCACCGCGACGCCGGCGGGTTGTGGTCAGCGTGATCACCCTGGCCGCGGGGGCGGTCGCGCTGGCCTGGACGACACGGATCGAACCGGGCGACCGGATGTTCTACGTGGCGGGCGCCGTACTCGCGGGCATCTGGGCGGCGGGCGCACTGCTGTCCGGGCCGCTGCGTCTCGGGCGGGTCCCCGGCCGTCCCGGTGACAGCCGGGCCCGCGCGGTGGCACAGGCGGTGGCGCTCGGGTCGGCGCTGCTCGCGGTGTTCCTACTCGGCGGTCTGATCGTCAGTCGGCTGGCGGTGCTGCGCGAACCCGTCGCGCACCTGCTCGCACACGGCCGCACAGCCGACTCGCTGGCCCTCGTCCTGACGGTCGCCGCCGTCAACGGCATCGCCGAAGAACTGTATTTCCGCGGGGCGCTGTACGCGGCCCTGCCCGCCCGCCACGCCGTCGTGGGAACCACGCTGATCTACACGGCCGTCACCGCGGCATCGGGGATCGTGCTGCTGGCGTTCGCCGCGCTGGTGCTCGGAGCCGTGACGGGTCTGCAGCGGCACCGCACCGGCGGAATCCTCGGCCCCATCGTCACGCACCTGATCTGGTCGGGTGGCATGGTGCTCCTCCTGCCGCCGATCCTGGGGACCTCATGACCACCGGGCGGGCGCTGGTCACCGGCGCGTCGGGCTACATCGGCGGACAACTCGTCGGGCCACTGCTGGAAGCCGGGTGGACCGTTCGCGTCCTGACCCGCTCGGCGGCGGGGGTTTCCGAGCAGCCGTGGTATCCGCGGGTCGAGACCGTCGTGGGCGATGCCACCGACGAGGCGGATGTGCGCGCGGCGCTCACCGACGTCGACGTCGCGTACTACCTGCTGCATTCGATGGACGGGCGGGGTGATTTCACCCGGCGCGACCGGGTCATGGCGGGCACGTTCGCGTCGGCGGCGGGGAACGCCGGTGTGCGACGCATCGTGTACCTGTCCGGGATACATCCGCCGGCCGCCGAAGACGTCGAGCTGTCAGCACATCTCGGCTCTCGCGCCGAGGTCGGCGAGATCTTCCTGGACGGCCCGGCCCCGGCCGCGGTGCTGCAGGCCGCCGTGGTGTTGGGCAGGGGCTCCACGTCATTCGACATGTTGCGCTATCTCACCGACCGCCTGCCCGCCATGATCGCGCCGCGCTGGCTGCACAGCCGCATCCAGCCCATCGCGATCGCCGACGTCCTGCACTACCTGGTCGGCGCGGCGACGCTGCCCACGGCGGTCAACCGCACCTTCGACATCGCCGGGCCCGACGTGCTGACCTACGAGGACATGATCCAGCGGTTCGCGGCGCTGACGGGTCAGCGGCGGCGGCTCATCGTGACGGTTCCCGTGCTGACCGTCGGGCTGGCCTCCCATTGGGTCGGATTCGTCACGCCGGTGTCGCCGGGAGTCGCCAAACCACTGGTCGGCAGCCTGATCCACGATGTCGTCGCGCACGAGAACGACCTGGACGCCCTGGTCGGGGCCCCACCGGGCGGAGGCACGGGCTTCGACGAGGCCGTGCGGACCGCGATGCGCGGGGTACCGCATGCCGGTGGCGCCGCATGGGTGCCCCAGGCGGTCGGTGGTGTCGTCGGGCACCTCGCCGGCTCCGCCCTGGATGGGGTGGGCCACCTCACCGGGTGGGCACGAGGCCGTATCGGTGCGGCAGCACGATGGGGTCGACCAGCCGATCGGCCCGGCCGAATGCGCTGACCCGGGCGGTCGTGGTGGCCGCAATCGCGGGTGCCATCCCGGCCGTGACCGCCTGCCCCGGTGCGCAGGATCTCAGCGAGAACCGTTGTCCTGGGCGAAGATCGCGCGCGCGGCCGCGGACACGGCGTGTACCCGCGCGGTGGTGCGCACCGCCTGCAGGCGGGCCAGGACGATCGGCAGGCCGGGCAGGTCGTCACGGATGGCGACGGCGGTCACCGCTCCCCCGTCGTACGTTTCGCGATGCGCGGGCATCTGGTTGAGGATCGAGAAACCGTGCCCGCGGGCGACCAGGCCCCGGACCGTTTCGTAACTGGCCGAGCGGTATCGGATCCGTGGCGCCACACCGGCTTTGGCGAGAATCGACTCGAAGTAGTCGCGGCTCTCGGGCAGGTCGAGCAGTACCATCGGCTCCTCCGCCAGCTCCGCGAGCGGAATGGATTTCCGTCTGGCCAGCCGATGGTCCGGCGGCAGCGCCACGTAGGGTGCGGCCACCCCGAGATGTTCGACCTCGACGCCGGGCCCCAGTCCCAGGTCATAGGTCAGCGCCAGATCCGCGGTGCCATTGCGCAACACGCTCCGCACGGCATCGGCGGGTGTCTCGATGACCTCGACGGCGAGCTCCGGATGGCGCTCACCGAGGTCGGACAGCAGCCGAGGCAGCACAAACGGTGCCAGGGTGACGAAACACGCCAGCCGCACCGTGCCGTGCACCTGGTCGACATGGCCACCCGCCGCGTCGAGAACCTCGTCGAGGTGCGCCAGCAACGCCCGGGTGTCACGCAGCATCTCCTCGCCCGCCGCGGTCAGCACCAGCCCGCGCGCCCGGTGCCGGATGAACAACTGCGTGCCGATCTGTTGCTCGAGCTGGCCGACGGCGGCCGAAACCGCCGACTGTGCGATGTGCAACTCGTCGGCGGCTTTGGTCATCGAGGAGTACGTGGCGGCTTTCACGAAGTACCGCAGCTGGGTGAGCGTGACATCGGGACGTCGGCGCATGCTGATACTCCCTACCACGTCGGCGCCATCAGCATCACAACTGGACGGCGCGCTCTCCAGGTTTCGTGGCGGCTCGGTCGTCCGCATCCCCCGGGGAATCCTCGGCGGGACGTTCCGCCCGCACCGGCCGGGCGCGCAGATAACCCACCGCGCCGAGGATTCCGAGCACGGCCAGGGTGCCCAGGGTGAAGAACTCGAAGGTGGCCTGGCTGACGCCCCACACGTCGACGAAGTCGTAGTCGAGGCCGAACAGCCGCTCGAGGGTTCCCGGGAACACCGCCACCCAGGATCCCAGCACCACCCACGCGAAGCACAGCCCGCCGAGCACCCGGAACCCGGCGTCGCCGGTGGGTACCCGGAATGGCCGCGGCACCTCCGGGAATCTGGTCCGCAGCCGCACCGCCGCGGGAATGGAGATGACATAGCTGAGCAGGAACGTGGAGACCGAAATACTCAGCACCACACCGAAGATCGATGCCGACGAGCCGGTGACCTGCATGGCGACCAGGCAGAACACCGTCGCCACCACACCGGAGAGCAGATTGACCCGCACCGGGGTGCCCAGCTGGGGGTGGAACCGGCCGAAGAACCCGCCGAAGAACGCACCGTCGGCCGCGGCCATGGCTTGCATGCGGTCGCTGATGATCATCCACGCCGACCCCTGGGTCATCAGGATGGCGGCGAAGACGACCCCGGTGACCGTCAGCATCGCCGGGGCGGCCGGCCCGTACACGCTGAACACCTTGGCCACCGCCTCCATCAGGCCACCGATGCCGGTGATCTCATCGGCAGGCAGCACCACCAGGATGGCGAAGATCGGCAGCAGGTAGGCGGCCGCCGCGATCCCGGCCGAACGTGCGATGGCGATCGGGACGTCGCGCGCGGGGTTCTTCATCTCGCCCGCCGCGCTGTTGCCGGATTCGAAGCCGAGGTAGGAGAACAACAGCAGCGGAGTCACGCCCAGCAGCCCGGCGACGGTCGGGCTGAAGTCGCTGACCGACAGTCCCGCCACGCCGTGGCGTGCCGCGTAGACCGCGGTGGTGACCAGGAAGATGACCAGGAACGCGATCTTGAGGATCGCACCGATGTTCGGGATCCACTTGCCGTGGCGCAGGCTGATGATCGCGGCGAGGACGGTGAGCCAGATGAACACCAACTTGAAGGCGTAGTCGGTGACCGACCCGTGTTCGAACGGGGTGACGTAGGTGCTCCACGACTCCGAGGCGATGAACGCCATCGACCCGCCGACCCAGACGGGCTGGGTGACCCATGTCAGCAGCGACGCGATGGCCGCCACCGGACGCCCGAAAGCCTTTCTGCACCAGATGTATACGCCACCTTCACCGGTGAAGGCACCGCCCGTCTCGGCGAAGATCAGGCCGTAGGGCACCAAGAAGGTGACGGCGAGCACCAGGGCCCAGGTGAAGGTTTCGGCGCCGAACCCCGACACCTGGCCGAGCGTCTCGATGGAGACGACCGCCGCGACGATGAGGAAGACGATATCGAGGCGGCCGAGCGTCTTCTTCAGGTGTTTGACCTCGCGGTCGGCCAGGGCGGTCGCCCCTGTGGGTGGTGGATTCACGGTGGTCCCCTGTTCTCGAATGTGTGACCGCCCCCACAGTGCGGCCTCACCCACCCAGCTGTAAAACACACATTTCCGAGCATCCGCATCGCATTAGCAGATAATGAATGGCTATCGTCAGATCAGATGCAAAACCACTGAAACCACTAGTTGACCGCACCCGGGCGGGCCGAGACGATGGCAGTACCAAATCCGTGACACATGTCACGCTTCGCAGCCCCATACAGCCGTCCAGGAGCAGTCCCCATGCGAGACCCCCGCTACGACATCCTCTTCGAGCCCGTCCAGATCGGACCTGTCACCGCACGAAACCGCTTCTACCAGGTCCCCCACTGCAACGGCATGGGATACCGCGACCCCTCGGGCGAGGCCTACATGCGCCGGGTCAAGGCCGAGGGCGGGTGGGCCGTGGTCTGCACCGAACAGGTGGAGATCCACCCCACCTCCGACATCGGCCCGTTCATCGAACTACGCCTCTGGGACGATCAGGACCTCCCCGCGGTGGCCCGGATCGCGGAGCAGATCCACGAGGGCGGCGCACTGGCCGGCATCGAGCTGGCCCACAACGGGCTCAACAGCCCCAACCTGATCAGCCGCGAGACGCCCCTGGGCCCACAGAACCTGCCGGTGGTGTCGTGGAACTACGACCCGGTCCAGGCCCGCGAGATGACCAAGGGCGACATCGCCGACATGCGGCACTGGCATCGCGAGGCGGTGCGCCGATCCCTGCAGGCCGAGTACGACATCGTCTACGTCTACGCCGGGCACGCCATCGGCGGCCTGCATCACTTCCTGTCGCGCCGCTACAACAACCGCGCCGACGAGTACGGCGGCAGCATCGAGAACCGGGCACGGCTGCTGCGCGAGATCCTCGAGGACACCCGCGAGGTCTGCGACGGCAAAGCCGCGGTGGCGTGCCGCATCTCGGTCGACGAACTCCTCGGCGACGAAGGCATCACTCGCGCCGAGATCGAGGACGTCATCGGCATGCTCGGCGAGCACCCCGACCTGTGGGACTTCGTGCTCGGCAGCTGGGAGGACGACTCGGTCACCTCCCGGTTCGGCCCCGAGGCCGAGCAGGAGCCCTATGTCCGCGGACTCAAACAGCTCACCACCAAACCCGTTGTGGGCGTTGGCCGTTTCACCTCGCCCGACATGATGGTGCATCAGATCAAAACCGGCGTGCTCGATCTGATCGGGGCCGCACGTCCGTCCATCGCCGACCCGTTCCTGCCGCGCAAGATCGAGACCGGCGACCTCGAGGACATCCGCGAGTGCATCGGCTGCAACATCTGCGTGTCCGGCGACTTCACGATGTCCCCCATCCGGTGCACCCAGAACCCGACGATGGGTGAGGAGTTCCGCCGCGGGTGGCACCCCGAGAAGATCCGCACCAAGTCCAGCAACTCGACGGTCCTCGTGGTGGGAGCCGGACCGGCGGGACTGGAAGCCGCACGCTCGCTGGGCAACCGCGGGTACGCCGTCAGCCTGGCCGAAGCCACCCGCACCCTGGGCGGACGCGTCGCGCGGGAGTCCGCGCTACCCAGCCTGTCGGCGTGGATCCGGGTGGTGGACTACCGCGAACAGCAGCTGCGCAAACTCGACAACGTCGAGGTCTTCATGCAGAGCGAGATGACCGCCGACGATATCGTCGACAACGACTTCAACCACGTCGTCGTCGCCACCGGCGCCGCCTGGCGCCGCGACGGGGTCGGCCGCTGGCATACCGCGCCGTTGAAGATCGCCCAGGGCACCGAAGTGCTGAGCCCCGACGACATCATGGCCGGCAGCCGGCCGCGCGGGGGACGTGTGGTGGTCTTCGACGACGACCACTACTACCTGGGCGGGGTGATCGCCGAACTGCTCGCCAACGAAGGCCTCGACGTCACCCTGATCACCCCGGCGGCCCACGTCTCGCAATGGACCACCAACACCCTGGAGGTCGCCCGTATCCGCAAACGGGTGATCCGCGCCGGGGTCGACGTGCGCACCAACACCGCCGTCACCGCCGTCACCGCGGATGGCGTGCGGACCGCGTGCGTGTACACCGGCGACGAGGGCGCCGTTGCGGCCGACAGCGTCGTCCTGGTGACCGCACGGCTCCCCCACGACGGGTTGCACCGGGATCTGCTGGACCGCGAAGCGGAATGGGCAGGCGCCGGGTTGCTCAGCGTGCGGGCCATCGGCGACGCCTGGGCACCCGCCACCATCGCCGCCGCCGTCTGGTCCGGTCACCGCTACGCCGAGGAACTCGACGAACCGCAACCCGTCGGCCCGGTGCCGTACCTGCGGGAAGTCTCCGAACTCGCCACGCACGTCGCGACCGCCCGATTCCATCTACCCATCACGCCGGTCGAACCGGCCCGCATCTGAGGAAGACCGTGCCCACCCTCATCCCCGCCGGCCCCGACGTCGTCGCGGCCATGTCCCCCAGCAACCACGTCACCGCGCACACCCTGCAAGACTGGACCCGTCTCGCCGGCGACATCCGGCCGCGGGCCGGGATATTCGTCGACGGCGGATTCCGCGGCGCGGCATCTGGCGCGACATTCGACTCCGTCAATCCCGCGACCGGAGAACGGATCGCCAGAATCAGCGCGGCCGACGACAAGGACGTCGACGCCGCCGTGGCCTCCGCACGCACCGCCTTCGAGTCCGGATCGTGGTCCCGCACGTCGGCGGCGCACCGCAAACGGGTGCTGCAGCGCCTCGCGGCGCTGATCGGCGAGCACAGCCATGAACTGGCGCTGCTGGACTCCCTGGACATGGGCAAGCTCGTCGCCGAGGCACACAGCGTCGACGTCCCCTCGGCCGCAGATCTTTTCGCGTTCTACGGTGAGGCACTCGACAAGATCGGAGGTGAGGTCGCGCCGACCGAACCCGGCAGCCTCGCACTGGTCACCCGCGAGCCGCTCGGTGTCATCGGTGCGGTGACACCGTGGAATTTCCCGCTGGACCTCGCGGTGTGGAAGGTGGCCCCCGCCCTGGCGGCGGGTAACAGCGTCGTCCTCAAACCCGCTGAGCAGGCGCCACTCTCGGCGCTACGCCTGGCGGAGCTGGCGGCCGAGGCGGGCGTCCCCGACGGCGTGTTCAACGTGGTGCCGGGCTTCGGGCACACCGCGGGCGCGGCACTCGGCCGCCACCCCGACGTCGACGTCATCGCGTTCACCGGGTCCGGTGAGACCGGAAAACGGTTCCTGCGCTACGCCGCCGAGTCCAACGCCAAACAAGTCTGGCTGGAATGCGGCGGCAAGAGCCCGAACCTGGTATTCAGCGACGCCGACCTGGACGCCGCCGTGGACAAGGCGATCTTCGGGGCGTTCTACAACCAGGGCGCCGTGTGCTCGTCCAATTCGCGGCTGCTGCTGCACCGGCCGATCGCCGCGGAGTTCCTCGCCGAGCTGGTGGCGCGCACCGCGCGGATCAGACCCGGCAACCCCCTGGACCCGGCCGCCACACTGGGCGCCATCGTCGACGAAGAACACACCCGCCGGGTGCTCGGCTTCATCGACCGCGCCCGCGCCGACGGCGAGATCGTCGCGGGCGGCACCAGGGAAACCGTCGGCGACAGAGGGTGTTTCATCGCGCCGACCATCGTCACCGACCTACGCCCGACCGCCGAACTGATCACCGAAGAGGTGTTCGGCCCGGTCCTTGCCGTGCAGACCTTCGACGACGAAACCGAGGCCGTGCGCATGGCCAACGAAACCGTGTATGGCCTGGCGGCGTCCGTTTGGACACGGGATCTGTCTCGGGCGCACCGGGTTTCGGCGGCGCTTCGGGCGGGCACCGTGTCGGTCAACACCGTCGACGGGCTCAGCGCCCAGACCCCGTTCGGCGGGTTCAAGCAGTCCGGCTTCGGCCGCGACCTGTCGCTGCACGCGCTGGACAAGTACACCGGCTACAAGACCACCTGGATCCAGCTGTAGCCGCACGCACCCCACCGGATGCCCGCCCTCGCCGAGGGTGGGCATCCCGCGTCTGAAAGACGTTGACCCACTCAACTTTATGTAACATTTTCGACGCACGGGTTAACTCGCTCGTCATCTTCAAAACCGATGAATCACGTCGGATCTTTGCGCTTTATGTCCACAACGACGCCGCCGATACTGGATGAACCGCGGTCGCACGACGACCGACGACCACGTGAACTCCACCGAGCGAAAGTCGATGTCCCAGATGAGCACACCGCCGTCGCCCCCCGCGCCCGTCGAGCGCCGCACCATCGAACACGTTCCTGTCGACGAGCGTCACGGCCGCGCCAGGGATCTGTTGTGCTCGGCAACGTCATCGGCGGCGTCGTGATGGCGCTGCACGCCGCGCAGGGCCCGCAGATGGGTGTCCCGCAGATGCTGCAGACCCGGGCCCAGTTCGGGTCCTACGGCAGCCTGCTGGTCGTCGTGCTCGTGGTGTTCATGTATCTGGGCTTTTTCGCCTCCAACGCCGTCCTGGGCGGGCAGGCGCTGGCCAAGGTCACCGGTCTGCCCACCAACTGGGCGATCATGACGATCGGCGTCATCAGCGTCGTGGCCACCATCGTGGGCTATCGGCTCATCCACCGGGTGACCGCGGTTCTGTCGGTGGTCGCGGGCACCGCCCTGCTGGTGGCGTTCGTGTGGATGATCGGCGTCAACGGAGTGCCGGCGAACACCTGGCAGACCGGCGGCTTCAGCTGGGCCGGCTTCATGGCCACCCTCTCGGTGGCGGCGCTGTGGCAGATCGCCTACGCACCCTACGTGTCCGACTACACCCGCTACATGCCCAGAGACACCGGCCAGCGGGCCGCGTTCTGGGGCACCTACAGCGGATGCGTGCTGGGTTCGGTGCTGCCGATGCTGCTGGGCGTCCTGGTGGGCGCGGCGCTGCCCACCGGCGACACGCTCGAAGGTCTGTCGACGCTGACCCACGGGATCAGTACCGGGGTCTTCGCTTCGCGGTCGGCATCGCCGCCACCAACGCGATGAACCTGTACTGCGGGGCGCTGTCGACCATCACCGTCGGGCAGAATCTGTTCCCGCGCTGGCGGCCCGCGGCGATGAGCCGGGCCCTCACCGCCGTCGTGCTGTTCGTCATCGCCATCATCCCCGCGCTGGTCAGCGCCGAGGACTTCCTGGCCAACTACGCCAGCTTCCTGGCCGTGCTGCTGTGCGTGCTGATCCCCTGGACCGCGGTCAATCTCGTCGACTACTACCTGCTGCGGCACGGCGAATATGACATCCCGTCGCTGTTCGAACGCGACGGCGGGCAGTACGGCAGGTTCAACTGGGTAGCCATCGCGTGCTACTTCATCGGCATCGCCGTGCAGATCCCCTTCCTGTCGACCGCGGTGTTCACCGGATTCGCCGCCGCCGCACTCGGCGGGGTGGACGTGTCCTGGATCGTCGGACTGGCCGTCATCTGCCCGCTGTACTACGCCCTGATGAAGGCCCGGCACCGCGGCACCGCCGCCGACGCGATGCCGCTGCGGTCGGCCCGGAGCACGGTATGACGACCAGCGACTACCTGGTCATCGGCGGCGGGACCGCCGGCTGCGTGGTCGCGGCCCGGCTCTCCGAGGACCCCCGCGTCACCGTCACCGTCATCGAACCCGGCCCCTCCGACGAGGACGAACCGCGCGCCCGCGACATCCGGCGCTGGGCGGAGATGCTGGAAAGCGAGTACGACCTCGACTACCGCAGTGTCCCGCAGGCCCGCGGCAACTCCGGCATCCGCCAGGCCAGAATGCAGATCCTGGGCGGCTGCTCCACGGCGAATACGATGATCTCGTGGCGTCCGCTGGCCGCGGACCTCGCCGAGTGGTCGCAGCTGGGCGTTACCGGATGGGATGCCGCCACGGTGTCGGGCGCCTTCGACCGTATCGCCGTCCCGATCCAGCCCGTCGCCGTGCAGGATCGCAACCCGTACGTGGCCGACGTCGTCGAATCAGCTTGCCGCGCACTGAATCTGCCGCATCGCACGGCATGGAACTCCGACCCGGACTTTGCGGCCACCGGCGTCGGCGCCGGATTCTTCGAGATCGGCTACACCCCGGCCGACCACACCCGGTCCTCGACCTCGATCCACTATCTGCACGACGCCATCCGCACCCGGCCCAACCTCACCGTGGCGCACGGCCGAAAGGCGGTGCGGATCGTGACCGACGGCGCCGCGCACCCGCGCGCCGTCGGGGTGGTGACCGTCGACGAGCAGGGCGGGACCGCCGAATTCCGCGCCGGCCGTGAGGTGATCGTCTGCTGCGGCGCCATCGACTCCCCCGCCCTGCTGCAGCGCTCGGGGATCGGGCCCCGCGACGTGCTGGGGGCAGCGGGGGTCGGCGTCGTCGTCGAATCACCCGGCGTCGGGGCGAACCTGATGGATCACGCCGAGGGCCTGATCGTCTGGGAGGCCGGCGCCGAAGTCCCCGCCACCTGCGCGACCGGATGGGATGCCGGGGCCGCGGTGCGCCTCGGCGAGGATTCGCCGAACCGCCCGGACGTCCTCATGCACTTCCCGGTCGAGGCCGTGGCCGACCATGCCGTCACCTACGGGGCCGAACTGCCGCCGCGCATCGTGTCGATCGCACCCAATGTGGCCAAACCCCTCAGCCGCGGGCGGGTGTGGATCACCTCGGCCGACACGGCGACACCCCCGGCCATCGACTACGGCTATTTCACCGACGCCGGCGGGCACGACGAGCGCACGCTGGTGGCCGCCATCCGGCTGGCCCGACGCATCGCCGAACAGCCTCCCATGTCGAAATGGCTTGTCCGTGAGGTGTTCCCCGGCCCCCAATGCGACTCCGACACCGACCTTTCGGCGGCGCTGCGGGCCACCCATCAGACGGTCTACCACGTCAGCGGGACATGCCGGATGGGGGCGGCCGAAGATCCGATGGCGGTGTGCGATCCGCAGTTGCGGGTGCGCGGCGTCACCGGTCTGCGCGTCGTCGACGCCTCGGTGTTCCCCACCATCCCGTCGGTCAATCCCGTCGGCACCGTGATGGCCGTCGCCGAACGCGCCTGCGATCTGGTGCGCGCAGACCAGGCGGCCCCGCACGCGGCCGCCGTCGGGGGGTAGGCGCGCGCCGATTTATGCCGATCACATCTTCACCAACGCGGCGGTGTTCCGCCCCGCCGCGGCCGCACCCGCCGACACCGTTGCCGTCCGCGGCGGCGTCATCGTCGCGGTTGGCCGGGAGGTGGATCGCGAACTAGTCGGTCCCGCAACCGAAGTCACCGACCTCGGCGGCGCGGGACTGCTGCCGGGATTCGTCGACGCGCATGCGCATCCGGTGGCCGGCGGGATGGCCGCGCTGCGCTGCGACCTGTCCGGGCTGCCCCACGACCGCGCCGCCTACGTCGAGGCGATCGCCGCCTACGCCGCGGCCAACCCGCGGGAGGCGGTGATCGCCGGCGGCGGTTGGTACGGCGACGCGTTCCCCGGCGGTTTCCCCGGCCGCGACGACATCGACGCCGTGGTCGGCGACAGGCCCGTCGTCCTGACCAGCCACGACGGTCACGGTGCATGGGTGAACACCCGCGCCCTGCAGCGCGCCGGGCTCGACGCAGACACACCCGATCCGGCGGGCGGCCGCATCGTGCGCGGTGACGACGGCCGGGCCACCGGGATGCTCATGGAACGGGCCGCCGATCCGGTCAACGCGCTGATCGGAGAAGTCACCGCGGACTTCATGCGCCGCGCATTGCGGGAAGCCCAGCGCAGGCTGCACGCCGTCGGGGTCACCGCCTGGCAGGACGCCGGCGTCGGCGCGGAGTTGTTCGGTATGAAGGACAACTTCGCCACCTACCTCGACGCCGACGCGGCGGGGGAACTCACCGCCCGCGTGACCGGAGCGCTGTGGTGGCGCTCCGAGTCCGGTCTCGGACAGATCGAGGATCTGTGCGACCGTCGTGCGCGCGCCGGGCACGGGCGGTTCAGCGCAAACATGGTCAAGGTGATGCAGGACGGGATCTGCGAGAACTGCACGGCGGCGATGCTCGCGCCCTACCGCGCCGTCACCGACGATGTGCACGACACCGGGCTGTCGTTCATCGATCCGGCGGAGCTCGACGCGGTCGCGTCCGCGCTCACCGGTGCCGGGTTCGGGATACACATGCACGCCGTCGGCGACCGGGCGGTGCGCGAATGCCTCGACGCGCTGGAAGTCGCCATCGGCCGCCACCCGGACCGCCGCGCCCGCCACCAGATCGCGCATCTGGATGTCGTGGATCCCCAAGACATCCCACGTTTCGGCCGTCTCGGCGTCATCGCCAACATCCAGGCGCTCTGGGCCCGGCGCGACACCGAGATCGTGCAGCGCAAGCTGCCGCTGCTCGGCGCCGAACGCGAACGCTGGCATTTCCCGTTCGCCTCGATCCAGCGACACGGCGCCACCCTGGCGATGGGCAGCGACTGGCCGGTGACGGACCCGAACCCGTTGTGGGCCATCCACACCGCGGTGCACCGCACCGGCACCCGCGCCGATCCCCACGCCGTCGGCGAGGGTGTCTTCGACATCCCGCTGCAGGCGCAGGAGGGCATCAGCCTGCGTTCGGCCATCGAGGCCTACACGTCGGGGGCGGCCTATGCCACCGCCGACGAGGCCCGCACCGGCAGCATCGAGGAGGGTAAGGCGGCCGATCTGGTCGCCCTCGATCAGGACATCTTCACCGCCGAGGACATCGGCACGGTGCGTGCCGTCCTGACCATGGCCGGTGGCCGGGTGGTCTACCGCGCGCCGTGACCGGCGGGTCGGCGACCGGCGACAATCGAGGCATGGACGCCAGCGCCTCCTCGAGCACCTCACCGGCGGTCGGCCGGGCCCTCGACATCCTGGTGCGCCTGGCCCAGCGCCCAAGACCGGTCCGGGCAGGCGCGCTGGCCCGCGACCTGGACCTGCCCCGCTCGTCGGTCTATCACATCCTCAACGTGCTGGTGGACCGCGGCTTCGTGGTCTACGTGCCGGGCGAGCGCGCCTACGGGCTGGGGGTCACCGCGCTGGAGATCGGTTCGGCCTACCTGCGCCACGAGCCGCTGGAGCGGCTGGCCCAGCCGATCCTGCACCGGCTGGCGATGCAGCTGGGGCAGGCGGTGCATCTGGGCATCCTGCACGGCAACGAGACGGTGTACCTGCTCAAGGAGCGCCCGACGTCGGGCCCGGCCGCCGAGGTCTCGCTCGTCACCGACATCGGCGTGCGGCTGCCCGCCCACCTGACCGCCAACGGCCGCGCGATTCTGGCCGCCCTGCCCGACGCTCAGGTCAAAGCGCTCTACGGGCGCCGCTCGGATTTCCTGTCCCGCACCGGCCGCGGTCCCAGGACGCTCGCCGAACTGCGCAGCGCGCTGGTCACCGCCAGGGAACGGGGCTGGGCCGAGGAGGTGGAGCTGGTCACCGACGGTCTGCAGTCCGCGGCGGCGGCCGTATTCGACCACAACATGCGCCCGGTGGCCGCACTGAGTTCCACGTGGCGCTGCCGCTACTCCGGCAGGCCGCCCGGTGAGGTCGGCGAGATCCTGCGCGACGGTGCGCGGCGGCTGACCACCAGGATCGCCGGACACGAACCCGGCTAGTTACGCCGAACGTAACGTCACGGCGGAGATCGCGCCGGATCGCCGCCGCCACGTTACCGTCGAGAGCCTCGATCGCGATGTCTCGGATCCGAGAATGACGTCGAATCTCACTGTTCAGCGGGTCGCCGACACGATGTGATGGAGGCACCGTTCGACAGGAGCTGATATGACCGACAAATCCCACGGCGCATCCCCCGCCGGACCCCGACCCGTCCGCGCACCCCGCGGCACCGACCTGACCTGCCTGGGCTGGCAGCAGGAGGGCGCCCTGCGCATGCTGATGAACAATCTCGACGCGGAGGTGGCCGAGCGGCCCGACGACCTCGTCGTCTACGGCGGCACCGGCAAGGCCGCGCGCAGCTGGGATGCGTTCGACGCGATCGTCCGCACGCTGAAGACGCTCGCGTCCGACGAAACCATGCTGGTGCAGTCCGGCAAACCCGTCGGCGTGTTCCGCACCAACGAGTGGGCGCCGCGGGTGCTGCTGGCCAACTCCAATCTGGTTGGCGACTGGGCTAACTGGGAGGAGTTCCGCAGACTCGACCAACTCGGCCTGATGATGTACGGCCAGATGACCGCCGGCTCCTGGATCTACATCGGCAGCCAGGGCATCCTGCAGGGTACCTACGAGACGTTCGGCGCGGTCGCGCGCAAGCTCGCACGCAGTGGCGGCACTCTCGCGGGCACCATCACCCTGACCGCCGGCATGGGCGGCATGGGCGGCGCCCAGCCGCTGGCCATCACCATGAACGAGGGTGTGGCCATCTGCGTCGACGTCGACCCCGCCCGTATCGACAGGCGAATCGCGCACGGCTACCTCGACACCAAGGCCGACTCCGTCGACGAGGCACTGGCTTTGGCCATCCGGATGCGTGACGAGCGCACGCCGCTGTCGATCGGCGTGGTCGGCAACGCCGCGGAGGTGTTCCCCTACCTGCTGGAGATCGGCGCCCCGATCGACATCGTCACCGACCAGACCTCGGCCCACGATCCGCTGTCCTATCTGCCGGTCGGCGTCGCGCTCGAGGACTGGCACACACTGGCCGACAAGGATCCGGCATGGTTCACCACCCAGGCGCAGGCCTCGATGGCCCGGCACGTCGAGGCGATGGTCGGATTCGCCGACCGCGGTGCCGAGGTGTTCGACTACGGCAACTCCATCCGTGACGAGGCGCGAAAAGGCGGATACGCCAGGGCTTTCGACTTCCCCGGCTTCGTACCGGCCTACATCCGCCCGCTGTTCGAAGAAGGTCTCGGACCGTTCCGGTGGGCCGCACTCTCGGGCGACCCCAAGGACATCGAGGCCACCGACCGCGCCATCCTCGAACTCTTCCCGGACAACGACCACCTGCGGCGGTGGATCACCATGGCCGGTGAGAAGGTGCACTTCGAAGGTCTGCCCGCACGGATCTGCTGGCTGGGCTACGGCGAACGCCACCGGGCCGGGTTGAAGTTCAACGAGATGGTGGCCTCCGGGGAACTGTCCGCACCCGTCGCGATCGGCCGCGACCACCTCGACTCCGGTTCGGTGGCCTCCCCGTACCGCGAAACCGAGGCGATGGCCGACGGTTCGGACGCGATCGCCGACTGGCCGCTGCTCAACGCCCTGCTCAACACGGCCTCGGGGGCGTCATGGGTGTCGCTGCACCACGGCGGTGGCGTCGGTATGGGCCGCTCCATCCACGCCGGACAGGTGTGTATCGCCGACGGGACCGACCTCGCCGCCCAGAAGCTGGAGCGGGTGCTCACCAACGACCCCGGCATGGGTGTGATCCGCCATGTCGACGCAGGCTACGAACACGCCGCCGACGTCGCCCGTACCCGCGGTGTCCGGATCCCGATGTGGGAGAACTGAACACGATGACCGCCACCGTCATCGACAACATCGGCGTACTCGTCACCAACGATCCCGAGGTGGGTGAGGGCCCGCTGGGGATCGTGCGCGACGCGGCGGTCGTGCTTTCCGGCGGCGCGGTGCAGTGGGTCGGCCCGGCGGCCCAGGCGCCCGCCGGCGACCAGCGCCACGACCTCGGGGGGCGTGGCGCGCTGCCCGGGTTCGTCGACAGCCACGCCCATCTGGTGTTCGGCGGTGAACGCGCCGACGAGTGGTCCGCCCGGATGACCGGGGCGCGTTACGAGGCCGGCGGCATCCGCACGACCGTCGCCGCCACCCGGGCCGCCTCCGATGCGCAGCTCGGCGCCAACATGGCCCGCCTGGTGGCCGAGGCACGCCGGGCGGGCACCACCACGCTGGAATGCAAGTCCGGCTACGGCCAGTCCGTCGCCGACGAACTGCGCAGCCTGCACGTGGCCGCCGCGCACACCGCCGAAGCGACCCTGCTCGCCGCGCACGTCACCCCGCCCGAATTCGCCGGCCGCACCGATGATTACGTGCGGCTGGTGATCGACGAGATGGTGCCCGCCTGCGCCCCGCACGCCCGCTGGATCGACGTGTTCTGCGAGGACGGCGCCTTCGACGCCGAGCAGTCGAGGGCCGTCCTGGAAGCCGGCGTCGCGGCGGGGCTGACGCCGCGGGTGCACGGCAACCAGCTGAGCTACGGCGCGGGGGTGCGTCTCGCCGTCGAACTCGGTGCGGCCTCGGTCGACCATGTCACCTACACCACCGACGCCGACGTCGACGCCCTCGCCTCGGGCAGCACCGTAGCCACCCTGCTGCCCGGCGCCGACTTCTGCACGCGCAACAAGTATCCCGACGCCAGAGCGCTCATCGACGCCGGTGTGACCGTGGCACTGGCGGCCGACTGCAACCCCGGAACCTGCTACACCACCAGCATTCCGTTCTGCATCGCGCTGGCGGTCCGCGAGATGCACATGACGCCCGAGGAGGCGGTGTGGGCGGCGACGGCAGGCGGCGCGGCGGCCCTGCAACGCACCGACGTCGGCCGGATCGCGGCCGGTGCGCGGGCCGACCTCATCGCCCTGGACGCGCCGTCGTATCTGTATCTGGGGTACCGCCCCGGTGTCGCGCTGGTGCGCGAGGTGTGGCAGGACGGTGTCTTGACCTGACCGCGCCCTCGTCGAATGCACGGCTCCGCCGTTGCGTACACCCTCCGTGCATTCGGCGATACAGCCTCAGCCGAGTTGTCCGACGGCCCGTTCGGCGCCGGCCACCAGCGCGCCGGACCTGACCAGACCCACCACCGCGTCGAGTTCGGGGGCGAGGTACCGGTCGGTGCCGGGACCATCGACATGTGCCCGCACCACATCGCGCACCGCGGCCGTCCCCGGCGCCGGCTGCAGCGGGGAGCGCAGGTCCAGAGCGCGCGCGGCGGTGATCGCCTCGATGGCCAGCACCCTGGTCAGCCCGTCGACCGCGCGGCGCAGTTTGCGCCCGGCCGACCAGCCCATCGACACGTGGTCTTCCTGCATCGCCGAGGACGGGATCGAGTCGACGCTGGCCGGTACGGCCAGCCGCTTGAGCTCCGAGACGATCGCGGCCTGGCTGTACTGGGCGATCATGTGGCCGCTGTCCACACCCGGATCGTCGGCCAGGAACGGCGGCAGGCCGTGACTGCGGGCCTTGTCGAGGAGCCGGTCGGTACGGCGTTCACTCATGCTGGCCACGTCGGCCACCACGATCGCCAGGAAGTCGAGCACATAGCCCACCGGGGCGCCGTGGAAATTGCCGTTGGATTCCACCCTGCCGTCGAGTGTCACGACGGGGTTGTCCACCGCGCTGGCCAGTTCCCAGGCCGCCACCCGCTCGGCGTGGTCGAGGGTGTCGCGGGCGCCGCCGGCCACCGCGGGTGCGCACCGCAGCGAATACGCGTCCTGCACCACCGTGCAATCCGGGGTCTGGTGGCTGGCGATGATCGGCGAGCCGGCCAGCAGCCTGCGCATATTCGACGCAGCCACCCCCTGCCCCGGCTGCGGGCGCAGCGCGGCCAGGTCGGCGGCGAACACCCGGTCGGTGCCCATCAACGCCTCGACACTCATCGCGGCGGTGATGTCGGCGAGGGTCAACAGACCGCGCAGGTCGTGGCAGGCCAGCAGCAGCATGCCGAGCATCCCGTCGGTGCCGTTGATCAGCGCCAGGCCTTCCTTCTCCGCCAGGACCACCGGGGTGATCCCGGCATCGGCCAGCGCCGCGGCGGCGGGCACGACTGCGCCGCCGGCGTCGCGCACGTCGCCTTCACCCAGCACCGCCAGCGCGACGTGGGCCAGTGGGGCGAGGTCCCCCGAACAGCCCAAACTGCCGTATTCGTGCACCACCGGGGTGATCCCCGCCGACAGCAGCTGTGCGTAGGTCTGCGCGACCACGGGACGCACACCGGTGCGGCCGGTCGCCAGCGTCGACAACCGCAGCAGCATCATCGCGCGGACGACCTCACGCTCCACCTCGGGGCCCGACCCTGCCGCGTGCGAACGAATCAGGCTGCGCTGCAACTGGGTTCGCAGCTCCACTGGGATGTGGCGGGTGGCCAGCGCGCCAAACCCCGTGGAGACGCCGTATACCGGCCGCGGGTCCACGGCCAGCGCCTCGATCCACTTGCGGCTCTCCCCCACCGCGGTCAGCGCGTCGTCGGACAGCCGGACCGGCGCCCCTCCGCGCGCGACCCTGACGACGTCGAGGGGTGTCAACGCCCCGATCCCGACGACGGCGGGCTCGAGGCCGGCGGCATCACGGCCGTCGGTGGGCGATGCGGTGTAGGTGGTCATCGTGGTCGCTCCCTTGTTCCAGACCAGCAGCATAGGACCAGCGCCTGTGCGGCGAACCGTTCTCACGGCCCAGGTTTCGCCGACGTCGGCAGACGGGTATCCGGCGTCGGGCGCAACGGAAGGCGGACGGCTGATGATCGGCAATTCGGTTCATGGAACGGTCGACAAGGCCACCGACAACGCCGCGTTCGAGTACACGGCACGTGCCGGCTTCGCCGCCAGCGGGCTACTGCACCTGCTGCTCGCGTTCATCGTCGTGCGGTTGGCATTCGGCGTCGGCGGCAACGCCGACCAGTCCGGCGCGCTGGCCACCCTGGCCGCCCAGCCCGGCGGCGCCGTCATGCTGTGGATCGCCGCGATCGGGCTGTGTGCGCTGGGGCTGTGGCGTATCGCCGAGGCGGTGGTCGGTTCCAAACCCAGCGAGAAATCCGGGGACGACTCGCCGGCATGGAAACGCGGCAAATCGGTGTGCCTGGCCGTGGTGAACTTCGCGGTCGCGTTGTCGGCGGCGCGGTTCGCGATGGGTGGAGGTCAGTCCACCAGTCAGCAGAACGCCGGCATGAGCGCGCAACTCATGCAGTCCGGATGGGGTAAGGCGGTGTTGATCGCCGTCGGCATCGGCGTCGCGGCGGTCGGCGGCTACCACGTCTACAAGGGCGTCAGCAAGAAGTTCCTCGACGACCTGCGGGTCTCCGGCGGTACCGGAGTGGTGGCCGTCGGCATCACCGGCTACGTCGGCAAGGGGCTGGTGCTCGCCGGTGCCGGGTTGCTGGTGCTGGTCGCGGTGCTGCAGGCCGACCCGTCGAAGTCGACCGGCCTCGACGCCGCCGTCAAGACCCTCGGACAGGCCCCGTTCGGGAAGTTCCTGCTGGTGCTGGCCGCATTGGGTATCGCGGCGTTCGGCGCCTACAGCTTCGTGCGCAGCCGTCACGGCCGTATGTGACCTGCGTTTACGGTGCTTCCGCGGGTGCCGGGCACGCACGGGAGCACCGCCACCACGCACTAGGTTATCCTCAGCTAACGTAGGCAAGCCTGTGCGAAAGGACTCCTGTTGGTCGGCGGCGCCGGGTGAACGGCCTGATCGGACACCTCGACGCACACGGCGACCGCCTCGCGGTACTGACCGCCCAGGATGAACTCACCTACCGCGAACTTGCCCGCAGGGTGGACGCCACCCGCCACCACTTCGGCCCCGGCCGCCGGCTGATCCTGCTCGAGACGCACAACGACGTGGCCACCCTGGTGCGCTATCTCGCCGCACTGTCGGGTGGACACGTCGTCCTGCCCGCGCCCGCTCAGCGCGACCACGCGGCAGTGTTGGAGACCTACCGGCCCGACACCGTCATCGACGCCGACGGGGTGCACGTGCGGCACGAACAGCCCGCGCACCGGATGCACGCCGACCTGTCGCTGCTGATGTCGACGTCGGGCAGCACGGGCTCCCCGAAGCTGGTGCGCCTATCGCACACCAACCTGCTGTCCAACGCCGAGGCCATCGCCGAATACCTCGACATCCGCCCCACCGACCGGGCGGCGACGACTTTGCCGATGTCCTACTGCTACGGCCTGTCGGTCGTCCACAGCCACCTTCTGCGCGGAGCCGGCCTGATCCTCAGCGACCACAGCGTGGTCGACGACGAGTTCTGGCGGTTGTTCCGCCGCCACCGTGGTACCGCGTTCGCCGGCGTGCCCTACACGTTCGAACTGCTGGATCGCGTCGGATTCGACGCGATGGACCTGCCACACCTGCGATACCTCACCCAAGCGGGCGGCCGGTTGGCCCCCGACCAGGTGCGCCGCTACGCCACGCTCGGGCGCGAACGCGGATGGGACCTGTTCGTCATGTACGGCGCCACCGAAGCCACCGCGAGAATGGCTTACCTGCCACCGGAATTCGCGATCTCTGCGCCGTCTGCGATCGGCAGGCCCATCCCCGGCGGATCGTTCTCGGTCGAACCCGCCGACGGCTGGACGGGCGACGAGGGCGAACTCGTCTATCACGGTCCCAACGTGATGATGGGCTACGCGCACGGTCCCGCCGACCTGGAGCTCGGCGCGACGCTGGACGCGCTGCGCACCGGGGATATCGCCCGCCGCAGGCCCGACGGACTCTACGAGGTGGTGGGCCGCAGCAGCCGGTTCGTGAAGATGTACGGGCTGAGGATCGACCTGCAACGGATCGAGACCGGATTGCGCGGCCACGGCATCACCGCCCTGTGCGCCGGTGACGAAGACCGTCTGCTCGTCGCCGCCACCGGCGGCGAACCACGCGACATCCAGCGGCTGGCGGCGTCGGCGGCCGGGGTGCCCGCCGCTGCGGTGCACGCGCTCGCGGTGGCCGAACTGCCGATGCTGCCGTCGGGCAAACCCGACTACCAGGCCGTCCGCGAACTGGCGCGCGCCGACACCCCGACCGCCCCAGAAGCCGCCGACGTCCGAGCAGTATTCGGTGAGGTGCTGCACCTGGACCCCGCCACCATCGATCCGGACGCCAGCTTCGTCGACCTCGGCGGCAACTCCCTGTCCTATGTCGCGATGTCGGTGCGGCTGCAACGGGTGCTCGGTCACCTGCCCACCGACTGGCCGCGCCTGCCGCTGCGCGAGCTGGCAGACACCCCGGCGCGCACCCGAGCGTGGGGGGCAACGCTCGAAACGAGCGTGGCACTGCGTGCGGTGGCCATCGTGCTCATCGTCGGGTCGCACGCCGGGCTGTTCGAACTGTGGGGCGGGGCGCATGTACTCCTGGGCGTCGCCGGGTACAACTTCGGCCGGTTCTGCCTGACGCCGGTCACCCATGCCGAACGGGTACGCCATCTGCGGGCCACCATCGCGTGGATCGCCGTGCCGTCGATCGCCTGGATCGCGTTCGCGCTGGCCGTCACCGACGACTACCACGCCAGCAACCTGCTGCTGGCCAACAAGTTCCTCGGTCCGTACGACAGCATGACCGCAGGCCGGTTGTGGTTCGTCGAGGTGCTGGTGTGGATCCTCATCGCCCTGGCCGCACTGTTGCTGGTGCCCGCGATCGACCGGCTGGAGCGACGACGGCCGTTCGCGTTCGCCGCGGCGTTCCTGGTGCTGGGGCTGGCGGTCCGGTACGACATGCTCGGGCTGGGCACCCCCCGTGACGCGTGGTTCACCGTGCTCGCATTCTGGTTCTTCGCGGCCGGGTGGGCGGCGGCCAAGGCGACCTCGGTGTGGCAGCGCGCGCTGGTCACCGCGGTGCTGGCCGTCGGGCTGCACGGATACTTCGCCGACACCCACCGCGAGATGCTGGTGCTGGCGGGTCTGGTGCTGCTGATCTGGGTGCCCGCGCTGCGCTGCCCGGCCTGGCTGGCCGTGGTGGGCGGTGTGGTCGCCGAGGCGTCGCTGTACATCTACCTGACCCACTACCAGGTCTATCCGCTCTTCGACGGCAACCCCGCCCTGGGCGTCGCGGCGTCGGTGGCCGCCGGCGTCGTCCTCAACCACCTGGTCGCCGGCGCGCGCCGGCGGGTCGCCGAGCGGATGCGCAACGGTACCCGGCCCGCCGCGTCGCCCGCGGCGCGGTAACCGCCGGCCGGATCCGCGTCCGTCAGCGGCCCACCAGCTGCACCGCCGCCGCTTCGATGGTGTCCTCCGAGAGCAGCACCCGCAGGGCGGCGTCGCCGAGCGGGATGAAACTGTCGACGGCGGCGACCCGGCGCACCCGGCCCGTGAAACCGCCCGCCACCAGCGCCGCCAGCACACCCTCCCCCACACCGGCGGCGTCGCGCGTCTCGTCGGCGATGAGGACCGCGCCCGTCGCCTCCGCCTCGCGCAGCAGGTCCTCCACCGGCAGCGGCGCCAGCCACCGCAGATCCACCACCCGCGCCCGGATACCAAGGGCGGCCAGGCGGCGGGTCACCCGCAGGCACATCCGCAGTCCGTTGCCGAACGTCACGATCGTCAGGTCGCCGCCATCCCCGTACGTACGGGCCCGGCCGATCGGGACCGCGGCGTCCGGATACGGTGCCAGCCAGCCGTCGTCGCCCTCGTCGTGCAGATCGCGGGTGTGGTACAGGGCGATCGGTTCGAGGAATACACAGACGACCCCGGCCGCGGACGCGGCCGCCACACATGCGCGCAGCATCGCCGCGGCGTCGTCGGGGCGGGCCGGTGACGCGATCACCACGCCGGGGATGTCGCGCAGGGCGGCGATGGAGTTGTCGTTGTGGAAGTGCCCGCCGAAACCCTTCTGGTAGCCATAGGCGGCCACCCGCACGACCATCGGGTTGCGGTATTGCCGGTCGGAGAAGAACTGCAGCGTGGCGCCCTCACCGCGGATCTGGTCCGCCGCGTTGTGCAGGTAGGCCAGATACTGGATCTCGGGTATCGGCAGCAGCCCGGATACACCGGCGCCGAGCGCGAGACCGAGAATGGCCTGCTCGTCGAGCACGGTGTCGAACACCCGGGCCGAACCCGCCTTCTGCTGCAGACCGCGCGTCACCCCGTAGACGCCGCCCTTACGGCCGACGTCCTCGCCGAAGACGACCGTCCCGGGCTGGCTGACGAGCACATCCTGCAGTGCCCGGTTGATCGCGATGGCGACTGTCAACGCGGTGTCTCCGCCGTCCGGAACGGCGGTCGGAGCTGCGGTGGACGATGCGATCACCGCGTCGCGGGCGGCCTCGCGCAGCGGCGCGGTGACCGCCGACGCGCTGTCGAGCTGGGCCGACTCGGCGACCTCACCCGCGAGCTTGATGACCTCCGAACGCTTCGCCTCGTAGCGGTCCAGAGCTTCCGCTGGACTCAGAACACCCTGGGCAACAAGGAGTTTCGCCGTGCACACCACCGGGTCGCGGGCGTAGTCGGCGACGATCTCGTCGGGACGGCGGTAGGCCTGTTCGTAGTCGGATCCGGCATGCCCCATCAACCGCACGGTGTGCAGGTGCAGGAACGCCGGACGGCGATGGGTGCGGACCCAGGCCGCGGCGGCCCGGGCGGTGTCGACGGTGGCCACCAGATCCGAACCGTCGGCCTCGAAGTACTCCAGCCCGTCGCGGTGCCCATAGCTGTGCGCCACCCAGCCGCGCGGGGTGCGGGTGCTGATTCCGATGCCGTTGTCCTCGCAGACGAACAGCAGCGGCATGGGCACCCCCTGATAGGCGGTGTGCAGCGCGGTGTTGACGGCACCGACCGCGGTGGAGTGGTTCACCGACGCGTCGCCGAAGCTGCACACCGCAAGCGCGTCCTCCGGCCACGGACAGGCGACGCCGAGTTTGCGCGTACGCGCGATCGAGAACGCGACGCCGACCGCACGGGGCAGGTGGGAGGCGATGGTGGAGGTCTGCGGGATGACGGCGAGGTCGTGGCGGCCGAACACCTTATGCCGTCCGCCCGAGATCGGCTCCTCCGCGGCGGCGACCAATCCGAGGAGAACGTCACGCAATGGGTCGCCGCCCCCGGCCTGCGCGGCACGGGCCAGATAGAAGCCGCCGGAGCGATAGTGCAGCAGCGCCGGGTCCGTCGGGCGCAATGCCGCGGCCACCGCGGCATTGCCCTCGTGCCCGGAGGAGCCGATCGTGTAGTAGCCCTTACCCTGGGATCGCAGCCAGCGCGCGGCCAGATCGAGGTGCCTGCTGCCCACTTGGGCGTCGAACAGCGCGAGCGCGTCGGCCACGGTGAGCAGCGATCCGTCGCGCACCGGCTCGGCAGGACCCCGAGTTCGTGCCGGCGCCGGCAGCGCGGTCACCGTAGCGGTGAAGTACTCGTCGACGGGTTCGGACACGAGACCTCCTGTCGGTGCGTTCGACCACGATCATCCTCCCGCACGATAGGCGGGCCTCGGCCCCGGCCTGCCGGCAGATCGGCCCTTCCCCGGCTGATCGGCGTTCAGGCGGAATGGCCGAGGCGGAACGCGGGTTCGATCTCGCACCCTGCGACGCTGAGCAACATCCCACCCATCACGTAGTGGCCGACGAGCATCGCGAATTCGAGGATCTGATCCTGGTCGAATTCGCGGCGCAGCGCCTCGAATGTCGCCGGTGAGAGGTTGCCGGTGCTGAGCAGTTCGTCGGTAGCCATCATCAAGGCGCGGGTGCGAGGCGACCAGCTGTCATCGGAATCGTTTGTCAGCGATTCGATTTCGAAGCGGTCCACACCGAGTTCGAGGGCCATTCGGGTATGGTGCGCGTACTCGTACTGCACACCGGCCCGCCAGGCGACGCGGATGACGACGCGTTCGCTGTCGGCCTGCGGGATGCGCCCGTGCTGCAGCAACTGGGTGAAGAACACGGTGTGCAGGGGAAACACCCGGCCGAGCCGAGCCGTCAGGCCGAAGCAGGTGTAGTCATAGGATTCGCCGGCGCCGACCCGGATGGCGGTCAGGAACATCCGCTGCCACAGCCGGAGCTCACGGCGGGTCAGCGGTGCGATACGGCGCGGGTAGTCGAGGCCGATCCACTTCCCGTCGGGCAGCGTCATCGGCGCCTTCGGCGGGGCGGCCTCGGGATCCGACGGCCGAATCTTGGCGAGAATGCTTGTGATACTGGTCATTTCATGCTCCTACTGCGCGGCCCGTGAGGGCAAGGACGAGGGGACGGGGGGCGAATCGGGCGGCCGCGATCGGCACGGCGTTGAGTGCACCGGAGATCACGCTCGCCGGTGTATGGCGTCGGTCGAGTGTTCGGATGGTGAACTCGGCCACGTCGTCGGCCGTCTGCCAGTGACCGACACCGGGACGGGTGGTTCCCAGCTTGTCGAAGAACTCGGTACGCATCGGCCCCGGCGACACGGCCAACACCTTGAGGCTGCTACGGCGCGTTTCATAGGCGATGGCCTCGGTGAAACTCAGGACGAAAGCCTTGCCTGCGCCGTACACCGCCATATCGGGTGTCGGCTGATAGGCGCTGGTACTGGCGATGTTGACCAGTGCGCCGCGACCGCTGCTCAGCATCTGCGGCAACAATGCCCGCGTCAGGTCCACGACGCCGGCGACGTTGAGCTGCACTTCGGCCGCCACCGCATCGGGATCCTGGGTCGCGAACGTGCCGTGGGTCCCCATGCCTGCGTTGTTGACCAGCGTGTCGACGCGCAGTCCGTCGGCCTCGATCCGTTCGGCCAGCCGACGCCCGGCCCGGGGAACGGCCAGGTCGTCCGCATACACCGCGACGGCGACACCGGCCTGGGTGCGTATCGTCTCGGCCAGTTCCGCCAGCCGCTCGGCCCGTCGAGCGACCAGGATCAGATCCGCCCCGCGCGCGGCGAGCCGGTGGGCGAACTGCGCGCCCAGACCCGAACTGGCCCCGGTGATCAGGACGGTGGTGCCACGGTGGTCCATCGCGATCACCTCCGGCCCTGCAGCGCGGCGGTGCGCCCGGAGCCGACGTCGCGGTTCTCGGCCCGCCAGCGCCGGGTGGTGGAGATCCCGCGCGGTGTATCGCCGGCCTTGTGGACCAGATCGAGATATTCGAATGGGTTGTGGCCACAGAACATCTCGACCTCGGGATGCTCGGCGTGCAATGCCCGCAATCGATCCTGGTTATGGCGCCTCTTGGCACGCTCGGTGGTGACCATCAGCTGGAACAGACCCGGGCCGGGTCCGCATTTTCGCACCGGCAGCTTGACCTCGCGCGCGTCGAAATACGCGTCCCCCGCGTCGAGCAGCCACCCGTCGCCGGTGTCGACGGCAATGCCGCAGTGTCCGTGGGTGTGCCCGAACAGCGGGACCATCAGGATGTCGTCGCCCAGGCCAGCCACACCGCGCACCGCGTCGAATCCCATCCACGAGTCACCGCCGTGGGTGTAGGTGCGCCACTTCGGGTTGTGCTCGAACAGCAGCGTGGGACGGTAGCGGTGCCGGGCACGGAATCCGTCGCGGCGGTGAGCCGCGTCGAGTTCGGTGGCATGCACGTGCACGAGCGCGTCGGGAAAGTCCGCCAGCCCGCCCACGTGGTCGAGGTCCAGGTGGGTCTGCACGATATGGCGCACGTCGCGGGGATCCAGGCCCAGCGCCCTGATCTGCTCGACAGCCGCCAGCGACGGGTCGATCGCGGGACGCGCATACACCCGGTTGAACTGCCAACCGAGCCGCTCCGACATACCCAGATAGTCCTTTCGGCCTAGACCGGTGTCGACCAGAACCAGCCCCGAATCGCTGGTTTCCAGCAGCAGGACGTGACAGACGAGATGTTGGCCGAGAACCGAAATCCCTTGTATTGAAGCGGTATTGAGATGGCGAACGCGGGTGATCGTCATGTCTGCTCCTCCTGGATTTAGATGAATGTTCGTTCATTTATTACACAACCGGAGCGAACCACTGTCAATAGTGAATATTCATTCATGTAAGGTTCGGGCATGCCGAAGGTCACCGAGAGTCACCGCAGGGCGCAGGAAGAGCGCTTCGTCGATGCAGCCCGCCGCTGCTTCACCCGACTGGGTGTGGAAGGCACGTCGATGGAGCAGATCCGGACCGAGGCAGGGGTCTCCGCAGGCCTGATGTACCGGTACTTCGCCTCCAAGGACGACATGATCCGCGCGGCCATTGCCGGGTCTCTGACGGAGTTCGAGGCCGTCGTCGACGAGACGCGCTCCAGCGAGCAAGCCGCGACGCCTGCCGACTATCTGCGGTCACTCCTGGACAACCTGCGCAGATTCCGGCATCGGTCCGAGGGTGTCGACCTGTTCAAGCTGGCGATCCAGGGCTGGGCGCACGCGCAGTCGCGCCCGGCGGCCAAAGCCGTCATCACCCGCAGCTTCGCCCACCAGCTGATGTCGTTCCGTGAGGTGGCGACACGGTGGACCACGGCCGACAAGGCCGACGCCACCGCTCTGGCGATCGGCGCCGCCGCGATCGGCTATATCGTGCAAAGCGCCTTCGCCGACGTCGAGGTCGACGTCAACCAGTTCTGCGCGGGTTTCGAGCCGCTGGGCTGATCATTCGCGATCTCCGCGCCGCCGCACCGGCCGACACCCCCTGACCCGGCGAACTCAGACGAGTTCGACCGCGTCGGCGATCGACGCCAGCACCCGTCCCGGCCGGTAGGGGTACTTCTCGATATCGTCGGCCGACGTCGAACCGGTCAGCACGAGGATGGTCTCCAATCCGGCCTCGATGCCCGCGACGACGTCGGTGTCCATCCGGTCGCCCACCATGACGGTGTTCTCGGAGTGGGCTTCGATGCGGTTGAGCGCGCTGCGGAACATCATCGGGTTGGGTTTGCCCACGAAGTACGGATAGCGTCCGGTCGCCTTGCTGATCAGCGCAGCCACCGAACCCGTCGCCGGCAACGGGCCCTCCGCCGACGGCCCGGTGGCATCGGGGTTGGTGGCGATGAACCGGGCACCGCCCAGCACGAGCCGGATGGCCTTGGTGATCGCCTCGAAGGAGTACGTCCGGGTCTCCCCCAACACGACGAAATCCGGTGCGACGTCGGTCAGCGTGTAGCCGACCTCGTGCAGGGCCGTGGTCAGCCCGGCCTCGCCGACCACATACGCCGACCCGCCGGGCAGCTGGGTGTGCAGGAACGCCGCCGTCGCCAGCGCCGAGGTCCAGATCGCCGCCTCGGGCACGGCCAGGCCCGACCTCGCCAGCCGCGCGGCCAGGTCGCGAGGCGTAAAGATCGAGTTGTTCGTCAGCACCAGGAACGGCCGCCCCCGGTCGGCGAGCCGCTCCAGGAACTCCGCCGCACCCGGGAGCGCGTGCTCCTCGCGCACCAGCACCCCGTCCATGTCGGTCAACCAGCAGCGAGAGTCCGTCGAACGCACGCCACCATTCTCACAAGCCGCGGCGGATCACCGCCCACCGGTCGGCTCTCAGGCCGTGACGTGCTGGTCGGCGACCTCCAGCGCGCGGTCCAGGATCGCCAGGCCCGCGCGGGCCTCGTCGTCGGTGACCGTGCACGGCGGCACCACATGGATGCGGTTGAAGTTGGCGAACGGGAGCAGACCCGCCTCCTTGCAGGCGCCAAGCACCGCCGCCATGGCCGGGCTGCTGGCGCCGTAGGGCGCCAACGGTTCCCGCGTGCGGCGATCGGCGACCAGCTCGACGGCCCAGAACACACCCAGGCCGCGGACCTCACCGACGCTGGGGTGGCGGGCGGCCATATCGCGCAGCGCGGGGCCGATCACCTGCTCGCCGACGCGCGCCGCGTTGGCCACCACACCCTCGTCGGTCATCGCGTTGATCGTCGCGACGGCCGCCGCCGTCGCCAGCGGATGCCCGGAGTAGGTCAGGCCGCCCGGATATGCCCGGTGCGCAAAGGTTTCCGCGATGGCAGGGCTGATGGCCACTCCACCCAGCGGAACATAACCCGAGTTCACCCCCTTGGCGAAGGTGATGAGGTCGGGGATGACGTCGAAGTGCTCGATGGCGAACCAGGCGCCGGTGCGCCCGAATCCGGCCATCACCTCGTCGGCGATGAATACGATGCCGTAGCGGTCGCAGATCTCGCGCACACCCTGCATGTAGCCGGGCGGCGGCACCATGATGCCCGCGGTGCCGGGGATGCTCTCCAGCACGATGGCGGCGATGGTGGACGGCCCTTCCAGCCGGACGACATCCTCGAGATGCGCCAGCGCGCGGGCCGATTCCTCGGCCTCGGTGGCGGCGTGGAAGTGCGAGCGGTACAGGAACGGGCCGAAGAAGTGCACGACGCCGGCGCCCGGGTTGTCGTTGGGCCAGCGGCGCGGGTCGCCGGTCATGTTGATGGCGGTGTCGGTGCCGCCGTGATACGAGCGGTAGCGGGTCAGCACCTTCTGGCGGCCGGTGTGCAGCCGCGCCATCCGCACCGCGTGCTCGTTGGCGTCGGCGCCGCCGTTGGTGAAGAAGATCTTGTTCAGCTCGCCGGGGGTGCGTTCGGCGATCAGCCGCGCCGCCTCGGACCGGGCGGCGTTGGCGTACTGCGGTGCAATGGTGCACAGCGTGGCGGCCTGCTCCTGGATGGCGGTGACGACCTTCGGATGCTGGTGGCCGAGGTTGGTGTTCACCAGCTGTGAGGAGAAGTCGAGCAGCCGCCGGCCGTCACCGTCCCATATGTAGCTGCCCTGGGCCGCGACGATCGTCACGGGATTGATCTCGGCCTGCGCCGACCACGAGTGGAAGACGTGCGCCCGGTCCAGTTCGTGGGTCCGCGCCGCCTCCGTGGCGGCCTCCCCAATAGTGAGGCCGTTGGGCAGCACGGGGAGCACGACGTTGTCGATGGTCATGGCGGATTCCTTGGTACTTGGCGTGTTTGGTGGGTGTCGGGTTCGTGGTGGTTGGTGTGGTGTGAGGGTGCGTGGTGTTGGGTGGTGTGTGGGTGTGTTGGCTGCAGACACGCACCCTCGCGGGTAGGGGGAGGGGTGGGGGGTGGGGGGTGGGGGTGGTTAGCCGTT
>JAFDWN010000021.1 GCA_018268465.1 Actinomycetota bacterium
ATCCAACTCACCCAACGTCGGCAGAAAGCGGTAGGCGTCGGCGACGGTCGGGCCGAACGTACCGCCGTCGGGCGTGGGATAGCCGATCTCAAGGCGGTAGTCGATCAGGTCGACGAACGGGACGGCGACGGCGAACACTCCTGAATCGATGTGCTGCATGGGATAGCGCGCATCACCGACAAGCGCCGTCACTGTCCTGGCGTTTGGGCGGAAGGCTCGGATCACCGTGTGGTCGGAGTATTCGTGCGCCCCGAGCACCGCGTGGGGGTCGTGGTGGGTTCCCGACAGCAACCGATGCAGATCGGCGGGGTCGGGTGCCAGGTGACTGCTCGGGGCTTCGGTGTTGGTCATCGGGTGGTTCCTCTCACTCGCGGCGCAGTAGGGGGCCGCGCGCATCGGCAGGAATGGGCGGCATGTTCACGATGTGGGCCACCGCCTTGGCCGGATCGATGCGGACGTAGTTCGACTGTCCCCATTGGTATTCCTCGCCGGTGATCTCGTCGCGCACCCAGAAGCGGTCGTACCACTCCATCCCGAGCGCACCCAAGTCCAGCCAGATGGTCGCCTCTTCCGGACCGAACGCGTTGAGAGTCACGATCACCAGGACGCAGTCACCGGTAACCGGATCGAACTTGCTGTAGGCGATCAGCGCGTCGTTGTCGATGGAATGAAATCTGATCGTGCGCATCTGACTCAATGCCGGATGCGCACTGCGGATCTCGTTGAGCCGGGTCAGAAAGGGCTCCAGCGACCTGCGGTCCGCGAGCGCGGCATCGAAATCCCGTGGACGCAGTTCGTACTTCTCGGAGTTCAGGTACTCCTCGCTGCCCTCCCGCACGGCGCGATGCTCGAAAAGCTCGAAGCCCGAATACACCCCCCACACGGGGCTCAGCGTCGAGGCGAGCACCGCCCGGATGGCGAACATGCCCGGTCCCCCGTGCTGCAGGCTCTCGTGCAGGATGTCGGGCGTGTTGACGAACAGGTTCAGCCGAGCCTCGTCTGCGTGGGCGGCGATCTCCTCACCGAACTGGATGATCTCCCACTTGGCCGTGCGCCACGTGAAATAGCTGTAGGACTGCGCGAAACCCAACTTGGCCAGACCGTAGAGCCGGGCCGGACGGGTGAACGCCTCGGCGAGAAACACCACATCGGGGTCGATGTTCTTCGCCTCGGCGATGAGCCAAGCCCAGAAGTTCGGTGGCTTGGTGTGCGGGTTGTCGACACGGAAGATCTTGACGCCGTGGGAGATCCAGTGCGCGACCACCCGCAGCACCTCCGCGTAGAGGCCCGCAGGATCGTTATCGAAGTTCAGTGGATAGATATCCTGGTACTTCTTCGGCGGGTTCTCCGCATAGGCGATGGTGCCGTCGGGCAGCACGGTGAACCATTCGGGATGGGTCTTGGCCCAGGGATGGTCCGGTGCGCACTGCAGCGCCAGATCCAGCGCCACCTCCATACCCAGGTCAGCGGTCGCCGCAACGAATTCGTCGAAATCAACCATCGTGCCCAGGTCGGGGTGGATCGCGTCATGCCCACCCTCGGCACTGCCGATCGCCCACGGTGAGCCGACGTCCTCGGGCGCCGAGGTCACCGAATTGTTCCGGCCTTTGCGGTGGACCGTGCCGATCGGGTGGATCGGTGGCAGGTAGACCACGTCGAAACCCATCGCCGCGATACGGGGCAGCGCCTTGATCGCGGTGGCGAACGTCCCGTGCACGGGAGTTCCCTCGGCATCCCATCCACCCGTCGACCGTGGGAAGAACTCGTACCACGACGCACACCGCGCCGCCTGCCGATCCACCCACATGCCGTATTGTTCGCCGCGGGTGAGTAGTTCCCGCAGCGGATAGTCCGCGAGCAATTGGGTGATCTCACCGGACAGGGCAGGTGCCGTGCGGCGAGTCGGGTGCCCTGGGTTACGCAGCGCCGCAGCGGCTTCCATCAGCGGAGAACGCATCTGCCGTGGAACTCCCCCAGCCGCGCGCTCCAACAACTGCGCGCCCAGGAGAAGGTCGTTGGACAGCTCCGCCTCGCTCTGACCGGCGCCCATCTTGGCGGTGACCGCCTTACGCCAGGTCGCGATCGGATCCCCCCAGCCGTCGACCCGAAATGTCCACATCCCCATCGCGTCGGGTGTGAACTGCGTGTGGAATGTGTCGGGGGTGCGACCCGCCGTCATCGCCAAGAGTTGCGGTTTCCTGCGCGACGGGGCGGACGCCGGATTCGCGACGGGTGCCGACGGTGCGCTATTGCGGGTGGGCCCGTCGACCAGAGTGGGGTACGACGTACCGTGATAGCGGACGACCAGCGTGGCCGCGACCGCATCGTGACCCTCGCGCCACACCGTCGCGCGGACCGGGACCGTCTCCCCGACAACCGCTTTCGCCGGAAACCGCCCACCCGAGACGACAGGTTGAACGTCATCGATCGCAATGCGGCCGCTCAACTCGCCACACCTGCGCTGCTACTGATCGACTTGAACTCTCCGACTTGACAATTGCTATCGCACATCAGCACTCCCCCACGTCCGGTGATGTCACTGTGATGAGCCGACCGCCGCGGTGGCCGATCGCGCGGTTCTGCGGTAGAGGTCCGCTGTCTGCAGAGCGATGCTCGCCCAGTCGAATTCGGAGATCACACGTCGGCGGCCGGCCTGTCCCATCGCGTCGGCTCGGCGCGGATCGCGGGCCAGGGCATTGAGCGCGTCGGCGAGCGCCTTCGGGTCATCCGCGGGTACGAGCAGACCGGTATCACCGTCGGCGACCACTTCGGGGATGCCGCCCACGCGTGACGCCACGACCGCACTTCCGCAGGCCATCGCTTCCAGGTTCACGATGCCCAGCGGTTCGTACAGGGAGGGACACACAAAGGCTGTTGCGTGGCTGAGCAGTTGGATCACATCCGGCCTGTCCAACATGCCTTCGATCCAGACCACTCCTGATCGGGTACGACGCAAGTCGTCGACCAGGTCGGTGACCTCCTTGGCAAGTTCGGGAGTGTCGGGTTGCCCGGCGCACAGCACGAGTTGTACCCCCGGGTCGAGTTGCGCGGCCGCTCGCAGCAGGACCGGCACGCCCTTCTGGCGCGTGATGCGCCCGACGAAAACAACATTGGGTTGGCGTGGGTCGATACCGTGGTGCTCAAGCACATCGGTGTTGGGGTCCGGTACGTACTGCCGCGCGTCGATACCGTTGTGGATGACATGCACCTTGTCCGGGTTCACCGTCGGATAGGTGGACAGCACGTCAGCCCTCATCGCATCCGAGACCGCGATGACCGCGGCGGCGCTCTCCACGGCGGTGCGTTCGGCCCAGCTGGACAGTGCGTACCCGCCGCCGAGTTGCTCGGCCTTCCACGGACGCAGCGGCTCGAGCGAGTGCACGGTCATGACGTGCGGGATCCCATAGAGCAGCGAGGCCAGGTGGCCGGCCGTGTTTGCGTACCAGGTGTGGGAATGCACCAGGTCGGCAGTGTCCATCTGGGCCACCATCGACAGTTCCGTCGAGATGGTCTGCAGCGCGGGGTTGGTGTGTCGCAAGCGACCCCATGGCTGGTGCGCTACGGCGGTCGGCCGCTCCGAACCTTCGCATTGCACGGTCAGGTTGACGTGGTTCGACAGTTCCCTGGCCAGGTATTCGACGTGCACCCCCGCGCCACCGTAGACCTCGGGCGGAAACTCCCGCGTACAGAGCGCGACATTGAGGCGCTCCCCGCCTGGTGCGGTCGTCACGGAGTGACCTCCTGGCTCTTGCCGACGACCGTGACACCGCCGTCGGAGACGACGAATCCCCTGGCCAGGTCGTGGTCCTTATCCACCCCCACCTGCACCCCGTCGGGCACTACCACGTTCTTGTCGATGATCGCGTTGCGTATGACGGCGTTCGCTCCGATGACGGTGCTGTCCATGATCACCGAACGCTCCACCGCGGCGTATTCCTCCACCCGGACGCCGGGAGACAGCACCGACTCGTCGACCAGCGCACCCGAGACGATGACGCCGTTGGCGACCACGCTGTTGATTGCGCGGCCGACTCGATCCCCGTCGTCATGGACGAATTTGGCCGGTGGATGCGGCGGAATGTGGGTGAGGATGGGCCAGTCACTGTTGTAGAGATTGAACGTCGGCACGACGGCGCAGAGATCCATGTGCGCGTCGTAGTAGGAGTCCAGTGTTCCGACGTCGCGCCAGTAGCCGATATCCGCGGGGTGGGCGCCGGGTACGTCGTTGCTCATGAAGTCGTAGACCTCCGCGATGCCGCGGTCCACCATCATCGGCATGATGTCACCACCCATATCGTGCTTGCTGGCGGTGTCCGAGGCGTCCTTGCGCAATGCCTCGATCAGGACATCGGCGGAGAATAGATAGTTGCCCATCGACACGAACGTCTCGTCGGGATTGTCCGGTAGCCCAGGCGGATCGGCGGGTTTCTCCAGGAATGCGTCGATCTTCCGGCCGTCGGGGGCGGTCTTGATCACACCGAAGGCGCTGGCCTGTGTGCGCGGCACCCGAATCCCCGCGACGGTGGCCCCCGCGCCGCTCTCGAGGTGCTGGGCGATCATCTGCCGCGGATCCATCCGGTAGACGTGGTCGGCACCGAAAACGATGACCAGTTCGGGCTTCTCGTCGTAGATCAGGTTGAGTGACTGGTAGATGGCGTTGGCCGACCCCGTGTACCACTGGGGGCCGAGGCGCTGCTGGGCGGGCACCGGTGTGACGTAGTTGCCGAGCAGATTGCTCATCCGCCACGTCGTGGTGATGTGCCGGTCGAGACTGTGGCTTTTGTACTGGGTAAGCACGGCGATCCGCAGAATGCCGGCGTTGACGATGTTCGACAACGCGAAGTCGATCAGTCGATACAGCCCGCCGAAGGGTACGGCCGGTTTGGCCCGGTCCAGCGTCAGCGGCGAGAGCCGCTTGCCTTCACCACCGGCAAGCACGATGCCAAGGACTTTCGGATCAGCCATCGGCCGTCTCCTTCAGTTGAAACAGTTGACTGCGGACAGGGTTTCTGCGGTGGAGGTGACGGGGCGCTGAGTTGATGGGCCGAACGATCCGACGCGGGACGGTCACCTGAGCGTGGGGTCGGCTGCGCGGAAGGCCTCCACCTCGGCCATCGTCGGCGCGTAGGCGCCGGAGCGGCTGACGGTCAACGCGCTGGTGATGACCGCCCGGTGCAGGGTCGGCTGGACATCCGACCAGTTGGTGGCGGCAAGCCGCCGTCGCGCTTGGGGCGATCCGAGTAGACCCGCGTCGAGCAATCCCGAAATGAGGCCGGCCATAAAGGAATCGCCTGCGCCGACGGTGTCGCCGACGTCGACTCGAAGCTGGTCGAGATGGAGCATGTCACGGTTGTTGGCCAGTAACGCGTACGCGCCCCACGGTCCGCGGGTAACCACCACCATGGCAGGCCCGGCCGATATCCAGCGTCGCATGACGTCCTCGATCGGCGTGTCCGGGTACAACCAGCCGAGGTCCTCGTCGCTGGCCTTCACCACATCGGAAAGCCCAACCATGTGCTCGACACGATCTATCACGTCGTCGGGTGAATTCATCAGTGCCGGACGGATATTGGGGTCGTAGGAAACGGTGCTGTGCTCCTTCATCCGGGTAGCCGTCGCGACCACATCCGCGCCTCCGGGCTCCAGAGTGGCCGCGATGCTGCCGGTGTGCAGATGACCGAACTCGGAAAGGTCGGGCACGCGTGGCACTTTCCAGGTCAACTCGAACTCGTAGGTGGCGTGCCCCTCACCGTCGATGTGCGCGAAGGCGACCGACGTACGTTCCGCGGAATCCGTTCCCGTGACGATTTCGACGCCGGCCGATTCCGCCCACTTCCTGAGTCGATCGCCCCGGTCGTCGCGCCCCCAGTAGGCACAGATGCTTGCCGACTGGCCCAGCGTCGCGATACCCACCGCGACGTTGAGCAGACTGCCGCCGACGTGCTCGTCGGTGGATTCCGGTCGGATGACGACATCGATCAACGCCTCGCCGAGGCTGAGCACCCGAGTGGCCATCAGTGTCCCCGTGCCGCAAGGGGATCGCCCGGACCGCGGTCGTGGGTGAGCCCGAGTTTGACCTCCATCTCCTCGAGCGGCACGCCCTTGGTCTCCGGCATCACCTTGAGCACCCACAACAGCTGGCAGACCATGGCGATGAAGAAGACGCTGAACGCCGCCCCCGCGCCGAACGCGCCGATGATCGGGGGAAACGCGAACGATGTGATCGCGGCGAACACCCAGTGCGTGAGGCTGCCCAGCGACTGACCCCTACCGCGAATCCGGTTGGGGAAGATCTCGGAAATGAACACCCAGATCACCGAACCCTGACCGAAGGCATGTGCGGCGATGAATCCCAATAGGCCGATGAGCACGAGGACAGCGGAGGTGGCGGTGAACTGCCCGCCCTTGGCGTTCTCGTAGTAGAACATCACCCCGGCCAGGAACCCCAACGAGATCAGGTAGCCGATCGAACCGACGATCATCAACCTTCGGCGACCGATTCGATCGATGACCGACAGCGCCGCCATGGTGGCGACGAGGTTCATCGCCCCCACCGCCACACTCATCCAGTAGGCGGAGCTGACGCTGGCGCCTGCTTCCTGCATCACCCGCGGCGCGTAGTACAGAATCGCGTTGATACCCGACATCTGGTTGAAGAACGCGATCGCGATGGCGAGCATGATCACCTTGCGGTGGCCACGGGTGAAGAACGGAACGTTCGGCGCGTTCTCGGCCGCCGCCAGCGACTCCCGGATCTCGGCCATCTGGAAATCGGACTCGTCCTGGGTCGCGCAGAGCCGATTGCTGGTCGCGGTGGCCTCATCCCACCGGCCCGCCGTGGCCAGCCATCTCGGTGTTTCGGGGACGGTGGGCAGGAGCAGCAAGAAGATCACCGCGGGCACCACCATCACCCCGAGCATCCAGCGCCACGCATGCTCCTCATCGGCGAGAGCGCGCACTACCGCATTGGACGCATAGGCCAGCAGGATGCCCAACACGATATTGAACTGCACCAGTCCCACCAGCCGGCCCCGGTGGGCGGCCGGAGCGACCTCGGCGGTGTAGATCGGAGCGCAGACGCTGGCCGCACCGACGCCGAGTCCGCCGAGGAATCGGAAGAGCATGAGGATTTCGATGTTGGTGGCGAGCGCCGAGCCGATCGCCCCGATCACGTACAGAGCGCCGATGGTGTACAGCACCTTCTTACGGCCGTACCTATCGGCCGGCCTCCCGGCGGTCAGCGCACCGACAATCGTCCCGATCAGTGCCGTGGTCACAGTGAAACCCAACTTGGCGTCACTGAGCCCGAACACCTGTTGGATCTGTTCCTCGGCACCGGAGATCACCGCGGTGTCGAACCCGAAGATCAAGCCGCCCAACGCTGCAACGACGGCGCTGCGGATCACGAGAGGTTTCATGAAGGCACAAGCTAGATCTGTCGGGTACGGCGCCGCAATAGTTTCGGCGAATGCCACGGAAATGCGGCATCTGCCGTGTCGATATCTGTTGTTTCCCTTGGCTTTACGATCATTATCCGACCAACCAAGCCCATCCTAATTGCCGCGTTTTGTCTTTCAAATTCAAAAGCTCGTCTCCGAAATCCAAAAGCGGTCCTATTCAGCGACTCTCGGCAGCATTGCGGCGCCACGGGAGTCCAAAGAAACCCAACCAAAGCCAAATAGAAAGGCGGCCCGGCGGCGCGTGGATGTGGCGTTATCGCCATTCTGGAAGATCTTTCGAAAACACACAACGGTATAGCGGGCAATTAGCCCTGCTGCACAACAAGACTCACCCGCTGCCGGCGCACCGACATGGCGATCTCACCGCCCGTCAAAAATGACGCGCTCCGTCACGGACGACCGGCAAAAGTCAGGCCGTTCCCCACCGTGCGTTCACCGGCCCTCTCGGCCGGCGGGACAATCACGAAGTCGGCGCACTCCCGGCGCGACTGGGGCGAAGTTCGCGTCCCGCAACCTTTCGGCGCATCGAACATCGGCTCGATGACGAGGTGATGCCCGCGGGCATCGGCACCTCCGTTCCTCGCATGCACCCGCCTCGGCGCAGCCGAAACCGGAAGCCGGACGTTGCGATAATCACGCGATGACAGTCGCGTCGACACATCGTGATTTATCGATAAAGCTCAGGTGAGTCCTAGACTCTCACCTGACGCGAAAAAGTCAAGGGAAATCTTGTGGCGGATAGATCCAGGGTCACCATTCACGACGTGGCGCGCGCCGCGAACGTGTCCTCCCAGACGGTGTCCAACGTTCTGAACGGCCGCGGTCGTGTTGCCGAGTCGACCAGGCAGCGGGTACAGGACGTGATCCACCGGATGGGCTACCGCCCGCATGCAGGCGCGGCGAGCCTGCGAACCCGCCGCAGCGGCCGGATCGCGCATCCCATCCAGCCGGGTGAACTGGATCCGTCGAACACGATCATGCTCGAGTTCATTCGCGCACTGACCGCGGCGGCGGGCAGACGCAACCACAATCTGGTTCTCGCCGACGGCGACGGCGATATCGAGAGCCTGGTCCACTCCGGGGCCGTGGACGCCGTCGTGCTGGCCGACGTGGTGGCCGGCGACCCGCGCGTGTCGGCATTGCTCCGTCTCGGGGTGCCGTTCGCCTGCTTCGGCCGGATCGAACCCGAACTATCCCGGAATTGGATCGACGTGGACGGCCGGGCAAGCGTCCGCGATCTGACCGCACGGTTGCTCCGCGCGGGACACGAGCGGATCGCGTTTCTCGGCTACGCGACCCAGAGCCGATGGGACAGTGACCGCGAGGCCGGATTTCGCGATGCGGTCGCGGCCACCGGGCTGGTCGCGCGCGTTCACAAGCCGCCGCTCGACCCGGCCGCAGTGCGGGACGCGATCGGGGCACTCCTGGATGCCACGCCGCGCCCGACGGCGATCGTCACCGGAAGCGATGTTCTCGCCGGTGGTGTCTATGTCGCGGCGTCGCGACGAAAGATCCGGATCGGCGACGAGCTGGCCGTCACCGGATTCGACGGCGGCCTGGTCGCGGGGCTGCTCAGTCCCTCGCTGACCACCCTGGCCATCCCCCTCCAGTACGTCGGCAATTGGTTGGTGGATCGAGCACTGGCTGAAATCAACGGTGCCACAGATCTTCCGAGTGAGTTGATCACTGCCGAACTGATCGCCGGGGAAAGCGCCAGCCTCGACGTCGCGTCGGGATAGGACGCCACGACGAGCGAGAAGCCTCCGCGGCGAAAGCGCACGGAAAGCGCCGGCAGTGCCGATCCCGCCACAGTTGGACGGCCCAGTCGGTAGCATTGCATGCGGCAGAGAGCACAACGAGTTCATCTCCAGAGGCGAACATGACGAGGAAACGCACCATCGTCGCGGTCGCTTCGATGTGCACTGCGACCATCGCCGTCCTCGGCACTGTTGCCGGATTCCCTGCGCGCGCAGACGATTCGGGGGGTGCGGTATACAGCGGCGTCAATAATCTTCGGCAGACGTGCGCGGGTATCGGCGTCGATCCGCGTTTGACAGCAGCGGCGCAACGGCACGCCGACGACATGCTGACGACAGGCGTGGGGGGCCATACCGGATCGGACGGGTCGTCACCGCAAGCGCGTATCGCCGATGCGGGCTACACCCAGATGGGAGCCACGGGCGAGATCGTCTACTGGGGCATGGGATCGGCGGCGACTCCGGGCGCGGCGCTGGACTCCTGGATGAAAAGTCCTGCGCACCGGGCGATCATCATGGATTGCGCGTTCACCGCCGGCGGCTTCGCGATCGCCTCGGACGGCTACAAGATGACCGCCGTTGGCGATTTTGCGGGCCCCTGAACGCGGACGTTGCGCGGGTCGCGCCGCCAGCACAGTGGATTAGCGTGGGAGCCGTGGAGTGGGAGTTCGAGGCCGAGGTGTTCCAGTGGCGCGGCCCCGCACCGTACTTCTTCGTCGCCACACCCCCGCATGTCGATGACTTCCTGCACGCTCACCTCGGCGAGCTGACCTACGGCTGGGGTGTCATCCCTGCCCGGGTGCGCATCGGCGGCACCGAGGTGACAACATCACTGATCCCGAAGGACGACGTGTATCTGGTCCCTCTGAAGGTGGCGTTACGGCGGCCCGAAGGTATCGACGACGGCGATGACGTGCGGGTACGCCTTCAGGTCGGCCGTTAGTTCCGCGCCGCCCCGAGGGCAGAGAGCAGATTCATTACCGGCCTATCGCATCGGCGACCACCCGGACACCGCGTGCTGTCAAGCCGAGCAACCCCCCAGCGTCGGCGGAGATGCAATCACCAATACTGCTGGGGTCCAATGGTTTTGATGTACAGGTTCCTAGCGCCTACTCGCCTCGTCAGGTGTGGCAGGCGCCGCCGTCTGCCTTGCGTGTCGGGGCGGCGTCCAGAGAGGGGTTCTGGTCGAAGAAGCCTGACGGTTTGAGCCAGAACGACACCGTGTCGACGGCCATGATCGGCCATTCCTCTACCCGGGTGATGTGGTGGATACCGAAGACATACCACAGGACCACGTCGGCATTCTCCAGCGATGCATCATCCTTGATCCACTCACTCATCCCGGTGTCCACAGCGGACTGGACCGGGTAGGCGCCTGCCGGCCACCGTTCGTCGGCGCTGTTCTTGGTGACCCACAGCGTGTGCCCGATCACGGGTGCCCGGAGGAACTGGGGAGTCGACGGGTCCATCATCGCCGGGAAGCACGCCCCGGGTGCGAGCTTGTAGGACACATTGGTGCCGTGCTTGTTGACCTTGTTGGGGTTGACAACTTTCCACGCGCGCTGAGTTGACCAATCGTAGTCGCGGCCCGCCTCGGCTTCGGATCTGATCGGCGTGGAGCGGGTGACCAGAGCCAGGCCGTACGGATTCTCCTCCGAGACCGGCGGGGCAACGGAGTCGACCTCCATCACGGTGTTCGCATGCCCGTCGATGTCGAGGTCGAGCCTGGCCACGATGAAGTGCTGGTGGTACGGGGCGTAGCTGTTCTTGTCGACGACGGTTCCGTAGGGAGGTGCCTGCTCGCCCTCGGGAAACGGGGTGGTGACCATGATGCCGGTCGCGCGGACCTCGCATTCAATGTTGCCGTCCTGATAGAACCGCCAGTAGACGAGGTACTCGTAGTTCGCCACGGTCACATGGCAGGACACCACCATGCGGCGCTGCCGGCGCACCTCAGCACCGGCTCGCTCGTCCACGTGCTTCCACAGGACGGCGTTGTCCTCCTCGTGGAGACAGATCGCGTTCTTGATTTCACGGGGCGCACCCATCCAGTCGTGCAGGGTCGCATCGACGTACACGACTTCGCCGAGGCAGTCGCAACCCAACTCCAGCGAGGTGGTCATGAATCCGAGTCCCCACTCGCCGATGTCGTAGGCGGTTCGCCGGTAGTGGTCGAACGTGGGGTCGCGGTACGGCACGACCATCTCGGCAAAGGACATCCGGTACGCGACGTCGCGGGACGTGCCGTGGTCGTCGAACGTCACCTGGTAGATAACCGGACCTTCGCGGTAGTTGAAGCCGAGCCGCATTGTCCAGTTCTGCCACTTGAGCTCGGTGCCCTCGACGGTGAACGAGGCCCCCTGCGGTTGCGTGATGTGCAGCGGCTTGAGATCAGTACGTACCGTCGTGCCCCGCACCGACGGTACGTACTCCGCGTCCACCGCAGGATGGCCGTAATCGTGGTGGTCCTCGATCTCAAGCAGCTCGAGCGTGTTCAGGTCCACGAGCAGCTTCAGGCCCGAGATCGGGTGGGCGAACGGATTGCCCTCGGGGGTTTCGCGCGCCCACAGGTCACACCAGCCGAGTCGGCGATGCCTGTGCTGCTCGGGCATCATCGCCGCGCCATAGGTCCACACGTCCATCAGCACCAGGCTCATATCGGTGAACCCCCGGCCGGCCAGCGCGGCGATGACATCAGGATGCTCGCGCATGGCTTCATCGACGGCGTGGAATTCGTCGACGGTGAAGTTCGGCGTAACGCCCGCGATGTGCTCGAACGCGGCGACCGCGGCGCCCGTCAGGTCGACGGTGGCTTCATAGGTCTTGTTCTCCGCGCGGTCCAGCACGACCGCGAACGCGGTGCGTGGGACGGCGTCTCCCGGCCGCCACGCCCTGACCTCCTCTTTGGGTGGCTCCTTCAGCTCGATGGACGCAAAGCGGAAGCTGTCGCTCACGAGTCCGTCGCGACGCAGGATAGTAGCGGTCTGTCGGAACTCGTCGGCGTTTAGCGGTTCGAGGGGATGGGTCGCCATGTTGGGAACCTCAGCTTCCAGGGGGTACGTGGTCACACGTACACACCATGCACGGTCATGCGCCGGTGCTGAGGCGAAAGCGACCAAGACGGATCGTTGGAGTCCGATTTCTGAGGTAGCGAGATTCGGACGCAACCAAGCCCCCATCCGTGGATCGGAGGTTCGGTGCCAGTCCCCGATGTGCGCGGCGAACGAAACTGTGAGGATCGCCAGGCAGCCGGCTCCGCGGCAAGTGGCCAACAATGCCATCGCGACCGCGGAGCGTTCGTCAGCGGGTGTGTACACGTCGAGTCGGTGATCCGGACTATCGGCCTGCAGCCGGATCTGGAAGTCCACGGTCAACTCCGCACCAGCGGACCGGCATGACTTCCGAGTGCAATCGGAGCACGGCGTGGCGGATTCGTCGTCGCCGCAGGACGCGGTGACCCCAGCCCCAAGGTCGCGGGCGCACTGCTGGGACGAAGCATCGATCGTCGCTCATCAGCAAGATCGAGGGTCGACTGGACGTCCAGGTGATGTTCACATCACAGACACTCAGCGAAGGCGACAGCATCAACTTCGATTCAGGTGTGCCTCGCCGACTGAGCAACCCGTATTCCACTGAGTGCGTGGCTACCTGGTTCGTCGTCGGCCGTCGGACCGTGTGAGTTGAATGAGGGCGTGGCGGCGTATGCGCTGGCTGACGAGGCCTGCCGAGCAGGCGGGGTACCCAGATGTCGGAAGACTCCATCGTCGGTTGCGCGGACAGGTTTGGTGACTGCGGATTCGGGCAACTAAACCTGCCAACCAGCAACACGGAGGGCACGCAATGAAGCGCATTTCGACCCTGATCGTCACCGGTCTGGCCGCCGCCGCGCTGGCAACAGGATGCTCGTCGGCGATCACCAACCAGGGCGGGGACACCAAGTGCAGTGACTACATCGCCGCGGACGAGAAGAAGCAGAATGAGACCATCACCCAGATGCTCAAGGACGAAGGCAAGAACGAGCCGTCGAACCTGGAGCTGTCCGGAACCCGCATGGCGGTGCAGACCTACTGCCAGACGGTCGGCACACCGGATACCAAAATCAGCCAGGCTCCACACCTGTAGAGGTCCGGGTCATCGACGCGGCGGAACTAACGGTCCTCGAAGTTCGTGTCCGACACCATGAGCAGCGGGTCGGACACCAGCGGGTGAAGTCCAGATCACGTTCCAATACGCGCAGCCGATGTGCAACATGGGGTTCACGCCCTCGCCGACCAAGTCCGCACTGCCGACGCGGAATAGCGGCTTAGGTCCGACGCACTCTGGCATTTGCCCGAGGCGACAGGCTTAGGTTCCCGCGCCGAGCGCGAGAGCACGATGAAAGCGATGGATTGGTTTGCCGCGGCTGTCCGGCTCATGCAGAAGGTCGGTGATCCCTTGCCTAACCGACACTCCCGCCACTTTCACGAGCAGGGGCCCCACTGCCGACAGCAGTGACCAAACGTTCGCTTTCGCGCCGCCAGCCGAGAGGACGGATGCTGTCGGCGGGTGCGACCATCGACGCCGAGCCGGAGACGATCGCCGCCACGTGGCCACCGCGATACAAAGCCGTCTGGTGTCCGCCGCCATCGCGCGATCGTCTCACCGGTGGCCGGCACGGCCGAGGCGATTCGCGGGCTGTTCTCCCGTTCACGCCGGCCCAGGGTCAGCCGGTTGTCGTACCCTGCTGTCAGTATTCGCCCCATGTTGCCGATCGTCTCCACCTCGTGTGCGCACGACGTCGCGGCATGGGTCGGCGGCGGCGATCAGTCGGCCTTCACGTCAGCTCTGGCCGCACACGAGAACGCCTCGTGGACGGGTGGCCATACCGGCGGCGTCGATGAATCGTTGGCGGCCTTCGACGTCCAGGAGTACTGGATCGCCCGCTGCCTCGCCCGCCAGGGCCACAACGTCATCGCCCTCCCCACGCGGCACCTCGTCGGTCTGCGCTCACCCGACGCCGCTGTCAGCGGTCAGCTGACCGAGTTCAAGACTTACACCGGCGTGAACCCGCGGCGGCTGCTCGGCAAGGTCGGCGACGCCCTACCGCAGGCCGACCGCGTCGTGGTCGGCGTCGAGGCGCAGTGGGATCCGACGCTGGTGCGCAGCGTGTTTCATGTTGCCATCAAGTCGGCCCGGCGGCGCAGAATGCGGGCGGTAATGTTCATCGGCGACGCCTTCCAGCTGGAGTGGGGCGACTGGAACGGGTGCCTCGCCTCGTTCAATCACTGCCAGAGTGAACAGCCCACTGGGGCAAGCGTTCTCCGCCGAGCGGGCAGACGCCTGGAAGTGCCCGCCGCCGCCCAGTCCTCGACAATCGAACCCGCCCTGCGATGCCCGGGGACGGTGGCGGTGAGCGAAACTCCGCCGGAACGTCACCCCCGCCGAGTAACCTCCACGCTCATGAGTAGGACATCCGCCGGCGGTCTTCGAAAACCGCGGTAGCCTCGCCCCGCAGCGGATCTGCGGGACTCGGCGAGGCGCCCCAGTTTCGAGGATCCGCCGATGTCCCGCACCGATGCCCATAGCCCGTTTCGCGTCCGCGTCGCCCGCCGCGAAGTGTCCGCCTTTCCCGTACACCGCTGCGCAGGCCGCGACGCCTGCGATCTGCCCAACCTCGGATCAGAGTGGGCGATCGGCCATGTTGGCCGCTGCCACTGGCAGTTCACCTACACCGGCGTCAACATCTGCAGCTGCTGGATGTGCCACTGGCATCACCGGCCGGAGGTACGCCGCGCAGCGAAACGCGCCGAGTTGCGCGGGGTGGCCCGCGAGTGGAACGCCGGGGAGCAGGAGGCTGCAGGCAGCGCCGCGTAGCTTCCAGTGGGGTCGAAATCCGGCGGGTGGAATGCATTGGCCGAGCGCCGGACGATCCCCGGCCACCGCGGGCTCCCGCTTGGTGATCCGGGTGGCATTCTCAGCGGCCTCGGGCACCTCGACGGTGACCTGCTCGTCGGCGGCGGACCGACTCCGTCGACGTGGTGACCGTCATCTCCGGCGAAACTTTGTGCCGTCACCAAAACCGGTGAGACGCTGCTCCGCGCGGGCGACACATGGGTGACGCGAGGCGTCAAGCACATCTGGAGCAACCGCTCGAACGGTCCCGTGCCGGTCGTCGCGACCATGATGGCGGCCACTCGATGACGCCGCATCGTTTCCGAAAACTGCTTTTCGACAACGAAATCCGGGTGACCTGATGCGTGGCGTGGCGTTCCTGGGCAATCGGCAGCTGGAGATCATGGACTTCCCCGATCCGACGCCAGGTCCAGGCGAGGTCGTCGTCGAGGTCAAGGGCGTCGGGCTTGTGCGGCCGCGATCTCAAGATCGACCACGATCCGCCTGATGCGGTGTTGCGGGCGCTCGGGTTCAAGGGCTTCGCGGCTCGCGGCATGGCGGCGAGGTGGCGAATCCGCTCCCTTTTTCAAAAGGCATCTCTGAACACGCAGGAGGTACACGCCGTGGCCGAGAACGCCCCGGCCACCCAGACCGTGCTCATCCCCGGAACGTCGTGCGGATTCGGCGGAGCCCTCTTCGACGCCTGCACGCAGGGTGAATGGTCGTCGATTCGCTGTCATGTGGTATGGCAGGGGTGGTACGGGGCTGGTACGGGAACGTCGAGTGCCGGGTTGCCGTCGAAGAATCCGCTGGGCTTGAGGTGGAAACCGATGTAGGACACCGGCATGACGGGCCAGTCTTCGGGTCGGGCGATGTGGTGAGCGCCGAACGTGTACCAAACGACGACATCCTCGTTGACCAGTGGCCGGTCCTGTTGTACCCATTGCGGAAGGCCCGCGCCGCCGCTGCTTTGATACGGGTAGTCACCGGCGGCGAACCGTTCGCGTGCAGAGTATTTCGTGACCCACAGGTGGTGCCTGATAAAGCCTGCCCGGTTGAGTGCGGGGGCGTCTTGGTGCAGCATCGGAAACGCGTTGTCGCCGGGTACTAACCTGTAGCCGACGGGTTCTCCGACGTGGTTGCAGCGTGCTTGGTTGATGATCGTCCAATAGCGGGCAGATCGAGGATCGATGTCGCGTTGCGCTTGGGATTCACGCGCCAGCGGTGTGGCGGTGACGCGCCAGGCGTTGCCGTATGGGTTCTCGGGGCCCACCGGATCCGGGTGGCTATCCACCTCGACGACGGTGTTACGTTGGCCGTCTACCGCCATGTCGAGTCGGGCGTTGAAGAAGTGCTGGTGATGCGGCGCGTACAGACCGGGTGCGCATTTCACACCGTGGCGCGGCGGCTGGTCCGCCGGGTGAGCGCCCATCGACATGATGCCCGTCAGCTTGATCTCGCACTGGATGGTGCCGTCTTGGTAGAAGTACCAAAAGAATCCGTAATCGTAGTTGGCGATGGTGGCGAAAAACGAGATCGCCAGGCGCCGCGATCGGCGGACCTCGGCCTTTCCGGTCCGGTAGTCGGTGTGCTTCCACAGCACGCCGTAGTCCTCCTCGTGGATACAGATGGCGTTGTCGACCACCCGAGCCTGCCCGTCGGCATCGGTGAGCGCGGCGCGCAGATAATGAACCTCGCCCAGGCAATCGCAGCCGCGTTCGAGACTGTTCACATCCACGCCGAGGCCTTCTTCGCCGCCGTCGAAGGCGCTCTTGTAGACGTGGATCGGGGCGGGGTCTCCGTAGGGCACCACCATCTCTGAAATCGACATCCGGTACGCGATCGAACGCACGGTCCCACGGTCGTCGTAGCTGACAGTGTGCAGCACCAGTCCCTCGCGGGGGGTGAAGCCGACCCGCAAGCACCATTTCTGCCAACGCACCTCATACCCGTCGACAGTGAAACCCGGGCCCTCGGGCTGGGTGACGTGCAGCGGTGCCACGTCGGTGCGTGGTCCGGCGAACCGCGGAATATTCCCCTCGGCCTGGACTCCCGCTTCGGTGTATTCCGCTGGGGTGCAGGGGATATCAACGACACCGTGGTCGATGACCTCGACTACCTCGCGCAGGTCGAGATCCACCACAACGCTGAGACCTTCTACCGGATGGCCGTAGGCATTCTCCTCGGCGGTGTAGCCGACAAAGGTGAGCGGGCGGCTCAACCGACGGGTGGGCGCGTCCTGCTCACTGAGATACGCCGCGGGCCACGCGTCGACCAAAACGTGGGTGAAGTCCTCCACTCCGCGCATCCGCATCGCAGCCTGCCACCGCGGATCCTCTTTGACCAGCCGCTCCACCAGCGCGAAATCCTCCTCGATACCCGCGGACTGCACCGCAGCGATAGCGTCGAGCACGACCAGCCGCCGGTTGGTCAGCGAGACCACGGCCTCGAATGTCCGGCCGGTCGCGGCGTCACGGACCACCAGGAACGCTCGGCGGTCGATCCGCTCATCGTCCGACCACCCAAGAATCAGTTCCTTGGGAGGCTCCTCACGTTCGATGCTGACAAAGCGGGGGCGGGAGACTTCGGCCGCATCAATTCGGAAGATCCGAGCCGCAGCTTCAATCTCTTCACCCGTCAAGGGATCCAAGGGGTGCTGTCGTGAGGCCGTCGTGGCCGTCCCGGTGGCGTTCATGCGATGTGTCCCTCCCGGTCCTTCGGTCAACCGTCACGTTCGGGCTCCCCACACGCAGATCCCCTCGCCCAGACGGGCCATTGCACGAGGATCCGTAATTCACCACCGCTGGAGTCGTGTCACCAGCGTGACGCTACACGCAGTTTGAGAATCGACACAGTGGGCAGAGAGTCTTCGACTTCGGTATCTGCGCGTGTCTCAAGGTCCGGTTCGACACCAAGTTCAGATGCGACGCGGCCGCGGGTCAACCGCAGTACGCCCGCGGAGAGGCCGGCCGGCCTGGCACGGGCGTTTGGCGCCGCATCAGTGTCACTGGCGCGCCAGCTCCTGTTGCCGCTCTTCGTCATTGGAGACATTGCGGTACTGATCGGCGAGTGCCGCACCGGCGAGGCACACGGCACCTACCAGGAAGATGATCGAGGCCCCCAACGTCGAATGCATGGGCGAGAGCGTCATCATGGTCAGTGCCGCCAACCGTGCCAGGCCACCGGCAAGCGCACCGCTTACCTCGCGGTCGGTGCAGACTCCCGAGGCGCGGACTTCGGCGGGGAACTGGCAGGCGAGAAACGATCCGGAGGCGGCGAGCAGGGTCGGGAACACGATGCCGACCGACAGAATCAGCGCCAGCCAGATGATGACCGGCTCATCGGTAATAAGCAGCCAGAAGAAGGGAAAGGCCAGCGCCGCAACGTAGCCCGCGCCAAGAAGCATCACCCGCCGGGTACCCACAGCGTCGCACAACCGGCCTGCCAGGGGATCACTACCGGGGCCACCGCGCTGGCCAGACTGATACCCAGCACAGTGCCCGGGACGTTGCGGAATTCGGCAAGGTACGACAGTGAGAAGGTCTTAAAGATGTAACTGGCGCCGTTGAGCCCGACGGTGGCGATCGCGACGACCGCCAGTCCGCACCCGTGATTCCTGAGCGGACGGAGGCACACATCGTCGAAAGTGCCGATTACGTGATCGACATGCTCGAACAACGCGGCCTGTGGTCGGAGGGCGAGGCCGCCGCGGGATAGCTGGACCATCGCGACCCGACCCGGACCGTCCTGGTCAAGGCGTATCGCGATCCGGGCGATATCGCCCACGTCGCCGTCATCAGCGGAGCGCGAGAGCGCACCGAACTGCTGGCGGACGTGTCTCAGTTCGACACAAGCAATCGGGTTGTATACGCCAGCCCTGGCGACGCCTTCGTGCTTCACAACACCGACGGATCCTGGGCGCTGGTTTACATCGACAAGCTCTACACGCGTGCTGGACACCTGAACCGCGAGGAACTTGTTGACTTCCGCTATGCCATCCAGCCCAACCGAACCCCAGATTTCAGTGGGTTCGTCCTCCCGGCAACGGACGCCTGAACGCCCCGCGTCACGCGGCAGCCGTCGCCGCGCCGACTGCGGGGATGTCAAGTTCCGGTACCCGGTTGACGAATGAGTTCCGGTAGGTGCTTTACAGGGATTCGGTGGTGGTGAAGGTCGTTCCCGCGTCGGTGCGGTGGGCGCCGGTTAAGGGGCGGGGGTCAAGGCTCGGCCCTCGGGCCGACCGCGCAGCGGCGTGGCCTTGACTCCGGGTCCGTCCGGCGCATCCTGACACCGCTTGCGGGGACGACCATGCGGGGTGGCGAACGCACCGTGTTCCTTAGCCCGGTCATGGCGGATCGCATGCGTGCGCACGATCGCCCCGGCACAGGCGATCTGCACCGAGGCCGCCACGATCGACACCTCGACTTGCTTTCCCCGCCAGGGCCTTCCGGCCCGATACATGGTCCCCGCGAACGACACCGTTGCCGTTGCTGTCGACCACCCGGGTCACCACGATCCCGCTGGTAACCGGCCGAGGCGCCCGCCGGCCCTGGCGCACCACCGCCGCGGTGTTGTCGGCCTTGCGGCGCTGCACGTGCGAGGCCACCAGCACGTCGCGGTGATAGATCGACACCAGATTCTCGGCCACCACCGCGTACACCGACTCACCGGCCAGCACGATCGGCACCCGGTACCGAAACCCCGCCACACTGATCGACCCATGCCGACTCACCCAACGCCGCACCCCGGCATGGCGCAGATCCACCAGCGGCGACCCCGCGCTCTGCCCCTCGGCCACCACCGCGGCGACCGGCTCGACGACGCTCAGATCGGGACCGGCCGCCAACGCGAACCGCTGCGCCGGCGCCACCATCCCCAACGACTGATGCGGCCGCTCGGCGTTGTAGTAATCCACCCACCGGTCTATTGCCGCCTGCAACTCGCCGAGGGTGTCGAACACCCCATCAACCTCGACGAACACCTCCACCCGCATCGTCTTATGAAGGCGCTCAACCTTTCCCGTCGTCGTCGGCGACCGCGGCGCGGTCAACAGATGCCCGATCCCGTTCTCCACACAGACCCGGTCAAAGAGCACCTCGGCGCTGGAGCCACCCGGGCCGAACCGGCCGGTGAACACCTTGCCGTTATCGGTCAGAAGCTGCTCAGGAACCCCGTGCCGGCGCAGCGCCTCCAACAACGCTTCACACACCGGCCGCGCTGTGGCCCGCGCAACCACCTTCGCCGACACCACAAACCGGGAATTGTCATCAATACCGGCCACCACTGTGACCTCGGTGCCGTCGCGCAGATGAAGCCCGCCGACCACGTCCATCTGCCACAACTCCATCGGCCGACCCCGCTCCCACCGCGTGTAATCGCCGCCGCCGCCGACGACGCCGGGCCGGATCAACACGCCCGTTGCGCACCAACGCGCGATACACACCGCAACGACCCGGCACCACCGCCACCCCGTCACGCTGCAGCTCGTAGACAATGCGGGTCGGGCCCCACCGCGGATGGGCGTCACGCACCGTCAACACCCGTGCCTCCACCTCCGCCGACATCTGATGCGGACACCGGTGCGGACGCGACGACCGGTCCTCCAGATTGAGCGCCGCCCCCTCCTCGGCATACCGACGCAACCAGGCATGCACCGCCTGGCGCGATACCCCGAACCGACGGGCAACATCGGTCACCGGGGCCCCGTCGAGCACCTCCAGCACCGCCCGATACCGCATCTCCGACATCCGCAGCTCCTGCAACATGCCGGCCCCTTCCGCAGTCCACCCACGACCACGAAAGAACCCACCGTCACCAGCTGCAACACCTCAGGTGTAAAGCACCTACCGGAACTGATGTCGCGCACCTACCGGAACCGCGTCCCCAAACCGTCAAGCAGCAACCGGAACCCAAACGTCAAGCATGAGCCGGAACCGCACATGCGGCGATTCCGGGCTGTCGTGGCCGCCGAATCAAGTGCACCGGACTCGCCGGCTTCGGTAACAGATAAAAATGGCATGTGAACTGCCTAAACATTGTCGGGCTGACAGTGTGGTGTTTCAGGACATGCGAATAGGGTGTCTCAAGACATCGGAATAGGTGCATCGGCCAGTTTCAGCTGGTGTCGAAGGCTCGTCTGGTCATCACCGCCGTGCTCGTCGAGGGACGCTCACAATCG
>JAFDWN010000022.1 GCA_018268465.1 Actinomycetota bacterium
CCGCCTAATTCAGCGGCCTCCTAGACTAGAGATACCGACGACCCTGCGCCAAGCGTTGGGAGAGAACTTCCATGTTTGATTCGGCATGCCGATCCCGTCGAGCTGGATCGTCAGCACTCCCCCGTCTGTGAAGTACCGCTCCTTGCCGACGTAGTCCCGAACGGTTCCGTCAGCGAAAGTCACCCTGAATCCACCCATGCGACGATTCTGTGATGAAACTTGGCAGCGCCCTATAGTTCTGCATGTCAACGTATTTCGCGCGAGCGTGCGTAGAACCGGCAGAAGATACACGCCACGAACACCGTGATTCGGAAATCCGAATCACGGTGTGGCGCAGTGACGTCGAACAGCGCTGCCTACCGACCCGGCCCAGCGCTCCAGGGAGATTGAGGCGGCGTCTGCGACCACGCGCCCTGCTGCTGAGGGGCGAATCCGTACGGCTGCTGCGAGGCGGCTCCGTACGGCTGCGGGGCGGCTCCGTACGGCTGGCCTTGGCCACCGTGATACCCGGCGGGGTTGGCATAGGGCGCCGGAGCCGGGCTCGGGGGCGCGGAGGGATGGGCGGGGTAACCCGGCGCCGGCTGCGGCTGCCCTGCCGGCCTGATCGGATCGGTGATCGAATCGAGCAGCTTCACGATGCGGTTGCGTCGGAGTATCACCGCGATCGCCGGTACGGGTTCCATGATCGCCCGCACCGCGGTCTTCCACTCCGACATCCACACCGTCACGTGGGCACCCTCGGCTACGTCACTCACGTCGATCGACAGCACCGGCCGGTCGTTGCGGCCGCCGCGCAGGAACCCGAGCTTGATGTTGACGTCACCCTTGCCCTGAGTCCGCTTCCAGCCGCTGTTCAGGGCGCCCGACTGTTCGAGGATCGACATGAGCTCGCTCGCATTGCCGCCCACGACCCGGAAATCGGCCTGACGCTTGGCGATAACGGTCAGAATCCCGGCCACAATGAAGAACACGAAGGCAAAGACGAAGAAGCCGAAGATCCAGTCCACATTTCCCCCAGGTACGGATAGCGTCGATCGGTTGTCCCGGTGCGTGTCGCGGGCCGAGCAGTGAAAGGCTAACATCCGGAGCGAATCCTAACTGTCATCCGTTCAGACGACAGCCGCTGCTCGAAGCTAGAAATGCCTTCGCAGCGCAGTAGCGGGTCACCGCTACACGGGCAAACTAAACCGCCCTGGTTCTGCCGGAGGCTCTGACGCTCCCCGGGTTGTCCGGAGTCGGTTTGCTTGACTTTGGGTCACGATATCTGACGAAGGAGCCGTGTCCGTGTCCAAGCGTTGTCCCGGGGAGTTCCGGCCGCAAGGTGCCCGCTCTGGTGGCCGCTGGCCGTCCCGTTGCCCCAGATCTTTGCCGATCTTGGCGTCAGTGACCAAAACATCTGCAACTGGCGCAAACAGGAGTTGATCGACACCGGCCAGCTGCGTGGACCCAACCGGGCGGAACAGGCCGAGCTATGACTGCAGCCAACAGGCGTATCTGCGATCTCGAGACCAAGGTAGCGATCCCGAAAAGGGCTCGTGAGCTGCTGCAGGAGCCGAACTGTGGGGCAGCCTATCCGTTCGACGTCGGGCGCCGCCCAATCTGGGTCCTTCGGAAATCCGAGTAGCGGGTCGTACATGTTGACGATGTCGGTTACCTCGCAGGTGCGGACCTCGGCGGCCACGTTGAGTTGGGCTCCGAGGGCCCGCTGGCAGGCGTCAGGTCCGTTCAGACCGTGGTTCTTCGCCATGGAGACGGCGATGACATCCCCCTCGCGCGGCACGGAACCGAGAACATAGCCTGCGCTGTTCTCGTACCCGAGGGTTGCTTTCACTTCGCCGTTTGCGCATGTCTCCCATTGGGTTTGGGATGCTGCGAGAAAACTTTGTGCGTCGGCGGCGGAGGCAAAGATCGCGGCGGTCTGCTGCAGTAGGTGTGGCTTTCCGGCGGTACCGCCGTAGAGGGTTCCGAAGGTCCTGGACTTGAGGTTGGTGGCGCCGGCAGGGTCGTACATGTCGTGCTCACCAGTGAATACCACCCCGACGCATGACCGCGGCCTGAATTGGACACGAACGTGAAGACAACGCCTGTTGGTCACAGCGTCGGACTCGCCAGGGTCGGCTGGGCTAGCGCGCTTCATCCGTATCCGCAGTCTCGTGATCTTCTCGGCCGCCGCTCAGCGCGCTCTTGATGCTCTCGGAAACCTTGGTGACAACCTTTTTGATGTTACTGCTGGGCTTCGCGACCGCATCCGGCACTGGCGTCTTCCGAGTGGGGCTGGCGTTAGCGGGGTTGGAGGCGCGGTCACCACCAGTGGAGCGCACTATCGTGCGCCCGTCTCCGATGACTGACTTCACCGCGCCGATGGTCTGGAAGATCCGGTCGCTTGCAGCTGCCGGCAGTTGACCGACCGTGTGCTCGCTTGGCTTGAGATCATCTGGGGTGACTGCAGGCCGGCGCCGGTAGCTGCGGTCCGACCCCCCTCAGAACCTGTGAGGCACGCTCACCCCCGTCGCGGCTGACCCCTTTCAGGGTAGTTTCCGGCGCCGAGACGACCTGTTCCACTGCCGCATCCGTGTCTGGGGCCGACGATGGGACAGCTGCGCAGCCTTTTCAGGGTGAAATACTCACACCACGAGAAATTGAGATTGCCAATATGATGTGTCGTGGACTTTCGAACAAGGAGATCGCCAAGGAGTTGCAATTGAGTATTGCAACTATTAAGAACTATGTGCATTACATTCTTGGGAAGCTGCAACTTAACCGTCGTTCGCAGGTCGCCGATTTTGCAGTCGAGAATCCTTGGGTTCTGCGTTTTCCGCACCACGGCTTATTGCATCAAGGGGTGGATGCTGGGTGCGTGACTGTCAAACAGACCAGTTCGTCGGCACCGGCTCATGGCTAACATATGGGCTCTTCGCAGTTGAGTTTGCGGAGGGCCCGTTCGGAGACCGGTCGGTTCTCCAGCCGGGTGGACAATTTTCGCGATACCGGAATCGAGCCGACTCTGCAGGAAAGCGTGGCGCACGCGCGCTGACGCGAGACCTGCTCCGGGTGAACGCGATGCGAACCAGGCGTGAGGATCGTTCTGGCGACCCTGCGGCGGCGCATTGTCAACACCGCCGCCCACCTGACCCGACCCCAACGACGACCAGCCCCGCACCGACCCACTGGCCCTGGGCCGATCACTGGCTTGCACTGTGGCACAACATGATCAGCTGCCCACCACCACACCCGATGACACCACAGGACAGCTGGGCGGACCGAGCAACGAACCCGTTGCCCACCGCCGCCAACACTGCGACCAGAACCCACTGCACTGACAACCCTTGCGCTGGCCTACTGGGCTTGCTCGACGCAGCAAACCGAACCGGCTCGCGGAAATAGCCCCACCCGTTGAGTCCGACGCTTAGTACTGCAGCAGTAGATCGTGACCTGTGCGGTTGGGCGTGTCTGCGCTGGTCAGGGCGGTGACCGCGGCAGTGTTCGGAGTTTGTGACAACATCAGAAATTGCCGCGGTCGCCGCGGTTCATAGCGTAGACCCTGACCGTTGGTGGACTGAGTTCTCGGCGGTGATCGACCGGATCGCGTCGCGATTCGCCCGTTACGAACCGCTGCGGCATGCCAGCGAGTTGATGGCCGGGATGGTGTCGGGCCTGGACAGAAAGAATTGCTGGACCATTGCCGAGCACCGCGGCGCCGCCACCCCCGACGGGCTGCAGCATCTGCTGTCGCGGGCGAAATGGGACGCTGACGACGTCCGTGACGACTTACGTGACTACGTCGTGGACGCTTTCGGCGATCCGGGCGCGGTCCTGGTCATCGACGAAACGGGTGACGTCAAGAAGGGCACCTAATGACGAGTTCGTCATTAGGTGCCTTATGACGAGCCCGCGGTTATGCCGCGCGGGTTGCGGTGGGCGCTGGTCAGGCCGGCGTAGTCGTCGAATGGTGCGGCATAACCACGGGGGTGATCAGAGCTGCTCGAGGAAGGCCAGCAGGGCGTCGGGAGGTTTGTAGCGGGTGGCCTCGGTGTTTGGCGGGCTGGTTCGGGCAATCGCCTTCTCCTTGAGCGCCATGTCGGCATGCAGGTAGATGCGAGTCGAGGTTGGGCTCTCGTGACCGAGCCACAAGGCGATCACGGTGATGTCGATGCCGGCGTGCAGCAGGGTCATGGCCGCGGAGTGTCTCAGGGTGTGCGGCGTGATCTTCTTGCTGGCCAGGGACGGACACCCGTCCGCCGCCATGCTGGCGTACTTGTTGGTGAGATGGCTGATGGCGTCGCGGGACATCGCAGTGCCGCGGCGTGTGCAGAACAGCGGGGCGCTGCCGGTCGCGCGGCGTTGAGACAGCCATTCGGTTAGCACCGCGGTCGTGTGGGTGGTCAGCGGTGTGCATCGGTCCTTGCGGCCCTTGCCGTGGCAGTACACGTGTGCCCCGGTGTCTAGGTGCACGTCGTCGATGGTGAGCCCGGTCAGCTCGGCAACGCGGAGCCCGGTTTGGGCGGCGAGCACGAGCAGCGCGTGGTCGCGGCGGCCGTGCCAGGTGGAGCGGTCCGGCGCGGAGAGCATCGCGTCGAGTTCGGTTCGGGTGAGGTAGCTGACGATGGTCGTCGTGGTGCGTTTGGGCTGGATGGCCAGGACCCGGCTGATCAGATGCAGGTGTTCGGGAGCCTGCAGGGCGGCGTAGCGGAACAGCGAGTGGATGGCCGCCAGCCGGTTGTTGCGGGTGGCGGCGCGGTTGCGGCGGGCCGTCTCCAGGTGGGTCAAGAACGCACCGATAGTGGCGGCGTCCAGGTCGGTCAGGTCCAGCTGGCTGGGTAGTTTGCCGCTCTGATCGTGCACGTAGCCGAGCAACAGTTTGAACGTGTCCCGGTAGGACGCGACCGTATGGGGGGATGCGTCACGCTGGGTCATCAGCCGGTCGGTGAAGAACGCTTCGAGGATGGGAGCGAGCGCGCTCATCACGGTCTCCCCGGCTGCTCGTCGGTATAGCCGGGTCCGTGATCGCCTGGTTCCAGACGCGCGGCCGCCAGGCCGAGTAGCTCGGGCACGGCCTGCAGGTACCAGTACGTCCCCTCCGGCGAGGAGTGCCCAAGGAACGTGGACAACACCGGCAGACGAGCGTGCACGTCGACCCCGGCCTTGTGCCAGTTGATCAGGGTGGTCACCGCCAGCGAGTGGCGCAGGTCATGGATCCTGGGACGCCGCCGACCCGGCGGGGTCTGAATCTCTGCGAGCACCAACAGTTTTGCAAAGGTTTGCTGCACCCAGCGCTGCTGCATCCGCTGCCCGCTGCGGGTCACGAAGAACGCCGGTGAGGCGGTGCTGAGACGGAGCCAGTCACGCCGAACGGCGTAATGGGCAAGCATCGCCACTGTGGTGGCATGCAGCGGAACGAGGCGGACGTCATCGTTCTTGCCGACCACGCGCAGGACAGCGTCGGGCAGGACGACATCGTCGCGGTCAAGACCGAGCGCCTCACCCAGGCGAAGCCCAGTGGCCGCGATCAAGCTGACCAAGGCCTGCATGCTGGCAGCCGGCAAGGGAGCGCTCAGGGTGCCGGCCGCATGCACCAGCGCCGCGATCTCCTCCGCCGAGTACAGACACGGCGGTTTCCGATGCGGCCCGGCCGCGATCAGATCCACCAGTGGCACCTCGCAGGCCGGGTCGAGGGTGCGCAGGTGGCGGGCGAACCCACGTACCACGCTCAGTCGAGCGTGCCAGTAGGCCAGGCTGGCCGTCTCGGGTTCGCAGGCCCATTCCAACGCCGACCCCACGGTGGTGCTGCGCTGCCCGGTGTGATCCATCCGGTCGGCGAAGTCGAGCAGCATCCGGCCAGAGCCGTGCATCTTGTGGCCGAGAACGCGGCGCAAGGCCAGATACTCTTCGGCGCGAGTTCGCATGCTCATCGGGCGACCCCCTGCGGGCAGGGCACCACGAGCTCGGCCAGCCGGGCGCGGTCGACCTTGGCGTAGATCGCTGTAGTGCGTTCCTGCGCGTGCCGCAGCAGCTGCCCGATTTCGGTCATCGACGCGCCGCTTGCCAGGAGCTGACACGCCGCGGCGTGCCGGATCCCGTGCGGCCCAAACCTTCTCACCCCGGCGCGAGCGCAGGCCCGACCGACCAATCCCGTGATCGATGACGTGGACAAGCCGGTGAACGGCGCCACCATGGTGACGAACAGATACCGCGACCGGGTCGCGGGACGGGCGTGCAAAAGGTAGTCGGCCATCGCCTCGCCCACGTCGGCGGGTAGGGGCAGAGCATCGATTCGTCCGCCCTTGCCGCGCACGGTCACCTCGGCGGCTCGCCAGTCGATGTCCGACAGCAGCAGCCGGGCAATCTCGCCGCCGCGCAGGGCCAGCCGCGCCATTGTCAATATGATCGCGAAGTCGCGCCGACCCGCAGCGCAGTCACGATCACAGCCGGCCAGCACCGCGCGAACCTGCTTCGCCGGTGCTACACGCGGCAGCCCACGGCGGGGATAGCCGCACCCGTGTGGGACCGCGTCGGCCAACGGCGCGCCGATCAGACCTGCCACGTGCAGGTAGCGCAACAGCGACCGCAGCGCTGGCAGCGTCACCAAATCGGGCGCCTGACCCCGTCGCCGGTGGGCCCACTCCAAGACATAGCCAGTGACGTCGGCGGTGGACAACGCCGCGAGCGCGGTGTCGATCGGCCCGTCCACCGACCGCAGGAAAACGCGAGCACATCGCAGGTAGTGGACTACGGTGCCCGCCGCAAGTCCGCGCTCGTTCCGCAGATAGTGGCGGTAGTTGGCCAGCAGCACCTCCTCCGGGGTGGCCGGGACCGGCGCGACAGGCGGCGGGGCGAGCTGCAGACTACGCAGGTAGCCCAGCAGCGGAGCGATCGCTCGCGACGTCACTCCGACACGACATCCCCTCGCACGGCGGTCCCGCAGAAATGTCCCCACCCGCTGCATGGTCAAGTCCTGCGCGGTCAGCGCGCCGTCATCAAGCCAATCGCTGAGGTCGGCCAGGAGATGTACGTGATCAACAATCGTATCCACCGCATAGCCCTGACCAGCGAGTTCGCGGCGAAAACCATCAACCAGCGACGTGAGCGGTCCATCCACCACGATCCGTCGCGGCCGTCGCTTGCCATCCCGAGAGTCCATGATCGCCTCCTGTGTCGTCGGGGACCCCAACCCACAGGAACACGCAACAACCACCACCGACGCTTCAGCACCCAGAACCGTTATGCCGCAACATTCGACGACCACGCCGGCCTGACCAGCGCCCACCGCAACCCGCGCGGCATAACCGCGGGCTCGTCATAAGGCACCCAGACCGTGGGCGTGCAGCGCCAGTACACCGGTACCGCTGGGCGGATCGAGAACTCACAGGTTGCGGTGTATCTGACCTATGCCGCCCCCCGCGGACATGCCTTGATCGACCGTGCCCTATACCTGCCGCGCAGCTGGGCCGAGGATCCCGACCGCTGCACAGATGCCGGAATCCCCACCGACAAACAGGCTTTCGCGACCAAACCCACCCTGGCTCGGGAGCTGATCGACCGCACGGTGGCTGCCGACGTGCCTGCGGCGTGGGTGGCTGGCGACGAGGTCTACGGGGCTCAGCCAGCTCTGCGCGCCGCCATCCGCGCTCACCGGCTGGGCTACGTGCTGGCGATCGCAGCCAACCGGTTCGTGCCTACCGAAGCCGGACGCCTGCGCGTGGATCGGCTGCCCGCCCTGCTGCCGCCGTGGGCCTGGCAGACCCATTCGGCTGGAGCGGGCAGCCACGGGCAGCGCTACTACTCCTGGGCCTGGGTCGAGCTGCTGGCTGAAGACGACACCGACACCGGCCGGCACTATTTGCTGATCCGCCGCAACGACACCACCGCCGAGCTGGCCTACCTGCGCTGCTACACCCCGCGGCCGACCACACTGCACACCCTGGTGCGAGTGGCCGGGCAACGCTGGCGCATCGAGGAAGCGTTTCAAGCCGCCAAAGGACTGGTCGGACTCGATCAGCACCAGGTCCGACGCTGGACCTCCTGGTACCGCTGGACCACCCTGGCCATGCTCGCGCACGCCTTCCTGGCCGTGGCCACCGCGATCGAACGCGACACCCAACCCACCCCGACCGGGCTGATCACATTGACCGTCAACGAGTTTCGCCGCCTTTTCGACGCCCTGCTCCTCGTGACCAAACACACCGTCACCAGCCTATTGGCCTGGTCACGATGGCGCCGACAACACCAACACCGCGCCCGTCTATCCCACTACCGACGCCGCGAACACCAATGATCACGAACTACAGCTGCAGTACTAGTTGTGACAAGTCTGTGACAATCGGCCTCGTAGCAGTCATGACTGGTCGTCACGCCCAGCGCGGGGAAAGCCCTGTTCACGGCGTTTGTCGGGGTGTCAACGAGATGCCCGGGCAGCGTCGACCGACGTGGTTGTCACAGCTCGCCGACAGCCGTCGCGGCCATCCTGGCGTCGAACTTTGGGACAAACACGCAGGTCGAGGTCGGATTCGCGCCGGGCAAAGATGCGGCGATGCGGGCTGTCGTGGCCGCCGAATCAAGTGCTTCGCGGCCGATAATTTCGGTAACACATAAAAATAGCACTTGACCTGCCTAAACGTTGTCGGGCTGACAGTGTGGTGTTTCAGGACATGCGAATAGGGTGTCTCAAGACATCGGAATAGGTGCATCGGCCAGTTTCAGCTGGTGTCGAAGGCTCGTCTGGTCATCACCGCCGTCCTCGTCGAGGGACGCTCACAATCG
>JAFDWN010000023.1 GCA_018268465.1 Actinomycetota bacterium
CCAAAATTGAGACACACCACTAGGCGTCAGGGAACCAGAGCGCGGCGCACATCGGCTCCGGCCGCCAGGACCATCAGGATCAGGGTGCGCAACGCGTCGTCGGCGAGACCCGCCGCAGGAAAGTTGTAGCGCAACAAGACATCCGCGGTGCGTTTGGAGTTCCGCTTGGCGGTGGGGTCAGCGGGCTTCACGGCCAGCGACACGGTTCCGAGCAGCGTGTTGTGCGCATGTTCGGCCACCGATGCACGCAGCTTGGCGTCCAGGGGCAGATCCCAGGCCAGGATCTGCGTCAGCGACACCATCTCCAGACCCTCGGCGATACTCACCACCCGCAGCGAGGCGAACGTGTGGTCATGCTGCACGGTGACCGAACCGTCGTCCTCCTGATGGATCGGCAGGACCTCGCCGAGCACGGTCACCAACCGCTGCGACAGGTCGGCGGGCTCCCCGGTCATCAGGCCCGGCCGAATCGCCGGTTGCGGCTGACGTATTCCTCGCACGCGGCCCACAGATCACGCCGGTCGTAGTCCGGCCACAGTTTGTCCTGGAACACGTACTCGGCGTAGGCCGCCTGCCACAACAGGAAGTTGCTGGCCCGCTGCTCCCCGGAGGTCCGGATGAACAGATCGACGTCGGGGATGTCGGTGCGGTGCAGATGCGCGGCGATGGTGGCTTCGGTGATCCGGTCGGGGTTCACGGTCCCCGCGACGGCCTCCTTGGCGATCTGCTTTGCCGCTTCGGCGATCTCGGTGCGCCCGCCGTAGTTCACGCAGTAGTTGATGGTGATGACGTCGTTGTTCAGCGTCATCTCCTCGGCGATCTCGAACTCCTTGATCACGCTGCGCCACAGCCGCGGACGCGAGCCGACCCAACGCATCCGGACCCCCATGGCGTCGAGGTTCTCCCGTCGCCGGCGCACCACTTCGCGGTTGAAGCCCATCAGGAACCGGACTTCTTCGGTGCTGCGCTTCCAGTTCTCGGTGGAAAAGGCGTACACGGTCAGGTGCTTGATGCCGATCTCGATCGCCCCGCAGGTGATGTCGATGAGCACCGCCTCGCCCATCTTGTGACCTTCGGTGCGGTGCAGCCCACGCTGGGTGGCCCAGCGGCCGTTGCCGTCCATCACCACGGCGACGTGGTTGGGTACCTGATCGGCCGGGATCCTGGGCGCGGCGGCCTTCGACGTGTGCTGCGGTGGGCGGCGGGGCCCGCCGCCCGGCGCGGCCGGCAGGTCCGGGAACATCACCGGCCACGTCGACGTGTCCGGGAACATCGGATAGTCGTCAGGCGCCGGAGGCAGCTGGGGGTAGCTGGTCTTGCCCGTCCGTGTGATCGCCATGCGGCGAATTCTGCCCGAACACTGTGATCCGCTGGTCGCCGACCTGGGAGTACCTCCCGCCGACGGGGGCGCGATCGACCCGGTACACCCGCTCGACCAGCGGCAATGTCCGCAGCTGACGTTCCAGATGCCATTGCAGATGCGCGGCCACCAGCCCGCTGGCCTGGCTGCGGTGCGACGACTGGGCCGATTGCGCATGATCCCAGTCGCCGTCGTGCAGCGCGGCCATCAGATCCAGCACCGCCTGCGGCGGTGTCACCGCCCCCGACGGCCGGCAATGCACACAGACGCTGCCGCCCGCGGCGATGTGAAATGCGCGGTGCGGGCCGGGGGCCGCGCAGCGGGCGCATTCGGTGAGCGCCGGCGCCCACCCGGCAATTCCCATCGCGCGCAACAGGTAGGCATCCAGCACGAGCTCTCGTGGCCGGCTGCCGTCCGCGACGGCCCGCAGCGCCGCGACCGTCAGCCGGTGCAACGCGGGTACGGGCGCCCGCTCCTCACCGGCCAGCCGCTCGGCGGTCTCCAGGACGGCGCAGGCGCACGTATAGCGGCCGTAATCGCTGACGATGTCGGTGGCGAACGCGTCGATGGACTGGACCTGGGTGACGATGTCGAGATTGCGGCCCGGGTGCAACTGCACGTCGATATGGGCGAACGGCTCCAGCCGCGCCCCGAACTTACTGCGGGTCCGGCGCACCCCCTTGGCCACCGCGCGCACCAGCCCGTGGTCACGGGTGAGCAGCGTGACGATCCGGTCGGCCTCACCGAGCTTGTGCTGGCGTAGCACCACCGCCCGGTCCCGATACAGCCGCATCGCAACAGTCTCCCACCGCACGAAGACAATGCCGGTCAAGCACGCCCGCGCGACACTCCGAACGCCGGGACGGCGCCGACGGCGCCGGTCACGTCGATACCCTCGATGGCGATGCCCGCGGACCGTCCCCTCTTCCCCACCCTCACTGACCAGCTCTACCGCCTGGCCAGCGGCGACGTGACGTCCGAGGAATTGACCCGGCGCTCGCTGCACGCCATCGGCGCCAGCCAGTCCACCCTCAACGCGTTCCGGGTGGTGCTCACCACACAAGCCCTCGCCGACGCCGCCGAAGCCGACCGCCTGCGCGAAGCGGGCGAGCACGGACCACTGCTGGGCATCCCCATCGCCGTGAAGGACGATATCGACGTGGCGGGCGTGCCGACCCGGTTCGGCGTCGACGGCAACGTCCGGCCCGCGGCCGCCGACGCCGAGGTGGTGCGCCGGCTGCGCGCCGCGGGCGCGGTCATCGTCGGCAAGACGAATACCTGCGAACTGGGCCAATGGCCGTTCACCAGCGGGCAGGCCTTCGGTCACACCCGCAACCCGTGGTCGCGCAAACACACCCCCGGCGGATCGTCGGGGGGCAGCGCCGCCGCCGTCGCCGCCGGACTGGTGGCCGCGGCCATCGGCTCCGACGGGGCCGGCAGCGTCCGCATCCCGGCGGCCTGGACACACCTGGTCGGCATCAAACCGCAACGCGGCCGGATTTCCACCTGGCCGCTGCCCGAGGCGTTCAACGGGATCACCGTCAACGGCGTGCTGGCCCGCACGGTCGCCGACGCGGCGCTGGTACTCGATGCCGCCTCGGGCAACACCGACGGCGATCTGCACAAGCCGCCGCCGGTCGAGATCGCCGAGCACGTCGCACGCGCACCCGGACCGATGCGGATCGCGCTGTCGACCGGACTCCCGTTCACCGCCTTTCGTGCGAAACTGCACCCCGAGATCCGCACCGCACTGAAGAACGTCGCCGGTCAGCTCGAACAGCTCGGGCACACGGTGATCGCCAAGGATCCGGACTACAGCGTGCGAATGTCGTGGAACTTCCTCTCCCGCTCCACATCCGGGCTGCTGGACTGGGAGGAGCGCCTGGGCGACATCACCTTCGACCGGCGCACCGTCGCCAACATGCGGCTGGGCCGGCTGCTGTCGCAGAACGTCCTGCGCAAGGCACGCGCGCGAGAAGCGGAGGCGCAGCGCCGCATCGGCTGGATCTTCAACCTCGTCGACGTGGTGCTGGCACCCACCACCGCGCAACCCCCGCCGCCGCTGCACCACTTCGACCACCGCGGCGGACTGTCCACCGATCGCGCGATGATCCGCGCGTGCCCGGTGACCTGGCCGTGGAACCTGCTGGGCTGGCCGTCGATCAACGTCCCCGCCGGGTTTCACGCCGACGGCCTGCCCATCGGGGTTCAGCTGATGGGACCGGCCAACAGTGAGCCGTTGCTCGTTTCGCTGGCCGCCGAACTGGAGGCCATCGGCGGCTGGGCGGCCAAGCAGCCGCCGATCTGGTGGAACACACCGCAATCGAAAGATGCCGCACCCGCCCGACAGACCGGCACGGAGCCGCCCGTCGAGCACGAGGTCGCGTGACCGCGGGCGGAAAGTGGCCTAAAAGCCCAGGCGACCCAGCTGTTTGGGATCGCGCTGCCAGTTCTTGGCGATCTTGACGCGTAGATCCAGGTACACCTTGGTGCCGAGCAGCTTTTCGATCTGGAGCCGCGCCGCGGTACCGACCTCGCGCAGGCGGGCGCCGCCCTTGCCGATCACGATGCCCTTCTGACTGTCGCGTTCGACGTAGAGAATGGCGTGCACATCGATGAGGTCGTCACGGTCCTCGCGGGGAGTGACCTCCTCGATCACCACCGCCAGCGAATGCGGCAGTTCATCGCGCACCCCTTCGAGCGCGGCCTCGCGGATCAGCTCGGCCATCAGCGTCTCTTCGGGCTCATCGGTGAGTTCACCGTCGGGGTAGAACGCGGGTCCGGGCGGCAGTTGCGCCGCGAACACGTCGATCAGGACGTCGAGTTGTTCACCCGTGGCCGCCGACACCGGCACGATCTCGGTGTCGGGCCCCACGAGTTCGCTCACCGCCATCAGTTGTGCCGCCACCCGATCCCGCGGCACCTTGTCGATCTTGGTGACGATGGCCACCAGCGTGGTTCTCGGCGCGACGACCCGGATCTGCTCGTAGATCCAACGGTCCCCCGGGCCGATCTTCTCGTCGGCGGGGATACACCACCCGATCACGTCGACCTCGGAGTAGGTGTCCTTCACCAACTCGTTGAGCCGCTGCCCCAGCAGGGTGCGCGGCCGATGCAACCCCGGCGTGTCGACGAGCACGATCTGGAACGCCTCGCGGTGCACGATGCCGCGGATGGTGTGACGCGTGGTCTGCGGGCGGTTGGACGTGATCGCCACTTTCGTCCCGACCAGCGCATTGGTCAGAGTCGACTTCCCGGTGTTGGGCCTGCCGACCAGACAGACGAAGCCGGAACGGAATTCGGTCATCGACACCACCCGCCGAGTGGGAACCCAGTGCGAAAGATCCGTGAAAAACTGGCAGTGGCTTCACATTCGGCGATCACAGCGGTCGTCCTGCCCGGTCGGTGACGATGATCGCGGCGTCCGGGGACAGTTCGCGCACCGCCGCCACCCCCGCGTCGTCACCCGAGCCGCCGACCAGTACTACCGCCTCAAGTCCGGCGGCGCCGCTCGACACCGCCGCGGCCACCGCGGCCTGCAGCGCGGTCAGCTCCAGCGCCGACAGGGTGACCGGCGCGCCGGCGTAGGTGCGGCCGTCGACGTCCCGCACGGCGGCCCCGCTGGGCGCCTCGGCCCGGGCCATCGCGCCCCGCGCGAGCACCACCAATTTCGCGTCCTCGCTCTGCAGCTCAGCCATCGCCACCCTTCGCCCGTCGCGCCAGCGCCCCATCGCTACCGTCGTCACTTCGCCCCAGCGGCTCGTCGCCATTCTTGGCTTTCCGGGACCGCTGCTCGTCACCATTCTTGGCTTTCCGGGACCGCGGCTCGTCACCACCCTTCACCCGGTCTGCTCGCGGCTCGTCGCCACCCTTGACCCGACCCGCCTTCGGCTCGTCGCGCCCGCCGTCGTCGACGTCCTCGACCGGTTCGACCGGGCTGACCAGCACGGTGCCGACCCGCACCCGGCCACGGGGGTCGGGGCCGCCCTCGGCCCGCAACCGCAGCCCGTCCCACGTCACCTCGGCGCCCGGCAGCGGAACGCGGCCCAGCTCCAGTGCGACCAGGCCGCCCACGGTGTCCACGTCGAGGTCCTCGTCGAATTCGCGGTCGTACAGCTCGCCCAGATCCTCGATCGGCAGGCGTGCCGAGACGCGGAACCGCTTGTCGCCGAGGTCTTCCACCGGAGCGACCTCGTCGGTGTCGTACTCGTCGGCGATCTCGCCCACGATCTCCTCGAGCACATCCTCGATGGTCACCAGCCCGGCGATCGCACCGTATTCGTCGACGAGCAGCGCCATGTGGTTGTGGGTCCGCTGCATCTCGTTGAGCAGTTCGTTGAGCGGTTTGGAGTCGGGGACGAACGCCGCGGGCCGCATGACCTGTTCCACGGTGGTGTCCCGCCCGCCGTTGGTGGAGTTGTAGGTCTGCTGCACAAGGTCTTTGAGGTACACCACACCGACGACGTCGTCGACGTTCTCGGCGATGACCGGAATCCGCGAATGTCCGCTGCGCACCGCCAACGACGTCGCCTGCCCCGCAGTCTTATCCGATTCGATCCACACCATCTCGGTGCGCGGCACCATTACCTCGCGGGCCGGGGTGTCGCCGAGTTCGAACACCGATTGGATCATCCGGCGCTCGTCGTCGGCGACGACACCGCTCTGCTGTGCCAGGTCGACGACCTCGCGCAGTTCGATCTCCGAGGCGAAGGGGCCGTTGCGGAACCCGCGGCCGGGCGTGAGGGCGTTGCCCATCAGCACCAGCAGCCGGCTGATCGGGATGAGTAGCACCGAGATGGCCTGCAGCGGCCACGCCGCGACCAGCGCGATGGTGTAGGCGTTCTGCCTGCCCAGCGTGCGGGGGCCGACACCGACCGCCACGAAGCTGATCACCACCATGATGGCGGCGGCGGTGAACAGGCCCCACCCCACACCGAGCCGTCCGTCCAGATAGGCCACCAGTAGCACCGTGGCGGTGACCTCGCAGGTGATCCGCAGCAGCACAACAAGGTTGATGTAGCGCGGCCGCTCCGCGATCAGGCGGGCCAGCCGCGCCGCGCCGGGCCGCTCGTCGCGCACCAGCTCCTCGACACGAGCCATCGAGACCGTGCTGATGGCGGCGTCGATCATCGCGAACAGTCCACCCAGAGCGACGAGAACGATCGCGCCGAGGAGCGGGGCTATGCCGGTCACGACTCGTCGAAGTACCGGGACTTGTCGAGCAGCCGCCGGTCCTTTTCCGTCTGACGATCCTGGTGGTAGGAATCGACCTGGTCGGCGACCCACTCCTCGAGCAGCTGCCGCTGCAGCGCGAACATTTCTTTCTCCTCGTCGGGCTCGGCGTGGTCATAGCCGAGCAGATGCAACACGCCGTGGACGGTCAGCAGCGCGAGTTCGTGCCCCAGCGAATGCCCGGCGGCCGTGGCCTGGTCCGCGGCGAACGCCGGGCACAACACGATGTCACCCAGCATCGCCGGGCCCGGTTCGGGCGCGTCCGGCCGTCCGCCCGGCTCCAGCTCGTCCATCGGAAAGCTCATCACGTCGGTGGGCCCGGGCAGGTCCATCCACCGCATGTGCAGATCGGCCATCGCCGCGGTGTCCAGCAACACCATCGACAGTTCGGCGCCGGGATGCACGTCCATCTTCTCGATCACGAACCGGGCGACGCTGATGAGTTCTTCCTCGGAGACGTCGATGCCCGACTCGTTGGACACCTCGATGCTCATGCGCTCACCGTCGCGACCGACCGCCGCCGGCGCGCCGCTGGGCACGGTTGGCCAGTTGCGGCTCCTCCGAGCGTGCGTATGCGTCGACGATCTCGGACACCAGCCGGTGCCGGACCACGTCGGCGCTGGTCAGCTCGGCGAAGTGGATGTCGTCGATACCGTCGAGAATCCGCATGGCCGCCCGCAGCCCCGACGTGGCACCGCCGGGCAGGTCCACCTGCGTGATGTCGCCGGTGACGACGATCTTGGAGCCGAAACCCAGCCGCGTGAGGAACATCTTCATCTGTTCGGCGGTGGTGTTCTGCGCCTCGTCGAGAATGATGAACGCATCGTTGAGGGTGCGGCCCCGCATGTAACCCAGCGGGGCGACCTCGATGACCCCGGCGCTCATCAACTTGGGGATCAGCTCCGGATCCATCATGTCGTGCAGCGCGTCGTAGAGCGGCCGCAGGTACGGGTCGATCTTCTCGCTCAGCGTGCCGGGCAGAAAGCCAAGGCGCTCACCGGCTTCCACTGCCGGACGAGTGAGGATGATGCGGTTGACCTGTTTGGTCTGCAGTGCGCTGACGGCCTTCGCCATCGCCAGGTAGGTCTTGCCGGTACCGGCCGGCCCGATCCCGAACACGATGGTGTGCGCGTCGATGGCGTCGACGTAGCGCTTCTGGTTGAGCGTCTTGGGCCGGATCGTCTTGCCCCGCCGCGACAGGATGTCCAGGGTGAGCACCTCGGCGGGCGACTCGTTGCCCTCGCCGGTGAGCATCGCCACGCTGCGCCGGACCGTGTCGGGTGTTAGCGGGTGACCGCTGGCGACGACCGCGATGAGCTCGGACACCACGCGTTCGGCCAGGGCGACGTCGGCGGGTTCACCCGAGAGGGTCACGGCGTTTCCGCGCACGTGCAGATCCGCTCTCAGCAACTTCTCCAGTGCGCGCAGGTTCTCGTCCGCGGAGCCCAGCAGGCCCATGACGAGGTCGGGCGGAACTTCGATGCTGCTACGTACCGGGGCGTCCTCGGAGTCCGGCGACGAGGCAGCGTTCGTTTCGCGGGGCGTCACGTGCGGTCCAGTGCCTGCTTTCTGTGTTCACGAAGGTCGTTGCTGGTCGAACTCCCAGTTTACCGCCGGGCACCGTCACGTCCCAGCGGTCGGCACCTGCGCGGGTGATAATCCACCGGGTGCCCATCAGCAATCGCGCCGTCCTCGTCTGCGGCGGCACCGGCGGCATCGGCCGCGCGATCGTCCGGAACCTGGTCGGCGCCGGCCATCGGGTGGTGTTCAGCGGCCGCGACGCCGCCCGCGGAGACGCGCTGGCCGCCGCCACCGGCGCCGGCTACATCGCCCACGATCCCCGTGAGAACGGCGCCCCGGTGGTCCGGGCGGCGGCCCGGCAGCTCGGCGCCCTCGACGGCCTCGTCCTCAACGCGGGCACCCTCGTGCACAGCCGGCTCGACGCCACCCTGCCGGCGCAGCTGCGCGACACCCTGCACGTCAACGTCACGGTGCCGGTGACACAAGCGCAGACCGCGGCGGAGCTGATGCCGCGCGGCGGCGCGATCGTCGCGGTCGCGTCCAACGCTGGCCACTGGGGCGAGACCGAGATCGGTGCCTACTCCGTGTCCAAGGCGGCGCTGCTTGCCGCATGCCGGGCGCTGGCAGCCCAGTTCGGCCCGCTCGGGGTGCGGGTCAACACGGTCAGTCCCGGCGACACCGAACCGGGTATGGCGCCCAGCCAGGCGGAGTTCGGCGACGAGGTGTTCACCGCCTTGCCCCCGCTCGGCCGCCTCGGCCGCGCCGAGGACACCGCCGCCGCGGTGGCCTTCCTGCTCTCCGACGCCGCGGACTTCGCCACGGGGGCCGACCTTCTCGTCGACGGCGGTATGCACAGCGCGCTCGACGCGGGGCGGCCGAGATGACCCGCACCGTGCGGGTGGCCACCTCCGACGGGGACATCCTGTCCGGTGAGCTGGCCGCATTGGGCTGGACGGTCGAGGACCGGGACGCCGACACGCCACTGGACCTCCTCATCGTGGCACCGGCACCGCAGCCGCCCACCGGCCACATGTGGTCGCCGGGTGACGCGATGGACGCGGTGGCCGAGGTCATCGACCGGATCGTCGCCCAGCGGGACCGCCTGCGGTCGCGGCACGGACTGGCCGTCGTCGCGGTCGCCGACTCCGCGCAGCACGCCGCGGTGGCCCGGGCCGCGGGTGGTGTGGTGTCCGCCGCCCTCGCGATGGCCGTCCAGGTGCTGGCCGCCGACTGGGCGCCCGACGTCCGGTGCCTGCTGGTCGTCATCGGCGATGCCGGACCGCACCGTCTGGCGGCGGCGGTGCACTGGCTGACCACACCTGGCGCGCCCGCACTCACCGGACAGACGGTCGACCTGGCCGCACTCGGACACGCGGTGCTGCGGGTGCCCGGCGCTCAGCCGCCGGGGTGACCCCCGCGACGAGACCTGCCGCGCACTTCGGCGGCGTGGTTGCGGCAATACCGGCCCGATCGCGTCGGCAACCAGCCGTAGTCGACGAGCAACTCGTTGAGCGCCTCCGTCACCCGAACGTCGTCGGCTGGTCGGGCCGCCGAGATGATCCCGATGCTGATGACGACGAGACAGCGTTCGCACCGCACGCGGTATGCGATGGTGTGGTCACTCATCTGCGGACCCTTCAGGCGGATACTGCGCTTCGCGCAGCGCCGCGCCCGATTGCCGAACTCTAACCCGCAACCGGCGCGGCCACCGCCGGGAACACCTGTGTCAGTAATCCCACCGCCGGGTCAGCACTCCCAGCGCGCCGAGCGCGACGGCGGCAGCTGTCGAGGTGCGCAGCACGGTCGGTCCGAGGCGTACCGGTTCGGCGCCGGCGCCGGCCAGTGTGGCCAGTTCGTCGTCGGTGATCCCGCCCTCGGGCCCGACGATCAGCATCACCGCAGGCGCCCCCGCCGGCGCCACCTCCGTGAACGGTCCACGGGCCGACTCGTGGAGGGTGAGCACCCGGCCCCCGGCGGCGGTGACGCCGGCGACCAGTGCCACCAGCTCCGCCGTCGACACCACGGCGCTCACGTCGGGGATGTGCGCCCGCCGCGATTGGCGTGCCGCCGAACGGGCCACCGCCTGCCAGCGCCGCATCCCCTTGTCGACGCGTTGCGGGCCGTCCCAGCGGGCGACGCAGCGCGCGGCCTGCCAGGCCACGATCGCATCCGCGCCCGCCTCGGTCGCGAGTTCGACGGCCAGCTCGGAGCGTTCGGATTTGGGCAGCGCCTGCACCACGGTGACGGCGGGAACGGGCGGGCTGACCGTGCGGACGTCCAGCACCCGCGCCGAGAGTCGCGCCTTGCCGGCGTCCTCGATGACACAGTGCGCCACCGTCCCGGCGCCGTCGCCGAGGTCGAGTTCCTCGCCGGGACGGATCCGCCGGACGCTGGCAGCGTGGAACCCCTCCTGGCCGTCGAGAACGGCCAGCTCACCGATCTCCGGCAGCTCGTCGACGTAGAAAAGCGCGCGGTGCGCCGCGCCGTGCGTTTCGGCCCCGGCCACTCGGGTCAGCGGCCGGTGAAGGTCTCACGCAGCCGACTGAACAATCCGCCCGACGCCGACGCCGATTGCGTCGAGCGGATCTCGGCGGCGTCACGTTGGCGGTTGTCCTTGAGCTTGCGCAACAACTCGATGTCGGTGTGGTCCAGGCGCGCGGGCACCACGACGTCGATGTGGGCGTGCAAGTCGCCGCGTACACCCGAGCGCAGATGTGGCATGCCGTGACCGCGCAGTGTCGTCACCGATCCCGGCTGGGTCCCCGCGGCGATGGTGATCTCCGTCGGACCGTCGAGGATCGCGTCGACGGTCACGGTGGTGCCCAGCGCCGCGTCGACCATGGGGACCGAGATCGTGCAGTGCAGATCGTCGCCGTCGCGGACGAACACCTCGTGGGCCTTCTCGTGGACCTCCACGTACAGGTCGCCCGCCGGGCCGCCGCCCGGGCCGACTTCCCCCTGGGCCGCCAGTCGTACCCGCATACCGTCGCCGACCCCGGCCGGGATCTTGACGCTGATCTCCCGGCGCGCCCGCACCCGGCCGTCACCGCCGCAGCGGTGGCAGGGGTCGGGGATGACTTCACCGACCCCGCCGCACACCGGGCACGGCCGCGACGTCATCACCTGGCCGAGCAGGGACCGCTGCACGCTCTGAATTTCGCCGCGACCCCCGCAGGTGTCGCAGCTGACCGGGGTCGACTTGCCGTGCGTGCCCTTGCCGTGGCACAGGTCACACAGCACCGCGGTGTCGACGGTGACCTGTTTGGTCACGCCGGTGGCACACTCGCCGAGATCCAGCCGCATGCGCAGCAGTGAATCCGAGCCCGGCCGCACCCGGCCGATGGGGCCGCGCGAGGTCGTGCCGCCGCCGAAGAACGCCTCGAACACGTCGCCCAGCCCGCCGAATCCGGTGAACCCGTTGGCCGCGGCGCCGGCGGATTCCATCGGGTCGCCGCCAAGGTCGACGATGCGGCGCTTCTCGGGATCGCTGAGCACCTCGTAGGCGACGCTGATCTCCTTGAACCGCGCCTGCGCCTCTTCGTCGGGGTTGACGTCGGGATGCAGCTCTCGGGCCAGCCGCCGATACGCGCGCTTGATCTCCGAATCACTCGCACCCTTGCCCACCCCGAGCAGGCCGTAATAGTCGCGTGCCACGCCTCAACCTTTCCCACCGCTGTGACGCGGCTGTACCACAGCGGTTATCTGCTGCCTAGAACTTGGCCAATATAGAGCGCAACAGCGGCGACGTTGGCGATCGTTCCCGGGTAGTCCATCCGGGTGGGTCCCAGTACGCCCATTCCGCCGTACACCTTGCCCGACGAGCCATAGGTGGTGCTCACCACCGAGGTGCCGATCATCTGCTCGGCCTCGGTCTCATGGCCGATGCGCACGGTGACCTTACCGGCCTCCTGCTGCGCTGCCAGCAGGCGCAACACCACGACCTGTTCCTCCAGCGCCTCGAGCACCGAACGCAGCGACCCGCCGAAGTCGGTGCTGCTGCGGGTCAGGTTCGCGGTACCGCCGAGCAGCAGCCGCTCTTCGGCGTGTTCGACGAGCGTCTCCACCAGCACCGTGGCCGAACGTCCCACCGCGTCGGACAGGCCGCCACTGCCGTTGAGATTGCTCGCCAGGTCCGAAACGGCGATCGATGCCGCCGTGAGGGGTTTGCCCTCCAGCGCCTGCCCGAGGAGTTCACGCAGCTTGGCGAGCTGGTGGTCGTCGATCGCGTCGCCCAGTTCGACGATCCGCTGGTCGACGCGGCCGGTGTCGGTGATGACCACCAGCAGCAGCCGGGCGGGAGTGAGGGCGACCACCTCGAGATGGCGCACCGATGAGGTGCTCAGCGTCGGGTACTGCACCACCGCCACCTGCCGGGTCAACTGGGCCAGCAACCGCACGGCGCGGCGCAGCACATCGTCGAGGTCGACGCCGGATTCCAGGAACGTCAGGATGGCGCGCCGCTCCGAGGACGAGAGCGGTTTCACATCGTCGAGGCGGTCGACGAACTCGCGGTAGCCCTTCTCCGTGGGCACACGGCCCGAGCTGGTGTGCGGCTGGGTGATGTAGCCCTCGGCCTCCAGCACCGCCATGTCGTTGCGAACCGTCGCGCTGGATACGCCCAGGTTGTGGCGTTCGACGAGGGATTTCGAGCCGATGGGTTCCTTGGTGGACACGAAGTCGGCGACGATGGCGCGCAGCACCTCGAAGCGACGATCGTCGGCACTACCCATCGTTCACCCACCTCTCCCGGCATGTTCGCACCCCATTTTACGGCTATCAACAGGCCTGATCCTGCTGGAGCGGGTGTTTGGGCCGCGCTTGTCGTCCGCGGCTCGGTTAACCTTGCAAGCCTGGCCATAGTTGCGGGGGAACCGAGTCACCGAAGGCGCGCTGATGATCTTCAAGGGTGTCCGCGACGGTAAGCCGTATCCCGACCACGGTCTGAGCTACCGGGACTGGTCGCGGATCCCGCCCCGGCAAATCCGGCTGGACGAACTCGTCACCACCACGACGGTGCTGGCGCTGGACCGTCTGCTGTCCGAAGATTCGACGTTTTACGGCGACCTGTTCCCGCATGCGGTCAGGTGGCACGGCGTGGTCTACCTGGAGGATGGCTTGCACCGCGCGGTCCGCGCCGCGCTGCGCAACCGCACCATCCTGCACGCGCGGCTGTTCGACATGGACCTGCCGTTGTCGCACCAGGTCACTGCGGGACGGTGAGCCCGCCGCGTCACAGCCGGCCGTAGACCGCCACCACCACGGTCCGGTCCAGGCTGTTCTCCGACCACACTCCGATCGCGGTGTTGGCGCAGTCCTGCATGATCGCGAGGTAGTCGGGTCGGTGGTACCACTGCTGGAGGATCTCCAGGCCGGTGATGGCCAGGGCCGGATTGATCGCCACGGTCTGCGCGACGACACCGGGGAATCCGGCGGCTTCGGCGCGTTGTTGGGGTGTCGACCCGTCCGATCCGAGGTCACCGGAAATGCTCCGGTTGCGCAGCACGTCGTTGGCGTGCCACTGCGCGGCCAGCCGGAGGCGCGGGTCGATGCGCAGGTCGTCTCGGCACCCGGCCTGGCGCTGAATGGTGTACACGTTGGCCACGACTCCGTCGTTGAGGCGTTTGTTGTCCGCCTGCGCGACCGGGGCGGCCAGGCACATGCCGACGACCGCGACGAAGCCTGCATACGTGGACCTCAGGTAACCAACGCTTTTCATGATCCCGGCGGTGGTCGATAACCGGCGGCCGAGTTCCGCAGCTGCCAGATCTGGGCGGGGCAGAGTTCGTTGACCGCTTGGGAGATCAGGTAGGAGGCCTGGAATTCGTCGCGCGTGGCGAAATCGGTTCTCACATCGTCCATCACGTCCGCGTAGGCACGCCCCCGTGCGGTCTTGTCACAGATGCCGTATCCGTACGACAGTGCGGCCTCGGCGCTGGCGAAGTGGTACCCGGGCCGCACCGTGACGTTGACCAGATAGGCCACCGCGTCGGCATGTGCGGGTGCGGCCACCCACAGGCCGGCGCCGGTCGCGACGGCGGTCGCCAGCAGCATTCTCAATCGCACGACCGATGCCCGCTCATACCGGGGTGAACTCGGAGATCAGCCAGCGGTCGCCGACTCTGTCCAGGGTCACTTGCACGCTGGAGGTGGTATTCGTCGGGGCGCTGTCGCCGACGGTCGTCGTCTGGTTGACGAACACCACCACGACCGCGTGACTGCCGCTCGCCGATACCGAAGCGGCGGCGGGCACACTGGCCACTGCGGAGATCCGCTGCTGCTTGGCGCCGGGGATGACCACATCGCGGATCAGCGAGGTGTAGGCGTCGTGGAACGATCCGGTCAGTCGGGCGCTGGCCGCCTCGAGATCGGTCTCGACGCTGTCGGCCCGGTAGGACAGCATCGCGATGGTGCCCTCGGTGGCGGCCTGCACGGAGGTGATCGCCGCCCGCTGGGAGTCCCGCGTCGAGGTGTCGCGCCATTTCAGGTAGCCGGCGGCGGCGCCGAGGAAGACCGCGATGACGGGCAGCAGCCCGAAGGCGATCGCCTTCACCCACCATCGTGTTGCTTCCCGGGGGATTTCGGCGCGCTCAGGCGCGCTCAACGCCTCTGAGGACACCGAATCGGCTTCGGTGTCGGTATCCACACCCTCGTCGTCGGGGGCGGCTGCGGTGTCGGCTTGCCTACGGCGGAGCAGAGCGATCACGGGACAAACCCCACATTCGAAATCTTCGCGCCGTCACCGGCGTCCTGAACCGTCAACCGCATCCGCCAGTGCCGGGGTTGCTGCTCGGGGGCGGCGCTGTTGGATGTGGTGACCGTGACACTGACGAGCACCTCGGCGGTGTCGCCGTCGACGGATTCGATACCGGCGGCGGTCACGGTGCCTTCCGTCGTGGACTGCGACTGTCGGACGACGTCGGTGAATGCCGTTGCGTTGCGCTGGAACTCGTCGTGGAAAACGCCGACCGAGGAGTCGAGAACGCGCTGGATATCGGCCCCAACCCGGGTGTGGTCGATCGTGGTCAGATTCACCGCGCCCTGGCGTCCGGCTTCGAGGAATAGCGCGCGTTGCTGTTGTAGGTGTTGGGATTCGTTGGCCCGCACAGCAAGCCACACCGTCAGCCCGCCGAGGGCCAGACACATCACGACACCGAGAAGCAGCGCCGATCGGATGACGCCGGGCGCCCTGGTCCGCTCGCCGGCGCCACCGCCGTCCTCGCCGTCCACCGGGTCCTCGCCGTCCACCGGTTCGTCGCCGTCCACAAGGTCCGCGCTGTCCGCCGGGGGCCGATCCTCGCCGACCTGCTCGCCCGGCGGCGGATGCTGTCCGCCCGCCGCGATGTCCTGCGCCCGGGCCGCGTCCGCCGCCGCGCCGTCGGCGATCTCCGCATCCGTCAGTTGCCCGTCGGTGGTGTCAACATCGACTGCCATGTCCGCTCCTTCGGTGTGGTCTCGGCGAGGTCGCTCTGGGTGTAGACGTTGCCGTCCGGTCCGAGGTATGTGCCTGTCGCAGGGTCGTATTCCGCTGCGGCCAGCGCAGGCACCGGCACCGCGGGAGGAGGCGGCGGCGGGGGCTGGGGCGGCACGGCGTCCGGGGGCAACTGCGGGATGTCCTGGCCCGACAGCGTCGCGTTGGGATCGCCCTTCCAGTTGTAGCCGTCGTTGAGAGGCACGTAGGGTTCGCCGGTCTCGCAGAGCTTGACCGAGGGCGCACGCTTACCGGGGACGGTCTCGCACGGCAGGTTTCGGGCGCCGCGCACGTTGAACGCCGAATCCTGCGGCACCCGGCAGTACAGGTCGCCGGGGGCCCGGTCGGGGTAGTCCTCGAATGTCGCTGTGCGTTGCTGCCGGGCCGGCAGGAAACCCGTGGTGCAGGCCGGCGGTAGATTCAGGTTGAGATTGAAACTCAGGTAGGCGCCGTGGTAACCCGTCTTGCTGTTCGCGTTGGCGACCTCGATGCCCTGCAAGGACGCGATGCCTTGCGGTAGCAGCACCAGCAGTTGTTCGATCGAGGGCTGATAGGTCAGCGCAACCCGGCCGACACTGACGAAGTTGGCCAGCAACACCGGCAGGGTCGGCTGCAGCCGGTCGATCAACTGCCGCGCTTCGTCCGCGGCGGGACCGCCCTGCTCGATGAACCCGGCGACCGCCGAATCATGTTCTCGCAGTTGGTCGGTGACTGTGGCCAGATGCGATGCCCAGGCGTGGATGGCGTCGGCGGTTCCGGTCTGCGACGCGACGACAGGCTGCCACTGGTCGATCAGCGTCGTGAGCGGATCGAGGTTCTTGCGTGCCTCGATCGCCAACGTCGTCGAGCCGTTGACCACGCGTGAGATCTCCGGCCCCAACCCCCCGACCGCGATGTACGCCTCGTCGATCGCCGTCTTGAGGTTGTCGCGCGGAATCGCCCGCAAACCGTCGCTGGCCGCGCCCAGCAGGTCGTTGATATCCGGGGGGACGGAGGTGTCCTGCAGCGCGATCACGTCACCGTCCCTCAGTGGTGGCGCTGTGGTGCTGCGGGGCAACAACTCGACGTATTGTTCACCGATGGCCGACTGACTGTGCACCTCCGCACGGAGGTCCGACGGTATGTCGATGCCCGAATTCAGTGACAGCACCGCGGCCACCCGTCCGTCCTGGGTCAAGCTCACGCTGTCGACCCGGCCCACCTCGGTTCCCCGATAGGTCACGTTGCCCGTCGGGTAGAGACCGCCGGCCTGTGCGAGTTCCATCGTCACCGTGTAGCGGCCGACGCCGAAGAGTTTCGCCGGCAGCTTCATGTAGCCGAAAACCATGACCGACCCGAAGACGGTCGCGATGACCGTGAAGACGATCAGCTGAATCTTGGTGCGCCGGTTCAGATGCATAGCTAGGGCCCCTGATCCAGGTGGTAGGGCGCAACCAGCGGATTGCCGGCGGTATAGGGGCTGGGGAACTGGCCGATCGTGCGCCCCCACTGCATTTCCAGCGCCGTGAGGTCGCCCTCCCACCGGGTTCCGGTGAACAGGCCGGCGTCGATGCGGCTGAGGGTGAGGTCGACGATGGCGATCATGTTGGCGTAGTCACCGCGCATCCAGTTCTCCAACGTCTCGTTCGGAAACGGGAAGGTGGACAACATGCTCAGTGACCGCGTCAGATTCGGTCCGGCGTCGGCGAGGGATTCCAGCACCGGGCCGATCGCGTTGAGTTCCGACACCAGACTGGCCCTGGTCTGATTGACCGAGTCCGCAGCCAGCGCGCTGAACTTGCCGAACTGGTCGAGGGCATCGGCCAGCTCGTGGCGGACGTCCTTCAGCACCGCAAGGGCGTCGGGAATGGTCCGCAGCGCCCGGTCGACCACGGGCTTACTGTCGGCGAATTTCGCGGTGAGGTCGTTCAAACTCTCGGTCGCCGCGATGATGTCGTCGGTTTGGGCGTTGGTATTGGCGACGAATGTGTCCAACTGCCCGATGAGGCTGCGCAGATCGTTCTCTCGTCCGTCGAACGCCGTGCTCAATGCCTTGGTGATGTCCTGCAGCTGGCCGAGCCCACCGCCGTTGAGCACCAGCGACAATGCGCCGAGCGTCTGCTCGGTGGTCGGGTAGGCGGTCGCGTTCGACAGCGGGATGAGGGCACCGTCCCGCAGTCGCCCCTGCGGCGGCACGCCGGTGGGCGCGGCGAGTTCCACGTGCATCGAGCCGAGCAGGCTCGTCTGGCCGATCGACGCCGTCGCGTTGGCGGGCAGCTGTACATCTCCGTTGAGTCGCATCGTCAACAGCGCATGCCAGCCCTGCCTCTCGATCCTGGTAACGGTGCCCACCGTGATGTCGCCGACACGGACACGCGAATTAGGTTGCAGATTCGTGACATCGGGCATTTGCGTGTGGATGACGAACGCGTCTGGTCCGCCGCCCTCGGTGCCGGGCAGCGGCAACGAGTTCAGGCCGCGCCAGCCGCATCCCGTCATAGCGACGGTCAGCAGCAGGCACACCGCCGCCGCGGCGTAGCGTGGTCTGCTCCACCTCATCGGCTACCTCCCTGCGGAATCATCAGTCCGGGCAGTCCCGCCCCGGGATCGGCGGGCGCGGAATCCGTTGCCGGGGAATCGGATTGCGGCGACTCGGCGGCCAGCGGCGGCCCGGGAACCGGCGCAGCCGCGCCGGGGTCGGTCGCGTCGCCGACCGCCGGGGCCGCGGCTGCCGGCCCGGCCGACGGCGTCGCGGGCGCGGGTGCGGGTGCGGGTGCGGGTGCGGGTGGAATGTAGTCCGGGCGCAGCCGGTCCTCGCTGTAGGTGATTTCGTTGGGCCGGGCCTGAGCACCGACGAAGGGATTGAGCCCGATCGGCGGGAAGTTGTACTGGCGGTTCTTGACGATCGGGGCCAGGTACTGCACGCACAGTTTCGCCGTTTCCGGCCCGCGCAGGCGCGACGCCGCCTGGATGGCGCCGCAGATGAAGCCGATCGGATCGGCGAAGTTGTTGACCGCAAGCGCGCCGGTCAGCGCTCCGTTGGCGGGCTCGTAGATGTTGTTGAAGTTCGCCAGCGTCGTCGGCGCGACGTGCAGCGTCTGTTTGATGTCGTCGAGGCTCTCGACCAACGCGGTGCTGATCGACGCCAGGGTGTCCGACGTGGTGCCCAGCGCCTCACGGTTGTCCGCCGTGAAACTGCGCACCTCCCCCGCCACCGAATAGAGGTCTTCGGCCGCGCGTCCCACTTCGTCCGGATCGTTGGCGACGAGCGAGGTGGCGCTTGCCAGGTTCCTGTTGAGTTGTGCGAGCAGATCGGCGCTGTCGTGCAACGCCGACACCAGGACCGACAGGTTCCGCAGCGTCGAGAACAGATCCCCGCCGTGGTCGTCGAGAGTGGACATCGTGCGCGACAGTTTGATCAGCGCGTCGCGGATATTCGCGCCCTGGCCGCGCAGGTTGTCCGCCGCGGTGTTGATGAACGCGCCGAGGGCGCTGACGCCTCCGGGTTCGGTGGGCTGCAGCGTCTTGGTCAGCCGTTCGAGTTGGACGCGGAAGTCGTCCCAACTGACCGGTATCGCCGTGCGGTCGTGCGGGATCACCGCGTTGTCCTGAAGTACGGGGCCACCGGTGTAGGCGGGGGTGAGCTGGACGGCACGGCCGGTGACGAGTTGTGGTGAGAGCACCACGGCCCGGACGTCGGCGGGCACCTGGTAGTTGGCGTCGAACCAGAAGGTGATTTTCGCCTGCAGCGGTTGCGGCTCGATCTTCTCGATCTTGCCGACCGGAACACCGAGGATGAGCACGTCGTCGCCGGCGAAAACGCCGTTGCTGTTCTCGAAGTACGCGGTGACGGTGGTGCGCGCCGCCGCGGTGTGCCGCAGCGCCACCACCAATCCGCCGACCAGGACCAGGACCAGCGCCAGCGCCAGCCCGATGCGGAACTTGGGGCCGCTCATGGACCCGCCTGCGGTGACGGCGGCGCGACCTCGCCGGGTGCCGGAACGTAGACCGGGGACGGCGTCGGTTCGGGTACGGACTGCAGCTCCGGCGGCGCCACCGCCGGCGGCCCCGGCGGCGGTCCGCCGGGCGGCGGCGCAGGCGGCGGCTCCCGGTAGGGGTATCGGGGATCGCCCGGATTGCCGGTGATGGCGTCGGGCAGGTTCAGCCGTGGGTCGCCGCCCTGGCCCGTACGCGGGTAGGGCACGGGCAGCGCGGGAGTACCCGGCTGGCCCGTCTGGGGGTCGGTGCGTTGCGACGGGAGCAGCGTGGCCGGGTCGAGCCCGAGGTCGGAAAAGGCCGCGTCGACGAACGGCTGCACGAACTGGCCGGGCAGCAGGTTGGCCACGTATGCCTTGAAGAACGGGCCGGACGACACCGACTCGCCCAGCGACATCGCGTAGCTGTTGAGCAACTTGACGGCCTTCTGCAGGCGCTCCTTGCGGTTGTCCACGATCTTCAGCGCGCCGTTGAGTTTGTCCAGCATCGGCTTCATCTGCTCGCGGTTCTCGTCGATGAATCCGCGCAACTGCTGGGACAGCCGCGAGATGTTGGCTGATATCCGGTCGAGGGAATCACTCTGGGCGAGCAGTTCGCCCAGCAGGGCATCGGTGTCGGCGACGAGTTTCGCCACCTGGTCGCTGCGCTCGGCGAGCACCGTCGTCGCCTTGTTGGCGTTCTCCAGGAGGTCGCGCAGCTGGCCGTCGCGGCGGTTGAGGCTCTCCGCCAGCCCGGCGACCCCGTCGACGGCCAGTTTGAGGTCCGGCGCGGTGTGGGAGAACGTCTCGGCGAGTGTGGCCAGCGCGGTCGAGAGCCGGTCGGTGTCCAGACCCCCGATCGTGGTGGCCAGGTCGCCGAGGGCGTCGGGCAACTGGTAGGGCGACGTGGTTCGTTCGAGCGGAATCGTGTCCGAGAGCGTCCCGCCACCGCGCGGTGTGATGTCGAGGACCTTGGCACCCAGCAGACTCTTGGACTTGATCGCGGCCTCGGTGTCGGCACCGAGGTTGACGTCTTTGTCGACGGTGAACCGCACCAGTACCCGTGGTCCGTCCAGCGCGACACTCGACACCTTGCCCACCGCGAAACCGGAAACCCGGACGCTGGCGCCCGAGTACAGGCCACCGGCGTCGGCGAAGTAGGCCGAGTACGCCGTGGCGCTGTTGAATACGGGAAGGCGGTCGTAATTCAGTGCCGCCGTGGCGATCCCCGCCGTCACCGCGACTCCGACGACGCCGATGACGAAGGGATTGCGCTCCGCGAAGGACTTCATTTGGGTGCGCACCGTCCCGTGCTCTGGCCGGCCACTTTGACGTAGACCGGCTGTCCGCCCTTTCCGTTGAGTTTCAGGACCAGATCGCAGAGGTAGAAACTGAAGAAATCGCCGTAGAGTCCTTGGCGCGCCAGTGTTTGGTATTTGTCGGGCAGGGTGTTGAGCAAGTTGTCCACGTATTCGTAGTCGGCGACGACGATTCCGGCGGTCCGGTCGGTCTGCTCGACGACGTTCTGGATGGCTGGCCGCGTCTGGGACAACAGGTCGGCGATCGAGGACGCCGCAGCGTTCGCGTACGCAACCCCGTTGACGATGTCGCCCTTGCGCTGGGCCAAACCGTCGACGAGTTCGGACAGCGACGTCACGGCCTTGTCGAATTGATCGGCGTTGCCGCCAAGCGATCCCATCACGGCGTTGAGGTTGCCGATCACCTGGCCGATGAGTTCGTCGCGATCGGCCAGCGTGCTCGTCAGCGCGGCCGTCTGGGACAGGAAGGAGCCGATGGTCGCGCCCTGGCCCTGGAAGGCCTGGATCAGTTGGCCGCTGAGCGCATTCACCTGTTCGGGGTCGAGCGCCTTGAACAGTGGGCGAAACCCTCCGATCAGCGCATCCAGATCCAGTGCCGGTTCGGTCCGGGCCATCGGGATGGTCTGGCCCGCCTGCATCGGTCGCATTCCGCCCGCGCCCTCCTGGAGTTCGAGATAGCGGCCGCCGATGAGGTCGTCGTAACGGATGAGGGCCCTGCTGGTGTCGGTCAGGACGACGGAATCGTCGGTGCCGAAGTCGACCACCACGACGGCGTCGGGGTTGATCGAAATATCCTGCACCTGGCCGACTTCGACCCCGGCGATGCGGACGAAATCGCCCACTACCAAACCGCTGACATCCGAGAACTCCGCTCGGTAGGACTTGCCCTCACCGAATCGCCATTGCGAGAAGATCGCCAGCAGGGCGAATGCTCCCAGCGCGCACACGGTGAGGAACGCCGCAACGCGAATCAGGGTGGCTATCAGAGCATTTCTCACTGCATGTCGTTTCTGTCGGGTCGCCGGCGGTCAGGAAGCCGGCGGCAGCGGGGTCGGTGTCAGCACGGCCGGTGCCGGCGGAACGAAGGGCTCCGCGCCCGGCGGCAGGTGTTGCGGGTCGGGTGGCGCCTGGTCCGACGGGGGCGGCGCCGGCGGCAGACCGGGCCACAGCGGTGTCCCGTCGTCGGCATAGAGGTCGGCCCCGTAGGGCGGGGCCCCGGGATAGGTAATCGGGCCGGGCGCGGGCCCACCGAACAGATTGCGGATGCTCGGGGGCTTCGGTGTCCCGCGAGTCACCGGAAAGTAGTTGGCCCAGCCGGGGAATCCGATCCCCGGGTTGGGCCGAAGATCCACCCCGGTGCCCCAGCCGGTGTCGGTGACCAGGGCGCGCACGGGGAAGTTCTTCGTCGCGTCCGGCAGCGAACCGCAGCCCGGTTTGCCACCGGGGCCTCCCTTGGCTCCGACGATGGGCAGGTTGTCGGGATACTTGTACGGGTCGTTGCCGAGGAGCAGCGCGATGTCGAAGATGGCCGAGCGTCCGTTGCCGCCGAAGTTGTCGTAGGCCCCGTTGTCCAGCAGCCACTTCGCGCCGTTGAGCAGGCAGGTGTAGGACGGGTTGTACTTGAGCAGCAGGTCGGTGGTCGGCTCGAAGTCGTTGATGGCGTCGATCAGGTTCTGCCGGTTCGGCCCCAGCAGGCCCACGCCCGACTGGGCGAACCCGGTGACGTTGACCAGCAGTGCCTGGAGGGCCTCGGCGCGGTCGGTGACCGTCGTGCTGGTCGTACTCGCCGCATCGAGGATACGCACGATGTCCTCGGCCGCGCCGCCGTAGGTGTCGCTGAGTTCACCGAGCGCCCGCCAGTCGCGCCGTATCGTCTCGTTACGCGGATTGACCTCCAGCAGAACCTGATTGAGATCCGTGATGGCCGTGCCGATGCGCTCACCCTTGCCGCGGAAGCCCTCCGCGAGGGCGCTGAGCACGGCATTGAGCTTGGCGGGGTCGACGAGGTCGAGGACGTCGACGAGGTTCTGGAAGACGGTGTTCACCTCGGTGCTGACGTTCTGGGATTTCAGCACCGCGCCGGCCGAGAGCCGTTCCACGCTGGGGTTGGGCGGGTACATCAGATCGACGTACTTGGCACCGAACGCCGTGGTGGCCGTGATCCTGGCTTCGACGTTGGCGGGAATGTACGGAATCTGGTCGGGTTCGATCTCCAATCCCAGGCTGACGCCCTGGGTTCCACCGGCGATGCTGCTGACCCGGCCAACCTGTACGCCGTTGAGTTTGACCTTGGCGCCGGATTCCATCACCAGGCCCGCGCGTTCCGATGTCAGGGTGACGGGCACGAAAGACCGGAATGTCCCGGCGAACGAGGCGGACGTCACGAAGAAGAACGTGCCGACTACCACGATCAGGATCAGCGCCCACCACCCGGGTGCGATGCGCCGTTCACCTCGTCGGGGTTCCACCGTCAACCCGCCAGCCGGAAATTACCCGACTGCCCGTAGACAGCCAGCGAGATCATCACCACCACGACGGCCGCGACCACCAGTGAGGTGCGCACCGCCCGGCCCACCGCCTCACCGACCCCGGCGGGCCCGCCGGTCGCCGTGTAGCCGTAGTAGGTGTGCACCAGCATGATGACCACGGTGATGGCCACCGATTGGCCGAACGACCAGATCAGATCGGTGGTGTTGAGGAACGAGTTGAAATAGTGGTCGTACACGCCCGAACCCTGACCGTAGATGACGGTCGTCCCGATCCGCGACGCCAAGAACGACATGATCACCGCGACGCAGTACAGCGGGATCACCACCATCACACCGGCCACGACGCGGGTGGACGCCAGATAGGCCACGCTGCGGATGCCCATGACCTCCAGGGCGTCGATCTCCTCGTTGATGCGCATGGCCCCGAGTTGCGCGGTCGCGCCGGCGCCGATGGTCGCCGAAAGGGCCACGGCGGTGGTACCCGGGGCGATCAGCCGCACGTTGAAGAAGGCCGAGGCAAAGCCGGTCAGCGCCTCCACGCCCACCGAGGCGAACTGGTTGTACCCCTGCACCGCCACGAGTGCGCCGGTGGTCACCGTCAGGAAGCCGACGATCGCCACCGTTCCGCCCACCACGGCGAGTGCGCCCGCGCCTAAGCCCATCGTCGCGATCAGCCGGACGAGCTCTGCCCGGTAGTTGACGAATGCGTCGCCGACCGAGCCGAGAGTTCGGGCGTAGAACTGGGTCTGGACGCCGACCCGGTTCCATTCCCGGACTCTCCGATCCACGAATCGTGTGACTCGCGGATACCGCTGCTTGAGAACGGTATTCACGACTGCGCCCTCATGTCACGGTCACCTTGATCCCGACCGCGGTGGCAATGATGTTGATCGCGAACAACGCCATGAACGTGAACACGACCGTCTCGTTGACCGCGTTGCCGACGCCGGCCGGGCCGCCGCCCACGGAGGTGCCCTTGTAACAGGCGATGAGTCCGGCGGCCAGCCCGAACGGCGCTGCCTTGGCCAGGGCGACGATGACGTCGACGCCGCCGGTCAGCACGGTCAAGCCGGCCACGAACGCGCCCGGGGGGACGTGCTGGACGAAGACCGCGAAGACGAAGCCACCGACCAGCCCGACCATGATCACCGTCGCCGACAGTGCGAGCGCCACCGTGGTGGCGGCGAGTACCCGTGGCACCACAAGGGCCTGGATCGGGTTGATGCCCATGACGCGCATCGCGTCGAGCTCTTCACGGATCGTGCGCGCGCCGAGGTCGGCGCACATCGCGGTGGCCCCCGCACCCGACACCACCAGCACCGTGACGATGGGTCCGATCTGGCTGACGGTGCCGATCGCCGCGCCGGTCCCGGAGAAGTCGGCCGCCCCGAATTCGATCAGCAGGATGTTGAACGTGAAGACCAGCAGAACCGTGTAGGGAACGGTCAGCATCAGGGCGGGCAGGACCGACACCCTGGCGACGAACCACGTCTGGTTCACGTACTCCCGCCAGGCGAAGGGCGGGCGGAACATCTGCACGAAGGTGTCCAGCGACATCGCGAAGAACTCGCCGAGACCGCGGATCGGTTTGCCGGCCGTGCGCAGGTTCATCACCGCACACATCCGGCCGTCGCCGCTTCGACCCGCTCCACAGTGCGGAGTGAAGTCACAGGAGCACCATCGACCCGAAGCACGACGAGAATCTATGGCAGCCATCACACCGGGAGCGGCTCCACCAAGTAGTAACTGTGTCCCCCTTAGGGGGTGTATGCCGGGCGCCTAGTGTGTCATCATTCACTAGCGGCATGCAGGAGGTGAAATATCGCGACGGAGATGCTCGGGGGCTCACGGGCACCCCGAACCCGCGACCCCGAGCGCAAGAGCAGGATTCTCGCGGCGGCAGCGGACCTGGTCGCACGCAAGGGTTTTCACGCCGTCTCGATCGCCGAGATCGGCGCCGCGGCAGGTATCACGGGCTCAGGGGTCTATCGGCATTTCGACAGCAAGTCGGCCGTGTTGGTCGCGTTGTTCGACAAGGTCATCGACGACTTGCTGCGTGACGAACTGCAGATCATCGGCGACAACGCCGACCTGGCCAGGGCGCTGGACCAACTGATCGCCGGCCAGGTCGAATTCGTCGTCGCCGAGCGCGAATTGGCTCAGGTGTACTACCACGAGATCAACAATCTGCCCGAAGAGGACAGCCGCCGCTTACGGCGTAAGCAGCGGCTGTACCTCGAGGAGTGGGTCCATCTGATCAGCGAGTTGCGGGACGATCTGACCGACACCGAGGCACGGGCAGTGGTGCATGCGGTGATCGGCGCGATCCAGTCTCCGCTATTTCACAACACCGGCTTGGCCGAGGACAGACTGCGCGTTCTGCTCACCGACGCCGCCCGAGCGATACTCGACCTGTCCGGATGAGGGGTACACCACGGCGGGCAGCAACGCACCCGCCATCCTGACCAGCGCCACCGCCAGACCGATGCTGACCAACGACGCCATCGCGGTGAGCGGCGCGAAGGGTTGTTCGAGATTGATCGCGATGATGGTGGGCCATCCGGCCCCGAAGTTCGCCCCGAAGAACGTGCACGGGAAGATCACGAACAGTGCGAGCAGCTGCCACTGGCGGGTGACGTGTGCCCGCAGCAGCGCGGCGGCCAGTGCGAAGCAGATCACCTGTGCCGCTTCGAGAACCCCGATGACCAAGGGGTATTCGAAGATGCGGAACGTGTGCGGACCCCAATAGCTGTACGCCCCGGCGTTGATGGCGTAGATCTCGAACACCGCCGACATGGTCAGTTCGGCACCGGCGAGGATGAACAACTTGCGGACGGTGAGCGTGCCGCGCCCCATCTCGCGGGCGACGTAGAGGGCCGCACTTGCATAGAGCACGACGTATCCGCTGTGCGTCCAGATCGGTTGGGGAATACCGAAAGCCGTGAAGTGCGTCCACATTCCGGCGGTGGAGTAGAAGTAGAGGTTCATTGCGACGTCGTAGAGCGGTTCGGCGAAAGCGCCGATCATGGCGGCCAGGACGATCAGTGGGTAGAAGACGGTACGCTCTCGTCTCCCCCATTGGACCGCCACGATCAGGATGACGGCGGTGAGTCCCCAACTTGCGTAGGTGAGAACCGCCTGCGTGGTGAGGTTGAGTTCATGGTCGATTGGTGGCATAGGCGGACGTTATGACGGGCGTCACTGCGAAATCGGCCCCACCCCGGGGGATATTGCTCCCCTGCAGGGGGTAATACGCCGGGGCCCGCACCGGGGCCGTGTCAGGCTGGCCGCGTGAAAGTGGATGTGAACATCGGCGGCGCGGTCGACGGGACCACCGGGGCGGATTTGACGGTGCTGGCGGCGCAGATCGTATCGGCGGAGACGTCGGGTTTCGACGGGGTGTGGTCGACCGAGGTGAATCGTGATCCCTTCCTGCCGCTGCTGCTGGCAGCCGACCGCTCCGATGCCCTGCAACTCGGAACCGCGGTGGCGATCGCGTTCGCGCGTAGCCCCATGATCACGGCGGCGGTGGCCAACGATCTGAACACGTTCAGCCGGGGCCGATTCGTGCTGGGACTCGGGTCGCAGATCCAAGCCCACATCGAACGCCGCTTCGGTATGCCGTGGTCGGCACCGGCAAGCCGTATGCGCGAGTATATATCTGCACTGCAATCAATTTGGAGATGCTGGCAAACCGGCGAGAAACTCGACTTCGCCGGTGCGCACTACCGGCACACGTTGATGACTCCGATGTTCAGTCCGGGTCCTTCGCCGTTCGGGCGGCCGCGCGTCATGATCGCCGCGGTGGGCCCGAAAATGACCCGGGTGGCGGCCGAAGCGGCAGACGGGCTGCTCGTCCACGGGTTCACCACCGCACGCTACCTACGCGAAGTCACCGATCGGACGATCGAGTCGGGGCTGGCGGCCAGCGGCCGGACCCGCGACCAATTCACCACCTGTTACCCGGGTTTGATCGCCACCGGCCCCGACGAGCACGCCGTGGCCCGGGCAACGGACCGGGTGCGCCATCAGATCGCCTTCTACGGGGCCACCCCGGCGTACCGGGCGGTGCTGGATCTGCACGGCTGGAGCGACCTGCACACCGAACTGTACCGGCTGTCCAGGGCCGGGGACTGGGCGGCGATGCCGGGATTGATCGACGACGAGATCCTGCACGCCTTCGCGGTCGTCGGTGCGCCCCGCGAGGTCGGCGCCGAAATCGTGCGCCGGTTCGGCGGGCTCGTCGATCGATTCACGCTCTACACGCCCTATCCCCTCGACGAGGACGCCAGGGCTGCCGTCGTCGAGGGGATCCGGGGCGCGGTCTAACTCTGCGCCGCAGCCGATTCCAGCAGGAATTGGCCGATGTAGGTCCGCGTCTGGTCGGCGTTGAGCGGCTGGAACATCGATGCCGCGGAGTCGCGGTAGAGCCGTTCGAAGATGGTGCCCCTCCGGAAGGACGAACCGCCCACCATACTCATCGCGTGTCGAGACATGTGCATCACGTTGTCGGAGATGAAGGTCTTCGCCAGCCCCAGGTACGGGAACCGCAATTCGACCGGCCAGGTCTTGTCCTTGCCGGCGATCAGATCCTCACAGGTCTGGTACAGCACGCGGCGGCTCAGCTCGACGCGTGACGCCATCTCGCCGATGCCGTCGATGATGTGTCCGACGTTCTTCACCGCGGTGTCCGAGGCGACGATGGCCCCGAACGTGGCGCCGAGGTGCTTCTTGGACAGTGTCTTGACGGTCTCCTCCAGGATCCGGTGCTGCATCCCCAGGTAGATGCTGGCGAACATCAGCGACGCCCATTCCAGGGTGCCGAACGCGCCCGCGCGCCACGGCGCGATGAATCCCTCCTCCGGCACGAAGTAACCGTCGAAAACGATGGTCTGGGTGCCCGTGGCATGCATACCCAAAGCATCCCAGGTCTTTTCGATGCGGATGCCCTCGCCGACGCCGTTCTCGTCGACCGAGAAGTCACCGATGAACAGCTTCTCCGCGGCCACCCTGCCGTCGAATGTGTCCGGCAGGTTGCCGTCGGCGTCCGTTTCGGTGGCATTGGTGGTGATGATATCGGCGGCCTCACACAACGTGCCCCACGTCTTCTTCCCGTAGAGCCGCCACCCGCCGCCGGGCTGCGGCACCGCGGTCATATCGGCCAGGCCCGAGAAGCCGGCCCGCTGCTCGGAGAAGGGGCCGAACATGAGGTCACCGTCGGCCACCCGGCCCAGCCAGTATTTGTTCTGCTCGTCGCTCATCAGGTTCCCGGCGATGCCGACCATGATGTAGTGCATGTTGTAGGCCAGGGTGATCGCCGAGTCGCCGCGAGACAGTTCGGTGACGACCTTGGACACCTGCAAGATGTTGCCTCCGGGCCCGCCGAACGCCGTGGGAACCGGTAATGCGCCCAGCCCAGTCTTCTTGAAGGCCTCGATGGAGGGTGTGGCGAAAGTGTTCTCGGCGTCGTACTTCGGACCGATTTCCCGGAAGTACCCCGAGAGCTCCTGCGCCTTGGCCAAATACGGCTCGAAGTCCTCGTCGGTCAAATCCTGTTCCAGCATGCGTTTCTCCCTGTCGGTCGTGCTGCGATGGGTACCGATGCTCGTCTGTTGCAGCGTCGCCCACACCCCTCACAGGGGGGAACTCGGTCCAACTACGGAGGAGCACCTACCCCCATGGGGCGGTCGGTTTCCTCCCCGCGATAGTGGTCGGTAAAGCATCCGCGCAATAGCGTCGGCGTCACCGCCACCGACCAGCGAGGAGAGACCATGAGTCATGCTTTTGCCGTCAAATGGCTGAAAGCCTTTCGAGAAAGCCCCGAAGCGGTTGTGGCGCTCTACGCCGATGACTTCCTGTTCGAGGATCCCCTCCTGGGCCAGTCGATCACCTCCAAAGCCGAACTGCTGCGGGTCTTCGCGCCCTATGCCAACGCCGACACCGAAAACGGCATCGGCATCAACAACTTCCGCATCGACGAGGTGGTCGGCGACGAACGCGCGGCCATCTACCGGTGGACCTGGCACGCGCCCACCGCCGCGGCATTCGTCGGCGTCCCCACCAAGGGGAAGGTGCCCGGGACCCGCGGCATCACGTTTCACATCTACGACGAAGACGGTCGGATCAAGCGCGAGGAGAGCTTCTGGGACTGCGCCACCGCCGTCCGCGACCTCGGGCTGCCGGTCGAGCCGTCCTCGGTCACCACCTCGCCGGCCCTGGTCTGAAAGGAATCACGCGATGAACTTCGCCATCGATCACGCCGCTCGCTGGACGCGTGCCCTCACGTCGGACACCGACGCCGCCGTCGACCTCTACGCCGACGATCTGGTCTACGACGACCACGCCGACTCCGACCACGTACTCGACACCGCGCTCACCAAGGACGAGCTCGCACCGAGGCTGGCGCCGTTCGCCAACACCGATGCGGGAAACGGGGTGGGAATCCACCGGTTCACGGCGACCGAGGCCTTCGAACTGGCCGGAGTCAACGGCCAGATGGCCATCGTCATCCTCTGGGACTGGGCCGGTGAGGGTTTGGCCACCTACCGGGGTGTACCCACCGACGGCAGGTCGCTGAGCACCCGCGGGATCACGTGGCATCAGCTCGATGCCAACGGCAAGATCGTGCGCGAGACCACCTACTGGAACGACACTCCGGTGCTGCAGGAGCTGGGCCTGCCGATCATCACCCCCGAGTACTGGGTCGAGGGTTTCGACCCCAGCCTGCTGGCGCGATGACGGGCACCAGGGCGGGCATGTGGGGCACGTTGCCCGACGTTCTCGACCGCGCATGCGGCTATTACCCCGACAACACCGCAATTGTCGACGCCGATCGGTCGATCACTTACCGTGAGCTGCTCGCCTGGCGCAACCGAATCGCCCATGCGCTGCTGGAATCCGGCGTGCAACCTGGCGACAGGGTCGGGCTGCTGATGCCCAATTGCCTGGAGTTCATCCCGATTCAGCATGGAATCTGGGCTGCGGGGGCGGTGCTGGTGCAGATGCCGACCCGCGCCGGCGCGGCGGGCTTCCGGTCCAACCTCACCCAAAGCGACGCGACAACGCTGATCTACCACGCCCAGTTCGAATCTGCCGTCGCCGGGATCTGCGCGGACCTGCCGAAACTGCGCAACGTCATCCGTCTCGGATCCGTCGAGACGGCCGACGTGGACGCGCTGGACTTCGCCAAACTCGTCGACGGCCAGCCCGATACCCGCCCAGCTGTCACGATCGAAGAACACGACGAAGCCTACGTGCTGTTCACCTCCGGTAGCACCGGTGAGCCCAAGGGTGTGGTCAACTCCCACTTCACGTGGAGCTACTATTCGATCTCGGCGGGGCTGGAGATCGGGGACATCGGTTTCGGCGAGGTGTTCGCCCACGGGGCGCCGCTGACACATTTCACCCAGATATTCGTGATGCCGACGTTCGTCCGTGGCGGCACCAACGTGATGCTGCCCGGTCTGGACGTGTCGACGCTGCTGTCGAGCATCCAACGGCACCGGGTCACCGCAACCGCGGTCGTGCCGACCATCATCTACCTGCTACTCGACCACCCGCAACGCGACACCGCCGACCTGAGTTCGTTGCGGACGATGGTCTATGCCGGGGCGCCGATCACCCCTGAACGCCTCCGCCAGGCACTGGACGCGTTCGGCCCGATTTTCATCCAGACCTATGCGGGAACCGAACCCGGCTACATCTCGTGTCTGCGCAAGAACGAGCATCGTGTCGACGCGGACGACTGGACCGCGCGGCTGGCGTCGGCGGGCCGGCCGATGTTCCAGGTCGATGTCTCGATCCAAGACGACGAGGACCGCGAGCTGCCGGTCGGCGAGATCGGTGAGATCTGTTCGCGACAGCTCGGTCAGATGCTCGGATATCTGGACCCGCAACGTAACTCCGAGACCCTGCGCGGGGGCTGGGTGCACACCGGTGATATCGGGCGCCTCGACGAGCACGGCTTCCTCTACATCGTCGACCGCAAGAAGGACATGGTGGTCACCGGCGGCTTCAACGTCTTCCCCCGCCAGGTCGAGGATGCACTGAGCACCCATGCGGCGGTCGCACGGTCGGCTGTCATCGGTGTCCCGCACGAGAAGTGGGGTGAGGCCGTGCTGGCGGTGGTAGTGGCTCGCGAGGGCGAAATCACGGGTCCGGCACTGGAAGCCGAGCTCATCGCGCACGTCAAGGAAGCCATGGGCAGCGTGTGCGCGCCCAAGTCGGTGCTTTTCTCCGACGACCTCCCGCTCAATCCGGCCGGCAAGGTCGACAAGAAATCCATCCGGCAGCCGTATTGGCGGGGCCGTGCACGCCAGATCGGCTGAGGTGAGGAGACACCTGTGATCAACCACTACACCATGTACATCGACGGCAAGTGGATCGACAGCGGCGACGCCTACGAAATACGCAGTCCGGCAGACGAAGAACTCGTCGCCACCGTCGCCAAAGGTACCGTGGAGCACGTCGATGCGGCCGTGAACGCGGCCAAGGACGCCTTCGCGGAGGGTAGTTGGCGACGAACTCCGCCCGCCGAACGAGCGGCGCTCATCGAAACCGTCGCCGCGCGGCTCGCCGCCCGCTCCGACGAACTCGCTGCGCTGCAGGCGCGCGAGAACGGCGCGACGATTCGTATCACCGGGGCACTGCACGTCGGCTTGTCGGTCGCACAATTGCAGTACCTGGCGGCCGTCGCCCGCGAGTACGAGTGGGAAACCGCCGGACCCGCCATCGAGCCCGTGCCCGCCGACGGCCTGGTGGTGCGGGAGCCGATCGGCGTCGTCGCGGCGATCGTGCCGTGGAACATCCCACTGCTCACCACCGTGTGGAAGATCGGACCCGCGCTGGCGGCCGGCAATTCCGTGGTACTCAAACCCGACGAGCACGCTCCGCTGCTGCCACTGGAGCTGGTCCGCGAATTCGACGCGGCCGGGCTGCCGCCGGGTGTGCTCAACCTGGTCACCGGGGACGGCGAACCGGTCGGTGCGCACCTTTCCGGTCACCCGGAGGTACGCAAGGTCGCCTTCACCGGGTCAACGGCCGTCGGCAAGAGCATCCTGCGACAGTCGGCGGATGCGGTCAGACGGGTGACCCTGGAGTTGGGGGGTAAGGGAGCCAACATCATCCTGGACTCGGCCGACCTGGACATGGCCGTGGACGGCGCACTGTTCGCATGCATGGCCAACAACGGCGAGGCCTGCGAGGCCGGAACGCGGCTGCTGGTGCCGGCGAACCGGCGTGACGAGATCGTCGAGAAGCTGGTGGCCCGGGCGTCGACGCTACGACTCGGCAATCCACTCGACCCGACAACCCATGTCGGACCGATCATTTCGGCCACTCAACGCGACCGCATCCTGAGCTACTTCGAGATCGCCGCCGCCGAGGGCGCCAGGGTCGCGACCGGCGGGCGGCGCCCGTCGGGACCCGGATTCGAGAAGGGTTTCTGGATCGAACCCACCATCTTCGTCGACGTCACCAGGGATATGCGGATCGCGCGTGAAGAGGTGTTTGGACCGGTCCTCGTGGTGCTGACCTACGACTCCATCGACGAGGCGGTCTCGATCGCCAATGACACCGACTATGGGCTGTCCGCCGGCGTGTGGGGCGACGACGCCCGGGCCATCGACGTCGCCCGCCGGCTGGACGCGGGAATGGTGTGGGTCAACAACTGGCACGTCATCCACCCCGCCTATCCGTTCGGCGGTTACAAGCAGAGCGGACTCGGCCGCGAGGGCGGTCCGCACGCCATCGACGAGTATGTCGAGGAGAAGTTCATCGCGGTGGATCGGTCCGGAGGTATCGAGAACAAGGCCTTCGCCATCGTGATCGACCCGGCGACATGAGCGCCCTGCCCGACGTCGATATCGCGACCAACGGACCTGTTCGCGTAGGGATCACGGGCGAAGACGGCTGGTGGCCCCATCAGCCCCGCGACGTGGTGCGGGTCCAGGCCCCCGATCTGCGCCGCGTCGCCGCCGCGACCGCCGCGGTCCGCGAGGCACAGCCGCGCGTGTCGGTGCTCGTCGACATCTACGTCGCCATCGCCGGCGATGCGCACATCGCCCGGACGGTGCTGGCGGCGACGGGTGGTGCGGGCGCGGCGCAGAGTCTGCTCTACGTCGGCACCCCAACCGGCCTCGCCGGACTGATCACCGACATCCACGCGCTCGGCCTGGCCGACGGTGCGGTGCTGATCCCGCTGCTGCCCGGCGTCGGTGAGCTCATCGCCGGCGAGGTCATGCCGGCGTTGCGTTCGTTGGGCGCAGTCTGGGAGCGCAGGCCGGCATGACGATCACCAACGACGACTACCGCGCCGCCCTGCGGCGTCACCCCGCCGGAGTCACGATCATCACGCTCGCCTCACCCGCCGGACCGGTCGGGTTCACCGCGACGTCGCTGGCCTCGCTCTCGCTGAGTCCGCCACTGGTCTGCTTCAACATCACCCACACGTCCTCCAGCGTCGGCGCGCTCCGCCAAGCGAACTCGCTCGTCGTCCATCTGCTGGGAGAACACCAACTGGACCTGGCCCGCAGGTTCTCCCGTGACGCGTCGCAACGTTTCGCCGACCCGGCGTCGTGGTCGACGCTGGCCACCGGCGAGCCCGTACTGACCGGAACCCCGACGTGGTTGCGCGCCATCGATATCCAGTTGATCGAGGCCGGGGACTCCACCCTGGTGGTGGCCAGGGTCGCCGAGATCCACCGCAGTCCGGACAACCCGGCGCCGCTGCTCTACCACGACGGTCAGTTCACCGGCGCCAGTCGCCTCACCGGCTGACGGACGACGGCGCCCGCACGATGCTCAGCGATCGGTGAGCGCCCAGGCGATCGCCTGGGCGCGGTTGACGGCGCCGTACTTGCGCAGGATGTGTTTGACGTGCGACTTCACCGTTCCCTCGGTGATCACGAGTCGGTCGGCGATCTCCTGATTGCTTGCCCCGGTCACCATGAGCGCGAAGACCTCTGCCTCGCGCTCGGTCAGGTCCACCGCGCCGGGACCCGTACCGGTACCGCCGTCCCCGGTTTCGTCGAGGGATGCGGCCGGCCCGGCCGCTGATTCGCACAGGTCGTCGATGCGATCCACCGCCTCGAAGAACAGGTCACGCACGCTGTCACGCTGTTCGCGCAGGCGTTCCAGCAGCACCGTGCGTTCGTAGATGTGGCTGAACCCGTCGGCGAACGCCCAGAGCACATCGCGATCGGCGGTGTCGACACGCCGCGCCTCGGGATGGTGGTCGGTGTGCAGGAACCCGATCACCTCGTCACCGTGCACCAGCGGCGCGACCACGTAGGAGCGCGACTGACCGGCCTGAACGATCAGCGGCCGATAGACCGGGGCGTTGGAGGTGTCCTGAATGAGCGACGGTCGTCGCCGGGACAGCGCCTCGGCTTCCGGCGTCACATCCACCAGCGGAACGACTCTGTTGAACCAGTCGCTGAACCACGATCGGGTCTCCGCGTCCGATCGATCGATCAGGACCAGCGGCTTCCATCCTCTCGACTCCACCTTGGAGAGCACCGCGCGATGAAACCCGCAGCGCGACACCAGCTCTTCGCACGCCGATTCGAGCAGCGCGGCCGACGTCGGCATGCCGCGCAGCCGGCTCAGCCCGGCCGCGCACCCGGCCAGCCGCTGGCCCCGCATCGCGGTCTCGTGTAGGTACCAGTCCATCGCCAGCTGCTGCAGGTTCAACGCCAGGTCGCACAACCGTTGCGCGCCGCGGACGTCACCGGACTGGATGGTGCGCAGCCGGTCGATACACGTGTGTGTCAACGCGGAGATCGCCTCGCCCGATTGCTGCGCGGAATCCCAGCCGATCTCGGGCAAGGCGGCCCCGCCGCCCATCACGGCTGCGGTCTGGGCGCGCAGCGCCCGCAGCCGCTCCAGCAGGTCGATCTCCCGAGTCCACCAATCGTCCCGGCACCGCGCGGCGGTCGTCGACCGGGACGCCTCACTGGCCATCGAGACACTCATCGCGACCGCCGATTCTCCGCCTTGGACTCGCCGAGGTAACACGCGATGGCGGCGGCTCGATTGCCGGCGCCCAGCTTGTGCAGAATGTGCTTGACGTGTGATTTGACGGTGCTCTCGGCGACCGTCAACCGGTCGGCCAGCTGCGAATTAGTGGCGCCGCTTGCCAGCAACGCCAGCACTTCGCGTTCGCGGGACGTCAGGCGCGAGAGCCGGGAGTGTTCGCGCGGCGGTTCGGCGAGTTCGCGGGTGGCGGCCGGCACGGGCTGTACCGCCGTGGCTCCGAAGCGCAGCGCGGGGGTTGCCGGCACCGCACCGAGCGACCGGACGGCGGCATCGCATGCTTGCGCGATCGTCTGCGCCTGCCGTGCCGCGCGTTCGGCGATGCCCGCCCGTTCGTAGATCAATCCGACGCCATCGGCGAACATGCGCAACAGATCCCGGTCGATCGCGGATAGCGCCCGCCCGTCGGCGGGGCGGTCGGCGTGGATGAGGGCGATCACCGACGCGTCGGCCACCACGGGAGCGACCACGTATTCCGTGGTTCCGGTGCGCTCCATCAATTGGCGGCACACCCGGCTTTCCCGACGCGCGTCGTGAACCAGAGCCGGCAGCCGCCGGCGCACCACCTCGGCCTCGACCAGTGGCGATACCAGCGCGATGTCGAGTTGCTCGACGAGGCCGTCGACGTGCAATGCGACCTGCCCGTCGGGCCTGGCGACATAGACGTCCGCGATGCGCCAGGCCGAACCGCGCACCCGCGAGAGGATCACCCGTTCGAAGAGCCCCGCCGCGCACAACTCCCGCGGGGCCAGATCGATCACCTGATCGGGATCACCCGCCTGCCGGACCCGGCCCAGCGCATCAACCACGTCGTTGAGCGATCGCCCGAAGCAGTCGTTGAACCGCTGGGCGGACGCGGACTGGGTGGTGACAGCAGCGGTGAGCGCGTCGGCCAGCTGAGCGGGGGTGAAGGTATCCGACGACAATGCGGTGCCGATGACCACTCCTCCGGGACGCGAGAGCCGTGATGCGGATCCCGATTTACTAGATGTCACATCATCAGTGACGTGCATCACCGCTGTCAACCCACACCCAGAGCAGAGACTGGCAAGTCAGAGACCGCTCCGCGGCATCGTCCGTTGACACCACAGTGAGGGAGTTAGTTATTCTTGATTCACTAATAGCCTCCGGAGGTCACGTGTCCCGATCCGCTGTTTGGCCGCGTCGTCTGACGTTGCCCGCCATCGCCGCCCCGATGACCGCGGTGTCCGGTCCCGATCTGGTCATCGCGGCCTGCCGGCGCGGCCTGATCGGCGCCTTTCCCACCCACAACGCCGCCGATCCCGCCGAACTAGACCGGTGGCTGCGGCGGATGAGCAGCGAATCCACCCCCCAGAGCGCACCCCACGCCGCCAATCTGGTCGTCCATCGCAGCAACGCCCGGCTGTCCGCGGACCTGGAATGCGTGATCCGCGGCCGGGTCGAACTGGTGATCACCAGCGTCGGATCGCCCGCGCCGGTGGTCGATCCGCTCCACGATGCGGGCTGCCGGGTCTTTGCCGACGTGGCCAGCATCGCGCATGCCCGCCGCGCGCTGGAGGCCGGAGTGGACGGCCTGGTTCTGCTCACCGCGGGCGCCGGCGGCCAGACGGGGTGGGCCAATCCGTTCGCGTTCGTTCGGGCCGTGCGTCAGGAGTACGACGGTCCCGTGGTGTTGGCGGGCGGCATCACCGACGGACGCTCGATCGTCGCCGCCGAGGCGCTCGGCGCGGACCTGGTTTACCTCGGGACGCGCTTCATCGCCACCCGGGAGAGCCTGGCCACGCCTGCCTACCGGGCCGCGCTCGTGGCGTCGTCGCTCGATGACGTCCGGCTCTCCGACCGGGTCGGCGGCATCCCGGCCAGCTTGCTCGCCTGCTGGCTCGACGGCGACCACGGCACGCCAGAAACCGGCGGCGGCTTCGCGCAGGAGCGGCTGCTCGACAACCGCACCGCATGGAGCGCCGGCCACAGCGTCTCCGGGGTGACGACCGTGTCCTCGGTCGACGAACTGGTCGACGCCCTGCTCGACCAATACCGGCAGGCGCGCCGCGACATCTGCCAGCTAGTGAACGTGGGATAGCTGAGACGAGGATGGAATGCCCCTATCTCGTTCGGACAGTAGGCATCACCTCATGGAGGTGAATATCCGCGCATTCCGCCGGACGCCAAAATTTCGCCTTAGTGTTGCATCGTTCACTAATTTGCGGTCCCGCGAGGACCGCGAGTGCAGAGGATCCGCATGTCCGTCCTGAATTCAGACGTCGACCGCGCCGCGCCGACGTACCTCGCCAACTACGAGGCTCAATCGGCGGCGGTTGCCGCCCTCGACGAACAGCTCGAACGGGTGGCCGCCGGCGGCGGCGCCCGCTACGTACAACGTCACCACGACCGCGGTCGGTTGCTGGCGCGCGAACGTATCGAACTGCTCGTCGACCGCGACGCGCCGTTCATGGAACTATCGGCGCTGGCCGCCTGGGGCACCGAGTTCAACGTCGGGGCCGCCATCGTGACCGGGATCGGAGTGGTCTCGGGAATCGAATGCGTGATCATCGCCCACGACCCCACCGTGCGCGGCGGCACCATGAACCCCTACACCCTGCGCAAGAACCTGCGTGCACTCGAGATCGCCCGGGTCAACCGGCTACCGGTGATGTACCTCGTCGAGTCGGGGGGCGCCGACCTGCCCACACAATCCGAACTCTTCGTGCACGCCGGGCGCATCTTCCGCGACTTGACCGAACTGTCCGCGATGGGCATTCCCAGTGTGGCTCTGGTGTTCGGGAACTCGACGGCCGGCGGCGCCTACGTGCCCGGCATGTGCGACTACGCCGTGCTCGTCGACCATCAGGCCAAGGTGTTCCTCGGTGGGCCGCCGCTGGTCAAGATGGCCACCGGTGAAGATGCCGACGACGAGGAACTCGGTGGCGCCGACATGCACACCAGGGTGTCGGGGCTGGGCGACTACTTCGCCGTCGACGAGGTCGACGCCATCCGCATCGGCCGCGACATCGCCGCGCACCTGAACTGGCGCAAACTCGGTCCGGGCCCGACTCATCCGGTCGACGAGCCGCTCTACGATCAGGACGAGCTCCTGGGCATCGCCTCCGGAGACACCCGGATTCCGTTCGACCCGCGTGAGGTGATCGCGCGCGTCGTCGACGGCTCGCGATTCTCCGAGTACAAGCCGCGCTGGGGCACCAGCCTCGCGACCGGATGGGCGTCGATCCACGGCTTCCCGGTCGGCATCCTGGCCAATACCCGCGGTGTGCTGTTCAGCGAAGAGTCCAAGAAGGCAACCGAATTCATCCTGCTCGCCAACCAAACCGACACTCCGCTCATCTTCTTGCAGAACGTCACCGGGTTCATGGTCGGCACCGACTACGAGCAGGGCGGGATCATCAAGGACGGCGCCAAGATGATCAATGCCGTCACCAACAGCACGGTTCCGCACATCACCGTCAACATGGGGGGCTCGTTCGGTGCCGGCAACTACGGCATGTCCGGACGCGCGTACGACCCGCGGTTCATGTTCACCTGGGTCAACGCGAAGCTCGCCGTGATGGGCGCCCAGCAATTGGCCGGCGTGTTGTCGATCGTGGGCAAGGCGGCCGCCCAGGCGGCCGGCCGGGAGTTCGACCACGAGGCCGACGCCCAGCGCACCGCCGACATCGAGGAACAGATCGAGCGGGAGTCGCACGCATTCTTCGTCTCCGCGCGCATCTACGACGACGGCGTGATCGACCCCCGCGACACCCGCTCGGTGCTGGGCATGTCCCTCTCTGCGGCCCATTCCAATGTCGTGGCGGGACGCCGCGGCTTCGGCGTCTTCAGGATGTGAGAACACCGTGATCACAAAGCTACTCATCGCCAACCGCGGCGAAATCGCGGCGCGGATCATTCGCACCGCGCACCAGATGGATATCACCACCGTCGCGCTGTACTCCGACGCCGACCGTGACATGCCCTACGTCGACGCTGCCGACGAATCGGTGCACCTGCCGGGCAGTGCACCCGCCGATACCTACCTGCGGGCCGACGCAGTGCTGGCGGCAGCCGCGCGCACCGGCGCCGACGCTCTGCACCCCGGATACGGATTCCTCTCGGAGAACGCCGATTTCGCACAAGCCTGCGGCGATGCCGGGGTCATATTCGTCGGCCCAAGTCCGGCGGCCATCAGGGCCATGGGTTCCAAGATCGCCGCCAAGGAACTGATGGCGTCCGCCGGAGTGCCCGTGCTGCCCGGCGTCACCGTGGAATCCGACGCCGACGCCGATCCCGCCCATCTCACCGCGGCCGCGGCGGGTATCGGATATCCGATCTTGGTCAAGGCGGCATTCGGCGGTGGTGGCCGCGGCATGCGCATCGTCACCGACTCCGCCGGCCTCGTCGAAGCCGTGGCAAGCGCACGACGCGAGGCCGCCTCGGCGTTCGGTGACGGAACCGTGTTCCTGGAGAAGTTCGTCGAATCCCCGCGCCACATCGAAGTGCAGATCTTCGGCGACCGCCACGGCACCGTCGTCCACCTCGGCGAACGCGAATGCTCCATTCAACGGCGCTACCAGAAGATCATCGAAGAGGCGCCGTCGACCGCCGTGGACGAGGCCCTGCGGGACGAACTCGGCCGTGCCGCGGTCGCGGCGGGAAAGGCGCTGGCCTACGAGGGCGCCGGAACCGTCGAGTTCGTCATGGCCCGCGACGGGTCGTTCTTCTTCCTCGAAGTCAACACCCGCCTGCAGGTCGAGCATCCGGTCACCGAGCTCGTCACCGGCATCGACCTGGTCCGCGCGCAGCTCCTCGTCGCCGACGGGCAGGCGCTCCCCGAGGAGATGCTGAACACCACTGCGCGGGGCCACGCGATCGAAGTTCGCCTCTACGCCGAGGATGTCGCCGCGGGGTTCATCCCGTCCTCGGGCACCCTGACAACCCTGGAGTTCGCCGCACTCCCCGGTATCCGGATCGACACCGGATACCGTTCGGGTTCGCAGGTCAGCACCCACTACGACCCGATGCTCGCGAAGGTCATCGCCCACGGCGACACCCGAGCGGACGCCAGCAGCCTGCTCGCCCGGACATTGCGCGCATCGCGGATCCACGGCGTGGCGACCAACCGCGACCTGCTCGTCGGGATTCTGCGTGAGCCGGAATTCCGCTCCGGCGCCATCGATACCGGATATCTCGACCGTCACGATCCGGCGGCGCTGGCCGGCACCGGCGATCCTTCGGCGCCGTCGGTACACGCCGTGGCGGCGGCCATATCGGCACAGGCGGAGCGTCGCGCCCAGGCGCCGGCGCTTCCCACGCTGCCGTCGGGGTGGCGCACGCTCTGCAGCGCACCACAGCGGGTCGCCTTCCGGCATGGCGAGAACGACCTGCACGTCAGCTACCGATTCGAGCGCTCCGCGCTGAGCGTCACCGTCAACGACTGGCGGCCCCGGGTGCGGCTGATCGGTGTCGCCCCCGGCACGGTCGACATGGTCGTCGACGGAGTGCGACGCCGGTACCGGGTGAATCGTTGCGGTCCCGAGTATTTCGTCGACAGCTCGCTGGGCTCCACGGTTTTCGGCGAAGTCCCGCGCTTTCCCGAACCCGGCTCGGTACAGGAGTCGGGTTCCCTCCTGGCGCCGATGCCCGGCTCCGTCGTGCGGATCGAGGTGATCGAGGGCGAGACCGTCAAGGCGGGCACACCGATCGTCGTCCTGGAGGCCATGAAGATGGAGCACACCGTGCGCGCGCCGGTGGCGGGCGTCGTCGCGACGGTGCTCGTGGGCACGGGCGACCAGGTCGACTCCGGCCAAGTGCTCGCGGTGCTCAGCGATGCGGACGACACCGCATGAGCAAGCCGCGAGAAGCGCAGCGGGATCGCGCATGAGCGTCCACTACGAGGTCCGCCGCGGGGTGGCCTGGCTGACCATCAACCGGCCCGACGCCCGGAACAGCCTCAACACGGCGGTACGTGACGGATTGTTCGACGGTGTACGGACATTCAACGACGACGATTCGGCGAAGGTATTGGTGCTCACCGGCGCCGGAGACAAGGCTTTCTGCGCCGGCGGTGACCTCAAGGAGATGGCCGAGGCGGGACTGACCATTCCCCCGGTCGATTTCGTGCCGCAGTTCGGCCGCAATATCGAGGTGGCGAAACCCACCATCGCCGCGGTCAACGGGGTCGCATTCGCCGGGGGCTTCCTGCTGGCCCAGACGTGCGATCTCTGCGTGGCCTCGCGAACCGCGCGGTTCGCGATCACCGAGGTGAAGGTCGGTCGCGGCTCGCCGTGGGCGGCGCCCCTGTCGCGGATGATTCCCCGCCGGATCGCCATGGAACTCGTGCTCACGGGCGCCCCGCTGTCGGCCGAGCGGGCTTACCAGATCGGTTTCGTCAATCGCCTCGTCGCACCCGACGAACTCGTCGAGGTCACCCAGACCATCGCCGAAGGGATCGCCGCCAACGCGCCGCTGTCGGTCGTGGCGGGGAAACGCACCATGACGCTGACCGACGACCATCCCCTGCGTGAGGCCTACGAGTACGCCGAGAACATCTGGGCACCGGTCTATCTCAGCGCCGATGCGCAGGAGGGTATGCAGGCGTTCTCCGAGAAACGTCCCCCCGCATGGAGAGGAGTGTGATGGCGCTCGACTATGGCGGCCTGCTCGCCGACCTGGGCCACGAATCCGACGCGCTCGCCAAAGCGCTGGCCGGGTTGCCCCGCGACCAGTGGGAGCTGCCCACGCCGGCGGCCGGGTGGAGCATTCGGGATCAGATCTCGCACCTCGCCTTCTTCGACGACGCGGCCCGGCTCGCCATGGCCGATCACGACGGATTCCGGTCCTTCGCCGACGAACTCGTCGCCGGCGGCATGGACTTTCCCGATCGGGTCGCCGAGCGGTATCGGCAGCTGGCTCCCGCCGATCTGATGAACTGGTTCGCCGAGGCGCGCGGAGGGCTCCTGACCGAGTTCGGCGCCGAGGATCCCAAACGACGTCTGCCGTGGTTCGGCCCCGACATGAGCGTGGCGTCCTCGGCCACCGCCCGGCTCATGGAGACATGGGCGCACAGCCAGGACGTCTACGACGCCATCGGCGTGGCGCATCCGCCCAGTCCGGGCCTGCGTAGCATCGCCCACCTCGGCGTGGCGACCTTCGCCTTCGCCCACATCCTCAATGGTCTGGAGGTTCCCCGGGATCCGGTGCGGGTCGAGTTGGAGTCGCCCGACGGCGAATCATGGCACTGGGGTCCGCCCGAAGCCGACAATCGGGTGTGCGGCCCGGCCCTGCACTTCGTGCTGACCGTCACCCAGCGCCGGCACTGGACGGAGACGGACCTGACCGCCCACGGTGCGGTCGCCCGCTCCTGGCTGGATATCGCCCAGGCGTTCGCGGGTGCACCGAGTCGGCGACCGGCACGGGCGGTCCGCCCATGAGGCGGCCGGTTCGCATCGGCAACGCATCGGCGTTCTACGGAGATCGATTGGGTGCCATGCGCGCGCTGGTCGACGGTGCCGACGTCGACGTCATCACCGGCGACTACCTCGCCGAACTCACCATGCTCATCCTGTGGAAGGCCAAGCGCAAGGATCCCGAAACCGGCTACGCCCACACGTTTCTCCGCCAGTTCGGCGACGTCGTCGCCGACTGCGCGCGACGCGGGATCAAGATCGTCGTCAACGCGGGTGGACTCAACCCGGCCGCGCTGGCGTCGCGGGTGCGCGCCCTGGCGCAGGAGGCGGGCACACCGCTCGGTGTCGCCCACGTCGAGGGCGACGACTTGATCGGGCGCCTGGACGAAATACGTTCTCGGGGAATACAGTTCGATCATCTCGATACCGGCGCCACGCTGGCCGGCGCGGGAGCGCAACCGGTCACCGCCAACGCGTATCTGGGCGGATGGGGTATCGCCGCGGCCCTGAGGCGGGGTGCCGACGTGGTGGTCACCGGGCGGGTCACCGACGCCGCGCTGGTGGTCGGCGCCGGCGCGTGGTGGCACAACTGGAACCGCACGGATTACGACGCGCTGGCGGGCGCGGTCGCGGCGGGCCACGTCATCGAGTGCGGTCCGCAGGCGACGGGAGGCAACTACTCCCAGATGCAGGAGATCGCCGACCGGCGATATCCGGGCTCGCCCATCGCCGAACTGGCTCACGACGGCAGTTTCGTGATCACGAAACCTGCCGGTACCGGCGGCGCCGTCACCCCGGGCACCGTCACCGCGCAGTTGCTCTACGAAGTCGCTGCACCGGCCTACGCCAATCCCGACGTGGTCGCCCATTTCGACACCCTGTCCGTCATCCAGGACGGACCGGACCGAGTGCGGGTCAGCGGAACGCGGGGTTCGGCACCACCGCCCACGCTGAAGGTCGCGATGAACTACATCGGCGGCTTCCGGAATACGATGACCATGGTCCTCACCGGCCTCGACATCGAGGCCAAAGCATCCTGGGCGGTCGACGAACTCTTCGAGATCCTCGGCGGCCGGGACCGTTTCGACAGTGTGGACATCCAGCTGCTGCGCTACGACAGACCGGAGCCGGCGTCCTACGACGAGGCGACCGCGCATCTGCGGGTGACCGTCAAGGACCGCGACCGCGCCAAGGTGGACCGTGCATTCTCCAACGCGGTCGTGGAACTCTACGTGGCCGGCTATCCGGGTTTCCACACCACCTCACCTCCGTCGTCGGCGACCGAATTCGGGGTGTACTGGCCGACACTCGTACCGACTGCCGAAGTCCGCCATCTGGTGGTCCACAGCGACGGCTCCCGCGAGACGATCCCACACCCCGCCGATGTGGCCGATCTGCCGCCGACGCGGGTATCGGTACCCGCCGCCGCCGATGCCGACTTCGGCCCCACGTCCCGGCGCCCGCTGGGATGTGTGGCGGCCGCGCGCTCCGGGGATAAAGGCGGCAACGCCAACGTCGGGATATGGACCGACACCGACGAACGCTGGGACTGGCTGCGGACCCACCTGACGGTGGCCACGCTGCGCGCCCTGGTACCGGAGACGGCGGGGCTGGACGTTCGCCGCTTCGAATACCCCAACCTGCGGGCGCTCAATTTCGTGATCGCCGGTTTTCTCGGCGAGGGCGTCGCATCGTGCCCGAAGACCGATCCGCAGGCCAAAGCCCTCGGGGAATACGTGCGCGCGCGCTACACCGACATCCCGGACAAGTTGGTCCCGTGACGGACTTCACCGAAGCGCCGGAGCACCGTGACCTGCGTGCCGCGGTCGCCGCCGTGACCCGCAGATACGGCGACGACTACTTCTCCTCGCGCGCAGCGTGTCACGAACCCACCACCGAAATCTGGCGCGACCTCGCCGATCACGGCTTCATCGGCATCAACCTGCCCCCGGAACACGGCGGCGGGGGCGCGGGCATATCCGAGTTGGCGATCGTGTGCGAGGAGACCGCGGCCAACGGCTGCCCGTTGCTGTTGCTGCTGGTGTCCTGCGCCATCTCCGGTGAACTCATCGCCCGGTACGGCAGCGCCGAGCAGAAGCGGGAATGGCTGCCCCGCATGGCATCCGGTGACACGAAGGTCGTCTTCGCGATCACCGAACCCGACGCCGGTTCGAACACGCGCCAGCTCGCCACCACCGCCGTTCGCGTCGGCGCGGACTATCTCGTCAACGGGTCGAAGTACTACATCTCCGGTGTGGACGAAGCGGCGGCACTGATCGTCGTCACTCGCACCTCACCCGAAAAGCTGTCGCTGTTGCTGGTCCCCACCGACGCGCCCGGTCTCACCACACACCGCTTGCCGGTGGGCATCAGCGTGCCCGAGAAGCAGTACACGTTGCACTTCGACAATGTGCGTGTTCCCGCCTCGAGCCTCATCGGTACCGAACACGAAGGCTTCCAGCAGGTATTCGACGGGCTCAACCCCGAGCGGATCACCGGTGCTGCGGTCTGTGTAGGCATCGGCCGCCACGCCGTGGGCAAGGGTGTCGAGTATGCCCGCAGCCGCAGCGTGTGGGGACAGCCGATCGGTGCGCACCAGGCCATCGCCCACCCGCTGGCGCAGGCCAGAATTGCGGTGGACCTGGCCGCGCTGGCGACGACCAGGGCCGCGTGGCTGTACGACCAGGGCGCCCCGGCGGGCGAGGCGGCCAACGTCGCGAAGTACGCGGCCGCGGACGCCGCGCTGGCAGCCGTCGACCACGTCATCCAATTGCACGGCGGCAATGGACTTTCCGCGGAGTTCGGCCTCGTTCCGCAGTGGGGACTGGCCCGTCTGCTCCGCATCGCGCCGGTGAGCCGGGAGATGATCCTGAACTACGTCGCCCAGCACAGCCTGGCGCTGCCCCGGTCCTACTGACTCACCGTGAACGGAGTATCCGCTGTGCTGACGATCAGCGACGACAACCACGTGCGCACCCTGACCCTGGCGCGGCCCGAAGCGCTCAACGCGTTCAACGAAGCGCTCTACGACGCGACCACGATCGCGTTGCGCGAGGCCGCCGCCGACGACGATGTGGCCGTCGTCCTGCTCACCGGCACCGGTCGTGCATTCAGCGCGGGCACCGACCTGGTCGAGATGCACCACCGGGTCAGCGGAGGTGCGTTCACCGCCGGCGAGTACGGATTCGCCGGACTCATCGACGCGCTGATCGCATTCCCCAAGCCGCTGGTGTGCGCGGTCAACGGCGTCGGGGTCGGCATCGGCACGACGATCCTCGGCTTCGCCGATCTCGTGTTCATGTCCAGCGCCGCGCGGCTGCGCTGTCCGTTCACCAGTCTGGGCCTCGCACCCGAGGCCGCATCGTCGTATCTGCTGCCCGGACTGGTCGGCAGGCAGAACGCCGCGTGGCTGTTGATGTCCTCGGAGTGGATCGACGCCGAGGAGGCCCGGGCGATGGGACTGGTGTGGAAGGTGTGCGCCCCGGACGACCTGCAGGCGGAGGCCATGCGGCACGCCAGGTTGCTTGCATCGCGACCGCTGCCGAGTCTGATCGCGGTCAAACGTGCCCTGGCGGCCCCCCACGTGGCGGCGACCCGAGCCGCCTTCGAGCGGGAGAACGCCGCCATCGATGACCTGCTGGGGTCACCGGCGGCGGCAGCGGCACTGGCCGGCTTCAGCGCTCGCACGTCCGGCTGAGCCGGCTGAGCCGGCAGCGCCGGCGCGCTCGGGGCGACGGCAGAAAGGCGGATCAGGGAAGGGGCACCCGGTCACGATTGGTCAGCCCCGGCAGGATCAGCGTCAGCCAGCGCGCCCGCGCCGCGGCGGGCTGGCCGGTGGGCGCCGCCGACATCAGCAGGTAGACGTCCGCGACGGTGACGTCGGGGTGGATTTCGCCGCCGGCCTGCCCAGCGGCGATCAGTCTGGCCAGCGCCTCGCCGGCGCGGGCCTCCGCGGCCTGGTTGCCGTAGTCGGCGCCGAGCGCCTGCGCGGCCGCCTTGATCGCATGATTGGTCGCCGACGCGTCCACCACCCGACTGAGGAAGCCCGCGACCTCGTTGAACGCCGGGGAGCCTGTCTGTGCCCGGCTCCAGGAAGACTCGGCGTCATCGGCGACCTGGCCGACGAATTCGGCGATCACCGCCTCCACGAGGTCGGTCTTCGTCGGGAAATGCCGATACAGCGTCCCGACCGCGACGCCCGCGGCTGCGGCGATCTCGTCCATCCCCGCGGCCGACCCGTGCAGCGTGATCTGGTCACGCGCGGCATCGAGGATCTTCGTGCGGTTGCGGACGGCGTCAGCACGTTGCGCGCGGGGCATGGTGGTCTCCATCGGGGCCTACTTGCAATAACATGAACACAAGTTCATAATAAAACCTGAACCAACGCTCACCATACCCTGAGAGGCAATCATGACCACCAAGACAGCCCTCGTCACCGGGGCGTCCTCCGGCATCGGCGAGGCGACCGCCCTGAAGCTGCAAGAACTGGGCTACGTCGTCTACGGCGCGGCCCGCCGTACCGAACGGCTGCAGAAACTCGCCGGCGCAGGCGTGCGCCCACTGGCGATCGATGTCACCGACGACACCTCCATGCAAGCCGCCATCGCCCGCATCGTCGACGAGACCGGCCGTATCGACGTGCTGGTCAACAACGCCGGATACGGGTCGTACGGGGCGCTCGAGGACGTGCCGCTGGACGAGGGCCGTGACCAGTTCGAGGTGAACGTCTTCGGCGCCATGCGGTTGATCCAGCTCGTGTTGCCGCAGATGCGCGCCCAACGCAGCGGTCGAATTGTGAACATCACCTCGATGGGCGGAAAGCTGTACACCCCGCTCGGCGGCTGGTACCACGGCAGCAAGTTCGCCCTCGAGGCGCTCAGCGATTGCCTTCGCCTGGAGGTCAAACCCTTCGGGATCGATGTCGTCGTCATCGAACCGGGCGGCATTCAGACCGAATGGGGAGGGATCGCCGCGGGCCACGTGGAGAAGACGTCCGGGGGTGGGGCTTACGCCGCCCAGGCCGCGGCGGTGGCGTCTTCGCTGCGCTCGGAAGCCAATTCCACCCGCAACTCACCGCCCTCGGTGATCGCCAACGCGATCGGGAAGGCAGTCACCGCGCGGAAACCCAAGACCCGCTATGTCGCCGGATTCGGTGCGCGCCCGCTGCTCTTCGTCCGCCGCCACGCCTCCGACCGCGTGTTCGATTGGATCATCTCGCGCGCGGTCGGCCTTCCGCGCACATAGCGGTGGTGAACACCGCCGTGCACCACTCGCGGGCAGTACGGGGCCGCGCAGTCGCCGGCCCGAACCGCGCTCACCGAATGCGCGGTCAGTGCCGGGGCACGCCGGTGTACTCCGGGTTGGGCGGCACGGACAGTGCGATACCGATTCGGTTGGTGGCACCGATGAAGGCCGCGATCGAAACTCCCTCCAGGATCAGATGGTCGTCGAGACCCAGCCGCCTCAGCCGATCGAAGTCGCCGTCCACTAAGCCCTGCGGGTTGTTGTTCACCGCCAGCGCCAAGTCGGCGAGCGCACGCTCACGATCGGTGAGCTCGGCCACCTGATGATGGTCGATGGCCACCCGCTGACCGAACGACCAATCCCCCGCAACCTTGCCCAGCTTGTTGGCGTGATTGGTGTGGCAGTAAGCGCAGCGGTTCTCACCGGAAACCACCGTGGCGATCACCTCACGCTCGCGTGCGGTCAATCCGGTGCGGCCATCGGTGCCCAACAACGGAAGCAGATAGCCGTTGAGGCGGGCAAGGTCGTCCTCGTTCAGTGACAGCGCACGAAACCAGTTGGACGTCAGCCCCTCTTCCCGTTGCTGGTGGGTGAAGAAGCCGCGGACCTCGCGGTTGCGGAGCTCGTCGACATCGGGGACATCGAGTCGTGAAATCCGGGTAGGCGTACTACGTTCCGTTGTTGGCGTGCCGGGTTCGGCTGTGGTGGTCATGCTGGCGACCATGCCGTCGATGCCGACTCGGCTCAACAGTTCCGGTGAGGCAGAGTCGAATCATTGCCCCGCATGGACAGAAGTGCACGCCTTCGTCATCCATCAATCACCCGCACACCTCGCCGCTGGGCGGTCATTCCCTCCCCGGCCACGAGTCTGTCCGGGCATCGCGCCTCCGGCGGCCGGCCCGATTCCATCGGCACAGGCCTATACCTGCGGCTGCTATGGCGGCCCCGAGCAACGCGATTCCCGCGACAACCGTTGCGCCAGATCTGTCCTGCATCGTCGCATCTCCCATCACGACCAGACCGGCGAGGAGTAGACCGACCGAAACGCACTGCCACGTGAGAAAGGACTGCTCGTCGGCGAATGCGGCGAGATAGTTTGGCTCACCGTCCCCTTCCTGACCGCGCGGTGGGTTGCGGCCCGATCCGTCGTTCTCGTCACCCATGGGACTCTCTTTGCGAGCCAGTCATTCTCGCCGCGCCATCATCAGATCGCCCGTCGGCCGCTCGAGCAAAGCGACGGTGCGCACCAGCGTGCTCTCGCCGGACCCACCCGCGCCGACAACCCCGGAATGCCATGCATCACCTCGTCGCGTGGGAAACCGAACAGTCCCCTTGATACAGCCGACATACAGCTGTCGGACAGGGTTGCGCTCAACCCGCGCGGAAAGCAAGGAACGGTTCAAGCCCGGGCTCTCGGCGATTCACGATCCTTCGGCCATCGCTGTCCTGACTTACGACGCGGCTGAGAACTACTGCCGCTCAGTCACTCAGCAGGGTTCGCACCGCCCCGTCGGCAAGCAGCCTGCCCCGATCGGTGAGCACCAACCGCTCCCCGACGCGCACCGCCAGCCCGTCGGAGACCACCAGACGGGCCCGCGCCCGCTCATCGTCGGACAGGTCGGCCAGCGGCAGACCCTGCCGCAGGCGCAGTCGCAGCATCACGTCCTCGGTGTGCCTGGCGGCTCCGTCCAGTTGCTCGAAATCCGCGACCGGCAACCGACCCTCGGCGAGGGTCTGGGCATACGCGTTGGGGTGCTTGATATTCCACCACCGGATGGAGTCGACGAAGCCATGCGCACCCGGTCCGGCGCCCCACCACTCCCCGCCGCCCCAGTAGCCCAGGTTGTGTCTGCACTCCCCACCGGGCCGACTCCAGTTGGACACCTCGTACCAGTCGAAGCCTGCCGCTAAGAACCGCTCGTCGAGCAGTTCGTAACGGCGCGCCAGCACGTCGTCGTCGGGAGCGGAGATCTCGCCGCGGCGCACCCGCCGCGCCAGCGCGGTGCCGTCCTCGACCACCAGGGCGTACGCCGAGACGTGATCCACTCCGGTATCGAGGACGGCATCGGCGGACCGCCGCAGGTCGTCGTCGGTCTCCCCCGGCGTGCCGTAGATGAGGTCGAGGTTGACGTGATCGAATCCGGCGGCGAGCGCCTCACGCGCGGCGGTCACCGCCCGGCCCGGGGAATGCACCCGGTCCAGCACCGCCAGCACGTGCGGGGCCATCGACTGCATACCGAGCGACACCCGCGTGTATCCGGCGTCCAGCAGGTCGGTGAACAGGGCGGGCGACGTCGACTCCGGATTCGCCTCGGTGGTGACCTCCGCCCCCGCAGTGAGTGTGAAGTGCGAGCGGATCGCGTCGAGGACCGCGGCCAGCCCGGATCCGCCCAGTAACGACGGGGTGCCGCCGCCGACGAACACCGTGTGCACATCGAGGCGGCCGAGGCGGGCGGCGGCCATGCCCAGTTCGGTGCGCAGCGCCGCCAGCCAGCCCTCCGGGGTGGCCCCGCCCAGCTCACCGGGTGTGTAGGTGTTGAAGTCGCAGTAGCCGCACCGCGCGGCGCAGAAGGGCACGTGTACGTAGACGCCGAACGGCCGCTGCAGGTGCGCCGCCAACTGGGGCAGGCGCGCGGAGGCGGTACGGAGCGTCACGCCTTCGATCCTCCCAGACCGGCGGACCGGCCCTCCCCACCCGCGAAACCGCATTTCAGCAGGTGTGCTCTCGCACCTCGCCCGCACGGATGCAATCACGCGCGGCGAAAACGGCTGAGAGGACTTTTGCTCAGCGTGAGTCCAAATCTGGTCCGGTTAGGGCCTATGCGGGGGTCCGTGGCAGAATTGTCGACGTGACCGCCGCCCAGACCACCGCCCCCGGTGCCCGCCTGGTGGTTCGGCGTCATGTCGACTTCAAGCGTGTATGCACCTGTTGTTGTCGTTGTCCGTGATGCCGTAGACCTGCCCACCTGTACTTTCAGCTGGCCGCCGGATCTGCGCTGCCGGCCAGCCCCGGTGACGACGCACGGTTCGAACGCCTGCTCCTATCAAGGAGCCACACCCCATGACCGAAGCACCCGTTCAGCCCAAGCCGCGCACCCCCAAACGTCCGCGGGGTGAGGGCCAGTGGGCCCTCGGATACCGCGAGCCGCTCAACGCCAACGAGCAATCCAAGAAGGACGACAACCCGCTCAACGTGCGCGCGCGCATTGAGAACATCTACGCCCACGGCGGCTTCGACAGCATCGACAAAGGTGACCTGCGCGGCCGTTTCCGCTGGTGGGGGCTCTACACCCAGCGCGAAGAGGGTTACGACGGCAGCTGGACCGGCGACGACAACATCGACGTCCTGGAAGCCAAGTACTTCATGCTGCGGGTGCGCTGCGACGGCGGTGCGCTGACCACCGCGGCGCTACGGACGCTGGGGTCGATCTCGTCGGACTTCGCCCGTGACACCGCCGACATCTCCGACCGGCAAAACATCCAGTACCACTGGATCGAGGTCGAGAACATGCCCGAGATCTGGAAGCGGCTGGACGCGGTCGGTTTGCAGACCACCGAGGCCTGCGGCGACTGCCCGCGCATCGTGCTCGGCTCCCCGCTGGCCGGCGAGTCGCTCGACGAGGTGATCGACGGGACGCCCGCGATCCACGAGATCGTCAAGCGCTACATCGGCAAGAAGGAGTACTCGAACCTCCCGCGCAAGTTCAAGACGGCCATCTCCGGCCTGCAGGACGTCGTGCACGAGGTCAACGACGTCGCATTCATCGGTGTCGAGCACCCCGAACACGGTCCCGGGTTCGACCTGTGGGTCGGCGGCGGGCTGTCCACCAACCCCATGCTGGGCCAGCGGGTGGGCGCGTGGGTGCCGCTGGACGAGGTCCCCGACGTCTGGGAGGCCGTCGTCAGCGTGTTCCGCGACTACGGTTACCGCCGCCTGCGGGCGAAGGCCCGGCTGAAGTTCCTCGTCAAGGACTGGGGCATTCCGAAGTTCCGTGAGGTGCTCGAAACGCAGTACCTGAAGCGTCCGCTGATCGACGGTCCCGCCCCCGAGCCGGTGGTCCGCCCGATCGACCATGTCGGGGTGCAGCGGCTCAAGAACGGGCTCAACGCCGTCGGTGTCGCGCCCATCGCGGGCCGTGTGTCGGGCACCATCCTGACCAAGGTGGCCGACCTCGCCGAAGCCGCGGGCTCCGACCGGATCCGGTTCACGCCGTACCAGAAACTGATCATCCTCGACGTCCCCGACGAAAAGCTCGATGAGCTGCGCGCCGGCCTGGATGCGCTCGGGCTGCCGGCGCAGCCGTCGCACTGGCGTCGAAACCTGATGGCCTGCACAGGAATCGAGTTCTGCAAGCTGTCGTTCGCCGAAACCCGCAAGCGCTCCCAGACCCTGGTGCCCGAGCTGGAGAAGCGGCTGGAGGACATCAACGCCCAACTCGACGTCCCCGTGACCGTCAACATCAACGGCTGCCCCAACTCGTGCGCACGCATCCAGATCGCCGACATCGGGTTCAAGGGCCAGATGGTCGACGAAGGCGACGGGCCGGTCGAGGGCTTCCAGGTGCACCTGGGTGGCAGCCTGGGTCTGGACAGCGGGTTCGGGCGGAAACTGCGCCAGCACAAGGTGCTGTCCAGTGAGCTCGGCGACTACATCGAGCGGGTCGTGCGCAACTTCGTGAAACAACGTGAGGACGGCGAGCGTTTCGCCCAGTGGGCCGTCCGCGCGGACGAGGCCGACCTGCGGTGAATGGGAGTACGCCGATGACGGAGTCAGACCTACAGGAACTCGCCGAGCGCGGCGCCGCCGAACTGGACGGCGCCGGCGCGCTGGACCTGCTGCGCTGGACCGACGAGAACTTCGCCGGTGATTACGTGGTGGCCTCCAACATGCAGGACGCCGTCCTGGTCGACCTGGCGGCGAAAGTGCGCCCGGGCGTCGACGTCCTCTTCCTCGACACCGGGTACCACTTCGTCGAGACCATCGGCACCCGCGACGCCGTCGAGGCCGTGTACGACGTGAACATCGTCAACGTCACACCCGAACACACCGTCGCCGAACAGGACGCGTCGCTCGGCAAGAACCTGTTCTCCAGCAACCCCAACGAATGCTGCCGTCTGCGGAAGGTGTCGCCGCTGAGCAGTGCGCTGAAGGGTTACTCCGCGTGGGTGACCGGGCTGCGCAGGGTCGAGGCGCCGACCCGCGCCAACGCGCCACTCATCAGCTGGGACAGCGCATTCGGTCTGGTGAAGATCAATCCGCTGGCGGCGTGGACCGACGAGGATATGCAGGAGTACATCGACGCCAACGGTGTTCTGGTGAATCCCCTGGTGTTCGAGGGATATCCGTCGATCGGGTGCGCGCCGTGCACGGCCAAACCGGTCGAGGGCGCGGATCCGCGCAGTGGACGCTGGCAGGGTCTGGCCAAGACGGAATGCGGGCTGCACGCCTCGTGAGTCTGATCCTCACCGCGCACGGCAGCGCCGACCCGCGCTCATCGGCAACCGTGCACGGGGTGGCCGCCGTGATGCGCCGGATGCGTCCCGGGCTCGACGTGCGGGTGGCGTTCTGTGAGCAGAACTCCCCCAGCCTCCATGACGTCCTGGCGGAGCTGCACAGCGAGGCGGTGGTGACACCGCTGCTGCTCGCCGACGCCTACCACGCACGGGTGGACATCCCCGCCGCGATCGGGCGGTCCGGCGCACGCGTACGGCAGGCGGACGTGCTCGGCGAAGACGAGCGGCTGATCCAGCTGCTACGCCGGCGTGTCACCGAATCCGGTGCCTCCGAACGGGATACCGACCTCGGAATCGTCGTGGTGGCCGTCGGATCGTCACGTGCCGAGGCCAACGTCCGCACCGCGCGTGTCGCCCAGCGGCTCGCGGCGGGCACCCGCTGGACGACGGCGGCGGCATTCGCGACCGGGCCGCATCCGACCGTCGCGCAGGCTACGGCGTCGCTGCGGGGTCGTGGCGTCGAACGGGTCCTCATCGCGCCGTGGTTCCTCGCCCACGGCCTGCTCACCGACCGTGTCGCCGAATACGCACACGAACAAGACATTTCGATGACGGAACCCCTCGGTGCCCACCCGCTGGTGGCGGCCACGGTGCTGGATCGCTACGACCGCGCGCTGACCCGGGTCGCCGCGGCCTGAGTCAGCGCGCGCCGCGCTAGAACCAGCCTTTGCGTTTGGCCCAGACCAGCAGTGTCGCCGACATCGCCAGCATGACGCCCAACGTAGCGGCCAGCAGCAGCCAATGGGTCTCGTCGTTGACGATGAGGTTCATCCCGAGCACCGAGGACAGGGCGGTGATGGGCAGGGTGATGGCGGCGATCACCGCCAGCCGCTCGGCGGCGACGGTCATCTTGGTGTTCGTTCTGGCCTGGTAGAACTCGATCGTGCCCTGCAGATAGGCCTTCTGGCTGTCGGCCATCACCGAAAGGTGGTGGAACTGGTCGACGGCGTCCTCCAGCAGCGTCTGGCCGGATCCGGCACCGAATGCCCCGATGGTGACCATCCGGCCGTAGACCTCGCGGCTCAATGCGGACATCGTGCTCACGGTGAGCAGTCCGTGCCGCGCCCGGAACATCTCGTCGAGGAACGTCTCCGGGTCGCCCAGATGCCCACCGGTGACCCGCTGTTCGAGCCGCCACACATCTTTGGTCAGCTCGGCGGCATACCCGCGCAGACGCGCGGTCAACGCCGTCAGCAGCGCGTAGGACAGTTCGAATCCGCTGGCGGGCTTGAGTTTCCCGGACGCAAGGCGCGCCAGCACGGTATCGACTTCGACCATCGCGGCGGCCTGGTCGACGGCGGGGTTGAGCGGTCCGTGCACCGTGACCAGGTAGCGCTCGGCGATGAACTGGTCGAGTTCGACGTAATGCACATGTCCGCCGGCGCCGGGCTGCGGCGCGTGCAGCACCAGGAACAGGTGATCGCGATAGCGGTGGATCTTCGGCACCTGGTTGCGATTGGCCGAGTCCCGGATCGCCAGGGGATGGAATCCGAAGGTCGACGTCAGCATCTGCTCGGCGCGCTCATCCCAGACCGGGATGTCGACCCACACCAGGCCGTCGGTGCGGGCCAGCAGCGCGGGCAGCTCGTCGTCACGGTGCACTTCGGCGCCCGCCGAAGCGATGAATCGGACCTCCATGGGCCGCCTCCCGCCGCGCGATGACCTCCTGCCTGTCATAGCACTTGGCAGGAGGCCCGCAGGAGACAACGGTGACGGCTGTCAGGCTTTTGTCAGCTCGGGGTCCTGGACCGGCCGCGTGGTCAGGACAGCCTCACCGGGAATCGACGGCACCCGGGTGGCACGCACGTACACCGTGTCGCCGTCGCGCAGGCCCAGCGCCTCCAGGTCACCCCGGGTGATCTGGGCGGTGAACGGATGCCCCGCCGCCGCGTCGGTCAACTCCACCCGCACCTCGAAGCCGAGCACCACGATGCGGTCGATGGTGGCACGCACCACCCCCGTGGACTGAATGCCGGCATCCGCGGAGGCCACCGCCATTTCCGGGTTGCGCCCGACGCGGATGTCGTGAGGCCGCACCAGCGACCCGTTCAGCGACGACACCGTACCGAGGAACGACATCACGAAGGAGTTGGCCGGCTCGTCGTAGACCTGGGTCGGCGAACCGACCTGCTCGATGCGCCCCTTGTTGAGCACCGCGATCCGGTCGGCGACATCCAGCGCCTCGGCCTGGTCGTGGGTGACCAGCACCGTGGTCACATGTACCTCGTCGTGCAGCCGGCGCAGCCACGCCCGCAGGTCCTCACGCACCTTGGCGTCCAGCGCACCGAACGGCTCGTCGAGCAGTAGCACCTCCGGATCGACGGCCAGTGCCCGCGCCAGCGCCATACGCTGGCGCTGGCCGCCGGAGAGCTGGTTGGGATAACGGTTCTGGAAGCCCGCCAGCCCCACCACCTCGAGCAGGTTGTCCACCTTGTCCTTGATCTCGCCCTTCGGGCGCTTGCGGATCTTCAGGCCGAAAGCCACGTTGTCGCGGACGGTCAGATGTTTGAACGCGGCGTAATGCTGGAAGACGAAACCGATTCCCCGGCGCTGCGGGGGTACGTGGGTGACGTCGCGGCCGTTGATCGTGATCGTGCCGGTGTCAGGTTGGTCGAGGCCGGCGATGGCGCGCAGCAATGTGGATTTGCCTGACCCGCTGGGGCCGAGCAACGCGGTCAGCGAGCCGGCGGGCACGACGAAATCGACATTGTCCAGCGCAGCGAAATCACCGTAACGCTTGTTGGCGCCGGTGACCGTGATCGCATTGCTCATATCAGCTCCTATTTTGCTGCCCGGGCACGCCGGGCGTCCAGAATGACCTGTGCGACCAGCACCAGGACCGCCACGCCCATCAGCAGTGTCGAGATGGCGTAGGCGCCGTACTCGGCACCCCGGTTGTACCGGTCGGAGACCAACAGAGTCAGGGTTTGTGACTGTCCCGGCAGATTGGAGGACACCATGATGACGGCTCCGTATTCCCCGAGGGTGCGGGCGATCGTCAGCACGATGCCGTAGGTGAGGCCCCACCGGATGGACGGCAGGGTGATCCGCCAGAACGTCTGCCACCACTGGGCACCGAGGGTGGCCGAGGCCTCCTCCTGGTCGGTGCCCAATTCGTGCAGCACTGGTTCGACTTCCCGGATGACGAACGGCACCGTCACGAAGATGCTGGCCAGCACGATGCCCGGGAAACTGAAGATGATCTTGAAACCGAGGTCGTTCTCCACGAATCCGAACAGGCCCGCCGATCCCCACAGCATGATCAGGGCGACGCCGACGACCACCGGCGATACCGCGAACGGCAGGTCGATGACGGCCTGCAGGACGCTCTTGCCGCGGAATCTGTTGCGCGCCAGCACCAGTGCGGTCGGCACGCCGAACAGCACGTTGAGCGGCACCACGATGGCCACGACCAACAGCGACAGCTGCAATGCCGACAGTGCCGCCGGGGTGGTGATCGAGCCGATGAACTCGCCCACACCGGGCGCGAGGGTACGCCACAGGATGAGCGCCACCGGGACGATGACGAGGATCGCGATATAGCCCAGCGCGACGTACCGGACGAGGTGGCGGGTCAGCGGTGAGAGGGTCATTTCGCCAGTTCCTCCCGCTTGGCTGCCCGAGACCCGATGGCGCGCAGGATGAACAGCACGACGAACGAGATGCCCAGCAGCACGATCGAGATGGCGGCGGCACCGACCCGGTCGTCGTTCTCGATCAGGGTGCGGATCCATTGTGAGGACACTTCGGTCTCACCGGGCACAGCGCCGCCGATGAGCACCACCGACCCGAACTCCCCGATCGCCCGGGAGAACGCCAGGCCCGCGCCGGAGAGCAGCGACGGCAGCAGCGCGGGCAGGATGACCCTGGTGAGGATCGTGTAGTTGTTGGCGCCCAGCGACGCCGCCGCCTCCTCGACCTCCTTGTCGAGTTCCAGCAGCACCGGCTGCACCGAACGCACCACGAACGGCAGGGTGACGAACAGCAGCGCGATGCCGACGCCCCATTTCGTGTGCTGCAGATGGATGCCCACGGGGCTGCTCGGCCCGTACAGCGCCAGCATCACCAGGCTGGCCACGATCGTCGGCAGCGCGAACGGCAGGTCGATGACCGCGTCCACCAGCCGCTTGCCAGGAAACTCGTCGCGGGTGAGCACCCAGGCGACCAGCAGCCCGAAGAACGCGTTCACGATCGTGACGCCGACCGAGATGGTCAGCGTCACCCGGAACGACGCGACGGCCGCCGGCGACGTGACGGCGGACCAGAAGGCGTCCCAGCCGCCGTCGGCGGACTGCCAGAGGATGGCGGCCAGCGGCAGCAGCACGATCAGCGAGAGCCACAGGGTGGCGGCGCCGACCCGCAGCGAGGTGGAGCCGTAGCGACGGTTGAGCAGACCCGGCGGGCGGCCCGAGTCACCGTCACCGGTGAGCTCGGGCCGGACCGCCTCGGGATTCGGCTCGACGGTTGCCGTCATCCGGTGGCCTGCTTGTAGATCTGCGTGATGGTGCCGGTGTCCTTGTTGAACAGTTCGGAGTCGACCTTGTCCCAGCCGCCGAGATCGGCGATGGTCCACAGTTTCTCCGGTGCGGGGAACTGATCGGTGAACTCCGCGGCAACGGCGGGATCGACAGGACGGAAGCCGGCCTCGGCCCACAGCTTCTGCGCCTCGGGGGTGTACTGGAAGTTGACGAATGCCGTCGCCTGCTCCACGTGCTGGCTGGTGTTCACCACCGCGACGGGGTTTTCGATCTTGAAGGTCTGCGGCGGGTTGAGGTAGTCGAACTTGTGGCCGAGGCGACGGGAGTTGATGGCCTCGTTCTCGTAGGCCAGCAGCACGTCACCGCTGCCCTGCAGGAACACGTCGGTGGCCTCCCGGCCGGAACCGGGGCGCAGCTTGATGTGATCGCTGACGAGTTTGTTGACGAAGTCGAGGCCGGCTTGCGGGTTCTGACCGCCGTTGCTCGCATAGGCGTAGGGCGCCAACAGGTTCCACTTGGCCGAGCCCGAACTCAACGGGCTGGGGGTGATGACCTCGACACCCGGCTTGAGGAGGTCGTCCCAGTTGCGGATGCCCTTCGGGTTGCCCTCGCGCACCATGAAGCTGACCACCGAGCCGAACGGGATGCCCTTGTTGGCGCCCGCGTCCCAGTCCTCGTCGACCTTGCCGGCCTTGACCAGCCGGACGATGTCCGGCTCGACGGAGAAGTTCACGATGTCGGCGGGTTTGCCGGATTCGACGGCGCGGGACTGGTCACCGGAGGCGCCGTAGGAACTCGTCACCTGAACGCCCTTGCCTTCGTCGGTGGCGGCGAAGGCGGGTCCGACCTTCGACCAGCCCGGCTCGGGCACCGCATAGGCGACCAGCGTCAGCGTGGTCTCGGCACCGGAGTCGCCGCCTTCACCCACCACGTCGCTGGCGCCTCCGCCACAGCCGGCAAGCACGGTCGCGGCTGCGGAGAACGCGGCGGCGTACTGCCACCACTTGGCTCGCTGGACCTTGGGGAACATGATGACCTTTCGTTCGGGTGAGGGAGGCGGAGAAACCCCGTCCGACCGAACGGCACAGTCAGTTCACGACCAAACGACAGCCATTGCACCGACACCAAACCGCGGACGGGGATGGGTCAGCGACAACAACAAGCGACATCGGCAACGGCGGATGTACCCACGGCGATGAGGGCCAAGATGTGGCCCTCCACAGCGCCGGACGCCAATTGCATGGCGCGAAGCTTAACAGAGTCGTCGCACTTTGCCCGACTCGGAGGTCAGCGGGCGTACAGCCACATCACGATCACCAGCACCACCAGGACGATGAGCACCAATGTGACCCGGGATCTGGGCATACCCGTCATCGCCCCTCGTCCGGATCGGCGCCCCGGGCCCGCCGCAGGATGCGCACACCCTGACCGAGGACCGCGTCGAGCACCACGGCAATCCCGAAGGCCAGCGCCAACACCACCGGCATCACGATGGCGGTTTGCGCGATGAAGCCCAGGCCCGACAGCCACAGCTCGACGCCGTCCCACCAATTCAGGATCGCGCCCATCGGGTCAGACTATGCGATGTGACAATGCAGGGGTGCCGACCAACCCTGGACGCACCGATTGCCTGATCGCCGGCGGTGGACCCGCGGGGATGATGCTGGGTCTGCTGCTCGCCCGCGCGGGTCTGGATGTGACCGTGATGGAGAAGCACCCCGACTTCCTGCGCGACTTCCGCGGTGACACGGTGCATGCCAGCACCCTTCGCCTGCTCGACGAGCTGGGTCTGGGCGAGCGGTTCGGGCAGGTCCCCCACCGCCTGATCGACAGCCTCAACATGCAGGTGCGCGGCACCCCGATCCGGCTGGACCTGCACCACATTCCCGGACCGCACAAGCACATTGCGTTGGTGCCACAGTGGGATTTTCTCGAGCTGCTGGCCTCCGCGGCGGCGCAGGAGCCCACCTTCACGCTGTTGCGCAGCACCGAGGTGCTGGGCCCGTTGCGGTCGGGCGGCCGCGTCGCGGGTGTGACGTATCGCGACGACGCCGGCGACATCCGGGAGATGGCCGCCGAGCTGACGGTGGCCTGCGACGGCCGGGCGTCGACATTGCGCTCGGCGGCCGGACTGGTACCGAGGAGTTTCGGCGTGCCGATGGACGTGTGGTGGTTCCGGCTGCCGCGCGCGGACACCGACCCGCCCGGGCTGGCCGGGGTGCTGGAGGCCGGTCACGCGTGTGTCGCCATCGACCGGGGCGACTACTTTCAGATCGCCTATCTCATACCCAAGGGTTCCGATGCGCAGATGCGCGCCGCGGGAATCGACAGCCTGCGCGCCGGGGTGGCTGCGCTGCTCCCGTGGCTTGCCGATCGTACGGCGACGCTGACGTCGTTCGACCAGGTCAAACTGCTCGACGTCCAGCTCAACCGACTGCGACGGTGGTATTCCGACGGGCTGCTGTTCCTCGGTGACGCCGCGCATGCGATGTCACCGGTGGGCGGTGTCGGCATCAACCTGGCGGTGGCCGACGCCGTCGCCGCGGCGGGCATACTCGCCGCGCCGTTGCGGGCCGGTCGGGTGACGACACGCGATCTGGCGATGGTGCAGGCCCGCCGCTGGGTACCGACGGCGCTGGTGCAGGCCGCTCAGCGCACGGTGCACGACCGGGTGCTGGCCGCCACACTGTCCGGTGACGGGCAGGCCGGGGCCCCCGCGCTGCTGCGGTTCGTCAACCGTTCGGCCATGCTACGCACCGTGTTCAGCACGGTTTTCGGCTACGGCGTGGCGGTCGGCCCGTTGCCCGAACGCATCCCAGGATTCGCACGGCGCTGAGGGCGCCGCCTCAGAAATACCCGTTGGCCGGTGCAGTGGTGCCGTTGACCAGGTGGTTGCCCACCGCGTGCGCCTTGTAGTCGAGCGGGTTGTGGCTGGCGACGGTTCGCGCATTGCGCCAGTGCCGGTCGAGGTTGAGAATTCGCGCGGTCGCCGAGGCGCCCCCGGTATCGAAGAGTCGCTGCGCCGCCTGCAGCGTCAGGCGCTCGGCGACCAGCTGTGCCCCGGCCACCACCGCGGCCGCCTCGCCCAGTGCGTCGTCGTCCGACTGGGCGCCGGAGTCCACCAGCGCGTCCAGCACGTCGGCGGCCGAGAGCACCAGCGTCTCGGCGGCCGCGGCGGAAGCACCGATCTCGCCGACGGCGTGCAGCACGAAAGGGTCGTCGGCGGCCCTGCTCGCGACCGAATGAGCGGCGGGCCGGGCACGGTTGCGCACGTAGTCGACCGCATCCGCGCGCACCGCAGCGGCGATACCCGCAGCAACCGCGGCCAGGTAGAGCTGCAGAAACGTCGTGCTGTGTCCGAGGTGAGCGCCGTCGGACACCGTGGTCACCTCGACCGGCGTGACCTCGACATCGGTGAACCGCGTCGCCCCGCTGGCGGTGGTGCGCTGCCCGAATCCGTCCCAGTCGTCGAACCGTTCGACACCGGTGCGGCCCGTGGGCACGATCACCTGCACGTCGTTGCCGTCGATATCGACGGCAGACACCGCGATCGCGTCGGCGTACAGGGTGCCCGTCGAGTAGAACTTGTGGCCGTTGAGCCGCAGTACGCCGTCTCGGTCGGGCAACACGGTGGTGTCCGAACTGCCCGGAGCCCGTCCCCTGGCGTCGGTGATGGCGTTGCCGACCAGCAGACCGGCGTTGATCCGCGGAAACCACTCGGCCCGCTCGACCTCAGTGGCCCGGTTGCTCAACAGCCGCTCGGAGAAGCCGAAGTGCGCCCGAAGTGCCTGTGCCACATTGGAGCTGCCCGACGCTATCCGGATCACCGCCGTGAGCACGTCGCGAATGCTGCCGCCAGGACCGCCGTAACGTTGCGGAACCCGAAGGGTGAGGATGCCCGCGTCGCGCAGTTCATCGACAGCCGCGTACTGCAGAACCCGCTCCCGCTCGGCTGAGGGGTCCTGCACGCGCAACGACTCGACGATCGGCGTGAGGCGGTTCAGGCGTTGGGCGACATCACCGTCGAGCGTGGTGGCCAATGTCATCGCTTCTCCTCGGGGTCAACGGAACTTCGGGATGATCGTGTCGGCGAACCGCTCCAGTTCGGCCTCCAGCGGCTGGAACTGCAGCATGAACAGCTCGATACCGGCGTCGTGGAAAGCCGAGACCCTCTCGGCGACCGTGTCATAACTGCCGACCAGCCCAGCCAGTGTGCCGCCGTTGGAGCCGACTCGGCTGGTGCCTGCCAGCACCTGGTACATCTGGGTCTTCGGGTCGGTGCCGCCGGAGATCTCCGGCCTGCGCTCGGCGTCCACCAGCGCCTGCAGATGCGCCGCCTCGGCCTCGGCTTCCTCGTCGGTGTCACGGGCGATCACGAACGCCGACAAGCCGAATCGCAGCGGGCCGCCGGATTGCGCCGAGCCGCGACGCGCCGTCAGGTCGGCGATCACGGCCCGGGTGTCGGCCAGCGGCCGGCCGTTGATGAAGAACACGTCGGCCGTCTCAGCGGCCAGTTGCCGGCCGGGTTCGGACTCGCCTCCGACGTAGACCGACGGAACATATTGCGGTACAGGGCGTACCAGCGCGGGCTGACCGGCCCCGACGGCGACCTGTTTACCCGCCCACAGAGCGGTCACGGTGTCCACCCACGAGCGGGTGTACGCGTAGCGGTCGTCGTGGTCGAGGACGTCGACACCGAGGGCCTCCAATTCCGGTAGGAACCAGCCGGTGACGACGTTGATGGACAGTCTTCCCCTGGAGATGTCGGCGATATTGCCCGCAAGTTTGGCGAATACGAGCGGGTTGACGAGCAGCGGTTTGATCGCTCCTATCAGCTCGATCCGCTCGGTGGCCTCGGCCAGCGCCGCGAGCGTGGACCAGGTTTCCAGGACACCGTCCTCGACGTCGCTGGGATGGATGACGTGCTGGGCCACCAGCGTCGCATCGAAGCCGACGTTCTCGGCACGCACGATCAGATCCCGGTTGCGCCGATAACTTGCGTCGGGCGCGTCGTCGGGATGGTGTCGGGCGCCGTGGTTGCCGTACACGGGCGCCCAGACCCCGAACCGCGGCACGCTCATGACGTGCTCAGGTAGCGGCGCCGCTCCCAGTCGCTGACGTGACTCACGTACTGCTGCCATTCACTGCGTGCGATCGCGGCGAAGTCGTGCACCGAGTCCGCACCGAGGATGTCCAGGATGGTGTCGTCCTGGGTGGCCAGCGCGATGGCGGTGCCCAGCGAGTCGGGCAGTGGGGTGCCCTTGCCGTACAGGTTTCCAGTGGCCGCGTCGGGCGGTTCACGGCGCGCCTCCAACCCCGCGATGACCGCGGCCAGCGCCGAGGCGATGAGCCAGTAGGGGTTGGAATCCGAAGCGCCGGAACGTAGCTCGATGCGGGAAGCGCGCGGCTCCGCCTCGACCAGGGAGCGGATCGCTGCGCTGCGGTTGTCGCGGCTCCAGTTGACGGTGTCGGGTGCGAAGGTGTCCGGCGCGAACCGGCGGTAGGCGTTGACCGAGTGGGCACCGAACAGCGTGATCGACGGCAGATGTTCGAACAGCCCGGCGATGGCGTACCGCGCGGTGCGGCTCTCCGCGCCGTCGACGGCGGCGAAGGCGGGTTCGTCGCCGCGCCACAACGAAATATGCAGGTGTGCCGAACTTCCCGAATGCTCGGAGAACGGCTTGGGCATGAAGCTGGCCAGCCGCCCATGCCTGCGCGCCACCTCCTTGGCGGCGTACTTCAGGCGGGCACTGTCGTCGGCAGCAGCCAGCGCGTCGGTGTAGACCAGGTTGGTCTCGACCTGTCCCGGACCGTACTCGGTCTGGATTCCTTCCAGCCGGGTGAAGGCGCCCAGAGTGTCGTACAGGTCGGCGATCAGCGGGTCGAGCGCATTGGCGTTCTCCAGCGAATAGGCCTGGATCGCGTCGATGATCGGCGATCCGTCGCTCTGCAGCAGATAGAACTCGAATTCGACCCCGATCTTGGCGGTGTAGCCCAGTCCGTCCAGCCGGGTCAGTGCCCGGCGCAGCACCGCACGCGGATCCAGCAATGACGGGGTGCGGTGATGGGTGACGATGTCGGAGATCACGTGGCCCACGCCCGGCCGCCAGGGCAGCCGGGTGAACGTCGAGAAGTCCGGAACCGCATACACATCCGGGTAGCCGCCATCCCAGTTCGTCAGGCGCAGCTCATCGATCACCGTGCCGTCGGTGTTCCAGCCGAGTGCGGCCTCGCAGAACGCAAATCCGGTGCCGGTGGCCCGGTCGAGGAACTGAGCGGCCGGGATGCGTTTACCCGCAGCGTGCCCGAACGGGTCGCTCCAGGCCACCTCGATCTCGGTGAGCGTGCCGTCGGCGATGCCGCCGCGCAGCTCGTCGGGAGCAGACGACACGGCGGAGACCTGCGTCATGACCGGCCCACTCGCGTACCGACCACGGTTCCTCCGGCGAATGCGGCCGCCAGCAGTCCGACGATCACCCACGCCAGCACACTGGAACCACCGACCAGGTCGCTGAGGTTGGCCAGGATCAGCACCAACGAACCGAGCAGCCCGGCCAGCCCGAGCGCCGGCGCGACCCGCACCCGCCACAGGGAGTGGCCGCGCCGGTCCCCGGCGAAGTACACGAGGACGGCGATACTGGTGGCGATTAGCAGCAGCACGATGCCGACTGTCGTCGCGCCGGCGAACCAGGTGTAGAACTGGCCCGCCGGGTCGAGCCCGAACAGCACCGCGAGTACGACACTCACCGCGACCACACCCGAGATCCACAGCGAAGCCTGATGCGGCGAACCGTGTTTGGTGTGTGGCCGACTCAATGACGCGGGTAGCACGTCTTTCTGAGCCAACGCGAAGATGTAGCGCGAGACGACGTTGTGGAACGCCAGGATGCACGCGAACAGGCTGGTGAAGTAGAGCACGGTGATGACATCGGCACCGACGGTGCCGATGTAGCGCGCGGCGGTGTCGCCGAGGAAGGTGCCGCCGGCGTCGGTGGCGCGCGCGACGGCCTCGTCGTCACCCCAGCCGGAGATCAGTGCCCAGCTGGTCACCGCGTAGAACACGCCGATCAGGAGCAATGACGCGTAGGTGGCGCGGGGAATGGTGCGTTCGGGATTGCGCGCCTCGTCGCGGAAGATCGCGGTGGCCTCGAAGCCCACGTAGCTGATGATCGCGAACAGCAGTCCGATGCCCAGCGATCCGGACAGAATGGCCTGCGGGTTGACGATGCCCGTCGACAGTCCGTGGTCGCCGCCCTGCACGACGATCACCAGATCCAGGATCGCCACGATGGCGATCTCGGCGGTGAGCAGCACAGCCAGCACCCGGCTGGACAGTTCGATGTTGCGATAGCCGAGATAGGTGGTCACCGCGAAGGCGACCGCGGCGAACACCCACCACGGGACGGCGGGGCCGCCGAACAACTCGACGATGGCGGCACCGGCGGGACCCAGCAGCCCGTAGACGCCGGCTTCGATGGCCAGATAGCTGACGATGGCGACGAACGCGATGCCGATACCCACCGGGAAACCCAGTGACTGACGGACATAGGAGAAGAACGCCCCCGCCTCTTCGACATACGGCGTCATCGCGGTGAAGCCGACCGAGAAGAGCAGCAGGATCAGCGTCGCGATGACAAACGTGGCCGGGAAGCCCGCCCCGTTGCCGTTGGCGATGCCCAGCGGAACCACTCCCCCGATGACGCCCAGCGGCGCCGCTGCGGCGACGACCATGAAGACGATGGAGGCGACTCCGAGGTTGCCCCGCAGTCGCCGGGGCGATACCGGCGAATCAGCGGGCCGGGCTGCCAAACCCTCACTGGGCAAGGTTGCTTCAGACATGTCGGGCGTCTTTCTGGGGGGCGGGAGAACGATGCTGAAGCGACGGTAGGTAGGCCGCGGGCGGCGCTCAATCGTTGCGGTCAGCGTGAATTCTTCTCGGCGGGCCTGTTTGCGGTGTTCGCACTTGAGTAGACGGGGAGCGCGTCGGCAGTCGATGATGTCCGCATGGTGCTGCAACACACGGAACCCGCCGACGGGGCCGCACAACACAACGGTGAGCCCGAGGCCGCGTTCACGGTGACGGCCCCGGTGCCGTACGCGTCGGGCGGCTCGTTGCGCAACCCTTTTCCGCCGATTGCCGACTACGCCTTTCTGTCGGACTGCGAGAACACCTGCCTGATCTCCTCGGCCGGTTCGGTGGAGTGGCTGTGCGTGCCGCGGCCGGACTCCCCCAGCGTCTTCGGCGCCATCCTGGACCGGGGTGCGGGGCATTTCCGGCTCGGCCCGTACGGAGTGTCGGTACCGGCGGCCCGGCGGTACCTGCCGGGCAGCCTGATCCTGGAGACCACCTGGCAGACCCACACGGGCTGGCTGATCGTGCGCGATGCGCTGGTCATGGGCCCGTGGCACGACCTCGACACCCGGTCGCGCACGCATCGCCGCACCCCGATGGACTGGGACGCCGAGCACATCCTGCTGCGCACCGTGCGCTGTGTCAGCGGCACCGTCGAGCTGGTGATGAACTGCGAACCGTCCTTCGACTACCACCGGGTCAGCGCCGGCTGGGAGTATTCGGCGCAGGCCTACGGCGAAGCGATCGCGCGCGCACACAAGGATCCCGACTCACACCCGACCCTGCGGTTGACCACCAATCTTCGGATCGGGCTGGAGGGCCGCGAGGCCCGCGCCCGCACCCGGCTCAAGGAAGGCGACAACGTCTTCGTCGCGCTGAGCTGGTCCAAGCACCCGGCGCCGCAGACCTATGAGGAAGCCGCCGACAAGATGTGGAAGACCAGCGAATGCTGGCGCCAGTGGATCAACGTCGGCGATTTTCCCGACCACCCGTGGCGGTCGTATCTGCAGCGCAGTGCGCTGACGTTGAAGGGCCTGACCTATTCCCCGACCGGCGCGCTGCTGGCGGCCAGCACCACGTCGCTGCCGGAAACTCCTCAGGGCGAGAGGAATTGGGACTACCGCTACGCGTGGGTGCGTGACTCCACGTTTGCCCTGTGGGGGCTGTACACGTTGGGACTGGACCGCGAGGCCGATGATTTCTTCTCGTTCATCGCCGACGTGTCCGGCGTGAACAACGGCGAACGCCATCCGCTGCAGGTGATGTACGCCGTCGGCGGCGAGCGCAGCCTCGTCGAGGAAGAGCTCAACCACCTCTCCGGCTACGACGGGGCACGCCCGGTGCGGATCGGCAACGGCGCCTACGACCAGCGCCAGCACGACATCTGGGGCACCATGCTCGATTCGGTGTACCTGCACGCCAAGTCGCGCGAGCAGATGTCCGACCAGCTGTGGCCGGTGCTGAAGAACCAGGTCGAAGAGGCGATCAAACACTGGCGTGACCCCGACCGCGGAATCTGGGAGGTGCGCGGCGAACCGCAGCACTTCACGTCCAGCAAGATCATGTGCTGGGTGGCGCTGGACCGCGGCGCCAAGCTGGCCGAACTACAGGGTGAGAAGAGTTACGCCCAGCAGTGGCGGGTGATCGCCGAGGAGATCAAGGCCGACATCCTGGCCAACGGGGTCGACTCACGGGGTGTGCTCACCCAGCGCTACGGCGACGACGCGCTGGACGCGTCGTTGCTGCTGGCGCCGCTGACCCGCTTCCTGCCCTCCGACGACCCGCGGATCCGCGCCACGGTGATGGCGATCGCCGAGGAGCTCACCGAGGACGGCCTGGTGCTGCGCTACCGCGTCGAGGAGACCGACGACGGGCTGTCCGGTGAGGAGGGCACCTTCACCATCTGTTCGTTCTGGCTGGTGTCGGCGCTGGTGGAGATCGGCGAGGTCAGCCGGGCGAAACGGCTGTGCGAGCGGCTGCTGTCCTTCGCCAGCCCGTTGCACCTCTACGCCGAGGAGATCGAACCCCGCACCGGCCGACACCTGGGCAACTTCCCGCAGGCTTTCACGCACCTGGCGCTGATCAACGCCGTCGTGCATGTGATCCGCGCCGAGGACGAGGCCGACAGTTCCGGGGTGTTCCAGCCGGCCAACGCCCCCATGTAATCCCCCGGCGAGGTAATCCCCCGGCGAGCGTGCGTGTCTGCGGCCGACACGCCGACATCAGGGCCGAGGATGCGCACGCTCGCGCCGGATTGAACCGGCGGTCCGTCGCAGCGATCCCACGCTGACGTCGAAATCGACCACCAGCTTGGCCGGGACCGCCAGCGCCAGCGGTGTGTACCGCTGCGAACTCTCGTCGCGGGCGACACCGGTGAGCACCCGGCCGCCGTGGCCGTCGGGGGTGCCCGGCACCGTCACCGTGAGGGTCGCCCGACCTTCGCCGCTGCCGATCCGCAGGTAGAACGGCTGCCCCGGAGCGATCGGACCTGCCAGCTCGGCACCGTCGGCGTCGACGATCGACGCCCGCGAACCTGCGGCCACCGTGAGCGCCGCGGATTCGGTGGCGTGCAGCCGCAGCGGTCCGACCAGCTCACCGCGGACGTCGGCGTCCGAGCTGTCCAGTGCGGGGGCCACGACCCGGGCGCGGGCCCGCCGGGCCCCGTCGAGCAGGTAGTTGTACAGGTGCACCACCCGTTCGGAGTTGCGGTAGGCGCCCGAACCCTGCAGCCAGAACCGCACGTCGGCCACGGTCGCGGTGCCGCCGTGCGGGGTGGCGACCGTCAGACGGTAGAACGGGTAGCCGCCAGCCCCGCGGGCGTGCCGACTTGTCGACACCGTGGTGCCGACCCCGAACGACTTGCGGTGACTGCCTTCACCGACGGCCAGCCGCGACCCGGCGATCTCCCGCCAGGTGTGTCCGTCGATGGATTTCTGCCACGTCAGGATCACCTCGGCGTCGGTCACGAGGTCAACGGTGCAGCCGCCCAATTCGCGGGGGCCGTCGAATTCGAAGACCATGCCGTCGGCGGTGTCGGAGACGCGGGTGGGAGCGGCCAGCGACCGGTTGTCCAACTCCAGTCCGTTGGTCAGGTGCCAGATGGCGGCCTGGGTGCCGGCGATGGCTTCGTGCTCGGCGATGTTCGCGGTGCCTAGCGGGTAACCGGCCGCTCGCAACCGGCGGCTCAGCTCGGCCGGGCGCAGCGTCGGGTAGGAGTTGCGCAGGATCCAGTCCACCTCGGCCTCATGCGCGTGGGCGCGCAGGTTGGGCAGCGCGCGCCAGGTCTCGACCCGGTACCGCGACGGTTGCGCCGGCGCCACCCCGGTGAAGTCCAGCGAGTACGCCTCGATACCCGGATTGAGCCTGATCAGATCGGTGCGCGCACGGGAGCCGTCCACGAAGGTGACGGTGTCGACGGTGTGCGAGTAGGTGCCGCCGCGGTAGCGGGTCATACGGGTGATGTCGGCGGCGGGCCTGGGTTGTACCCTGCGCCGGACGGAGACGGCGGCGCGGCGAGGCAGCGGCTGGACGACGGGGAAGGCGACAACAGACATGAACATTGACTTTCTGGGGCTTGCGAGCAGCGCGAACAGCACACCGCCGAACAAGGGCGGGCTGGAACGCAGGAACTACGGCGTCAGAAAATCAACAACAACAGGAATGCACGACAATGCTGCGCGTGGTGACACTGCGCGGCGCGGCGGTCTGCTGCATGCGCACTACCATACGGCATGGCAGCGCAGGAACACACCCGCGGCTTTCCATCAGACCCGCATCTAAATCTCTGCGACGGGCGTGGTCGTCATCCATGATGGGTCCACCACACCTGCTCGGGAGGAATCAATGACGTCGGCACAGAACGAATCCCAGGCGCTCGGCGACCTCGCCGCACGGCAGCTCGCCAATGCGACGAAGACCGTTCCGCAGCTGTCCACCATCACTCCCCGCTACCTGCTGCACCTGCTGGGCTGGGTACCGGTCGAGGCCGGTATCTACCGGGTCAACCGTGTCGTCAACCCCGACCAGGTGGCGATCCACGCCGAGGAGGGTGCGGCGTCGGAGGAACCGCTGCCGGAGACCTATGTCGACTACGAGACCAGCCCGCGCGAGTACACCCTGCGTTCGATCTCCACCCTGCTCGATGTCCACACCCGGGTCTCGGACCTCTACTCGAGTCCGCACGATCAGATCGCCCAGCAGCTGCGCCTGACCATCGAGACCATCAAGGAGCGCCAGGAGTCCGAGCTCGTCAACAATCCCGAGTATGGGCTGCTGTCCCAGGTCACCCCCGAACAGACCATCCAGACACTGGGCGGCGCACCGACACCCGACGACCTCGACGCGCTGATCACCAAGGTGTGGAAGACACCCGGGTTCTTCCTCACCCATCCGCTCGGCGTCGCCGCGTTCGGCCGTGAGTGCACCTACCGTGGTGTGCCGCCGGCCGTGGTGAATCTCTTCGGCGCCCAGTTCATCACCTGGCGCGGGATCCCGATCATCCCCAGCGACAAGGTCCCGGTGGAGGACGGCGCGACGAAGTTCATCCTGGTGCGCACCGGTGAGGAACGCCAGGGTGTCGTCGGCCTGTTCCAGCCGGGACTGGTCGGCGAGCAGGCCCCGGGCCTGTCGGTGCGCTTCACCGGCATCAACCGGTCGGCCATCGCGTCCTACCTGGTCACGCTGTACACCTCGCTGGCCGTGCTCACCGACGACGCCCTGGCAGTGCTCGAGGACGCGGCGGTGGACCAGATCCATGAGTACAAGTGACATCCGGGGCGAGCGAAGCGACGGGAAAGAGTATCGGTCGCTAGACGCCGAGAGCGACCTGCCCATCGGTGCGGCCGAGCTGGCCGCTCTGGCAACTCAGTTGTTCGCCGCCAGCATCCGCCCCGGCCCTGACACGCCGCCGCAGACCGCGCCGGTCGCACCGCGGGGGTCAGTGCCCGACGTGACGGCGGTCACCTCCGGCGCCACAACGGCAGCGGGCACCTCCGACCCGTACACCCCGGCCGTGCAATCGTTCGTCGTGCCGCAGGGTCGGTCGGCCGGATTCCCCGCTCCGACGTCCCCCGGTCCGGAACCTGTCCCGCCACAAGCCGTTCCCGTCGCCCCTCGGGGCACAGTTCCCGACGCCTCTGCCGTGACGTCGGCGGGCACGGCGGCGGGCGGGGCCGCCGACCCGTATCTACCGCCGGGAGTCGCGGACCTGTCCGCTTACGCCGTGCCGTCGGGAATTGTCCCGACGGTGCCCGGTGTGCTCGCCGGTGCGCCACCTGCGGCCCCGGTGGCGCCGCGGGGGTCGGGTCCCGCCGCGCCGACATCGCCGTGGGGTGCCACGCCGACCTGGCCGCCGGCGGCACCGTCGGTGGTCGATCTCGGACTCGGTGCGGCGCCGAACGCGCCCGCCACGCCTGCCGGGGACGAGGCGGACTACTACTTCCTGCGCGAACCCGTCCCCCAGATTCCCGACGATCACGAGATCTTCGACGTCAACGCGGTCCGCGCGGACTTCCCGATCCTGCGCGAGACGGTCAACGGGAAGCCGCTGATCTGGTTCGACAACGCGGCCACCACGCAGAAACCCCAGGCCGTCATCGACCGGTTGGCCTACTTCTACGCCCACGAGAACTCCAACATCCACCGCGCCGCACACGAGCTGGCCGCCCGGGCCACCGACGCCTACGAGGAGGCGCGCGAAACCGTGCGCCGGTTCATCGGCGCCGCCAAGGCCGAAGAGGTCATCTTCGTGCGGGGCACTACCGAAGCCATCAATCTGGCGGCCTACGCATGGGGCGGCAAACACCTGGGCCCCGGCGACGAGATCGTCATCACCCATCTCGAACACCACGCCAATATCGTTCCATGGCAACTGCTTTCGCAGCAGACGGGCGCGGTGCTCAAGGTGGCCCCGGTCGACGACGCAGGCAACCTGCTGCTCGGCGAGTTCGAAGACCTCCTGGGTCCGCGCACCAAACTCGTTGCGGCGACGCACGTCTCCAACGCGCTGGGCACGGTCACCCCGGTGCAGAAGATCGTCGAACTCGGCCACCGCTACGGCGCGCGGGTGCTCATCGACGGAGCGCAGTCGATCCCGCACATTCCCATCGACGTCAGCACGCTGGGGGCGGACTTCTTCGTGTTCTCCGGTCACAAGATCTTCGGCCCGACCGGGATCGGCGTACTCTACGGCACCGAGGAGATCCTGGCCGAGACGCCACCGTGGCAGGGTGGGGGCAATATGATCGCCGACGTCACCCTGGAACGCTCGCTCTACCAGGGCCCGCCGAACAAGTTCGAAGCCGGCACCGGCAACATAGCCGACGCGGTGGGCCTAGGCGAGGCGTTGCGCTATGTGGAGAAGGTCGGCATCGAGCGTATTTCGGCCTACGAGCACACGCTGCTCGAGTACGCCACCCCCCGGCTGGCCGACATTCCCGGTGTTCGGCTGGTGGGTACGGCCGACGAGAAAGCCAGCGTGCTGTCGTTCGTGCTCGCGGGCCACGAACCGCTGGACGTCGGCAAGGCGCTCAACGCCGAGGGTATCGCGGTGCGGGCCGGACACCATTGCGCGCAGCCGATCCTGCGCAGGCTCGGGTTGGAGGCCACGGTGCGTCCGTCGTTTGCGTTCTACAACACGTTCGACGAGATCGACGTCTTCATCCGCGCGGTCCGCCGGATCGCCGAAGGTTCCCCGTCGTAGCTCGAGGTCCTCGCTCGACCGGACGCACGAATGCCCCGACACGCAGTGCGTGCGGGGCATTCGTGCGTCGGCTCGTTCGGTCAGGTGATGAGCGGGCGTCCCAGTGGCAGCGATTTCCCACCGGTCTCCGGCCACAGGGATGCGACGTAGAAGTAGATGACGAACCCGACGAACCCGAAAACGAACCAGCCGCCGGCCTGCGTGGCCACTGCACTGCCGCTCTGGTTGCCGATCAGGAGCAGTAGCAGAGCGATGTCGACGATCAGCAGCAGTACCGGGTAGGTCCATGGCAGCCGCAATACCAACACCGTCAGGATGCCGATGGTCAGCAGCCAGCTGCCCAGCCACAGAGCGGTCGTCTGCTGTACGGCCGAATCGGGAATCCCGAACCAGTCGTGAGTCAGCCCGAGGGACAACGCGGCGAAGCTGCCGTAGAACCCGAAGAACGTCCCGTAGATCGTCGCGTTGACGTTCTGCGCCAGGGCAGCCGACCAGATGGTCGTGATGAGCAGTCCGATCGCGGTGGCCGACAACAGAATCGGCACGGCGGCGGCGCCAGCGGTGACGATGCCGGTGTTGGTGAAACCCAGACCGGCCGCCCCGGCGATGATGAGGGGAAGCCCGATCAATCCCGGGTTGCCCTCGGGCTGCGCGGTCGTCGGCGGCTCCGGCACGGACGGCAGCGCCGACTCGCCCACCGCCGGGACGGCGGGGCGGGTGTTGGTGACGACGATGTCTGTCATGGTCTCTCCTTGGCGATCTATCCGGTGGAAAGCGCCGGTTCGCGCGTGGCGGCGAGTTCACCCCAGGCCACGAGGACGGCTTCGAGCTGGTCGGCCGAATGGCGGCCCAGCCCGCACTCGGTCGAGATGCCGAACGTGGGAAGGAAATCGGAGGCCAGTTCCGCACGCGCGCGCGCTCCGTCGGCGCCGTCCTGGGCGTGTAGCAACCCGAGGTAGAACTCGGTGTCGGGCTCGAGCGCCAAGCCGGCAAGTGGCTGCCAGTGTGCGCGCTTGGTCCACGCGGCGACGGTCGCCGCCTGGATGGCGTCGATCCGCCGCGTGACGTGCCGGGACAGTCCGTTGGCCAGCGTGACGATGGCCGTCGCGTCCCGAGGCAGGATATGGCGTCCACCACGCGCGGCGGCCTCCTCGTCCGGCGGGTCTCCCATGAACGGGGACGCCCCGAACTTGGAATCGCCGTAGCACAGGTGGAAGGTCAGTTCGGCGTCGTCGTGGACCCATTGCGCCAGCCGGGCAGTGGCCGCGAAGATCGGCTCGAGCCCGCCGTACGGGTTGGGGAACCAGCCCTCGATGGTGGCCAACTCGGTCGGCAGGTCCCATTGGACGGCAAGATCCCCGGGCGGGATCGCGTCCTGAATCGCTGCGACGCTGTGTTTGAGTTGCTGTTCGTAGGCGTAGGCGACCTCGACCTGAGAATCGAAGTCGGCGAACGAGTTCACCGCGTTGAACGGTGTGGGGATCGATACCAGGAACCGCGAATCCGGTTCCAGGACACCGTCTCGACGAGCCGTGGCGAACTCCGCGTATGACGCGGCCGCTACCGTGTGGTAGTCGATCGGCTCGAAAGCCACCGCGGTGCCCGGCCGGACGCTGGCCCGGCCGTCGACGATGTCGAGTGTGGGGTTCTTCAGGAAATGGTCTGCCTGGGTGAGAACCCAGTTCGCGCGGTCACCCGGCTCACCGTCGGGCACCCGCGCCACGCCCGGTTGTAGCCGGGTTCCCACCAGCTGGAACGCATCTCGAATCGTCGGGACGTTGATGCTTCCGGTCAGGTAAAACCCCGAGATGTTCGCGGTCATGTCAACTCCTTTGGTAGGGAAGATTTCTAGAGCAGTAGGCCGATCCGCGGCGGCAGGGTGCCCTTGAGGGTGTAGTTGCCCAGGTGGACGTACTTCCATCGCGCCGGATCGTGCAGTGAGTGCACACGCACGTTGCGCCAGTGCCGGTCGAGTGCGTGGCTCCCGTCGGTCGCCGAGGAGCCCGCGAGTTCGAAGACACCGCTGGCGATCTCGACGGCGAACTCCTGAGCGAGCGCCTTGGCCGCCGCGACCTTCAGAGATGCCTCCGCCGCCGCCTCACGAGTCAGCTCGGGTTCGGCCAATGCCGCATCGACCAGTCGTGAACCCTGCTGGAGCAGCGCCTCCAGGGCGTAGAGCCGAGCCGTGAGCTCGCCGAACCGCCGGACCACGTGGGGTTCGTCGGCCGCGCTGTCCACGCCGGCCTCGAACCACGGCCGGCTCCTGGTCGCGACGAACCGGGCGCCGTCGGCAAGTGCGGCCCGGGCGATGCCGACGTCGATCGCGGCGTGCAATGCCTGGTCGAACGCGCCGAGCACCGACGGCGGCGATGTGACAGGGTCGGGGTCGGGACCTTCGTCGATCACCAGAGCGCCGTCGACGACGACATCGTCGAGAATGACCTCACCGCTGGCGGTGCCACGCTGGCCGAACGACGACCACTTCTCGAGGTCGAGTGTGACGCCGGGGTCAGAGGGGCGAATAAACGCCGTCGCGCCGTGCGACGGCTCGGTCTGAGGGATGCGAGCGGAGACGGCGATCCAGCTGGCTCCGAGGGAACCCGTGGCGTAGTACTTCGTGCCGTTGAGCACCCAACTGCCATCGTGGCGCCGAGCGACCGTCGTGCGCCGTTCGACGCTGAGGCGGGTACCCCTCTCGACCGTGGCGTTGCCGAGCTGCGCGCCGGCGAGCACGTCGCGGTAGATCGTCGGTGCCGGTTCGGTGTGACCGAGCCCGCGGATCGCCGCGTTGATCACGTAGTGCGCCAGCAGCAGCTGCCCCACCGCCGAATCCGCCTGCGCGAGAATGCGTAGCACCTCCACCGCGGTGGATTGGGGCAGATCTGGGCCGCCGAACCCGGCTGGCACGATGATGCCGAGCAGTCCGGTCCGGGCGACCAGGCGCAACTGCTCCTCGGGGAGCGTTGCGGTGAGTTCGCGCTCGACCGCTCCGACCGCCACCCCGTCGGCAACCGCATGCGCGGCGGCCAGCGCTTGGTCGACGGACTCCAGCACCGGAGTGGTGGTGGTGTCGCTGATCGTCATGTGCAAGTGGTCCTTTCGTCAGACCGCAGCTGCTGTTGCCGCGGAAGGGTAATCGGGATCGGCGGCGCGGAGAAGGGGGCTCAAGCGACGCTGAAGGGGCGTGCAGGAACGCTGTAGACGGCGTCGGCGGCCAGCCGCTCACCGACTGCGCGGAGGAGTGAAACCATTGCGGCCAAGGGAGATCCGGATGCCGGCGGGTTTACGGTCGCCACCGCGATCCGTCGCACCGGTCGATGACCCGCCACCCGGCGCACCGCCACGTCACCGCGGCTATGCGACGCGGCCAGTGCGGGGACAAGCGAGACACCCATATTGGCGGCGACAAACCCCTGGACGGTCGAGTAGTCCTCGGCGCGGAACGTCACCGAAGGTGCGAAGCCGGCGCGCCGACAGGCCTGCTGGAAGACCCGAGTGTCGGGGCAGGTCCCTGTCGCGGAGCTCACCACCCACTGCTCGGTGGCCAGCGCGACGAAGGGCACCTCGGCGGCCGCGGCCAGCCGGTGCCGGAGCGGCAACACGACGAAGAATTCGTCGTCGTACACAGGCACTCGATGGACACCGGGGAAATCCGTTGCCTCGCCCGGCACTTCGGTGATGAACGAAGCATCCACGCCGTCGCTTCTCAGCATCGCGACGCCTTCGTCGGGGTCGGCTGTCACCAGCTCCAGTTCGGTCTGCGGATACACACCGCGGAACTGCGCGAAGGCTCGCGGCAGGATGGCCGCGGCCGCGCTGGCGAACGATGCGATCCGAATGCGTTCGGGCGCCGCTGTCGCCAGCCGGATCAGGTCGCGCTCAGCAGCGCTTATCGAGTCGAGAATTCCGCAGGCGTGCTCGAGCAAGGTCGTACCCGCGGGTGTGGGGCGTGCCCCGGATGGGCTGCGTATCAACAGCACTGAGCCGACGTCGCGCTCCAGGGCGGTGATCTGCTGTGACACCGCCGACGTGGTGTAGCTCAGGGATGCGGCCGCGGCACTCAGTGAGCCGCAGCGCACCACCTCCTGCAGCACCACCAGCCGGCGCACGTCGAACACGTAGGAAATCTACGGCTGCGTCCGTATGCCGGCCCACGGTTGCGATCAGCACGATGCAATCACCGCCACCCACCCCGATCAGTATGCCGAGCCTTGTGTCGTGGGCGTGATTCCGTGGTGCAGCTGCGCAACATCCGGATGCGCGCGGGTCCGCGACTTCCACGCATTCTCGCCGTAGGTGTTGAAGATGGGGTTGTCCGGATCCGCCTCCACTCCTTTGGACAGAGCGGCCAGCTCGGGCGGCAGAGCGATGATCGGGACGAGGGCGTCCAAGCCGGGATTGAGGAAGTACGGGATGGAGATCCGGTCGCGGTCCGGCGGCGGCGCCAGCACCCGGTGACGTGTGGCGCGCAGATAACCTCCGGTGGCGACTTCGAGGAGCTCGCCGATGTTGACGATGAACGCGCCGGCGACCGGGGGAACGTCGATCCAGCGGTCCGGACTCAACTCGACCTGCAAACCCTCGGAGTCCGGCTCGACCAGCAGCAACGTCAGCACGCCCGAGTCCTTGTGGGCACCGACCCCCTGGGACGTGTTCGCCGTTCCCGGGTAGCGCACCACTTTGATCAAGGTGGCCGGCAACGCCGCGAACGCAGAATCGAAGGTGTTCTCGGCAGCTCCGAGCGACACCGCCCAGTGGCGTAGCAGCCGCAATCCGACTGCCGACAGAGCCGCATCCCACTCCTCGAACACCGCTCGGAAACCCGGCGGCGCGGCGGGCCACAGGTTGGGACCTTGCAGGCGCCAATAACCCTCGGCGCTGTCGATGACCTGCCGCTCCGGGCCGATGTCGATCTGCTCACGCCAGTCCACCGTGCCGTTGGTCAACTCCCCGCCCACCCGGGAGTAGCCGCGGAACTGCGGGCTCTGCAGCTGGCTGATCTCGTTCTTGACATCCAGCGGCAAGGCGAAGAACTCCCGCGCCAGCGTCAGCACACGGTCGATCTGCTCAGTGGCGACGCCGTGGCCGACCAGGTAGAAGAAACCCGCGTCATGGGCGGCTTCACGAAGCCCGGATCTGAAGGCGACGGGATCGGAATCGGCGTCGGACAGGTCGAGTACGGGAAGCATGTCAACCATTGTCGGCACGACGCGCGGGCCGACGCCACCGGAATGAACGGAGCCGCAACACGTGTGAAGAAATCGTTGAATCATCGTGCGCAGATCTCTGTTCAGGTCAATGTCATCCGGCGATGATCGGTGCCATGATTGCCCACCCGAGACCCAACGGCGCTACCTCGCGCACGGTGATCGACGTCGCGATCGGCATCCTGGTCGGGCTTCGCGGCTGCACGCCGGATGCGGCGTTCGCCGAGTTGGTCCGCGTCATGCATCTCACGGGGATGGGAATCGGCAGCGTCGCAGGCGGTCTGGTCGCGCTGGCCAGCGGATCGTCGTCGGCCGATCACGCCGACGCCTTCAACATCTGGGGCGACCTGGTCCTACGGCGGCGGACGATTCCCCTGTCCGCCGCAAGCTGACCGCAGCGATGGCAGTCGCGACAACCACCGCAGGCCGCGAGGGGTGCGAGAGTATGGAAGAGCCAGGGGGTTTCGCGCCGACTCTGCTCGCTCGGCGAATCACCGCCGCGATAGCGCGCATTCCGACCCCACGCACGTTGCGGCCGAGGATCGACGATGCGCGCGACAGAACCGAACCGACGTCGGTGCAACTCGAAATCCGGCTCCGCGCTCAGCTCGGTGCGCTGTGAGCCGTCGGCACAAGATTCTCAGTGACGTTCATGCCCAGGCGGACTGTCGACGTTCGCCCGTCAGCCGAGCGCCCGGCGGGAACAGTCTCCATTTCCGTCAGCGCTTGGCGGCCTTGGCCAGCATCTCCGAGGCGATGGTGGCCGCCTCGTCACCGGGCGAGTACGAGCAGGCCCACGCCTCGACCGTCAGATTCGACGCGAACGCCAATGCGTGCTGGCATCCCCACCCGTCCACATCCTGCTGGATCGATGTCTGGGTGATCATGTTGTCCTCGACGGTGACCTCGTCGATGGCCCACAGGGCTTCGATGTCGCCGCCGACCCCGACGGTGTAGCCGGCACAGTTCTCCCACGAGGACTTCGATTCGTCGAAGAATTTCTGGGCATTGTCCTGCGACGGGTAGATCACCGCGGTCTGCTCGACCCAGTGGTCGTTGTCGTCAGACGGTTCCCGAGCCACCTGGTCGCGCATCGCCGTCCATCCCGAGCCTTCGTAGACGGCTTCCTCGGCCCCATACACCGCGCCGAGGCAGTCCGGATCGGAGACCTCGTCGGAATGGTCGGACATCTCGTCGATCTCGCTGACGATCTTCATCTGCGTTGCGCCGACGATGCCGTTGAGCTCTCCGATCGACAGCATCACATCGTCGAGCTGCGACTCTTCCAGCGGCGGCAGGTCCAGCGGCGCCGCGCCCAGCGGACGCACCGCGGTACCCGCGACGGTGGTGACACACCCCGAGAGCATCGCCGACAGCGTCACGATGACGCCCGCGGTGATGACCCGGCTACGGCATTCGGTGAACCTCACCCGCACATTGTGGCCGACGCGGGTACCTCGTGGTGTGTCTTGACGCGCGAACGTGACCGCCGGCACCCGTTCCCGGTGCTCAGGAGCCGGTGGCCTTCCTCAACATCAGCGCGGCGATGTCGACGGCGTCGACCGCGCCATCCCCGTCGGCGCCGCTGACCTCCACATCGACGATGCAGTCCGAACCCACCCCGAGCGCACGCTGCACGATTACACCGTCGGCATCCCGGACGAGGACGGCAGACACGATCCGATCGCCTGCGGTCACCTCGGTGATGCGCGTCGACGAGCGCAACTCACGATCAGCCTGATCCAGCACCACCGTCGTGCCGTCGCACCCGCGCCACTTGTCGGCGGTCGCCGCGAAGAACGCCCGCGCGTCCCCGGCGCTCGCCAGCTTCACCACGCCGAAGAACGCCGACGACGTCGGGCCCGCGGATCCGCCACCCGCCCAGGATCTGCTGGCCACCGCCCGGACCGGGCTGGCACCGTAGACCACGCGCTGCAGCCGGTAGGACGCACCGACGCAGTCGACGGGCGTCGCCTCGGACTGGCCAACGCCGGCGAGCAGCACGTCGGGTCCGCCTTCGACGAGCTGGCCCATGAATCCCTGCCCACCGATCGCCCACCCGCCCAGCGTCGTGGCGAGTTCGGCGGCGGTGGGCAACACCTGATCCAGCGGTAGGGGCGCCGTCGCCGGATCGGCGTGTACGGCGACAACGGCAGTGCCAGGCACGGTCGCGGAGCAGGCGGCGAGCAGCGCTGACGCTCCCGCCGCAGCCACGGCGGCCACCACCGAGCGCCGCACTCGCTACTTCTTCGGTTTGTCGCCGGCAGCGTCGGTGGACAGCGCGGCGACGAAAGCCTCCTGGGGCACGTCGACCCGCCCGATCGTCTTCATCCGCTTCTTGCCTTCCTTCTGCTTCTCCAGCAGTTTGCGCTTGCGGGTGATGTCACCGCCGTAGCACTTCGATAGCACGTCTTTGCGGATGGCGCGGATGTTTTCGCGGGCGATGATCTTGGAGCCGATGGCCGCTTGCACGGGCACCTCGAATTGCTGGCGCGGGATGAGCTCTTTGAGTCGGGTGGTCATCTTGTTGCCGTAGGCCGCGGCCCCGTCCTTGTGGACGATCGCACTGAACGCGTCGACGGTCTCGCCCTGCAGCAGGATGTCGACCTTGACCAGGGCGGCCTCCTGTTCACCCGCTTCCTCGTAGTCGAGGCTGGCATAGCCGCGGGTGCGCGACTTCAGCGAGTCGAAGAAGTCGAAGATGATCTCGCCGAGGGGCATCGTGTAGCGCAGTTCAACCCGTTCGGGTGAGAGGTAGTCCATACCGCCCAATTCCCCACGGCGGGACTGGCACAACTCCATGATCGTGCCGATGAACTCGCTGGGCGCGATCACGGTGGTCTTGACCACCGGTTCGTAGACGGTGCGGACCTTACCCTCGGGCCAGTCCGACGGGTTGGTGACCACCGTCTCCGTACCGTCGTCCTGGACCACCCGGTAGACCACGTTGGGCGAGGTGGAGATCAGGTCCAGGTTGAATTCGCGTTCGAGGCGCTCCCGGGTGATCTCCATGTGCAGCAGACCCAGGAATCCGCACCGGAACCCGAAACCCAGCGCCACCGACGTCTCCGGCTCGTAGGTCAGCGCGGCATCGTTGAGCTGCAGTTTGTCGAGCGCGTCCCGCAGATCCGGGTAGTCGGATCCGTCCACGGGATACAGGCCCGAATACACCATCGGCTTGGGCTCGCGGTAGCCGGTGAGCGCCTCCTTGGCGCCGTTGCGCGCGGTGGTGACCGTGTCACCCACCTTCGACTGACGGACGTCCTTGACGCCGGTGATCAGGTAACCGACCTCGCCCACCCCCAGCCCGGCCGATGCCTTGGGCTCCGGTGAGACGATCCCGACTTCGAGCAGTTCGTGGGTGGCGCCGGTGGACATCATCGCGATGCGTTCTCGCGGCATGATCTTGCCGTCGACGACACGCACATAGGTGACCACGCCCCGGTAGATGTCGTACACAGAGTCGAAGATCATCGCGCGCGTCGGGGCGTCGGGGTCGCCGGTGGGCGCCGGCACCTGCCGGACCACGGCGTCGAGCAGTTCGGGGACGCCCTCCCCGGTCTTGCCCGAGACCCGCAGCACGTCCGACGGCTCGCAGCCGATGATGTGGGCGAGTTCGCCCGCGTAGCGTTCCGGATCGGCCGCCGGCAGGTCGATTTTGTTGAGCACCGGGATGACCGCCAGGTCGCGGTCGAGTGCCAGATACAAGTTCGCCAACGTCTGAGCCTCGATGCCCTGGGCGGCGTCGACCAACAGCACCGCGCCCTCGCACGCTTCCAGCGCGCGGGACACCTCGTAGGTGAAGTCGACGTGCCCGGGCGTATCGATGAGGTGCAGGACGTACTTGTCGTCTCCCATGGCCCAGGGCAGCCGCACGTTCTGGGCCTTGATCGTGATGCCGCGTTCCCGCTCGATGTCCATGCGGTCCAGGTACTGGGCACGCATCGACCGCTCGTCGACGACGCCGGTGAGCTGCAACATACGGTCGGCCAGGGTCGACTTGCCGTGGTCGATGTGGGCGATGATGCAGAAATTCCGAATCTGCGCCGGCGCGGTGAAGGTCTGGTCGGCGAAGCTGCTGATGGGAAACTCCTGGTCGGGATCGGTCTCGCGGTGAATTCGCGCCGCGCTGTGGGCGCCTTCAGCGTATCGAGCCGGAAGCATCCCGACACAATCGTGGGCGGGATTCCACCGGGCCCCCTGCGCATCCGTCGCACCGGATCGACCTCACCTATGCTCGTCAGCATGGCGTCGCAGTGGAAGACGTTCCAGAAGTTCCTGAACGTCACCGAACACCTGGTGTTCAACGAAGCGCCGAAACTCCTGCGCCAGCTGCAGAAACCGGACAGCGTCCCGCGCAGTATCCAGCAGGGCATCAAGATCGGCATCGACGCGGGGCTGAGCGCGCTGGCGACCGCATCCGCGCAGTCAGCGCCCGCGATCACGACCGGACGTCCGGTCACCGGCAATAGCGTCCCGACCGCGCAGCGCGCCCGCAGGGTCGTCTACGCACCCGACCTCGACGGGCGCGCCGACCCGGGTGAGGTCGTGTGGACATGGGTGGTCTACGAGGACGACCCGACGCGGGGGAAGGACCGGCCGGTGCTGGTGGTGGGCCGCGACCGGCACACCCTGCTCGGACTGATGATGTCCAGCCAGGATCACCACCGCGACGACCCGGAGTGGGTCGGCGTCGGCAGCGGCAGCTGGGACTACGAGGGCAGGCAGAGCTGGGTGCGGTTGGACCGGGTGCTCGACGTCCCGGAGGAGGGCATCAGGCGCGAGGGCGCGATCCTCGCGCGTGACCGGTTCGACGTCGTCGCCGCGCGGCTGCGCGCCGAGTACTCCTGGAGCTGACGACGCCGGGCGTGGCGTCACCGCTCAGCGCGGTGCACGCCACATCGGCCAGAGGCGCGGTCCGCCGTCGGGCACCACCAGTTCGCCGGTGACCTCGAACCCGAACCGCTGGTAGTAGGGGATGTTGTCGGGATTGCTGGACTCCAGATAGGCCGGGGCGTGTTCGGCGTCGCACCGATCCAGCCGAGAACTCATCAGGGCCTGCCCGTAGCCCCTTCCACGGACGGCCGGGTCACTGCCGATCACCGCCAGGTACCAATGCGGTTCCTCCGGGTGCGCGTCCTTCATCATGTCCGCCACCACGGCACCCCGGCTCAGCGCGCGCCGGAAAGTCAGCAGCAGACCGGGCAGCGCGCGGAGTTCCTCGCCGCGGGTGTGCCGCCACGCGCCGGGCGGATCCCACAGCGCTGCCGCGCCGATGCCGCCCCCGTGCGGCGCGACCTCCACGCCACCGCGGGCCAGATGGTGGTAGCGGGTCAGCGCGGCGAACAGCCGGTGCAGATTGCGCCGCCGCTGCTCGGCGTCGGGCAGCATCCACGTCATGACGGGATCGTCGGCGAACGCGCGGCCGAGCGCCGCGGAGAGCGGGCCGATATCGTCGCGGCGGCCCGGGCGCACCGCGATGCTGGTCACGCCTGCAGCGTACTCATCCCTGGGTGATGTAGGCCTGGAGCTGTTCCTGTTCGGCTTCCAGTTCTTCCATTCGGTTCTTGACCACGTCGCCGATGCTGACGATGCCGGCCAACCGCCCGTCGATGATGACCGGCACGTGTCGCACCCGGTTGGTCGTCATCAGCGCGCTCAAACTGTCGACGGTGTCGCCCGGGCCGCAGGTGGCGACCACGCGCGTCATGATGTCGGCCACCCGGCGGTCAAGCAGCTCCGCCCCGTGTTCGTGCAGCCGGCGCACCACGTCGCGTTCCGACACGATGCCGGCCACACCGTCCGGACCGACCACCACCATGGCCCCGACGTTGTACCTGGCCAGGTCGGCGAGGAGTTCGGTGACGGTGGTGTCAGGCGCCGCGGTCGCGACTTCGGAGCCCTTGTTGCGCAATATGTCGGCAATTCGCATTGTGTCTCCCACCCGGGTGTGACCCGCTTCACACCAGGCTAGGCGGTCAGGGTTCCCCGCGAAAGGCACGAATTGGTAGCTGTTGGGCGTGCAGGAATAGATCCCCGTCGCCGTTCGTCGGACACGAGGTAGGTGCAGGCGGCGAACGGAGATGATCGTGGTGGCAGGCTCGGTGGTACCCACAGTTCAACTTGGCGACGGATTGACGGTCAGCGCAATGGGTTTCGGCGGGATGGCGTTGACGTCTATGTATGGAGACACCGACACGGCGCAGTCGCGCAGCACGCTGGGGCACTGCCTCGACATCGGGGTCACCTTCATCGACACCGCCGACGTGTACGGCGGCGGCGACAACGAACGGCTCATCGCCGAGGTGCTGACGACCCGCCGCGACGAGGTGATCGTGGCCACGAAGTTCGGTATCACCGCAAACCCCGCCGACCGGGCTGCGGGTCGGCCGGGGGCGCGCGGCGACGCCGCCTATGTGCGGCAGTGCATCGACGCGAGCCTGAGCAGGCTGGGTACCGACGTGGTCGATCTCTACTACATGCACCGGCGGGATCTGACGGTGCCGATCGAGGAGACGGTCGGTGCGATGGCGGAACTGGTCGGGGCGGGCAAGGTGCGCCACCTCGGGCTCTCGGAGGTCACCGCCGAGGAGTTGCGGGCGGCCGTCGCCGTCCACCCGATCGCGGCGGTGCAGAGCGAATGGTCGCTGTGGAGCCGAGATGTCGAAAACCACGTGGTACCGGCGGCCGCCGAGTTGGGCGTCGGATTCGTGCCGTACTCCCCACTGGGGCGCGGGTTCTTGACCGGCACCGTCACCGGCGCCGACCTCACCGCGGCGAGCGACTTTCGCCGCATGCTGCCGCGTTTCGCCGACGGTGCGCTTGAGGCCAACCGCGCCGTCGTCGACGTGATTCGCGCCGTCGCCGCCGAAGTGGACGCCACGCCCGCGCAGATCGCCCTGGCGTGGCTGCGCTACCGGGCCGACGCGCTGGGCGTCCGCGCCGTTCCGATTCCGGGGACTCGGCGTGCCGAGCGCGTGGACGAGAACGTCGCCGCGCTATCGGTGACACTGACCGAAGGTCAGCTTGCGGTGCTCGACGGCGTCGTCGATCTCGTGGAGGGAGATCGGTTCGGCGATCTCACGTGGGTGTCAGCCGGGCGCGAAGCGAGCCAGCCGGGCTGAACCCCCGCCGGTGGGGTGCGAGCCGGCTGGGGCTGAACCCCAGCCCGGCGTCAAGGGGGCCGGCCCATGACAAACCCAACCCATGAACAACCGGCGCTTCGGTCTCGCGGATCGGCGCAAGCGGGTAGGTATGACGTCATGATCGAAGTCACCTTGCTCGGCACGGGCAGTCCCATCCCAGATCCCGACCGGGCGGGGCCGTCCACACTGATCCGCGCCGGGGCGCAGACCTTTCTCGTCGACTGTGGCCGGGGTGTGCTGCAGCGGGCCGCGGCTGTCGGTGTGGGTGCGAATACGCTGACGGCGCTCCTGCTGACCCACCTGCACAGCGATCACATCGCCGACCTCGGCGATCTCATCATCACGCGGTGGGTAACCACGTTCACGCCCGACGCCACGCCCCTGCCGATCATCGGACCGCCGGGCACCCGCGCCGTCGTCGAGGCCATGCTGACGGCTTTCGGCTTCGACATCGGCTATCGCATCGCCCATCACGACGACCTGACCGCGCCACCGCCGGTCGACGTGCAGGAGGTCACCGATGGGGTGGTGTGGGATCGGGACGGTGTGTGCATCCGGGTGGCGCCGACCGATCACCGACCGGTGGCGCCGACCGTCGCTTTCCGGATCGAGCATGCGGGTGCATCTGTGGTCGCAGCGGGTGACACCGTCCCGTGCGACACGCTCGACGCACTCGCGGCGGGCGCTGGCGCCTTGGTGCACACCGTGATTCGCGACGATCTGGTGATGCGTGTTCCGATGCAGCGGTTCCGCGACATCTGCGATTACCACTCGACGGTGCAGCAGGCTGCGGCGACCGCGGCGCGAGCCGGCGTCGGCATCCTGATCCTCACCCACTACGTGCCGGCCATTGCACCGGGTCAGGAGGAGGATTGGCGCAGGCTGGCGGCGTCGGAATTCGACCGGCAGATCGAAATCGGCAACGACTTGCACCGGGTGGAGGTTCACCCTGGGGTATGCAGTGGTGGCTTGACTGAGCACAACGTCGATGCCGACCGGTCATGAATCGGTGATCGCCCGCCGCTGAGGCACGTGTACTGCCGCCGCGCTGGTATGACCTGCACGATCCGCAACGCGGTGTGATCGCTGATCGCTCGCCCCACCCGGGACCTCGTGTCCCCCGATCGGTGGATGCCG
>JAFDWN010000024.1 GCA_018268465.1 Actinomycetota bacterium
GTCCTCTTACTACGCACGCTCGCGAAGGGGGTGCGAAGGGGGGTGCGGGGGTCAGCTGCGCAGCCTGTCGATGAGCAGCCGGATCTGGATGTCGAAGACCAGTTTCGGGTCGGTCAAAGTGTCCGCACCGTACTGGCCGAACACCTCGAGGCTGATCGCGCCGACGAGGCCCGCCCACAGCATGAAGCATTTGGCGACTGCGATGTCGTCACCGGTGAAGCCGAAATCGGCCCGCAGCCGGTCGAAATCCGACGATAGTGGTTGCGGCACAGATGTATTCGTGACAGGGATGTCGCCGGCGGCGATTCCCGCCGCGATCGCGCGGAACGCCGCCGCGACGACGCGGGTGCCGGGGCCCACGGTGCGATCGGCCGGAGCTTCGTAGCCGGGAACGGGACTGCCGTACAACAATGCCCACCGCGCCGGCTGGTCGGTCGCCCAGGACCGGACGGTGTGCGCGATACCCAGAAGCTGCGCCTGCCAGGATTCGCCGCCGGCGCAGGCCTCATCCACCGCATCGGCCAGTTCGGTGTAGGCGTCGACAACCAGCAGCGTCAGCAGCTCGTCGCGACTGGCCACATAGCGATAGACGGCCGACGAGACCATGCCCAGATCGCGGGCGATCGCCCGCAGTGACAGCGCCGCCGCACCGTCGGTGGTGAGATGGCGGCGGCCGTATTCGATGATCTGCGCCTCGATGCGGTCACGCGCGTCCTGCCGTTTGCCCATGGTCCCAGTGTGACATAAAACGAGAGCGATGCTCTTGAATTCTGTGCGATGCGAAGGCATAGTGGGTACCGGAAACGAGAGCGCTGCTCTCCAGACACCGAAAGGCCACTCCCATGACCACGCGCTACGACATTCCTCATCGCTCCGCACGCATCGGCAACCAGGTGGTGCTCTGGCTGGCGGAGGCCGGGATCAGCATCGCGGGCACCCGGGCGCTGCGGGTCCGCGGCCGCACGTCCGGGAAGCTGCGCGGTGTGGTCATCAACCTGCTCACCGTCGACGGCACCGATTACGTGGTGTCCCCACGCGGAAACACCCAGTGGGCGCGCAACGCGCGCGCAGCCGGCTACGTCGAGATGGGGCCGCGCTGGCGCAGCAGGCGGATGCGCGTGCTCGAGGTCGCCGACGACGCCAAACCCGAACTGCTCAAACGCTATCTGGACAGGTGGTACTGGGAGGTCAAGAACCACATGGGCGGGCTCACCCCGACATCCACCGATGACGAACTGCGTGCGGGCGCCCCGTCGATCCCGATCTTCGAGCTGGCTCGCTGACGCTAGGCAGGTGCCGCGACGGTGGCCGCGATGACATCGCCGCTGGCCTGCCGGCTGGCCGACTCCCACGACACGGCGGCCGGGTACTGACCCCACGTGCTGTTGAACATGCCGATGATGACGGCCCGCCCGTCACCGGTGGCGACGTAGACCGGGCCGCCGGAATCGCCCTTCTGGCTGACCACCCCGTTGGCCATGGTGAACCAGCCGTTGTTGACGGCTTCGACCGTGCCACAGCTCTCGCCGGTGATCACTCCGAAGTGGCAGACCGGCTGGCCGGGCTGCGGCACCACCGCCGGATCGGACACCAGCGGGCGCCCGCTCGGCAGGATGTTGTTGACGGTGACGCTGCCGGCCAACGTGATGGCCTCCCAGTCGGAGATCTGGTGGTTGGTGTCGATCGTGGCACCGTCGGGGGTGTTGTCGCGGTACACGGCCAGGTTGCCGATGTAGTTGCCGTCCCGATCGGTGACGGGACCGCTGCCCCGGCAGTGACCGGCGGTGAACGCGATACGCGTCTGCGGATCGACGTAACCCAGTGTGCACACGTTGGTGTCCTGGCGGATCTCCATGCCCGGATACACCAGAACACCGGGGTTGGCCTGGGCCGGCGCGGCCAGCAGCGCCGCGGCGATCGGGAGGATCGCCGCGGCCGACACACCGCGTCCGAGCACTGCGCCCTCCCATCGCCGGTCCGGTCAAAGGTCCAGGGTACCGGCGCGGGACGACGTTGGCGCAGCGTATTGAGTTGCCGACCCAGATTTACGGGATCGTCAAAACCTGGCCGGGATGGATCAGGTCGGGGTTGGCGATACCGCTGGCGTCCGCGATGGACTGATATCTGTTGCCGTCACCGTAGAAGCGTTCCGCGATGGCCCACAGCGTGTCACCCGGGACGACGGTGTAGGTGCGGGGCGCAGGGGGCGGAGGAGGCGGCGGTGCCGCTTCGGCCGGGGGCGGCGCGGCCGCTTCGGCCGGAGGCTCGGGCGCGGGTTCCTCGGCGGCCGCGGGCACGACGTCGGGTTCCGGCGCCGCGGCCGCCGGTTCCGGCACCTCGTCGGTCTCGGTGTTGGACGCCCACGCGGGACCGTCGAACCCGTACAGCACGAGGTTGCGGTCGTCCTGCAGGACCAGGCGGACGTCCTTGGCACCCTTGGTGTCGCTGTGCCACACCGGTTTGTCAGGTGTGTAGAGGACGAAGTTGCCGTCGGTCTGGACCTCGGCGCGCTCGACGTTCTGGCCGTCGGTGCCGGTCGCCCACACCGCCTGCTCCCCCGCGTAGAGCACCAGGTTGCCGTCCTCCTGCAACGTCAGCCGGTAGGCGCCGTTGCGGGACGTCAGCGACGCGCCCTTGTCCAGCTTCTCACCCTTGAGGAGTCGGTCGGTCATATCGTCCCTTTCGCCGTAGGCATCGCCGAGCCTACTGAGCGCCGCGCGGTCACGAGTCGAAACCGAGCCCGAGCGCGTCGAGCGTCTTGAGCAGGATGTTGCGGCGTCCCGCGGAATGGTCCGCGCGGTCCAGCGACCAGCGGGTGGCCTGGATGCCCGCGCTGGCCAGGGGTTCGGGCGGGAACGGCAGGGGGCGCTTGCGCACCATCTCCAATTCGGTGCGCGCGGTGGGTTTCCCGTCGAGCAGATCGAGGCAGACGTCGGCGGCGAAACGGGTGGCGGCGACCCCGAGGCCGGTGAAACCGTTGACGTAGGCCACCCGGCCGCCGTGGGCGGTGCCCCAATGCGCGCAGAACCGGGTGTTCGTGTCGATGGCACCGGCCCATCGGTGGCTGAAACGGACGTCGTCGAGCTGTGGGAACGTGATGAAGAAGTGCGCCGCCAACCGGCGGTAGGTCTGCGGCCGGTCCTCGTAGGCGGCCCGCAGTTTGCGGCCGAAATAATAGACGGCGTCGTAGCCGCCCCACACGATGCGGTTGTCCATCGAGAGGCGGTAGTAGTGGAACTGGTTGGCGCTGTCGCCGATCCCCTGCCGTCCCCGCCAGCCGATGCGGTCGAGCTGCTCGTCGGTGAGCGGTTCGGTCGCTAGCACGTAGTCGTACACCGGCACGGTGTAGAGCCGGTTGCGTTTGACCAGACTCGGGAAGACGTTGGTGGCCAGCACGACCTGCGTCGCGGTGATGGTGGCGGCCCCGGTGTCCACCCGGATGCTGCCCCCGGTGGATTCCAGCGCCTTGGCGTCGGTGTTCTCGTAGACGCTCACGCCGGCCTCCGCGCAGGCGCGGGCGAGTTCGAGCGCCAGCTTGGCGGGGTGCACGATCGCGCAGGTGTCGGCACTGAGCAGCCCGGCCAGGTAGGTCGGCGAATGGACCTCCGCACGGATCTCGGGCAGACCGAGCAGTGTGCCGTGCCCCTCGGCGGCCGCGTCGCGCAGCCAGTCGACCTGATGGGGTTCGGTGGCCACCGAGAGCATTCCGGTGCGTTGCCACTCGGCGTCCAGGGCCAGCCGCTCGATATCGGCCTGCATACCGTCGAGGTTCTGCAGTCCCAGCGCGTCGAGCTCGTCGATGTCCTCGGGCCAGCGGGACTTTCCGTTCTCGAACCCGTGGGTCAGGCTGGCGTCGACGAATCCGCCGTTGCGCCCGGAGGCCGCCCAGCCCACCCGATTGGCCTCGATGAGCACGATGCGCCGTCCGGGATGGCGTTCGGCGGCGTGCAGCGCGGTCCACAGACCCGTGTAGCCGCCCCCGACGACCAGCAGGTCGCAGGCGACCGGACCGTCCAAGGCAGGATGACCGGGCCGCGGGATGTCCAGCCACATCGAACCGAACGCGCTTGCGGCAAGGGAACGTTCGATCAGGCCGGGGTCGACGTGGGCATCAAAGACCGTGTGCACACCGCGGACAATACGGGTTCGCTGCCGTGGCGGGCGGGCATTGGGTGCTACCGCGTTTCGGGCGCGGGCGGCGGGCCGCCGATCGCCGGCCGGTGCCGTGGCAGCCGCCCCCCGGTGTAGCGGGTGAGCACCGGGCCGACGATGGCCAGGATGAACACGTACGGCGTGGCGACGGCGGCGACCGCCGCGATGGACGTCCCGACGAGTCCGATGATCACCAGCGAGAATTCGCCGCGCGCGATCAGCGCAGTGCCCGCGCGCAACTGCCCGGGCCGCCCGACGCCTTCGCGCCGGGCGGCGAACTGTCCGGTCACCACCTTCGTACCCGCGGTGACGATGGCCAGCACCATCGCGGCCGGCAGCATCGGCAGCAGATCCGTCGGGTCGACCGCGACGCCGATCGCCAGGAAGAAGATCGCCGCGAACAGATCGCGCAGCGGGCTGAGCACCGTGCGGGCCCGCTCGGCGGCCTCTCCGGTGAGGGTGAGTCCGACCAGGAACGCACCCACCGCCGCCGACGCGTGGACGAATTCGGCGAGGGCCGCGACGATCAGGGTCAGGCCCATGACTCGCAACAGCAGCTGCTCGTTGTCGGGATGGGCCACCAGCCGGCCGACGTGGTGACCCCAGTGGAAGGACGCGACGAACGCCATTCCGAGGGCGGCGACGGCGATCGCCATCCCGAACAGCGCCTGCGGCCAGGTGCCCCCGGTGGCGAGCACGGCCAGCAGCGGCAGGTACGCCGCCATGGCGAAGTCCTCGAGCACCAGCACCGACAGCACCGCGGGCGTTTCGCGGTTACCGAGCCTGCGCAGGTCGCCCAGCAGCCGGGCGATCACCCCCGACGACGAGATGTAGGTGATACCGGCCAACGCGAGGATGCCCACGGTGTTCAGGCCGAGCAGCCAGCCGGCGACTGCGCCGGGAACGGCGTTGAGGACGAGGTCGACCCACGCCGACGGCAGGTGGCGGCGCAAGCTGCCGGCGAACTCGCCGATCGAGAACTCCAGGCCGAGGGTGAGCAGGAGCAGCACCACGCCGATGGACGCGCCGGTGCTGATGAAGTTCGCCGCCGCGGGGACCGGGGCGATACCCCCCTCGCCGAGAGCGAGGCCCGCGAGGAGGTAGAGCGGAATCGGCGACAGCGCGAATCGGCGCGCGGCGGTGCCCATCACGGTCAGCGCCGTGAGGATGATGCCGAGTTCGAGCAGCAGTACCGCCGAAACCTGCACGGATCAGCCTCCGGAGACGATCTGTTCCACTCCGGCGATGCCGTCCGCGGTGCCGATGACCACCAGCACGTCGCCGGCCCGCAGCAGTTCGGCGGGTCCCGGCGAGGCGAGCACTTCCTCGTCGCGGACAATCGCGACGATCGACGCACCGGTGCGGGTGCGGGCCCGGGTGTCGCCCAGCGGATGGTCGACGTACGGGCTGCCGGCGCGGATCGGGAGTTGCCCGGCGTTGAGGCCGGGCACCTCCCGGGTCAGGTCGGCGAATCTCTCCGCGATGCGCGGTGCTCCGAGGATCTGGGCCAGTGCTTCGGCTTCGTCGTCGGTGAGCCGGAACACCTGGTGGGCCTGGTCGGGGTCCTCGCGCGGGTAGACGACGACCTCGAAATCGCCGGTGCGCCTGGCGACGACGCCGATGCGGTCGCCGTCGCGGTTCTCGAATTCGAACCGCAGACCGACACCGGGCAGCATGACCTCTTTGACATCCATGAGGCCATATTCGGTGACGGTGCCGGGCCGTGCTGGCGTACCGGCTGAATGGGCCGCTACCTATTCGCGCCGACGGCGGTGGGCCGTGCCGGCGCGGGTGCCCACCCGGGCGGGCCGAAGACATAGCCGAGGCGGTCACGCCACCGCGCGGCCCGGCGGACGTCGTGTGCGATGGCCACGTATTCGTGGGTCTGCAGGGTCCAGATGTTGACGCTGTCGACGGGTTTGGTCAGGCCGTAGTGGGGACGGAACAGCTCGGGTGAGAAGGTGCCGAACAGCCGATCCCACACGATGAGGATGCCCCCGTAGTTGCGGTCCAGGTATTCGGCGTCCATCCCATGGTGCACCCGGTGGTGCGATGGTGTGTTGAAGACGAATTCGATTGGCCACCAAAGCTTGTCGATGCGCTCGGTGTGAATCCAGAACTGGTAGACGAGATTGACCGAGAACGCGGCGAACACCATCCACGGTGGCACCCCCAGCAGTGGCAGGGGTAACCACATCAGGATCTCGCCGCTGTTGTTCCACTTCTGGCGCAGTGCGGTGGCGAAGTTGAAGTACTCGCTGGAGTGGTGGGCCTGATGGGTCGCCCAGATCAGGCGGACCCGGTGCGCGATGCGGTGATAGGCATAGAACAACAAGTCGACGCCGACGATCGCGATCACCCACGTGTACCACTGTGTCGACGGCAGGTGCCACGGCACGACATAGGCGTAGAGCGCGGCATATCCCAGGAGTGCCACGAACTTCCAGCCGGCCGTGGTGGCGACCGACACCAACCCCATCGAGATGCTGGCCCATGCGTCGCGCCGGGCGTAGGCGCCCGCAGGCGCCCTGTCGCCCTCGGCGTGCTCCAGCCGCCGCGCCGCCGTCCATTCGAGGATCAGCAGCAGTAGGAAGAACGGGATGGCGAACAGCACGGGATCGCGCATCTGCGGTGGCAGCGCGTCCAGCACCGCACGCATTGTGTCCACCGTCGCACCTCCGCGGTGAGTGTATCCGCCGGGGGCTACCGGAAGTTGAGCACCTGATCGCCCCAGGCGGTGCGGATGTCGCCGTCGAGGTCTTCGACCACCGCGTCGTGTTTGTCGATGACCAGGGTGGCCCGGTCATCGGCACGGTAGCGCCGCCATACCGGTTCACCGGGTGGTCCGGCGGGGTCGGCGGTGGCGGCGAAGTTGACCCACCGCCGCTGCATCCGCTCCGACACCGCTCTGCCGTCTTTGAGCCCGCCGAGCTTGAATGTCGGATCCTTGGGCCCGGCGATCAGATTGCCCCACACGTACGGCAATTCGGTCGCGTGGGCGGCGCCCAGCCGAATCATCCGCAGCAGTCGCGTCGACCAGTCGAAGCGGTAGAGATACACCGGGGCCACGGCGTCGTGCCCGTCGGCGAACCACACCGACGGCATCCGGAACCCGACGTCGCGGGCGACGTGCAGGCCCAGCACCTTGGGACGTTTGCGCGGGTATGCCGACAGGATGTCGGCTTCACTGGGGATCTGCAGCCCGGGCTGTTCGGCGGCGATCGTGGTGAACATCGTCCTGAGGGCGTCGGGGGTGATCGGCATCAACGGCGACTTCATCCACCGGAACAGCGCCGCCTCATGCTCGTTGGTGCCGATGATCAACGGCACCGGATGCGATCTCCCCTCCCGCGCCACCTTCACCGGGTAGTCCGGCACGAGGTCACCGTCGATGATCGGGGCGAACGCCAGCGTGCCCGGGGTCTGTTGGGGCACCTCGTTGAAGGCCCGTTTCGCGGCCGCCAGGATCGCCGGCAGCGGCGCGTCGACGAGCCGTTTCGCCTCGTCCTGGGCGACGCCAAGCAGGTCGAGCAGCTGCGCGGCCATCCGGCGGCCCCGCTCGGCGTCGTACACCGAGGTCGCCGGTGAGCTCTGGGCGATGGCGGCGGAGAACAGCCCCGCCGCGGCGGGACTCGTCAGCAGGGTGGTGACGATGCCGCCGCCGGCGGATTCGCCGAACAGCGTGACCCGCTCGGGATCTCCGCCGAATGCGGCGATGTTGTCGCGGACCCACTGCAGCGCGAACAACACGTCGCGCAGGCCGGGATTGGTGTCGAACAGGCCGGGTCCGAACGACGAGAGGTCCAGGAAGCCGAATGCGCCGAGCCGGTAGTTGAGGGTGACGACGACCACGTCGCCGCCGGCGGCCAGCGCACGTCCGTGATACAGCGACTGGCTGGCCGCCCCGATCACGTACGCGCCGCCGTGCACCCACACCATCACCGGTTTGCCCGCCCCGGGTTCGGTGCCCGGGGGCGCCCACACGTTGAGGACCAGGCTGTCCTCACCCTGCGGTGCGCCGAGGTCGAGCGGGATACGCGGGTCGGTGGGCTGCGGGCAGGACGGGCCGACCCTGGCGGCGTCGGCGACCTCACGCCACGGAGCGGGTGGTTGCGGGGCGCGCCAGCGCAGTTCGCCGACGGGTGCGGCGGCGTAGCGGATGCCCTTCCAGGCCTTCACGGTTCCGTCGTCAGTTCCCCGGACGGGGCCGTGGGTGGTCTCCACGACGGGCCGATCGAGCAGGACAGCGCCGGTCGAGGGGGCGGCATCGGTCACGAATGCACTCTCCTTCCGGTGAGACGTCAACTTAGCCAGGCTACTCACAGACGGTGGTGGGCCCGCCGAACAGCGCATCGGCGCACCGTGCGGCACGGCACGCCGACCGGGCCCTCGGCTAGTTTGTAGCCGTGCACAAGTGGGCGTTGTTGCTGGCGGCCATCGTCACCGAGGTCGCGGCAACGCTGTCGCTGCGGGCGTCCCAGGATCATTCGGCCTGGCTGGCGGTGGTAGTGGCGGGTTACGTCAGCTCGTTCCTGTTGCTGACGCTGGTCCTGCGCACGGGCATGCCGGTGGGTGTGGCCTACGGCATCTGGGGTGCCCTCGGCACCGCGACCACCGCCGTGCTCGGTGCCGCGCTCTTCGGTGATCCCTTCACGTGGCCGATCGTGGCGGGTATCGGCCTGATCATCGGCGGGGTGCTGCTCATCGAGCTTGGATCGCATCCGGCCCGCGCCGGGGAGCCCTCGGCATGATGTGGATGACCCTGGCGGCGGCCATCGTCGTCGAGGTGTTCGCCACACTTTCGCTGCGTGCCTCGGAGGGGTTCCGCAAAAAGGTCTGGATCCTGCCCGTGGTGGCCGGCTACACCGTGGCGTTCACCCTGCTGTGGGCGACGTTGGCGCTGGGCATGCCGGTCGGCATCGCCTACGGCATCTGGACCGCATGCGGTGTCGCCCTCGTCGCGATCGTCGCCCGGTTCCTGTTCGGCGAACCTCTGACGTGGGTGATGGCGTCGGGTATCGCGCTGATCGTGGGCGGGGTGCTCACGATCGAGACGGTCGGGCTCGCGCACTGAGAGTGCCGGCCAGTGCCACCGCGAGCAGGCCCGCGACCGGGACGCTGAGCAGCCCGACGCGCAGGTTCGTGGCGTCGGCGACGACGCCGACGAGTAGCGGGGCGCCCAGGAAGCCGATGCGCATCAACCAGGTCACCACCATCAGCCCGGTGCCGGGACGCAGCCCGGTGAGCTGATCGGCGCTGTGCATCGCCGCCGGGATCAGGGTCGCTGTTCCGAATCCCGCGGCGGCGAATCCCGCGATGGTGCCCGGCAGGGACGGTAGTGCCAGCGCCGCGCCCATCCCGGCCGCCGCGAGCAGGCCGCCCGCCCGGACGACGGCGCGTTCCCCGAACCGGTCGACCATCCGGTCACCGACGAGTCGGCCGGCGAACATGAAGCCGGCCAGCGCGACGTAGCCGAACGCCGCGATCGCGGCCGGGGCGCCGATGCTGTCCCGCAGATACAGGGTGGCCCAGGAACTGCCGGCGTCCTCGATCGTGGCGCCGGCGATCGCGATGAGCGCCAGCGCCAGCAGCGTCGCATAGCCCCGGAGCCCGGCGCCCCCGCCTGCGGGTGCCCGCGCCGCCGGGTGGTCGTCGTGATCGGGGCCGGGCAACAGGTAGGGGAAGCAGGCCAGCACCACCCCGACGAACACCGCCCCGGTGATGGACAGATGCAGCGCACGCGGCATATGCAGCGCGATGGCCGCCGCACCCAGTGATCCGCCCAGCACCGCGCCGATCGCCCACACCGCGTGGAACGAGTTGATGATCGACCGGCCGTAGGTGCGCTGGACCCGTAAGGCGTGGGCGTTCTGCGCGACATCGGTGATGGCGTCGGAGGCGCCCGCCACGAACAGCGCCGCTGCCAGCAGCGCCACCGATGGCGCCAGCCCGGCCGCCACCACGAACACCGCGATGCCGGCGGTGCCCGCGACCGCCACCCGCGAGGAGCGGAAGCGTCTGATCAGGTAGCCCGCGGTCAGCCCGGCGGCCAGGGCGCCTGCGGGAAATGCGGCGATCGCGGCGCCGTACATCGCGTTGCTCAACTGCAGGTCGGCCTTGATCTCGGGATACCGCGGGAGCAGGTTGGCGAAGATCGCGCCATTGGTCAGGAACAGCGCCGCGGTGGCCACCCGGGCCCGCCGGTTGCGCGCGACAGTCGCGTCGAGCAGTTCCGGGGCCATGACCCGGACACTACCGATGGGTGAAATCTCGGAGTTGGGCGAATCCGGCCGTGCCGACAGGCGATCATGGCGGGTGATGAGTGACCTCGGTGAGGAACGACCGCTCGACCAGGAGCCGGACTACCGGTTCACCCTGGCCAACGAGCGCACCTATCTTGCGTGGATCCGGACGGCGCTCGCGCTCATCGCGGGCGGGGTGGCGGTGGTCCAGCTGGTTCCGGAGTTCGGCTTCCCGATCGCCCGCCTGGTCATCGGTCTGGCACTGACCGCGGGCGGCGGCCTGCTGGCGGTGTCGGCGGTGCAGCGGTGGCGGCGGGTGCAGGCGGCGATGGGCAGGGGCGACGACCTGCCGCCGTCGCGGCTGCCGCAGCTGTTGGCCGGCGGTCTGCTGGTGGTCGTACTGCTGATCCTGGCCGTCCTTCTTGCCCAGGCCTTCTCGTGACCGCACCCCAGGAGAAGCCCGGGTTGCAGGCGGAACGGACACTGCTGTCGTGGGAACGCACCGCGCTGGGGTTTCTGGTCGGCGGGGCGATCCCGCTGTTCCGGGAGCACGGCCCGTTGCACGTGGGACGCGCCCTGCTGGCCGCGATGGCTGTGGCGGCGGCGCTGCTCGTCATCGGGCTGGGCCGGGCCCGGGCGCGGCGCATCGGCCGGACCCGGGTCGTCGCGGGGACGCCGGTGGTCCCCGCGCCCGGGCGGGCCGTGCTGCTCACCGGCGCCGTGGTGGCCGGATTCGCGGCCACCGTCGCGGTGATCATGCTGCTGCGTTGATGGCCGCGCTCCGGTGATGTGACCCGGCCGCCGAGCGCGGCGGCCCGACGTTGAGCAAGATTGGCCGGGTGACCGATGAGCACCTGCCGATGGGGGCCCCACCCGCCCGAGGGGCAGCGGGGCTGCCCACATGACCCCGCTGCCGGCCTCGCTGCTGGACCTGGCCCACCGCCACGGCGTCGCCACCGACTACGTCGACTGGACGGGGCGATACGTCACCGTCGCTGAGTCGACCCTGGTGGCGGTTCTCGACGGGCTCGGCGTGGCCGCCGACACCGAAGACCTCCGGATCGGGGCCCTCGCCGCGCTGGAACGCGGCTACTGGCAGCGCCCGCTGCCGCCCATCGTGGTGGGGCGGGCGGGGGCGGTGTCGGCGTTCTGGGTGCACGTCACCCACGGCGACCCGGTCGAGGTGTGGATTCGGCTGGAGGACGGCTCCGTGCGGGCCGGTCTGCGCCAGCTGGAGAACAACAACGGACCCAACGAGCTCGACGGGCGGCTGGTCGGCGAGGCGAGTTTCGAGCTGCCCGCCGACCTGCCGCTGGGATACCACCGCCTGCACATGCGGTCGGGTTCGTCCGAGGCGAGCACCCCGGTGCTCATCTCCCCCGCATCGCTCGGTCCGCCGGCCAGGCTCGGCGGCGCCCGCGCATGGGGCCTGGCCGCCCAGCTCTACAGCGTGCGGTCGCGGCAGTCCTGGGGTATCGGCGACCTGACCGATCTGGCCGACCTGGCGGTGTGGTCGGCCGCCCGCCACCGCGCCGGGTTCGTCCTGATCAATCCGCTGCACGCCGCGGCGCCGACCGCTCCGATGGAACCGTCGCCGTACCTCCCGACGTCGCGGCGTTTCGTGAACCCGATCTATCTGCGGGTCGAGGCGATCCCCGAGTTCGCCCATGTGCCGGGCCGATCCGGGCTGCGCAAGGCCCGGGCCGCCGTGCAGGCCCGCGCCGACCGCGACGCACTGATCGACCGCGACGCCGTGTGGAAGGTCAAACGGGCCGCGCTGCGGCAGGTCTACCGGGTCCGCCGCTCGGCCGGGCGCGAACTGGCCTACCAGGCATTCCGCGACCGCGAGGGCCGCAGCCTCGACGATTTCGCGACGTGGTGCGCGCTGGCCGAGAAGTACGGCAGTGACTGGCACCGCTGGCCCGGCGAGTTGCGCCATCCCGGGTCGCGCGCGGTCGCGCGGTTCGCCCGCAAGCACCCCGACCGGATCGACTTCCATCGCTGGCTGCAATGGCAGCTCGACGACCAGCTGGCGTCGGCCCAGTCGGCCGCGCTGCGGGCGGGGATGAGCCTGGGTGTCATGGGTGACCTCGCCGTCGGTGTCGACCCCGACGGCGCGGATGCCTGGGCGCTGCAGGACGTGCTGGCCCGCGGTGTCACCGCCGGAGCGCCGCCCGACGAGTTCAACCAGCTCGGGCAGGACTGGTCGCAGCCGCCGTGGCGTCCCGACCAGCTCGTCGAGCAGGCCTACGAGCCCTTCCGGGCGCTGGTCGCCGCCGCCCTGCGGCATTCCGGGGCGCTGCGTATCGACCACATCATCGGGCTGTTCCGGTTGTGGTGGATCCCCCGGGGCGCGGGCCCCATGGACGGCACGTACGTGCGGTACGACCACGAGGCGATGATCGGGATCGTCGCTCTGGAGGCGCACCGGGCGGGCGCGGTGGTGGTCGGTGAGGACCTGGGAACGGTGGAGCCGTGGGTGCGCGACTACCTCCGCGACCGCGGCCTGTTCGGGACGTCGATCCTGTGGTTCGAGATGGATCACCACGGCGGCGGCGGCCCGTTGCCCGCCGAGCGGTGGCGCGAGTACTGCCTGTCCTCGGTGACCACCCACGACTTGCCGCCGACGGCCGGTTATCTGGCCGGTGAACACATCCGGTTGCGCGAACGGCTGGGGCTGCTGACCCGCCCGGCCGAGCAGGAGTTGGCCGAGGACCACGCCACCCATACGGCGTGGCTGGACGAACTGCGCCGCCGCGGGCTGCTCGACCCGGAGGTCGCCGAACCGCCGGTCGACGACGTCGTGACGGCGCTGTACCGCTATCTGGGCCGGACCCCATCGAAGCTGCTGGCGCTGTCGCTGGCCGACGCGGTCGGCGAGCTGCGGACCCAGAATCAGCCGGGCACCGTCGACGAATACCCGAACTGGCGGGTGCCCCTGGGCGGTCCCGACGGGCGCAGACTGCTGCTGGAGGACGTGTTCACCGACCCGCGCGCCGCGGCCCTCGCCGAGGCGTTACGCGAGCAGGTCGGCCCGTCTCTGTAACGCCGGGGCACCTTTCACCGGTTTCACATTCGTTACCACTGCGATATGTTCGCAGCGCACCGACCTACGGAGGACACGTGAACAAGTTCGCCCTTCTCGGCGCGGGAATCGCCGCAGCCGGCGCTGCCGCCGCCCTCCTCGGCGCGGGCGCTGCCAGCTCCCAACCGCGGGATATGTCCTCCTACAACGTGGTCGGAGAGCCGTATTCCCGGGCACTGGCCATTCTCAAGAGCCAGGGTGTCAAGGCGACGTTCGGCGGTTCCTTCGGCAGTGTGCTGCCGCAGTCGCAGTGCCTCGTCGACTCCCAGAAGGTGAACTCCAGCGGCAAGATGATCCTGATGCTGGACTGCTCGCAGAAGGCCGCCGACCTGGCGCAGGATTCGGCGATACCCGGTGCCCCGTCGGTCGGCGCCAACGGTGTCACCACCGTGACTCCCACCCCCGTGGTGCCGATCGCCGGCGCCCCGGGCGCGGGGACGCCGCCGCCCGCCTAAGGCTGCCGCCACGCACTCACCGCACTCGGTGCGGGCCCGGCGCATCGAGTGTGGTTCAGTACTATTCCGCCCATGCCGTTGGCCGATGGCGCGACGTTCGCCGGATACACCGTGCTGCGGATGCTCGGATCCGGAGGCATGGGCGAGGTCTATCTCGTGCAGCATCCCCGGCTGCCGCGCCGCGACGCGCTGAAGGTCTTGCCCGCGTCGGTGTCGGCCGACCCGGAGTACCGCCAGCGGTTCCACCGCGAGGCCGATATCGCCGCCACCCTGTGGCATCCACACATCGTGGGGGTGCACGACCGGGGCGAGGACCGGGACCAGCTGTGGATCTCGATGGACTACGTGGACGGCACCGACGCCGGCCGGCTGCTGCGCGACCACCATCCCCGCGGTCTGCCGCCGGCGGCGGTCGCCGAGATCGTCACCGCCGTCGCCTCCGCGCTCGACTACGCCCACCAGCGCAATCTGCTGCACCGCGACGTCAAACCCGCGAACATTCTCATCGCCCAGCCGGAGGCGGGCGATGAGCGGATCATGCTGGCCGATTTCGGCATCGCCCGCTGGGCCGACGAGGTCAGCGGACTGACCGCGACCAACATGACGGTGGGCACCGTGTCCTACGCCTCCCCCGAACAGCTGCTCGGCGGCGACCTGGACGGCCGGGCCGACCAGTACTCGCTGGCCGCGACGGCATTTCACCTGCTCACCGGTTCGCCACCGTTCGAGCATTCCAATCCGGCCGTGGTCATCAGCCAGCATCTGCGCGCCGAGCCGCCCGCGGTGAGCCAGCGCCGCCCTGAGGTGGCTGCGCTGGACCCGGTGCTGGCGAAGGCGCTGGCGAAGGATCCCGGGGATCGCTATGAGCAGTGTTCGGACTTCGCCAGAGCGCTGAGCCACCGGCTCGGTGGCGGCGAACCGGCGGCGACCCGGCTGGCCGCCGCCGCGCCGGCCGGCCAGGAGGCACCTGTCGCGCCGGCCGGCCAGGAGGCACCCGTCGCGGCCCGGTCGCGGGGTGTGCTGCGCGCCGGGGTCGTCCTGCCAGCCGTGCTCGCGGTGCTGTTGGTCGCGGCGATCGTGGTGGCGATCGCCGAGTTCCGCCGCGCCGACGACCATCCGGTGCCACCACCTGCCGCCCACCCGTCGACGACCACGACCACGACCATGACGACGACCATGACGACGACGACCGCTCCCGCACCACCCCCGCCGCCACCTGCACCGACGGATACCGTGACCCAGACCGAGACGCAGACCGACGTGCCGACGACGGCCCCCGCCGGTGCGGTCGTCGGCGCCGCCTGCTCACCGGTGGGCAGCACCGCCACCACCGCCGCGGGCGCGACGGCGTACTGTTCGACGCTGCAGACCACCGGCTCGCCGATCTGGTCGCTGACTCCCGGCGACGTGCCCGCGCCCACGGTCACGGTGACCGCGGCACCGACCGAGGAACCGCTGCCCCCGGAACTGGAGTCGCCGGTGCGGGTGTGCATGCAGCAGACGGGTATGACCCGCCGCGAATGCCGCGAGGCGATCCGCGCGAGCAACGCCGGCGGCGGGCAGCCGTGACGGTGGCGAGGTGAGGTTCGGCCGGGCGCCGACCATCAACGCGATCGAGACCCGGCCGGTTCGCCGTGTGCGCCCTCATCCTCCCCGGGGCGGCAACGCACCAGAAGCTCGTCGAGCGCCGGACGCTGACCCGCCAGCAGCTTCTCCCGCGCCACTGCCGCCGGATACCAGGCGACCCGGTCGATTTCCGGAAACTCCCTGAGCCGGCCCGACCCCTTCGGCCATTCCAGCGTGAACGTATTGCTATGTGCGCCTTCGATGTCGAGGTCGGCGCGGACCGCGAACACGGTGACGACCTTGCCGCCGGGCTGTTTGACCGGTTCGAGCTGCAGGCGCGGGCCGTCGGGCGGCGCCATGCCGAGCTCCTCCAGGAACTCGCGCTGCGCCACCGCCCACGGATCCTCCCCCTGGCCGTACTCCCCCTTGGGTACGGACCATGCCCCGTCGTCCCTACGCGCCCAGAACGGGCCTCCCGGATGGGCGATGAGCACCTCGACACCGGCGTCGGTCATTCGGTAGAGCAGAAGTCCCGCACTGCGTTTCGGCACGACAGCCACAGTAGCGATCAACAGCGGCCCAGCGGGCAGTCCCGAGGCGGTGCGGCGCTCCGTTCGGGCCGGTCGGCGATGGCCCGGTCGGGCAGCCAGATGACGAAGGTGCTGCCCACCCCGAGCGTGCTGAACAGCGCCATCCGGCCCTCGTGGCTCTCCACGATCTGGCGGGCGATCGCCAGTCCCAGACCCGAGCCGCGCCGCCGGCGCACCTGTCCGGGGACGTCGCCCTCGCCGTTGGCGGCGCGCCGGAACCGGTCGAACACGCCTTCCTGTTCCTCTTCGGCGATGCCGGGACCCTCGTCCTGAACGGCCATCCACGCCCAGCCGCCGACGCTGCCGCTGGCGACGGTGAGCGTCGAACCCGCGGGTGCGAGCCGGACGGCGTTGGACAGCAGGTTGGCCAGGGCCCGTGCCAGCGACTCCGGGTCGGCATAGACCACCGGCCCCGGCGAGATCCGGGTGGCCACGTGCAGCGGTCGCTCCCTGGCCAGCAGCCGGTGCTCTTCGACCACGTCGCCGACGAACGTGTGCAGGTCGACGCGCTGATCGGCGAACGAACCCGACCGCCGGCGCGCGGTGGCCAGGAGGTCTTCGAGCAGTCGCGACATCCGGGCGGTGGCCCGCGAGATCACCGCCAGCGCGTGGGCCCGCTCCTCGGGGGTGGAGTGCTCGTCGGCGAGCACCGCCTCCACATTGGCCTGGACGACCGCGACCGGATTGCGCAGCTCGTGGGAGACGTCTTCGACCAGGGCGCGTTCGGCCCGGAACGCGGCGTCGAGCCGGTCGAGCATGCCGTCGATGGTGTCGGCCAGGGTGCGCAGCTCGTCGCGGGGCCCGTCCGCGTGGATCCGTTCGGAGAGATCGCTGGCGCGGAGCCGGTCGGCGGTCGAGGTGATCGTGCCGATGGGGCGCAGCATCCGGCCCGCCACGAACCATCCGACGAGCGCGCTGATCAGAAAGATCGCGGCGAGGGCGACCAGCGAATAGTTGCGCAGCGTGTCCAGCGTCGATTGGTTGACGGCGCGCTGCACACTCTCCAGGTCGGCCGCTTCGAAGCTCTCGCCGACCCGGTAGACCATGGTGCCGTCGGAGCGGCGTTCGAACCGTTTCACGGTCACGGGGTCCAGGGGTCCGGCGTCGATGGTCTGCGACAGCGCGAGGTAGATCGCCACCACGATCAGCGCCGAGATCGCGAACAGCCATGCCGACGTGATCAGGGCGAGCCTAATCCGCAGGGTGCCCCGGATGGCGTCCAACGTCCGTGGCAGCACCGCGCCGGGCCTCATGAACTGCGGACCGCGGCGTGCGGGGAGGCCGGTGCGGCACGCAACCGGTAGCCGCGGCCCACCAGCGTGTGCAGCACCTGCTCCTCGTCACCGACGGTAAGTTTGCGCCGCAGCGTGCCCACCGTGACCCGTACGGTCTGGGTGAACGGATCGGCATTCTCGTCCCACACGTGTTCGAGAATCTGCTCGGCGGAGACCACGTGGTCGGCCCGTGACATGAGGAACCGCAGCACGGAGAACTCCTTGAGCGTGAGTTCGACCTCCCGCCGGCCCCGGAAGACGACCTGCCGCGCGGTGTCGAGCGTGATGTCACCGGTTCGCAGGGTCGACGATTGCCCGCGTGTGGTGCGTCGCAGCACGGCGCGCAGGCGGGCGGCCAGTTCGGCCAGCGCGAACGGTTTGACGATGTAGTCGTCGGCGCCGGCGTCGAGGCCGCGGACGCGGTCGGGCAGGGTGCCCAGCGCGGTGAGCATCACGATGCGCAGGTCGCTGCCCGACTGGCAGGCCGCCACACCCGCCCGCAGCGCACGGGCCAGTTCCAGGCCGTCGCCGTCGGGCAGGTTCACGTCGAGCAGCGCGACGTCGTACTCGTTGAGGGCCAGCCGTTCCATGGCATCGGCGGCGGTGAACGCGGTGTCGACGGCGTATCCCTCGCGCTGCAGGCCGATGCGCAGGGCACTGACCAGGCCCTCTTCGTCCTCGACGATCAGGACTCGCATATGCGCCGAGGATAGCCCGGCTACTGGCGGGCGACCACCTGCCTTTCGGTCGGCTTTCGCTGCACCTTGCGCCCGTTTTCGGCCACCGGTGCTGCACTGGGCCCATGAGCACTTCCGAGGAATCCACCGCGGCGGCGGTGTCCACCGCATTGGTGGAGCGCGCGCTGTTCGAGATGAAACATGTTGTCGTCGGCCAGGATCTGATGCTCGAACGCCTGTTGGTCGGTCTGCTGGCCGGCGGGCACATCCTGTTGGAGGGAGTGCCGGGGATCGCCAAGACGCTGGCGGTGCGCACCGTCGCGGCGGTGGTCGGGGGCACCTTCCACCGGCTGCAGTTCACGCCGGATCTGATGCCCGGTGACATCCTGGGGACGCGGGTGTGGCGGCCGTCGACGGAGACCTTCGACATCGAACTGGGCCCGATCTTCGGCAACCTGATCCTCGCCGACGAGATCAACCGGGCGCCGGCCAAGGTGCAGTCGGCGCTGCTGGAGGCGATGGCCGAGGGGCAGGTCAGCATCGGTGGGCGGAGCTTCGCGCTGCCCGATCCCTTCCTGGTGCTGGCGACCCAGAATCCCATCGAGACCGACGGCGTCTATCACCTGCCCGAGGCGCAGCGCGACCGGTTTCTGCTCAAGGTGGACCTGTCGCATCCCGGTGAACTCGACGAGATGGCGATCCTGGCGCGGATGGGTGCGCGGCCGCCGCGGGCGCGGCGGCTGATGACCCCCGAGGATGTGCTCCGGTTGCAGCGCACCACCGAGGAGGTGTTCGTCCACCACGCGGTGGCCCATTACATCGTGCGGCTGGTGATGGCGACCCGCCAGCCGGCGGAGTACGGGGTGGCGCCGATCGCCCCGCTGCTGGAGTACGGGGTGAGCCCGCGCGGTTCGCTGGGCCTGCTGTCGGCCAGCCGGGCGCTGGCGTTGCTGCGCGGACGCGACTACGTCCTGCCGTCCGACGTCGCCGACATCGCGCCGGACGTGCTGGCGCACCGGCTGGTGCTGACGTTCGACGCCGTCGCCGACGGTGTGGATCCGCGGGCCGTCGTCGGCGAGGTGCTCGCCGCCGTCCCCGCACCCCAGATTGCGCCGCGGGCCGACGAACTGGCCGAGGCCGCGTCGTGAGTGCCGATCCGCTGCGCACGCTGGATCTGGGTATCCGGCGGCGCATCGACAGTCTCGTTGCGGGCGATCACGAAGGTGTGCGGCTCGGGGTGGGCAGCGAACGCGAGGAGGTGGTGCGTTACCAGCCCGGCGACGATGTGCGCCGCATCGACTGGAATATCACCGCGCGATCGGCCGACGTGCACGTGTGGCGGCCGCGGGCCGACAATCAGCTCGACACCTGGGTGCTGCTCGACGAGTCGCCGAGTATGGCGTTCGGCACTGCGTCGTGTGAAAAGCGTGATCTGGCAACGCAGATCGTCTGGGCGGTGGGGATGCTCACCGACGCGCCCGGCAACCGGCTGGGGTTGTGCACGTTTGGCCCCGACGGGTTGCGGTGGCATCGGCCCGACCGGTCGCGGCTGGCGGCGCACCGGGCCGTGCGTCTGCCCGCGGCCGGGCATCGGGTCGGCGCGGGCGCGCCCGGCCTGGATGCGGCGTTGGAGGCGTTCGGGCAGCGCAGACACCGGCCCGGCCTGCGCGTCGTGGTCTCCGACTTCCTCGATCCGCACGGCGATCTTCACCGCCCGTTCGCCTGGGAGCCTGCGCTGCGCCGCCTCGCCGCACGCCACGACGTCATCGCGGTCGAGGTGGTCGACCCGCGTGAGCTGTCGTTGCCCGACGTGGGGTCGGTGCTGCTCGTCGACCCTGAATCGGGCAGGCAGCGTCAGCTGTGGACCTCCGATCGGCGGCTGCGGCGCCGCTACGCCGATGCGGCGGCGGCGCATCGGGCCGAGGTTGCCGCCGCGATCCGCGCCTGCGGGGCCGAACATCTCCCGGTGAGCACGGGCCGCGACTGGGTACGTGATCTGGCCAGGTTCGTCGGTCGCCGGCAGCGCACCCGGCGCACCGCCGGCCGGGCGCGGGGGGATCGGCGGCGATGAGTTTTCTGTTCCCGCTCGGCTTGTTGATGCTGGTACCGGTCGCGCTGATGGCGGTGGCGTACGTCGCCGCGCTGCGCCGCCGGCAGCGTTACGCCGTGCGCTACGCCGCTCTTCCCCTGCTGGACAAGGTGATTCCCGAACGACCCCAGTGGCGGCGTCATCTGCCCGCGGTGCTGATGCTCGTCACGCTCGGCCTGGTCGGCCTCGCGGTGGCCCGGCCCGAGATGCCGGTGCGCGTACCCTACGAACGAGCCACCATCATCGTGGCGATCGACACGTCGGAGTCCATGCAGGCCCGCGACGTCAGCCCGGACCGGCTGACGGCGGCGCTGGCCGCGGCCGGTGATTTCATCGAGCGGTTACCCGCGACGTTCAACGTCGGGGTGGTCACCTTCTCCGGGTCGACCGTCGTGGCGCACGCGGCCGACACGAACCACGAATCAGCCAGGGCCAGCTTGTCTTCGGTCACCACCAACTCCCGGACGGCCATCGGCGAAGGGGTGTTCACCTCGCTGGACCAGATCCGCGCGGCCACCGGCCTGGACGGCGATCAGCTACCCGCGCACATCGTGCTGCTCTCCGACGGCAGCAACACGAGTGGGCGCAGCCCCGCCGCGGCGGCCCTCGCGGCCTCGGCGGCGGGCGTGCCGGTGTCCACCATCGCCTACGGCACCGCCGACGGTGTCCTGGACAGCGGCGGTTACCCGATCCGGGTCCCGGTGGACGCCGCGACCCTCGAGGAGCTTTCCGAGTCCACCGGCGGCATCGCGTATTCGGCCGGGAGCAGCGACGAACTGCGTGACGTGTACCGCGACATCGGCTCGTCGATCGGCTGGCGTACCGAGTGGCGGGAGGTGACGCCGTACGTGGCCGCCGTGGCGCTGCTGTTCGGCCTGCTCGCCGCGGCACTGTCCCTGCGCTGGTTTTCCCGCCTGATCTGAGGAGCCGATATGACCGACGTATTCGACCTCGGCCGCCGGGCCGGCCCGGACTTCCTGCCCGCGCAGGACGTTCCCGTCGGGGACGCGCCGCCAACACCGGCCGGGCCGCCCATCAGGCCCGTGCCGACCCGGATCGGGATCGGCCCGCCCGCCGCCGGCCGGGCGGCGGTGGAGCCGCTGCAGCCCGCCGCGCCGCCGCCGGCCACGCTCCGGCGACGTGCCGGGCGCACCGCGGCCTTCGCGGCGGTGTGCCTGTTGGCGGGCGCGATGACCGGCGGCGGCGCGGGCTACCTCGTCGCGTCGGCCGTGGGCGGGCCGTCGGCCATCCGTCAGTATCAGCCGGCCGCGGGCGGTGCGGGGGTCGTGCCCGACGCGAGCGCGGCAGCCGACGCGGTGCTGCCCACCGTGGTGGAGGTGAGCGCCGGGCGCTCGCGCGGGTCGGGCTTCGCCATCGACGGCCAGGGTCGCATCTTGACCAACAGCCATGTGATACAAGGATTCTCGCGGGTGCTGGTGCGGATGTCCGACGGGCGCCAGATGTCGGCACGGGTGGTCGGCACCGACCCGGACACCGACGTCGCGGTCCTCGAGGTGACCGGCCCTCCGCCCCCGGCCGCGACGCTCGGCCTGAGTTCGGCGCTGCGGATCGGGCAGCCGGTCATCGCGGTCGGCGCGCCGCTCGGGCTCAACAGCACGGTGACGGCCGGCATCGTCAGTGCGGTCGACCGCAGCGCCCGGCTGGGGCCGGGCCGCCCGCAACAGCTGGAGATGGTGCAGACCGACGCGTCGATCAACCCGGGCAACTCGGGCGGGCCGCTGGCCAATCTGCAGGGTCAGGTGGTCGGGATGAACACCGCCATCGCCACGATCGGCGGCACCGAGTCCGGCAATATCGGCATCGGGTTCGCGGTGCCGATCGACCGTGCCGCCGCGGTGGCCCGCCGGATCATCGACAACGATTGACTGACAACGCTTCTCACCGCTTCACCCGATCGGCCCGGTCGGTCCGAACCGCTCGTGGAACTGCCTGGTCATCGCCGGCCACACGTGGGGGTCGTGGCCGGGTATCAGCGGGTAGCCCTTGTCGGTGGCCAGCCGTTTGAGCCGGCGGATGGGTTCGACCGTCTCCTGCGGATCGACATCGATGAAACCGCCGATGGCGAGTTCCTGCTCGATGTTCTCGGTCAGATCGGCGGCGTCGAAAGCGAAGACGAACCCGCCGCCGCCCACCGATTCGTCGAGTTCGACGACGAAACTCTGGTGCCCCGGCGTATGCCCGTAGGTCGGGACCGCCGTGACGCCCGGCGCGATCTCCGCCTCGCCGTCGGCGAGGCGCCAGTCGATTCGCGGATCGTCGAAATCCACCCGGAAGATCGAATGCCGCTCGGGTTCGGGATGATTGGACAGTCCGTAATCGAGTTCGCGGCGCTGCGCACACACCGGCACCCGCCCGGCGAACAGCTTGAGACCGCCGGCGTGGTCGACGTGCAGGTGGCTGACCGCGACGAGGTGGATGTCGTCGATGTCCACCCCGATCCCGGCCAGCGATTCCTCGATGGGCTCACCGTCCCCCGGTAGCACCGGCCGGTAGTCCAGCGCGGGGTAATACCGCCGGTACAGCGCCGGGTCACGGATCAGCGCCGTGTTGAACCCGGTGTCGAGCAGCACCCACCCGCCGTCGGTCTGCAGCAGAACCCCCGGCACGGGTTCGCGCAGCCGGATGTCGTCGGGCGCCCCGTGCACCGACACCGACTTGGGCAGATCCTCCCAGCCCAGGGTCAGCAGGACGATCCTGCGGACCTTGCCGGTCGGCCGGGTCACCGGGCGCTCCTGCGACACCGCAGGGACGTGCCGGCAGCTCGGACATCGTTCACCGGGGACGGGAGGATGGCACCGCGAGACCTCACCGGACAAGGGTACGGCGACGCGCGGGGTCTCTGGATACGCTTCACTGCGCGCCCGGATGGCGGATGCTGGTGGGATGACCCACCCGCAGCCACGTGGCTGGGACCCGTTTCGGCCGCTGGACATGCTGACCTCGCTGTGGTCGACGGCGGCGGTGGCGCCGGTGAGCAACGGCGCCGCGATGGCCTATCGCACGGTGTTCATGACCTTGCGCCGGCTGGTGGTGGGTCGCCGGCTGACGGTCCGTCTCCCCGACGGTGAGGTGCGGTTGACCGTGACCGAGTTCGATTCGCGCCTGGACCTGGCGGCACTGTCGGTCGGCCAGCTCAACGACGTGCGGATCGCGGCGCGCGACATCGAGTGGAACGGATCGCATTTCGACGCCGCGTCGGCGGTCTTGCACAACGTGCACATGCGGCCGTCGGCGCCGCCGGTGCTCGTGGCCGCACCCGTGGACGTCACCCTCGACATCGCCACCCCGGTGGCCGCCGACCTGCTCGGACGTCTCGTGCCCCGGGTGGCGGCCGGCGTCGACGACAACGGTGTGGCCAGGCTGCGTCTGGCGCGCCGACCGCGGCTGGGCAGCCTCGCGGTGGAGGCCGGTATCGACGGTTCCACGGTGTGGCTGCGGCCCCGTGACGTGGTGTTGGGACGTACCCGCCTCCCCCTGCCGGCACGCATGCCCGCCTATCCGGTACGGCTGCCCGAACTGCCCCACCAGCTCATCCTGACGGGGGTCGGCATCGAGGCCGACCGGGTGCGGCTGAGCGGCACGGTCCCGCAATGGCGGCAAGCCGTTCCGCGAAAGGTGTTGGACGACATCATCAATCAGCTCAGTGCGGTGGGCAGGCCGCTGAACCTCACCCGGCTGCCCCGGTTGATGTAGCGGTCCGTCGCGGGGAACGGCGCGCGGCGCCGCGGGTTAGAGTCACGCTGTGGTGTACACCCGCTACGTCGCACTCGGCGACAGCCAGACCGAGGGCTTGTGGGACGGCGACGATTCCGGCGCGCTGGTCGGATTCGCCGACCGATTGGCCGATCTCGTCGATACACACCATCCCGGCCTGGAGTACGCCAACCTCGCGGTGCGCGGCAAGCGGATCGCCGACGTGCTCGACGAGCAGTTGCCCATGGCCCTGGCGATGCGGCCGGACCTGGTGACGGTGTGCATCGGCATGAACGATGTGACCCGTCCCGGACGCAGCTTCGACCGTGCGCTGGCAGATCTGGATCGTATGTACGAACGGCTGGCCGCATCGGGCGCCACCGTCGCGACCACGACGTTTCCCGACCTTGCACAGATCCTGCCGGTGGGGCGGCTGTTGGCGCCGCGGGTGCTGCGGATCAACGACGCGATCACCGCCGCGGCTGAGCGCCACGGGCTGCGCCTCGTCGACCTGTACCGCGCGCCGTCGATGACCCAGCCCGACACCTGGAGCCCCGACCGGGTGCACGGTTCGACCAAGGGGCACATCCTGTTCGCCGAAGCGGCCGCCGAAGCGCTCGGGCTGCCCGGCAGCAGCCACGACTGGGCCGACGCGTCGGCGCCGGCGGGGCGCCCGTCGCTGGGTGCGCGGATGCACTCCCAGCTGCTGTGGACGCAGAACATGCTCGTGCCGTGGCTGTGGCGCCACGCCAGGGGTCTGTCGATCGGCGACGACCACCCGGCCCGGCGGCCGCAGCTGCACGGTGTCGGGGACCAGCGTCCGGTGGCCGGTCCGTAGGCTGACGAAATGCCACCGCACGGGGACGACCTGACGCCGCACTTCGACGACGTCCAGGCCCACTACGACCTGTCCGACGAGTTCTTCCGGTTGTTCCTGGACCCCACCCGGACCTACAGCTGCGCCTACTTCGAACGCGACGATATGACGCTGGAGCAGGCCCAGATCGCCAAGATCGACCTCGCGCTCGGCAAGCTCGGGCTGCGGCCGGGGATGACGCTGCTCGACGTCGGATGCGGCTGGGGCTCGACGATGATGCGGGCCCGTGAGGTCTATGACGTCGACGTCGTGGGCCTGACCCTGAGCCGCAACCAGGCCGACCACGTCGGGGGGCTGCTGGACGGGGCGGCCGGTGAGCGCGGGGGGCGCGTCCTGCTGCGGGGCTGGGAGCAGTTCGACGAACCGGTCGACCGGATCGTCTCCATCGGCGCGTTCGAACACTTCGGCCACGAACGCTACGACGATTTTTTCGCGATGGCCCACCGGGTGCTGCCCGATGACGGGGTGATGCTGTTGCACACCATCACCGGCCTGCATCCGCGGGAGATGGTCGAACGCGGGATGCCGCTGTCGTTCGAGTTCGCCCGGTTCATCAAGTTCATCGTGACCGAGATCTTCCCGGGCGGACGGCTGCCGTCGGTTCCGATGGTGACCGAGCGCGCCACCGCGGCCGGCTTCGCGGTGGTACGGGTCCAGTCGCTGCAGGAGCATTACGCCAGGACGTTGGACCTGTGGGCGGCGGCACTGGAGGCGCGCAGGGATGACGCCGTGGCGATCCAGTCCCAGGAGGTCTACGACCGGTACATGAAGTACCTCACCGGCTGCGCGGAGCTGTTCCGCGTCGGCTATATCGACGTCAATCAGTTCACGCTGCGCGCATAGCGTCTCAGGCGCCTGACCATGCGGCGTCGAGCCGGTCTGCGACGTCGATGACCTTCGCCTCGACGGATTCCGGGCTGTCGATCTCGCCGGCCACGTGCGCGGCGATGAACCGCTTGATCTCGCCGTCAACCCCGCCGATGATCCGCACGACCTCGGCGCGCAGCGATTTCGACGTCACGTGGATGGAGATGTCGGACGGGCGCGGTTTCTTGACGTCGAGGATGAGCAGCAGCGGCTCGGCGGCCAGGGCGGTGGCGCGCAGCGCGATGTCGCCGAACACGACGAAGCGCGGCTTGTCGATGCGCAGGTCGACGATCATGTCGATCTCCAGCGGGATCCGGATGGTGAACGTGATCATCTCGCCGACGTGGCGGCTCACCCGGGGCGGCTGAATGGTGACCTTGGCGCTGACCCTGGCGATCTTGCCCGGTCCCTGCGCGATCGGCCCGATCTCGAAGGCGTCCCCGGCGATCGCCGCGATCGCGTCGCCGACGCGCTCCTCGGTCACCGCGACCTCGAAGAACCGCCGGCCGAACTCTTCGTAGGTGACGTACTGGTGGTCAGGCATGATCCTGATACCGTCTCACGCCGCGTGTCCTGCTCAGCGCAACCCGGCCGAATCTGGTGTGTACCCCTCGTGCCGCGGGGACTCGAAGTACCGCAACCGGTCGATCCGCAGCGATTTCGGCTCCATGTCGACGATGAGCACCCCGCGGGCATGGTCGTGTTCGATGCCGGCGGCGACGTGGCGACCCGAGGCGATCACCTTGCGGAACCGCGCCCCGCGCAACCGGTCGACGAGGCCCGACATACCCAGTGGCACGGAGTCGCCGATGGTGACCGACGTGCCCCTGGCCAATCGCCGGCGCACGGCGACCTCGTCGCCGGCGCACACATCCCGCAGGAGTTGTTCGACCCGCTGCTTACCCGGCACCCGGACGCCGCGGATACCTCCGACGAACGCCGCGGCGCCGCCGAATCCCTGACTGCTCAGCAGTGCCAGCGACAACCGTCCGCCGGCGGGTACGGATTTGACTCCCCCGCGCATGAAGGTCGCCAGCATCACCGGAAGTTCCCAAAATGCCTGTAGCCGAGAGATTTTCAATTCCCCACCGATCGGCTCGAGGTCGTAGCGCAGGTAGGCGGGGGCGTTGAGTCCCACCCCGGGGGTGATGGTGATCGTGCGTTCCAGATCGCGGATCACCGTCGTGCCGACGACGATGTCGGCGTCCGGGCGGAACACGACGTTGCACGGATCGATGAACGCGTCGTAAAAACGCCCGATCGACGCGTGCCCCTGATGCGGCCGGGAGCCGACGGGGTCCTCCAGCACGGCGTTGTCGGTGAACAGGGCCAGCCAGGCCGCGCGGTCGTGTGCGCCCGCCGCGGCGGGCGACCGTTCGACTGCGGCCAGCATGTCGTCGTGTGTGTAGGTCATGTGTGCGTCCATCATGGCGCTGTCTCACCGCGGCGCGCACACGGGTGACTACCCTGGTGTCCAAGAGGTCGCCATAAGGAGGACGGCAATGGGTACCAATGGACCGTTTGGCTTCGATCCGGACGACTTCGATCGTGTCGCCCGTGAGGCTCTCGAAGGGGTCACCAGGTTCTTCTCGACGTCGGGCGAGCGGGCCGGCTGGGGCACGCTGCTCGACGAATTCGCCAGACGGTCACGCCAGGAGCCGGAGACCACCGGTGAGGCCGGTGACGGTGTGTGGGCCATCTTCACCGTCGACGCCGACGGCGGCGCGCACATCGAGCAGGTGTTCCCCACCGAACTCGACGCCTTGCGGGCCAACAAGACCAACACCGATCCTGCGCGCCGGGTGCGGTTCCTGCCCTACGGCATCGCGGTCGGCGTGCTGGACTCCGACGCCGCCGACTAGTTCGGCAAAACAGAGTTGCCGGCGGTCGCACCCGTTAGGCTCATGGCCACCCGATCCAGCCGAGTGTGGGGAAGGCCGATGATTCGCGCACTGATCGCCGCCGCGGCCTTTGCCGCGGCCGTCGTCGGCTCCGCATCCGCCGCCGCGGCGGATCCGCCGTCCTCGGACAGTCCGGGCCGCTATTCGACGGACGTGCCCGGTATGAGTTACGAGGCGTCGCTGGGCGCGCCGTGCACCAGCTGGCAGGTCAATGTTTTCGGCCGGGGCCCCGGCGGTGAGGCGTTGCAGTGCCGGTGGATCCCCAATCAGTGGCCGCCGATCTACACCGGGTTCTGGGTGGCGTCCTATCCGCTCTATGGCGTTCAGGACATCGGTGCCCCGTGCCCCGGCTCCCAGGCGGCGGCGCAATCCCCCGACGGGCGCCCGATGCTGTGCCTGGGCGCGCGAGGCTGGCAGCCGGGCGTGTACACCGGCAACGGGTTCTTCCCCGTCTGACCTCTTCGGCACCCGCGCATCAGGCCATACAGTCACCGCCCATGTGTATGGTCGGGGTATCCGCGTCCGTGCACACAGGAGTGCCATGAGTTCCGCGCAATTCGATCTGTCGACGGTGTTCTCGGCGGTTGCCGCCGCAATCCCGGAGGCCACCTTCCTGATATGGCGTGACCTCAGGCTCACCTACCGCGAGACGGATGCCCGTGTCGACGGGTTCGCCCGCTACCTCGTCTCGCACGGACTGGGTTGCCACACGGACCGCGACCGTCTGCGCGGACACGAGTCGGGCCAGGACCACTGCGGCATCTACCTGCGCAACGGCAACCAGTACCTCGAGGCGATGATCGGCAGCTATCGCGCCAGGGTGGCACCGTTCAACGTCAGCTACCGGTACGTGGAGGACGAACTGGTCTACCTGCTGACCGACTCGCGGGCCAGGGCACTGGTGTACAACGCCGAGTTCGCGCCGCGTGTGGCCGCGATCCGGGACCGGCTGCCCGGGTTGGCACTGCTCGTCCAGGTGGCCGACGGATCCGGCCACCCGCTGCTGGCCGGGGCGATCGACTACGAGGAGGCGCTGGCCACCCCCGACCCCGGGGCAATGCCGACACCGTCGGGGGACGACCTCTACATCCTCTACACCGGCGGCACGACGGGCATGCCGAAGGGCGTGCTGTGGCGCCAGCACGACATCTTCCTGTCGGCAATGGGCGGCAGACCCTTCGGCACCAGCCGATTCCTGGCGTCCTACGACGAACTGGCCCAGCAGGCCGCGCGCTCGGCCGGGGCGATGTCGATGCTGATGATCCCGCCGTTCATGCACGGAGCGGCGCAGTGGGCCGCCTACAACGCCATCGCGATGGGCGGAAAGCTCGTCATTCCCGACGACGTCGATCGGCTGGTGCCCGGCGCCGCCCTGCGACTGGCCGAACGTGAACGGGTACTGAGCATTCCGGTGGTCGGGGACGCGATCGCGCGTCCACTCGCCGACGAGATCGAACGCGGGGACTATGACCTGTCCGGGCTGGTCACCATCTCCAACGGCGGAGCCGCCCTGTCGCCGACGCTGCGTGACCGCATCCTCGCCGCACTGCCGCACGTCATGCTGCTCGACGCGGTCGGCGCCTCCGAATCCGGCGCGCAGATGAGCACGTTCACCGCCGCGGGTGCGGGCGGCGAGGTCGCGACGTTCACCCCGCAGGACGACACCGCTGTGCTGTCGGCCGATCTGGACCGGGTTCTGCAGCCCGGCGAGGGGCAGGGCTGGCTGGCCCGCCGCGACCGCATCCCCCTGGGCTATCTGGGTGACGAGGCGAAGTCGGCGCGGACCTTCCCCACCGTCGGCGGCGTGCGGTGGTCGGTGCCCGGCGATCGTGCCGATGCGCGCGCCGACGGCCGCATCGAACTGCTTGGCCGCGATTCGGTGACCGTCAACTCCGGCGGGGAGAAGATTTTCGTCGAGGAGGTCGAACGCGCGCTCGCGGCCCACCCCGCGGTCTATGACGTCGTGGTCGTCGGCAGACCGTCGCCACGATGGGGCAGCGAGGTGGTCGCGGTGATCCAGTTCGCCGAGGGCGATTCGGCGGGCGACGACGAACTTGCCGACCTCTGCGCCCGGTCCCTGGCCCGGTACAAGATTCCCAAGGCCTTCGTCACGGTGCCGGCCATCGTGCGCTCACCGGCGGGTAAGGCCGACTACCGGTGGGCGAAGTCCGTCGCGGTCGCCGCCGCACCGGCCGCGGCGCGCTGACACGGCACCCGCCGCTGGACCGCGGCGCCCGCGTCTAGACCGGATCGAACGCCGAGATGAGCCATGCACCATTGACTTTCGTCATGCCGACCATGACGCTGCTTGCGGTCTGGGCCGGATCGGGCCGGTCCCTGCTGGTGGTCACCTGGTTGAGGAACACCAGCACCTTGGCCGAGTCCGGGTGTAACTCGCTCACGGCGGCACGCACGACGCTGACGTCGGCGGTGACGGCCTTGTCCCGGACCGCCGGTGCGACGACCTGATCGGCGAAATCGGTGTAGTACGCCAGGAAGTCGCCGGTCAGGTGGGATTTGGCGGTCGCAAGGTCGCCGTCGAGGTTGTCCGGGGTGTAGGACAGCAACGAGGTGGTGGCCGCCGATGCGGCGCGCACGACCTCGGCGGCCACCGCGGCGTCGGTCTGCCGGTCGACGCGGTGCTGGGTGAGGTACAGGACGGTGGCCAGCACGGCCGACGCCACCAGCAGTGTGACGACGGCGATGGCGGGCCAGCGCACGCGCCACCCGCCCCGGGCGGGCGTTGCCCCGGCAGCGGGGTCCGTCTCGGCGGCGGGATCGGCGGCCCGGTCCGGTTCCTCGGTGGTGTCGAGCGCGTCGGCGCTCATCTCGTCGACGGTCACGGCACGAACTCGACTTTCGACATCTTGATCCGGTCTCCGTCCCGTTGGACGTCCACGCTCAGGCGCCAGGTGCGCGGGGCGTCTTTGGCCCCTGCGGCGTTGGTGACCGTGGAGGCGGCGGTGACCAGCACGACCGCCGAGTCCGAGGTCATCGACTCGACCGCGGCCGCCTTGACCGTCGCGTTGGTGGTCACCTTGGCGTCCGTGGCAACTTTGATGAAATCATCTGCGGCACTGGCAAAGTCGTCACGAAACGGGCCCGTGGAATTGTCGATGATCCGGTCGACGTCGCCCTGGGCGTTGTTGAAGTCGATCGACATCAGGGTCACGACGATCTGACGTGCGGCCGCCGTGAACTCCGCCGAGTTGCGCTGTTGCTGCACGGCCTCGCGGTGGTGCCAGGTCATGTAGCCGCTGGCCGCCAGGAGCGCACAGGTGGACAGCAACGCGAGCGCGGCCGCGACGGTCGTCCATCGCGGTGCACGGATTCTGTGCCACCGCCGCCATCGTGGGCGACGCGGGCGGGACGTGTCCCCGTCGGCCGGCGATTCCGCCACGGATTGCGTGGCGTCTGCGGAGGTATCGTCCTGTTCCCCGGCGGTTTCGGTGTCCGTTTCGGTGGTGCTGACAGCGGATTCGGTTACCGACGCCTGCGCCTGCCTGCGCAGCCGGATGGCCCTGGCTCTGGCACGGGCCGCGGCCGCGAGCGCTTCGGCTTCGGCCGCTTCGGCTTCGGCCTCCTCGGCGAGGGTGAGCGCGTCCGCCCCGACCGCATCGGCATCGCCGTGCCGCGGCGGGTCGCTGTCGTCGGGCACTGGGCGAGAATACTCGCCGGGCCGTTTCAGCCGTGTTCCGTTCCGCAAATCGTTTCCCTACCTGTTGGTCCGGGCGGCTGTCGCCGTCCGCTGTTCACCAGTGCCGCAATGCGCACAAGGCACCCTTCGGTCCGTCGTCGGAGGCGACCACGACCCCGTCCACCGCCAGCTGGCAACGGAACGTCGGCGTGACCGCGGAGAGCCCGTTGCTGGCGGTGACCATCGCCCATCGATCGGGGTCGGCCAGCATGACGTCGAGTACCCACGGCGTATCCGGGCCTACGTCGACGACCGCCCTCGGGCTGAACACGTACGGGTTGTGGCTGTAGTCGGCCCAGGTCGGCGGGTCGGTGTCCCGATAGTAGATGTCGGCAGACACCGGACTGTCCGCCGTGACGGTGTAGGTGACGTGGCGCAGCACAGGCTCGTCGGCATACGCCGGAACCGTTGTGGCGGCGGCGATCACCGCCGCGGCCAGTAGTGCCGTCACCGCCCTAGGCATCGCCGCGCACCCAGGTCGCCGCGCCGTCGGTCGATGTGCACGTGAGGAAGAGCCCGTCGGGGGCCTGGGCGACGCGGTTCTCGAAACCGGTGCAGTTCGCGCCGAACTCCTTGATACCCATCAACGACGGCGACCGGAAGTAGCGCGGCTCGTAGCGTCTGGGCGAACCGCAGAACACCAGGCGGCCCCATGACGTGGTGCCGAATACGTAGTGGCTGGTGTCGGCGCACGGCGCACCGAGTACGACGCCGGGAGTGATACCCGGTACGCAGTACGGGTCGTCGCAGGCCGGTGGCTGTGCGGCGGCGGGCACAGGCGACGTCATCCCTGCGGTCAGCAGTGCGGCGACGACAGCGACGAGTACTCGCACTCCGCCACTGTGACATGTCCCCTGCGGACCCGGGTTCGAACTGTCCGGTCAGTGGGCGGTTTCGCCGCCGCCACCGGCGGCCCGGTGTTAGTGTCGGGCGCTTCGAATCCGCTCCCCCGACCAGTCCCGAGGAGCCGGCCATGCTGCGTATGTCCGCGGTGTCGATGGGTGCGGCCGCGGCCGCGGCGGTGTGCCTCGGCATGACCCCCCCGCCGGCGGCGCACGCGGGCAACGACTGGGGCCTCAACGGAACCTATGTCGCCACGTCCAACGGCGAATGGGCACGAAAGAACGAGATCTTCTTCGAGCAGGCCAGTCTGCGCAGTACGTGGACGATCAGCACCCGGTGCAGCTACCCCGGGGAGTGCACGGGGACGGTCGACAGCAGCTGGGGCTGGTCCGCGCCGATCTACCAGAAGAGCGGTGTGTGGTACGTCAAACGCACCGTGGACAACTGGATACCGTGCCCCGACGGCACGACCGCGCCGGGATTCCAGATCTTTCGGTTCCGGCCGACGACCCCCGACGGCGCGGTGACCGATCCGACGTCGACGACATTGGTCGGAGAGGATCAGACCACGGGCGTCAGCGGTGCCTGTGGGGTGAGCAAATCGATGTTCATCAACATGCCGTTCAAACTCGTCAAGGCCGACCAGGTCGACTAGGACTGCACTGGATCCTTGTGCGGCCGCACCGGGCCGGTGTTCGGTGGCGGTTGCAACAGATTGCCCCGCACACTGCCGCGCATCGTGCGAGCGGCGACCAGCAGCCAGGTGCTCAGCAACGCGACGTAGACGATCACCGCGGCGTAGCGGAAGGCGGGCAGATGCGTGTGCAGGGCCAGTTGCGTGGTGCCGGTGACGAAGGTGCCGACCGGGAACGTCAAACTCCACCATGTCAGCGCGAACGGCATACCGCGGCGCATCGTTCGAATGGTCAACGACGCCGCCAGCGCGATCCACAGCACCGCGAATCCCCACACCGGCACCCCGAACAGGATCGCGAAGGCGTTCATCGGCCCGGCTATCGCCGGTTCGACTGCCAGGATGGCCTGGGTTCCGAGAAGTCCTGCGACAGTGATGGATTGGCCCAGCGGCCCGAGGACGATCCACAGGGTGGGCACGCGCGCGGTCCCGGAGGTGCCGTACAGGGTGAGGCGGGTCCAGATCATCGACACGATGAGCAGTGACGCGACCAACGACAGGCCGAACATGGCGTAGCAGCCGTAGAGCAGGGTGGCCCGCGCGGTGCCGGGCGGCAGGTGGCCGATGAGCAGCGCCCCCGTCGCGGCCGAAACCATCGGTGGCACCACGGGCATGAGCCAGCCGCCGAACGCCGAACTGGCTTCCACGTTGTACTGGGTGAACATCAGGAACGGGATGCTGACCGCGGTGAACAATCCGCCCAGCGTTCCCGCGGCCCACAGTGTCCAGGCGAGGTCGACCGCCACACGTTCGCCGATGAGGTCCTTGCCCACCAGCAGCGCACCGGACGCGACCGTCAGCAGCGCCATCGGTGCGGCGCCGTAGAAGTGAGCCATCTGCGGGTTGCGGGCGTGGCTGCGCGCCACGGTCGGGTGCCGCAGCCAGTGCCCGCCGACCAGGACCGTCAGGACGACCAGGAGCAGGGCGGCGACCACCCACACGATCTCGGTGAAACCCCGCAGGCCGGGAAGGTGCACCGGCAGCGTCGCACCGGCGTTCGCCACGATGCCGGTGCCCATCACCGAGGCGAACCAGTTCGGGCCGAGGTTCCCCAACACCTCGACTCGGTCCTGCTGGCGATCCGTCATCGGCATAGCTTCACAGACCCGCCGGTGTTGCGGGGCTTATGTGCGGACGGCCATCGTCGATCGAGTAGCCGGCGCCGCCTGTGTTGACATTTCGGATTATTCCTAAATATTCTCCGAATGCGAACGTCCACCGATCCGGAGGAGGCACACATGCCGGCAGGACCAGCTGTGGTCGGCCATTTCGACGTGGCGGGGACGCATATCGACACACTCTCGTCGTTCTACCGCTCGGTGTTCGGTTGGGACGTCGAGCCGCGCGGGCCCGGGTATGCGCAGCTGTCCACACCAACTCTTCGAGGCGCCCTGGTCGAAGCGCCGGAGGCGTCGCTGACGCTCGGCGTCGTCGTCGACGACCTCGATGCGGCGCTCACCGACGCCCAGACGGCCGGCGGGCGAATCGTGATGCCCGCGACCGACACTGGGTGGGTACGCAAAGCCCAGGTAGAGGACCCCGCAGGCAACCTCCTGACCGTCATCCAGAAGTGACACCGATCGCGCAGCCGGATCGCCGGGGGTGAGCATCGAGGAGGAAAACCTGAGCGAGGCACTGCGCGCCCTGTCACACCACGACCGGCGGGTGTTCGTGCATGCGTGCGGCGGCGGAGCGCGATCAGCGGGAGAACTGTCGGAGCTGTCACACCTTTCGCTGCCATCGGTGTCGGAGCATCTGAAGGTGCTCCGGAAATCGGGTCTGCTGATTCTGGACCGCCAGGGCCGGAACTGGATGTACCAGACGGATACCGAGCTGCTGGCGGAAGTCGCCGCCGCGGTGCAACGACTGGGGATGGCAGATGGGGCGTGAAGCGGTCGTGCACGCACGGGTCGGAGACGAAGCCGGAGAGGTCGCCGGAGAGGTCAAGGCCCTGTTGGAGGCGCGCGAGCTGATCCTGCGCGGCGACATCCGCCGTCGTTACCCGATCGCCGCGATGACCGACGTCCTCGCCGATGCGGCGTCGCTGCGCTTCCGCTGTGCGGGCGAGACGGCGGAGTTGGAACTCGGTGAGCGAGCCGCCGCGGCGTGGGCCACCGCGATCCTGACCCCGCCGCCGACGCTGCGCGCCAAGCTCGGACTCGACCGCGGCGCCACGGCATTGCTGATCGGACCGTGCGACGACGCGGAGCTCGCGCAAGCGTTGGACGGCGTGGTCACCGATGAGCGCGAGGACGCCGCGATGGTCATCGCGCGCGTCGACGGCCCTGACCGGCTCGACGAATCCCGGACCATAGCCGGCTCCTTGCCGCTGTGGGTCGTATATCCGAAGGGCCGCGGGGTGGGTTTCGGCGACGCCGCGATACGAGAGATCCTGCGCGCGCAGGGCTGGCGCGACTCCAAGTCCTGTTCGGTCTCCGAGCGGCTCACTGCCACTCGCTACATCCGCCGCTAGGCCACCACCCTCACTTCGGGAGCAGGTCCTGCCACGTGGCGGCCGGGGCGACGAGATCGGGCTGGCTGTACACCTTCCCGTCCGGGGTGGCGTACTGCCCGGTCTGCGGGTCGTAGGTGGCGGTCGCCACCGACGGGCCACCGGCCTGGTCGGGTGCGAACGCGCTCGGTGCGGCACCGGGCGCGGGCGGTGCGTCGGCCGGGGCAGGCGGCGTCCCGTCCGGCGGTGGCGCCGCGGCCGGGGGTGCCGGTGGCGGCATGGGCGTGCCCAGCAGCGGGCCGAAGATCTGGTCGCCGAAGTCGACACGGTCGTCGGGCGGAATGCCCTGCGCGACCAGGTTGGGGTCGAACGGATACGGGCCCAGGGCGTGCTGGCGCATCGCCAGCGGTTCGAAGGGTTTGTCGCTCTCACAGATCTCGACGGTCGGCGCGCGCTTACCCGGCTCTCCCATGCAGGGGTAGTTGCGGGCGCCACGCACGCCGATCGAGGAGTCCTGGGGCAGTTTGCAGTACAGCCCGTCGGGGGTGTCGACGTCGCTGAGGTCCTCGGCAGATCGCCAGGACGAGGGCGGCAGGAAACCCACCGTGCAGGGCGGCGGGTCGTTCATCGTGATGGTGAAGTCGCCCAGTGACATCCCGGTGGGGTTGTTCTTCGGTGCTCCGTAGGACTGTGTGGACGCCAGGTAGGGCGGGAACAGCACCAGCAGCTGCTCCAGGGATGCGTGATAGGTGATTCCGATCTGCCCGATGGTGGTGAGATTGGCCAGGAGCAGGGGCAGCGTGGGCCGGACCTGGTCGAGCAGCCGGGACGCCTCGTTCGCGCCTTCCGGCCCGGTCCGCAGGATGGTGCGTACCTGGGCGTCGTTCGCCGCGACCTGGCCGGTGATCCCGGCGAGGCTGCGCGCCCAGGTCCTGATCGCGTCGGCCGACGCGAGCTGTCCGTCCAGCAGCGGGCGGCTGTCGTCGATCAGCGCGCGGGCGTGGCCTGCCGACGCGTTGGCGTCGGCGGCGAGTCTGCTCGACGAATCGAACAGCGATCCGAGGTCGTAGCCGGCGCCGTCGAGCGCAGTGAAGGATTCGTCGAGCAGCGCGCTGAGCTGGCCGGAGGGGATGCTGTCCACCAGGGCGCTGACCTGGTCCAACATGGGTCCGACGGCCTGCGGGATCGACGCGTTCTCCGTGGTGATCACCGATCCGTCGCTCAGATACGGTCCGCTGTCGGTGCGCGGCCGCAGGTCGACGTACTGTTCGCCGACCGCCGAGACACTGCGGACGTCGGCCTGCAGGTCTGCGGGGATCTTCGTCGACGAGCTGAGTGAGAGGGTCGCCTCGGCGCCGTCGCGGGTGGCGCGCACATCGGTGACCTTGCCGACCGCGACACCGCGGTAGGTGACGTTGGAGAACCGGTAGAGCCCGCCGGTGGACGGCAGTTTCAGCGTCACTTCGATGCGGCCGATGCCGAGCAGCGTCGGCGCCTGGATGTACGCGAACACCATGACCGTCAGGCCGATCACCGATGCGATGGTGAAGAGGATCAACTGGTTTCGGACGAAGCGCGTCAGCATCAGCCGACACCTCCCACCGGTGCGGGGCCGCCAGGCACTGGCTGATCCGCCGGGGCCGCGGGTGCCGCCGGGCCTGCCGGCACTGGCTGATCGGCCGGGGCCGCCGCGTGATCGATCGGCGCCGGATCTGCCGTCGTCTCCGGCGGGATGTCGACAAGGGGCGGCATCGTCGCGACGTCCGTGGGGGGCGGCGCGATCGGCGCTTTGAGCGGGTCGTAGGTGTAGGAGAGGTACCACGGGTCGCCCGGGGCGGGCACCAGTGTGGCTCCCTCCTGACCCCAGCGGGTGCCCAGAAACATGCCGCGTTTGAGTCTGGGGATGGTGAAGTCGAACTGGATGAACTGGTTCATGTAGTCGCCGCGGATCGCCCGGTCGATGAAGTCCTGCGTGTAGGGGTACGTGGGCAGGTAGATCAGTCCCGTGGGCAGATCGGGGCCCAGGTCGGCCAGCGCCTTCACCGTCGGCTCGAGATTCTCCAGGTTGCGCACCAGGTCGGCCTGGGAGTCGTTGATCAACCCGGATGCCGTGTCGCTGAACGTGCCCAGCTTCTCCAGGGCCGTGGTGAGACGTGGGCGTTCCCGGTCGAGTACCTCCAGCGCGTGCGGAATGCGTTGCAGCGCATCGGTGATCACGTCACGCTGGCCGGCGAACGTGCCCGCCAGCCGGTTGAGCGCGCCGATGGTGGCGTTGATGTCGTCTCGCTGTCCGTCGAGCATGCCAACGACATTGTTCAACCGTCGCAACAGGTCACGGATCTGGTCTTCGCGCCCGTTGAGCGCGGCGTTGAAGTTGGTGACGATGTCACCGATCTGGGTCAGCCCGCCCCCGTTGATCACTACCGACAGCGACGACAGCGTCTGTTCGGTGGACGGATAGGTCGACGTCCGGTCCAGCGGGATGGTGGCGCCGGGCTGCAGCCGTCCGCTCGGCGGCTCGCCCGGCGGCGGGTTCAGCGCCAGGTGCATCGACCCCAGCAGGCTGGTCTGCCCGACGGTGGCGATCGCATTGGCCGGGACGGCGACATCGGGCCGCACGGAGACCTCGACGTCGGCGCGCCAGTCCCGCACCGTCATCCTGCCGACCGTCCCGACCACCACGTCGGACACCATCACGGGCGAATTCGATTCCAGGGAGCCGACATTGGCGATCTGGACATGGTAGGTGGTGGAGTCGCGCCCGGTGCCGACGGTGCCGGGCAGCGGCAGCGAGTTCACGCCTTCGAAGGCGCATCCGCTCACCGTGAGCGCGACACACGAGGCGAGCGCCGCCAGGCTTCGCGCCGCCCTGCGGGCGCTCACGGCGTTCCCCCGGGCGGGGCCGGTTGCGCTTCTGCCGGCAGCAGGATGTCCTGCAGATTCGACGGGCCCGGTGGCGGCGGTGGCGGCGGCACACCCGGGGGGATCGTCGCCCCGGGGAAGAGGGCGGGCTGCGGCGGCGCGGGCAGGCCGTGCGGTGCGTAGGCGCCGGGCGGCGCCGACGGATCGGTCCAACCCGCCGGGGGCGCGACGTCCCCGGCGCCGGTGTACGCCGAGACCGCGGGCGGAATCTCGACGGCGCCGGGGGGTGTCCCTCCCCCGCCCGGCGCCAGCCCCGGTTCGGAGTAGACGAGGTTCTCCGGGCTCGGCGACTTCTGCAGATAGGCGTTGAACGGGAAGGGCAGATAGTTGAAGTTCATCAGCCGCAACGCCGGACCGAGATACTGCGCACAGATCTTCGCCGTTTCGGGCGCCGTCGCATTGGATACCGCACCGATCGCCGAGCAGACCACCGCCACGGGGTTGGAGAAGTTGCTCATCGCGAACGCCCCGAGCGCCGTCCCGGTGTCGGGGTTGTAGATGTTGTAGCCGTTGGCGAGAGCGGTTGGCGCGGTGTGCAATACGTTCTTCAGCGCCATGCTGTTGTCGGAGAGGTTCTGGGTGACGGCGGTCAGCCGCTGGATCTGTTCGACGGTCTGGTCGCGGCTGCCGGAGATGAATCGCCGCACGTCACCGATGGCGATCGACAGGTTGTCCAGCGCCGCGTCGAGGTCGGCGCGGCTGCCGTCCACCACGCTGGTCAGCGAGGCGAGCCGGTTCTGGAACTCCACGATCTGAACATTGCTGTCGCGCAATGCGGTGACGAAGATCTGGAGATTCTCGATCACGTCGGCGATGTTGCCGCTGCCGTCGGCGAGGATACGACCCATGCTTGACAGCTGGGCGATGGTCTCGCGCAGTTTCCCGCCGTTGCCGTCCATGGCGTTGGCGGCGGTGTCGATGAACCGGCCGACCGAGGTCGCCGAGACGTCGCCGGTCGGCCCCAGATCGGTGGCCAGCCGCGTCAACTGCTCCTTGATCTCATCCCACTCGACGGGGACGGCGGTGCGGTCCTGACCGATCTCGGCGCCGTCGGGCAGCGTCGGCCCGTCGGGAGCCGCGCTGGATCCGTATGCCGGCGTCAGCTGTACATAGCGCGCGGCCACCAGGTTCTGAGCCACGATGACCGCCCTGGCATCGGCGGGAATGGGCACATTGCGGTCGACGGCCAGGGTGACTTTGGCCCGGGTGCCCTGCGGTTCGATGGCGCCGATCGTCCCGACTTTCACCCCGGCGACCCGGACCTCATCGCCGGGGTAGATGGCGGTCGCCGCGCTGAAGTACGCGGTGATCGTCTTCGGGCTGAACAACGCCCGGTGCACCACGAACGCCGAACCGGCGACCAGCAGTGCCACCAGGGCCACCAGCACGGCCTTGCTGACTGCGGGGTTTCTGAACCTCCCCTCGGCGACCATCATCAACCTCCGGGAATTCCGTTGTAGGGGAAGGGGATCTCGGCGCGCGGGCCCGCATTGTCGGGCGGCTGCCCGGCGTTCACGCCCCGCCGGAACCCCAGCGCGTAGTCCAGGAACGGCTGGAGAGTCTGCGCCGGCAGCAGGTTGGCGACCATCACGTTGTAGTAGAACCCGTTGTTGACCGCCTCACCCTGGGTCACTTGGTATTTCGCGAGACCGGTCAGTGCCTTGGCGATGTTGTCGCTGTTGCGCTGCAGCATCTCCGAGACGGTGTTCAGCCGTTCCAGGGTCGGGGCGAGGTCCTTTTCGTTGTCCGCGACGAGTCCCGACAGCTGCTGGGCCACCGCGGAGGTGTTGGCCAGCAGGTTGACGATCGCGTGCCGCCGTTGCTGCAGCACGTCGAGCAGGTCGTTGGCGTTGAGGATCAGGGTGTTCACCTGCTGGCTGCGCTCCGACAGGATCCCGGTCACGTCGGCGGCACTCTTGAGTAATCCGCGCAACGATTCGTCGCGGCTGTTCAACGACTGCGACAGCCGGGTCAAGCCGTCGAAGGTGGGTGCCAGCTGCGGCGCCACCCGCTCGATGGTCTCCGACAGGGTGTCGAGGGCCTGGTTGATCGCGGCGGTGTCGGTGCCTGCGCTGTTGGAGGTGAATTCGCCGATGGCGTCGCTGAGCGAGTACGGCGACGCGGTCCGTGTCAGCGGGATCACGCCGGCGGCGCCGAGGCTACCGGGGCCCTGCGGTTCCAGGGTCAGCACCCGCTCGCCCAGCAGGGTACCGGTGCGGATGTGAGCGGTGGTCTCCTCACCGAGCCGCACCGTGCTTTTCACGGCGAACGTCACGCGCGCGCTGCCGTGGTCGAGTTCGACGCTGGAGACACTGCCCACGGTCACGCCGGAGACCTTCACCGCGTTGCCCGCCGCCAGTCCGCCTGCCTCGGCGAACAGCGCGTGGTAGCGGACGGAGGTCGCCATCGACCATAGCTGTTGGGGTTGCAGCCCGACCGCGATCACCAGCGCGATGAGCACCACGCCGATGAAGCCGGTCCGGATCAGGGAGTTTCCTCGGTATTTCAGCATCAGGGTTCGGCACACCTTCCGGTGTTCTGCACGATCCACGGGAAGTACGCGGTTCGGCCCTGCAGATCGGTCACCCGCACGGACAGGCCGCACAGGTACTGGTTGATCCAGCTGCCGTAGGAGCCGAGCCGCACGAGTTTGCGGTAGTTGGCCGGCGCCTTCTGCAGGGTCAGGTCCAGGCGGGCCAGGTCGGTGTCGTTGGACAGCAGCGGGGCCATCCGATTGAGTTGGTCGACCGTGCCGGCCAGTCCCGGGCGGGCCTGGGTGAGCAGGCCGGCCACCGACGCGGTGCCGTTGTCGAGTGCGGTGATCGCCTCCCCGATCGGGTCCCGGTCGGCGGCCAATCCGGTGACCAGACGCTCGAGACCGTCTACGGCACTGGAGAATTCGTCGCCGCGCTGGGCGACGGTGGCCAGGGTGTCGTTGAGGTTGTCGATCAGCTGCTGCACGGTCTGACCGTTGTCGGCGATCGTATTGCTGAACGACGACGTCCTGGCGAACAGGGATTCCACGTCACCGCTCTGCCCCTGCAGGATCTGGATCAACGAATTCGTCAGCGCGTTGACGTCCTGCGGGTTGAGCCCGCGGATCACGGGTTTGAGGCCGCCCAGCAGCAGGTCGAGGTCGAGCGCCGGTTCGGTGCGGTCGCTGTCGATACGCGACCCCGGCGGCTGGATGCGTGTCGAGCCGGGTCCGTCCACGAGTTCCAGGTACCGGTCGCCGACCAGATTGAGATAGCGGACGGCGACCTTGGTCCCGGACGTGAGCGTGATGTCGCGGTCGGCGTCGAAGTCGACCACCACCGTGTTGTCGGGCTGCAGCGCCACGTCGTGGACCGTGCCGATGCGAATACCGGCCACCCGCACCGAATCTCCCGACTTCAGACTCGACACGTCGGTGAAGACGGCGGAGTAGCCGTTCGTCGACCCCGAGCGGTACTGCCCGAAGATGGCGAATAGCGCCGCGGTCACCAGCACCATCACGACGGCGAACGCTCCGAATTTGACGGCGGTCCGTCCCGATCCGTTCATCCCGGCTGTCCGATCTGAGCGGAGTTGCGCGGCGGCCCGTCCAGCGGTCCGTACAACATCTGCTTGAGACCGTCGGAGTTCAGCAGGATCCCCTGGTTGCCGTACTGGGCACGGTTGGCGTTGACGTCGGTGACCAGGTAGGGCGGACGCTGCTGGAAGCCGATGGTGGGCAGGCCCTGGCACTGCGGGCCGCCGGTGGCCGCCACCTTCGGCAGGTTGCCCGGGTAGCGGTAGCGTTCGCTGCCGAGGACGAAGGACTGGAGCAGGATGACGCCGGGCACCGGCTGACCGGGCCCCTTGGCCAAGGTGGCGGCGCCGCCCAGCGCGCAGTTGAGCGCCTCGTGGTACTCGTTGGTGAGGTCGGTGGTGGGCACCAACAGGTCCAGCACGGTCGTGATGGCCTGCCGGTTGCCGCCGATCACGTCGGTGCCGATGTCGGCGAGTCCGATCATGCTGACGAGCAGCGCATCCAGATTGTGCTGTTCGTCGACGAGGGTGCCGCTGATGCGGGTGGCGCTGTCAGCGGTCGCGACGAGATCCGGTGCAGCGTCGGCGTAGGCGTTGATCACCTGCGGGCTGACGGTGAGCTCGTGGTCCAGGTTCGGCAGGCTCGGTTCGATGGTCGCCAGGAATGCGTCGAGATCCGACAGCATCTGGCCGATCTGTCCGCCGCGCCCGTCCAGCGCCTGCGCCAGGGCGCCGAGTGTCTCGTTGAGTTTGGCCGGTTCGATCTTGTCCAGCACCGAGGACAGCTGCTGGAACACGGTGTTGATCTCCACGGTGACGTGCTCGGCGTCGAGCACCTGACCGGCGCGCAGGGCGGCCGGGGACGGATTCTCGGGCGGAACCAGTTGTACGAACTTTGCACCGAAGACCGTCGACGAGGCGATGTCGACGCGCACGTTGTCCGGGATCAGATCCATCTGTCCGGGATCCATCGCCAGGTGGATGGCGGCCTGGCCGTCCGGCAGTGATTCGACCGACGCGACCGTGCCCACCTGCACGCCGTGCAGTTTCACCTTGGCGTCGGGGTTCATCACCAATCCGGCGCGGGGCGACAGCACGGTCACCGGGACCGTGTCGGTGAAGCTGCCACGGAAGAGCCCCACGGCGACGACGACCGCCGTGACGATGGCCGTCACGGTGGCCAGCCCCGCCAGGGGCCGGGCGATATGCGCCTTCATCGAATGCCCTCGCCTACCCCGACAGATTGAAGTTTCCGTTGGCGCCGTACACCGACAGCGATACGAGCAGGGTCACCGAGATCACCACGATCAGCGAGGTGCGCACCGCATTGCCGACCGCGACCCCCACCCCGGCAGGGCCGCCGGAGGCGAAGTAGCCGAAATAGGTGTGCACCAGCAGGACGGCCAGCGCCATCAGCACGGCCTGCAAGAACGACCACAGCAGGTCGATCGGGTTGAGGAAGGTGGAGAAGTAGTGGTCGTAGAGTCCGGCCGACTGCCCGAACAGCACGACCGTGGTCATTTTGCTGGCGACGAAGGACAGGATGACGGCGATCGAGTACAGCGGAGCTATCGCGATCATCCCGGCCACGATGCGGGTGCTCACCAGGTATTCGATCGGGCGGATCCCCATCGTCTCGAGGGCGTCGATCTCCTCGTTGATCCGCATCGCGCCGAGTTGGGCGGTGACACCGGCGCCGAAGGTGGCCGCCAACCCGATGCCGGCCACCACCGGCGCCGATATTCGCACGTTGATGAACGCGGCGAGGAACCCGGTGAGAGCTTCGATGCCGATGTTGCCCAGCGAGCTGTAACCTTGCACCGCAAGCGTTCCGCCCGCGGCGAGGGTGAGAAAACCGACGATCACCACGGTGCCGCCGATCATCGCCAAAGTCCCTGCACCCATGCTGATCTCGGCGATCAGCCGGATGATCTCCTTGCGGTAGTGCAGGAACGCGTGGGGTGTTCCGGCGATGGCCCGCGCGTAGAACAGCGTGTGATCGCCGATGCCGGAGAGGATTCTGACGGGCCGCGCGAGTTGCCGCGTGACGCGCGGGTAGGTCGACCGCAGCGATGTCAGCGTTCCCACCGGCTAGCCCGCCGTCATCCGGATGCCGATCGCGGTGACGACGACGTTGACCACGAACAGCGCCATGAATGCGTACACCACGGTTTCGTTCACCGCGTTGCCGACGGCCTTGGCGCCGCCGCCGCCGATCGTCAGCCCGCGATAGCAGGCGACCAATCCCGCGATCAGACCGAACAACGCGGCCTTGACCGAGGAGATGATGAGTTCGGGCACCCCCGTCAGCAGCGTGATGCCTGCGGCGAACGCGCCCGGGTTGACGTCCTGGACATATACCGAGAAGAAGTAGCCGCCGAGGATTCCGATGATGCACACCAGGCTGTTGAGCAGCAGCGCGACCAGCCCGGAGGCCAGCATGCGCGGCGTGACCAGCCGCTGCACCGGGTTGATGCCGAGGACCTCCATGGCGTCGATTTCCTCGCGGATGGTGCGGGATCCGAGATCGGCGCACATTGCGGTGGCGCCGGCGCCCGCGACGATCAGCACCGTCACCAGCGGGCCGACCTGGGTGACGGCGCCGAATGCGGCCCCGGCGCCGCTGAGGTCGGCCGCGCCGAGTTCGCGCAGCAGGATGTTGAGCGTGAAGCTGACCAGCACCGTGAACGGGATCGCCACCAGCAGGGTCGGCATCAACGAGACGCGTGCGACGAACCAGGACTGCTCGAGGAACTCCTTGCCCTGAAACGGTCGCCGGAACACGTACCTGACGGCGTCGGCAGACATCGCGAACAGCCCGCCGATCGCTTGCATGGGCGTTGCCAGGTCCCGCGTCAGACGGATGCCGGGAGACCACCGGTCCGCGGGGTTACCGCCCATCGGCACCGTGGCCCTCCGGCGCGCCGCCGGGCCGATCGTCGATGCCCAAGGATGATCTCCCATCGAAAGTCACGAACGCGTTGACGGAGGCTCAGACGGTTTACCAAAACCGTCCGCCCCCCGGCGGATTCATGACCGGTCAGTGGAACACTGTAGATTCTGCGATTCGCCCATCAGGCATGTTTGCCGGGATCGGTACCCGTCGGGGTGCGGACACCGCTGTGCCGGCGTCCGGCTCCCGCCGTGATTTCCCGATGTCGGCGCGGCGGCTGCCTGTCGGGGCGCTTCGACCGCCGGGGTCGACTGCGGACCGCGCATACCGTCCACCGACGGCGGCGCGCGGGCCGCTGGGGCCGCCGGTGCCGAAGTCGGCGTCGCCGATCGTGCTTTGCGGGGTGGTGAGATGCCCGCCGCGTCGCGGGCGGTCGACGGTCCGTGACCCCCACATTGGATTTCGTCAATTTTGCCAAACAACCGTGCAAAACTGACATGAGTCAGGCATCATCGGTTCGATCCGTCACACCGGGCCGTTGTGTGTGACAAGCCGCACACTTCTATGGTACAAAGAGGAATATTCCTATTAGGAATATTCCTCTTTGGTAGTTGATTGCGGCACGGAGGCCCCATGACATCGACCGTCGAACCGACCACTCCCAGCGCGGTCATCGATCGCATTTCGTTGGTCCTCGACGCATTCGACGGACCCGGCCGGCTCACCCTCGCCCAGATCGTGCGCCGTACGGGACTGCCCCGGTCGTCGGCGCACCGGATGCTGGAGCGGCTGGTCCAGCTGCGGTGGCTGCGCCGCAACGGCCGCGACTACGAACTCGGCATGCGCCTGGTGGAACTGGGTTCGCTGGCGGTGCACCAAGACCGGCTGGTCCGCGCCGCGCAGCCGCTGCTGCACGAACTGCACCGCGCCACAGGGCTTGTCGTTCACCTCGCGGTCCTCGACGGCGCCGACGTCGTGTACCTCGAGAAGATCGGCGACCGGATGACCGCGGCCATCCCCACTCGTGTCGGCGGGCGTCAGCCGTCGCACTGTGCGGCCGTCGGAAAGGCCATCCTCGCCTACAACGACCACCCCGACGCCGTCGATCTGACGGTCCGCAAGACGAAGTACTCCATCAACACCGATGCGCAGCTGGCCACCGAACTGGACAAGGTCCGCACCCACGGCGTCGCGGTCGACCGCGAAGAGTCCCTTCCGGGATTCGGGTGTGTCGCGGCGCCGATCGGAAACCCCGGTGACGCCGTCGCCGCCGTGTCGGTATGCGGGCCGATGGGCCGTATGACGTTCGATCAACGGCTCGCCGGCCCGGTGCGGATGACGGCGATGCGCGTCTGGCGCACCCTGGAAAACGGTCACCAGCGGGTGGCGCCGACCCTGCAGCAGGTGCGGCCGCCGCGCGGTGTTCCCACGGCCCGGCCGGCCTGCGGCCACGGGGCGGCCGACGTGCAGTACGCGTGAGCCCTGCCGGGCGGTCCGCCCGTCGGATCGGGCACCGGATCACGCGTCGCCGCCGGGCGTGTTCTGTACTTGAGCGATGACGCTGTATTTCGAGGACTTCTCCCCCGGACAGGAATTCCAGACCCAGGCCAGGACCATCACCGAGGCCGACGTGGTGTCGTTCGCGGCCTGGAGCTGGGATACCAACCCGGTCCACACCGATGCCGAATCGAGCCGGCACGGCCGATTCGGTCAGCGAATCGGCCACGGACTGCTGGGTTTGTCGGTGGCGATGGGGCTCGCGGCGCGGCTGGGCGTGTTCGAGGGCAGCTCGATCGCACTGCTCGACGTCGCCGAATGGCGTTTCGTCGCACCGATTCTCATCGGCGACACCGTGCACTGCCGGGTCGAGATTCTGCACACCCGGTTGACCAGCAAGGGCGACGCGGGCATCCTCGACCGCCGGTTCACCCTCGTCAACCAGCACGGAGACACGGTGCAGGAGGGCCGGATCGGGTTGATGGTGGCGCTCAGTGCGGCCACCGCTCCGCGGTGATGTGCCGCTGCCGCGACGCCGACGGGCTGCTCAGCCCATTGCGCCGGCAGTCGGCTGTCCGGGTGGCGCGGGACTAGGCGGGTGCGGGATCGTCGCGGCCGTCGACGGCCACCCGATCGGCCGCCTCCGGCCATGGTGCCGCCCCGGGACGGGGAAAGCCCGCCGCGCCGCCCGACCGCAGGTACAGCTCTTCGGCCTCGTCGAGGTCCTTGATCATCTCCAGCGCGAGTTCCCGTTCGGCCGCGTAGTAGCGCGCGGCCCAGCGGATAGCCAGGCGGGGGTAGGCCCACGCGTCGAGCGCCTCGGCACCGTGAGCGTCGCGCGCGGCGTCGCGTTCCATCTTCTCGGCGAACGCGACGTGTTCGCGCAGGAGCTCCTTGAGTCGCGCGGCGTCGGTCAGATGCCCGAAAGCCACCCGGAGCAGGACGCTGTGTTTGAGCACCGGCGGGTCGGCGGGCGCGCCGGTGGCCCACCCGCGAACGGCTTCCAAGCCCTTCCCGGTGATCTTGTACAGCCGGCGGCTGCGGGCGGTGTTGTCGTGGTCCAACCGCGACGTCACCAGCCCGAGGCGTTCGAGTTTCTTCAGCTCGGTGTAGATCTGGCTGAACGACGGGCTCCAGTAGAAGTACCGGATGCTTCGCCCGGTCACCTTCTTGATGTCGTAGCCGGAGAGCTCCTCTTCGTAGGACAGGATGGCCAGGATCGCCCAGCTCGTCGCGGCCAGAGGCGACGCACCCGGCCGATCGCTCGCGTCCATTTCGGGAGCCTAACAACACAGGTCAGAGCTGCCGCCGATACTCACCACTGGCCGGGAACCTCTGTCCTAATCCGCGAGATCAGACTTACGGCACGTGTTTCCCTCGCGCGCGTGCCGTAAGTCTGATCTCGTCACGCCTCGGCGATGGCCTTGAAGTCCTCGTCGCTGAGTTCGACGCCGGCGCCGGCGATGTTGTCCTCCAGGTGGGCCACCGACGAGGTGCCCGGAATCGGCAGCATGACGGGCGAGCGCTTGAGCAGCCACGCCAGGGCGAGCTGCGACGGGCTGTGTCCGGTCCGCTCCGAGATCGCCGCGAGCGGTCCTCCCGGCTGCGACAGGGCACCGGTGGCCAGGGGGAACCACGGGATGAACCCGATACTCTGCCCGGCGGAGAAGTCCAGCACATCCTCGGCGTTGCGGTTGGTGACGTTGTAGAGGTTCTGCACCGTCACGATGTCGGCGACCTGCTGAGCGGCCTCGATCTGGGCGACGGTCACCTCGGACAGGCCGATATGGCGGATCTTGCCTTCGTCCTGAAGCTTCTTGAGTTCACCGACCTGGTCCTCCAGCGGGACCTCCGGATCGACGCGGTGCAGCTGGAACAGGTCGATGCGATCCACACCCAGGTTGCGCAGGCTCAGCTCGGCCTGCTGGCGCAGGTAGGCGGGCCTGCCGACGGGCGTCCACAGGTCGGGGCCCTGCCGGGTGAGCCCCGCTTTGGTCGCGATGACCAGGTCGTCGGGATAGGGATGCAGCGCCTCCCGAATGAGCTGTTCGGCGACCACCGGACCGTACGAGTCCGCCGTGTCGATGAAGTTGACGCCGAGTTCGACCGCGCGCCGCAGAACGCGTACGGCTTCGGCTGGGTCGGCGGGGTCGCCCCAGACGCCCTTGCCCGTCAGCCGCATGGAGCCGAAGCCCAGCCGGTTGACCGTGAGATCGCCGCCGATGGTGAAGCTGCCGGATGCGGCAGCCGTGGATGTGGCCATGATGCCTCCTTACACCGAGGCAAACTGAACGACCAGTTCCCCGTATTCCCCGCGGCGCAGAGCGTCGATCCCACGCCGATCGGACGTCGCTGATCGCCGTGTCCGGCGCCCGGCCGATCGAACGCGTCAGGGGCCGGGATCATCGGTGCCCGACAATGCCCTGAAATCCGTTGACTACCAGCTTTTTTGATCGAGTTGACGCCGATGGGCGGACACCGCGCACCGTCACGTGTGACGCATGACACGACAAAGATCGGATCGGTGCCACCCTGCCGTGAGCTATGCTTTCCCTCAGATTGGACTGTCGATGACCGACACCAATACGTCGTGGACGCTTCCCTCATCCTCGGCGGCGCCAGCCCAGCGCGTAGCTGCCGCCGACTTCAGGTGAACAGTGCACCAGCACCAGCTAGACCGCGGCGAACGATATTGCCCGCCGGCAATCTCGCCACCTCGTGCTGTGGGCTGCCGTCCGACGCGGTCGCCACCCGGCACGCCAATGCCTGAAAGGCACTCCGAAATATGGCTTCCGACAACTCTTTTGCCGATCTGGGCGTACCGGGACCGCTGGTCCACGCGCTCGCCGAGCAAGGCATCACCGCACCTTTCCCCATCCAGGTCGAAACCCTGCCCGACACCCTGGCCGGCCGCGACGTACTCGGCCGTGGCAAGACTGGCAGCGGTAAGACACTGGCCTTCTCGCTTCCGCTGGTCAGCCGCCTGCGCGAGCACCGCGCCGGGCGAGCCCGCCCGGCAGGTCTGGTGCTCGCACCCACCCGGGAACTGGCGACGCAGATCACCGCGACGCTGCAACCGCTGGCGGACGCCTGCGGTCTGCGGGTCACCACGATCTTCGGCGGCGTTCCGCAAGCCCGGCAGGTCCGCGCGCTGGAGTCCGGCGTCGACATCGTCGTGGCCTGCCCGGGCCGGTTGGAAGATCTCATGCGGCAGGGGCTGATCAGCCTCGACCGTGTCGAGGTCACGGTGATCGACGAGGCCGACCACATGGCCGACCTCGGCTTCCTGCCCGGGGTGACCAGGATCCTGGCCGCCACCCCCGCGGGTGGACAGCGCCTGCTGTTCTCGGCGACGCTCGACAACGGGGTGGACAAGCTGGTCAAGCGCTTCCTGCGCGACTCGGTGATGCATTCCGTCGACCAGGCGAACTCCCCGGTCGCGCAGATGACCCATCACGTCTTCCACGTCGCGGGCGCCGAGGTCAAGAAGGAATTGGTAGAGCGACTCGCGTCGGGCACCGGGCGTCGCATCCTGTTCATGCGCACCAAACACCAGGCACGCAAACTGGCCAAGCAGCTGACCGAATCGGGGATCCCGTCGGTCGACCTGCACGGCAACCTGTCCCAACCTGCGCGTGATCGCAACCTCGCGGCGTTCGCCGCCGGACACGCCCGGGTCCTGGTGGCCACCGACATCGCCGCGCGCGGTGTGCACGTCGACGACGTCGAACTCGTGGTGCATATCGATCCGCCCGCCGAACACAAGGCCTACCTGCATCGATCCGGCCGTACCGCGCGGGCGGGCAGCGCCGGAGACGTCGTCACCGTCGTGCTGCCCGAACAGCGCAAGGACACCCAGGGCCTGTTGCGCCGCGCCGGCATCGCGGTGGCACCCCAGCAGGTGACCGCCGACTCCGACGTGGTCACGGCGCTGGTGGGTGAGATCGCTCCGTACCGGGCACCCGAGCCCAAGCCCGTGGTGGCGCCCAGGCAGGCACCGCACGGCGGCGGCTCGGGGCGTCCGGGGCGTCAGCGCGGTCCGCGCAGCGGCGGTCAGTCGTCGTCGGAGCGCGGTCACAACCCCGCGCGCCGGCGCGGTTCGTCGCGTCCGCGGCGTACCACAACCTGATCCCCCGGCCCGCCGACGCGGCTGCGACCGGCTATCGGAGGGGGCGGCGTGCCAACAGCCAGGCCTGGCCGTCGCCCTCACCGCAGGCGATCACGTCGAGATCGCCGAATGCCGCGGGCAACTCGCCGGGTTCGGCCCGGTAGGCGCCCGAAACCGCGCCGACGCGGCTCAGAGCGGCGATCGCCAGCAGTCCGCCCGGCGCCAGCCGCCGCATGATCGGGCCGTCCAGACGACGGTCCCGGAATAGGTGGCACAGCACGACGTCGACCGGGGGGCCGCCGGGCAGTCCCCCGTCGAGGTCGACGACCGAGAATCGGCACCGGTCACCGACCCCGCTGCGGCGGGCCAGGTCCCGCGCCCGGCCGATCGCCACCGGGGACACGTCGACACCCCAGACCCGCATCCCGCGACCCGCGAGCCACACGGCGCCCTCACCCTGCCCGCAGGCGAGATCCAGCGCGTGCCCGGCGGCCGGAAAGGCGTCGGCGAACGCTGCGAACGTCACGGGCGGGGCCGACGGGGGCAGGTCCGTCACCGCCGGGACGCGGACGGTGTACTTCTCGTCCCAGCGGATCCGGTCGTCGTCGCTCACCCGCGCACCCTACGAAACGGGTAGCGGTATCGCCGCCAGCGACTCCCTGGCCTCGGCGAGCAGCGCAGACTGCGCGCGGTCGTAGAAGTCCTGGGCGCTGGCGGGGCTGTCGCCGATCGCCGTCATCCCGACGCGACCGCATTCGGTGATCGAGCTGATCATGTGGAACACCACGCCTTGTTGCCGCGACTGGTCGAAGTGCAGCCCGGCGCGGGCGACGAAGTCGAACAGGTCCGCGACCCGCATGCCGCGCAGCGCGGGGTCCTCCAGGTGGTCGGTGGCCACGAGATGGCGCTGCGCGCCCGACGGCGTGACGAAGCGGGCCTGTCCGTGTTCGTAGACACCGTCGGTGAGGAACTGCAGAGTCAGGAACGGGTGGGTGGTGCCGCCCTTGCGGAGATTGACCTCGATGGCGTGCGCCTCCCACTCCTCGCCGTGACGCACAACGACGAAGTCGAGTGCGAACCTGCCGAGCACACCTTTGCCGGCGAGGACGCGGCCGACGGCCTCGGCGGATCGGGTGATGGTCGTCGCGTATGCGGGGTCGGCGGGGAATCGTGCCCCGAGGTAGACCTGTCCACTCGGCCCGCCGAGGATCTGGTCGTGCGTCGAGAGGATCTCCAGCTCACCGGTCGGGGTCACCCGCATCTGGACGCTGGGACTGCGCACCTCGTCGCCGACGATCCGCTCCTCGACGATGCCGCCGCGCGCGTCGAGACGGTCGAGATAGGCGGTGAGAGTGATCTTCTGGCTCTCCAGCTGCATGGAACGCACCCGCTGCTCGATACGTTCGCGCAGGGCGCCCGGGCCCTCGTCGACACCCCTGAGGTCGACCAGCGCGTTGCCCGATCCCGATGCGCCTTCGTTGAGTTTGACCATCGCCCACTCGGCGCGCGGGCGCTGCCCGTGCAGTTCGGTCAGGGCGTCGACGACGTCGGACACGCTGTGCAGGTCCTCCGATCCCGCGGGGTAGAGCACGCCGGCCTCGCCGAACAGGGTGCGGCAGCCGGTCTTGGTGCCCAGGTCGAACAGCCGCGGATCGGCCGCGTACATCGGGATGCCCAACACCAGCGACAGGTCGCGTTCCCGTGTCGTGCTGTTGTAGGGGATGAGGTGACAGCGGCCGGTGTCGGGGATGTGGGACACGATCTCGGCCAGCACCCTGGGTCGGGCAAGCAGCTTGTCGGTGAGCGATTCTGGCATCGAATCCCCCACCGCGACAAGGGAAAGCCGCGATCTGGCATGGCTGGGGATGACGCCGGGCAGCAGCGAGAGATAGTACTCGATGATCTGCGGGTCGACGGGCATCGAGGTGACGTACACCATCCGCAGCTTGGGCTGGCGCAACAGCAGCAACAGGAACAGCAGACGTTCTTCCATGGCCTGGTTCATCGCGCCGGCGGCCGGGCCGAGGCGGTCGATACTCATCGACGGCACGACGACCACCGACTCCCCGGGTTCGTCGCGGCGCATCAGGTTCCACACCGGCGCCAGGCTTTCCTGCAGCCTGTCGAACGCGGCGTAGCGGGCCCCTTCGTCGAGATCGGCAAGCCGCACCCGCTGTGTCGAATCCTGTTGCTGCGCAGTAGTGGTCATGACCCCTCCTCGTGATTCTGTCGGCCGATCACCTCGTGGACGTCGACGGGCCGCGCGAGCCCGCGCAGCTCGATGGCTCCGAGCGGGCGGGTGGTGTAGCGCTCGCCCAGCGCGCTTCGCACCCGCGGACTGATGAGCACCTGCCCGGGCAGGGCGACCGAACACAGCCGCGCGGCCAGATTGGTCACGGTGCCGATCGCCGCGTAATCCCAGCGGCCCTCGAAGCCGATGCGTCCGAGCGTCGCGTAGCCCTGAGCGATGCCGACCCCGAACCCGAGTTCGTGGCCGCGGCCCCGCCAGGTGTGCGACAGGGCCGCGACCCGCTCCCGCATCTCCAGCGCCATCCGCACGGCGCGGTCCGGGGCGTCGGGGCACGGGGCCGGATCGTTGAAGAAGACCATCAGGCCGTCCCCTTCGAAGTGTTCCAGGGTGCCCTCGTAGGCGAAGACGAGTTCGCCGAGTACGGCGTGGTACTGGTGCAGCACCGACATCGTCTCCTCGGGCTCGGTCGTCTCGGCGAACGCCGTGAAACCCCGCAGGTCGGTGAACACCGTGGTGATCTCGCGGCGGTGACTCTCCAGGAACGATTCGTCGCCGGACTCCACGATCGGCCCCGCGATCTGCGGCGCCAGGAACCGCCGCAACCGGCCCAGTCGCTCCAGGTCGGCCACTTGCGCGGCGATGCGCGTCTCCAGTTCGGCGTTCCAGCGTTCCAGCGCGGCCGCCTGTTCGACGACGGTGTCGTGCAGCCGCTTGACGCGGGCCAGCGAGCGCACCCGCGCCAGCAGTTCGGCCTGGTCGAACGGTTTGGTGATGAATTCGTCGGCGCCCACCTCGAGGGCGCGCAGGCGCTGCTGGGCGCCGCTGGCGGTGACCATGACGACCGGCAGCATCGCGGTGCGCTCGTCGGATTTGATCCTGGCGCACGTCTGGTAGCCGTCGAGACCGGGCATGAGGATGTCGAGCAGCACCACGTCGACCTCGGTCTCGGAGAGGATCTGCAGGGCCTGTTCGCCCGAGGTCGCCGACAGCACGGTGAAGCCTCGGGGCTCCAGTACGGCGTACATCAGTTTCACGTTCTGGGCGAGGTCGTCGACGACGAGCACCCGCACCCCCGTCAGCGGCGGTGTCATCGCGCCCGGAACCTTGTCGGCCTTCTGGGCCGCCGGCTCGGTCATCTCGTCTCGCCGTCGCCGCGCAGGTGCTCACGCACCTGGGTCGGGAAATCGCGGACGCTGATCGGCTTCTCGAGGTAACCGTCGAAGCCCGACGATAGGACGCGCTCGCGGTCCTGGGCCATGGCGAACGCGGTCAGGGCGACGACGGGGATGGAGACCGTGTCGTCGTGGCGGCGGATCCGCTCCAGCGCCTCGTATCCGTCGATCCCTGGCAACTGCAGATCCATGAGGATGACGTCGGGCTGTGCACTGATTGCCAGGTCGACCGCGTCCTCGCCCGAGGCGGCCACGGCGACACCGAATCCCGCGTGTTCGAGGACGTCGCGGGCGAGTTTGAGATTGCGGGGGTTGTCCTCGACGAGCAGCACCAGCGGCCGGCGGCTCATGTCACGGCTCCGTCCCGGCCCGCGACGTCGGCCAGCCGCCGCGCCAGCGTCGCGAGGTCGAGCCCCGCCTTTTCCGCGACGAACGCGATGCGCCCTTCGAGCCGTCCCCGATCCTCCTGGGTGAGCGACTTTCCGGTGAGCACGACGATCGGCGGACCGCTCGACGACGCATCCGAGCGCAGCTCGTCGATGACGGCGAACCCGTCGACCTCGGGCATGAGCAGGTCCATGATTACGACGGAGGGGGCGACGGTGCGCACGACGTCGGCCGCCGTGCGGCCCGTCGAGCAGGTGTGCACGGTCCAGCCGAGCGGTTCGAGGGTGCTGCGGACCAGTTTGAGCGCCATGGGGTCGTCATCGACCACGACGAGGGTGCGCGCCTGCCCGCCTTCGCCCGTACGGTGCGTGAGCCGTGACACCGCGGTCAGGAGATGCTCGCCGCGCACCGGTTTGACGAGGTATTCGGCGGCGCCGAGGGAGAATCCGCGGCCCCGGCCCGGTTCCACGCTCACCACGATCACCGGCACCGCGGCGGTGGCCGGGTCGGCTTTGAGTGCCGCCAGGACGTCCCAGCCGGTGATGCCGGGGAGGTTGATGTCGAGGATGACCGCGGCCGGCGCGGAGGCGCGGACCGCCTCAAGGCCGGCCTCGCCGGAGCCGACACCGACCACCCGCAGACCCGCGGTGTGCAGATGCAGCTCGATCAGTTCGGCCGAGCGGGGGTCGTCCTCGATGACGACGATGGTCGGCTGGCCGGCGTTCCCGTGCTCGAGGTCGCGCGTCCTTGGCGCACCGATAGCGGTGAAGTCGTTGCGCGCCTGCGGAATCGAGAATCCGAATGTGCTGCCCGCGCCGGGTGCGCTGTGTACCCACAACGTCCCGCCGTGCAACTCGACGATCCGCTTGCTCAGGGTCAGGCCGAGCCCGGTGCCCTCGGCCGTCGACGGCAAACGCCCGCCCTGCTGGAAGGAGTCGAAGATGCGCTGCTGGTCTTCGGGGGCGATGCCGATTCCGGTGTCGGCGACGGTGACCACCAGGTCGTCGTCCTCCCACGTCGCGCGGACCGTCACCGAACCACCCCGGAGGGTGAACTTGACGGCGTTGCTCAACAGGTTGACCACGACCTGCTTGAGCCGGAGTTCGTCGGCGGTGATCCATCCCAGGCCGTCGCCGGTGTCCACGCTCATCCGCAGATCCTGGGCGGCGGCACGCTCACGCAGCAGCGACATCGCCTGATGCAGGATGTCGCGGAGCGGGAAGGTCGTCCGGTCGAGTTCCATGCGGCCCGCCTCGATCTTCGACAGGTCGAGGATGTCGGCCAGCAGGGCCAGGAGATGGCTTCCGGCGGCGTGGATGTCGTGCAGGTACTCCTCCTGCTTGTCGTTGATTTCCCCGAACATCCGTTCCAGCAGCACCTCGGAGAAGCCGATCACCGCATTGAGCGGTGTCCTGAGTTCGTGGGACATATTCGCGAGGAATTCGGATTTGTGCCTGCTGGCCTGGGCGAGTGCGGCGCTCTGCTGTTCGAGTTCCTGGTAGAGCCGGGCGTTGGTCAGCGCCACCGCCGACTGGTTGGCGAACGCGGCGAGCATCTCACACGTCTCGTCGCTGAACGATCCCGTGGACATGCGGCGCACGACCAGCGCACCCAGCACCCGGTCGGGGCGCACCAGCGGGATCGCGACCAGCGAGCGCCATCCGGCCCGGTGCAACACCTCCAGATGCGGGTCGCGTTCGGCGGCGCCGAGGTCGGCGAGCTGCAACACGGTGCCTGTCCGCGCGGCCCGGCCCATCCACGAGGTGTCGATGTGGATGTCGGCGGCTCGCAGGCCCGCGGTGACCTCGTCGCTGGTTCCGTACACCGCGCGCACCCGGAACAGCCCGGTGGCGTCCTCGTATTCGAACAGCGAGCCGCCGTCGGTTTCGGACAGTTCGACGGCGTGGGACATGATCGTCGTGAACACCTCGTCCGGCACGAGGGTCGAGCTGATGGCGGCACCGACTTCGGCGAGGGCTTCGAGCTGGTCGACCTTGCGGCTCAGCTCGGCCGAACGGTTCTCCAGTGCGGAGAACAGTTCGACGTGGCGCAGCGCGAGCGCCGCCTGCTCGGCGAACGTGACGAGCAGGCGCTCGGCCGCCGCGTCGAACGGGTCGACTTCGTTGCGCCACACCGACAGTGAGCCCACCACCTGGTCGCCGACCATCATCGGTGCGCCCATCATCGAGCGGTAACCGCCCACCCGCTGGAAATCCGAGCGGCCGTATTCCGGATCGGCCAGGACGTCGGGGATGTGCTGAATCGTGCGGTCGATGGTGACCCGCCCCACGAGCGTGGCCCGATCGCGGTTGATCGGGTGCTGTTCGACGAATTCGCGGAACGCGGGCGACAGCCCGCTGGACCGGGCCAGCACGTAGGAATCGCCGCGTAGGAGGTGGATCTGCGCGACGGCGGCACCGAGGAGCACCCGGGCGTTGTCGACGACGGCGTCGAACACCTGGTCCTGCTCGGCGGTGCCGCTGGTGAGAACCTTCAGGATGTCGCTGGTGGCCCGGAACTGCTCCTGGGCCTGGGTGAGGCGGGTCTCGAGGGCCTCCCTCGTTGCGGCGTCGTCACCGCCCATGCCGCCGGCCATCCCGAACCCGACCATGCGAGTCCCCCATCACCCTCCGGACGCTGGGTGCGCCCCCTGAGCAGTGTCCACCAGTCTGCGCCCGGGTGCGTTCGAATTCGCGCAACTGCCACGGCCGTGGAGCGGATGTGTCGCCTCGCCGCTGTCGGGTGCGTCACACCGAAGTACGTGCGATTACAAGGATTTTCCCGGGCGCGGTGGCGAATGCAGCACCGAGTTGTGCTGCGAGCGCGCCCATCTGGTCCGCTGCGACGGACCGATCGCTGGCATGGCCGATGACCGGCGCCGGTGGGCCAGTCACCTCATGGCCGCATCGCGTAGGCGCCGTCGTAGGCCCGGACACGTTCCCACACCCGGTCGAAGCGCCCGGCGTCGGCCACCGGTTTGCGGATCGCACCGAGCGCCCAGTCCTGCTGCGCACGAGTCGAACTCGGTTTGCCGTGTAAGGCGACAGCGTAAGTGTTGAAGTCGCGGATCTGGAAGTCGAAGATCTGATCGACGACGTCGACGCCCGATCCGGAGGCGAGCCCGGTCAACGCCGCCTCTTCGAGGATCAGCTGCCCGTAGACGATCAACGAGAACAGGTGCCCGATGTCGAGCAGGAAGTCCAGATCCTTGAGCTGGTCGGCGTCGGGGCCGGCGGTGGCGAGCAGCGTGGTGAACGCCTGCGCCTGTTCGTAGAAGCGCGCCACGTTGGGGATGGCGGCGAACTTCTCGTAGACCGGCCGCCAGTCGGCGAACTGGACCTTCCCCGCGCCTCGGGTCGGGCCCTGGTTCCAGAAGAAAGTGTCGTCGGCGGGATCGTCGCGGACGGGGACCTCCGCATAGGCACGCGGGTTGAACAGGTAGTTCGGCATGAATTTGAGGACGAGGCCGACGTTGACGTGGACGGTGCCCTCCAGTCGCGGCAGTGTCCCGATGAGCTGGGCGACCTCGCGGAACATCGTGTCCTTCTCGTAGCCCTTGGCGGCGATCACGTCGTGCAGCAGCCGCAGCACGGTCTCACCCTCCATCGTGACCTTGGCCTTGGTCATCGGGTTGAACAGCAGGTAGCGCCGGTCGTCGAGGCCGGCGCTGCGGAAATAGTCCACGGCGCGGCGGCTGAACGACCGCATGGCCACCAGGCGTGTGTACGCGTCGACGAAATGGGATCGTACGTGGGCGAAGTCGGTGACCGGGTTGCCGTACAGGATCCTGTTCTGGGCGTGGGTGATGGCCTCGTAGAACGCGTGTTCGGCCATTCCGATCGACGCCGAACACAGGTTGAACTTCCCGACATTCACCGTATTCAATGCTGCGGCAAAGGCTTCCACACCGGTGTGCAGGATGTCCTCGCGTCGCACCGGATAGTTGTCGAGGCGGAAGGTGCTGACGTAGATCTGCATGTGCACGACGTTGTCGATCAGGTGGTAGTTCTCGTGCCCGCTGTCGGCGACGAAGAACACGTACGCGTCCTCGTCCTCGACGCCGGCGCGGCGGCCGAACACCGAAACCATGCTCGCCACGTTGCCGTTGCCGATGTAGTACTTCTCCCCCGACGCCCGGTAGAGGATGCCGTTGGCGCGATCCTCCTCGCCGGCGGGGGCCAGAACCATGTCGGTGCGATAGACGTCGGCGCCGTGTTCACGTTCGGACAGCCCGAACGCCATGACGTGGCCGGCGTCGAGGTCGTCCGCGGCGCGCCGTTTGGCCTCGGCGTTGCCGCTCTGCCAGACCGGACCCAGGCCGAGGATGGTGACTTGCTCGGTGTACCAGTAAGTCAGCCCGTAGAACCCCAGGATCTCGGCCAGCGCGGCGTTTCGCGCGGCATCCCAGCGTTTGTCGGCGTCGCCGTCGGCGAATTCGGACGGTGTCAGGAACGTGGCGAACAACTTCTCCCGCTTGACGAACTCCACGAAGTCGGCGGGCCAGCCCGCCGCCAGGTCGTCGTCGAGCAGCCGCTTCTTACCCCGGCTCTCGAACCAGTCGATCGTCGCCCGCAGCATCCGCCGTGTCGCGGCGTCGAACTGCTCCGGGTCATAGGAGTTGGGGTCGAAGAGCAAGCCGTCCGTCTGCGTCATGCCACCTGCATACCTCCGGCGGGTGGAAATCGACACCGAACTCCCGAAATCGGGGTGCCGGCCGGGCATATGCGCACCGGTGGCCGGTCGACCGACCATCGACTGGCGGGCCGCACAGGATCGCCCGACGACCGCGGTCGGCGCGCACCTCGTCGCCGCCGCCGGCAGCGGCCATGACATTTAGCTGTACGCACCGGCGCTCGTCGTCAGACAGCTGACGTCGTCGCCGACGTTCGCGCCGGGTGACGGCCACCCGGCCCGTCGCCGTCAGTGCGCCGGGGCGGCCTGCTCGGGTTTGAGAAGACCTTCCAGCGCCGTGCGCAGCTCCGCCGAATCGGCATGGCCGTGCGACGAAACTGCGTGTGCGACTGCGGCTTTGAGCACCTCGTCGTGTTCACCGGCGATGGTCAGAGTGCAGTTGATCTCATTGGGCTGGTCACGGCAATCCACGACATAGCGCATGATGCGGCCCTCCTTTGTGGTGTGGTGATTGTCCCGCGCGCCGCGGTGCACCGCGGCGTTTCGGCACACCGGAGCCCGTTCGCCGCCGCGGCACGCAAGGAGCGTCGTTTGAGCTGATCGGCCGTGGGCGCGATGCCGCGGCAATATCATCGGTCGTGCGACGGCCCCGGTGCACGGCGGTCGCGTGTATCTGAGGTGGGTGATCACCACGGCACGGTTCGGCCTCCTGCGAGGGATCCCGCACGGCCCAGTACGGCGCAGGTCCAGAATCGCCGCCATCGCGGCGGTGTGCGGGCTGATGGCCTCCTGTGCGGCGGCGCCGCACACCGCGCCCGCGCCGCCGCCCCCGGTCGACGGCCAGGTGACCCCTCTGCTCGACCGCACGTTGTCTGCCCCGCGGTGGTTCACCGGCACCGACGGTGAGGTTCACCTGGTCTACGAGCTGATGCTCACCAACGTCGCACCGGCGGCGGTCACCCTCAGCGCGGTGGAGGTGCGCGATGCCGATTCGGATACCACGCTGATTCGCCTGACCGATGACGCCCTTCGGGCGGCGACCTCGCTCGCGGCGGCACCGGACACACCGACCACACTGATGCCGTCGTCATCGGTCGGCGTCGTGTGGCTCGACATCCCGCTGGGCGCCGCGGCCGTACCCACCGCGGTCACCCATCGGCTGACCATCGATCCCCCGGCCGGGCTGGCGGCGTCGGAGATCGCACTGACGTTCGGCGGCATGCCGGTGGACGTGGACCAACGGCCGCCGGTCACCATCGGTGCGCCATTGGCGGGCCAGGAGTGGGTAGCGCTCGGCAGCTGCTGTGACGGCCCGCACCGCCGCGCACCGTATCCGATCGACGGGCGGTGGTATCTGGCCCAGCGGTTCGCGATCGACTTCAATCAGCTCGACGCCCAGCACCGTCCCGGTGTCGGTGACCCGCTGTCGCCCAGCAGTTTCCCCACCTTCGGCCAGCCCGTCTACGCGGTCGCCGACGGTACCGTCGTCGCAGCAGTGGACGGCAATCCGGATCTTCGGGTCAACGAGGCCCGCGAAGAGCCGACGCCGGCCAACGCCGGGGGAAATCGGGTGGTGATCGACATCGGCGACGGGCGCTTCGCCGTCTACGCCCACCTGCACCGGGACAGCATCTCGGTGCGGGAGGGCGATCGGGTGACGCGCGGACTGCACATCGCCGATGTGGGCAGCTCCGGCACCTCGGGCGGGCCCCATCTGCACTTCCAGGTGACCGACCAACCCTCCGTCGTCCGCGCTGACGGACTGCCCTATGCGTTCGACACGTTCGAACTCACCGGCCAGACCCCGCCCCTGGCCGAGATGTTGCGTTACTACGACACGCTGGATCCCATTCCCATCAGTACCGGCAACAGCGGGCCGCGGCATGGAGAACTGCCGCTCTCACGCGATGTCGTGACCTTTCCTGCCCGGCAAGGCGGGCAGTAGGACCTCGTCAGTCCTGGCGCGCGACGATCACGGGTGTGGAACTGCCCTGGGTGACGGCGGCGCTGACCGAACCGAGCAGCTTTCCCGTCAGTTCGCCGTGGCCGCGGGTGCCCACGACCACGAGTTGCGCGGATGCCGCCTCCTGGAGCAGATGGTGTGCGGGCCGGTCGGCAACCACCACGCGACGCACGCGAACGTCGGGATAGCGTTCCTGCCATCCGGCCAGGCGCTCGGCCAGGGCCTCGGCCGCCTCCGACTCGGGCTGTTCCCGACCGCCGTCACGGCAGGCATGTACCGCCACCAATTCGACGCCGCGCCAAGAGGCTTCGTCGAATGCGGTCGCGGTGGCCAGTTCCGACGCGGGTGAGCCGTCGACACCCAACACGACCGGGGCGTCCGGGGGCGGCAACTCGTCATGGATGACCGCGACCGGGCAATGCGCGTGATGAATCATTGCTGTGCTGAGCGAGCCGAACGACAGCCCCGGCAGCACCGACTCACCACGCCGCCCTACCACGATCAACCGCGCCTGATCGGACAGGCCGAGGAAGGTGGCCACGGGCGCGCCGGTGACGACCTTGGTTTCGATCTGTACGCCCGCGACGGCGTCGTTGGCCGCCTTGGCGGCTTCGTCCATCAGGCGGTGGGCGTGATCCTGTTGCGCGCGTAGTACTTCCGACGGTCCGGGTCCGGCCCAGCTGATCAACGACGGACCGGGCGCCTCCGGGGAGACGGCATGCACAATGGTCAATCCGGTAGTGCGCATCGCCGCTTCGTGTGCGGCCCAGCGCACCGCCGAGGCAGCGGCCGCCGATCCGTCGTACCCCACCACAATGCTGAAATGGGCTGATAGATTGGGCATTTCGCTCCTTTGCGCTCGCCGGGCCGGATCCACAGCCAGCGACCCGATGACACGGTGACCGTCTGGTGGACCACTGAATGTCACGGTATGTCCCTGACCCAGCGCCCGGCACGAGGCGAAGTTCCCAGACCGGATGGCCGAAATGCCCTATTGGCGTGACCGGCCCCCGGCGCCCCCCGGAGCCCCGGTCACGCCGATGGACTCAGCGGCCGAAGCCCGCGTCGCGCAATGCCTGCGCCATCGACCCGGTGGCGTTGTTCGAATCGCGACGACCAGAATTCCGGCCGCGATCCGGGTTTCGCCACTCCCCCTGTGCCCTGCCGCCGCCGTCACGAACCTTGAGACCGCCGTCACGGCCCTTGCCGCCGCCCTCGCGCGCCCTGCCGCCGCCGTCACGGCCCTTGCCGCCAGTCTCGCGACGCGGCGCACCGCCCCGGTCGGGCCGGTTGTTTTCGTCGCGCGGCGGCGCGTCCTTCATACGCAGGCTGAGGCCGATGCGCTGGCGCTCCACGTCCACGGCGACGACCTTCACCCGCACCACCTGTCCGGAGCGCACCACCTCGTGCGGGTCGGACACGAACCGGTCGGCCATCGCCGAGACGTGCACGAGGCCGTCCTGGTGCACCCCCACGTCGACGAACGCGCCGAACGCCGCGACGTTGGTGACCACACCCTCCAGGATCATGCCCACCTCGAGATCGGCCACTTTCTCCACGCCGGCGGCGAAGGTGGCGGTGGTGAATGCGGGCCGCGGATCTCGTCCCGGCTTCTCCAGTTCGGCGAGGATATCGGTCACCGTGGGGATCCCGAATCGCTCGTCGGCGAAATCGCCGGGTTTGAGCGTGCGCAGCGAGCGCTCGTCACCGATGAGTTCGGCGAGGCCGACGCCGGCCCGATCGAGGATCCTGCGCACCACCGGATAGGCCTCGGGGTGCACACCCGATGCGTCGAGAGGGTCGTCACCGCCGCTGATACGCAAGAAACCCGCGCACTGTTCGAAGGCCTTGGGCCCCAGCCGCGGGACGTCCAGCAATGCGCCGCGGCTGCGGAACGCTCCGGTCTTTTCGCGGTGGGCGACGATCGACTCGGCCAGGGATTCCGAGACCCCCGACACGCGCGCGAGCAGCGGCACGGACGCGGTGTTGAGGTCGACACCGACGGCGTTCACGGCGTCCTCGACCACCGCGGCCAGGCTGCGGGCGAGCACACCGGGGGTGACGTCGTGCTGGTACTGCCCGACACCGATGGATTTGGGCTCGATCTTCACCAGCTCGGCCAGCGGATCCTGCAGCCGCCGGGCGATCGACACGGCGCCGCGCAGTGTCACGTCGAGGTCGGGCAACTCGTGGGATGCGTACGCCGACGCCGAGTACACCGACGCACCGGCCTCGCTGACCATCGCCTTGGCCGGAGCGGTGGCACCGGAGGCCCGGATGTCGGCGATCAGTTCACCCGCGAGCGCATCGGTCTCGCGGGACGCCGTCCCGTTGCCGACGGCGATCAGCTCGACGCCGTGGCGCGCGACGATCGCCGCCAGGGTTGCCTTGGCCGCATCCCACTGCTTCTGCGGGGCGTGGGGGTAGATCGCGCACGTGTCGATCACCTTCCCGGTGCCGTCGACGACCGCAACCTTCACCCCGGTGCGGAACCCGGGATCCAGCCCCAGCGTGGTGCGGGTGCCGGCGGGTGCCGCCAACAGGAGGTCCTTGAGGTTCTTGGCGAAGACCGTGACTGCGTCTTCCTCCGCGCGCTGCCGCACCCGGATACGCGCGTCGACCCGGGCGGAGATCATCAGTTTCGTTCGCCACGCCCACTCGACGGTGCCCGCCAGCCACGGCGTCGCCGCCGCCGGCGCGGTCAGGTCGATGCCGAGGGTCTGCGCGATCATCGCGTGGTACTGCGCGTCGTCGCCACCGTCGAAGGTCAGCGCCAGAGCTTCTTCCTTCTCGCCGCGCAGCACCGCGAGCACCCGGTGTGACGGCATGTCCTGCAGCGGCTCGGAGAACAGGAAGTAGTCCCGGAACTTCTGTCCCGCAGGGCTTTTCGCCGCATCATCCGACCAGGGCTCCGTGCGCAGGGTGCCCCCGGCCCAGAATCGCTCCCGGATGGATCCGACCAGCCCGGCATCTTCGGCGGCACGCTCGGCGAGGATGTGCCGTGCCCCCTCCAGCGCCGCCGCGGTGTCTGCGACACCATCGCCGAGGAATTCGGCGGCGACGTCGGCGGGGACCAGCGCCGGGTCGGCCAGCAGCCGATCGGCCAGGGGTTCGAGACCGGCTTCACGCGCGATCTGCGCCTTCGTGCGGCGTTTGGGCTTGTAGGGCAGGTAGATGTCCTCGATGCGCGATTTGGTGTCGGCGGCCACCAGCGCGGCCCTCAATTCCTCGGTGAGTTTGCCCTGCTCCTCGATGGAGGCGAGTACCGCGGCCCGGCGTTCGTCCAATTCCCGCAGGTAGCGCAGCCGCTCCTCAAGGGTGCGGAGTGCGGCGTCGTCGAGGCTGCCGGTGGCTTCCTTGCGGTAGCGGGCGATGAAGGGGACGGTTGCCCCCTCGTCGAGCAGCCGGACGGCGGCGTCCACCTGCGACTGCCCCACGGCCAGTTCCTCGGCGAGGCGGACGTTCACTGATCTGACGGTTGCGCTTCCGGTCACGGCCAGGACCCTACCGAATGGCACCGACAGCACCGCGCGGCTCTCCGGCGGGCCTCGACGACACAATTCGTGCCGCGCGTAGCCGAACACTCGCCGGCGCCGGCCGCGGGACGGCGCTGCAGGCGCCCGACGCCCGTGATGGTGCCGGCCGGTGCGGGTGCGAGTACGCGGGCACTGGGCAATCACGTAGTGGACTACGTGTTTCTTTCCGGCTGCGGCGGCGCAAGCTCACGGTGACAGGTTCAGACGTTCGAAAGGTGAGAGCGATGAGAACCGCAGTGTTACAGGAACCGCAGTCGGCATTCTCCGCCGAACCCGGCCTCGCGGATCCACCGTCACGACCGCGCGACGACACGCCCACCGGGCCGCGCCGCCCGGCAAGGAGGAGCCGTCGGCTTCCGGAATGGACTGTGCTCCTGGTGATCTTCGCCTTCCTCGTCGCCGTCGCGTGCGTCGCACCGCTGGTCCTCTCGTACACGACCGGGACGGCGCCGACGGGATGCGACCGGATCGCCACCGCCGGCCAATCGATCGACCGAACCCCGGCCGGCGTCCCGCTGACACACCGGGCGGCACTGGCGATGCCGCTGTGCTGCACCAGCTGTCGATGACCAGCACGTTGCGCCGGTGCGCCGGCGCATGACGAAAGGTATCTCCGATGAGCGCGAAAAGCGTTGTTTGCACGGTCATTCTCGCTACCAGCGCGGCACTGCCCACCGCTGCTGTGGCACAAGCCAATCCGGCGACACCCATGCCGGTGATCGAGTCGTCGGCAGCGCAGCTGTGCGGCTACATCGACCGCGATCCCAGCAAGGAGGGGGTGATGGCCGGGATGGGTAGTTTGGGCAACCGCGGGTTCGACGAAATCGACGGTGCCATGGTGTTGATCACCGCCGTCCACCATGTCTGTCCACAGTACAAACCGTTGATCGACAGCATCGTGGATCCCATTGCTGCAGAGGAGATCTGCGGCAAGCAGCAGTGACGAAAGTGGGCGGGGCCCGGTGGTCCCGCCCACTGCGCGGCCGTGCGGCCCGGCGTCGCGCCTCAGCCTTGCGCGGCGGCCAGCGTCTCGTTGAAGGTCGCGCTGGGCCGCATCACCGCGGTGGTCTTGTCGACGTCGGGGTAGTAGTAGCCCCCGATGTCCACCGGCTCGCCCTGCACCGCGGCCAGTTCCGCGACGATGGTGTCCTCCTTGGCCGCCAGCGATTTGGCCAGCGGAGCGAAGTGCTCGGCGAGTTCCTTGTCATCGGTCTGGTCGGCGAGTTCCTGCGCCCAGTACAGCGCGAGGTAGAACTGGCTGCCGCGGTTGTCCAGTTCACCGGTCTTGCGCGAGGGTCCCTTGTCGTTGTCCAGCAGTTTGCCGGTCGCGGCGTCGAGCGTCTTGGCGAGGATCTTGGCCCGCTCGTTACCCGTCTTGAGGCCGAGGTCCTCCAGGCTGACCGCCAGCGCGAGGAACTCGCCGAGTGAATCCCAGCGCAGGTGATTCTCCTCGACCAGCTGCTTGACGTGTTTGGGTGCGGACCCGCCCGCGCCGGTCTCGTACATTCCGCCGCCCGCCATCAGCGGCACGATCGAGAGCATCTTGGCGCTGGTGCCCAGCTCCAGAATCGGGAACAGGTCGGTGAGGTAGTCGCGCAGGATGTTGCCGGTGACCGCGATCGTGTCGAGGCCGCGGATCAGACGTTCCATCGTGTACCTGATCGACCGCACCTGCGACATGATCTGGATGTCCAGGCCCTCGGTGTCGTGGTCCTTCAAGTAGGTGTTGACCTTCTTGATCAGCTCGTTCTCGTGCGGACGGTAGGGATCCAGCCAGAACAGGGCGGGCATCCCGGAGTTGCGGGCCCGGGTGACCGCAAGCTTGACCCAGTCGCGGATCGGCGCGTCCTTGACGATGCACATCCGCCAGATGTCACCCGCTTCGACGTTCTGGCTCAGCAGCACCTCGCCCGTTTCCAGGTCGACGAAGTTCGCGACGCCGTCCGCGGGGATCTCGAACGTCTTGTCGTGCGAGCCGTACTCCTCGGCCTTCTGCGCCATCAGACCGACATTGGGGACGGTGCCCATGGTCGTCGGGTCGAACGCGCCGTTGGTCTTACAGAAGTTGATCATCTCCTGATAGATGCGGGAGAAGGTCGACTCCGGGTTGACCGCCTTGGTGTCCTTGAGTTTGCCGTCGGCGCCGTACATCTTGCCGCCGGCGCGGATCATCGCGGGCATCGACGCGTCGACGATGACGTCGGACGGCGAGTGGAAGTTCGAGATGCCGCGGGCCGAATCCACCATGGCCAGTTCGGGCCGGTGTTCGTGGCAGGCGTGCAGATCGTGGATGATCTCGTCGCGCTTGGTGGCGGGCAGCGACTCGATCTTGCTGTACAGATCGGACAGACCGTTGTTGACGTTGACGCCCAGTTCGTCGAACAACTCCTGATGCTTGGCGAAGGCATCCTTGTAGAAGATCTTCACCGCATGGCCGAAGACGATGGGATGGCTGACTTTCATCATCGTGGCCTTGACGTGCAGGGAGAACATCACGCCCGTCTTGTAGGCGTCCTCCATCTGCTCCTCGTAGAAGTCGCAGAGCGCCTTCTTGCTCATGAACATCGAGTCGATGACGTCACCGTCGTTCAGCGATACCTTCGGCTTGAGCACGATGGACTCGCCGTCGGAGGTTTCCAGAACCATCTTCACGTCGCGGTCGCGGTCGAGCGTGATCGACTTCTCGCCGTGGTAGAAGTCGCCGTCCTTCATATGCGCCACGTGCGTCCGCGACGCCATCGACCACGCGCCCATGCTGTGCGGATGTTTGCGGGCGTACTCCTTGACCGCTCTGGGGGCACGGCGGTCCGAGTTGCCTTCGCGCAACACCGGGTTGACCGCGCTACCCAGGCATTTGGCGTAACGCTCCCGGATCGACTTTTCCTCGTCGGTCTTGGGGTCCTGCGGATAGTCCGGCACCTTGTAGCCCTTGGACTGCAGCTCCTTGATGGCGGCCAGCAGCTGCGGCACCGAGGCGCTGATGTTCGGCAGCTTGATGATGTTCGTGTCGGGCAGCTGGGTCAGCTTGCCCAGTTCGGCCAGGTTGTCCGGCACGCGCTGCTCGTCGGTCAGGAAGTCGCCGAACTCGGCCAGGATGCGCGCCGCCACGGAGATGTCGGTGGACTTGATGTTGATGCCCGCCGCGCCGGCAAAGCTCTGCACGATCGGCAGAAACGAGTAGGTCGCCAGCAGCGGAGCCTCGTCGGTCAACGTGTAGATGATGGTCGGCTGCTCGGCGCTCATGTGTTTGGTCTCCCGGCGTCAGTGCGGACAGATTTCGAAGAAGAGCTCTGCGTTGTAACGACGGCTAACAGTATCGCGTCGGGTCGTGCGTTACGCGGGGCATGGGCCTGGCCTGGAGTTATTCAGATCACGTTGACCAAGCGGCCCCAACCCGACTGGCCGCGCAGGTTCAGCCGGCCTCGACGGTGATCCACTCCTGGGTCGTACCGCCATGGCGCCCCGGGGAGGGCAACCCCCCACAGGAAACTATCAGGAATGGTGTGTGGCCCCCGCCGGAGGTGCGGACCGCGGCGCCGTATCCAGGCAAGATTGCCCGCGAGCGGCGTCCGCGACGTTAAGGTGCTGCGCGTGGGCGCAAAAGGGTTAGCCATCGGCCGTGGCCGGTGGCTGGCCCTTGTCGCCTCCCTCGTCGTTTCGGGCGCCATGCTGTACGCCCAGAACACCGCGCCGGACTGCTGCGCCGAGACCGCCGCCCAGACCCCGACCGTCGCCGAGGCCGCCGCGTCGAGGCCCTCGGCTGCGCCGAAGACCGCAGGCGCGTCGCAGGCCGAGCTGCTGGCGGCGAGCGCCCCCGTCGACGCGCGGGTGTTCGAGTTCGCGCTGCCCGCCGGTGTGGCCGCGGAGGGCGGGCTGCAGGTGAAGACCATCTGGGCGGCCCGCGCCATCAGCGTGATGTTCCCCGAGATCACCACCATCGGCGGGTACCGGCAGGATCCGTTGCGGTGGCACCCGAACGGTCTGGCGATCGACGTGATGATCCCCGACCATCGCTCCGACGAGGGCATCGAGTTGGGAAACCAGATCGCCGGGTACGCGCTGGCGAATGCCAAACGCTGGGGGGTGATCCACGTGATCTGGCGCCAGGGCTACTACCCCGGCATCGGCGCGCCGAGCTGGACGGCGGACTACGGCTCGGAGACCCTCAACCACTTCGACCACGTCCACATCGCCACGGACGGCGGTGGATACCCCACCGGACAGGAGACCTACTTCATCGGATCGATGCGGCCGTAGCGACAGTGCCGGTCGTGTCCTGGCCGTCGCCGCATCCGATCCCGACCTACGCGTTGGCAACCGTGGTTGTGGCCCAGGGACTTTCGCGTTCCAGCCCCGGCCGCTCCAGAGTTACGTGGTGGTGTTTCACACCGCCCGCGATGCGGCATGCGGAACCGCGTCAATTCGCAGACGGTGACGCGTAACGTGCGGATTGATCCCGGGAATTCGCGGAGGGAGGGAGTGATGACGTTCCCGGTCGAAACGGGCCGAAACAGTCGGGGCCAGCCGCACCTGGAGGAATGATACGAATGATCAGGACACACACCGTTGCCGCCGGGGAGACGCTGTCGGCGCTGGCGTTGCGCTTCTACGGCGACGCGGGACTTTACCGGCTGATCGCCACCGCCAGCGGGGTCGCCGATCCCGATGTCATCAGCGTCGGTCGCAAGCTGATCCTGCCCGACTACATGCGGTACACGGTCGCCGCCGGAGACACGCTCTCGGCGCTGGCCACCCGCTTCTACGGCGACGCTGCACTGTCGTGGCTGATCGCCGACGCCAGCGGGGTCGCCGAAGCCGGCGCCATCGGTGCGGGGCAGCAACTGGTCGTCCCGGAGGTCTCCAGGCACACCGTCGTCGCCGGGGACACGCTGTCGGGGTTGGCCACGCGCTACTACGGTGACTCCTCGTTCTACCCGCTCATCGCGACCGTCAACGAGATCGCCAATCCGGCGGTCATCAACGTCGGCCAGATCGTGGTCGTATTCACCGGGCGCAGCGACGGATTCGGCCTGAGGATCGTCGACCGCAACGAGAACGACCCGCGCCTGTGGTACTACCGGTTCCAGACGTCCGCCATCGGCTGGAATCCGGGAGTCAACGTCCTGCTTCCCGATGACTACCGCACCAGCGGACGCCGCTACCCCGTCCTCTACCTGCACCACGGCGGCAACGACGATTTTCGCCAGTTCGATTTTCTGGGCATCCGCGGCTGGACCGCCGGCAAGCCGATCATCGTCGTGATGCCCGACGGCGGGCACGCGGGCTGGTGCTCCAACCCGGTCACCTCGTTCGTCGGCCCGCGGAACTGGGAGACATTCCACATGGCCCAACTGCTGCCCTGGATCGACGCCAATTTCCGGACCTTCGCCGAGTACGACGGCCGTGCGGTCGGTGGGTTCTCGATGGGCGGCTTCGGTGCGCTGAAGTACACGGCCAAGTACTACGGCCACTTCGCCTCGGTGAGCGCCCATTCCGGCCCGGCGAGTCTGCGCCGCGACTCGGGCCTGGTCGTGCATTGGGCGAATATCACCTCGGCGGTTCTGGACCTGGCCGGCGGCACCGTCTACGGCGCGCCGTTCTGGGATCAGGCCAGGGTCACCGCCGACAATCCGATCGAACGGATCCCCAGCTACCAGAACAAGCGGATCTTCCTGGTCGCGGGCACCAGCCCGGACCCGCTCAACTGGTTCGACAGTGTCAACGAAACCCAGGTTCTCGCCGGCCAGCGGGAGTTCCGCGGACGCCTCAGTGACGCAGGCATTCCGTGTGACGCCAACGAGGTGCCCGGTGGCCACTTCGTGCGGCCCGAGATGATGATCCGCGACCTCGACGGCATCATCGCCCGGCTGCGACCCGCGGCAAGCGTGGCACCCTCGACAACACCGCCGGAGGTGTGAGCGAACGCAATTCGGCGGGCCGGCTCACGTCCAGCTCGGCGGCCTGATGGAATTCGCCAGATCCACCATCGCGTAGCGATGACGCCGCCGCGGTGAGTGCCGCGCCAGGTCGCGCAGCACATCCTCGATGCCGGCGCGCAACCCGTCCTCGTCGAACGCGTGCTCGCCGATCGGGTCGGGGCCCGGCACCGCGCCGGGCCGCAAGGACCGCAGCCAGTCCAGCGCGGTGCCCAGGACGAGCGCCTTTAGCTGCAGTGCGCGGGGTTCCGTCTCGGCGAGCTGCCCGGCGCGACGCGCGGCGTCGCGGAGATCGGCCTCGGTGATCTCGGGTAGGGGACGCCCACCGATGAGCAGCAACGCCGTCGTCAGCTGCGCCTCACCGTAGTGGCGGGAGGTCGACGGAACCTGGTCGAGCACCTCGATCGCGCCGGTGCGATCACCACGAGCGGCCAGCCTGCGGGCCAGGCCGAAGGCCGCGCTCACGGCGGAATGGTCGGTACGCCACAGTGTCCGGTAGTTCGTCTCGGCCAACCGACATAGCTGTTCGGGATCCGTGGGCCGTTCGGCGTCGAGTTCCAGTTCGGTTGCCGCCGCCACCGCCAGTTTGGGTGCGGCTTCGCCGGGCAGCGCTGCGACGACACGTTCGAAACATGCCCGCGCCGCCCTGGGTTTGCCGGCATCCAGCGCGGTGACGGCGTCCTCCCAGTCCAGCCGCCAGTCGCTGTCGGGATCCGTGGCGGGTACCGGGGCCGGCAACGCCAGGGCGACGCTGTCCGCGCTCAGACGCGTAGTGTGCGTGCGGCCGTCGACGAACACGTCCGTGGGCCGGAGGGCCAGGTCCGTACCGAATGCCGAGGTCGGCACGCTGAACAGCACCGATCTCCGCGGGCTGGGCGCACCCGTGTGCTCGGCGAGGACTTCGTGCAGCACTCCCCTGCACTGGTCGGCCATCTCGTCGGCGGACGAGAACCGTTGCGCAGGGCGGGGGTTCGTCGCCCGTATGAGTAGCCCGTAGAAGGACTCACATCGTTGGAAAACCGGTGTTTCGGCGCGTCCGGGCAACGCCTCGGAGTGGGCGTCGGACAGGTCGACGGTCAGCGCCGCCAGCGTACGCCCGACCGTGTAGATGTCGGTGGCGATCGTGGGACCGGTCCGTACGATCTCGGGCGCCTGAAACCCCTTGGTGCCGTATATGTATCCGCATCCTCCGATACCCGACACGGCCCCCATGTCGATCAGCTCGACGTTGTCCTCGGTCAGCATGACGTTGTCGGGTTTGAGGTCGTTGTAGATCAGTCCGAGCGAATGCAGGTAGGACAGCGCGGGCATGATCTCGAGCACGTACCCGAGTGCCTGCTGCACCGCCATCATCGGTGGGGGTTGGCCCTCGGGCGCTGCGGCGCGCAACGTGGCCAGCACCGCCTGAAGCGTGGTGCCACCGATGTACTCCATGACGATGTAGCCGATCGGGCGGCCGTCGAATCCGGGGTGTTCGACGAAGTTGTAGATCTTGACGATGCCGGGATGGTTCACCATGGCCAGGAATTGACGTTCGGCGACCGCGATGGCCTGCGCCTGCTGCCCGCCCGGCTGCAGCAGCCCCTTGAGCACCACCCAACGGTCGCTGACGTTGCGGTCGATCGCCAGGTAGATCCAGCCCACGCCGCCGTGGGCGATGCAGCCCTGGACGTCGTACTGTCCCGCGACGAGTTCCCCGGGCTCCAGCTGCGGCGAGAAGCAGAACAGCGCGCCGCAATGCGGGCATACCCCCTCGCTGGGGCCCGGCCGACCGCCGGATCCCCGCCCAACCGGATTTCCGCAGTGTGTACACGTCCGTTTCGATTCCGCCAGAACGGGATTCGTGAGAATCGCGCTGGCGGGCTCGATGTCGGCGTTGATCGGGATCTCCACCATGCCGTCGCCGATGAGTCGGCGCCCGGTGCGCAGCCGCGCGCGGGTGCCCTCGATCCGCACCGGCTCCGATTCGGTCACCAGCACTGCGCGCGTCCCCTCCGCCCCGGACATGGTCAGTCCCGGTAGGCCGGTCGGGGCGGGTCGGGCCCCGGACCGAGCGCCGTCAGCCATTTTCGGTACAGCGCCGGCCACGTCCCGTCGCCACGGATCCGGTCCAGGCTGGCGTTGACGGCGCGGAGCAGATCGTCCTGTGCCTTGTTGACCCCGATACCGTACGGCTCGGATTCCAGGCTGGGCCCGACGATGTGCAGGTTGGGGTCCTGGATTGCCAGGCCGGCGAGAATCGAATTGTCGGTGCTGGCCACATCGGCTTGCCCCTGTTGCATGGCGACCAGGCAGTCGTCCCAATTCGGAACCGCCAGTAGGGTGGCCGCGGGTGCGATCCTGCCGATGGTGGCCAGCGACGTCGTGTCCACCTGCGCGCACACCCGTTCACCCGCGAGGTCGCCGGGCCCTTGGACCGGCGAATCCGTTGGCACCAGCAATCGTTGGCTCGCCTGGAAGTACACCGTCGAGAACGCGATCTGCTCGGCGCGGGCACAGGTGATGGTCATTGCGTTGACCACGATGTCCACGGTCCGGTTCTGCAGTGCGGTGATGCGATCCGCTGACGTCAACAGCCGGAACTCGACCTTGTCCGGATCGCCGAGCAGGTCGGTGGCCACCTCGTGGGCGATGTCGACGTCGAAACCCTGCAGCTGCCCGGAGGCGGGGTCCCGGAAGCTGAACAGGTTGGTGCTCTGGTCCACGCCGGCGATCAGCCGGCCGCGCTGCCGAATGGCCTCGACGGCCGGACCGGTCCGGGTCGACGGCCGAAGACTCGCGGTGGCGTCGCAGCTTTCGACGGCCGCGCCGAAGACCCGCGGATCCACGACGGTGCCGCTGGGCAGCGGCAGGGTGGTGCGCGACGGTGACACCTCGGCCAGCGGTTGAACCGGCGCGCAGGCGGCGACCGGGGCGGCCGCCAGCAGCATGAGCGCGGCAGCGCAGGTGGTGCTGGTGGTGCGCATCAGCGGTACTCGCTCATCCGTGGCGCGATACCTGCGGCCACCGCGAGCGCGGCCAGAACACCGATCGCCACTGCGCCTGCCGGGAGCAGATTCAGCGCGGTGTAAGCACGGGTGATCCCGTCGCGCTGACGTTCCCGCAGGACGGCGATATCGCCGCCCAGGGCGCTGTTCAGCCGGGTGAATTCAGGGGCTGAGTGGCCGGGGGCATCGTCGCGGGCGATCGCCACGGCACCGGGATAGTCCCCGCTGCCCAGCGTGCTCGTGAGCGTCGCGTGGGCACGGATCCAGTTCTGCAGCGCCTGGGGCGCGCCGTCGACCGGGTGCTTGTCGAGTAGCCAGCCTATCTGCGCCGTCCGCTCGCCGAATCGGATGTCTGAGATGGGGTCGGAGCCACGGCTGAGCAGTCCGAGGACCTCGTCCGCACGGGCCTGCTGGACCAGTATCCGCGCGGTCACCGCCACATCCAGCGGCTCGCCGCCGTGCGTCCGCGCACGCTCGGTGGCCTGCGCCGACACCATCCCCGCGACGGTCAACCAGACCGCGAGGATCGCCATGAGCAGCGATGCCACGAGCAGGCCCGGGTTGAGCCGGCGATGGCTGTGCCGGGCCAGCGCCACCTGTGCGAGCACCAGCACGACGATCACAACCAGGGTCGCCGCGATCACGGTGCGGGTCGGACCGGCGGTACGTCCGGACGAGGCGACGGTGTCGGCTTGCGTCCGGTACAGCCGTTCGGCGGCGGGCAGGATGGCCCCTTGCATCAGTGACGACGATTCGCCGAGATAGGTCACGCCCACCGGGTGCCAGGCGCGGTTGTTCGCCCGCGCCGTCGCCACCATCCCGGTGTACAACGCCAGCTGGTTGGACAGATCGGTGAGCTGCGTCAGTGATGCAACGTCATCGGGCGAGACGCCGTTCGATGCCGTCACCAGGCCCGCGGACGCCTGACCGATGGCCGCGTCGTAACGGTCGCGGACTTCCTGGGGTTCGCTGCCGCCGGCGAGGAATCCGTCCGCCGCAGTGGTGTTGGCCAGGGACAGCGCACCGTAGATCCGTTGTGCCGCATCGGCCAGCGGCTCGGTGTGGGTGCGCAGCGTCTCGAGGTGGCTTCGCTGGTCGGAAACCGTCTTCGACGCGGCCACGCCGACGGTGAGCAGCGCGGCGACCAACACGACGGCAAGCAGCCCCAGTCGGCCCGGTGTGGAGCGCAGGAAATCGAGAACCGGCCGGTCGGACTCCTCGGTGTCGACGAGCAGCGCGTCGTCGAATGTGCGCGTCCGCTGGCGCGTCAGCTCCCGACTCTGCACTCGGCATCACCTCGCCGCAGGTTGAACCCGATGCGGCGACCGGGCCCGCTCCAACGCGGATAGACCCCGCACGGTAGTCCATCGGAAACGCGCGGTGGGGGCAGTTGGCCCAGTCGTTATCGGCGTCGCGCTACCGGCCCGGCGAGGGCGCCCAGCCGGTCTCGTGGGGGTGCTCGGCGATCACACTCCGCCGTGTTTGACGTGAGGCACCGGCGTGCCCTCTTCTGCGAGGGTCTCCTCCTCGATTTTCATGGTGAGTGGTTTGCGGAAGCCGCTGGTGACGTAGAGAAGGACGATGATGCCGACCGCGAGCCAGATGGTGCCGTACAGCAGGGCGTCGAAGTGGAGGTTGGCCCACAGCACACCGGTGAGGCACATTCCGATGAACGGCAACACGATGTTTCGGAGGATTTCCCGGGGCGTATGCCGCTCCTTGTTCCGCAGCGCGTAGAAGATGATCACGGTCAGGTTCACGACGGTGAATGCGATGAGGGCGCCGAAGTTGATCATCGACGAGATGAACTCGAGCGTGAACTTGACCGCGAGCAGCGACACGGCACCGACGATGAGGACGGCATGGGTCGGGGTGAGGAATCTCGGGTGGATGTAGGAGAGGAATCGCGCGAAGGTTCCTCTGCCGTTTCGGCCCATGACGTAGATCATTCGGGACACGCTCGCGTGCGACGAGAGGCTCGAGGCGATCACGGCAGCCAGGGCGGCCGAGGTGAACAGGATCTTGAAGAAGGCACCGCCCACCTTCAGCGCCATCTCGGGAAGCGTGTCGTCGGTGACCTCGAAGCCGTCGAGGGTCGGGAAGACCGCTTGGCTGAACCACGCCGCGACGAAGAAGATTGCGCCTCCGATGAGCAGGGCGAGAACGATCGCCTTCGGGACGGTGTCCGGCGTCTTGGCCTCCTCGCTGTACATCGTGATCGCGTCGAACCCGATGAACGAGAAGCACACCACGGTCGCACCCGCCGTGACGGCCTGCATTTCGACGCCCTCGTGGTAGAGCGGGTTCATCGTGAAGATCGTGCCCTCGCCCATCCCGTGCCGTAGCGCCAGCCAGGCCAGGACGACGAACGTGGCGATGAGGACAACCTGGAACACCACGAGAATCCCGTTGATCCTCGAGGTTCCCTTCATGCTGAAGAAGTTGAACGCGCAGATCACCCCGACGTACACCACCACGAACACCCACGACGGGGCGTCGGGGAAGAACGATTCGAAGTAGATGCGACCGATGACCGCATTGACCATCGGCAGCAGCAGGTAGTCCAGCAGCGACGACCACCCCACGAGGAACCCGAAGTTCGGGTGGATGACCTCGGAGGCGTAGGTGTACGCCGAGCCTGCCGACGGGTAGACGCGGGTCATCCGGCCGTAGCTGATGGCGGTGAACACCATGGCGACCAGCGCGGCAAGATAGGCCAGGGGCACCACCGCATTCGTCTCACCGGAGACGATTCCGAAGGTGTCGAAAACCGTCATGGGGGTCATGTATCCCAGACCCAGGCCGACGATCGCCCACATCCCCAGCTGGCGGGACAGGTGCGGCGTCGAGCCGTGCGTGGCGGGCTGCGCGCTTCCAGACACAGTGAATCACCCTCCTAGCGACCGAGTACGGTCGGGCCAGGCCGAGGTCCTCGGTCCGCTCGGCGGGTGTTGAACGATATAGCGGGCCGGCTTTGATTCACCAGACTCTCGAACTGGGGATTGGCTGTGAGCGCAGCGCCGGTCGGCGTCTCGGCGCCTGCGTCCTGCCGAGATCGCGGTCGTCGCTATGGGGTCAGCGGTCCTTCGCGCGGTGCGCGATCACGACGGGGATGTTGGTGTTCTCGTCGGTGTAGTAGCTGGCGCACACCCGGTGGTAGCCGTCGGCGATCTGCAGCGCGATGCCGCCGGCCAGGTCGCCACGGATCAGCAGGATCGGCGAAAGAGGCTGCTGCTCGCTTATTTTCGTCAGGTCAGCGGCGACGTGCGCGTTGTCGCGCGGCAGCAACGGCAGTCCGGCTGCCCGCAGGATGTCCTTGGCCTTCTGGTGGGTCACCGGTGCGGCACGCAGGCGGTCGACGAGGTCGCCGACCGTTGCCGGGTCGGCCAGCAGGCCGAGATAGGCTGCTGCTGCGGGGAAATCGTGTGCCTCGGGGCGATCCAGCCAGGTGACGTCGGCCATGATGGTCTCTCTCCCGAAGGTCAGGCGGTGACGCCGAAGAAGTCGCGGTCTGCGGCGGAGGCGGCGAGTTTGGGAGCCATCCAGGTGTCGTCGTCGGACAGGCCGTTGAAGGGACTGGGGTCCTGGGACAGGAACGCCCGCCAGCGGTAGTGGTCGTATGCGGCGACGATGTTCACCGTGTAAGCCTCGGCCAGCGCGCGATCTCCGGAGATGACGATGAAATTCTCGTCGTTGGTGTCGCTGGCCGACTTCGAGAAGTTGTGACTGCCGGTGACCACGGTGGCGTTGTCGGTGAACGGATCGATGACGAGCACCTTGCTGTGGACGATGGCGTAGCCGATGTTCGACAGGAACTGGCGGTGGGTGACCTCGGCAGCGAAGTTGGCGAACGGAGTTGCGACGCCCTCGGGCTGGATGACGTCCAAAGTGGCCGGGGTGCTCTGTGCGCCGTTGACCAGATGGACGTTCACCGCCGATTCGTCGCCCGGACCATGGGGCAGTTCGGAGACCACACCCCGCACGTACAGGCTGGGGTCGTCGATCCGGGCCCTGACGTACGACAGCACTCCGGCGTCGCCGGGCATGAACATGAGGAAAAGAATGCCACGGCGGGCGCTGTCGACCACGTTCTTCAACGCGGCCAGGTCCACCCCGGCATGGGTGCGGCTGAACCAGACCGAGACGGCGGGGCTCCCGGGGCTGGTTTCGGCCGGGTGCGCGGCACTGTTGGCGTCGACGAGTGCGGGCGGGAAGACGCTGGCGGCCGCGCGCAGCCGCTGCCACTGGTCGAGGTAGATCTGGGCGATGGCGGGGTCGTCGATGAGCAAACCGTTGTTCAGCTGCGTGCACAGACCCGTGGCGGTCCAGTTGGTGCTGCCGGTCCACGCCGTCAGCGCGGCGCCGCTGAGGTCGCTTCGGATCAGGAATTTGTTGTGCCCCAACGCTCCCGGTGAGGTGAACCGATCGTGTTCGCCGACGTCGACGCCGGAGGCCAGCAGTTTGGCGCGGGCCGTCGCGTTCTCGTCGCGCTGCCGCGCCGCCGCTGTCGACTCACCGGTTTTCGGGCTGATGCTGCCGTTGGCGAGGACGATATGCGCGCGGGGACCCAGCGTGCACAGGGCGTCGATGAGTTCGTCGTCGTCGAGTTCGAACAGCGCTCCGTGCACCTGACCGCCGCCGGAGTTCGCCGCCTGCAATTGGTCGAGCAGCGCCGTGCGCAGATCTCCGGACAGAAAGGTGCGGATCGCCTGTTCGTCCTGGGACTGGATACCGACCTTGAACTGCTTGGGGGTCAGGTGTTTCTCGGCGAGGTAATGCGCCATGAACTGCGAGATGACGAAGCCGCGATTGAAGTACGCCTGGAACCGGGGGTCGGCGCCGGGCGCCAGGCTGCGCGGCGCACTCCACTCGCTGGCTTCATCGGTCGACGTCACCAGCGCCCCGGAGCTGTCACGAACGACCGGCAGCACCTGGTAGGAGACGGTGTTGCCGGCGCCGGGTGCGTGGTCGGTCCAGGAGAAGCGCTGGAAGGGCCAGACCGTGGACGGCTGGGTGTGGGAGGTCGCATCGGGTTGCGGTGGCGCGGCCGACGCGAAACCGACACGGTTGAGCAGGAATCCGTCGCTCACCATGCCGGACGGACTGGCGGTGCGCCGGTCGACGGCGAACCCCCGGCACCCCGGTATCGGGGCCGGCACGCCCCAGAACAACAACACATCGTCGTCGTTGGCGTAGACCCGTAATGACACGGACATGCTCATCTCCCTCCCGGGGCGCCGGAGGTAGGGCGGTGGTCGGCGAGGGGGAACAGCACGGCGGGCGGACAGGTCTCGATGGTGATCCTCAGGGCACGTGGCACTTTCGTGTGTTCGCGGGCCGGAATCTGCCTAGTGGTGGCGAAATGTGTCGAGATCGCTGCATGCCATCCAGAGCCTCCCCACACCGGTCGCGCCGTCGACTCCCCCGGCGTCGTCGAGGACGCGACCGCCTTGAGCATAGGACTCGCGGCACGGCATGCATATACCAGTCCGCTGTGAAAATCCTTGAGGATTACCTTCCGTCCTCCGTGGCTTTGCGCCGTTGTCCGGTAACTAGTTTCGTGGTGAATCAGATCTCTGACAGCTCTGCACGCCCTGCTGACCGCCTTAGCCGCCGACCCGTCGTGCACCACTCACATTCCGGCTGTGGGCGCACTACCGGCTGACACTATCGCCAACTTGTGCGACGAGGGTCTGGCCCGGAGGGTGCCCTGTTAGGCGACGTCAGTCGAGCGGGTGAACTGCTCGAACTCGTCGACATTGGAGAGCAATTGCTCAGCGCGGGTGCGGAACGCGTCGACAGCGTCGCTGCCGGCGCCCCAGCGCGCGGGTGGTTCGGGCATGTTCGCGAGTTCAACAACGGCCGGGCCGAACTTGGTGGGATCGCCGATTTGGGCGTGATTCATACTGTTCAGCCATTCGCGCCGGTCGGCGGAAACCTGCTCGTAGTCCTCGATGGCCAAGTCCCCGTGCCGCACTGAACTGGGGTCCAGGAAATCGGTTCGGAACATGCCGGGATGCACCACGGTGACCTTGATACCGAACTGGGCGACTTCACCGACGAGACCCTCCGACCAGCCCGTGATGGCGAACTTGGTCGCACCGTAGATGGTCGAGCCCGCGATGCCGGTGATTCCGGCGATCGACGAGATCGTGATGATGTGGCCAGACCGTCTGACCCTCATGTGAGGCAGCAGCGCACGTGTGACGTCGAAGACACCGAAAACATTGGTGTCGAATTGCTGTTGGATCTGCTCGGTGGTCAACTGCTCGAAAAGTCCCAGTTGCCCGTAGCCGGCATTGTTGACCAGTACGTCGATGCCGTCGAAGCGATCCAGCGCAGCAGCGACCGCAGCGGTGATCTGGGCGCGATCGGTGACGTCGAGCGCGACGGTCAGTAGCCGATCCGCCGGACCGGCGAGCGCCAGCGCTTCCCGTGCCTGCTGGGGATCTCGTGCCGTCGCGACAACGGTATCGCCGATTGCCAGCGCGGCTCTGGCGATCTCGTAGCCGAAGCCTCGATTGGCACCGGTAATGAACCAGGTCTTAGTCATGTGTCTCATCTGACCACGCGTGGCGCCGGGATCCGGCGCCACACCGCGCACCCTGATACCTAGCACTGGCAGTACCCGCTAGTGGTGACGTGATGGCGTCTGCGGGCAGACAATGAAACAGATGAGCACCGATGGCAGCCTCAGCGATTTCCTGAAGTCGCGCAGGGCGCGGCTGGATCCAGCGGCGGCCGGGTTGCCGATATCGAAGTCGCCACGCCGCCGCGCGGGGCTTCGACGCGAAGAGGTTGCCACCCTGGCAGGGGTGAGCGTGGACTACTACGCACGGCTGGAGCAAGGACGAATCGGGCGGGTGTCCGACCAAGTGCTGAGCGCGATCGAGGATGCTCTGCAACTTGATCCACTCGAACGACAACACCTGCGTGCGCTGGTGGACACCACGACGACCAAGGTGCGCCGCAAGCCCGCCGAACGACTAATCCCCCGATCTGGACTCGCAGAACTCGTCGAACGCCTGGACCCGATGCCCGCGATGATCCAGAACAGCCGGATGGATGTACTGACGATCAATCGGTCGGGCAAGGTGCTCATCGCCGACTTCGACGCCATGCCCGCCAAGGAGCGGAACATCGCCCGTTGGCTGCTGCTCGACCCTGTCGCCCGCACCCGGTACCCGGACTGGGAATACGTCGCGCGCACCACCGTCGCTGCGCTGCGTGCAGCGCACGACCCACGCTTCAGGGACCCCGATCTGGAGCACCTCGTCGGCGAACTGACTGTGCAGTCGGAGGAATTCGCGAGGTGGTGGGCCGATTACGCCCTGGCCAACCACTCGCATGGACCCAAACGGATCTTCCACGACTCCGTCGGAGTTATTGACCTGACGTATGAGAACTTCGTCGTTCCAGGGACCAACGGACAAACGCTCACGATCTACACCGCGCCGCGTGGATCCGTCGCGGACGAGAAGCTCAGCCTCTTGCTGAGCTGGGACGCGACCACCACACCCGCGGCACCAGCCGGCAGCGCTGAATCTGACGATCGCGACGGGAACCACGTACAACCACGGTCATGAGGGCGATGCGTACCGGGCCGGTGGTCCTCGGCACTCGCCCATACGTCACACCGTTCAGTGGCGAATTGCATGAAGGGCAGTCCAATAGCGATCTCGATGGGTGTCTCGCGAATACGCACCGAGCGTTCCATCGGAACGAAGTGCCGCCAGCGCATCCCACGCCGCCTGGAATGCCGCCATTCCGCAGGCTCGTGGATGCAGGATCAGATCCACGCCCTCCTCGAGAAGGCGCCGACGCTCCCGCCGGGACGGCACCGTCACGAAAGTGCCCACCGGTGCACCGATCTCGTCGCGCACCGGCCCGACCAGTTCGGGTGTCAGTCCCGTGATCATGGCGATATCGGCGCCCGCCTCGATATAGCGTCGGCTGCGTTCGATGGCGTCGCGAGTCGATGTCACGGTGAGAGCGTCGGTGCGAGCGACGATCACCAATCCGGAATCCGCGCTGGCCTCGCGGGCCGCCTCCAATAGCGCGACCGCGTCGTCGACCGGGCGCAGCGAGTCGCCGGAACAGTTGGCCGCGAGGTGCTTTCCTCGCGCCGGGTCGATGTCCTCGAGCTGGATCCCAGCGAGGCCGCGTGCGATCACGTCGACGACGGTGCGGCGGACACGCAACGGGTTTCCGCCGCCGTCGTCCATGTCTGCGATCACCGGGACGGAGACCGCGCCTGCTATCCGGGCCGCTTCGACGAGGAGTTCGGTGGTCGTCAGTACTCCGACGTCGGGCATCGCGTACGTGAACGCCGCGGTGAACGATCCACTCACAAAGACCGCTTCGAACCCATTCAGCTCCGCCGCCCGTGCTGTCAGTGCGTTGAAGACCCCTGGCACCTCGACGGTGCCGGGTGCGGTGATCAATGCGCGCAGTGTCGCCGCGCTCGAAAGCGCCGTCATCGTCGGTGCTCTCACCTGGCCTACGTGACCAATCGGCCCACGGTGCGCCCACCGGACGCCGTGATGTCGATGCGGGTGTCGAACGGCTTGGACAACTCCGACAATCGCTCCAGGATCTCTCGGCCGTCGCGTTCGGATGCCATGACGGGGCAGCCCCGCCGGCCCCGGGGCATACCGAAACCCATCGTCACGGGGAACAGCTCCGCAGCGGTGAGTTCGCCGTCCTCGAATTCGAACCGCGGCACGACGGTGTCCCAGAACTCCTTCTTGGTGGCGTACCCCGTGACGCGGTCGTAGAGGTCGGCCGCCGTCGAATCCGGCGGCATGCCCACCTGCTCATAGACCTCGACCGGAAACGAGTCCATGGTCTCGAGAGTGAAGATGAAGTTTCCGAGGGAGTAGCAGATGGGGCGGCCTCGGTAGATTTCGATACCCCGCAGTTGATGTGGCCCGCTGCCGAGGATGGCGTGCGCGCCCGCGTCGACCAGCTTCCGCGACACGGTCTGCAGGAATTCGGCCGAAGCGTCGGTGTTCCACCGACCGTCGCGACCCTCGTGGCAGTGCAGGGCGACCAGCACCAGGTCGGACTGCCGTTGCGCCTCTCTGACCGAATCGACGAGCGCCTCGACGTCGCGCTCGAGCACCGCGAAATCTATGCAGGAGGTTTCGTCGGGAGCGAAATGGATTCCCTCCAGTGCGAAGCCGTCTTCGGGCGGGGCGCCCCAGATGTTGCGGTCGGGGTAGGCGAAGAAGATGCCCGGTGCCGTCGTGCCCTTGGCGTCGACCTCGACGCCCGACTCCGCCAGGAGCTCACGCAGGACGGTGAACTTGTCCCGGGCGACGTGGTGGATGCGCTGCAGCCGCAGCGGGGCGATGCCGGGGCGGCCCGCGTCGCCCTCACCGGGGTCGGCCGCAGCGGCCAGGCGCGCATTGCTGGAGCCGGCCGAGATGAGTGCGACTCGCGCCGCTCCTGTTTGGAAGTAGACCGGCTTGCGGGCCTGGCGCAGGGTGTGCCCTACGCCGGCGAACGGCATGTCGCGACTGCGGAGTTCCGCGATGGAGCCGACCAGGCCGTCGGTGCCGTAGTCCGTGGCATGGTTGTTGGCCATCCCGTAGATGTCGAAACCCATCCACTTCAGATCATCCAGCAGTTCGGGCCGGCAGCCCATGTGCGTGCCGTGGTACGTCGTGGAAGGGCTGCGCCCTGCACCGGGGAAGGCGATCTCGATGTTGGTGAACGCCACGTCAGCGGCGCGGATGATATCGACCAGTTCGGCGAAATCCGGCCGGTCGACGGCGGTGATACTCCGCGTCGGGATCGCGTCCCCCGTTGCCACCAGTTTGATACTCGTCACTGCGTTGTCCTCCTTAGGGCGGCCGGTGCGGCCGCGGCCAGTCCTGTGCCTGTGCTGTGGTCTCGGCGCGGCGGGGCGACCGATGTCATCGCATGTTCGGACGTGCCCACCGCGGCGGCACGATCCGCGCATCCTCGGCCACGCCTTCGACGAGCGCCTCGACGGGCGTTTCGTCGATGAACCAATCCGAGAAGTCGTAGGTGTGCCACGCCTCATCGCCCCGATTGAATGATGAGATCTCCAGTGGGTTCCCGCTCGGATCGAAGAAGTAGATCGACGTGATGAAGCGGTGGGTGTTGTCCGCGCCGCGCCGCTCGGTGAGATCGGACACCTCGACTCCGTGGGCCAGCAGATGGCGGCGGAACCATTCGACGTCTTGGTGAGTCGCCACGTCGAATGCAAGGTGGTCGAGTTTCTGCGGCGCCGCGGGGCGGCTGCAACGAGCCTTGCCGCCGGCAGGCCACAGCACCGAACTCACTGGCGCGTCGGGATTTTCCCGTGCTTCCGGCGTCTCGTACAGCGAGAACAACTCACCATTGCCCATTTCGAAGAACACTTGGTAGACCGTCATGTTCACGGCCACGGCGTTGGCCTCCTCCGCTTGAACGGCCGAGCCGCTGGAGTGGTGGGCCGTCGACCGCAGTCCGTCCGCCGACGTCTGGAAGCGCAATGTGCGGACGACGCGAAAACCCATCAGGTCGCGGTAGAAACGCACCGACTGGTTCATGTCACGGGTGAACATGACCAGGTGGTTGATGCCCGAGATGCGGCCCGTGGCGGGGCCCGCCTCCTGTCGCACGCGCCGGTGGAAGGGCAGTTGCCCGGGGGTTTCGATGTCCTGATCGGTCGTAGTTGTCATGGCATACTCCTAACTTTCCCAACGCTTTTGAACATGAATTCGGCGGTAACGATGTCAGGCATCGAGCACCAGCCGCGCCGAACACGACCGCGATACGCAGACGATGATGGTGGTGCAGGCGCCGCGCTCCCCCGGGCTCAGCACGTCGTCGCGGTGGTCGGGGACCCCCGACAGAACGGCCGTCTCGCAGGTGCCGCACACGCCCTCCTGGCACGACGAGTCGATGTCGATGCCCGCATCCTCGGCGACCTCCAGGATCGACCGGTCCGCCGGGACGGTCACCAGCACGCCCGACTTGGCGAACTCGACCTCGAAGGCCGTATCCGCTCGATCGACCATGCCTTCCCGGCGGGCGAATCGTTCGACGTGCACCATGCCCGATGGCCTCGTCTCGCCCGCCCGCTCGACCTCGCCGACCATAGACTCGGGCCCACAGCAGTAGACCGCAGTGGTGCTGTCGGCCTGCCCGATCAGCGTGCCGAGGTCTGCCCGCCCCATGGTGTCGCTGGGCTGGATGCGCACCCGGTCTGCCCCCAGCGCGGCCACCTCATCGAGATAGGCCATCGAGTCGGCCGAACGCCCGCAGTACACCAAGCGCCATGGGGTCCCGGTCGACTCCGCCCAAGCGATCATCGGCAGGATCGGCGTGATACCGATGCCGCCGGCGACGAACAGGTAGCTAGGTGCCGCCACCAGCGGGAAGTTGTTCCGCGGGCCGGTGACCCGGACGGACCTGCCCTCGGCGAAGGTCTCGTGAATGTGCGCGGACCCGCCCCGGCCTGCCGCCACCAGCAGCACCGCGACCTGCCACTGACGCCGATCGGCGATATCGCCGCACAACGAGTATTGCCGCACGCGTGTCACCCCGCCGGAGGTGAAGTGCAGGTCGATGTGGGCACCTGGTGTCCACGGCGGCAACTGCCCGCCGTCGCGCTGGCTCAGCGTGAGTCGGACGACACCCTTGGCGACGGGTTCGGCGGCCGTGACCACAAGGTCGAGCGACACGTCATCCCCGCCGGGTCCGATGCGAGGGGTCGTGGGCACACCGTGACCGTCAGACATCGAGCACAACAGTCGCGTCTTCGACGGACACGGGAACCGTCTCCACGCCGGCCTTCAAGCGGGCCATGATCTCCGCCGGTTCGACCGACACGGGGTAGCCCCGAACCTTCTGTTTCGACGTGAAGATCGTGCGACCCGTCTTGATGTCGAATTCCCAGTGATGCCACGGGCATGCGACGATCTCGCCCGAGCGCACCCAGGCCATCTGCGGTTGGCCGTCGCCGAGCGGTGCCGCCTCCGACGTACCTCGCACCGTGCCTTTGCACAGCGGACCGCCCATGTGTGGGCACGTGTTTTTCAACGCGTAGAACTCGCCGTCGACGTTGAAGACGCCGATCCCGCTGCCGACCTTCTCGGGATAGACGACGGTCGACGTGCCCGGCGGCAGATCGCTTACCGCACCTACGACGTAGCGCATGTGACGTCCTTCGGATTCCGGTTGGGGTGGTTCATGACGTCACACCGGCGGCGAGGCGTGTGGCGAGCCGAGGGTAGAACTGCACTGCGTTGTCGGCCAGGCACCGACTGCGGTCCTCGTCGGACCACGAGGCAACCACATTCTCGGGACTCACGTCGTCCCAGTACGGATGACGGCTTCCATAGAGGATCAGCGAATTGTCGTCTGCGCCCACACTTCCAGCGGCCCGATGGCCGTGCGGTGACAGTTCGTCGTCCGGCTGGGTCACGAAGCGGACGTGCTGCCCGAGGTACGACGTCGGCAGTTTGCTCACCCACGGCACCTCGAGCCGGTCGGACTGCCAGTCCTTGTCGGTCCGGATCAGCAGCGACCTGGCGGCGTGCACGCTCACGTCGCCCAGTACCACCCGAAGTCCAGGCAGCCGCTCGAAGACACCCGCGATGATGAAGCTCGTGAGGTGCACGATCGCCGATGTCGGACGGATCGCGTGTACCTCGGCGTAGTAACTCGGGAAGCCCACCTGCGACGGCGGCGGCTCGACGAGCGTGCCCAGATCGTCGTGAATGAACACGGCGAGGTCACGTTCGACCGCGGCGCGCCACAACGGGAAGAGGCGTTGTTCCCCGTAGGTTCCGAGAGCGCGCGCCGGAACCACGAGTTGCACGATGCGATCGTCGTCGGCCCAGCGATCGAGTTCGCGCAGCGCCACGTCCACGTCGTTGAGGGCGACCCGGACCGAGCCCAGGAATCTTCCTTCGGATTCGGTTGCGTCGAGCCACTTCTCGACCATCAAGGTGTTCGCCGCCCGCGCCACGGCCGCCGCCTGCTGGGGGTTGGGCCAGTACCCGCGGGTTGTCGGCGACAGCACCGCATAGTCGACGCCGTCCGCGCGCAGCCGGGCAGCCAGGGCGGCTGGGCTGGAGGCCTCGTCCGCGGGTACCGAAAGCTGGTCGAACGGCGCCGCATACCTGTCTCCGATCAGGGGTGGCAGATTGAGCAGGTTCCACGGCCCGCCGATAGCCTGGTTGAACTCCTCATCGCCCAGCACGGGGTGGACGGCGCAATCGATGATCATTTCGTCACCGCCGCCGAGTCGTAGCGGTCGGCCGGCCGCGTTTTGGGCAGGCCGTACACCTCACGGGCGTTCTCCGACAGAATTCGCCATCTCGTCTCCTCATCCAGGCCGCGGGGCAGCGCCCTGCTCGGCGGGTCATAGTCGTAGTGCGGGTAGTCGCTCGAGAACATGAGCAGTTCGCGGGCGTTCGCCTCCTCGAAAAGGTTGGCGATCTGCCGAGGGTTCGTGGCCTCCTCGATGGGCTGCGATGCCCAGCGGAAGTTGTCTCGGACGTACTCCTCCGGGGTCCTGCGGGCCGCCAATTCCGCACCGGTGCGCGCCCAGTGCCGACCCAGCCGGTCGATGAGCGGCCGGTACCAGAGAAAGCCGCCCTCGACGAACAGCACCTTCATGGCGGGATGGCGATCGAGCACGCCATTGCAGATCCAGCTCACCATGTGCGCCTCGTACGCCATCGGGGCGATCAGGGAGTGGTACTCGACGAAATATTGCAGCGTTGCCGTCGAGGTCCAGCCCAGCGGCTGGGTGGCACCGCCACGGAAATGCACGGCAATCGGAAGGCTATGGCGCGCAGCAGCTTCCCAAATGGGATCGTACATCGGATGGCCGTAGGGGCGGGGTCCGTAGTGGCCGATCATCACCTGGCGGTAGCCGGGGTGGCCCGCCCACTTCTCGATCTCCCTGGCGGCACCCAGCGGATCGTCGACCGATACCGATATCGAGCCGACGTAGCGATTCTCGGCGTTGTACGCGCCCAGCCAGGTGTCGGCCAGCCATGCGTTGACCGCCCCAGCGAGCGCGGTATCCAGGTGCGGATCGACGGTGAATCCGCGGAAGCTCCACGGCAGCAGGATGGCGTAGTCGATCGGATCGTCGACGAAGAGCTGTCGGCCCACCAGGTCGGGATCGGAGCCGATCTCGCCGCGCTCGTTGTAGGAATCCTTGCGGCCGCCGCCGTCGAGCGTCCGGTAGGTCGCGCGGGAGTAGGGCACTCGGTCGAGCACGTTGCGGTCACGCCACTCTGGGGGCAGATACGGTACGAGCTCGTCGAACGAACGGGGCTCGACGTGAACGTCGGTGTCGATAACCTTGATTTCGACGGAGGTGCCCCCGTGTACTGCCGAATCCGTTCGGCTGCGGGCTGTTACGGTCATATCATCAACTTCCCTGTGTGGATCTGGAATATCGAACTGTGCTGGGCATTGGAGCTTCCACGGCGACCCTTTCTGATGCAGCGTGGAACAGCGGTGTGGCCAGTGGCCTCGAAATCCAAGCTGTCGCTGGGCAGTCGAAAGCTATCGCGCGACTGCGATTGTGAATATCGACGGCTCGGCACCACGCGTACGCGCATCCCATCCCGGGGCGGTACGGTTCACCCGCCGCTTGGCTAGTCGCGAACGGGAATCGGCGCCTGCGGGGCCGGCTGCACGGCAGCGTTGGCGTCCAACGCCCGGGGCAGCAGTAGGCAGGAGGCCATCGCGACAAGCGAAAGGATGCCGCCCATCGCCATGGTCAGCCCGAATGCTGACAATTCGAGCGCGCCACCCTCGGAGCCGGAGGTCATGATGCTGCCCGAGAGCTGAACCCCGAGAGTTCCGCCGACGGCCTTGACCACGAAGGCCAATCCGCTGAATCCGGCGATCCGGTCGGCCGGCGAGGTCAGCGTCACGACGTTCATGGCCTGCGTCAGCGCAACCCCGCCCGCGGCACCGACCATCGCCGCAGCGCCGAGGATCGCGATGAAGCTGCCGTTACCCACGAACAGCACGAGAAATGCCGAGGCATTGGCCAGCATCGCGGCGACAAGTGTGCCCCGCCCGCCCAGGCGCGCGTCGAGCCAGCTGGTGATGGGCGCCGACACGGCGCCGGCCAGGCCCAGGGGGAAGAGCAGGATGCTGGTCATGAACGCCGTCGTCGTGAGCCCGATTGCGGCGTCGGCAGGTTGCTGCGCCACGATGGGGATGGTGAGGAAGAGCATGTTCACGGTAAAGCCGTACGCGATGTAGACCAGGCAGCTGACCGCGAGCGGGCGCTTCTTCAAGATGCGAAGGTCCACCAGCGGCTCCCGGCTGCGCAGCTCGACGCAGACGAAAGTCCCCAGCAGGGCAAGGCTGACCAACAGGGTGGCAAGAAACTTCACGGACAGCCAGCCCCATGCCGGCGCCTCGGTGATTCCGACGAGCGCGGTGGCCAGACTTCCGCCGAGCAGTGCTGCCCCTGGCCAGTCGACCGTCCCGTGGCAAACCGGAGGGCAGGACGGGATATAGCGCCACGACGCGGCGAAGATGATCACAACGGCGGCGAACGGCAGCGAGAAAAGCCACCGCCAGGGCAGCACGCTGACCAACAGGCCCGAGCCGATGATCGCGAAAGCTGTACCCGCGTAGATGAATGCGATCACGGCACCGTTGCCCGACTTCACACGCTTCTCGTTCTGGGTATCGCGGATGATGCCGAAGGCGAGCGGAACCACGCCCAGACCGAAGCCCTGGAGCAACTGACCCACGGTGAGCATGAGCACCGAGACCGACAATCCGGAGATTGCCACGCCGAGGCCGATGAGTCCCAGCACCCAGAGCAACACGGTCTTTTTGTCGCGGATGTCGGCAAGCCGTCCGATCAGCGGCGTCGCGACCGCTCCGGTGAGCAGGACGCCCGTCAGCACCCATGCGATTTGCGCCTCACTAGCGTGCAGCGACTCCTGAATGATCGGGATGGCCGGGGACAGAATGGCTTCCAACCCCTTGTAGGCGAACACGGTTGCGACGACGACCGACAGGGTCAGAAGCGGGTTGGCGGCCCCGTATGAGGAAGCGGGTTTAGGCATGTCGTCTTATTCCGTTCGTTTGCCGATGGTGGTGCGCGCTCGTCGCGCGGTCTGGTGGCTGGCTTGCTGGCCATCCCGGCGGGATGGAGCACACCGACAGTTCATAGTGAGGTACACCACAGGAACAGTATTGCTCGGCGCAGCGTCGCAATATGCTCTGTGAAGCCACAATTATTGGTTCATTGCATCCCGGACGGACACCCTTCGTGCGGCCACAGAATCCGCGGTTTTCCACGATGCGCATGATCGACACCAACGGCTTTCTGGACGAATGCCCGCAATGACCGGCGTCGGGAGCCCTTCCGCTGTAGCGGATAGCGCCCCAGCATGAAATTCATGCCGGACTCGCGGTGGTTGGCGAACCGAATGGCTCACCACACCGCGTCGCACCCGACACTGCCGTCGGCGCACACGTCGATCACCGGGCGCCGCGAGGGTTTGCTGAGGCCGGGTCAGGGTCTCACGGGCGAACGGGCATGCTGATCAGCTTGTAATCGAGAAACTCATCGATGCCGACGCGGCCGCCCTCACGGCCGAGGCCGGACTCTTTGACGCCGCCGAACGGTGCCGATGGGTCCGACACCAGTCCGGCGTTGAGCCCGACCATCCCGACCTGGAGCTCTTCGCTGACGTTGAACGCGCGGTCGACGTCGCGGGTGAAGACGTAGCCCGCCAGACCCAGTCGAGTGGCGTTGGCAAGTGCGACCACGTCGTCGGTATCGCTGAACATCCGGATCGCCGCGACCGGGCCGAAGATCTCCGTCGAACAGAGGTCGCTGTCCGGCGCGACGTCGACGAGGACGGTCGGCGGGTAGAAGAATCCGTCTCCGTCGGGAACCCGGCCGCCGGTCAAGACGGATGCGCCGCGCGAAACGGCGTCCCCAACCAGCCCGTCGACCTTTTCGCGGCTCGCGGAGTCGATCAGTGGACCGACCTGCGCGCCGTCGACCCAGCCGGCGTCGACGCGAAGCGCACCCATTCGCCCGGCAAGTCGTCCGCTGAATTCGGCGGCGACATGTTCGTGGACGAAGAACCGGTTGGCGCTGGTGCACGCTTCGCCCATGTTGCGCATCTTGGCCTGCATCGCGGCATCCACGGCAACATCAAGGTCGGCATCGGCAAAGACGATGAACGGGGCATTCCCGCCCAGCTCCATCGATGTTCGCAACACCGATCCGCTGCACTGCGCCAACAGCTTCTTGCCCACCGCCGTGGACCCTGTGAACGAGAGTTTGCGCACTCGGCCTTGCGTCACAAGGGGCTCGGTGAGTTCCGCCGCCCGCGATGTGGTTACCACATTGAGCACGCCGGGCGGCAGTCCGGCCTCCATGAGGATGTCCGCGAGAGCAAGCGCCGAGAGAGGTGTCTGCGGAGCGGGTTTGAGCACCATCGTGCAACCGGCGGCAACCGCAGGTGCGATCTTGCGGGCACCCATCGCAAGCGGGAAGTTCCACGGCGTGACGAGCAGGCACAGCCCGACCGGGCTCGCGACGACCATATTGCGCTTGGCGCCGTCGGGAGCCTGCGAGTAGCCGCCGTCGACCCGTACCGCCTCCTCGGAGAACCAGCGCAGGAACTCCGCGGCGTAACGGACCTCCCCCAGCGACTCCGCCCGCGGCTTGCCCATCTCCAGCGTCATCAGCAGAGCCAGGTCGTCCTCTCGGTCCAGCATGAGTTCGAATCCCCGGCGCAGGATCTCACTGCGTTGACGCGGCGGAGTGCGTCGCCAGGACCGCTCAGCCTCGATGGCGGCATCCACCGCGCGCTGACCATCGGCGGGCGCGGCGTCGGCGACCGACACCAGTTCCGCGCCAGTCGCGGGGTTGTCGACCGCCATGGTGCAACGGTCCACGGCATCGATCCATCTCCCGCCGATGAGCAGCTGACGCGGAAACGATCGCACGAAATCGGCGAAGTCTTCCACCGAATTCGCGCACCGTCGCGTCAGCGCGTCAGCCGCAGAACCGTCCGCCGGTAACGGACGACCGCTTGGCAAACCCACATTGGAGACCACGCAGGTCAACCTAACGCCGCCGTCGGTGCTGACGTAGCACCTGCCGAGCCACAATCCCGGCCGAATCGAGTCCGGAGCGGACGGTACCTCCCACCCACGTACCGAAACCGTCTCCGGAGCCCGCGTCCTCAGCCGAGCGGCGTGTTGATCCGGTGCAGTTTGAGCGCCAAGCGTAGTTCGAAGGATCGGTCGACGCTGCGCCAATCCTCACCGAGAAGCCTCTGCAGGCGCTGCATTCGCTGCTTGACGGTGCTGACGTGGACGTGCAGCAATTGCGATGCGGCCGTGGGTCCGCCGTCTGTCGACAGCAGTGCATCCAGAGTTCGCAGCAGATCGGTTTGATGCTCGGAGTCGTAATCGATCACCGGCGCGAGCATCGTGTCGACGAAAGTCCTTGTATCCCTGTCTTTTCCGAGTACCAGCCCCAGGAAGCCGAGCTCTTCGAGCGTGCCCGACAACGTGTACCCGCCCAACCGGAGCATGGCCTCGCTGCAGGCGCTGGCCTCGTCGAAACACCTGCCGACGTCGGCCACTTCGCGCAGGGGACCGGCGCCGGCGACGGACACTTCGACGTGGGCTGCGCGCTTGATCGCCTCGGCGAGTTTCATCGAGTTGTCCCGCGGGTCGAGCCCGGGCAACAGCACCACCAGTGGACTCTGCTCCCCCGGCTGAGGCCGTTGAACGTGCCCGGCGAGTCCACCCCTGCCGCGGGCCGCCTCGTTGGCGACTTGCGCGAGTCGACGGTCTTGGAGCTCGGCCCGCACGAGGTGGATTGTGTACGGGCTGCGCAGGTCGACCTTCAGCTGTGCTGCGCGGTGCATCAGATGGGCCGGCGCATCGGATCCGGTGACGAGGTCGTAGACGAAGTCGTCGCGACGGAAACCCGCCGCCCGGGCTTCAGCCTCGGCACGCAGCAGGAGCAGGGCCGCGGTCACAGCACCGCGCTCGATCACCTGGATGTCTGAGTGTTGGAGTTCCTCGGCAGAGCACAGACACAGCACGCCATGCAGACCGAGGGCCGTCACGACAGGTACCGCCGCGATCTGCCGGTCGAGCTGGGTCGACCGCGCGTTCGCGGCGGCCCGCACGAGGTCTCCCACGCTGTTGGTGGCGGCAAACCCGCCGGCTTCGGCGAGCATGCGTCCGTCTTCATCGAAGACGGCCACCTCTCCACCGACGATCGTCCTGATCTCGTTGACGAGTTCGTCGATCTGCCCGCCCGTCAGAGTGACTCGCGCGAACCGGTTGTGCAGATCGGACGCCTCGGCGTTGCGCCGGGCAAGCTCGCGGTTCTCGACGCGCAGTTCCGCCAACTGGCGGCTGCGCTCATCGGCCACTGCCGCGCGCTCGAGGGCGATCGCGGCGTGGGATGCCAGGATGCGCAGCAACTCGACGTCCGCGAGGCTGTAGGAACGCGAGTCACGGTTGGCAGCGACCAGCGCCCCGATGGTGCGCGTTCCCGATACCAGCGGTACGCCGGCAGCCGCGATGATCCGCTCGTTCTCCATCACCCGGTCCATCTCGGCATAGTGGATGAAGGAGTCGTCGTCCAGATACTGCGAAACGACCAGTGGCAGACCGGTTTCGATGATGCGTCCAGCCATCGCCAGCTTCGCCGGGATGCGGATGTCGCGCAGTTGCGCACTCATCCCGCCGGAGGTGGCGCCCAGGTGGGCGTCATCGCGCTGCGGCGCGGACAACCAGAGATAGGTGACATCGGCGTGGATGAGCCGTCGCGCCTGCTCAGCCACTTGATTGGCGAGGCGCACCGGGTCTTCGACAGCCGCGATGTCGGCGACGACATCGAGGAGTTCGCGGTACTGGTCATGCCTGGCAGCACCGCGCGCGGCGTCCTCGGCGGGATGATCCTTAGACGGAACAGACAGCGGTGTCATCGCGCTGGTCCGACGCGTGTCGGGTGGCGACCGGCTGTCCTCACGTTACCTCCCGTCCGTGACCTCCGTACGGCTCAGGTTACCCATCCGAATGTCCCGTGGCCCGGGGAGTCCGCGCAAGGCCTCGCCGAAACCGGGCATGGTCTCCGGGGCCCCGCGTCCACCGCCGTGCTCCGATGGTGCAGCGCACCGTCGGCAGCCCGACCCCAATGGACGGGTGCGTGTGCGGATTCCCGGCCGGTTGGTCAGCGTGACCGCGAGGGCAGAGGCGTGGTGCCGGCGGTCGGTTTATCCCTGGATCTTCGCGTCGATGTCGAGGATCTCGGTGCCGTCGAGGACGTTGACCAGTTCGAGAGTTTCCTGCGGCGTCCACTCGTAGGCGCCGAAGAGGCCGGAGACCACGCCGGTGTCGGTGTAGTCGAAGTCCCCGGTGACGCCGCTGTAGTCGATGTCCTCGCCGTTTCGCAGCGCCTCCACACCTTCCTGGTAGGTGTGCACCACCGTGCCGGGGCCACCCGACACGCTGTTCATGGCCTCGGTCCAATCCGATGCGCAGGCGCTGCCGGCCGCCTCGATCGCCAGCGCGGTGACATTCAGCAAGTCGTAGTACTGCATGAGGTAGGAGTTTTCGGGTTCAGTCAGATGTGCGTATTCGGACTCGTTCCACGCGGTCTTCATGTACTCCCATGCCGGTGAGTCCGCGTGCGTGAACGCCGCGGTGAGCACCGCTTTGTGTTGGGCCATCGCACTGTTGGTCGCCGACCGCGGGAAGGCCTCCTGCAGCCACTCCTGGCTGCCGACGATGTAGAGCGACTGGCCGGCCTCGGCGGCCTGCTTGACGAAAGTGCCGCCATCCTCGGCCTGACTGAACAGCAGCAGCGAATCCGGACGGGCGCCGGCCATCGAGCTGATGGTGCTGCGGTAGTTGGCCTGTTCGGGCTGGACGTCGAACACGGCGACCACGTCGAGTCCGATCTCTTCCGCCGCCGCAATGGCGGCATCCTTCTGCAATTGGCTGCCGGAGATCTGGGTCGCCACCACCGCAACCCGTTGTGCACCGGATTGTTTGACCTGCAGCACGCCGGCGACCGCCGCGGCGGTATCCATCGGGGCGCCGCGGAACAGGGGTTCCTCGGCGACGCCCCCGATGGTCGCGTCGACGGACCCGCCATGCACCGACGGCATCAGGGGACCGTCGTTGCGCTGGACCTGCTGGAGAATGAACTCGCGGTAGGAGCTGTACTCGTGCGCTGGATTGAGCAGAATGTCGACATTGTTGCGTTGCAGCATGTTCCGAGCCACCGACGCCTCGCCGACGGTGCCGATGTCGCCGTGCTCGACTTCCAGCTGACGCCCGAGTGGTGGGTTCTCGTTGATGATGCCCAGAGTCAGGTCGGTGATCGCCTCGAACGTCGGCCCGACGTCGGCGAACGGGCCGGTGTAGTAGTTGAGGTGGCCGACCTTCAGCGGGGCATCGCTGTCGGCGCACGCCGCCCCGGCGTTGTCACTGCCTGAGCCGGAGGCGCACGCAACACTGGTCAGCACCAGGGACGTCGCCGCCAGGGCCACGCCGATCCGTCCGGCATTGGGCAGTCGATTCATGGTCGTCTTCTTTCTCGTGTCAGGTTGGACATTGGCGGCGTTCAGATCTGATAGCCCTGTTTGAGCGCCGAGCTGTCGACCAGAGCGGCCTCCTCGTTGAGGAACACCCGCCCGAGCGCGAGGATCAGCGCCCGGTCGGCGACGGCCAGTGCCGCGGTGGCGTTCTGCTCGGCCAGCAACACGCTGAGATTGCGCTCCCGGTGAATGCGGTGGATCGTCGTCAGGAGTTGGTCGACGTACTTCGGCGACAGCCCAGCGGTCGGCTCGTCGAGTAACAACAGCTTGGGGTCCTGCATCAGCGCGCGGCCCACCGCAACCATCTGTGCTTCGCCACCGCTGAGCGTGCCGGCGGGTTGATCGAAGCGATCGGAGACGGCCGGGAACAGGTCGAAGATCTCGTCGAGCCGTTCGCTGCGCGAACGCTTTCCGATCATGCCGCCGATACCCAGGTTCTCGGCCACGGTGAGCTCGGGGAAGATGTTGGCCTCCTGGGGGACGTAGGCCATGCCCATGGCGGCGAACCGATGCGGCGCCAGGCTGGTGACGTCGGTCCCGTCGAAGATCATCCGTCCGCCGTCGAGCGGCAGCAGCCGGGCGATCGTCTTCATCAGGGTGCTCTTCCCTGCCCCGTTGGCACCCAGCACGGCGAAGATCTCGTTGCCCACCGTGAATGAGACGTCGTGCAACACCTCGACATCGCCATAGCCACTGTGGATTTCGGTGCACTCAAGCATGGGACCCTCCGAGGTACTTCTCGGCGAGCATGTTGTTGGCCCGTACCTCTTCGGGACTTCCCTGCAGCACGACATGTCCGTCGGCCATGAAGTGGACGTGGGTGCAGGAGCCCCAGATCAGGTCGAGATCGTGCTCGATGATGAGCAGGGAGAACTCCCCGGCTGTGGTCTTGCGTCTCATCAGCTCCATCACCCGGTCGGTGTCTTCCTGCGGCAGGCCCGCGGTCGGCTCGTCGAGCAACAGGAACTTCGGGCGTAAGAGCAGGCAGCGGACGATGTCGAGCAGCTTCTTCTCCCCTGCCGAGCCGGCGTGCGCGTCGGGATCCCGGAAATGGAAGTAGTCGAGGTACTCGTCGATCGCACCTTGCGCGCCGCGCCGAAAAGCCTTCTCGCCGAACAGCCGGTAGAACCGTTCGCGACCCGATGAGGCGAGCGCCAGCAGCAGCGACTCCCGAATGGTCAGGCTGTCGAAGTCCTGGATCAGCTGGTTGCTCTTGAGCACTCCGGCCCGGGCAATGGCGTCCTGGGCCATCCGGGCCAGATCGCGTGAACCTCCCTCACCTGCGGGCGGGTGGTACATGATCTGGCCTTCCGAGGCCGGGATCGCCCGGGTGACGAGCTTCATCAACGTGGTCTTGCCTGCGCCGTTCGGACCGATCAGGCCTTCGATGGGATGCGCGCCAAGCGCCAGGTCGGCGACGTCGACAACCGTACGGCCGCCGTACTTCTTGCGCACTCCGTGCAGTCGGAGGACCGGTTCACTGTTGCTGTGCGGGTGGCTGGCTGTCATGGCGAACCTCTCAGGCGATGGTGCGGTACCGGGTTGGGTCATGCCGTCGCGACCTCGGCGGACCGTCGTCGACCCGAGCTCAGCCGCGGCCCGAGTAGGCCCGCGGGGCGGAACATGATGACCAGGATCAGCACCAGACCGAACAGCATCAGCTTGATGTCGGGCAGCAGGTGTGTGTACTGGCGAGGCAGCGTGACGTACTGCTCGACGACGATGTCGAACAGTCCGAACGTCAGCAGCGCGCCGACGACGATGCCGAACACCTGCTTGCGTCCGCCGAGGATCAGGGCGATCCAGACGACGAAGGTGGCGTCGGCGGTCAGCAGTCGCGGTACCAGGAACTGGTTCACCGCCGCGTCCAGTCCACCGATGAAACCCATTGCGGCACAAGTGAGGGCGAAGAAGACCACCTTGTGTCGGAACGTCGACTTGCCGAGGCTGCGGGCCAATGGCTCATTGTCTTGAATGCTCAGCATGAGTCGGCCATACGGGGTGCGCCCGACCTGCCACGCATACCCGAGCAGTCCGGCGGCCACCAGTAGCAGCACCACGAGATAGCCCGCCTGCGTGATGTCGTAGTCGCCGAGGTCGAACGGGAAGGGCACCGTCCCGAGTCCTACGACGCCGCCGGTGAGGCCGGACTCCGTGGTGACCAAGTAGTAGACGATGGTGGCGAACGCGAGTGTCGCGACCAGGACCGACTCGCTGTCGAGGTCGAGGATGAACCAGCCGAGCGCCGCCGCGACCAGACCGGTCACCACCGACGCGATCAGCAGCGCCACACCGTAGGCGATGTCGTGGTCGATCACCAGGATCGCGGTCAGGTACATGCCGAGGCCGGAGAATCCGACCACTCCGAAGTTCACGATGCCGGTGCGGCCGAACTGCAGATGCAACAGCGCTCCCAGCGAGATGATCACTGCCATCGTCGAGAGCGGAAAGACAAGTGCCTCCACGGGTCAGCTCCTTCCCACCAGTGCGAGCAGCGGCCGGCGCGTTCTGCGGCCGCTGGGTTGTCCTTTGAACCGCAACACCACGATGAACAGCGCCAGCAGCAATACCTGTGCGTAGAGCGGTTGGGTCAGCCAGGTGAGGAACGACACCGCCACACCTGCGGCGGCGCCCGCGACGAGTGCGCCCCGGACGTTGCCGATGCCGCCCACGATCGCCACCATCACGATGATGAGGATGATGTTCCAGCCGATCTGGTAGTCCACGAAGGCGAAGACCCCGAGGAAGATGCCGGCCAGACCGCCGGCGACCCCCGAGATGAACCACACCAGGATCGACGCCTTGGTCGGATCGATCCCACTGGCGACGGCCAGGTCCCGGTTGCTGGCCAGCGCGCGCATCATCTGGCCATACCGCGAGCGGTAGGTCATCAAGTAGGCGAGGACCACCATGACCACCACCAGCACCAGCGCCGAGATCTGGACGCTGGTCACGCCGGTGCCCAGCATCGACATGTAGCGCTGCTGGCCGAGGTCGAACAGATAGGTCTCGACGCCGAAGACCACCCGGAGCAGGTGTCGCAGCAGGAACGACACCCCGACGGACAGCACGATCATCTCGACCACTCCGACCCCTCGATTGAGGGCGGGTCGGTACACCAGCACGTAGGTGAGCACGCTCAGCAGCCCCGCCATCACGGCCGCAGGGATGATCGACAGGTAGAACCCGAGTCCGAACGTGTGGTTCAGCAGGACCGCGAAATAGGCACCTGAGGTGATGGTCTCGGCGTAGGCGACGTTGATGAAGCCGTTGAGGTAGTAGATCAGCGTGAAGCCGATCGCCGCGAGCACCAGGGGTGCCGCCTCGATCAGCCCGATCAGGATGAGATCGATCAACAGCCCACCTTCCCTATGTCACCGATTATCGATAATAGATAGACCGTAGTGAGAGGGATCACAACCGTCAAGCCGTTGTGGACGAAATCTCCGAATTCCTGGTCCCGCGGCCCACTGTGGCGGCGACTCAGCCGGCCGCCGCCCCTACGGATGCGCCCTGCGTCCACCCACACGCTGCCTCAGCGCCCCGGCGGGATATGGTGGCCGCCCTCCGACGCCCTTCTAGGATTCTGGTATGCCGCTCCTCATCCCCCTGAACGACCACACTCCCGCGCTGCACCCGACGAGCTGGGCCGCGCCGAACGCCTCGTTGATCGGTTGGATCGAAATCGATGCCCGAGCGAGCATTTGGTATTCCGCGACGGTGCGAGCCGAACGGGATCGCATCCACATCGGCGAGGGATCGAACGTGCAGGACAGTGCGACGATCCACTCCGACCCGGGTTACGGGGTCGTAATCGGAAAGGGAGTTACCGTGGGGCACAACGCCGTTCTTCATGGATGCACCGTTGAGGACGATGCGCTCATCGGAATGGGTGCAATTGTGTTGAACGGCGCGGTAATCGGTGCAGGATCGATCGTCGCCGCCGGGGCGTTGATCCCACAGGGCGCGGCTATCCCGCCGCGTTCGCTGGTGGCAGGAGTTCCGGGCCGGGCACGCCGGGCGGTGACCCAAGACGAATACGACAGCAACCTCTACAACGCCGCCGACTACCGCGAACTCGCCGACGCGCACCGCACCGCGATCGCGAACCTCGCGACCGGCCACCAACACGGCGCCGGGTGACGATACGGCGGCCGAAACCGTCTAACGCGCTGGGAAAGAGGGATTTTGGCTGGTGCGAGCGCACCCGCGAAGCTCGGTGTGCGCTACGCGCCCGGTGGGGTCGCGCGAGCTACGGCTCGCAGGAAACACCCAGCAACAGCGTGAAATCCCGACTCGGACGTGTCAGCGGCCGGCTCGGCGCCACCCGAATCTGAAGCAGGACCTGTCTTCGCTCAATGGGGGAACGGGTCGTGCAACAATGCCAGAGGCGAACTCGAAACGAACGAAGCAGGGCGACATGACAACGGGTGAGACAACTCCCTCACTGGGAGGGGAGTTACTCTCCAGCGGAGTCAAGCGGCTACTGCTCGACCGGATCATGGCGGGCTACTACAAGCCGGGCGAGCGGATCGTCGAACTGCGGTTGGCCAAGGAACAGGGCATCAGCCAGTCCCCGATTCGCGAAGCGCTGCGCGATCTCGCCGCGATCGGGCTGATCGAGATGCACTCCAGGCGCGGGGCCAGCGTGCGGGTGCCGACCGGAGCCGAACTCAGCGACGTCAGCCTGGTCAGGTCCGAGATCGATGCGCTTGCAGCGCGCACCGCGGTACCCCTGATTCAGGAAAGCACCCTGACCGAGTTGCAGGCGGCGTACGACACGATGCTCCGATGCAAACACGACGGCGACGTCCTGGGTCTCACACAAGCCGATGCGAGGTTCCATCGACTGATCGCCGTCGCCTCGGCGAACAAGACCATCGAGCGAGTGTTCGATCAACTCGAACCGTTTGCCCGGACATTCATCACGTTGACGCTGCCCAACATCGATCTCGACGCCATCATGCACGAACACCTCGGCATCCTGCGAGCGCTCTACGACCGCGACGCCGAGTTGGCGGCGGCGCGTGCCCGTGCGCATCAGCTGGGTATCAGCGAGCTGTTCCGGAAGGTCGATCCACGAAGCGGCGCGCAGGCCGGCCGATAGGCAACCCTCAGACGCGCGGCGTTGCCTCCCGCCGAGTCACCCTGAGCCGTCCGTCAGCCGAGACTCATGTCGATGAGTACCTTGATCGCGCCATTGGTGCGATTGGCCATCGCATCCAGACCGGACGCGAAGTCCTGCAGCGGGAATCGGTGGGTGATCAATTCGCTGGCGCGCACCCGACCGTCGGCCATCAGATCGAGCACGGATTGCACCTCACCGGTCACGGCCCGAGTGCCCACCAGCTCGAGTTCGTCGAGGACCAATGCCGCGAGATCGAGGGTGACCTGTTCGGTCGGAATCCCCACCGTCGAGCAGCGGCCGCCGCGGGCGAGCATGGACAATGCCAGCGGGATGGACTGCGGGGTGCCAGCCGCATCGAGAACGACGTCGGCGCCAAGCGGCACCAGTTGCTTGAGAGCTGCGACGGGATCGCCCTGATTGGTGTCGATGCTCTCGAACCCCAGCTTGCCGACGACGTCGAGCCGAGAACCGCGCGCTGCGAAGATCACCCGCGACGCCCCGAGCGCCAGTGCGCAGTCACCGGCCAGTATGCCGACCGGTCCTGCCCCGATGACGACCACGGACTGCCCTTCGCGGACTCCCCCACGGTTCGCCGTGTGCAACGCGATCGATGCCGGGTCGGCAATGGCCGCCTGGTCATAGTCCAGGGCGTCGGGCAGCTTGAACACGCTGCGAATCGAGTGCACCACGTAATCGGCATAGCTGCCCTGGGCGGTGTGCCCATAGTGGGCGTGCCGTCGTGGATTGCCGTAACTGACGCACAGGTTGTAGCGCCCGCGTACACAGTTGACGCAGAAGCTGCACGGCGAATGCGACGACCCCGCGACGCGGTCTCCGATGGCGAAGCCGAAGTCTTCGGCCCCGTCACCGAGGGCAACGACCTCACCCGTCCATTCATGGCCGGGAATGAACGGGAAGTAGGACGGCCACATGCCGGGGTAATGCCCCTGGATCATGTGGACATCCGTGCCACAGATCCCGACCCGGTGCACTTTGCACAACACTTCGTTGGAGCCGGGCGAGGGATCTGGGACCTCCTCGACGGAGAACTCGTTGGGCGCTGTCAGGAGTAGGGCTTTCATGAGATTTCCGTTCCTTCAGGGTGGTCAGACAATCGCGACGGGATCGAGCATCGAGCCCGTCGCGCCTTCGATCTTGAGAGGCAACGCGATGAACAGGAACTCGTAAATCCGTTCTCGCGCCAATAGTTCGAGATATATCCCTTCGAACAGATAGATCGCGTTCTCGATGAGCAGCAGGGTGTGTACGGGCTGGGGATTGGCGGGGCTTCCGGGATCCGGCGCGGGCTGCACCTCGAACGTCTCGGTGTCGCTGCCCGCGGCGACGACTCCCCTGTCGAGCAGCCAGCGTGCCGCCGAGACATCGGGGCCGGCGGTGCGGTGGCGCGCCATACCCTCGTCATCAGGCCACTGGCTGAGGTAACCCGTGCGGATCAGCACGATATCGCCGGCCCTGACCTCGACGCCCTGGCGAGCGGCCGTCGCCTCCAGCTCGTCGGCATCAACCGCCGAACCAGCGGGTAGCGCGTCGACACCGCGGTGGCCGGGCACGTCGAGCATCACGCCCCGGCCGATGAACGGCGGCAACTTGCCACCGTCACCTCGGGTAGGCCCCCGATCGCCCAGGTGCTCGACGGCATTGCCGCAGTACCAATGGTCGTCTGAGCCGATCGTCATATGCGCCAGTGCGTCCACGTGTGCGCCGGAATGCGATGTTGCGCTGATGATTTCAGCCATATACCCCAGATTGACATCGTTGACCGGGCCCCAGGGTTTGCGGCCGTCGGCGCGCAGCCCCGCGGGGGTCCTCGACATCATCACCTGGAATGGTGGGTGCGATCCGAACAACGGCATACCGTCGAAACGCGGCAACGCCAGCGAGTACACATCCCCGCGGGTGGGCAACGCCAGCGCGGCGAGCACATTGGCCGGGCTCAACGATGCCGCCGGGCCCAATTCTGCGGCGTCGGCCATGACTGACCTTCCACCGCCGTTGAGTGAGGTGACCACATCGGCACCTTACCATCGATAATCGATAAATAGTGCACCTTCGGCCGCTCGCCCTGCGCAACGTGCAGAAATCCCGGGCGATACGCATGGTTCCGTCCGGTCGGCGCCCCTCGGCGTGCGATGCCACGCACAACTGTCCACCATTTCCGAGCGACCGTCGGCCGATGGGGCTCAGCAGCCCGCCCGCGGCGCCACCGGCGCGGCACGCCACGGTGACAACTCCAGGCGCATAGGTGGGCGCGATTCGCCATCGCGCCAAATACTTTATCGTCCAGAGTGATTCATCTGACAATCACCAACTACGGCCGCACCGAAAACCCGAACCGCTGCCGGTAAGGGCTGCGTTGAGACGCCCGTCCGCCGCACAGACCCGCGCATAACTCCGACCAGCACAGGCCGCAGGCGATCATCGGTACCGTACGTATCGGCCGCCACGCTTGACCCGCAGTGTGACCCACGCTACTCTATCGATAATCGATCGAAAAGGACGTGGTGGTACGTGGTCGGGTATGTCGCGCCGAAGAGTTTGGACGAGGTGTTCGAAGCGCTCCGCGATGCCGGCGGTGACGCCAAGATCCTGGTGGGTGGCACCGATCTGCTGGTGGGAGCCCGACACGGCAAGGTCGACCCCGCCGCATTCGTCGACCTCAAAGCTGTGCGGGACCTACCTGAGCCAATTCTGGTCACCGACGATCGCATCCAGATCGGCCCGACGTTGACGATGTCGAGGCTGGCGGCCGACGCCGTGGTGCGTACGGAGTTCGCCGGCCTCGCCGAGGCAGCGAATGTCGTCGGTTCCGTCGCGATCCGCAATCGCGCCACCCTGGTGGGCAATGTCTGCAACGCCTCGCCGGCGGCCGACACGGTGCCCGCCCTCCTCGTCCACCAGGCGTCGGTCACCGTCGCGGGGACCGGTGGTCTGCGGACGATGTCGCTGGCCGACTTCTTCCTCGGGCCCCGGCTGACTCGGTGCGGACCCGAAGAGGTGGTGGTAAGTCTCGAGCTGCCCCGGCCGACCGGAGATCACGGTTCGGCGTTCCAGCGCCTTACCCGGCGCCGCGGCGTGGACCTGGCCAGCGTGAGTGTTGCCGCCTTCGTCGACGGCCGTGGCGCGGTGCGACTTGGGATGGGTGCGGTCGGCCCGACAGCGCTGTTGGCTTGTGAGTCCGATATAGCACTTGACGAACCGGATTCGATATCAGCTGCGCTGGACAGGATGCTGGAATCCGCGACCCCCATCTCGGACGTCCGTGCGGGCCGCGACTATCGGATGGCCACACTGCGGGTGCTCGCGAACCGTGCGATCGCAACCGCGGCCGAGCGCCGATCGGGGAGGAAGACCCCAGCATGACGATCGACCATGCCCAACAGCAGCTGCACCGAACCGCATTTCAGCTCAACGACGAGTTCGTCACGGTCGATTGCCCGGCCCACCGAACACTTCTCGATGCCCTCCGCGACCATATCGGCCTCACCGGAACCAAGAGCTGCTGTGCTGAGGGCGAGTGTGGCGCCTGCACCGTGCTCCTCGACGGCCGCGCCGTCAATTCGTGCCTGGTGCTGTGCGCCGAGGTTGCCGGCCACGAGGTCACCACCATTGAAGGTCTTGGGGATCGCGGCCTCACCGATCTCCAGGAGGAGTTCCTCAACGCCGGCGCGGTCCAGTGCGGGTTCTGCATTCCCGGACAGGTGGTGTCTGCCGAGTACCTGTTGCGGACCAACGCCAACCCTTCCGCGGAACAGATCCGAGAGTCGCTGTCGGGCAACCTATGTCGTTGTGCCGGGTACCAACGCATCGTGGCCGCTGTACAGGCCACCGCACGCCGCAGGAGTGGTCGACAATGAGCCATTCCACTCTGGATGCCGGCCAGGCCCAGCCCCACGCCACCTTCGGTGACGTCGGCCGGCCAGTGTTGCGCTACGGCGGACGTGACCGGGTGGCGGGGACTCTGCAGTTCCTCAGCGATATCACATTCCCCGGCGCGGCCCACGTCGTCTTGGTGACCCTGCCCGTCGGTTGCGCCGAGTTGCTCGGTATCGACAGCACGCACGCTCGGTCCCTACCCGGCGTCGTCGATATCGTCAGCGCCGACGATCTGCCCGACCCGATGCCGCGATTCGGGGTCTCCCATGCCGACCGGCCGGTGCTGGCTGTCCGCGCCACCAAGTATCACGGCGAACCCGTTGCCGCTGTCGTCGCCGAGACAATCGATCAGGCCAGAGACGCCGCCAGGGCGGTGCGGATCGACTATCGGGAGACCCCCGGCGTCTACGACCTCGACACCGCGCTTGCCCCCGAGGCGCCGATCGTCCGTGACGAAAGCCTGCTCGGCGAAGACCCCGACCCCACCAATGTTCTGGAGTCCGTGCACTACGCCTGGGGAGATATCGGCGACGAGGCGGCGAACACCACCGTCGTCGTCGAGAACTCCTACGAATTCCCGATGGTGACCCACTTCCCGATCGAACCGGGTGGCACGGTCGCGGTCCCCACCGCCGACGGCGGACTGGAGGTCTACTCCCCGGTTCAGCATCCCTACCTGCTGCAACGCACCATCTCCTCGATCTGGCACCTACCGCTGAGCAAGGTCCGCGTGCTCGCGCCCGACCCGGGCGGCGGCTTCGGCGGAAAGCAGAATCCCAAATACGAGCCCCTGGTCGCCTTTCTGGCGCTGCGGACCGGACGGACCTGCCGGTTGGTGCTCAGCCTGGAGGAGACGTTTCAATCGATGCGACGCGCAGGGTGCCGTATCACTGCGCGGACCGGATTCACCGCTGAGGGAAGACTCGCCTTTCATGTGATGGACTGCGATTTTCTCATCGGCGCCTACGCGGACGTCGCACCACGCGTCATGGCGAAGGGCAGCTACGTCGGTGCCGGCCCGTACCGGATCCCTGCCGTCCAGGTTCGTGCGCGTGCGGTACAGACCAACACCACTCCCAGTACGGCGTTCCGCGGATTCGGTGCTCCACAGGTGGCCTGGGCGACAGAATCACAGCTCGACGCGGGGGCGCGCCTGCTCGGTCTGGACGGACTCGAGATTCGACGGCGGAATCTGGTGACCCGCGATGAGCCGTTCATCCGCGGACGCTTCCAGGCCGCCGCCGACGGCGACTGGCACCAGTGCCTCGACAGGGCCGCCGAGCTCATCGATTGGGACAGCCCATTGCCGCCCGGGCGCGGACGGGGAATCGCGGTCGGTATCAAACCCGGTGCCACGGCTGGACTCTCGCAGAGTCTGGTCCGACTTCTCTACGACGGCAGCGTGCTGGCCTACGCGGGGACCAGCGATATGGGTCAGGGCGCACGCACATTGTGGCAGCAGATCGTGTCCTATGAGCTGGGCACCGGCCTCGACGCGATCACCGTGGTCAGCGGCGACACCGACGCGGTACCGTTCGATCTGCAAACCTCGGCCAGCCGCTCGACGGTCTTCATGGGCAATGCCGTGCTCGAGGCATGTCGGGAGATTCGGCGCCGGATCGTCGAACTGTACGCCGAAACCACCGGCACGCCGGTGGAGGTCCTCGGGGAGGAACCGGGGCTGCTGCAGACCCCGGAAGGCGCCAAACCGCTGGTGGAAGCTGCCCAGATCGCCCTGGGATCGCTCCGCGGCGAGTTCATCGGTCAAGGCACCTACCGACTGCGCGGGGTCAAGGGCCACCCCCTTGGTGGCGACGCTGCATTCTACGAATTCAACTGCACCGCTATCGAAGTGGAAGTCGACGTCGAGACCGGCGAGCTCCTGCTGGTACGCCACGTCACCGTCAGCGACGTCGGCACCGAGCTGAATCCGCTGCAGGTCACCTCACAGGACGAAGGTGCGGCGATCATGGGTCTGGGTCATAGTCAGATGGAACAGCTGCTCATCGACGGCCACGGGCGTATCCGCAACCTCGGAGCACTCGACTACCGAATTCCGACCTTCAACGACGTGCCCGTCGAGTTCATCACCGCGGCGATCCAGAATCACGACGGGCCGGGTCCCTATGGAGCGAAAGGGATCAGCGAGGGTGCACTGCTGTGCACCGCGGGTGCGTTGGGGGCCGCGGTGGCCCAGGCCATCGGCGCACCGATCAACCAGCTTCCGCTGACTCCGGAACGAGTCTGGCGGGCGATCCAGGACCAGCGCGCCGCGACACCATGAACGGCCGCCTCACCCGGACTCAGCTGCGCCGTCCGCCAGTTACCAACACACGACAGGAGATGAGTTCATGGCACGTAAACCAGTAGTCTGCCTCGCCGGAACGTTGGACACCAAAGGTGCCGAATACGCCTATGTACGAGACTGTTTGGCCAGTGCCGGAGTGGACACTCTTGTTGTCGACTGCGGTGTACTTGGCACCCCGCACTTCACTCCGCAGGTCTCCGCCGGCGAGGTCGCCAGGAAGGCCGGCGTAGACGTCACGGAGTTCCAACGCGGTGTTGAAGGGGCCGGGGGCCGCGTGCTGGCTATTTCGGCCATGAGCGACGGGTTGGCGCAGGTCCTGACGGAGCTGGTGGACGCCGGGGCGATCGATGCGGTCATGGGACTGGGCGGCACGGGCGGAACCGATCTGCTGAGCGGTGCTTTCCGCACGTTGGGTATCGGGTTCCCGAAGCTCATCGTCTCCACGATGGCGTCGAACAACACACGTCCCTATGTGGGCCACTCCGACATGCACATGGCGAACGCCGTCACCGATATCGCTGGCATCAACACGATCTCCAAGCGGGTCCTCGGCAACGCTGCGCACGCCGTAGCCGGGATGGCTCGCGGTTACCACGGCGTCGCTCAGGACGGCGGACAGGACAAGCCCCTGATCGCCATCTCGATGTTCGGCGTCACCACCCCCGGCGTCATGCGGATACGTCAGCGGCTGGAGGACAACGGTTTCGAGGTCGTGACCTTCCATGCCGTGGGAGAGGGCGCAGGAATGGAGCATCTGATCGACAAGGGGATGATCGACGGGTTGATCGACTACACCCTGGCCGAACTCCTCAATCACTGGAACAACGGCATCTTCGATCCCGGTGTGGAGCGGATGGAGGCAGCCGTGCGCACCGGCATCCCGCAGGTGGTGGTTCCGGGCGCCATCGAGTGTTTCAACTTCGGGGCGGTCGACACCATCCCCGCCGAGTACAACACCGAGGAGCGCAACGTGTTGATCCACAACCCGAACATCACCTCTCTGCTGGCCACACCGGACGAACTGCGGCGCCTCGGCGAGTACGTCGCCGACCATGTGAACCGGTCCGCCGGTCCGAAGGCAATTGCGCTGCCGCTCAACGGTCTCGACAACTACTTCAAAGAAGGAAGCCAGTGGCACGGGGTGGATGTCACGCCCGTGTTCGACGCTATCCGCAACAGCGTCGATTCCGATGTCGAGGTGTTGGAGATGCCCAACAACATCAATGACGAGGTGTTCGCCGACGCGGTCTTCGAGCTGTTCCTGGCGCGATGGTCACAACGCGCCAATGCCCGCGAGGTGGCCGCGAGCGCTTCCTGACGGGAGACAAGCGTGCGGCCGAGGAGAACGGAAAGGGAACCGTGGAAACCACCGCCACTGACAACGACGTCGTCCGCCTGATCCTGCTGCGGCACGGTCAGGTCGCCTCCCATCGAGGCGATGTCCCCCTGACATCGGCCGGAGTCGCCCAGGCCACGGCCGCCGGCAACTGGTTCGCCGAGAGGGGCCATGCCATCTCGATGTTGCTCCACGGTGGAACAGCCCGTGCACGAGAAACCGCCGAGCACTTCCGGACGGCCTTCGAATCCGCGTCCGACGGGCCACGCGGGGCGGTGGAGCTCGATGCAAGCGTCGCGCTGCGCAACCCCGATCTCTACCTGGGTGGGTATCGCGTCAACATGGTCAGCTCATCCGAGGCGCTGGCCGAGCAGGTCCCGCCGCTGACCGCAGCCGACATCGCCGGGTCGCCCTGGTTCACCGAATTCCTCACCAGCGCAGACCGGGTGGGATTCTGGGTCGGGCACACCGATCCGCCTGGCGAAACGGCGCGCGCCGTGGCACAGCGCATCGAGGCTTTCACGAGAAGCCTCCGCGACGTGCCCGGCTGGCGCGGCGGCACTGTCGTGGGCACCACGCACTCCCCCATTTTGCGAGCCGTTGCGCACAGTTTTCACGGCGCGGACCCTGGTGAGCCGCCATTCCTGCACGGATACAGCCTGACTGCCGACGCCGCCGGAGCCGTACACGTCGAGAAGGTGGCACCGGAGATCGCCACCGCCGTCATGACGAACTGAAGTCCCACCGAAACACTCCGACAGTCGAAACCAGAGGAACCGGAATCCCATCTTGTCCAACGCGATCCTGACCTGCGCCCCAACCGGGGCCATCCACACACCGTCGATGTCGCCCTACCTGCCCGTCACCCCCGAGCAGATCGCCGAGGCGGCGTTGGCAGCCGCCGACGCCGGCGCAGCGATCGTGCACCTGCACGTGCGCGACCCTGAGGACGGCCGTCCCCTCCAGGATGTCGGGCTGTTCAAGGAACTTCTGGCCATCATTTCCGACACATCGGACGTCGTCGTCAATCTCACCACCGGCGGCAGTCCGCACATGACTGTCGATGAACGGGTCCGGCCTGCCACCGAACTCGCACCCGAACTGGCCTCACTGAACATGGGCTCGATGAACTTCGGCCTCTTCCCGATGTTGGATCGCTTCACAGAGCTCCAATATGACTGGGAGAAAACGCACCTCGGTAACAGAGACGTGGTGTTCAAGAACACGTTCGCCGACATCGAACGAATCCTCAAGACCTGCGGAGAGCAGGGTACCCGGTTCGAGTTCGAGTGCTATGACACCTCACATCTGTACAACCTGGCCCACTTCCTCGATCGCGGCCTCGTGGAACCGCCGCTGTTCGTGCAGACGGTGGGTGGGCTACTCGGCGGTATCGGCGCCGACCCCGAAGATCTGATGCACATGCGACGCACCGCCAATCGACTCTTCGGTGGTCAATGGGAATGGTCGGTTCTCGGTGCGGGATCCGCGCAGATCCGCACTGCGGCGGTGTCTCTGGCCCTTGGCGGCAATGCGCGGGTCGGGCTGGAGGATTCGTTGTGGGATGGGCCCGGGACGCTGGCGCGCTCCAGCCGCGACCAGGTCGAGCGGGTCGGCACCCTGGCGCGGGCGCTGTACCGCGACTTGGCGACGCCTGCTGAGGCGCGCCGGCGCCTCCGACTGCGGGATGCGCAGGCGTAGTGAGGATCTCCTGCCCATGACGACCGGCGAAACACTTCAGATCGGCGGCGAACTGCTGTCCAGCGGAGTGAAGCGGCTACTCCTCGACCGCATCCTCGCCGGACACTACCAACCCGGCGAGCGAATCGTCGAACTCAAACTTGCCAAAGAGCTCGGTACGAGCCAATCCCCGATTCGCGAGGCCCTCCGCGACCTCGCCGGCATCGGCGTGGTCGAGATCCACTCACGCCGGGGTGCGAGCGTACGGCTGCCAACCGGCAAGGAACTCGCCGACGTCAGCCTGGTGCGTTCGGAGATCGACGCGTTGGCCGCCCGAATCGCCGCCCCGAAGATATCCGACGAGATCCTCGCCGATCTTCAGCAAGCACTCGACGCCATGTTCCGGGCCATCGCCGGCGGCGACACCTACGGCCTGACGCGGGCCGACGCACAGTTTCACCGTATGATCGCCACCGCCGCCGACAATCGGGCAGTTGAGCGAGTCTTCAATCAGCTGGAGCCGGTCGCCCGAACGTTTTTCACGCTGACGGCGCCGGATGTCGATCTCGAATTGATCATGCGCGAACATCAAGGGATCCTCTCGGCGCTTCGGTCCCGCAACCCCGAGCTGGCTTCCTGCCGGGCGCGGATGCACCAGCTCGGGGTGGGACGACTGTTCCAGCAATCGACGCACAAACCCAACGACGTCGAATCGGCGACGTGAGGTCGCTGGTCACGAGAGGTGTCAAGGTCGCTAACCACCGGTGGCACTGTGAAACGCCGTGCGACAGGCGCGCCTGCCCTCTCGACGGTGAGCTGTTGCCACCGGGTTCGCCGGTGGATCGAGGCCGATCTCGGTATATTGGTTCGGCCGTCAGCAGCGAGAGGTATTTGCCGATGATCGAGTCGCCCATTCTCGTCGCCCTGCGCGAGCGCGCGAGTTTGCAGGCCGACCATACGGCGTTTACCTTCATCGATTACGAACAAGATTGGGAGGGCGTTTCCCAAAGTCTGACGTGGGCGCAGTTGTATCGACGCTCGCTGAATCTGGCAGTGGACTTGGAAGCCCGCGGGTCGACCGGCGATCGGGCGGTGATCTTGGCGCCGCAGGGGCTCGACTACATCGTCGCATTCCTGGGAGCGCTGGAAGCGGGATTCACCGCGGTTCCACTTTCCGTCCCCTGGGCTGGTATTCACGACGAGCGTGTCACGGCGGTGCTGCGCGATGCGTCGCCGTCCGCAATTCTCACGACGGCCGCCGTCGTCGAGAACGTCGTGCCCTATGCCCAACCTTCCGCGGGCAATCCCATTCCAGCGATCGTCGAAGTCGATGCGCTCGGCCCGGGTGTCTCCAATGGGTCCGGCGCTCGGCGACACAGCCAGGCCGACATCGCGTATCTGCAATACACATCCGGCTCGACCCGCGCACCGACGGGCGTCATGGTCTCGAATAGCAATCTGGCTGTCAATTGGGAACAGATCCTCTCCGGCATTGCTCCCGATAATCGGATGCCGGCATCTACTGTGTCGTGGCTGCCCTTCTATCACGATATGGGATTGATGATGGGTTTCTTCGCCGGAATTCTGGGTGGGTGGCCGACTGTGGTCATGGATCCGGTGTCATTTCTGCAGCGCCCGGCACGATGGATGCAATTGCTGGCACGCAATCCGCAGGTTTTCTCGGCAGGACCGAACTTCGCTTTCGAACTGACCGCCGCACGGACCTTTGACGCCGACATGGCCGGGTTGGATCTCGGGGACGTGGCCTACATCATGAGCGGAGCGGAGCGGGTGAGCCCGACCACAATCGGCCGCTTCACGCAGCGTTTCGCACGCTTCAACCTTCCCGAGTCGGTGATTCGTCCCGCCTACGGACTTGCCGAGGCGACGTTGTTCGTGGCCGCCGGCGGGTCGGGCCGGCCGGCTGATTTCGTCCATTTCGACCGCGATGAACTGTCGGCCGGCCACGCGGTGCGAACCGATTCCGGTACGCCGTTGGTGGGCTACGGGACGGCGCGCAGCCCGGTCGTGCGGATCGTCGATCCCGAGACCGCGTCCGAGAATCCGGCGGGCACCGTCGGTGAGATCTGGGTGCACGGCGACAACGTCAGTTCGGGCTATTGGCGCAGACCGGTCGAAACCGAGAAGACCTTCGGGGCAACCATTGTCGACCCGTCGCCTGGGACACCCGAAGATCGTTGGCTCAGAACCGGAGACCTCGGCTTCGTATCCGAAGGCGAGCTGTTCGTCGTGGGCCGCCTCAAGGACATCCTGATCGTGCGCGGGCGTAACCACTATCCCGACGACATCGAGACGACCGTCCAGGAGATATCGGGAAGCCGAGCCGCGGCCATCGCCGTCTCTGGTGATTCGACGGAAAAGCTGGTTGTGATCGTCGAATTCAAGAAGCGGGGCGAGTCCGAGGAGCACGTGGCCGACAAGCTGCGAGCGATCAAGGACAGGGTCTCCTCGGCCGTGACCAGTTCGCACGGCCTGAGGGCCGAGGATGTCGTGCTGGTGGCCCCGGGCTCGATTCCGATCACCACGAGTGGCAAGGTCAGGCGAGCGGCCTGCGTCCAGCTCTATCAGTGCGATGGGTTCCAGCGTTTGGGCGTATAGCTCGAAGTGTTTGCGGCGGGCTCAGCGGAAAAGCAAGCTCCAGGTGCGGGGCGGGTCGAGGCGAGGGGCGTCTCGCGGGAAGAGCGCCACCACCCAGTCCTTACCGGGCAGCGGCAGGAAGCCGGCCGCCAGGAACGTCCGTGCCGGGGTCATCGAGGTGCGTTGGGCCATCAGCAGCGGAACGCCCTCGGCCCGTAGCCGCCGGCACAGCCCGCCCAGCGCAGCCGCCGCCGCGAGCGGCCCGAGTCCGGGCGCGCACCACAGATCGAGTACTCGGGCGTCGATGAACGACCGGCCCATGAAGCCGATCCGCGCCAGGGAGGCGAACGCGTCGATGCGACCGCTGCCGGTCAGTACGAACGTCTGCACCGCCTCTCCCTGCAGCTGGCGCGCCAGCCGCTCCATGGGCCAGGTCAGCGACCATTCGAAGCGGCTCGTCGTCGCGTCGAGCAGCTGGGCGCAGTGAGGCAGATCCTCGGGCTCATAGGGACGCCACGCCGATGCGTTCCCCGCGGATGCGGCGAGCAGCGGGCCGAGCGCGCCGGCGCCGAGGCGCTCGTATTGTTCCAACCCGCCGCGGGCCACGGCGGTTGGGTCGAGCACCTTCGCCCAGTATCCGAAGCGGAACAGGAACCGCAGCCTGTCGGGGTTGGCCCGCGCGTAGCTGGTCCACATCCGGTTGGCGATGGCCTTCTCGTCACCCATCACGATCGCCAGCGACATCGCCAGCCCGGCGGCTTCGTGCCGCCGGTCGAGTTCCTCGACGAGTTGGAGGGTGAGGCCGTCGGCGCGGGCCTCGGGCGCCACCGAGCACCACCCGGCCAGTCCGATGGGCCAGGTCCGCCCCTGCGCGCGCAGCCAGGCTGGCACACTGCAGAAGGAGCCGACCAGGCGGTCACCGGCGTATCCGGCAGCGTGCAGGCCGGCGTCCTCCGGAGGTAGCTGCCAGCGGCAGAACCCCTTGTCCCACATCGGATACCACATCGATCCCTGATAGGCATCGCGCCAGACGCGGGTAGAGAGTTCTGCGACATCGGAGCCGTCTCCGGTCAGGTCGCCCACGACGATGCCGGTCACCAGCGCACCACCGCCGATGCCCACGACAGCCCAGCGCCGAAGCCACACAGCAGGACGATGTCGCCCGGGCGGATCCGATCGTCGTCCAGCGCCGAGCGCAACGCAATGGGGATCGATGCCGAGACGGTGTTGCCGGTGTCGGCGAGGCTGCGGACGACGCGTGCGGGATCCAGACCGAGGCAGGAGGTGAGTAGGTCGAGGACCATCGCGCTGGCCTGGTGGAAGACGAACCATTGAACGTCGCTCAGCGAAAGGCCGGCACGGTCGAGGACGGCGTTGATCGATGCGGGGACGCGGACCCCGGCGAAGGTCAGGATCTCCTGCCCGTCCATGACGATCTGAGCGTCGGAACGGACGTTGCCGCTGGCGTCGGTCGTCTCACGCCAACGGATCTCGTCGGTGATCGGCACCCGCGCGCCGCCCGCAGGGACGATGAACGACCCGACGCCGCCGCCGTCGGTGCCGCAGTCGAACGCGCCGGTACCCCGAGTCGTATCGCCGCTCCGGGTCAGCCAGGTGGCAGCGCCGGCGTCCCCGAACAGGACGCGGGTGGCCCGGTCCCGCGGATTGATGAGGGTGGAGTACGCATCCGCGGTGACGATGAGCGCATCGGTGCCCGCGCCGGCGCGCATCAACGCGTCGACGACACGCAGCGCGTACACGAAGGCCGAGCATGCATGCGGTATGTCGAAGGCCATCACGTGACCGGGCAACGACAGCCGCCCATGCAGAACGCACGAGTTCGGTGGCAGCGGGTGATCCGGCGTCTGGGTGCAGAACACCAGAATGTCGACGCGGTCGGGCACCTCGGGATGCGCGGCGAACAGGTCACGGCAGGCCCGTTCACCGAGGTCGAGCGCGGTCTGGCCGGCCGAAACGACGTGTCGCTGTTCGACGCCGGTTCGCCGGGTCAACAGGGCCGCCGTCGCCGGCGGCAGGTCGGCCAGCAGCTGCGCGTTCGGCACGGCCCGTTCCGGTAGCGCGACCGCGATATCGCTGATCACGGCTCCGCCGAGTGGGGATGTCATCGGGCCATCACTTCCTCCGGTGCTGTGCTGACGGCGAAGCCCCACTCCAACGCTGCATGACCGAGAGCGCTGACGGTTGCAGGATCGAGACGGCCGCACAGATATGGGCTGCGCATCCCCGACAACGCGAGCACGATCGTCTCACTGGCGCAGGCGACGACCGTCTCCCCGTCGGCGTCGCCTGCGAGGGGGCCGAGCACGGCGTCGCCCGGCGCACGCAGTACCCCTCCCCGAATGACCGTGACGTCGGGCCGGGCCGATGTGACAGCGGGGTCGACGTTGTAGGGCCTGGACACATCCACGACGAGTGCGTCTGCGCACAGGTGGTCGGCGGTCACGATGACGTCGGGGGTGTTGGTCGCGGTGATGACGATCGAAGCGCGGCGCATCTCCTCTGCCTGGTATGGCGCCGTGGTGATGAGTCGCGCCGGAGACTCGGCGGCAAGCATGCGCGCGGCCAGTGTGCCTTCGGGGTAGTCGACGCCGGCGGCAGCCCGGTCCGCGACATGCCGTGCGCAGTCCTGTGTCACCGACTCCAGCCTGGCGACCGCGGACGCCGTCGCATTCGGCCGCCCGATCAGCGACACGTCACCCGCACGCTCCACGCACGCCACGCTCAGCGCGTGGCCGATGGCACCCGTGGCGCCGACGATCGCCACTCGAGACGACCGCAGGTCGCGGTCGTTGTCGTGGCAGAACTGCTCGACGGCGGACACGGCCGCCCAGGCGGTCAGGCTGTTGCCGCTCGTCACCGCAACACCGTCGGGCGGGCGGACCGCCAGCCCACCGTCGGCGACGATCGAGGTGAATCCCCCGAGACCGACCACTGTCGCGCCGCGGCGGGCCGCCAGATCGACGGAGCGCTGTACCAGGTCGACCGCGTCCCGGCCGGTCATGGCGAGCAGCTCCGCCGCGGTCACCGGGACCATGATCAGCTCCCCGAACGCCGCTGCCCCGTCGTCGCCGACGACGAGTTGCCCGACCGGGATGGGCTCGCCGAATTCCGCGACCCGGCCCACGAGATCATCGAGCTCCTCGGCGCTGAAGGCGCCGAGGCTATCGTCCGCGAAGCGAATGTCGGCGCGCACCAACAGGTGCACCACGAACGCGAAACGAGCGGCCTGCCCTGGGTGTGGACGGCGGCGGGGGGCATCGACCAGCGCCGTGGTGCCCGATGCCCCCACGAGATGACCCAGCAGGTGGTAGGAGTCGCCGGCACGCAGGATGGTGCACAGCCGTCGCAACGCGGCGACCAGGTCGTCGCACATGGCGTCATCGACCACCAGGGGAGGTTCGACGCGCAGCACGCACTCACCGCCGATCGCCCCGGCAATCCTGATCTGCTCGACGTTGAGCAGGTAGCTCGTCACCAGCTGCAGCAGCATTCCCGCCTCGTGCAGACAGGCCAGCAACCCGCACTGCCTGCGGGCCAACCCGTCCAGGTCGAGTTCGACGCCGAGCATGAGACCGCGACCCCGGACGTCGGCGATGACGTCGCCGAATTCGGCCTGCAGGTCGGCCAGCCCGGCGAACAGCCGTGCACCGCGCTGCCTGACCTCCCCGACGAGGCGCCCGGCGTCGCCGGTCAGCACGTCGAGTGCGGCCAGGCCGACGCGGCACGCGAGCGCGTTGCCGGCGAAGGTCGAGCTGTGCCGCAGGTCGAACACGTCGGGGTACACCGCGGCCGTGGACAGGCATGCGCCGATGGGCATGACGCCGCCACCGAGGGCCTTTGCCAGTACGAGGACGTCGGGACGGACGTCCTCGTACTGGCAGGCGAACATGTCGCCGGTGCGGCCGAGGCCGGTCTGCACCTCATCGACGATGAGCAGGACACCGTACCGGCGGCACAGGGCGTGAGCCTGTGCGAGGTATCCCGGCGGGGCGACGTGGATGCCGCCTTCACCCTGGATCGGCTCAACCACCAACGCCGCGTAGAACTCTGGATTGCCGGCCAGCACCTGCTCGAGCGCGGGCAGGTCTCCGAACGGAACGAAGTCGAAGCCGGGAACCGGCGCCCCGAAATCCTGCCGGTAGAACGGTCGCCCGGTCGCCGACAGCCCGCCGAGCGTCAGCCCGTGGAAGGCGTCGCGCGTGGACACGATGCCCCGGCGACGCGTGCTCGCCCGGGCCAGCTTGAGCGCGACCTCGACGGCCTCCGCACCGCTGTTGGCGAGAATGACGTGTTCGAGCCCGGCGGGGGCGACGGCGAGCAGGGCCTCGGCGAGCGCTCCCGCGGCGGGCAATACCGACATCGCGGCGAGATTGGGTTCACCCGAGGCGCGGGTGGCATCGAGCGCCGCCCAGATCGGTGCCGGGTCATGACCGAACGGCACGGCTCCGTATTGGGCGATGAAGTCGGCATACCGGCGGCCCCGATCGTCGTAGAGGTAGCAGCCCTCACCACGGACGAACGTCTTGTCGATCCCGAGCCGGCTCAGCACGAAACCCCGAAACGGTGCGACGTGCCGCAGGTACGGGTCCGGACTCGCCTGGGCGGTGCGCCGGACCACCCGCCCGAACTCCGCGCCCGCAATCGGAAGCGTGCGGTCCCCGGGCTCGGCGGAAGGCTGTGGTGGTGCGGTGAGGAGCGCGATGAGTTCAGGTTTGTGCCGTGCGAGCTGCTCCACGTCCGAAGGGTCCAGCGTTCCGCTTCGCGCCCGGTAGCGCAGGCGTGTCCCGTCCACCCATAGCTCGACGCCCTTCGCGCGCAGGCGCCCTGCCAGTTCGACTGCGCTCACAATTCCCCTTCCTCCCAGTCCGATTCGGACGGTGGCACACCCACGGGGATGACCGCAGACTGGGTAACGGGCTCTGTAGAGGGCGCCGTGACAGACCCCGTCTCGGACTGGGTGTCGACGGGGCCGCCGACGAGCGAGTGCAGCAGTCGCTGACCCGGCTGCAGGTCGAACGAGCCGGCGATCGCCTCGAAGTCCAGCCAGCCGATCGGGCATGTCCGCAGTCCGTACCGCGGTGCGGCGACCTCGAGGATGTGCCCCATCGCGCCCGCCTCCAGCACGCAGAACCGTTGTGCGAGTGAACCGTAGACCGGCTCGCAGGCCTGCGGTGCGTCGACGAAGAACACGGCGAACGTCGCCGAGGCATAGACCGGTTGGTTGACGAACGGGTCGTAGACGTGGGCGCCGATCTCGGCGCCGATCGCAAGCGGAACCAGACTGTGCAGGCGGGGATGGTGGTAGTAGATGCCCGCCGCGCATTCGGCGACGGCACCTGGTTTGAAGTGGAGATACGTCTGAACCGGATACAGACCGCCCGCTGAGCCGAAGGCGTGCTTGCGTTCGCCCATGGGCCGGCTGCTCGCCAGGTGGGCCAACCACGCGCCGATGGTGGCGAGCGGAACAGGATGTGCGGCGAAGCGGCGGGTGGCGCGGCGCGCGGCGAAGTCCGCGGCGGGATCCTCGTGGGTCAGCGTCCGCAGCAACACGATCGACTGCCGTCCCTGCGCGGTGTCGCGGATCCCGTGCTCCGCCCGCTTGAACGCCTCCCGCTCGTCCGGGTCGATGAGCGTCGGCGGCGCGACATCCCCGGACGGCGCCGAAGAAAGCGGCACCGACTCGATCGCGCCGGCCGCCGACCGGGCGGTGATCATTCGAGCCAGCGCAGCGACGGTGGGCTCGCGGAAGAAGTCCTGATAGGACGGTCGCATCCCGTAGCGGGCCTCGATCTGCCCGACGACGCCGACGACGTCGACCGAACTCACGCCGAGGTCGGTGAGGTCGGCGTCGGGCGTCGGGGGTTCGCACTGCATCGCCTCGGCGATGAGCTGGGACAGTTCCGCGACCAGCGAGGCCGACGCACCCGTGCCCGTCGCCGACCCGGAGGCGAATGCCGGATCGGGCAGCTTGTCGCGGTCGATCTTGCCGTTGGAGCTCAGTGGCATCGCGGGCACGATCTGCACAATCGGCACCATGTAGCCGGGCAGGCGGGCCCGCAGATAGTCCGCCAGGTCTTCGCAGGAAGCGGGCCCGGACAGGACGGCCCACGCGACCAGTCGCTCGCTGCCCGTCGCCGCGCGGCGGACTGCGCTCACGCACTGTCGCACCGCGCCATGCTGTTCGAGTACGGCCTCGATCTCGCCGAGTTCGATCCGGTGGCCGCGGATCTTGACCTGGGTGTCGCTGCGGCCGAGGAATTCGATCGTCCCGTCGGTGCGGTAGCGGCCGCGGTCACCGGTGCGGTAGAGCCGCTCCCCCAGCTCCGGGTGGACGGCGAAGCTGGACGCGCTGCGCTCCGGATCCGCCCAGTAGCCGCGGGCGAGGCCCGCACCGGCGATGTACAGGTCTCCCGGGACGTGATCGGGTTGCGCCCGGCCGTCCTTGTCGAGCACATGAAATCGCTGGTTCGCCAGCGGGCGTCCATAGGGTATCGATCGCCACCCGGGTTCGACGGCGCCGATGCGGTGAAAGATGGACCAGATCGACGCCTCGGTGGCGCCGCCGAGACTGACGACGTCGGCATGGGCGAACACTCGACGGATCCGCTCGGGCAGCGTCAACGGTATCCAGTCGCCGCTCAACCAGCATTGCCGCAGCGGGACACCGGGCGACTCACCGGACTGCTCGAGGTGGGCGATCAACACCTCCATCAGAGCCGGCACCGAATTCCACAGCGTGACTTGCTCGCTCGTCATCACCGCATGCCAGTGCGCGGGGTCCGGGTGGACCGATCGCTGTGGCAGCACCGCAGCGCCGCCGGCGGCGAGCGTTCCGAAGATGTCGAACACCGACAGGTCGAAGGCGAACGACGAGATCGCGAACACCCGGTCACTGGCGCGGATGTCGAAGCGCTCGATCATGTCGGCGATCGTGTTGTGGGCCGCCGCGTGCTCGACGGCCACGCCTTTGGGTGCGCCGGTGGAACCCGAGGTGAAGATCACATAGGCGAGATCGGACGGTCGGGCGCCGCCGCGATCACGGTGCGCCGGCGTCTCGTGGGCCGCCGAGAAGGCCCCCGCCTCGACCGCCTCATCGACGTCGACGCAGCCGATCCCGTCCGGCGGGCGCATCCCGGACGAGGACTGCACCACGGCGCACCGGGCCCCGCTGCGCCGCAGGACATCGTGGCGGCGCAATGGCGGCCAGTCGGGGTCGATCGGCACGTACGCGGCGCCGGCCTTGCTCACCGCGACCGCGGCCTCGACCTGACGATCGTTGTCCTGCACCATGATCGCGACGAGTTCACCGGGTGCTGCGCCGTGCCCGCGCAGCGCCGCCGCGAGCCGGTCCGTCCGTGCATCCAGCTCGGCGTAGGTCGACCACCTGGCCCCGGTGGTCACCGCGACCGCGTTCGGGGTTGAGCGAGCGTTCTGCACAAACGGCTGATGCAGCAGCGCCGGCTCGATCACCCGGGTCGTCGCGTTGACAGTTCGCCGCACCTGCAGCTGCGCGCCGGGCACGAGATCGATTGGCTGATCCCACGCCTCGGGGCGCGCGAGCGTGCGCAGTGCATACAGGTGCGCTTCGGCCAGGCCGGCGAGCACGCCGTCGGCACATCGTCCGCCCCGGTCGTGCCAAACCGTCGACACACCGCGAACGTCGTCGTACTCGACCGAACATGACAGCTCGGCCCAGTCCGCCGCGGCCGGCGCACCGGCCTCCGGCATCGACTCCGTGACCGCGATCGCGATCGGCAACGCGACGCTGATGCCCGAGGCCGGTAGGCGGTCGCGGCGCAGTACGAACTGCACCTCCTCGGCGCTGTAGGCCCGCTGCGCGGCCGATGCCTGCCATCGGCCGATCCATCGGGTGATCGACGGCACCCGCCGGTCCGCCGCGAGAAGACGCCACGGCTGGGTGGTCCCGGAGCCGGGCAGGCAGACGCCAACAGCGAACTGTGGCGTATCGCTCCATCGCGCCACGGTGTACCCGGCGGCGATCGCCAAGCAGGCGACGGCGTCGGCGCCGCGGTGCTCCGCGGCGGCCCGAACGGCGAGCCACTCCTGCGCGCTCAGCAGCGTCCGTGCGGTGGCGGCCGGACCGGAACCCGCCGGCAACGCGGGCATCGCGCCCAGCGGTACGCGGTCGGTGTCAGGAACCGGGTCGAGCCAGACCTCACCGTCGGCCAGCTGGTGGATCAGCGCCAGATGCGCGTCGCACAGTGCGGCGACGAATCCGTCGGGGAACGCGCCTTCCACCGCGTCCCAGTGAAGCGCGACGCTGCCATCGGGCATCGGAGCCACCTGATGGTCCAGCAGGACCTGCGGTGTGCGGCTGAGCCCGAAACTGAGCGCACCGGGAAATGTCTTTGCTTCAGACCCGAGGCGGTGCTGGAGCAGGTTGGTCAGCACGACCGGCGCGCCGGGGGCCAGCGAATTGCCATGCAGGCGACCGAGGTCACGCAGCACCCGCGCACCGCTGTAGTCGATGTGGGCCAGCGCAACCATGACCTCTCTGGCCAGCTGTGCCGCGCGACTCGCGAAGGTACCTTCGCTCGCATCGGCCGGGACGAGGATGTTCGACGTGTAGTTGCCATGCGGCACTTGGCCGTCCGCTGGGCGGACCGCGGGAAGTAACACAGGCAGGTTCAGCAGGAATCGCTGGTTGGTACTGTGCCGCGCGATCGTGTCCGCGAAGGCGGCGTTCAGCGCCGTCGCCAGGCTCAGTCGATACTCGCCCGCCCTGGCAGCCAGCCGCGCCGCGAGGTCCGCGCTGATCTCGGCGCGGTGCCGCACGAACATCGGCGGTGTCAACTCCGACAGGGTTGTCCGCAACGGCAGGTCCGGAGCGGCTGGTAGTTCGGGGATACGGGCGGCCCACCATGCCGCCGCGGCGCTGCGCGCGTCGGTCGCGCCCTCGGCCGCGAGGTGGATGTCGCGGAAGCTCAGCACGGGTGCGGGGGGCGGCGGGGCGCCGAGGTACAGACGGCTCAATCGGGTGAGGACGCCGTACACCGCCGCCGCGTCGGTGCCGATGAGGTCGAACTCCGCATGCAGGCGTGCTCCGTCGGGCAGCAAGGCCAGCCGTAGGTCCCACAGCGGCCAGGCGGCCGGATCGTGAACGCGCCCGGTCATTTCCGCCCGCCAGGACTGGCGAGTCGCCTCGGCCGCGGCGGCCGACTCCTGGCGCAGGTCGGCGATCACGATCGGGCAGTCGTCGGGCATCGGCAGGATCCGCTGGTACTGCGAGTCGAGAATCACCAGGCGAAGGACATCCTCGGCCCGCACGACGTCGCGCCAGCATTCGACGAACCGGTCGGGGTCGACGGGGGGCAGTTCGAACTCGGAGTAGGTGTGGCTGCCGATACCGCCGAGCGGAATCTCGGGGTCGCGGCCGAACAGGTACGCGCGCTGCAGATCGCTGATGGGAAAGGGCTCGTTGCGCCGCTCGGGGTCGGCGACGGCCACGCGGGCTTCCGGCTCGAAGTATCCTTCATCGGACCCGGTTTGCACACCGCCGCCACGCCCTGCCGTTCGCGGAACGGATTCGTCGAGCCGTGCCGGGTCCGACAGGGGCGATGTGGCCGTCGACGCTTTCGCCTCGATCTGGCCACGCAGGTATTCGGCGAGGGCGGTGGGGTCGCGGTGGTCGAAGACCAGCGTGGCCGGTAGCTGTATCCCGGTGGTTTGGATGAGGCGGTTGCGCAGTTCGAGGGCGCTCAGGGAATCCAGTCCGATCTCGCCGAACTCCCGATCGGGGTGCACGGCGTCAAGGGAGGGCAGGCTCAGTACCGCCGCGACATGACTGCGCACTTCCGCGAGCAACACAGCATCCCGTTCGGATTCGGCCACCCTGGCCAACCGCTGCCGCATCGAGCCGCCCCCGCGGGGCCGCCCGGCGGATGTGGGTACCAGTGTGCGCAACGTCGCGGGTAGCACTCCGGTGCGGGCGTGCGCACGTAAAGCTGTGATGTCGAGCCCGGCGGGTACCAGGACCGGTTCGGATCGGGTATTGGCCAGGTCGAACAGGTCCAGCCCTGCCGCCGTGGACAACGGGGCAAAACCCATCCGCACTATCCGGGCACGGTCGACCTGCCCCAGGGCGCCGGCCATCCCGCCGACCTCTCCCCATGGTCCCCACGCCAACGAGATCGCCGGAAGTCCCTGCCGGCGCCGGTATTGGGCCAGCGCGTCCAGGAACACGTTGGCGGCGGCGTAGTTGGCCTGCCCGGGACCGCCCAGCACTCCTGCCGCCGACGAGAACAGGATGAACGCCGACAACGGCATCTCCGCGGTCAGTTCGTGCAGATGCCAGGCGGCGTCGGCCTTGGGCCGCAGCACCTCGTCGATTCGGTCGCGGTCGAGAGATTCCAGCACTCCATCCGCGAGAACCCCCGCCGTGTGGATCACCATCCCCAACGGTTGGTCCTCGGGAATGGTGTCCAACACCGCGGTCAGCTGCCCGCGATCGGCGACATCGCATGCCGCGAACCGCACTTCGCAGCCATGCTCGGCCAACTCCGTCCGTAGCCGCTCGGCGCCCTCGGCCTGATCACCGTGACGACTGACCAACAGCAGCCGCCCGCACCCGTGCGCCATAGCCAGATGCCGGGCCAGCGCTGCTCCCAGCCCGCCGGTACCCCCCGTGATCAATACCGTGGCGTCCGGATCGACCACCAACCCGCTCGGCTCCGGGCTGTGGGATGGGCGCGCGACCCGGGCCAGTCGGGGCCCGAGAAGGACCCCGTCGCGCAGGGCCAGTTGCGGCTCGTCGCCCAAAGCCGCAGCAGCGAACAACATTTGCTCCGAGGCCGGGGTGTCATCGAGATCGACGAGGCCGAACCGGCCGGGATGCTCCGAGGCCGCAGTGCACACCAATCCGGCCAGCGGCGCCGCACCCGGATCGCCACCATCACCGGCGCGCACCGTCACGATCCCACGGCCCACCACCACCAACCGGCACCCCGCCAGAACCTCGAAACCCAGCCAGGCTTGCAGCAGTTCCAACGTCTGGCACAACCCGGCCCGCGCAGCCGACAGCGGATCGCTGCCGATCGGCGTGGGGGCTGCCACACACACCACCTCGGGAACTGCCGCTCCCCCGTCGATGGCCGCGACCAGGGCGTCGAGATCGCGGTAATGTGCTGACGTCCAACCAGTTTCCCGGCCGCTCTCTGGTCCGGGGCCGACCCAGGCGACCGTGGCCGGGTCGGGACCGGCTGCCGTGACGGGCACCCATTGCACGTGGTAGAGACTCTGCGAGTGCGCCGAGGCATCGAGTTGGGCAATGTCGACGAGACGAGTGGTCAGCCCATCGACCCGAACGACAGGGGTGGCGTGCTCATCGACGGCGCACAGCTGCATCCCCGCACCGTCACTCGGCCGTAGTCGTACGCGCAGTGAGGTGGCACCCGCGGCGGCCAACGACACCCCGGTCCAGGCAAACGGTAGCGGTAACCGACCCGATGGCAGCCCATCCCCGACGACGTCGACCAATGCCGCATGCAAGGCCGCATCCAACAACGCCGGGTGTAACCCGAAGTGCAATGCGGGCCCCAGCTGATCGGCACCCAGCCCGACTTCTGCGTAAACCTCCCCACCCCGGCGCCACACCGCCTGCAAACCCTGAAACGTCGGACCGTACTGAAAGCCCGCCCCCGCCAACCGGTCATAGAGCGTATCGATGTCCACCGCCGACGCCCCGACCGGCGGCCACGGCTGCGAAACCAACTCCGAGAAGCCCTCACCATCGACACCGTCGGCCCGATCGGCACTCAGCACGCCACTGCAGTGGCGAACCCATTCCGTGGGTGCCCCGGTGTTTTCACCGGGGTGAGGTTCGGGGCGCGAGTAGATGCCGAACCGGCAGCGGCCGTCGTCACCGGCGACATCGAGCAGCAGCTGCACCTGCACCACCGCACGCTCGGACAACACCAGCGGCGCCTCCAACACCAATTCGTCGAGCACCTCGACACCGGCCTGCCCGCCGGCCGCCAGCGCCATCTCCACCAGCGCCGCACCCGGAACCAAAACCACACCCAGCACTGCATGATCAGCCAGCCACGGCTGAGTGCCCAGCGACAAGCGGCCGGTGAACAGCCATCCTTGCCCTCCACCCAACGACACCCCGGCACCCAGGATCGGATGGACGATCCCGGCCAGCCCCACTGCGGCCAGGTCGCCGCCGATTCCACCCAGGCCCAGCCAGAACCGCTGCCGCTGAAACGCATACGTCGGCAGTTCGACCGGTTGACGGCCCGGCCCGAACACCGCGGGCCAATCGACACTCCCGCCGGCGACGAACACCTGTCCCACCGCGCTCAGCATCGATGCGGCTTCGGGGCGGTCTTTCCGCAGTAGCGGCACGGCCAGGCTGGCCGCCGAGGTCAACGATTGTTCGATCGAGGCGGACAGGCCCGCGCCGGGGCCGACCTCGAGAAAACGGCTGGCTCCCAACGCTTCCACCAGCTGCACGCTGTCGGCGAAACGCACTGGGCGGCGGATATGGTCCATCCAGTACCGAGCCGACCCGTAGTCGGCACCTGCGAGCTCTGCGGTCACGTTCGAGATCACCGGAATCTGGGGCTCGCGCACCGTGATATCGGCGGCGATACGACCGAACTCGGCAAGCATCGGCTCCATCAGCGGGGAGTGAAACGCGTGCGACACCGCCAGCCGGTGCACCCGGCGACCCTGCTGAGCCAACAGATCGGTGATGGCGTTCACCGCCGGCTCAACTCCTGAAAGCACCACTGATTCCGGCGCATTGATCACAGAGATCTCCACCCCGTCGGTGAGCAGCGGCCGTACCTCTCGTTCGCCGGCCGCCACCGCGGCCATCACGCCGCGCGCCGGCAGTGCCTGCATCAGCCTGCCCCGGGCAGCGACCAACAGCGCCGCATCCGCCAGCGTCAGCACCCCGGCCACATGCGCCGCCGACAGCTCGCCCACCGAATGGCCCAGCACGAAATCCGGACGAACACCCCAGCGCTGCAACACCGCAAACAGCGCCACCTCGATGGCGAACAACGCCGGCTGGGCGAACTCGGTGCTGTTGAGCAGGTCGTCATCGCTGCCCCACAGCACATCCCGCAGGGGCAGCCGCAGATGCCGATCCAGCTCGAGGGTCACGGTGTCAAAAGCCTCGGCGAACACCGGGCAGTCCTTCACCAGCTCGGCGCCCATTCCCGGCCATTGTGAGCCCTGTCCGGGGAAGACCAACACCGTCTTTCCGCCCTGTTGTGCCTCACCCAGGACCACCCCGGCACCGGGCTGACCCTCGGCCACCGTCGCAAGGCCGCGCATGAGCTCGTCGCGGTCGGAACCGACTACCACCGCCCGATAGTCGAATGCCGACCGGCTGGTCGCCAGCGACCATCCGACGTCGGCCGCCTCGACATCCGGGGAGTCGGCCACCCATGCCGCCAACCGTTGCGCCTGCCCGGCCAACGCCTCCGCCGACTTACCGGAGAGCACCCACGGCACCACGGGCAGCCCGCCTCCGGCCGATCCCCGGGTGGGGGTGTGTCCGTCGACGGGCGCTGGGGGTTCTTCGAGGATCACATGGGCGTTGGTGCCGCTGATGCCGAAGGAGGACACGCCCGCGCGGCGCGGCCGGGCACCACTGACCCACGGCCGGGACTCGGTCAGCAACGACACCGCCCCGACCGACCAATCCACATGCGGACTCGGCGCATCCACATGCAACGTTTTCGGCAACACCTCATGACGCATCGCCAACACCATCTTGATCACCCCAGCCACCCCAGCCGCAGCCTGAGTATGACCAATATTCGACTTCACCGACCCCAACCACAACGGCGAATCCACCCCACGCCCAACCCCATACGTCGCCAACAACGCCTGAGCCTCAATCGGATCACCCAACACCGTGCCCGTACCATGGGCCTCCACCACATCCACATCAGCAGGACCCAACCCCGCATGCGCCAACGCCGAACGAATCACCCGCTCCTGCGACGGCCCATTAGGCGCAGTCAACCCATTACTCGCACCATCCTGATTCACCGCACTCCCACGAATCACCGCCAACACCCGATGACCCAAACGCAGCGCATCCGAAAGCCGCTCCACCAACACCAAACCCACACCCTCAGAAAAACCCGTCCCATCCGCAGCAGCCGCAAACGACTTACACCGCCCATCCGCAGACAACCCCCGCTGCCGCGAAAACTCCACATACGTCCCCGGCGTCGCCATCACCGTCGCCCCACCAGCCAACGCCATCGAACAATCCCCAGCACGCAACGCCTGACACGCCTGATGCAACGCCACCAACGACGACGAACACGCCGTATCCACCGTCACCGCAGGCCCCTCCAAACCAAACACATACGCAATACGACCCGACGCCACACTGCTCGCCCCCCCAGTCGCCCGATACCCCTCCACCTCCTGACCACCGGGAAACCCATACACCGACGACATCACCCCCGTGAAAACCCCAGTCAAACTCCCCCGCACCGACTCCGGATCAATACCCGCCGACTCAAAGGTCTCCCACGCCGTCTCCAACAACACCCGCTGCTGCGGATCCATCGCCAACGCCTCCCGAGGACCAATCCCAAAAAACCCGGCATCAAACCCCGTCGCATCACCAACAAACCCACCCCACCGCGTATACGACCCCCCCAACCGATCAGGATCAGGGTCATACAACCCCTCCACATCCCAACCACGATCACCAGGAAACTCCGAAACCGCATCAACCCCCGACACCACCAACCGCCACAAATCCTCCGGACCACCCACCCCACCCGGATAACGACACCCCATACCCACCACCGCAACCGGCTCACCCCCCCCCACCGGCACCGGCACCGACACAGCACCCCCCCCAACAACCCCCCCCCCCCCCCCAACAAGCAAAAACGCAGCCACAGCAGCCGGGTCGGG
>JAFDWN010000025.1 GCA_018268465.1 Actinomycetota bacterium
ATCCGATCGATACCCACCAACGGGATCGCCGATGTTAGGACGTCGTAGAGCGAAAAGCCGGTTGCGGCAACGAAATCGGGTTCGAGTTCGGCGACGGCGGCGGCGAACGCCGGCTCGTCGGCGAGCAGTTGCCTGCCCATCCCCAGCCACTGGGAGCCCTGGCCGGAGTAGACGAACACGGTGCCGGGTGCGCACGGCCCGTCGTGCGGGGCCACCACGCCGGGCGCGACCTGGCCGGCCGCCAGCGCGCGCAGCCCGGCCGCGGCCTGGGCGCGCTCGCGGGCGCAGACGGTGCCGAAGCTCGAGTAGTGCGTGCGGTGATGGTTGACGGTGTGCGCGACGTCGGCCAGCGCCACCGCCGAGCCTGCACCGTCCATCCAGTCGGCCAGCGCCGCGGCATTGGCGGCGAGCCGCTGGGGTGTCTTGCCGGACACCACCAGCGTGGTGACCGCCGCCGGTGCGCTCGCGTGTTGTGGCGCAACGGATTCCGGTCCCTGCTCGAGGACCACGTGGGCGTTGGTGCCGCCGAAGCCGAATGACGAGACCCCGGCGCGCCGGGGCTGTCCCCGTTCCGGCCAATCCTGGTTCTCGGCAACGACTTTGAGTCGCAGCTGCTCGAAGGGGATATGCGGGTTGGGGGTGGTGAAGCCCAGATTGGCCGGGATGCGCCCGCGTTCCACGGCCAGTGCGGCCTTGATGAAGCCCGCGATGCCCGCGGCGGCCTCCAGATGTCCGATGTTGGACTTCACCGCGCCGATCAGCAGTGGCGCCTCGGCCCTGCGCCCGCGGCCCAGTACGGAGCCCAGGGCGCGCGCCTCGATCGGATCGCCCAACAACGTTCCGGTGCCGTGGGTTTCGACATAGTCGACGTCGAGAGGGGTGAGCGCCGCGCTGGCGTAGGCGTCACGGAGCACCGCCATCTGCGCCGCTGGATTCGGGGCCATCAGACCGTTGGAGCGGCCGTCCTGGTTGACCGCAGAACCGCGGACGACGGCCAGCACCCGGTCGCCGTCACGAACCGCGTCGGACAGCCGTTTGAGCACCACCGCGCCGCAGCCCTCCCCGCGGACGAACCCGTCGGCGGCGGCGTCGAACGCATGGCACTGACCGGTCGCCGACAGTGCGCCGGCCTGGTCGAAGCCGCGGAAGATGGCCGGGGACAACAGCACATTGACGCCCGCGGCGATGGCCAGCTGGGAATCCCCCGCGCGCAGGCTCTGACACGCCAGGTGGATCGCGACCAGCGACGAGGAACACGCGGTGTCCACGGTCACCGACGGCCCGCGCAGATCGAGCACATAGGACAGCCGGTTGGAGATGATGCTCAGCGCACCGCCGGTGTTGGTCCAGGCGTCGACGTCCTGAAGCGCGGTCGACGCCAGTTGCCCGTACTCCCCCGAGCATGCGCCGGCGAACACCCCGGTCTGGGAGCGGCGCAACGAGCCGGGCGCGATGCCCGCATGCTCCAGTGCTTCCCACGCCACCTCCAGCAGCAGCCGCTGCTGGGGATCCATCATCGCCGCCTCGCGGGCGGAGATCTCGAAGAACTCGGCGTCGAAGCCGTCGATGCCGCTGAGGTAGGCACCCCATCTGGTGGTCTCCGCGACGGCCGCGGCGTCGTCGGCGGAGCCCTTCTCGAACCGCTCCCATCGGGCGGCGGGCACCTGTCCCACTCCGGAGCCGCCGCGGGAGAGGAACTCCCACAATTCATCCGGGCCGGACACGTCGCCGGGGAAACGGCATCCGACACCGATCACCGCGATCGGCTCGTGCAGGTCGCCGGCCTGGCTGTGGCCACGGTCGTCGGCCGTCGCGGCGGCCTCGGCTACGCCGCCGGGATCGGCGTCGCCGCGGGCCAGGAAGGCCGCCAGCGCGTTCACCGTGGGGTGCTGCCAGAATTCCACCGGCGACACCGGCCGCCCGACCAGTTCGGCCAGCTCGCCGGAGAGCACCACCGCGTCGCGGGAGCCGACGCCCAGATCGTTCAGCGACGCGTCGCAGTCCACCTCGTCGCGGTCGCAGCCGACGTTCGTGACCAGATACTCGACCAACCAGTCTCGCAGCCCAGCCTCATCGAGACCTGCCGTCATGCCGAGACATCCAGCCGATCAAACTCTTCCTGCCGGTAACGCTCAAGGCATGCGGACCGGCGGATTTTTCCGCTGGTGGTGATCGGGATCGAACCGGGGGGCACGATGACGAGGTCGGCGACGCGGACCTGGTGTGAACTCGACACCGCCGAGGTCACTTCACGCTTGACGGAGCGCAGTTCGTCGGTGCCGCCCCGCTTCTTCAGCTCGACGATGGCCACGAGCTGTTCGGTGACGTCATTGGGCACGGAGATGGCCGCGACGCGGCCACCGGTGATCTCCTGGATCGTCGCCTCGATGTCGTCGGGGTAGTGGTTGCGGCCGTCGACGATCAGCAGGTCCTTGATCCGGCCGATGATGAACAGCTCACCGCCGGACATCACCCCGAGATCCCCGGTGCGCAGCCAGCGGCCCTCGGGTGTGCCCGGCGCGGCGTCGACGAGGCGGGCGCCGAACGTCCGCTCGGTCTCCTCGTGCTTCTGCCAGTATCCGGGCGCGACGTTGTCGCCGAGCACCCAGATCTCGCCGATGGTGCCGGCGGGGTTCTCGACGTGGGTGTCCGGGTCGACGATGCGCAGCACCGAGGTGCGCGGGGCGCCGTAGGTGATCAGGTCGACCGCGCCGACGTCGGTCTGGCAGCGCTTGGCCTGTCCGTTGGACAGCAGTTCGTAGTCGAACGTGACGGTTTCCGGTGCGCGGCCGCGCTCGGGGGTGGCGACGTACAGCGTGGCCTCGGCGAGGCCGTAGGAGGGCCGGATGACCCGCTCGTCCAGCCCGAACGGCACGAACCGATCGGTGAACCGGTCGATGGTGGCGGCGTGGATACGCTCGCTGCCGCTGACGATGCACGCCACCCGCGACAGGTCACGGCCGGCCATATCCTCGTCCTTGGTGCGCCGCACCGCCAGCTCGAAGGCGAAGTTGGGGGCCGCGGTGAACGCGCCGCTGTTGTCGGCCAGCATCTGGATCCAGCGCGCCGGCCGCTGCAGGAATCCCATCGGGCTGGTCAGCACGGCGGGCCGGGCGGCCATCAGCGGGGCGAACACCCCGAGGATCAGGCCCATGTCGTGGAAGAACGGCAGCCAGGAGACGAATGTGGTGCCGTTGGGGGCCAGCGCGTCGGGGTCCTCGAAGTAGTCCCACAGCGCCTGCTGGATGTTGGTGGTGACGTTCTGATGGGTCACCATGACTCCGGCCGGGCGTCGGGTCGAACCCGACGTGTACTGCAGATAAGCCGTTGCGGTGGGCGCCGAATCAATGGCGCGGAACTGCGTCGGAGAATCCAGGTCGAGTGCGTCGACTTCGATGATCTCCGGGGCCGCCCCGCCGCCATCCATTGCATATTTGCTGACTTCACCGACGGCCGCCGAAACCGTCAGAATCGCAGCCGGCGAGCAATCTTGCAATACCGACGAAACACGCTCGTCATGCACGCCAAAGTGCGGAACTGAGAGCGGAACGGCGATTAGTCCGGCCTGCAGGGCGCCGAGGAATCCGACTATGTAGTCCATTCCCTGCGGGGCAAGAATGGCGACCCTGTCGCCGGGGGTGGCCACGGCGCTGAGTTGCTCAGCTACCACCAGGGACCGCCGGTGCATCTGGTCCCACGTGAAGGTCTCGGCGAAGCCCGCCGGGTCCACGTCGTAGTCCACGAAGGTGTACGCGGCGTCGCCGGCGTGCCGGATGGCGCGATCTTCGAGCAGACCGGGCAGCGATCGCTGCAGCGACGGGGAAACAACAAAGCCGGTCATATTTTCGAGATACCTCCCCGTTCGGGATGCGCCACTGATGGGCCCGAGCTGAAATGTGTGTCAGGTCCGGGCACCCTACTGCGGTCGCTATTCGCCCTGCAACCTGCGCGACCCGTCCCCCCGACGGACGAGCCACCCGATGAACCTACGCTGCTTCGCGATCGCGCGCAGGGCAGGGCATGACAATCTCGGTTGTCGGTGGCTCCGGATTCTCGGGCCGTCGAGCCGACGTCGACGGCGGCTGCACATCGAGTATGACGGTACGTTTCGGCCGGCGCGCGACCGGTTCCCAGAACCGGCGCGTGGTTAGCCAGTCTTGCTGTTTCGCGACGTGTAGCCACCGGGCGGGCAAACGCCGCCGGCGCCGTGCTGCCCACCCCGGCGGCCCGCGCACCCGCCACGCTCGCTAATCGCGGACTCCGAAGGCGGTGTGCGGTGGCGCTGCGCGGCGACGGGTCAATTCTGATCGGCACTGCGACAAATCCGCGTTTCGATATCCTCGGCGACCTCGCGGGTATTGGCCGCCAGATAGAAATGATCGCCGGGGAAGACGCGGGCAGCAAATTCACCAGTCGTCCGATCCGCCCACGCCAAAACGGTGTCGTACTCGACAAACGGATCGGCCGACCCGGCATATGCATAAATAGGACAAGAAACCTTCGCCTCGGCCGGCGAATCGTAATCCAGAATTGCGCGATAGCCGCGCAACGTCGGCATGATCGTGGCGAGAAACCCCTCGTCGAGGAATTCCGGACTGGCGCCGGTGAGCTTCGCCAAGGTCGCCACCAGGTCCTGGTCGGTCTGGCCGAACAGTTCTAGGTTGGTGCGGCCCGGCGCCGAACTCGCCGACACGAACAACGCCGTCACCGGTGTGCCGTCCGCCTCGAACCGCTGGGCGAGTTCGAACGCGACGCCAGCGCCCATGCTGTGACCGAACAGCGCCACCCCGCGATCGGGTTCCACCCCTTGTTTGAGCAGGGAGTAGATGTCGTCGGCCAGGGCGGGGATGCTGGTGATCGGCGATACGTCCCCGCCGCCGGCCTGGCCCGGGTACTGGACGGCGATCCGCTTGAGTTCGGCGGCCCCCTTGGCGAACGCCCGCGCGAACGGCACGTAGAAGCTCACATCACCCCCGGCGTGCGGGAAGATGTACAACGTCTGAGCCTGGGTCAGCCCGGTAGAGCTGTGCGGTATGGGCCGGGTCACGCGGTTCCTCACTGATACGGGTGGTTCAACTGCCGAGGCGACAGTACTGCACGAACAGGCGCCGAAACGGACAGCCGGCGCGGGCGCGTCCGGCGTCAGCGGCACCTCGCGGTCAGGCGAACGCCTCGACGGGCGGGCACGAACAGACCAGGTTCCGGTCACCGTACGCGCCGTCGATGCGTCGCACCGGCGGCCAGACCTTGGGCCGGAAGTGTTTGCCGAGCGGGTATGCGGCCTGCTCGCGGCTGTAGGGGTGGTTCCAGTCGGCGACGAGCAGGGCCTCGGCGGTGTGGGGCGCACCGCGCAGCGGGTTGTCGTCCACCGGCCACTCCCCCGAGCCCACGCGGTCGATCTCGCCGCGGATCGCGATCATCGCCTCGCAGAATGCGTCCACCTCGGCCAGGCTTTCACTCTCGGTCGGTTCCACCATCAAGGTGCCTGCGACCGGGAAGCTCATCGTCGGAGCATGGAACCCGTAGTCCGCCAACCGTTTTGCCACATCATCCACGGTGACGCCGGTGGCCTTGGTGATGGCGCGCAGGTCGAGGATGCACTCGTGGGCGACCATGCCGTTCTCCCCCGTGTACAGCACCGGGTAGTACTCGTCGAGGCGGCGGGCGATGTAGTTCGCCGAGGCGATCGCGGTCAGCGACGCCGCCCGCAGGCCCACCGCGCCCATCATCCTGATGTAGGCCCACGTGATCGGCAGGATCGACGCCGATCCGTAGGGCGCCGAGGACACGGTGTGGTCGTCGGGTAGCTCGTCGGCCAGCGGATGGCCCGGCAGGTAGGGCGCCAGGTGCGCGCGTACGGCCACCGGCCCGACGCCGGGGCCGCCGCCGCCGTGCGGGATGCAGAAGGTCTTGTGCAGGTTGAGGTGGCTGACGTCACCGCCGAACCGGCCTGGGCGCGCCAGACCGACGAGTGCGTTGAGGTTGGCACCGTCGACGTACACCTGGCCGCCGGCGTCGTGTACCGCCGCGCAGATCTCGGCGATGTCGTGTTCGTACACGCCGTGCGTCGACGGGTAGGTGATCATCAGCGCGGCGAGCAGCTCGGCATGCTCGGCCACCTTGGCCCGCAGGTCGTCGAGGTCGACGTCGCCGTTGTCCCGGCACCCCACCACCACCACGCGCATCCCCGCCAGCGCGGCCGACGCCGCGTTGGTGCCGTGGGCGCTCGACGGGATCAGGCAGACGTTGCGGTCCGGTTCCCCCCGCCCCTCGTGGTAGGCCTTGATGGCGAGCAGCCCGGCGTACTCCCCCTGCGAGCCGGCGTTGGGTTGCAGCGACACCTCGTCGTAGCCGGTGATCCCCGACAGCCACGTCTGGAGATCGGCGATCAGGGTGCGCAGGCCGCTGGCGTCGGATGCCGGCGCGAACGGATGCTGGCGGGCGAACTCCGGCCAGGTGATCGGTTCCATCTCGGCGGCGGCGTTGAGTTTCATCGTGCACGATCCGAGCGGAATCATGCTGCGGTCCAACGCAATATCCTTGTCGGACAGTGAGCGCAGGTACCGCATCATCTCGGTCTCGGTGCGGTGGCTGGTGAATGCCGGGTGGGTGAGGAACTCCGAGGAGCGCCCGGCCGGTTCGAGCCGGGCGGCGCCGCCGTCGGCACGTTGCGCCCCGAACGCGGCGAGCACGTCGTCGACATGCGCCGCGGTGGTCGCCTCGTCGCATGACACCGACACGTGATCGTCGTCGACGAGCCAGATGTTGACCCCGCGTGCCTTGGCCTCGGCGCGCACCTGCGCCGCGCGGCCGGGGATGCGGGCCAGCACGGTGTCGAAGAAGCGGTCGTGCACGACCTCGATGCCGTCGTGGCGCAACCCGTCGGCCAGGTCGGACGCCAGGCCGTGGACCCGGCGCGCGATCGCGGTCAGACCGTCGGCGCCGTGATAGCTGGCATACATGGCCGCGATGACCGCCAGCAGCACCTGGGCGGTGCAGATGTTGCTGGTCGCCTTGTCCCGCCGGATGTGCTGTTCGCGGGTCTGCAGCGCGAGCCGGAACGCGGGCGAGCCGTCGGCATCGACGGACACGCCGACCAGCCGGCCGGGCAGTTGCCGAGCATGTTTACTGTGCACGGCCAGATAACCCGCGTGCGGACCGCCGAATCCCATCGGCACGCCGAAACGCTGAGTGGTGCCGAAGGCGACGTCGGCACCGATCTCGCCGGGCGGCGCGATCAGGGTCAGGGCCAGGAGGTCGGCACCCAGGGCCACCAGCGCGCCGCGGCCGTGAGCCTCGGTGACCAGTGGCGTCCAGTCGACCACCGCGCCACCGGCCCCCGGCAGTTGAGCGATGACACCGAAGAAGTCGCCGTCGGGCAGTCCCTGCCGCAGGTCGGTGGTGACGATCTCGATACCCAGCGGCCGCGCCCGGGTGGACAGCACCGCCGCGGTCTGCCGGTAGACGTCGGCGTCGACCGCCAGCCGGCGCGAGGATCCCCTGGCTGCCCGGTGCATCAAGGTCATCGCCTCGGCGGCGGCGGTGCCTTCGTCGAGCATCGACGCGTTGGCCACCTCCAGCCCGGTGAGGTCGGCGACCATGGTCTGGAAATTCAGCAACGCCTCGAGCCTGCCCTGGCTGATCTCCGGCTGATACGGCGTATAGGCCGTGTACCACGCGGGATTTTCCAGGATGTTGCGCAGCAGCACGGGCGGGGTGAGTGTGTCGAAGTAGCCCTGCCCGATCATCGACACCGCGACGGTGTTGGCGTCGGCCAGTGCCCGCAGTTCGGTCAGCGCCTCCTGCTCACTGGCCGGCTGCGGCAGGACCGCCAGGCCCGGCGCGACCCCCGTGGTGGACACCGCGTCGAGGATGCCTGCCGGCAGCGCCTTGGCGGCGAGTTCGTCGAGCGAGTCCACGCCGATCGTCTCGAGCATGACGGCGACCTCGTCGGCGTCGGGCCCGATATGCCGGTCGGCGAACTGCGGCTGGTGGTGATCGAACACAGGCGACATCTCCTGACGGTGAGGACCCCAGGTCCACCGGGGTTCCTCTCCCTCTGTCGTCGACCCGTGCCGGGTGCCTGAGAGATTCGGCCGGACCCGCCGCGCGGCGGAAACGCACCTTTCCCCATGGGCGGGTGAGCCTGCCCCGATCGGGACGGCGCACCGCTTTCCAGAGGCATCGTGGCCCGGCGCGGTCCTGGGTGCCTGAGAGGTTGGCGGAGAGGTGTTGCTCCTTCGGCGCCCGTGACTGGCGGTCACGGATCTCTCCCGCGCAGGGTCGATGCTCCGCCGATTCTACCGGCGGTCACCGCGCCACGCCGAACCGGCGCACCGTGCGGGGTCGCGACCGCCGGTGTCCGGTCAGGAAATAGGTCAGCCGATCTTGCGGTCGCGGTGCTTACGCCGCGAGGCCAGTTCGTCCTCCGGCGCGGAGATCGACTCGCCGCCGTCGGCACGCTCGCCGGGGAAGTCGGCGATGGCGCCGGTCAGTTCACGCATCGCGCCCGAAACGGCGATACCGAAGACACCCTGTCCGCCCTGCAGCAAGTCCACGACCTCCTCGGCGGAGGTGCACTCGTACACCGTGGTGCCGTCGGAGAACAGGGTGATGTTGGCCAGGTCCCGCACCCCGCGCTGACGCAGATGGTCGACGGCGACCCGGATGTTGTGCAGCGAGATACCGGTGTCCAGCAGGCGTTTGACGATCTTGAGGACCAGGATGTCCTTGAACGAGTACAGCCGCTGGCTGCCCGATCCCGCGGCCCCACGGATCGACGGGACGACGAGCGACGTACGTGCCCAGTAGTCGAGCTGGCGATAGGTGATTCCGGCGATCTGGCAGGCGCTGGGCCCGCGGTAGCCGACGAGTTCGTCGGGCACCGAGTTGTCGGGGAACAGGCCGGCCTGTACCGGTTCGCCCGGCGACGGCGCCGGCGTTTCCGCGGGACCGCTTGCCGAGGACAAATCCAGCTGCTCTTGGCGTGGCGTTTCTCCCACTCTCGAAATCCTCTCGCCGATCGAACCCGCCAGCTCAAAAAACGCGCAGTGACCTGCACTGCAGCATGTTCGCCACAAGCCCGAATGTGTCGAGCATACGCTCCCGGACGGACCGTTACTGCCCGTCGCCACCAAAGTATGGCTGCCCACTCCCGGGTTCGGAAAAACCCGCGCCGCGTGTCGACACGCCAGACCCCAGTTGAGACGCTTCCGTGACCAACCCGGCCGCCGCCGACATGACCGGCCCGCCGAGGTTCTAGGTCGCCTTGAAGTCGTCGGGCGAGACGCTGTCCAGGAACTCCTTGAACTTCTCGACCTCGTCTTCACGGACAGCGCCCGCGGCCTCCTCGTCGCTCTCGTCGGGGATCAGCAGCCCGGCCTCGGCCAGCACCGCTTCCTCGACGTAGATCGGCACGCCGACCCGCAGCGCGATCGCCACCGAATCCGACGGGCGCGCCGACACCTTGATGTCGCGGTCGAAGATCAGATCGGCGTAGAAGGTGCCCTCCTGGAGATCGACGATGCGGACCTCCTTGAGCGAATGGCCAAGCGCAGCAATGACATCTCGGATCAGGTCGTGGGTGAGCGGCCGCGCGGGTTCGACACCCTGCTGTTCGAGCGCGATCGCCGCCGCCTCCGACTGGCCGATCCAAATCGGCAGATAGCGGTCACCATTGGACTCCCGCAGCAGCAGCACCGGCTGGTTCTGGGGCTGCTCCACGCGAATGCCGACCACACGAACCTCAGCCATCTGAGTCTGCCCTCCGTGTCCGACCGGACCTGACGTGACGAAAGAGCCGTCGGTAGTGAGTCTAATCCTCAGCGATCGAGAACGTCGCGCACCGCGGACTTGATCAACGACGTGTGCAGCGTGATCGCCAGGGCGGCGACCTCCCGCGCCAGATCGTCGGCGCGGTCGCGCGCGCCGGCCTTTCCCGCCTTGACCACCGGACCGGCGATCTGTGCGATGAGATCCGACTGCCGGTCGGCCGCGGACCGGAACGCCCGCAGATGCCGGGGTTCCACTCCGTAGTCGGCCAGCGCGCGGGCACACTGGACGATCACCACGGAGTGTTCGTCGAAGAATCCGGCCGGACCCGGTCGGATCACCCCGGCCTTCACCAGCGCGGTGAGCAGTTCGTCACCGACGCCGGTGCGGCCCAACAGATCCTCACGGCTGAGCCGGATCTGGGTGGGCGCCACCGCCGACAGCGGAGCAGCGTCGCCCTCCTCGGCCGGCGCCGGCACCAAACGCGGCCCGCCGTAGACGGATCCGCTCGCCGGCAGTTCGCCGTCGGGCTGCGCGTCGAGGTGGGCCTTGATCACCTTCAGCGGCAGGTACTGGTCGCGCTGGGCAGTGAGGACGAATCGCAGCCGGGCACAGTCGTAGGCGGTGAATCGCCGGTACCCCGACGGTGTGCGTTCGGGGGTGACCAGGCCCTCGGCCTCCAGGAACCGGATCTTGGAGATCGTGACATCCGGAAACTCCGGCCGCAGCAGGTCGAGCACCGCGCCGATCGACATCCCGTTCAGCGCGGGCGTGTCGGGGGCTGTCATGTCCTCGCCGGCGACGGCGTGTCGCCCGATGAGTCCATCCTCACGCCAGCGTCCATCGCGCCGTTAGCTGCCCGGGCCGCTGTCGTCGGTCTTCGGTCCGGTCAGGAACACCAGCCGGAACTTGCCGATCTGTACCTCGTCACCATTGGCCAGCACGGCCGAGTCGACCGGCTCGCGGTTGACGTAGGTGCCGTTGAGGCTGCCCACATCGACCACCTGGAACTCGCCGCTCTCCAGCCGGAACTCGGCATGGCGACGGCTCACGGTGACATCGTCGAGGAAGATGTCGCTGTCCGGATGCCGGCCCGCCGAGGTGGTCGGCTGGTCCAGCAGGAAACGCGAGCCCGCGTTCGGACCCCGTTTGACGACCAGCAGGGCCGATCCGACGGGCAGGCCCTCGACGCCGGATACCGCGCCTTCCCCGCCGGCCGATGCCGGGGCGTCCAGCTCGTTGAGGAAGTCCGCGCGGAACACCGATGTGGTTTCCACGGTCACTTCTTCAGACGTCTGGTCAGCTCCGGAGTTACTGTCTCTATCCGTCACCCCGCTGCTCCTCACTGGCTGCTGTGGCGAAACCCGGCCGCCGTCCGTCCCACGTCGACCGTACCGCGCGACGGGCGTCGTTGTGCCCACCACCGCCGGATCCGATGGTGTCGACGTCACCGTGCTCAGACGGCCGAACCGGTCTGCAAAACTCTATGAACCCTAACAATCCGGTCACTCGGTGACCGCGGCGCGGTAGCCATCGGGGTCCAGCAGCCCGGTCAGGCCATTGGCGAGGGCCGCGGCGTCGAGTTGCAGGTCCACCAGCCAGCCCCGCCCGTACGGGTCGGAATTCACCAGCTCAGGGGTGCCCTCCAGATCCCCGTTGACCGCAACGACTTTCGCGGTCAACGGCGCGTAGAGGTCCGATACCGACTTCGTCGACTCCACCTCGCCGAACGACTCGCCCGCCGTGACGTCGGCACCCACGTCGGGTAGCTGGACGAACACCACGTCGCCCAGCGCGGACTGGGCGTAGTCGGTGATCCCGACCCGTACGGTGTCGTCTCCGGTACGCAGCACCCACTCGTGCTCGGCGGTGTAGTAGAGATCGGTCGGAATGTCGCTCACGGCGCTCCTCGGTGGTCCGGCTTCAGTGCGGCGGTCGGCGGTGCTGGTGTCGTGATCATTTAACCGGCTGAGCGTATTGGCGCGGTTTCGGTTGCCGCAAGGCGGTCACGTCGACCCGGTCGGCCTGCTGCGCCGTCATGGTCCCACCGACGCGTTTGACACTGTCCATCGCACCGCCGGGAATGTTCATCGCAGCGGCCAACGTCGGTGGATCCCCAATGGCCAGAACCGAATACGGCGGGCTGAGGGCGGCGCCGTCGACGATCAGCGCACCCGGGGCGCCGACCACCCAGGTATCCACGCCGACGCGGACGGCCGGCCCGCCCTGTGGCGGCGCGCCGCGGATCTCGATCGCTTCCGCCCCCGCCGCGCGCAACTCGTTGACGACGTCGAGCATGGTCTCCGCGGGTACACCGGGGGCGTCGTCCTCGATCGTCAGGGTGACGCCGGGGCCGGTGGCGGCGACCGTGCCGATGAGGATCGACAGGGCGGCCAGCCGGGCCTGGGCGTTCTCGATCGCCGCCTGGTCGCTGCTGCCCGACGCCTGCAACTCGGCCAGCGTTCGCTGCAGTTCGGCCACTTCGCTGTTCAGCGCGGCCTCCCGCTGCTGCAGCGAATCCAGCAGCACCAGCAGATCGGCCGGGCGGGCCGTCTCCAGCGAGTCGCCCGACTCGGTCTGGCGGACCTGGGTGACGATGGCGATACCGAGCAGCACACACAAGGCGACGGCCAGCGCGCCGAAGATCATCTGGGAGCGGCCGCGGCGCGGCCGGTGGCCGGGCGGCAGTTCGTGGCGGCCGTGGTGCTCGGCCGGCGGTGCACCGGGCTGGTTCTCCGGTGGTGAGTCGGCCATGGTCAGGCGCCGAACAGTCTGCGCCGCAGTGCGGCGGCGTTGCCGAAGATCCGGATGCCGAGCACCACGATGATCGCCGTGGACAGCTGGGTGCCGACGCCGAGTTGGTCGCCGACGTAGACGATGAGCGCGGCCACCAGCACGTTGAACACGAACGACACCACGAACACCTTGGCGTCGAAGATCTTCTCCAGGTAGGCCCGCAGCCCGCCGAACACGGCGTCCAGCGCGGCGACCACCGCGATCGGCAGGTAGGGCTGGACGGCCTCGGGCACGCTGGGATGGAACACCAGACCGAGTGCGATCCCGACGACCAGCGCGACGATGCCGATCATCGGTCGATCATTTCGCGTACGTTCACGTCCCGTCCGATCATGCTGTCCGATCCATCAGATGGTCACGACCCCGGCTGCCCGGCGAAGACGACCTCACGCACCGATGCGGCGGGCAGGGTGAGGCCGTCACCGGCCGCGACGTTCACCCCGACGCCGTAGGAGGTCTCCAACAGCCGGAGCCGGTGCAGGCCGGGGCTGCCGTCGAAGACGTCCTGCATACCCATCGGCGGGCCGATCGCGAGGATCAGATACGGGCTGGTGACGGGTTGATTGTCGACGAGGATGCCGCCCCCCGCCTGCCGGATCGTCACGCCGGGCCCGATACGCACCCCACCGACCGAAATCGCCTCCGCGCCACTGACCCACAGCGAGTTCACCACCAGCTGCAGATCGCGATCGAGGATGACCTGCTGGCTGCCGGCGACGCGCTGTTTGGAGACGTCGCTGAGGTCCTTGGCGGCGCCGGGATCGGTGACCGTGACGGTCAGCCCCGGTCCCGTCACCGGGGTCGCGGCGGCGGCGACGTCGGCCTCGTCCAGGCTGGCCAGCAGACGCCGGCCCAGTTCGTCCCCCGCGAGCCGGCCGCGGCGTTCGGCATCCACCTCGGCGGCCAGGGCATCCCGCCGGGTGCTGACGCCGGCCGTGCGCTCCTGGGCCGTGCGCACGCTGCCCGCCAGAAAGTGCTGGGCCTGCCGGGCGGCCGGGGCGACGGATTGCGCCTGGGCCGCTGCCGCGGCGAAGACACTCGCGATCGCGACGGCCCCAAGCACACGCCACAGCCAGTCCTGCGCGCGGCCGCGGGCGGCGCCGTTCGCGCGCGCCGCCGCCGCCGCGGCGTACCCGGGGTCGAGGTGGTCGGACAGCAGCGACCGCAGTAGCGACGGCACCGGGATGACCGCCGGCGCGTCCGCCTCGTGGGTCGTGCGCCCGGCCTGCGGGTCGTAGCCGCCCAGCGCACGTTCCGGCGTCATCGCCCGGCCCGCGGGAGTCGCCTGGCCACCAGCACCACCTGCACGAGATAGAGCAACCCGGACCACAGATACAGCGCCAGACCCCAAAACAGGAACGCCCAGCCCGCCGCGAGGATCACCCGGCTCCACAGCGCATCCCACTGCCCGAGCAGGATCAGCGGGAACGCCGACATCAGCGCGAAGGTGGCCGCCTTGCCGATGTAGGTCACCGGCAGCGCCGACAACCCCCGGCTGCGCAGCAGCGGCAGGCTCGCCGCCAGCACCGCGTCCCTGCCGATCAGCGTCGCGACCACCCACCATCCGACGATGCCCGCGACACCGAACGCGATCGGGACCGTCACCATGTAGATGCGGTCGACCGCGGGGTCGAGCAGCTCACCCAGCCGCGACGACTGATTGCGCGCCAGCCGGGCGATCTTGCCGTCCGCCCAGTCGGAGAAGCCGCTGAACATGAGGACGGCGACCGCCCACCCGTAGGCGTGGCTGACCAGCAGCAGATACACGAACACCGGGACCAGCAGCAGCCGAAGCACACTCAGCGCGTTCGGCACCGTCAGCACCCGATCGCGCGCCGCGGCGTCCGGCGCCGACGGCCGCAGGCCCTGCGGCTCCGTCATGCAGTAAACCTAGCGGAACACCCCGGGCAGGCTCAGCGCCGACATCGTGTCGTCGGCCAGCGGATTGTCGTGCACCATGTACGTCCACGTCGAGGTGGGCCGCGCGAGTTTGGACAGATCGACACCCGGTTCGTCCTCGATAGCGGGCGACGTCTCGAATGTCTGCTGGGCCGCCTCGATCGCATCGGCGGCCAGTGAGGCGAACGCGTCGACGGCCATCCGGTGGAATTCGTCGAGGGGGTTCTGGCGGCCCAGGGCGCGCAGATGGATGCTCTCGCGGATGTCGGCCAGGTAGGCGAGATGGTCGCACCAGCCGCGGTCCAGGTGGTAGAGCATGATCAGCCGGCAGATCTTCTCCAGGCGCTCCTCGTCGAGTTCCTCGATCAGTTCGGCGTACCGCTTGGGCGCGAGTTCGGCCAGTTCCTCGCGTGCGGCGGCGGTGCGCAGCAGCGTGTCTCGGCGTTCGACGATGATCGCGCGCTGCTGGGCGATGAGCTGGTTGTAGCGCCAGGTGTTGGCGTGCACGTCGAGCAGCCTGCCCTCCGCGACCCGCTGGGCGTGGTCGAGCAGGGTGGCCGCCTTCGGCGAGACGATCCGGCCGTCCCCGTCGGTCTGCATGGGCAGTTTCGCCGACTCCAGGTGGGCGGCGACGACCTCGTCCTCCCAGCTGGAGAAGAACACCGAGGAACCGGGGTCGCCCTGGCGCCCGGCCCGGCCCCGCAGCTGGTTGTCCAGCCGCTCGGTGTGGTGCCTGCCGGTGCCCACCACATGCAGACCGCCCAGCTCGGCCACCCGTTCCTTGTCGGTGGAGTCGTCGGCCGCATCGGATCCGCCGAGCCGGATGTCGGTGCCGCGGCCGGCCATCTGGGTGGAGACGGTGACGGCGTCGAGTTTGCCGGCCTCGGCGATGACGCGGGCTTCCTCGGCGTCGTTCTTGGCGTTGAGCACCACGGCCGGGATGCCGTGTTTGACCAGCCGCTCGTGCAGTTCCTCGGATTCGGCCACGTCGTGGGTGCCGACCAGCACGGGTTGGCCGGTCTCGTGCACCGCGGTGATGTGTTCGACGATCGCGTCCGCCTTGGCCGCCGCGGTGATGTACACCCGGTCGGTCTCGTCCTCGCGAATGTTGGGGGTGTTCGGCGGAATCGGCGATACCCCCAGCTTGTAGAACTGGCGCAGCTGCTCGCCGGCGGCCAGCGCGGTGCCCGTCATCCCGCACACCGTCGGGTACCGGTTGACCATCGCCTGCACGGTGATGGTGTCGAGCACCTCGCCGGTTTCGGTGGTTTCGATCCCCTCCTTGGCCTCCACGGCGGCCTGCAGACCGTCGGGCCACCGCTGCAGCGCAGCAATCCGCCCGCGGGAGGCGTTGATCAGGTGCACCGCGCCGTCGCGCACGATGTAGTGCACGTCGCGCTGCAGCAGCACGTGTGCGTGCAGGGCGACGTTGACCTCGGTCAGCGTGGTGCCGACGTGTTCCTCCGAATACAGGTCGATCCCGCCGAGTCTGGCCTCGAGCTGCTGGGCGCCGGCCTCGGTGAGGTGCACGTTGCGGCTGTCGGAGTCGGTGGCGTAGTACTTGGCGGCGTTGGCGCCCGCCATGAGCTCCCCCACCAGGCGGATGATCTCCACCTTGGGCGTCTCACGGTGGCTGGTGCCCGCGAGCACCAGCGGCACCAATGCCTCGTCGACGAGGACGGAGTCGGCCTCGTCGATGAGCGCCACATCCGGATTGGGCGACACCAGATCGGCGACGTCGGTGACCAGCTGGTCGCGCAGTACGTCGAAGCCGACCTCGTTGACCGAGGCGTAGGTGACGTTGCACGCGTAGGCGTCCCGGCGTTGCGCGGCGGTCGAGTCGGCGGTGATCCAGCCGACCGTCAGTCCCAGCGCCTCCAGGAACGGACTCATCCATTCCGCGTCACGGCGCGCCAGGTAGTCGTTGATGGTGACGACGTGCACGCGGCGCCCGCCCAGCGCGTAGCCCGCCGCGGCGATCGCCCCGGAGAGGGTTTTACCCTCGCCGGTGGCCATCTCGACCACGTCGCCGGCCAGCATGCGCAACGCACCGAGCAACTGGACGTCGAACGGGCGCAGCCCGGTGGTCCGCTCGGCCGCCTCCCGCGCGATCGCCAGGAACTGCGGTGTGTCCGACGCGGCGGCCAGATCGCGCATATCCAGTAGTTGTGCGGCCTTGCGCAGCTGCTCGTCGTCGAGGTCGGCGGCCTTCGCGTCGAACTCCGAGGACGCCGTCACCTCGGTCAGCGACCGGCTTTCGTTCTTCTCGGTGGTGGCTCCCAGCAACTGCCAGAACTTGCTGCTGAAGCGGCCGGTCTTGCCGCTCGACGTCTTTGGCACATGTTCACGGTACGCGGCGCGGCCGACGCCACCGCCGAGGCGTCCGGGCAGTCCCGCGCCGCCGGGCGGCCCGCCCGACGACATTCCGACCGGCCGGGAATCAGGCCAGGTTCGACCGCCGCGGGTACATCACCGCCGGGTCGGTCAGCGTGTTCACCACCGCGGGCACCGTCGCGGCGAACGCCCGTTGCAGGGCGGGCCGCAGTTCCCGCGGTGTGGACACCAGCTCGCCGTGCCCGCCCAGAGCCCGGACCACCTCGTCGTAGCGGGTGCCGGGCCGCAGGTCGGCGACCACCGAGTAGCCGTACAGCATCTCCATCGGGTGCTTCTCCAGCGCCCAGATGCCGTTGTTGCCGATGACGGACACCACCTGCACTCCGTGGCGAACCAGGGTGTCCCACTCCATGCCGGAGAACCCGAACGCCCCGTCGCCCTGCAGCAGCACCACCTGTCGGTCGGGGCGGGCGAGTTTGGCCGCCAGCGCGTAGCCCGGTCCCGAACCCAGGCAGCCGAAGGGTCCGCTGTCCAGCCAGGCGCCGGGCACCTGGCTGTCGATCACCCGTCCTGCATAGGACCCGAAGTCGCCCGCGTCGACGACGACGATGGCGTCGCGGTCGAGCAGCGGCGCCAACTCGGCGTACACCCGCATCGGGTGCAGGGGCGCCCGCTCGTCGCCGAGTTCGGCGCTCTCGGCGGCCCGGGCGGCGGATTCCGCCCCACGCAACTCGGCGATCCACGTCTCGCGGGCGGCGACGCCGGCGGTGCAGGCCAGTTCCGAAAGGATGAGCGTCAGGTCGCCGTACAGCTGCGCCTCGACGGTGCGCGGGAAGGGTCGCTCCGGTGCCACCCGGTCGACGGCGATCAGCCGGGTCCGGTCGCCGAACGCCGCGCCGAAGCCCAGCCGGAAATCCAACGGCACTCCGACCAGGAGTGCGATATCGGCCTCCCGCAGCGCTTTCGAACGTGCCCGGGAGAACGCCAACTCGTGGTCGGCCGGGACCGCACCCCGCGCCATGCCGTTCATCAGCACGGGGATGCGCAACCTTTCGGCGACATCGCGCAGCGCCGTCTCGCCGCGGCCCCACCACAGGTTGCTGCCCGCCATGATGACGGGTCGCTGCGCCGTCGCCAGCATGGTGAGTGCGACGTCCAGCGCGGTGGCGTCGGGCCGGACCGCGACGGGCGGCGGGTCCAGCGCGCCGGGGTGCCCCGGGTCGCGGGCGGCCCCGAAGACGTGGTCCATCGGGAAGTCCACGAACGCCACGCCGGTAGGGGTCGCGGCCCACCCCGACGCGGCCCGCAAGGCGTCGTCGACCAGGTCGCCCACCGCGTCGGCGGCGTGCGCCGTCGCGGCGAACCGGGTCAGCGGCGCCACGAACGGGACGTGGTCGATCTCCTGCAACGAGCCCTGACCCCACCGCGACTCGGGCGCCCGGCCGCCGAGCACCAGCAGCGGCGACTGGTTCTGCGCGGCGGCGGCCATCGCGCTCATTCCGTTGGTCACGCCGGGACCGGCCGTCAGCGCGGCCACCCCGGGCACCCGGGTCACCTTGGACCAGCCTTCGGCGGCAAAGGCGGCGGTCTGCTCGTGACGGGTGTCGACGAGCCGGATGCCCTCGCTGCGGCACCCGTCGTAGATCGAGAAGAGGTGCCCGCCGGAGAGGGTGAAGACGGTGTCGATGCCGCTGGCGCGCAACCGGCGCGCGATCAGACGCCCGGCGCTGAGCGTGTCATCCGCCGGAGCGTCGAAGCTCATCGCCAGAGCATAGCCACCATAATCACCTGGTGTCCCCCACGAAGGTCCTCATCGCCGGCGCGGGTCCGATCGGGCTGACCGCCGCCATCGAACTGACCCGGCACGGCATCGGCTGCCGCATCGTCGACCCGTTGTACGAACCTCCTCAATACGCGAAGGCCGTTGGGGTGCAGCCACGTACGTTGGAAGTGTTCGAGAGCATGGGGGTGCTCGGACCAATCCTGGACGCCTCGGCGCCGATGCGCGGCCAGCTCGTCTACATCAACGGCGAGAAGGTGGCGCAGCTGGACGTCGGGGTACCCGCCGACGTGCCGTTCGGGTTCGTGCTCATCCCGCAGTACGCCACCGAACGCATTCTGCGCGACGCGCTGGCCTTGCGGGGGGTGCACGTGGAGCGCGGTGTGCGCCTCACCGGGTTCACCCAGGATGCCGACGGGGTGACCGCCATCCTCGGCGGCGACGGCGGCGAGGAGACGGTACGGGCCGACTACCTCGTCGGCGCGGACGGCGCCCACAGCATCGTCCGCAAATCGCTGGGCCTGAGCTTCGAGGGCGGCGCATTCGAGGAGCAGTACATGCTCGGCGACGTCGAGGTGGACTGGTCGCTGCCCGCGGGCTACGCGGTGCGGGCGATGCACCAAACCGACGGCACCACCGACGACCTGCTGGTGTGCATCCCGCTGCCCGGCGAATTGGACGGCGACCGCAGCGGCGCCCGAGGGCGTCGCTACCGGATGTCCATGCTGGTGCCCGCCGACCTGGCCCAGGCCGCCGGTGACGGGTTGGCGCACGGTTTCGAGGGTGGCCGCGCCCCCGACCTCGCCCACATCCAGGCCGTCCTCGACCGCCTGGCACCCGAACCGGCGACGGCACACACCCTGCGCTGGTCGTCGGTCTTCCGGATCAGCCACCGCATCGTGGACGCCTACGGCCGCGGCCGCGTCTTCGTCGCGGGCGACGCCGCGCACATCCACCCACCGACCGGCGCCCAGGGTATGAACACCGGCATCCAGGACGCCCACAACCTGGCGTGGAAACTGGCGTTGGCAGTCCGCGGACAGGCCGCGCCCGACCTGCTGAACAGCTACGACGCCGAGCGCCGCCCGGTCGGCGAGGAAGTGGTCGGGCGCACCGTACGCCACGCGCGGGAGGGCATCGGCGCGGATTCCGCCGACCCCGACTACGTGGTGCGCCGGGAGGCGCAACTGCTCATCGACTACTCCGGCAGCCCGATCGTGGGTCCCGGCGGCGGCCGTCGGGCGCCGGACGCCTCGGGGCTCACCCGCGACGCCGTGACGGGGCCGCTGCGGCTGTTCACGCTGTTGGGCAGGCCGCAACACACGCTGCTGCTCTACGCCGACGGCGACGCCGGACCCGCTGACGTCGCGGTGTTCGAACGGGCCGCCGACGCCGCGCTGCGCACCGCAGCCGGCGCCGTGGACGTCTACGTGGTCGCCGCGCCGACGGCCGCCGTCGACGGCACCGTCCTGCCCGTGGTGCGTGACGCCGACGGCGACTTCGCCAGGAACTACTCGACGGCGGGAACGTCGGCGTTCCTGGTCCGCCCGGACGGCTATCTGGGCTTCGCCGCGCGCGGCGTGGACGCCGCCGCCCTCGCGGCCCATCTGCGCGCGACATTTGCCTAGCGGCTCCGCGGCCGGCGCACCGGCGGGGACGGGATGACCACCGCGACATTCGAACCGTCGGTCGACTGGAGCCGCGAACTGGTCGCGTCGGCACTGTGGTCGCTACAGATGTTCGCGATCACCGCGGCATGTCTGGTGGCGGTGCTGGCCCTGGCCGGGCGATTCACCACCTGGGGCCGCCAGTTCCGCCGCATCACCGGCGCCTACTTCACCGGTAGGCCGAGCCTGCCGGTGTGGCTACTGCTGGCCGCGCTGCTGATGTCCGCGGTGCTGTCCGTGCGGATCAACGTCCTGCTCAGCTACTACATCAACGACCTGTTCTCCGCGCTCCAGGTCGCATTCGCCGGCGCGGGCGCCGGCGACGAATCCGCCAGAACAGCGGGGGTGCAAGGGTTCTGGTCGACGATGCTGGTTTTCGTCGTGCTGGCCGGCTGCTACGTCGTGCGGCTGCTGGTCGACCTCTACCTGACGCAGCGGTTCATCATGCGGTGGCGGATCTGGCTGAGCCGCCGCTACATCGCCGACTGGCTGGGCGACTTCGCCTACTTCCGCAGCCAGTTCTCCCGCCGGCCGGTCGACAACCCCGACCAGCGCATCCAGCAGGACATCGACATCTTTACCACGGGGGTGGGCGGTGAGGCCAACAACCCGATGTACGGCGCGAGGTCCACGCTGCTCTTCGGGGCCGTCGAGGCGCTGCTGTCGGTGATGTCGTTCGGCGCCATCCTGTGGCGGCTCTCGGAGCCGCTCACGCTGGGCGGCGTCACGGTGCCCAAGGCGCTGTTCTGGATCGTGATCCTCTACGTCCTCGTGGCGACGGTGGTGGCATTCGTCATCGGCCGGCCCCTGATCCGGTTCAGCTACCTCAACGAACTGCGCAACGCCGGATTCCGCTATGCGCTGATCCGGCTGCGGGACTTCGGGGCCGCGGTGGGGCTGTACCGCGGCGAGGGTGCCGAGCGGGAGCTGCTCGACGGCCGGCTCACCGCCGTGATGGACAACTACCGCAGCTGGCGTAACCGGATGATCGTGTTCCTGGGCTGGAACGTGTCCATGAGTCAGGCGATCAACCCGCTGCCCTGGATCGTGCAGGCGCAGGGGCTGTTCGCCGGGCGGATCTCGTTCGGCGACGTGTGGCAGTCGGCCACCGCATTCGGCGTCATGCACGATTCTCTGTCGTTCTTCCGCAACGCCTACGACCAGTTCGCCGGCTACCGGGCCGCGGTCATCCGGCTGGACGGGCTGGCCGACGACAACGCCCGCGCCCGGGCGTACACCGCGCTCGAAGTCACCGCCTCGCCCGACGACACGGTGGAGCTCAGCGGGGTCGACGTACGCACGCCCGACGGTGCGTACCTGGTCCGCGGCCTCGACATGCGCCTGGCGGCCGGGGACGGCCTGGTGATCGGCGGGCCGTCGGGAATCGGGAAGACGGTGCTGTTGCAGAGCCTGGCCGGGCTGTGGCCCTTCGCCGCTGGCGACGTCGCCCTGCCGTCCGGGCGCGACGCGGCGATGTTCGTCCCGCAGGCGCCGTACCTGCCGCTCGGCGACCTGCGGTCGGTGACGTCCTATCCCCTGCCCACCGGCACCGTGGCCGACCGGGACATCCAGCGCGCCCTGGTCGCCGTCGCCCTCCCGCACCTGGCGCTGCGGCTGGGCGAGGTGCGGGAGTGGTCCAAAGCGCTGTCACTGGGTGAGCAGCAGCGGATCGCGTTCGCCCGGATCCTGCTCAGCAGGCCGCGGGCGGTGTTCCTCGACGAGTCCACCTCGGCGATGGACGAAGGTCTCGAATCGATGCTCTACGGGCTGCTCCGCACCGAACTGCCCGGGACCACGCTGGTCAGTGTGAGCCATCGCACCACCGTGCGGCGGTTCCACGGACACCGACTGGATCTCCTCGGCGACGGGGCGTGGCGCGTGGGCCGCCCAAGTGTCGATCGTTGATGCCACCCGCAACGCCGAGCCCCGAGTCTGGGGGTACCTTTCCCACAATGGACAACATGTTCACCCCGACGCTGGACTGGGGCAGCGAGCTGTGGACGTCGCTGAAGTGGATCGCCACCGCCTGGGTCATCGCCGCGGTCTGCACGCTGGTGGTGCTCACGCTGCTCGGGCGGTACACGACCTGGGGAAAACAGTTCTGGCGCATCACCGGTGCGTACTTCACCGGCCCGGCCAGTGTCCGGGTCTGGGTGTGGCTGGCGGTTCTGCTGCTGTCGGTGATCGTCGGGGTGCGTATCGATGTCCTGCTGAGTTTCCAGGGCAACGACATGATGACGAGCTTCCAGGTGGTGGCCGCGGGCCTCGGCAACGGCGACGACGCCGTCAGGAACTCAGGTAAGTCCGGATTCTGGCTGTCCATCGTGGTGTTCGCCGCGCTGGCCGCCATCCACGTGGCGCGGGTGATGCTGGACCTGTTCATGATGCAGCGGTTCATGCTGGCCTGGCGTGCGTGGCTGACCGACCGGCTCACCGGGGACTGGCTGGACGGCAAGGCCTACTACCGGTCGCGGTTCATCGACGACACGATCGACAACCCGGATCAGCGGATCCAGGCCGACATCGACATCTTCACCGCCGGGGTCGGGCCGCTGCCCAACACGCCCAACAACACCACCGGCGCCACTTTGCTCTTCGGTGCCGTTTCATCGATCACCTCGATGATTTCGTTCACCGCGATTCTGTGGAACCTGTCCGGGACGCTGACCCCGCCGATACTCGACGTCGCGATTCCCAAGGCGATGTTCTGGATCCTGATCGGTTACGTCCTGTTCGCCACGATCATCGCGTTCTGGATCGGCAAGCCGATCATCGGTCTCGCCTTCAACAACGAGAAGTACAACGCCGCGTTCCGGTACGCGCTGGTGCGGCTGCGGGACGCCTCGGAGGCGGTCGCCTTCTACCGGGGTGAGATCGCCGAGCGCACCGGCTTGCGGCGTCTCTTCGCGCCTGTCATCGCGAACTACAAGCGCTACCTGAACAGGATGATCGGCTTCTACGGCTGGAACCTGACGATGAGCCAGATCATCGTGCTGCCGCCCTATGTGCTGCAGTTCCCGCGGTTCTTCAGCGGCGAGATCACCCTCGGCGCCATGACCCAGTCGGCGTCGGCGTTCGGCCAGATCCAGAGCGGCCTGTCGTTCTTCCGTAACGCCTACGACCAGTTCGCGGGCTACCGGGCCGCGATCATCCGTCTCTACGGTCTGGTCGTCGCCAACGAGGAAGCCAGGGCGCTGCCGGAACTGACGATGGAGGGCTGCGGTGACGGCACCGTCCAGCTCAAGGGCGTTGAGGTGCGCACCCCGGACGGCCGGCAGCTCGTCGACCCGCTCGACCTGTTCCTCGCGCCCGGCGACACGCTGATCGTCACCGGGCAGTCAGGCAGCGGTAAGACCACGTTGCTGCGCAGCCTGGCCCAGTTGTGGCCGTTCGCGTCGGGCACCATGAAATGCCCCGACGAGGAGAATTCGACGCTGTTCCTGTCCCAGATGCCCTACGTGCCGTTGGGCGATCTGCGGGCGGTGGTGTCCTACCCGAACGAGGAGGGCACGCTCAGCGACGACGAGCTGCGCGCGGTGATGAACCGGGTCGCGCTGCCGCATCTGATCAACCGTCTCGACGAGGTCCAGGACTGGGCGAAGGTGCTGTCGCCGGGTGAGCAGCAGCGCATCGCGTTCGCCCGCATCCTGCTGACCAAACCCAAGGCGGTGTTCCTCGACGAGTCCACCTCCGCGCTGGACGAGGGTCTGGAACTGATGCTCTACCAGCTCGTGCGAAGTGAACTCCCCGACACCATCCTGGTCAGCGTCAGCCACCGCAGCACCGTCGAACAGCATCACGACAAGGAACTGCACCTGCTCGGCGGCGGCGAATGGCGGCTCAGCAACGTCGGCGAGGAGTCCATCCCCGTCGGATAACCGCGGTTGCCGGAGTAGCTTCCCGGCATGGAGATGTTCACTCCGTCCCTGGACTGGGGCGACGAGGTGGTCCGCTCGGCGTGGTGGGTCGCCAAGTCTTGGGCGATCAGCGCGGTGTGCCTGGTGGCGACGTTGACCGTGCTCGCCCGCTGCACCACCTGGGGCCGCCAGTTCTGGCGGGTCACCGGCGACTACTTCACCGGTCGCGACAGTGTGGTCGTGTGGGCCTGGCTGGGCGCGCTGCTGCTGTTGGTGATGACGGCTGTGCGGTTGGACGTGCTGTACAGCTACCAGGGCAACGACCAGTTCGAGGCGGTGCAGATCGCCCTCAGCGGCAGCACCGAAGCGATCAAAGCCTCAGGTCGACAAGGGTTCTGGTTCGCGCTGGGGGTTCTGGTGATCCTCGCCGTCGTCAACATCACGCTGATCCTGCTCGACCTCTACGTCACGCAGCGCTTCATCCTGCGCTGGCGGGTGTGGCTGACGGACCGGCTGACCGCGGACTGGCTCGACGAGCGGGCGTACTACCGCGAACGGTTCGTCGAGGAGCCCGTCGACAATCCCGACCAGCGCATCCAGCAGGACGTCGACATCTTCACCACGGTGGTGGGACCGCAGACCAACAATCCGACCATCGGGACCACGCAGACGCTGCTGTTCGGTTCGGTCAGGTCGATTGTGTCGGTGGTGGCGTTCGCGCCGATCCTGTGGAGCCTGTCCGGGCCGCTGACGCTGTTCGGTGTCACCCTGCCGAAGGCCCTGTTCTGGATGGTGCTGGCCTATGTCTTCCTCTCGACGGTCCTCGCGTTCTGGATCGGCCGTCCGCTCATCCGCCTGTCCTTCCGCAACGAACTCACCAACGCCGCCTTCCGCTATGCCCTGGTGCGTTTGCGCGACGCCGCCGAGGCGGTGGCGCTGTACCGCGGGGAGAGCACCGAACGCGCAACCCTGCGAACCCGATTCGCCGCGATCGTCACAAATTACCGCAGGTTCATCCGGCGCGGGGTGGTCTTCCTGGGCTGGAACCAGGCGATGAACCGGATCGTCGAACCGCTGCCGCTGGTGGTGCAGGCGCAGCGCATGTTCAGCGGCCAGATCAGCCTGGGTGACGTCACCCAGTCGTCGAACGCCTTTGTGCAGGTGCATGATTCGCTGGCGTACTTCCGCTCTGCCTATGACTCGTTCGCCAGCTACCGCGCCGCCATCATCCGGCTCGACGGGCTGGTCACCGCGAACCGGCAGGCCAGGGAGCTGCCCATGCTGACCGCGGCGCCCAGTGCCGACGGGGCGGTCGAACTGCAGGACGTCGAAGTGCGCTCGCCGGCGGGTGTGCAGCTGATCGATCAGCTCGACGTGCGCCTGGAGGCCGGCGACTCGCTGGTCATCACCGGGCGGTCGGGCAGCGGGAAGACGACGCTGCTGCGCAGCCTGGCGCAGCTGTGGCCGTACACCTCGGGGACGGTGCGCTATCCGGGCGCCGAGAACGCGACGATGTTCCTGTCCCAGCTGCCCTACGTCCCCCTGGGTGACCTGCGGACCGTGGTCTCCTACCCCGCCGCGGCGGGCACATTCGACGATGCGGCCATCCGCGGGGCGCTCGACACCGCGGCGTTGGCACATTTGGCGAGTCGGTTCGACGAGGTGCAGGACTGGGCCAAGGTGCTGTCCCCCGGTGAGCAGCAGCGCATCGCATTCGCCCGCGTGCTGCTCAACCGGCCCGGTGCGATCTTTCTCGACGAATCGACGTCGGCGCTCGACGAGGGTCAGGAGTTCGCGCTGTACCGATCGCTGCGCACGCTGCTGCCGCAGTGCACCGTGGTCAGCGTGAGCCATCGGCCCGCCATCGAACAGCATCACCGCCGGCATCTGCACCTGCTCGGCGACGGTCGATGGCAGCTCGGCCCCGTCGGCCGGGTGCCCGAGCCGGTGTGACCCGCAACTAACGGCGTGCCGCGTGTGCCCCCGCGCGGCGGCCGAAGAACGACCCCTCGCCCAGCTGGGTTCCGCTCGCATAACCCTTGCCATCCTGGGCGATGTTCGACGCACAGGCGCCCGCGGCGTACAGGCCCGGCACCACCGTGGCGTCCCCGCGGAGCACCCGGCCGTCGACATCGGTGGCGAGCCCGCCGATGGTGAACCCCGAGTACATCGCCTTGCCCAGCGACAAATCGAACGCCCCCCACGGCCCGAGATCCTGTGGCGCGAGGAATTCCGGTTGCTTGTGGAAGTCGGGGTCCTCCCCCCGCGCGGCGTGGGTGTTGTACCGCTGCAGCGTGGCGACCAGGTTGCCCGCCGGGATGCCCAGGGCGTGTTCCATCTCTGCCACGGTCTCCCAGCCGTCGATGAAACGGATCAGCGGGATCTGCGGGCGCTGCAGGTGGGCCTCGTCGACGATCAGGTATGCCGCGCTGTCGGGTTGGTCCATCACGAACCCGGACGTGCGCGAATGGTAGGAGTCTTCGGCGACGAACCGCTCGCCGAGCTTGTTCACGATCACCCCGGTCAGCAGGATCGACGGCGGATAGGCGGGCGCGGTGATGAAGATCTGGTCCATGTGGTGGGTGGCGCCGCCCGCCGACTCCCCCAACCGGATGCCCATACCGTCGTCGTAGGTGCTGCCCAGCACGAACGGCTTCTTCGCGAGCTTTGGCGTGTAGTGGCCGACCATGTCGGGATTCATCACGAATCCGCCCGCGGCGATCACCACGGCGGCCGCGCGCACAACTCCGGTGTGGCCGAACTGTTTCCACGCCACACCGGTGACAAACGGGCCGTCCGGGCCGTCATCCATGACCAGGGCGGTCGCGCCGGTTTCGTAGCGGATCTGCACACCGAGCGCGTCGGCGCGTTTGAGCAGCAGGTCGATCACCATGCTCGCGCCGCCGGTGTCGCCGGGCACGGGCACCTTGTGACCGCGCGGGGCGGGCACCGCGATGTCCTTGAACGGCCACACCTTTTCGTTGCCGGTGAACATGAGGCCCTCGGTGTTGGGCTGGATCACCGCCTTGTGCGGGTAGTAACTGCGCTCGAACTGGAAACCGAGGTCTTCGAGCCAGTCGAAGTGTTCGACACTGCCGTCGCAGTACGCGCGGATCTTGTCGGGTTCGGGTTCCCGCGAGACGGCGACCAGGTACTTGTACATCTCCTCTGGACTGTCGGCGTGGCCGGTGGCCTGCTGCACGGCCGTGCCGCCGCCGAGGTAGAAGTGGCCGCCCGCCATCGAGGTGGTGCCGCCCGCGGCGGCGGCGCGTTCGAGCACCAGCACCCGGGCGCCTGCCGTCGCGGCGCTGACGGCCGCGCATCCACCGGCGATGCCGAAGCCGATCACCACGACGTCGACGTCGTCGGACCAGGAGTCGATGTCGGTGACGTCCAGGGTTGCGGGGATTTCGCTGCTCACCATTGCTCCCGTCGCGCGCGGCGGATCAGTTCGGCGCCAGGCAGACCGGCACGCTCCGTCGCGACCCGGCCGGGCTGGACAAGTGTCTGGGCAGCCATCGCATCGAGAGTATCGCGGCCGCGGCCCCATCGCTAGAACGTGTTCTAGCATCGGCCCTCCCCCCTTCCTGCCGAGCGTGCGCAAACTCGCCGCGAACCTCGGCGTGTCCGCCGCAAACACCTTCGTAACGGGTT
>JAFDWN010000026.1 GCA_018268465.1 Actinomycetota bacterium
CTCCGGCAGAACCAGAGCGTGTCACAAACCAGGAAAACACGCGGACCGGCGACCGCTGAGGCCGCCGTGTCCGCCGACGCCGTCCGACGACAACTTCTCCGCCGGGCGGTACACACTGCTGAACTCGAACGTGCTGTCGTTGCGCATCAACTCCTCAACCCAGCGGCGCCGGTCGGCGCCGCACACGACATCCAGACACCGAACACGCCCACTGCCAGCAAACAGAACTCCACCCACCTGAACACCAGGATGAGCGGCGGTTCCGTACACAATCACGCGACTTCCTTCATCCTCGACGCCACGACGACGACCCTCAGGCCTAAGACGACCTTCGGCCGGTCGATGTCGTTGTCCGGTCATAACCACTCCGCGGCGATATACCGCTCGAACGCCTTCATACCTCGCACCCGCATGAGTTCCTCGTGCAACGGCGACGACTCAATGACCGCCACGAACCCGGCGGCCTCACGGCGAGCAGGATCGCTCACCACGGTGCGCACCTTCCACCCCAACGATCGGCCAGCGCGCCGACCCAAGGCCCGCACCTTCGCGATCTCCTCACGATCGGCCTCACGACAATCGCAGCCATACTGACCGGTCGACCGCAACGCGGCGACGATCCGATCAAACACCAAGCGATCCAGGCCAGTCGGTTCCGTACCCATCCGCGCTTTCCCTTACGCATCCCCAGCGCGGCCGCCGAGGCAACGCGAGTCCAGGACACCGACACCGACACCGACAGCGACGGCGTCGATCTCCACGGTCCACCACTTCCTCGCCCGCCGATGCCGATGAACGGTTCCAGGGTTATCGGCATCCGTGAACGGCCGGTCGAGCACGTTGGCGCCTGCGATCGTCAACCGGATCGGAAGGTCCAGGTATCCAGGCACGCTCGAAGGGGGTAATTCAGGTTCTGTCGTTACGCATCACCACTTCTCGCCGTTGCGGCGCCACTTCGGCGCGGCAGGACATCGGTTCACCGAGCGCGCCCGCCACCCGCACCCCGGAACCGACGCCCACTCAAGCAGCAGAATGGACGCAAGTTCCGGACCGCGGTCACGTGGCTTTCCTTCCTCGACGCAACAACGGCCCTTACCTCGTCGAAGCATCCAATCGGGACGTGCCCGGTACACCGATTGTCACCACTACCGCGACGCCCGAGCCATACCCGTAGCGAGATGTTTGGTCGGATGACGCCGACACCGGTGTCGGTGTCGGGGCCATCCCCGTGACACGCCGACCATCGGTTCGACGCATGGGTGGCCGCGGCGTTTCAGTAGATGCGCATTCCGCGCAGCTTGGCGGCCTCGACGAAGGGCTTGGTGTGCCGGCCGATATCGGAGGTCTCGATCAACGCGACCGGGTCGACGCCGGTTCCGTCGTCGGCGCGGCGCAGCCACATCGCCCAATTGTCCAATGTGCTGCCCCATTTCGAGGGATACACGATCCCATGCGGACGGTCACCATCCTCGAGGACCGAGTTGCGAACCCAGGTCGCGATCCCCGTGGTCAGCTCCTTGAACTCCTCCGAGGAACTGGTCAGTTCACTGAGCGTCAGCTGCCCAATACCGCACTGCGCCAACAGCGTCGGGCCCAATTCCCGGGATATCACCGACACCGACTCCGCACCGGTGACGTCCACGAACCAGCCATCCTCCGGCATCGCCAACTCATACAGCGAGCGGGTTTGGCGCCAGTCCTGCGGGATGGAGCGATACAACATGCCGCCGTGGGCGGGCAGCTCCCGGGCGACCTGTTCGGCGAACGTCGCCGCGTCCTCGGGGCCGACATCGTCGAACAACTCCGACAGCGGTATGGCGGGAGGGTCGGCCCGGATGTACTCCAGGACCTCGACGAACGCGCCGGCCGCCGACGAGGCGCCGTAGATCGTCCGGCCGAGGGTGTCCCACCGCGACCAGTCCTGCACCGGGGTGCCGCCGGGCACCCGCGGCGGCGGATTCAGCGCACCGAACGTGGTTTTGGCCACCCGGAAGATGCGCTGCCCCGAACTGGGCACCAGGTTCAACCCCGTCGATGAACAGATGGTCGCACCGGAAGAGAAGCGCACCTACACCTGCCCCCTCATCCGCAGCGGTCGCGGCCGAGTATAGGGACGGGCCCCGACTCAGGCGTGATAGGTGTCGGTCAGGAACGCCTCGACCGCACTGTAAACGGCCGGGAACTTGTCCTCACGCACCAACTCGGCCGGCGTCACCCCGCCCAGCCGGGGGTTCGCCGAGATCAGCCAGCTGCGGGCGACCTGATCGTTCTCCGCATCCTCGATCGACCGGAACACCGCGTGCGCGGCCCGAAGCCGCCCGGCCTTGTCATCCGACGGCACGGCATGCGCGGGATCCGACGGGGGTGCCGCCCAGCGTGCCGGCATCGCCCGGCTCTTCGACCCCGCGATATAGGCGGTCAACGTTCGCCCCAACCGACTCAACAGAAAGGCGGCGACCTCATGGGTGTCCATCCGCGCGGTGCCATCCGCCGCCCTCACCAGCACATCAGACATCCGAAACCACCTCCTCACCCGATCCTGCACTCCAGACAACGATATAAGAGGCCGTAATAGTTCGCAAAGTATCGCAGTAGTGCTCTAATAATATCCCTTTAATGTGGCTAAAAGAAACGGAACCAACGGCCAGGGGCTGACATTAGCCGAGGTCGACGTGCCGAGGTTCCCCGGCAAGTACTGCCGGAGCGATGGCAAACCAACTGCTACCCGCTGGCCAGACTGCGCTTGCGGAGTGTCCGGCCAGGTGTGTCGGTGCCGGACCGTAACCTGAACACCGACGAGCTACCCTTTCTGGAGGATTAATCGTGGCCGATCAGGATTCCCCGCCGGCTCAGCCGCCAGCACCAGCGCCATCGAGTCCGCCGCCGGCGCCGAAACCCCCGCCGCCTCCGATTCACTGGGAAACCGAAACAAGTACCCGCAGTCAGGAACCGTCCTCTCTGGGCACTGCCGCGCTCGAGGTTGTCCGGACGGTGATCCACGGCGACGCCAGCGATGGATGACGATCAAGGCCTGGAGTGGGTCAGCTTCATTGGTAAGGAACTCGACCGAGAGTACGACCGTCGCGATGTCCTCAACGCCCGTTCGTCCACGGCGATCACGAGCGCTACCGCCGTGGTGACCGTGTCGTTGGCGGTGATGGCCGTCGCCAAGGGCGAGCATTTCACGGTCCACGGCATTGGGCCCGTTCTGCTGCTCGTTGCATTTCTGGTTTTACTCCTGCTGGCTGCCGTCTTGAGCATCTTGGCCGGCGCGAGCGGTGGACGATTCACCGTGGCTGCACCGCAAGACATGCGCCGCATGCTCGGCAACGAACTCTGGGGAACCGATACCGTCGACGCGCGTAACCACACCGCCGAACTCAACATACGGGCGATTCAGACTTTGCGACACGGCAATTCCATCAAGTACCGATTCCTCGTACTGGCACTGTCTGTTCAGGCCGTCGGCGTTTTTGTCCTCGGCACCTTCGCAGTCTGGGTCATGGCCATATAGCCCTTGAACTCCAGACTCTTCCCAGCCCTAACAATGCGTTCTGGACAGCGCCCTAGGTTGAGACGTACGCGTGCGGAGAGGTAACGAGACACGGTGGCAGAGGATTTCCCACTCGAGCGCAACACCACGCTGGGGCAGTTCTGGCTTCCTGGTGCAGAAGAGAAGGTTGTCACCGGGCTGCTGCGAATTGTCGAATCTGACATACACGTCGAAGTCAGCCCGGGCTTGGTTCCGATGCACACGTTCGAGCAGATGGGGCCCGGCCAATGGAGTATAAGGGCGACCGACGATCCGCCCGACATGGTTGTGCTGGGCTCCATTCCGGTCAGTCCCGGCCGCGTCACGATATGGGACGTCGCCGCGGCCACAACGCAGGCGAATATGGGTGTTCCCGCTTCGGCCCGTTTTCCGCTCGGCCCGTCATGGTGTCCTCCTGCCAAGGACTGCCGAAGGCGTTTGCCTGAGAGACGGCATGGCGTCGGCGGCCGGCATAACGGGTCTGCGGTTGTCGAAAGTAACCATGGCGCGAGGGAATTCGCCGTGGCCCCGCAGTTGACACTGGCCACTTCTGGCGGCGGGTTTCGGTAGTCGTCGAGGATCCACGAGATGACGCTCTGTGCGGCAGAACGCGCAAGTGCTCCGCCGGTCTCAGGAATCGCCCTCCTCGGAGGCACTGATCACCGTTGATGGTGCGGTGGCGGTCCAACTGCCGAGCATGCGTAGCTGGTCGATGGCGGCGCTGCCCGGCAACGAATAGTAGAAGGTGACGACGTGTCCGGCGTCGGCGTCGAACGGGAATGTTTCGTAGCCGAGTTCGATGTCGCCGATGAGGTCGTGGTGCATGACCTTGACGCCGTGGTCGTGCAGCACGACGTCGTGGTCGGCCCACAGCTGAGCGAAAAGTGTGCTGCGCATAGTGAGTTCGCCGATGAGTGCGTTGAGCTGTCCGTCGTGCGGGGTGCGGCCGGCCTCGGCGCGCAGCATCCCCACACACGTCGCGGCGATGGAGTGCAGATCGAGATAGAAGTGCTCGGCGGCCGGGTCGAGGAACACGTAGCGGGCCAGATTGACCGGCGCCGGCGGAACCGATCGCGTCGGACTGGTCAGTGCCGAGGTGAACAGTGCCCGCGCCAATGGGTTGACGGCCAGGATGTCCAGCCGGCGGGTGTGCGCCATAACGGGAACGTCGCCGACCGCGTTCACCAGATGCTCGGCGCCGGCCCGCAGCCGCGGCACGGATCGGCTTCTGCGCGGTGCCCGGCGACGCTCGCTGGGCGTGGCGGCGCGGGCCAGGTCGAAGAGATAGGCACGCTCGGCGGCGTCGAGCTTCAGCGCGTGGGCGATGGCGTCCAGAACAGTGTCGGACACCCCGGCCAGGTTCCCCTTCTCCAGCCGCGTGTAGTAGTCGACGGACACCCCGGCCAGGATGGCGACTTCTTCGCGCCGCAGCCCGGGCACTCGCCGCGGTCCGCCGAAGCTCGGCAGGCCAACGTCGGCGGGTTCCAGTCGGGCGCGCCGACTGCGCAGGAAGTCACCCACCTCGGGGCTCTTGGGACTCATGCCGCCTCACGCTACCCATGCCCACAGGGTCCAGCCGGGTTCTGCGAGAACCCCCTTGGCAGGGCCTTGTCGGGCTCGGGCGGCCGGTTGAACATGGTGGCATGAGCAACAACATCGATATTCAGACCCGCAACGGCTATGGCACCACGCTGTCGGCGGTGATCAATTTCCCGCCCGGGTTCGACGAGTCCGAGCACTACCCGGCGGTGGTGGTGTCGCACCCCGGCGGTGGCGTCAAGGAGCAGACCGCGGGCCTGTACGCCGCCAAGGTCGCCGAAGCCGGATTCGTCACCATCGCCTACGACGCGTCGTTCCAGGGTGCCAGCACCGGCACGCCCCGCCAGTTGGAGAACCCCGCCATTCGGACCGAGGACGTCAGCGCCGTCATCGACTACTTCACGACGCTGCCCTACGTCGATGACGATCGGATCGGTGCCATGGGCATCTGTGCCGGTGCCGGTTACACCGTCAACGCCGCGATCGACGATCCGCGGATCAAGGCGGTCGGGACGGTCAGCATGGTCAACATCGGCCAGATGTTCCGCAACGGCTGGGACGGCTCGGTCGCCGACGCCGACGCCTCCCCTCTGTTGGAGCAGGCCGCCAAAGCGCGGACCGCCGGCGCCGACGGTTCGGCCGGCGACCAGTTCCCGCTGGCGCCGCTGCACAAGGAGGACGCGCCGAACCCCGAGCTGGAAGAGGCCTGGGAGTACTACCACACGCCACGCTGCGAGCACCCCAACGCGCCGGGCTGGATGACCACCCGCAGTCTGAGCCAGATCATCACCTACGACGCATTCCACAAGGCCGAGGCATTCCTCACCCAACCCCTGCTCGTCATCGCCGGCAGCGAGGCCGGCTCGAAGTGGATGAGCGACGACGCGTATGCGCGGGCCGCCAGCGGCGACAAGACATTTCACGTCGTGCAGGGCGCCAACCACATGTCGCTCTACGACGGTGAGAAGGAAGTCGACGAAGCGGTCAGCCAACTGGGTTCGTTCTTCACCAAGAAGCTCTGATGACCGAGCTTCTCGAAGCCGACGCGTTAAGCGCCTTCGTTGACGGGATGGCGGACTTCTTCGCCACCAGTACCCGAACCCCGATCTTGCGCCGGCCCGACGAATACGGCCTTGCTTACGAGGACGTGTTCTTCCCGTCCATGGACGGGGTGACCCTCGACGGCTGGGTCATTCCCGCTGAATCCGACAAGTTGGTGATCTGCAATCACTTCATGCCCGGCAACCGCTACGGCTACCCCGGGCATCTCGAGCCGTGGACCAATGCGGGCGGGTTCGAGGTGAACTTCCTGCCGCAATACCAGGCTCTGCACGACGCCGGCTACAACGTGCTCACCTACGATCTGCGCAACCACGGACTGAGCAACACCGGTAACGGCGGCGTGGTGGGGATCGGCAATCTGGAATACCGCGACGTGATCGGTTCGCTGCGGTACGCCGGGGCCCGGTGGCCGGACTTCCAGATCGGTTTGCTCAGTGTGTGTTTGGGCGCCAACTCCACAATGGTCGCCATGGATCGCCACCCCAAGGAGTTCACGCGCGTGCAGACGATGATCGCTCTTCAGCCGACCTCGACATGGCCGATCATCGAACGGGCCGCTGAGGGTCTGGGGCTGGACCCCGGGGCCGCCGCTTCGGCCTTCGACGATGCGATCCGGCGGCGGACCGGCTTCCGTCTCGACGGATTGCCGCCTCTAGAGCACGCCACGGCGGTGACGATTCCGACGCTGCTCGCTCAGGTTCATCAGGACTCCACCACCAAAGTCGCTGCGGTGCAGGAGATGTTCGACAACATCGCCGCGGCGGTCAAGCACCTGCACTGGATCGAGGGCACCACCGAACGGTTCCAGGGTTACAACTACTTCAGCCGCAACCCCCAAGTCATGATCGACTGGTTCGACAGCCACATCCACTGACGACGCAGTCGTCCCAACACCGAGCGGCCACTGAAATGACCCTAACCACAACAGTCCTCGACGCGATCGGCAGCGCCGAGGAACTGCACATCAGCGCCTACCGCGCCGACGGCTCCCGCCGCAAAGCGATCCCGATTTGGTCGGTCCGCGTCGGTGACGACCTCTACGTCCGCTCGGCCCTCGGACCCGATGCGGCGTGGTACCGCAATGCCACCGAGGCCAATCGGCTGTACGTCGAGGCCGGCTCCGTCGCCACGGATGTGGCACTGGATCCGGTTTCGGATGTCAGCGTCAACGCCGCGGTCGACGACGCCTACCGCGCCAAGTATCCGCACGGCGGCAGCGCGACCATCACCATGGTGACCGCGCCCGCCACCACGACTACCGTCAAACTCGCCTAACCCGAAAGGAATTCGAACAATGGCTCCGGACAACCACGAACCGGCCACCGTCAAGACTCCGTACTGGGAGATCGCCGCCGACATCTACTTCCCGCCCGACTTCGACAAGACCAAGCGCTACCCCGCCGTCGTCAGCGTGCACCCCATCGGCAGCTGCAAGGAACAGACGTCGGGCAACATCTACGGAACCGCGCTGGCCGACGAGGGATTCGTCGTCGTCGCATTCGACGCCAGCTTCCAGGGCGCTAGCGGCGGCGAGCCCCGCTACATCGAAGACCCGACACAGCGGGTCAAGGACGTCAGCCACGTGATCGACCACCTGGTCACGCTGCCGTATGTCGATGCTGACCGGATCGGGATCATCGGCGTCTGCGGCGGCGGCGCCTACTCCATCAACGCCGCCACCACCGAACGCCGCATCAAGGCCGTCGCCTCCATCACCGGGGTGAACTTCGGCCGACTGATGCACGAGGCGTTCTCCAACTACGACCCCATCGGCACCCTGGAAGCCATCGCCGCCCAGCGCACCGCTGAGGCCCAGGGCCATGGTTTGAAGGTCAACAATCTGTTGCCCGCCAACCCGGAGGATGCGGCCAAGCAGGGCATCACCGAGATCGACGTCGTCGAGGCCACCGACTACTACCGCACCCCGCGCGGGGAGAAGCCCGGCGGTGCCACCAGTTCGCTGTTCTCCCACCAGGGCACCGCCGTGGGCTGGGACGCGTTCAATCGGCTCGAAGTTCTGCTCACCCAGCCCGTCATCCTCGTCGTCGGCGACAAGCCCGGCGCGTTCGGCGCCTACCGCGACGGCCTGGAGGCCTACCGCCGCGCCGCCTCCAAAGACAAGCAACTCGTCGTCGCCGAAGGCTTCTCGCACTACGACCTCTACGACAAGCCCGAGCCCGTGGGGATCGCGTTGTCGAACGTGATTCCGTTTTTCAAGAAGCACCTCTGACGGATGCACAAATCGTTCGTTAGCGTCGTTAGCGTCGCGAACGTTCCTGTCGCGAACGTTCCCAAAAGTGTTCCCAACCCCACGAAAACGGCCCCCGGACTGATGTCCGAGGGCCGTTTTACCTGGTAGCGGGGACAGGATTCGAACCTGCGACCTCTGGGTTATGAGCCCAGCGAGCTACCGAGCTGCTCCACCCCGCGTCGGGTGAACGCAACGTTACAGAAGGCGCCGCCGCAGCTCCAAATCGCCTGGTCAGCGCGCTAAACGGGGCCGCTCACCGGGCAAACCGCACCACCTGGCCGGTCCGGAAAACGCCTGCCGGGTCGTAGCGTTCGGCCAGTGCGCCCAGCCAATACCGGGTGTCCTCGGTGTACACCCGCGCCGGGCGCCCAGGATCTGCCGACGGCGCGAAGTTCGGGAACTGGCCACCCGTCGACCAGGGACCCACCGCCGCCACCACCGCGGCGGCGTGGCCTGGCACCAGATCGGCCACCGGGGGCACCAGCGCCCCGATCAGGGTCAGCGCGAACGCGGCGTCACGATGGCAGAACGCGCTGCGGTGGCGCGGCTCCCGGGCCAGGGCACCGCCCAGCATCCGCAACTCGACAAGCGCCTGCACCGAACCCGATCCCGGTCCCGCAGCCGCCAGCAGCGCCTCCACCGTCTCGGGGGTGAGTTCCCGCAGCAGCGCCTGCTCCTCGAAGCACGGCATCGGGTCCACCGGATCGGCGTGCACCGCACCGATCGCGGCATAGGGCAGCACCCCGACCGTGTCCATGATCGGCGTGGCCACCGCCCGCAACGGCTCCACCAAACGGCTCGCCTCCGCCAGATCCCCCACCGCGGTGTACCGGACCGCCACCGTCAGCCGGCCCGCCAGCACCTCGGGCACCCCGGGCAGCGGCGGCAGTTGCTGCAATGCCACCGACGTGTTGACGGTCTCGGGCAGCCCGCCGCACCACCCGGCCCAGGCGCGCAGCACCGACGCGGAGTCAGTTCCGTCGAAAAACAATGCACCGCCGAAGAATTCGGCGATCGGCAACAACTCGACGACGACCGCGGTGACGATGCCCAGCGTCGCCTTTCCGCCGCGCAGGCCCCAGAACAGATCGGCGTTCTCGTCGGGTGTCACCCACAGCACCTGCCCGGCGCCGGTCACCACCTCGAATGCGCGGACATGGTCGGCCGACAAGCCCACCGTGCGCACCAGCGGACCGATGCCCCCACCGGTCAGATAACCGACGACTCCCACTCCGGGTGACGACCCGCACAGCGGGGCCAGCCCGTGCGGGGTGGCTGCGTCGAGCACATGCTGCCACCGCGCCCCGGCACCGACCCGGGCCGTCCTGGTGAAGGTGTCCACCGTGACCGCCGACATACCCGCGGTCACCACCAGAATCGTGTCCGACCCCACCCCGATCGCACCGTGCCCGGTCGCCTGCACCGACACCCGCAGCCCGTGTTCGGCGGCGAACCGGACCGTGCCTGCGACGTCGGCCGCCGACGTGGCCAGCACCACGGCGCAGGGCGTCACCGCCGCGGCGACATTCCACGGCCGGGCGCGCTCGTAGCCGGGCTCGCCGGGCAGCGCCACCGGTGCGTCGATCCGTCCGCGCAGCGCGGCCAGTGCGCCGTCGAGGTCATCGCGGACATCGGAGAGTGTCATCAGGGTCCTTTCAGCAGGTCGATTCGCGATGACACGATGCCCCGCGCCGCTTGGCGGCGGCTTGGCGTGCAGGTACGCGGGCCGCCAAGAATGCTCCAAGTCGCGGTCAGGCCAGGGCCCGGGCGGCGTCAGCCACCCCGCACATCCCGATGCGGTCGGCGTCGGCGGCGACGCCGACGGCCAGCGCCCTGCGCTCCCCCGCCGGCTCGGTCAGTTCGCACGCCAGCAGACGGCACCGCAACAGCGTGGGTTCGCCGCCCGTGCGGCGTGCCAGGGCAGCGGCCCGCTCCAGTGCCGCCAATGCGCGTGCGCGGTCCCCGCACAATGCGTGCAGTCGGGCCGTCGCCAGTGCCACCGGGCCCGCCACGCCGACCTGACCGATCACCGCGATGCGGTCCTCGAACGGTTCGAGCGCGGCGAGCAGCGCCGGGGCGAACTCGGACAACCCGTGCTCACAGGCCAGATGCGCCAGCAGCGCGGCGTGGCCGAGCGTGGTCCACGCGTGCGCGCGTCCGGCGCCGCGGCGCCACTCGAGCAGCCGCGCCGTCGCTTCGGCCGGCGCGCCCGGGTCACGGTCCACGGTGAGCAGCGCGGTGTGCGCCAGCGCCACCATGTCGTTGCCGCCCGTCTCCCCGATGACCCGCCCGCCGGGGCGCTCCAGGCGCGGCGGTCCACCCCTCTCCCACTGCAGACTCGCGGTGGCGACCATGCCGCTGCCCGCCTCGTAGAGCTCGGTCTGCTCATGGACGTGCGCGGCGAGTTCGTGATGGTGCTGCGCCTCGGCGAAGTCCCCCCGCCAAACCGCCAACACCGCTTCCATCCAGCGGAACTGAGCACGCAGCACGGGAAGCTGAAGTTCCTCGCTGCCGGCGATCCCCGTCCGCAGGTGACGCTGCGCCGACTCCACCTCACCCAGATTCATCGCGGCCATCGTCGCTACCGAGTGGGCGATCACCCGGTCCTCACGAGATCTGTTGTGCTCCAACGCATCGATCCGATCGACCCACTCCAGGGTCTGCCGGCTGAACGTGGCCACACCCGAGTAGGTGATGAGCCGGCCCATCAGCGCGTCGGCGATCACGTCGGGATCCCCGGTGGACGCGGCCAATCGCTCCGCCCGGTCGAGGTAGTCCGCCGCCACCGACGCATCGGGGTGGTAGCAGTGCCCGACCGCAAGCGCCGCCAGCACCCGGGCGCCAGCCTCCGGTGCGGTCTCCGCCACGGCAACGGCCCGCTCCAGCGCCGCCACCAACGGCCCCGGATCCCCTCCGGGCGCCAGCCAAGGCCACCCGCCACTGGTCCGCAGCAGCGCGCTGGCCATCCGGCCCACGGTCGCCGGCCGGGAGGCGCGCAGCGCCTCCCGCAGGTAGCGCTCGACGGTGTCGAGCACCAGCCGCCCGCGCCCGGCACGCGAATGCGCCTCCAGCATTGCGCCCGCCAGCGCGTCGCGTTCGCTGTCGCTCTGCGCCGACGCGGGCAGCCGGTCGTAGGCTTCCAGCGCGGCCTGCCACCAGTCCGCGGCGATATCGGAACTCCAGCGCCGGGTGGCCTGTTCGGCGGCCAGCCGGCACGCCGCCACCACGACGTCGGGCTCCACCAGCGGCTGCGCGGCCACCAGATGCTGCGCCCGTCGCGTCAGCGCATCCTCCGCGCCGGCAGTGGCCAGCACCTCGGCGACCTTGGCGTGCAGGCGTTGTCGACGCAATGCCGGCATCCCCGCGATCAGATGCTCACGCAGCAGACCGTGGGCGAAGGCGTAACCGTCGCCGGTGCGCGCGGGCACCACGATCCGTTCGTCGGCCGCCTCGTCGAGATAGTCGGCGAGGGTGTCGATGTCGAGTCGGGTGGCCTGCGCGAGCACCGGCACCGCGCCGCGGTCCATCGCGTCACCGACGATCGCCGCCGTCCGGAGCACCTGCAGCACAGCCGGATCCAGGCCCGCCAGCCGCCGATCCAACACCGATTTCACCGCCCGCGGGATCTCGGCGCCGACCCGCTCGGAGCGGGGCAGCCGCGCGTACTCCGAGACGAAGAACGGGTTACCGCCGGTGCGGTCGGCCAGCGTCGCGGCCTCGGCATCGGTCACCGCGTCGTCTGCAACCTGATTGGCCAGTGTCGCGACGTCCTCGCGGGACAACGCGGGAACGTCGATGTGCCGGTTGCGATCACCGCGGGCCACGGTGGCCAGCAGCCGGGCCAGCTCGGGTGACCATTCGCCGTCACGAACGGTCAGGATCACGGCCATCGGCCGCTCCCGCAGGGCACCAGCGAGATACGCCAGACAACTCACCGACGCCGTGTCGGCCCACTGCACGTCGTCGATCACCACCGCAACCGGCTGTGACAACGACTCGAGGAGCTCCTGAACACGTTCGTACACGCGGAATCTCGCGGTGTCCGGATCGGCGTGCGGCGGCACCTCCAGCACCGTGTCGGGGTCAGCGCCCAGTGCCCGGACCAGCTGCCGCATCGGCCACCACGGCGGGGTGGCCTGTTCGTCGGGGCAGTTCACCCACACGACGCCCCCGCCGTCGGACCCGAAGCGCGTGACCGCCTCCTGCGCCAGGCGGGTCTTGCCGATCCCCGGCGGCCCCGACACCACCAGCCAGCGGGTCGCACCTGCCGTCACGTCGGCGAGAATGTCCGAGGCCATGGCCAATTCGCGCCGTCGACCGACCAACGCGCCCTTCGGCGCGGAGCCCACCGCCGCCGGTTCGGCCACCGGCGGCACGCTCGGCGCGGGGATCTCACCCGCCCCGGTCCACTCCGGCGTACGCGGCCAGGCCGTCAGTTCCGGCGCCTGCCGCAAGATCGCGGTCTGCAGCTCCCGCAACTCCGGGGCCGGCTCCAGACCCAGTTCGGCGTCCAGCACCCGCGCGTGGCGGGTGTAGACCTCCAACGCCTCGGCCGTCCTGCCCGCCCGGTGCAGGGTGAGCATCTGCAGCCAGCAGCCCCGGTCGGCCAGCGGGTCGGCCGCGCGCAACCGGGTCACCTCGGCCAGCGCCTGCGCCACCCGCCCCAGTGCCAGCAGCGCCGTGGCCCGGTGATCGAGGCAGTCGGTGTGCAGCTCGCGCACCCGCGCCGCGTCCTGGGCCACCCAGGGTTCGTCGCCCAGATCCTCCAGCAACGTCCCCCGCCACAAGGCCAGCGCCGCACCCGTTTCCGCCAGCGCCTCCGCCCAGTCACCCGCCTCCACCGCGGCGGCGGCACGCACACACGCCGCCTCGAACACCACCAGGTCGACGTCGTCGGGGTCGAGATCGAGGTAGTACCCCGGGGGTTGCCGAATGATGGGCGAGGCGAGGCGGGATTCTCGCGAGCCGTCGCGCAGCGCGCGGCGCAGGTTGGAGATGTAGGCCTGCAGGCTGGCCGTCGCACTGGCCGGCGCGTCCTCACCCCACACCGCGTCGATCAGCCGGTCGACCGAAACCACCCGGCCCTGGGCGAGCAGGAGCACCCCCAGCACGGCGCGCTGCTTGGGCGGGCCGATGTCGAGCGGGCACTCCCCCTGCGCCACCTGCAGCGGCCCCAGCAAGCGATAGCGCACCGGCTGAGTCTAAGGACGGCCGCGACCCCACGCGAGCGTGCGCGAACTACGGCAGAGCAACGGTGTGTCGGCCGCAGACACGCACGCTCGCGAAAATGGGGGCACGCTCGCGAAATGGGGGCACGCTCGCGAAATGGGGGGGACGTGGGGAGGGCTAGTTGGTGGAGTTGTACTTCTTCATGGCGTCGTCGAGGCGCTGCAGCGCCTCACCGTACTGAGCGAAGTCACCATCCCGCTGCGCCTGACTCACCCCGTCCAGCGCCTGCTGAACCTCCTGCAGCGCCGCCGCTTTCGCACCGGAGAGCTGCACGTTGCCCGGCACGGCCGCCGCGGGCGGCGGAATGCTGGGTGCGCGGCCGGCCTGGTTGGCCGGCGGCACCGCCGCGGGCGGGCCACCGTCGGCCTGAGGAGCGGCCTGGGGCTGCCCACCGGGCAGCTCCGTGGGCGCGGGTCCGGTGGCGGTCGCGTCGGCCCCCGGCCCGAACAGCTCGATGAGCGCGTCACGCACCGTCGGGCCGTACCCGACCTTGTCGTTGTACATCATCGCCACCCGGATCAGACGCGGATAGGACGACGCCGCGTCGCTGGTGCCCGGTGAGGCGTACACCGGGGCCACGTACAGCAGACCGCCCTGGCCCACCGGAAGCGTCAGCAGATTGCCCCAGCGGATCCGGTTCTGGTTGTCGCGGCCGATGACACCCAGGTCCTGGCTGACCGCGGTGTCCGTGCTGATCGCGTTGAACGCCAGCTTGGGACCGTTGACCTGGCCGGGGATGGTCAGCACCGTGATCTTGCCGTAGGTCGCCGGATCGGAACTGGCGCTGATGTAGGCCGCGAGGAAGTCACGCCGGAACCGGTTCATCGCGCTGGTCAGCTGGAAGGACGGCGAGTTGTCGTTCTGCGCGATGTCCTTGGCGACGATGTAGTACGGCGGCTGGTAGCTGCTCGCCGTCGGGTTCGGATCCAGCGGGACGTCCCAGAAATCCGAGGTCGAGAAGAACGTCACCGGATCGTCGACGTGGTATCGGGCCAGCAGCTGACGCTGCACCTTGAACAGGTCCTCGGGGTAGCGCAGATGCTCCTGCAGCTCCGGGGAGATATCGCTCTTGGGCTTGACGGTGCCGGGGAACACCTTCGTCCACGCCTGCAGCACCGGGTCGCTCTCGTCCTGCGCGTAGAGCGTCACCGTGCCGTCGTAGGCGTCGACGGTGGCCTTCACCGAGTTGCGGATGTAGGACACCTGCTTGTCGGGCAGCAGCCGGTTGGCCGCCACCTCATTGGAATCCGCGGTGGCCGACGACAGCGTCGTCAGCTCCGAGTAGGGGTAGTTGTCCAGGGTGGTGTAGCCGTCGACGATCCACACCATCCGCTTGTTGACGATCGCCGGGTACACGCTGGTGTCGGTGGTCAGCCACGGCGCCACCGCCTCCACCCGCTCGGCGGGATCGCGGTTGAACAGGATCTTGCTGTTCTCGCCGATCACGTTGGAGAACAGGAAGTTGCGCTCGGCGAATTTGGCGGCGAACACGCTGCGGGTGAACCAGTTGCCGATGGGCACACCACCGCTGCCGGTGTAGGTGTAGTTCTTCGTCTCGACGTTGGTCTCGACGTCGTACTCACGCGGGGCGCCGTTGGGTCCCACGATCGCGTAGTCGGACGGCGCGCTGGCGATCACCGGGCCGTAGTACACGCGCGGCTGGTCCAGCGGTGCGGGGCCGGGCGAGATGACGTCGCCGTTGGGGCCCACGACGCTGGCCAGGAACTCCGGGTAGCCGCCGTTCTGGTTCGGGTCGTTGGCGACCCCGCGCACGGTGTTGGCCGGGGAGGCGATGAAACCGTTGCCGTGGGTGTAGACCGTGTGCCGGTTGATCCAGTCCCGCTGGTTGTCGATCAGCCGTTCGGGGTTGAGCTCACGCGCGGCCACGACATAGTCGCGCAGGTTGCCGTCGGGCCCGGTGTAGCGGTCCATCGCCAGCTGCTCGGGGAAGCTGTAGAAGTTCTTGCCCTGCTGGAACTGCGTGAAAGCGGGGCTCACGATCGTCGGGTCGAGCACCCTGATGTTCGACGTCGTCGCGCGGTCGGCCGCCACCTGCTGCGCGGTGGTCGGGACGTTGCCGCTGTAGTCGCGGTAGGTCACCACGTCGTCGTTGAGCCCGTACGCCGATCGGGTCGCGGTGATGCTTCGGCTGATGTACTCGCTTTCTTTCTGCGCCGCATTGGGTTTGACGCTGAACTGCTCGACGATAAGTGGCCAGCCCGCGCCGACGATCAGCGAGCTCAGCAGCAGCAGGACCACACCGATCGCCGGGATCCGCAGGTCCCGCAGCACCAGCGCAGAGAACACCGCCACCGCGCAGATCACCGCGATCGCCATCAGGATGAGTTTGGCGGGCAGCACGGCGTTGATATCGGTGTAGCCGGCGCCGGTGAACGGCTTACCGCCACGGGTGTTGCTGAGCAGTTCGTAGCGGTCGAACCAGTAGGCGACGGCCTTGAGCAGCACGAGGGTGCCGATCAGCGTGATCAGCTGGATCCGTGCCGCGCGGCTCAGCGCACCGGCGCGGCCAGCCAGCCGGATACCACCGAACAGGTAGTGACCGAGCAGGTTGGCGATGAACGCCAGGAACACCGCGACGAACAGGAACGACAGCACCATCCGGTAGAACGGCAGATCGAAGGCGTAGAAACCGAGATCGATGCCGAACTGCGGGTCGGTAATGCCGAATGTCCCGCCGTGCAGGAACAACTGGACGCGCACCCAGTAGCTCTGCGCGACGATCCCCGCCAGGATGCCGATGGCCGCGGGAATGCCGAGCCCGAACAGTCGCAGCTTGCTCATCACCGTCGTGCGGTACCGCGCGACCGGGTCGTTGGGGCCTGCCGTCGGCACGAACACCGGCCGGGTGCGGTAGGCCAACGCGAGACCGGCGAAGACGATGGCCCCGATCGAGACGCTGACCACCAGGAACACCGCGATGCGGGTGAGCACGACGGTGGAGAACACCGAGCGGTAACCCAGCTCGCCGAACCACAACCAGTTGACGTATCCGTCGACCAGGCGCGGACCGATCAGCAGCAGCACGACGGCTGCCAGTCCCGCCCCGATCAGAATCCGGCTACGTCGCGTCAGCTTCGGCATCCTCGCCGCGGGCCGCATACCCAACTCGTCAACTCCAGTCTCGGTCCGTGACGGACATGCTGTCGCCGTGTTCACACGACAGCGGTACCGATCGATGTGGACACAACTCTACGCATCTGGGCTCGCAGGAACCTCTCAGCATCGGGGAGGTTCGCCACCGGCGGAAATCGTGTGCAATGCGTCGACCGCCTCGGTGAGGGTGCCGACCCGGACCAGCTCCAGCCCGTCCTGAGGGGCGGTCATGGCCTCGGCGCAGTTGTCACTGGGTACGAGGAACACCGTGGCGCCGGCCTCCCTGGCGGCCAGCATCTTGTGGGTGATCCCGCCGATCGAGCCGACCTCACCGTCCCCGGTGATGGTGCCGGTGCCGGCGATGAACTTCGCCCCGTTGAGATCTCCGGTGGTCAGCTTGTCGATCACCGCGAGGCTGAACATCAGTCCGGCCGACGGTCCCCCGATGTTGGCCAGATTGAAGTCGATGGTGAACGGCGCCCACGGCGCCTCGACCACGGCGACCCCCAGGTATCCGTGCTCCCGATCGGGATTGGCGCCCAAGGTGACGGTGGCCACGCCCGGCGGGGCGTTCTTGCGGCGGAAGTCCAGCACGAGTTCGTCGCCCGGTTTGGTGTTCTTCAGCAGCGCCTGGAACTCGTCGAGGTTGGCCACCGGTTTGCCGTTGACCGCGTCGATCGCGTCACCGGCCTCCAGCTTGCCTGCCGACGGGCCGGGGTCGGACACGCTCTCCACGGTGACCGCCGGGGCGTACTTCAGAAACGACAGCGCCGCGTACTCGGCGTTGTCCTCGGAGCGCCGGAAGTCGGAGGTGTTGGCCTCGTCGATCTCATCCTTGGATTTGTCGGGCGGATAGACCAGATCGCGGGGAATCAGCTGCTCGCGGCCCGACACCCACAGTGCCAGCGCCTGCCCCAGCGTCAGCCCGTCACGCTGCGAGACCGTCGTCATGTTCAGGTGCCCGGCGGTCGGATGCACCTCGGTGCCCTCGATGTCGACGACCTCCTTGCCGTCGACCTCCCCGAGCGTGTTGAACGTCGGGCCGGGGCCCAGCGATACGTACGGCACCGTCACCACCGACAGCAGCACGCCGAAGACCACGATCGGCACGAGCGCGACCAGCAGCGTCAAAATCCGCCTGTTCACGCCGCCAACAGTAGATGTTCCCCGGCGCTGACCCGCACCGACGACGGACGCCGCCGGGGCTGTGAAAAGCCTGTACGCCACCGCCGCAGAGCCCGCGGGCGGCCACGGGACGGTCCGATTCACTCAGAGCGTGACCCGGGTGCCCGCGCGGAGGCGCTGTGGTGAGTACCGTTGACGACATGGCTGACCTGCCTTTCGGCTTCTCCTCGGGCGACGACCCGGAGCGCGACAAACGCAAGAAGGACCCCGACGGGGGCGCCGGTTCCGGCGAGAATCCCGCCGATCCGTTCGGCCAGATGTTCGGCCCCGGCGGCGCGGGCTTCGACATGGGCGACCTCGGGCAGATCTTCACCAAACTGGGCGAGATGTTCAGCGGTGCCGGCGGCGCGATGGCCGGCGGAACCCAGTCCGGCCCGGTCAACTACGACCTGGCCCGTCAGCTGGCGTCGAATTCGATCGGGTTCGTGGCGCCCATCCCAGAGAAGACCGGAACCGCCGTCGCCGACGCGGTGCGGCTGGCCGAGACCTGGCTGGACGGCGTGACCGCGCTGCCCGCGGGCACCACCAAGTCGGTGGCGTGGACGGCCTCCGATTGGTTGGACAACACCCTGGACACCTGGAAGCGGCTGTGCGATCCGGTGGCCCAGCAGATTTCGACGGTCTGGGCCTCCGCGCTGCCCGAGGAGGCCAAGGGTATGGCCGGCCCGCTGCTGGCGATGATGTCGCAGATGGGTGGGATGGCGTTCGGATCCCAGCTCGGGCAGGCGCTGGGCAAGCTGTCCCGGGAGGTGCTGACCTCCACCGACATCGGTCTGCCGCTGGGTCCCAAAGCCGTGGCCGCGCTCATGCCGGAGAACATCGAGTCCTTCGCCGAAGGTCTGGAACAGCCGCGCAGCGAGATCCTGACGTTCCTCGCCGCGCGCGAGGCCGCCCACCACCGGCTGTTCTCCCACGTCCCCTGGTTGTCCAGCCAGCTGCTCAACGCCGTCGAGGCTTTCGCCAAGGGCATGAAGATCGATATGAGCGGCATCGAGGATCTCGCCCGCGGGTTCAACCCGGCGTCGTTGTCGGATCCCTCGGAGATGGAGCAGCTGCTCAACCAGGGCATCTTCGAACCCAAGGCGACGCCCGAGCAGCAGGCCGCGCTCGAACGCCTGGAGACGCTGCTGGCACTGATCGAGGGCTGGGTGCAGACGGTGGTCACCGCCGCGCTCGGTGACCGCATTCCGGGGACGTCGGCGCTTTCGGAAACCCTGCGGCGGCGCCGCGCCAGCGGCGGCCCCGCCGAGCAGACGTTCGCCACGCTGGTCGGGTTGGAACTGCGGCCCCGCAAGCTGCGCGAGGCGGCAGTGTTGTGGGAGCGGCTGACCCAGGCGGTGGGCGCCGACGCCCGCGACAGCGTCTGGCAGCATCCCGACCTGCTGCCCAGCTCCGAGGATCTCGACGAACCCGCAGCCTTCATCGACCGCATGGTCGGCGGCGACACCAGCGGCTTCGACGCCGCGATCGACCAGGCCATCGCCGACCTGGAGCAGCGTCCCGACGACAAGGACTGACCCCCGGGGCCTGTGGATAACCCGGCCGCGGTCACGCGCGTCCGTGGCAGAGTCGGTTCATGGGGGCAGCGCGGTACGTGCTCAACCCGGCGATGCCGGTGTTGTTGCGACCCGACGGGTCGGTTCAGGTGGGATGGCATCCGAGGCGCGCGGTCCAGGTCCGTCCGCCGTCCGGGCTGACCACGGGTGTGCTGGCGGATCTGCTGCGCACGTTGCAGTCCGGCGCGACGCCGGACGAACTGCGGGCCGAGGCGGTGCGGCGCGGCGGTGCCGCCGCCGTCGACACCGACGGCATCGACGCCCTGCTCACGTCATTGCGCGACGCCGGCGTCGTGACACGCGCCCCGGTCGGCCGGCGGGCGCACGCCGCGCGCATCCGCATCCACGGCCGCGGCCCGCTGTCGGACCTGCTGGCCTCGGGCCTGCGCTGTTCGGGGTCGCGGGTTACGCAGAGTCTGCGCCCGCACGCGGCAGCCACGCCGGAGACGACCGATCTGGTGGTGCTGTCCGACCTGCTGGTGGCCGACCCGCATGTGGTGCGCGACCTGCACGCGGCCGGGGTGGCGCATCTGGCGGTGCGTATCCGCGACGGCACCGGGCTGGTGGGCCCACTGGTGATCCCCGGCGCCAGCAGCTGCCTGGCGTGCGCTGACCTTCATCGCAGCGATCGTGACGCCGCCTGGCCGGCGGTGGCCGCCCAGCTGCGCGGCGCCGTCGGCAGCGCCGACCGGGCCACCGTACTCGCCACGGCGGCGCTGGCGCTCAACCAGATCGACCGCGTCGTACGGGCCATGCGCGACAACCACGATGGCGACCCGCGCCGCCCGCCGCCACTGCCGGTGCTGGACACCACGCTGGAATTCGACGCCGATTCCAGCTCGATCGTGGCACGCCGATGGTCACGGCACCCGCGCTGCTCGTGTTGACCGTGACATCGCCGAATGAGTGCTCGTCGGGACCGTCGTGGATGATTGGATCCGTGGCGGACATCAAACGCGGGCGGGCCGCCCGCAACGCGAAGCTGGCGACCCTTCCGGTCGGCATGGCGGGGCGCGCGGCGCTGGGGTTCGGCAAGCGCCTGACCGGCAAGTCGAAGGACGAGGTCACCGCCGAGCTGATGGACAAGGCCGCGCAACAACTTTTCACCGTTCTGGGCGAACTCAAGGGCGGCGCGATGAAGGTCGGCCAGGCCCTTTCGGTGATGGAGGCGGCCATCCCCGAGCAGTACGGCAAGCCCTACCGGGAGGCGCTCACCAAACTGCAGAAGGACGCACCGCCGCTGCCCGCCGCCAAGGTGCATCGCGTCCTGGATGCGCAGCTGGGCACCAAATGGCGCGACCGTTTCGCCTCGTTCGACGACACACCCGTCGCCTCGGCCAGCATCGGCCAGGTACACAAGGCGGTGTGGTCGGACGGCCGGGAAGTCGCCGTGAAGATCCAGTACCCCGGCGCCGACGAGGCGCTGCGCGCCGACCTCAAGACCATGCAGCGCATGATCAGTGTGCTCAAGCAGCTCTCCCCCGGCGCCGACGTCCAGGGTGTGGTCGACGAGCTGATCGCGCGCACCGAGATGGAACTGGACTACCGGTTGGAGGCCGACAATCAGCGCGCCTTCGCCAAGGCCTACCGCCACGACCCGCATTTCCTGGTCCCCGCGGTGATCGCCAGTGCCCCCAAGGTGGTGATCGCGGAGTGGATCGACGGTGTGCCGATGTCCCACATCATCCGCGACGGCTCCACCGCGCAGCGGGACCTGATGGCCACCCGGCTGGCCGAACTGACCTACGACGCGCCGCGGCGGCTGGAGATGATGCACGGCGACGCGCATCCGGGCAACTTCATGCTGCTGCCCGACGGCCGGATGGGCGTCATCGACTTCGGCGCCGTCGCACCGCTTCCCGGCGGGTTCCCCGTCGAGCTGGGGCTGACACTGCGTTACGCGCTGGAGAAGAATTACGACCTGCTGCTGCCGACCATGGAGCGGGTCGGCTTCATCCAGCGCGGCGAACAGGTCTCGGTGCGCGAAATCGACGACATGCTGCGCCAATACGTGGAGCCCGTCGAGGTCGAGGTCTTCCACTTCACCCGTAAGTGGCTGCAGAAGATGACCGCCGTCAACATGGACCGCTCCGTCGCGCAGATCCGCACCGCACGCCAGATGGACCTGCCGCCCAAACTGGCGATCCCCATGCGGGTGATCGCCTCCACGGTGGCGATCTCCTGCCAGCTCGACGCCCACGTCCCCGTCAAAGCCCTTGCCACGGAGCTGATTCCGGGCTTTGCCGCCGCAGCCTGACGTTTCCGCGCCGCCTCGGTCAGGCGCGGGGAATGGTGACGTCGAGGCGGTAGGTCCGGCCCGCCACGATGTCACCGACCACCGGTTCCGGCAGCCGACGGCCGTCGAGCAGGACCGTCACCTCGGCGACGTCCGCCCTGCGGATCTCGGCGGTGAACGTCGCCCCGCGGAATCCGCGCGTCACCGTGATTCCGTCCCACTGCTCGGGTAGCTGCGGATCGATACGCAATCCGGCGGCGCCGCCGCGCAACCCGCACAGCCCTTCGATGAGGCATCGGTAGAGCCATGCCGCGGTGCCGGTGTGAAACAGCTGGCTGGACCGCCCCGCGGTGCGCGGGTACTGGTGATAGGCGCCGCGGTAATAGTTCGGCACGAACACCGGCAGCTGGCCGCGCTGCAGATAGTCCGCGTCGTCGGGGCCCGGGATCATCTGGCGCAGATGCCGATACGCGCGGTCCTTCTCACCGATCGTGTACAGGCTGTAGATGTAGTACGCGGCGGCGTGGTTGTACACCGCGCCGTTCTCGGCCGAACCGGGGTGCTTCTGCGTCACCCGGCCGACGTCCTCGCGCATTGCGCTGTAGGGCGGGGCGAACATCGCGACGCCGTACGGGGTCGCGAGCTGCTCGTCGACTTGCGCCAGCATCGACTTGAGCGCTACGGCGTCGGCGGTGCCGGCTAGGATGCTCCACGCCTGCGGGTTGAGCCAGATCCGGCCTTCGACGTCCTCTTTGACGCCGAAGACGACGTCGTCGTCGGTGATCCCCCTGGCGAACCACTCACCGTCCCAGAGGTATTCGTTGGCAGCATCGTTGGCCGACACGGCGCCGGCGCGGAAGTGGCCGGCCGGCTCCGGCTGCTGGCGATGCTCGCACACGTCGGCCCAGATGTTCAGCGCGTAGGCGGTGGCGACCGTCAGCCACCCCGAGACGCCGCGGCCCTTGTAGCCGACCATGTTCATCGGGTCGCACCAGTCGCCTTGGGCGATGTAGCTCAGGCCACGGTGGTCCCGGGCCTCGATGAGCCAGTCCATCGCACGGCTGATGCGTTCGAAAACGGTGAGGGCGGGTCCGCCGTCGGCGCCCGGCACCACCTCGTCGAGGAAGTCGTAGTCGCCGGTTTCGTCGAGGTAGGTCTTGAGGCAGACCGGCAGCCACACACAGTGGTCGGTGTGCGGGACCTGGTTGATGTACTTGAGCTCGGACTCCTCGGTGAGAAGGATGCCGTCGGGCATGGCGCCGCTGGGCTCCTGCTGCGACAACGCGCGCACGAACGCGGCCTTCGTGGTGGCCGGCCTGAGGAACGCCATGCCCATCGCGTCCTGCAGGTAGTTGCGCGTCTGCGGATCGGTGGTGAGCCGGTTGACGTCGCCGTGGTAGAAGACCTGCCTGGGCAGCCAGTTGTTGACGAAGTTGTCCAGGTCCCGATCCGGAGTCTCGATCCGCAGGCTGCCCGCACCCCGCTCGAGGTAGCGGGCGTACTGCCGCTGCGCGTCGGCGAAACCCGCCTCCGACATGAATTTCTCACGCATGCAGCGTATTTCGGCATCATCGAGAGCCGGCCCGAAAAGGAACCGGTACGCGCGTTCCTCCCCCGGTTCCAGCGCGAGGCGATATTGCACGACGGCGGTTGGTGTTTCGTAGCGGGCATCGCCGTTGCTCAGCGTGTCAGCCTGGACGGCAGACGGATGGTGCAGGCCGCCCTCGCCCTCGAACCGATCCTGCGCGACCTCCCACGAGTCGGGTGTGTGGCTGCACAGGAAGTAGGTCTTGTCCTTGAGGTCCTTGTTCTTGAAGTAGTCCTCGACCTTCTGGTACGGCGTGACGCTGCTGGCGACGATCCCGCCGAGATCCGCGCGGAACTCGGCGGACTGGTTCATCCACGACATGTAACCGATCGGAAAATACGGGTAGACGCTGATCGAGCGGCGGCGCCCGGAGACGTTGACCACGTTGAGCGACCACAGCTCGACCACATCGTCGGTGGGCAGGCGCAGCGTCAGCTCGACGCGGATGCCCAGATGTTCGATCTCCCAGGAGAGATCACCCTTACCGACCGAGAATCGGAAGCTGTCCACGGATGCCCGCACGGGCTCGTACGGCGCGGAGAACAGCTGCGCGGTCTCCTCGTCCTTGACGTAGACGAACCGGCCGGGATGGTGGGCATAGTAGTTCTGCTCCGGCTGCATGAATGTCTTGGCTTCGAGGTTGGGAGCATGGGCGTACTTCGCGGGCTCGGGCTGCATGAACTGGGCGGTAGCGTAGCCGCGGCAGGTCATCTGGAGCATCATCCTGCTGTTCCACAGGAATCCGCCCGCTCGAGGCATCGCGGTGGGGCTGGTGAGTTCGCAGCGTTCGCCGCCGTCGACGGCTTGCAACATCATCGGGTCTCCGCTCCTGCCATGTCGACCTCTTTGCGTTCGGCCAGTTCGGCCTGGATCGTCGTCAGTGTGCGCGCGTCGAGGGAGTAGAAGAACATCACCACCGCGGCGGCGATCGCGAATAGCGCCGGTATCACCGACATCAGCCAGACGATTCCGGTCAGCGACCCGGTCGTCTGCTCGGCGTTCGGCACATAGCCCAGCGCGGTGAAGATGGCGCCGATGACCGCCACTGCCAGCGCTGTCCCGAGCTTCTGGGAGAACGTCGCCGCCGCGAACGTCATTGCGGTGGCGCGGCGCCCGGTCCGCCATTCGTTGTAGTCGGCCGTGTCGGCGTACATCGAGAACGCGAGCGGGGACTTGGGACCCAGCGCCAGACCGAGGCCCGCCTGCAGCACATACATGAGCCAGATCTGGTCGCTCGGCACGAACAGGAACGCCGACGACAGCACCGCGGTGACGCCCATCAGGCCGATCAGCAGGGTGCGCTTGTCGAAGTAGCGTGTCAGGACCGGCGTGAGCGAGGCCCCCGCCGCCGCGGCCACCATGTAGGTGGGCACGAAACTGGAGATCAGCTCGGGACGTTCGACCACATATTTGAAGTAATAGACGGCGGTCGTGGTGCGCAGCGTGATCGTCACCATGATCACCAATGCCAGGACGAACAGGACCACCCAGGGGCGGTTGTGCGCAAGGTCTTTCACGTCCTGCCAGACGTTGGTCTTCTGGTTAGGCGGCGGTGCGATGCGCTCGCGGGTGTTGAAGAACGTGATCAGGAACATCGTGCTGGCGAGGATTCCCCACACCACCATGGTCAGCTGCCAGCCCCTCTTGTCGTCCCCGGCGCCGAGAATCTCGACCAGCTTGGGGGTGGCCGCGGTGACGAGCATGCTGCCGGCGAACGCGAAGATGAAGCGAAGGCCGTTGATGGTGGACCGCTCCTGAGGATCGGAGCTCATCACGCCCGACAGCGCACCGTAGGGAGTGTTGATGCAGGTGTAGCACACCATCATCAGTAGATAGGTGCCGTAAGCCCAGATCAGCTTGCCGCCTTCGCTGAGGTCAGGGGTGGTGTAGGTCAAGACCCCGGCCGCGGCCAGCGGCAGCGCCATCCACAGCATGTATGGGCGGAACTTCCCGAATCGGGAGTTGGTGCGGTCGGCGGCGGCACCGATCAGTGGATCGGTGAAGGCGTTGACCAGCTTGATGATGAACAACATCGACGCGGCCGCGGCAGCGGACAGGCCGAACGTATCGGTGTAGAAGATCAGCAGGAAGGTGGCGATATTGGCCCAATAGAAGTTGAAGCCCATATCCGCTACCCCGTAGCTGATCTTCTCCCGCCAGGACAGCTGCTCAGAGGGCATTGTGTTTCTCCCGGTCTGTACGAGGAGACCCTCCGCGCGGAGGACTCGGGTTACCTCGCGATCCACAGTTGGGGCTGGATGTGCCCCAGGACACAGATTTTTATCCCATCTTTAAGTCTGCGTCAAGCTATTGATCTGATCTTTCATGGATACCGAGTCAACTGAGCTACTTTTCCTGCGTCTTTCGTGAAACTGAACCGGTCAATACCGCGCAATCGACCACTCAACGACCACGCGTCGTAGGCGAACCGCGTACGGGGCCAGGCGCGTGGCGGCCGGCTCGCTCACCGCGGCGAGAGGTGCTCATGAACCGCCAGCCACCGATCGCCGACCCGCGCGAAAACGATCGTCTCGCGTTCGGCGGTGATCGTGACCGTCGCGTCGGCCACCGTGGCACCGCCGCGTTGGGTAGTGGCGACGTCGTGGGTGAAGACGGCGACGTCACCGTAGACATCGATACGTCGCTCACTCGACTCGCAGTCCAAGACCGTGAACCCGTTGTCGCGCTCCCACCGTCGCCAGAGCGCGCGGTACTGCCCGAGCGACTCCAGCCGCCGGTGATGGTTGTGGAAGACGAACGTCGCGTCCTCGCGGAACGCCGAGAAATACCGCTCGGTGTCGTGGCGGGCGAAGGCGGCGATCAACGCCAGCGCGGCGTCGAGCACCTCGATGTGTGACGACCCGCCCACCGGTCCGGTGACGTCCACACCATGGTCGAAGGTCATGATCGTCCCGGCGCATGCGAGGTGCGAGCGCCATCACTATCGGCCAACACCGTTGCATTGCAGGGTATTTCGATGCAATGTCCGAGCAGGTCCCGTTTCGCACGCAGGTAGGCGAGATTGTCGGGGCCGACCACGGGGTGGGATGCGACGCGGCCCGCGATGTGTAGTCCATGGTCCGCCAAACCCGCGCACTTTCGGGGATTGTTCGTGATCAAGCGGATTCGGGTGATCCCCAGGTCGCCGAGGATCGCGGCAGCGATCCCGTATTCGCGCGCGTCGACGGGAAGCCCGAGGTGCACGTTGGCCTGCACGGTGTCCAGGCCCGCATCCTGGAGCCGGTAAGCCTGCAGCTTGGCACCCAGACCGATACCACGGCCCTCGTGGCCGCGGACATACACCAGTGCCCCACTTCCCTCGGCCGCGATCGCCTCCATCGCCTCGCTCAGCTGGGGCCCGCAATCGCAGCGGCGGGAACCGAACAGGTCGCCCGTGGCGCATTCACTGTGGACACGCACCAAGGCGCCTTCTGCGGTGGTACTCGCCGCGGCGGGGTCACCCATCGTCAGCACCGTATGTTCCAGCCCGTCGGCACGGCATCGGTAGCTGTGGGCGACGAAGACCCCGGACGGTGTCGGGATGGCGGCCTCGCCGACCCTGAGCACCATCGGATCGTGCCGGCGCCGGTATTCGACCAGATCGGCGATCTGGAGGAACGGCAAGTCGTGCTGACGCGCGAACGCCGCCGATTGCTCACCGTTCAGCGGCGTTCCGGCCGGCGTGACGAGTTCGGTGATGACCCCGACCCCGCCCAATGCGGCCAGCTTCACCAGATCCGAAGCCGCCTCGGTATGCCCGCGACGCTGCAACACACCACCGGCTTTCGACCGCAGCGGAAACACATGTCCGGGTCGCCGTAAGGCCTGCGGCGTCGTATCCGGATGGCCGAGCGCCCGCACGGTCGTCGCCCTGTCCCGCGGCGAGATGCCGGTGCCGGTGTCGATATGGTCGACAGTGACGGTGAATGCCGTTCGCTGCGCGTCGGTATTGCGGTCGACCATCGGCGGCAGGTCGAGACGCTCCGCCCATTCGTCAGCCATCGGCGTGCAGACGATCCCACTGCCGTGCCGCAAGTAGAACTCCATTCGATCGACCGTGATGTATTCGGCAGCGCACACCAAGTCACCCTCGTTTTCCCGACTGGATTCGTCTGCGACCACGACCATTCCGCCGCAGGCCAGTCTCTCCAACGCCGATGCCACCACCCGGTCACTCATGATCCGACCCACCCGCCGGTGTCCCGCCGCCGCCCGGGCGCAACACCTCCCAGAGTTCGAAGCGCACACACCCGCCGGGGGACGTCGCGGTGACCACGCGTTGCGGACCCCGGCCGGCGTCGGCGACGAGGGGGATGCCGAAGTGTGCACTGGGCAGCGCCGCCATCGTGGCGTCGAGATCGGCGACATCGAAGGTGACGCAATGCAACCCGCCGCGCAGCGGCCAGTGCGCACGGGCGCCAACCCGTTCGGCCGGATAAGCCATCAGCTCGATCTTGTGGTTCCCGGCCGCGCCGGTGACATGTACACACCGCAGGGGTGAGTTACCGGGGGTGGACATGAGCGTCTGCATCTCGTCGAGGTCGGGAACCTCGTCGAGCACACATATCCATCCGACCTCCTCGAGCCAGAAGGCCCGCTCGGCGTCCATGTCGTCGACCACCCAACACATTTGGAGCAGCTCGGAGTGCACGCGGTCGGGGTCGACGTCCAGCAGCGTGGGCCATGGCCGGGAGGTGGCGGTGACATCCGTCAGGAACACCGCGAGCTCATCAGGCCCGCGCAGCATCAGCTCGTGCGTGATATGACCCGTGATCTGTGGACCCGCGGCGTTCGGGACACCGGTGTATCCGACCAGTGGTGAGAACTCGCGGCCGCCGACCGCCCGCAACATCCCCTGGGATAGCTCAAGATCGCGGGTGTAGTAGTCGATCCCGTAGGGTCCGGCGACCAGCGGGGTGAACGTCGGAGCGGGGTGCGGCGTGCCGACGATGCGGATGGTCGCGCCGGATCGTGGTTCGGTGACGACGACCTGGTCCAGTTCCGCCTCGATCCCGTAGAGCGACGACGAGGTGACCACGGACAGCGGTGGGACACGGCGGGGCTGGCCACCGAACACGGCGAGAAAGGCTGCCATCGCAGCGGGGTCCGTGGCTCCCAGCACCGTGGAGGACGGCGCCGGCGGCAAGTGTTGGGGCATGGTGAATCTCATTTCTCCGTGGAGGTTGCGGTGGTGGACAGGCGGGGCGTCGGGTCAGATCGGATCTGGTCCTCGATCCACGCCGGCGTCGCCACCCGTAGGCACAGGACACCCAGCGCGACCGCCATCGCCATGAGCGACACCATTGGCGCCGACCAGGATCCGGTGAGACCGTGCAGGATTCCGATGAGCACCGGACCCGGCGCCGCGATCAGATACCCGACGGACTGCGCAAATCCGGACAGCGCGGCGGTGCCCGCCGCGGTATGCGCGCGCAGCGCGATGAGGGTCAGGATCAGTGGGAACGTACCCTGGCCGATGCCGACCGCGATCGCCCACACCCAGGCCCCGCCGAGCGGCGCACACGCCAACCCGACGAACCCGATCAGGTAACTGCCGACCAGCGCGACCGCGAGCGGCCCGTATCCACCCAGCCGGGTGGCCAGCCAGGGCAGTGCGAACGACACCGGAATACCCACCGCCGTTGCCGCACCGACCAGGAAACCGGCCGCCGTCGCCGAAAGGCCGGCATCCTGGTACACCTGCGGGAACCAGCCGAACACCGTGTAGGCCACCATGGACTGCACCCCGAACGCCGCCGCCATCGTCCACGCGAGGCGCGTGCGCGCCAGCATCCGCAGCGTGATCGTGCCACCCGCACCGCACGGTGCGGGAGCCCGCTCGTGTCGCGCCAACAGCAACCACGGCGCAGTGGCCAGCACGGCCACCGCCGCCCAGATCCCCACGCCCCACCGCCAGGATCCGAACGCGGATGCGATCGGCACCGTGACCGCTGTCGCCAGCGTGAGCCCGATCGCCAGCGCGGTGGTGTAGGCGGCCGTGACGAGCCCGACCCGATCGGGAAAGTATGCCTTCACCAGGGACGGCAGGACCACGTTGACGACGGCGATGCCGGCCAGTGCCACACAACTCAATGCGAGGAATACCGCTGCGCCGGGCGATACGGCCCGCCCCGCCAACCCGAGGGCTGTGGCCAGTAGGCCGAGCAGGGTGATGCGGCGCGCCCCGCAACGTTGGACCAACCACGGTGTGGCGGCTCCGAACACGGCGAAGGTAACGACCGGGACACTCGTGAGCAGACCCGCACCGGCGTCGCCCAGGCGCAGATCGGCGCGGATCTCCCCGAGCACGGGGCCCACCGACGCGACCGCCAGGCGAAGGTTCACGGCGACGAGCACGATGCCCGACAGGCCGAGGGCTGCCGTGGCCCACCGCCCGTTCGGTGCCCGGGTGTTCATATGCCGGACCTCTCGATCGGAGCCGCTGCGGTGCAAGACATCACGCAGCGGCCACACGCTTACTGCGGATTTCGAACCGGACACCGGACGGTGAGACCGCCGATACCGCCTCGACAGGTCCGTCGTGGGGATCGTCGAATCGGGCCACGTCGCCGAATGACGCGCTCGGAAGTTCCCGCATGGCCGCCGGCAGATCCTCGACCCAGAACAGCGATGCGAACAGGCCACCTCGCAGCGGCCAGTTGGGCGGGGTGCTGATGGTTTCGTCCGGGTACGACATGAATTCGATCTTGGTATTGCGGTCCCGATCGGTGATGTTGATGCACCGCAGAAGCGTCGGATGGGGGTGGTGCATGAGTTTGACCATGCCGTCGTTCTCCGCATAGCAGTGGAACACCACATCCACCCCGACCTCCTTCTCCCAGAACTTCTGTTCGAGATCCAGATCATCTACGATCCAACAGATTTCGATCAGCTCCGAGTTGATCCGCGCAGGCTCGCGGTCCAGCAGGCTGTGGTAGTGCGACACGGTGCGGACCACGTCGGTGACGTAGACCGTCACCTCGTCGGGCCCCTGGAACAGATTCTCGTAGCTCTTGGGAGTGGTGTCGGCGTCCGGGTGTCTGGAGGGCTCCAGACCGAATTCGATGAACTCGGTGGCGTTGTGCCCGCCCGCGGCGTTGACGAGCGCCATCGTGGTGTCGACGTCGTTGGAGAAGAAGTCCAGACCGTACGGACCCCCCGTCATCGGCTGGAAGGGTAAAGCCTCGTGTGGTGTTTCGACGATCCGCACAGTGCGGTCCGAACCCGGCGTGACCATCTCGATCTGGCGGGTCGCCCCCGCCAGACCGTAGAGCGCTGCGCTCGCCTGCGCGTCGAGGCGGCCGATCGGGCGCGGCTGCATACCGAACGCGCTGAAGAACACCGCCAGCTTCGCGATGTCGGTGCTACCCAGTACTGCCGAGGTCGGGTAGGTCAATACAGGTGTCATGGGTGTGTTGTCCTTTGGGAATCGTCGGTGGAATTCGGGCGGTGTCGCCGTCGCACGCACTGGCAGCTCAGCCGGGCCGGCCGGCGGCGACCGCTTCCGTGTGCGGTTCGGGCAGCCGCGGGGCGACCTCGGCGGCGAACAGCGTGAGGGACTCACGCACCTCGGCCACCGACAGCTCGGGCATGTGGACCATCAGGTCGAGCCGGTCGACGGCGACGCTGTCCTGGTAGGCGGACAGCTGAGCGGCGACGCTGTCTGGGCTGCCGATGACATAGCTGCGCCGATACAGCGCATCGGTGAAGCTACTGGGGTCCTCGGTCTCGAACAGGCCGTTCTGTACCGCCTCGAAGTAGTAGCGGTCTTCGCCTTCGGAGTACACGGCGTAGCTGCGCGCGGCGCGGGCGACCGCTTCCTCGTTGGTGGCGGCGATGATGACGATGCGGACGGCCCGAGTCTCACCGCGCCCGCCCGCCTGGCGATAGGTGTTGATGTAGGGGCCCTGCGCCCCGGGAACTTCGGCCTGACCCATAACGAAGTGCAGGCTGTTTTCGGCGGCAAAACGGATGGTCTCCTCGTCCCGCGCGGCCACCCACAGCCGGGTCAGCAGCGATCGCGAATCGATGTCGGTGGGTCCTAGCGGCTCCTCGAAATAGGACGTGCCCTGGGTCTGCAGGAGTCCGATGAGTTCGGTCATCGCTGCGCGGAAACGGGCACGCCGCTGTTCGGACGTGTAGACATCAGGCAGGAAGATCGCCGGTTCGTCGCCGCCCGCGCCCAACCCGAAGAACGCTCGGCCCTCGGCCAGGAGATCCAGCGTCAACATGGATTCGACGATGCGCCAGGCCTTGTCGACGGCGATCACCTTCACACCGGTCCCGAGTTTGATCGTGCCGGTCCGCGCCGCGGCGAACGCCAGCACATGTTCGGGGAATGCGATGCGGCCCGGGAACTTTCCCTTCGGAAAGTGATGCTCGCCCAGCATGAACGAGTCGTACCCCAAGCGGTCGGCCAACTCGATGTCGGCGATGGTTTGCGCCATGGATTCGGCATCGGACATCGACGCCGACGCCCACTGCTGGTGCATGACGCCGAAGGAACTGATGTTGGCCATACTGCTCTCCCTTGTCGTGGAAACCACCTCATGTCGACAACTTGTCAGACAGGTGATGTCAGGTGACACTAGCGCTCCAACTTGTCTGACACAAGATCCGAATTACCGACGGCCCAGGCGACGCATCCCACCGCGCCGTTGAGCACCGTCGAGCCCATGCCATGCCGACATCACCGGAGTTCTCCATCGGCACTTTTCCGCACTTCATCGCCTATTTCCCGGCCCATCGACGAACCCGCACCACCCCGGGAGTTCAGCGGGAAAGGCATCGCAACCCACCGCCTCCGACAGCCCACCAGCTGCTACGGAGAGACCAAATGAACACTTGGGGTTGCCACATGTCTGATAAGTAATTAAGCTAACGCTCGTGGCTGGCTCCGGAGGCGGCCACCAATTCCCGGATCCGACCGGGGTGCTGAGCCGGCACACCTGGCACCACCCCTGCCCAGAGCAACCCGGTATTGACGCGCGACCATCGGAAGTAGTTGCCAAACAACGGCGTTCAGCCGACATCGCTGCCACAACCAACGAGACGAAGGAGTTCCCGTGCGTATCCGAAACCGCATGCGGCAGGCCGGCGCGATCCTGACCGCCGTCGCGACGGTCGCACTGGCCGCGTGCTCACCCGCCGACGACACACCCACACAACCCTCACTCACGGTGGGGCTGGGTTACATCGGCACCGTCGAGAACTACGGGCCGTACTACGCCCTGCACGAAGGCCTCTACCGCGACGCCGGCCTGGCCGTCGACGTGCAGCCCGGCGGCAACACCCCACCGTCGACCCTGTTGGTGGCCGGCCAGATCGACATCGGGGTGATGGACGCACCCGACATGCTGCACGCCGTCGAGCAGGGCGCCGATCTTGTCGCCATCGCGACGCAGTTCCAGACCGCGCCCACCGCGATGACCTGTCGCCGCGCCTCGAACATCTCGACCGTCGCCGACCTCAAGGGGCACGTCCTCGGACTCAAAGGACAGGAACAGTCCTACCTCAACATGATCATGCAGACGGGCGGACTGCAGCCCTCGGACTTCACCGTCGTGCCGGTCGGCAACTCCGACATCTCACCGATCGTCGCCGGGCAGGTCGACTGCCTGTTCGCGACCTACGCGATCAACGACGGCCGCGCAATCGAGGCGGCCGGGGTCCCCGTCACCAATATCTCGCTGGCCGAATTGGGGCTGCCCGCCCAGGGCGACGTGTACGTCACGACGGCGGACACCTTCAACAACCGGCGCGACGACCTGACCCGCTGGGTCAAAGCCACCGGGCTGGCCTGGGAGAAGTTCCTCGCCGACCCGACGGCGGCCGCACACTACATGGTGGACAACGCCTTTGCGCCGGGCCTGGACCTCGACCAGCAGATCTACCAGGCCAACAAACAAGTCCCGTTCCTGAGCACCGAGTGGACCAGAACCCGCGGGCTGCTCGCGCTCGATCCCGGGGTGTGGGCGTCCACCAGCGACCAGATGGCCCGCTTCGGGATGACCGGATCGGTGGTCGACGTCCATCCGCTGCTGCACGATCTCGCCGGCGAAGCCGGCACCGCCCGGATCTGAGCGCCCGGAACCACCGACCCACCCCACCGAGGAGGCCAGCATGACACCCGAGACCGATGCGGGGATCACCGTCGAGGACGTATCCGTCGTATACCGGCGCCGCGGGCAGACCACCGTCGCCGTGCAGAACTGCGGATTCCACCTGCCCGCAGGCTCCTGGATGTCACTGCTGGGTCCTTCCGGATGCGGCAAGTCGACGCTGCTCCGGGTGCTCGCCGACATCGTCAGCCCGACCAGCGGCCATGCGCGGATCGGTGGACGCACCCCGGCACAGGCGCGCGGCGACAGGGTGTTCGCGCTGGTCTCGCAGCATGCGGCCATGCTGCCGTGGCGGCGGCTGCGGGAGAACGTCGGGCTCGGGCTGGAGATCGCCGGCGTCGATCGGGCCGACCGGCAGGCGCGCGTCGACGAAGTGATCGACCTCGTCGGGCTGCGCGGGTTCGAGCGTGCCTACCCCCACGAGTTGTCCGGGGGGATGAAACAACGCGCGGCGATCGCCCGCGCGCTGACGCTGCGGCCGCAACTGCTGCTCATGGACGAGCCCTTCGGGGCGCTCGATGAGTTGACGCGTGACCGGCTCAACTTCGAAGTGCTGCGCCTGCTGGAGGAAACCGGCGCCAGCCTGGTCCTCGTCACGCACTCCATCGCCGAGGCGATCATCCTGTCCGACAGCGTGGCCGTCATGTCTTCCCGGCCGGGCACGATCACCCATGTCGAGCAGATCCCGTTCGGGCGCGGACGCACCTCGGCGATTCGCGACGAACTGCAGTTCGCCAAGATAGAAACGCTGCTGAGGCATCGGCTCATCGACGGGATGGCCCGGTGAGCGCCGCACAGCCGGCATCCGGGACCGTCTCGGGACGTCCCAGCCGGACACCCGCCGCATCCGTGCTGGCACCGATTGCGCGGCGAACTGCGCAATTCGGTCTCGGAATCGCCGTCGTGGGCACGGTATGGCAAGTCGTCACGGCGGCGGACCTGCTGCCCGCCTACATCCTGCCCGCGCCCCGCGCCGTGCTGGCAGCCCTGCACAAGAACGCCGCATTGATCACCACCGAGGCGTTCGCCACCCTGTCGGCGTCGCTGATCGGACTGTTTCTCGGCACTGTCATCGGTGTCGTCCTGGCCATCCTGCTCGCCTATCTGCCGCCGCTCAACCGGGCGCTGATGCCGCTGGTGATCGTGCTGAGCACCGCCCCGCTCATCGCGGTCATTCCCGTCCTCGTCGTCGCGCTGGGTAACGGCCCCGCGCCGCGCATCATCATCGCGGCCATGGCCGCGACCCTGCTGACCGCCATCTACGTCAGGCGGGGCCTCGACGACACCGACACCGAAGGCGAGGAGCTGCTCGCCACGCTCGACGCGTCACCGTGGCAACGCCTGCGGATCCTGCAGTTCTACGCCATGCTGCCGTACCTGTTCGCCGCGCTGCGAGTGTCGGTGTCCACCTGCGTCATCCAGACGATCGTCGCCGAGTGGATTACCGGCACCAGCGGCCTGGGCTACCTGGTGCAGATCGCGGGTGCCAGCAACAGACCCGAATTGATGTGGGCCGCAGTCATCGTCGCCATCTTCCTTACGCTGGCGCTGCTGGCGATCCTCTCGGTCGTCGAAGCCGTCGTCATGCCGTGGTCGGCCTCGATCAAGGAGGCGATGTGAGCCACTCCCCCCGCGGCACCGCACGCCGCTGGTTCTCCGCCGTGTGGCCGCCGAAGCTTGCGCTGCTGGCCGTCGTTGCGATCTGGCACCTGGCGGTGCGCGGTCTGTCGCTCAACCCGTTCGTGGTACCGGCCCCGCTGGATGTCGTGCGAGCGGTCGCCGAGAACCCGTCCACAATCGTGTCCAACACCGCGACCACACTGGCCGAAGCCGGCCTGGGACTGCTGCTCGGCACGGCGCTCGCCGTCGTCGGCTCGGTCGGGTTCCTGTACTCCAAGCGCCTCGAGCAGATCTCGTATCCGATTCTGCTCGCCGCCCAGGCGGTGCCGCTGATCGCGATCGCCCCGATATTCACCCTGTGGCTCGGGTTCGGCCTGGCCCCGAAGGTCCTGCTCGCGGCGTTCCTGACCTACCCGTTGACACTGGTGAGCCTCATGAAAGGGTTCGACTCCTGCCCGCGTGAGGTGCTCGAACTGCTGTATTCGCTCAAAGCGACCAAACGCCAGCAGATCGTCACCGCGCTGATCCCTTCGGCGATACCGATGTTCATGACGTCGCTGAAGCTCGGTGCCGCCACGGCGATCGTCGGCGCCATCGCCACCGAGTACGTCGGCTCGATCAGCGGGTTGGGATTCCTCCTACAGCACACCCAAGCCCAGCTGCAGGTGGCCTTGATGTGGGGAGTCTGCGTCATCGCCGTCGCCATCGGCAGCGCGATGTATGCGGTGTTTGCGGGGCTGGAGCGCCTGATCCCGGTCGAGACCACCACTCAAGCCGGCAAAACGTTATAGCCGTCGCCATCCGCGACCCGAACCGAGGAGACAAATTATGAGCCTGACCGTCGACAAACTCGACAATCGGCTGCTGCGTGATGTTTTCGGCCACTTTCCGAGTGCCGTCGTGGCCGTCTGCGCCATGGTGGATGGCGAACGAACCGGCGTCGCCATGAGCACCTTCGTGCCGGTGTCCCTGCAACCGCCCATCGTCGCGGTGTGCGTGAGCTCGACGTCGAGCACGTGGCCCCGACTGCGCACCGCGCCCCGGCTGGGGATCAGTGTGCTCGGCGAAGGTCACGCTGACACCGCCCGTGCACTGGCCGCCAAGACCGGAGATCGGTTCGCCCGGCTGCACACCGTCGACACTCCGGAAGGCGCTGTGTTCATTGCGAATACATCCGTATGGCTGGACACCACGCTGATGGGTGAGACATCGGCAGGCGACCACCTGATGGTGACCCTCGCGATCGACGCTGTCACCCTGCGAGGAGAACAGGACCCGTTGATCTTTCACCGCAGTGCGTTCACCCGGCTGCACCGCGACTGAGCACCGCCCGGCACGCCGCGGCCGGACTCAGTCCGTCACCGCTCGCTCAGCGAGCGCACCATCGCATACCGGAACCCCACCGTGCGGTGCCGCTCGGTGGCCCAGTAGGCCGCCGCGCCCTCACGTGCCACACCCGTCACATCGAGCTCCAGAATCGACTCCTGCGGAGTGCCACCCATCAGCACCGCGTCATCGCCTAGGTGGACCGCCGACAGCCAGACCGTCTCCCATTCGGCGGGACGGTTGCCCAACTGCTCGGACAACTCGAACACGGACGCGCGAGCATCCACATCACCGCGCGAAATCCCTTCCGAGCGAACAGGTATCACGTCACGCGCTTTGATCACCGGACTCTCGTCGGCGTACCACACCTTCGTCGTGCGCAACACACCGAAACATTGCGCGGCGTCGAACCGGGCGATCTCCTCGGCGGTGGCCTCCCCCCACTCCATCGCGATCAACTCGATGCGCGAGACCTTGCCCATCGCATCGATAATCCTTGCGTTCTCGACTTTTTCATCGATGCGCACCGGAATGTCCAGCACCGCACGATTAATCGCCGTTCCCATGCCCTGCCGCCGGTTGATGTAGCCACGCTCCTCGAGACGTACGAGGGCTTCCCGCAATGCCGCACGGCTCGCGGCCAGCGCCGACGCCAGCGCGGGCTCTCCGGGGAAGGCGTCTCCACCCTTGGCGGCAAGTTCCCACAACTGTTCCAATCTGGCCAGCAGTGACGCGTCGTCGCCCGCGTCCGCCCTCAATGAGTCCGACACCGACCTCTTCTCGGTCACCGGCGCGTCCCTCCTCGCTCCTCGAACGGCTACATATCCGATCCTACATGTCAGACATGTTGCCGCCACGATGCGAGGTACCGCGAACGTGGCCGAAGCCCGGCGGCCTACGCGGCCGCCGGGTTCGGTTCGGTGTTCTTGCGCGGGCGACCCCTCGGACGCTTGCGGGCGACGACAGCACCCCGTTCCAGGATCTCGCCACCCCAGACCCCCCACGGCTCTTGCCGTTCCAGCGCAGCAGCCAGGCACTGACGCCGGATCGGGCAATCCGCGCACAGCGCCTTGGCACGTTCGAGGTCGACCGGGTTCTCGGCGAACCACAGATCGGGGTCGCCGATATGACACGGCACCGCCTGCAACGTCGCACGGCATGTCACCGACGGGACGCTCTCCCAAGCGCTCATCGCAATTGACATGTGCTCTATCCCTGCTTCCTGGTCGTTTGGTTGTGATCGGCCAACTCTGTCTTGGCGGATCTACGACCAGGGTTTTCGGTGTCGTCCGAAAACTATGGCCACGGATCCGGTGATTGCGGGTCCGTGGCCATTCGGCAAAGTCGGGGTGTTCTAGGTGGTACCCCGATCCACGGACACGCCAGTCGCGGCGGCGCGGCGCAGGCGCTGCACAGCAGCGGCTGCCGCCGGCGCATGCTGCGCCGCGGCGGCTCGAAACGCCCAGGGCCCCGCGGCGACGGGGGGCTCGGTGACGTGGAGAGTCCGCGGCATGCCGGCAACGCGCGCACTTTCAACGCGTGTCAGCACAGTGATGATCGCCATGATCGGAACCCTCCCTTCGACCGTTTCAGTAGGTGCTCTTGAGGCTAGACCTTAACAGCTAGAACCCACAACACATTTTCTACCTGCGGTTTTGGCGCGATTTTTGCGCAGGTTGGCATTTACTGCCGACTCCTGACCAAGGCCAGCACATCCGGCCCGTACTGTTCGAGCTTGCGCGCGCCGATGCCCGGGATGGCGACCAGCGCGGCGTCATCGGTGGGCAGCGTCTCGGCGATCGCGATCAGCGTGTTGTCGGTGAACACGACATACGCGGGGACGTTCGAATCCTTGGCGGTGCGCAACCGCCACTCCTTGAGCTGTCCGAGCAGCTCCTCGTCGAGGTTGCCGGGACACGATTCGCAGCGGCGCAGCATGATCGACGCCGGGGTGGTCAGCCCGGCGTTGCAGACCCGGCAGCGGGGTGGGGCGCCACGTGGCCGGCGCGGCTTGCCCGGCGCGGATTCCGACGGCGACTGTGGCGCGATGCCACTGAGGAAGCGGGACGGGCGCCTGCTCTGCCTGCCGCCCGGTGCCCGGGCCAGCGCCCAGCTGAGCGCGAGATGCTTGCGCGCCCGGGTCACGCCGACGTAGAGCAGCCGGCGTTCCTCCTCGACCGGCTCGCTGTCGGGCCCGTGGGTGAGCGCATGCGAGATCGGCAGGGTGCCGTCGGCCAGCCCCACCAGGAAGACCGCATCCCACTCCAGACCCTTGGCAGCGTGCAGCGATGCCAGCGTTACCCCCTGCACGGTGGGTGGATGGCGGGCGTCGGCACGCTGCCGCAGTTCGACCAGCAATGCACGCAGGTCCAGCGTGGGCCGCTGGGCCACTTCTTCGTCGACGAGTTCGGCCAGCGCGGTCAGCGCCTCCCAGCGCTCCCGCGCCCTGGTGCCGGCGGGCGGGTCGGCCGTCAGCCCCAGCGGTTCGAGCACGGCGCGCACCACCTGTGGCAGCTCGCCGTCGCTGTCGCGCTCGGCCGCCCGCTGCAGCGCCAGCAGGGCCTGGCGGATCTCCTGACGGCTGAAGAAACCCTCACCGCCGCGGACCTGGAACGCGATACCGGCTTCGGTGAGCGCCTCCTCGTACACCTCCGACTGCGCGTTGATGCGGTAAAGCACCGCGATCTCCGACGGCGGTGTGCCCGCAGCGACGAGCTTGGCAATGTTCTTGGCCACCGCCAGGGCTTCGGCCGCTTCGTCGGGGTGCTCACGGAAGCTGGGCGTCGGACCCGGATCCCGCTGGCCGACCAGATGCAGCCGGCTGCCGGCCATCCGCCCGCGCGCGGCGGCGATCACCCGGTTGGCCAGCGACACCACCTGCGGCGTGGAGCGGTAGTCCCGTTCCAGACGCACCACGGTGGCCTCGGGGAAGCGCCGCGAGAAGTCGAGCAGATAGCGCGGCGTCGCACCGGTGAACGAGTAGATCGTCTGATTGGCGTCCCCGACAACGGTGAGGTCGTCGCGCTCCCCCAGCCAGGCGTTGAGTACGCGCTGTTGCAGCGGCGTGACGTCCTGGTACTCGTCGACGACGAAGCACCGGTAGCGGTCGCGGAACTCCTGGGCCACGGCGGCGTCGTTCTCGATCGCGGCGGCGGTGTGCAGCAGCAGGTCGTCGAAGTCGAGCAGTGTCTCACCGTCGCGGCGAACCTTGAGGGCCTCGTAGCCGTCGTAGACCGCTGCCACCTTGGCGGCGTCGAACGGAATGTCACGGCCGGTATCGGCGACGGCGCCGGGGTAGTCCTGCGGGCTGATCAGCGACGCCTTGGCCCATTCGATCTCGCCGGCGAGATCGCGCACGTCGTCGGTGCTGGTCGACACCCCGGCCCGGTTGGCGGCCTGGGCGACCACCGCGAACTTGCTGTCCATCAGTTGCCAGCGGGTGTCGCCGACCACCCGCGGCCAGAAGTACTGCAACTGCCGGCGCGCCGCGGCGTGGAAGGTCATCGCCTGCACCGCGCCGGTGTTGACCTCCGCGCCGGACTGCTGGGCCAGGGCGCGCAGCCGGCCGCGCATCTCACCGGCCGCGCGCTGGGTGAAGGTCACCGCGAGCACCTGCCCCGCGGCCACATGCCCGTCAGCCACCAGGTGGGCGATGCGCCGCGTGATGGTGCGGGTCTTGCCGGTGCCCGCGCCGGCCAGCACACATACCGGCCCCCGGGGTGCCAGTACGGCCGCGCGCTGTTCGTCGTCGAGGTCGGATCCGATCGGGTGCTCGGGACCGCTGCGCTGCCGCGACTCGGCCCTGGCATCTCCCGGCATGGCGTCTATCTTGGCAGCGGCGACCGACAGATGCCCGCCCGGCCGGGGTATCTCGGGGGCATTGACGTGCCGTCGATTATGTTTATCCCGATATGAGCACCGAGCTGACCATGTACACCACCTCGTGGTGCGGTTTTTGTGCACGCCTGAAGAAGGCACTGAAGGTCGAGGGTATCGCCTTCACCGAAGTGGACATCGAGTTCGAGCCGGCCGCGGCGACGTTCGTGATGTCGGTCAACGGCGGGAACCAGACGGTCCCCACGGTCAAGTTCGCCGACGGTTCGACCATGACCAATCCGAGTGTGCGACAGGTGAAAGCCAAGCTCGGCGGCTGAGCAGCCGGGTCAACCCACCGTCCACGCATCCCCGCCTTCCAGCAGGTCCGCCAGTTCGGACTCCGGTGCCGCGGCGCCGTCGCGCACAGAGGCCACCTGTGCGCGCACAAGATCGTCGTGAGCAGGCTTGACCACCTGGCGGAAGATCCCGATCGGCGCGCGCTCCAGCCGGCCCGCCGAGGTCAGCCGGGAGATGGCGAACGCCATCGTCGGGTCTTCGGCGTGCGCATCGTGCACCAGCAGCGCCGACTCGCCGACGTCGTTCACCTCCGCGACGCGCACCCGACCCGCTCCCGGATCCCACACGAGCCCCTTGGTGCCGAACCGGATCGGCGTGCCGTGGCGCAGCGGGATGACCGCGTCCGATCCGCCCTTGAGCCCCGAGAACGCACCGTCGTTGAAGATCGGGCAGTTCTGGTAGATCTCGACGAGGGCGGATCCACGGTGACCCGCGGCGGCCGCGAGGACCTCGGTGAGGTGCTGGCGATCGGAGTCGACGGTGCGGGCCACGAAAGTCGCCTCGGCGCCGAGAGCGAGCGACACCGGGTTGAACGGCGCATCCACCGATCCCATCGGCGTCGATTTGGTGAGTTTGCCCGCTTCGCTGGTCGGCGACGACTGGCCTTTGGTGAGACCGTAGATCCTGTTGTTGAACAACAGGATGGTCAGGTTGACGTTTCGCCGCATCGCATGGATCAGGTGGTTGCCGCCGATGGACAGCGCGTCTCCGTCCCCGGTGACCACCCACACCGACAGGTCCTCGCGCATGGTGGCGAGCCCGGTCGCGATCGCCGGCGCACGGCCGTGAATACTGTGCAGGCCATAGGTGTTCAGGTAGTAGGGGAAGCGGCTGGAACACCCGATGCCCGAAACGAAGACGGTGTTCTCACGCCTGAGTCCGAGTTCGGACAGCAGGCCCTGCACCGCTGAGAGGATGGCGTAGTCGCCGCACCCCGGACACCAGCGGACCTCCTGATTCGACGCGAAATCCTTGCGGGACAACGGGATAACAGTACGCGGCACATCCTCGAGGCCGCCGCGGGCCGGCTGGGATACACCGGTCACACCGCGGTCCGTTCCAGCCGGGCATCGGTGCCCACATCCGCAGCCTCGATGTGCGTCCACAGGATCGATGCGAGTTCTTCCGCCGCGAACGGGGTTCCGCGCACCCGCGCACAGGACTGGACGTCGACGAGATACTCCGCACGCAGCAACCGGGCGAGCTGCCCGAGGTTCATCTCGGGAACCACCACTCGGTCGTAGGACCGCAACACCGGCCCGAGGTCGGCGGGTAGCGGATTGAGGTGGCGCAGGTGCAGCTGCGCGATCGCCCCGCCCGCGGACCGGATCCGGCGTGCCGCGGCGCCGATCGACCCGTAGGTCGAACCCCAGCCGACCACGAGCACCCGGGCCGCCCCGGTCGGATCGTCGACCTGCAGCGGCGCCAGTTCGGCCGCCACCCGGTCCACCTTGGCCTGGCGGGTGCGAACCATGTGCTCGTGGTTGTCGGGATCGTAGGAGATCTCCCCGGTACGGTCGGCCTTCTCGATCCCCCCGATCCGGTGTTCCAGTCCCGCCACACCGGGCGGGGCCCACGGCCGGGCCAGGGTGTCCGGGTCCCGCAGGTAGGGCAGGAAGTCCCCGCCCGCTGCGGCGACCCGGGCGAAATCCGGTTCGATCCGCGGCAGCTGCGCAATCTCGGGTATCCGCCAGGGCTCCGACCCGTTGGCCAGGTATCCGTCGGAGAGCACCATCACCGGGGTCCGCCACCTCACCGCGATACGCGCGGCCTCGAGCACGGTGTCGAAGCAATCCGCCGGCGAGCGCGCGGCGACCACCGGCAGCGGAGCCTCGCCGTTGCGGCCGTAGAGCGCCTGCATCAGGTCGCTCTGTTCGGTCTTCGTCGGCAACCCGGTCGACGGGCCGCCACGCTGGACGTCGATGATCAGCAGGGGCAATTCGAGCATCACCGCCAGCCCGATCGTCTCCGACTTCAGTGCGATCCCCGGTCCCGACGAGGTCGTGACACCGAGGGCGCCACCATAGGCGGCCCCGAGTGCCGCGCCGACGGCGGCGATCTCGTCCTCGGCCTGATGGCTGACCACGCCGAACCGTTTGAGTCTGCTCAACTCGTGCAGCACATCGGAGGCCGGGGTGATCGGGTAGGCGCCCAGGAATACCGGCAACCCGGCCCGCACCCCCGCGGCGACGATCCCGTACGCAAGCGCCTTGTTCCCGGTGATGTTGCGGTACCTGCCCGCCGGGACAGGGGCCGGTTTGACCACATAGGTCACCGCGAGCGCCTCGGTGGTCTCACCGTAGTTCCAGCCGCTGCTCAGTGCCGCCACATTGGCGTCGCGGACACCGGGAGTGGCCGCGAACCTGCGCTGCAGGAACTCGATCGTGGCGGCGATGGGCCGGCCGTACATCCACGACACGAGGCCCAGTGCGAACATGTTCTTGGCCCGCGCCGCGTCTTTGCGCGACAACGCGAACCGCTCGACAGCACGCGTGGTGATATCGGTCATGTCGACGGCGTGGACGTCGAATTCGGCCAGCGAGTCGTCACCCAGCGGGTCGGCGTCATAGCCCGCCTTTGCGAGATTGCGGGCGGTGAAGTCGTGGGTGTCCACGACGATGCGGGCACCGGGCCGCAGGTCGCCGATGTTGGCGCGCAACGCGGCGGGGTTCATCGCGACCAGTACATCGGGCCGGTCGCCGGGGGTCAGGATGTCCCGGCCGGCGAAATGCACCTGGAACGACGACACTCCCGGCAGAGTCCCTGCGGGAGCACGGATCTCGGCGGGAAAGCTGGGCAATGTCGAGAAATCGTTGCCGAACGCGGCGGTCTGGTGGGTGAAACGGTCGCCGGCGAGCTGAATGCCGTCGCCGGAGTCGCCGGCGAATCTGATGACGACACGGTCCAGTTCCTCGACCGTCCGCTGCGCGTGGCTCATTCGGCATTGGCCTCGGTCGCGGCCGTCGCGGCCACCAGCGGGGCGTCGTGTTCGGACGCCCCGACGGCCGCGGCGCCGCCGGGCGATCCGAGACCGGCGAAGAAGTCCCGGTTCGCCGACAGATACGGCCGCCAGCTCTCGGGCACATCCTCCTCGTAGTAAATCGCCTCCACCGGGCAAACCGGTTCGCACGCGCCACAATCGACGCATTCGTCGGGGTGGATGTAGAGCATCCGGGCGCCCTCGTAGATGCAGTCGACGGGGCATTCGTCGATACAGGCGCGGTCCTTGACGTCCACGCATGGTTGGGCGATCAGATAGGTCACCTCGGCCTCTTCCTCAATTCGTCGGTCCGGCGTCTCACTCGGGATCGCGACCGAGCAGGTCCTTCATCGGTGTGTGCGGATTGAGCATGTTGTCGGGGAACACCACGGTGATCGCCTTGGCGGGACACGCCTGCTCGCACAGACCGCAGTACCAGCATTCGTCGGGGTAGGCGATGACCGGCAACTCCTTGGACCGGGGCGTCTTGTGGATGATGTCGCCCGGGCATACGTAGTCGCAGATCATGCAGCGGATACAGGTGTCGGGGTCGATCAGGATCGGATTGTGCGGCGCGGGCCGGCCGGCCCCGTCGGCGATCGTCTCGGCAGTCATCGAGATGCGCTCCTTGCCGTCTGGTCGGTGTCGTGTTCGATGAGGTAGTCCATCCGGACCCCCTCGGTTGCGTCGCGACTGAGCACGATCGCCTTTTTCCAGACACTGTCGTCGGTGTCGGGGTAGTCCAGGCGCCGATGCGCGGCTCCGGAGCGGCTTTCGGTGCGGTGCAACGCCGCCCGCGTCATGATCTCCGCCGCCTGGCGGATGTTCTTGGCTTCGAGGGTGCGCATCAACGTGTGGAACGAGTCGGCACTCAGGTCGCCCTCGCGTGCGGCGATGTCCTGCAGCAACGCCAGCCCGTGGCGCATTCCCCGGTCGGTGCGGCGCATTCCGACGAAATCGGTCACGATGTGGCGAACGTCCTCCTCGAAGGCCTTCCAGCTTTCGCCCGCCTCGGTGCGCAGTGGTTCTTCCATCCGGGCCACCGCTTCGGTGACCGAGGCCGGATCGACGGCCACGTCGTCGGTCACCGCGGCCCGTTCGACGGCCCCGCGGCCCGCGATGGCCCCCATTGCCGCCGCCGCGGAGATACCGCCGCTGACCATCGAGCAGTCACCGCCGGCGAAGAGCCCGGTGATGCTCGTCTCACCCGACGTGTCGACCACCAGGCCGCTGCCGCGGAAGTACGAACCGCCACGGCGGATGGACATCTCGGACAGACCGATGGGCAGCAGTTCCTTGCGGATGTCCAGGTTGCGCTGACGGAAGTACCCGGGCAGCGTGTAGCGGTCGACGCCGAGCGTGCGGACGAAGTCGTCCAGCGTGTGCGCCGGCAGATGGCGGATGTCGACGTAGATCGGCTCGTTGCCCGCCAGCACCTCTTCGATGACACCGTTGACCAGGATCGTGCGGCGGGCCTTCTCCCCCTTGGGGTCGTATTTGAACATGAAGCGTTCACCATGCCGGTTGATGAAGTATGCGCCCTGGCCGGCATACGAATTCGTGCCCTGAGTGGAGAATCCCAACGGTGTGAGGGTGGCCTCCACCAACTCCATGTTGACCAGCTGCGCCCCACTGCGGAAAGCCATGGCATGCCCGTCGCCCGTGTTGTACGGGAAATGCCAACTGTCGAAAGGCATTCCGGAGATGTTGCGGGAGATCCGGTTGATGTCGCCGGTGGCGACCACGACGGACTTCGCGCGGATCAGGAAGCGTTCGCCGGTGCGGCAGCTGAAACCGACCGCACCGGCCACCCGGTTACCGGTGACGTCCATGACGAGATCGGTGATCATGGTGCGGGGCAGGAACTTTGCGCCGTGACCGACGGTATAGCGGCCGAGCCGGTATTTGAACCTGCTGCCGTCGAAGTTGAGGTGATACTCGCCGGGCAGCCCGAAGGCGCGGGTACGGAAGTAGTCGCCGGTGGCAGGATCGGTGAAGTCGATGCCGATGTCGACCAGCCGCTGGAACACCCGGGGAAGTTCGTGGACGGCGCGTTCGGCGACGTCGAGGTCGCTCAGTCCGTCGGTGAGCCCGGGGACGAACATCATCAGATGTTCTGGGGTGTCCCACTCCTCACCGCCGTTGAGCGGGGTCATGAACTGATCGACACCGCCCGCGACACTGCCCGCCCGTTCCAGGAATCTCGCCTTGTCGGCGACGAGGACGCCGGCACCCGCATCCCGCGCCTGGATCGCGGCCAGGCAGCCGGCGACTCCGCCGCCGACGATCAAGACGTCGGTCTCCACCTGTGTCAGCACATCCTGGGGCCATCTCAAGGGGTCCATCCGGCCTCCGCACTCGTCCGTCGTGTCCGAACAATAATGCAAACGTATGCACGAATAGTAGGTAGCAAGCTCACATCGTGTCAAGACATAGCTGTGCAAACGACCGGAGCGGGACCGGTCCGGTGACCCTCAGATGGCCCGCGTCGAGGCGCGGACCTGCAACTTCGTCGGAAGCAGCAGACTCGCCGGCCGCGCATCGGGATCGTCGAGCAGATCGAGCATCAAACGTGCTGTCTGCCTGCCGATGTCGTACTTGGGCACGTGGATACTCGTGAGTGGCGGATTGAACTCGTCGCACCAGCGTGACCCGTTGTAGCCGACGACGGACACATCGTCGGGCACGTGCAGCCCCCGCGCACGCAAGGCGCGGTAGCAACCGAGTGCGATCATGTCGCTGGCGGCGACGATCGCGGTGAAATCCGTTCCCCGAGCTAGTAGTTCGGCGGTCGCCTCGGCGCCGTACTCCTTGGTGAACCACGGCGCGAAGACCAACAGGTCCTGATCGACCGTCAGCCCGAGGCTCTGCATCCACGCCAGGAAGTACTGATAGCGGTTGAACCCCGTCGACGCCGCCATCGCGGCCCCGACGAAGGCGATCCGCCGATGACCCAACTCGACGAGGTGTTTGACGGCCAGCCCCACGCCCTGGTGATCGTCACCGGCCACGGTCGGCATCGGGGAATCGTCGACGGTCCGGTTCACCAGGACCACCGGCAGGCGCGAATTCACCAGCGTGTCGATGAACTGATAGCTGCGCCGGGCGGTCGCCAACACCAGCCCGTCGACCCTGCGCTGCATGAACACGTCGATCAGGTGCTGCTCGCGATCGAGGTCCTGGTCGGTGTTGCCCAGGATCATCACGTACCCACGGTCCTGCAGGCCGTCCTCGATGCCGCGCACGATCGGCGGGAACAGCGGGTTGCCCAGATCGGGGACGAGCATGCCCACCGTCATCGACTTCTGGTCCTTCAGACCACGCGCGAAGGGATTCGCCCGGTACCCGAGCGCCTCGGCCGTGGCCAGCACCCGTTTGAGCGTCTCGGGCTTGACCTTGCCGCGGGTCTCGGGCCGAAGCGCCCGCGAGACCGTGGAGATGTCGAGTTGGGCGGCGCTGGCCACCTCGCGGATCGTGGGTGGGCGCGGTCGTCCATCAGAGCTCGCCACGGCGCCGCCCTCCCTCCCGTCAACTGCCACCCCGCCCGGAGTCTAGGGCACGGTCTGATGCAATCGCTTGGTTAGCCATGGTCCATCGGAACCGACCGCGCGGTGACCGCCGCGCTCAGCAGCGCACCCGCGGTCAGCCAGAGCACGCCGGCCGCGCCGAGTCCGGTCGCCACCGACCCGACGCCGGCCGGGATGAGCACCTGCCCGAACCTGTTGACGACCAGCCGCAGTGACATCACCCGCCCACGCAGCCCCGGAGGCGCGATCTCGGCCAGCCACGAGAGGGTCAGCGGCTGGCACACGCCGAGGCCGAAACCCATCACCACCATCGCGGCGAACAACACGCCGACCGGCACCGGGAACGGCACGACGGCCGTCGCGAGGGCCGACGCGGCGATGGCGGCGACGAGAAACACCCGCCGCCCCAGCAACGCCGACAACCGGCCGAGGAACAGCCGCGATGCCATCGACGCCAGCGCCCGTACCGTCAGGAGTCCCCCGACCACGCCGACGGTCAGGCCGTGCTCGGCGCCGAGCGCGGGCAGATATACCAGGGTGATGTCCATCGAGGACAGCACGACGGCGCTGACCAGCAACGCCTTGCGCAGGCCGGGGGTGCGCAGGAGCGAGGCGACGCGGTGCTCGCGCGCCTTGACCACCCGCCCCGGCGCGGAGGTGGCGCGGGCGAACAATGTCACCGCCACCAGCGCCGCGGCCAAACCCAGCCCCGCCAGGAACGCCGCCCCGGCGTCGGGCAGCGCCCCGGTCGGCCCGAACAGGGTGAGCAGCCCGGGTCCAGCCGCCTGCCCCAGCGCACCGATGAACGTGTAATACCCGTAGGCGCCGTCGAGTCGCGCGTTGGGTATCAGGTTCGCCACCATCGCGTGCTGGGCCACGGTGCACAGCAGGTGCCCGGCGCCGAGCACGATCATGGCGACCACGATTCCGGCGAAACTGTCCGCCAGCACGACGAAAAGTACTGCCGACCCGCATACGATCGCCGCGCCGGCGATGAGCACCCGGTGCTCGCCGTAGCGGTCGGCGGCGTCACCCGCCGGCAGCGCGACCACCAGCGGGACGAGGGCGAAACTTGCCGCGAGCACACCCAGCCAGGCCGACGAGGTGTGCAGCTCGATCGCCCGGTACGACGCGGTGGGCCGCAGCAGGAACGTCACGGCCTGGAACAACAGCGTGTGCACGCACAGGATGACGAACTGGGGGCCGCCGGGAACACGGTGCAGCCAGGACAACCGGTTGGTCACAGCCCTGCTTCGGAGCGCCCGCGAAGGCTCGAACCGAGGAGTTCCGCGGCGTTGCCGGCGATGATCTTGTCCACCGTGTCCGCGTCCAGTCCGGGTGTTGCGCGCACCGTTGCCACGGGCGCGGGCTCACCCATCTCGAACGGATAGTCGCTGCCCAGCACCACCCGGTCGGCCCCGACGATGCGGACCAGGAATTCGCGGGCGGGGTCCGAGTGGACCACGGTGTCGAAGTACATGGTGCGCAACCACTCGCTCGGTGCGACGGTGAGGTTGGTGGCGGCACCGCGAACGTCGTTGCGGAACGCGTGGTCCCAGCGGCCCACCTGGTACGGCGCGAAACCGCCGCCGTGCACGACGCACAGCCGCAGCAGACGGTGGCGCTCGAGCACTCCCCCGAAGATCAGATTCCCTATTGCCACGGTGGATTCCGCCGGATTGCCCACCACGTTGCCGAGAAAGTGCCGGTTGACGTCACGGCCGGCGAGTGAGTCCAGGGGGTGCACCAACAGCACGCAGCCCAGCTCCTCGGCGGCGTGCCACAGCGGCGCGAACGCCGGATCGTCGAGGTCGTGCCCGGCGGGTCGCGTCGCGACCTCCGCGCCCACCATGCCCAGCGTGCCCACGCAGTACCGGAGTTCGATGGCCGCGGCCACCGGGTCGCAGGCCGGCAGGTTGGCCAGGGCCAGGAACCGGTCAGGGTGGTCGGCCACGACGGCCGCGGCGGCTTCGTTGTAGACCCGGGCAAACGTCGGGGCGGCGGCTACCGACAACCGGCACGCCGACAGACTCATCCACGGCGAGAGCACCTGCACGTCGACACCGTCGCGGTCCATGGCCTGCAACCGGGAATCGAGATCGATGAGATTGCCGGACAAGGCTATCGGCGCGCGGGAACCCACCGCGACGCGATACCGGTCACCGTCGGTGGCGATGGTGACACCCAGGCGCGCGCCATGTTGGGCGAGCTCGCCCAGCAACGTTCGCGGAACGCAGTGGGCGTGGAGGTCGATGGTCCGCATGGGTGCCTCCTGACTGGAAACTCTCATCAAAGTACTCGACACCCTTGACCCATACAAACGTTTGGCGTTAGTTTTTGAACCACATTCACGAAGGAGGCGCACGCGTGAGCGGACCGCTCGTTGCGATCCTGGGTACCCGCTACCGGGACTTCACGATCGAGGAGGAGATCCTGGCCCCGCTTGGCGCGGTTCTCGTGAGCGACCCGGGCGCGACCCCGGAAGCGATCGTCGCCGTTGCCAAGTCGGCGGATGTCATCCTGGCCGGATCGGCGCCCAAGTTCACCGATCCCGTCCTGCACCGCCTGGACTGCGTCGGTGTCGTCCGGTACGGGGTCGGCACCGACTCGATCGACCTCGACGCCGCGCGCCGGCACGGTATCGCGGTGGCAAGGGTGTCCGATTACGGCACCGAGGCCGTCGCGTTCCACGCCGTCGCCACCGCGATGGCGCTGGTGCGGCGGCTGCCCGAAGCGGACCGCAGCATCCGCCGCGGCCAGTGGGGTTTCGCCGACCTGCGTCCGCTTCATGTCCCCAGCGAGATGACGGCCGGTGTCGTCGGCTACGGCAGGATCGGCAGGCAGGCCGCCGGGTACCTCACGGGTTTGGGGTTCGCGGTATGCGCCCATGACGAATACGTCGACATCCCCGCCGGATCGGCGGTCCGGCAGGTCGGGCTCGACCAGCTGCTCACCGAGAGTGATGTGGTGCTGTTGCACGCACCGGGAAATCAGGACGGCACACCGCTTCTGGACCGCGCCGCACTCGCCCTGATGCGCCCCGGGAGCATCCTGGTGAACACCGCCAGGGGGTCGCTGGTCGACCTGGACGCCCTCGTCGATGCGCTGCGCGAAGGCCGTCCCGCACACGCCGCACTGGATGTGTACCCGCACGAACCCGTCGACGTGGCGGTGTTCGCCGGCGTGCAGGACCGGCTCCTGCTGACACCGCACATGGCCTGGTACACCGAGGAATCCGAAGCCGACATGCGCCGCAAGGCCGCGGCGGAGGCGGCCAGGCTGCTCACCGGGGAGCCCCTGCGGGATCCCGTCGTCGAACCCACACCACGGAGGGCCACGTCGTGACCAACAACCTCGCAAGGATGACCAGCCCCGAAGCGGCGGCGGCCATGGCCCGATCACGGACCGTCGTGTTGCCGATCGGCAGCATCGAACAGCACGGACCCCATCTTCCCAACGGGACGGACACGATGGCGGCCGAATTGGTCGCCGAGGAGGTCGCCGCCCGCCTCGACGCGATCTACACACCGTTCTGCCCGTACGGTGTGACGCCGATCCACGCCGGCCATCCCGGTTCGGTGACGCTGCGCCGCGAAACCTTCGAGGCCGTACTCCAGGACGTGTGCACCGAGCTCATCCGGGCCGGCGCCCAGACCGTAATCCTCGTGAACTGGCACGAAGGCAACATCGCGTCGATGAACGCGGTCGCCACCGATCTGCAGGACCGCTACGACGTCACATTCGTTGCGGCTCAGGCGTGTTACACCGCGCAGCGGCTCTACCGCCCAGAGGGTGGGGAGCTCACTCACGGCGGCGGCATCGAGACCCTTGCCGTACTCGCCTACGACGAGACGCTGGTGCAGATCGACCGTGTCGGTGAGCCGACCCGGCCCGCAGGCGCTTTCGAGATGGACGAGATGCGACGGTCCCCGGAGGTGTACGGCTACATCACCGATGTCACCGAGCTGGCCGACGACGGCTGGTACGGCAACCCGCACTGGGCGGACATCGATCGTTCCAAGGATTTCACGCACGTGGTCGCGAGCGGTGTGCTCGCCGGCATCGAAGTAGTGATGAACGCGCGTCGCATCCGCGCCGCCAACCTAGCGAAGGAGACGAAATGACCGACGACAAGGTGAGGTTGGCCTCTGTTGGCCTCGGCAGGTGGGCACGGGTCCTCGCCAGGGGCGCGCAGCGCGGCGACACCGTGGAACTCTACAGCTGCTTCAGCCGTGACGCCGCCAAACGTGAAGCATTCCAACAGGAATTCGGGATACCCAACACCGCAGCCAGCTACGCGGAGCTGCTTGCCGACCCGGCGGTGGAGGGGGTCATCGTCACCACCCCGAACGACACCCACATGGATGTGATCATCCAGGCGCTGGAAGCCGGCAAGGCCGTCTACACCGACAAGCCGATCGCCCACACCCTCGAGGACGCCAACCGGATCCGGGCGTCGGTCCGCGACACCGGGGCCGTCTTCGCAGTCGGCCACAGCTCCCGGCGGTTGTCCGGGCACCGCGAGATGAAGCGCTGGATCGACGACGGGCGGCTCGGCGACGTCTCGCTGGCCGAGGCCAACTTCTCCAACGAACGCGGCCTGGAGCTCACCCCGCAGACCTGGCGCTTCTATGCCGACAAGAGCCCGGGTGGGGCGTTCATCCAGCTCGGCGTCCATCACGCCGACACGCTGCAGTTCCTGCTCGGACCGGTCAAGAAGGTAAGTGCCCACGCGCGCAAACTGTTCACCAAGGCGGAGGTCCCCGACGCCATCATGGCGATTCTCGAATTCGAGAACGGCGCGCTCGGCTACATCGGCACCGGTTGGGCCTCACCCGGCGTGTACTCGATGAACCTCCTTGGCACCAAAGCGAATCTGATGTACGACCTCGACTTCACACACTGGGACGAGTCTCATCTGGCCGATGATTGGTCGACATTGAAGTCTCAGTTCTACGGTGAATCGGTGCGCCAGGCGGTCGAACTTCCGCGCACCGACATGTTCCGTGAACAGCTCGAGGAGTTCGGCCTCGCCGCGCGTGGCCAGGCCACCGTCGAGGTCGGACCCGACGAGGCGGTCCGCGCGCTCGCCGTCGTCCGCGCCGTCATCGAATCGTCGAAACGCGACGGCGAAGCCGTCTCGGTCGACGAGGTCATCGCCGATGCGCAAGTGACGCCGGCAGTTTCGTGACACCCCTGATCTAACTGTCACCCGCCACAGCCTGGCCGTCCGCCGCTCGAAACCCGGCGGACGGCCAGGCTCCCGCCGTTTCGGAAGGGACCGCCGCAATGCCCGTCATCCGCTACGACCAGCTGGGATTTCGCGACCTGCCCGGACGGCGGTCGGCCGACCCGGTGCCGCCGGAGTACGGGGCGAACTACAGCGTGCGGGTGGTCAGCGTCCCCCCGGGGCCGCGCAATCCCCACCGCCATCCCGCCAGCGACGAGGTGACCTATGTGGCATCCGGATTCGGCACGGCGTGGGAGGGCGAACAGGGAAGCCCGGTGGGACCGGGCGACCTTCTGGTGATCCCGCGCGGCGTGCCGCACGCCACCGTCGCCTACGGGGACACCGACCTCGTCCTGGTGTGCTTCTTCCCCGACGCAGAGCTGGCCGACAATCTCGAAGAACTCGCAGGACCCCTGCGCCGTTGAACCCGCGGGAGCCCGGGGCATCCCTATCCGGATATCGAGCCGGCCATCGTGGTCGTCAACGTGCCCAACTTCTCGATAAAAACCACGAGTTCGTCGCCGGGCTGCAGGAACCGCGGCGGCGTCTTGGCCATCCCGACACCCGGCGGCGTACCGGTGGCGATGCAGTCACCGGGCTCAAGGGTGATCGTCTGACTGATGATGCTGACCAGTTCGGAGACGTCGAAGATCATCTCGCGGGTGTTGGACTGCTGCATCACCTCCCCGTTGAGCGTGCACACGACCGCCAGCGACTGCGGATCGCCCACTTCGTCGGCGGTGACCAGTGCAGGCCCCATCGGCAGGAAGTGGTCGATCGCCTTGCCCCGAGTCCACTGGCCCCCACTGCGCTGGAGGTCACGCGCCGAGAGATCGTTCATACAGGTGTATCCCGCGACGCAGTCCAGGGCGCGGTCACGTGCCACCTGCCGCGCGGTGCTCCCGATGACGACGCCGAGTTCCGCCTCCCAGTCGGCTTCCGCGGTCACCTCGGGTATCGGCACGACGGCGCCGTCTCCGACCACCGAGTTGGCGAACTTGGCGAACAGGACCGGCTCGGTCGGGATCGGCTTCCCGGTCTCCGCGGCGTGGTCGCGATAGTTCAGGCCGATGCAGATGATCTTGCCCGGCCTGGGGATCGGCGCGGTGAGTCGCAGTTCGTCCGGATGCCGCGGTTGTCCGTCGCGGGCCCGCTCGGTACCGGTGAGGTAGTCGACGAGGTCGTGACCCATCGGTATGACCTTGCCGTCGTCGAGGCGGCCGAACCCGCCGGCGAATGACACGAGTTGCATCGTTTCCTCCCAGCTCCGCGGCACCGACGCCGCGGAGCCCGAATCGAATGGCGGATCAGACGTTTCCGGGGTTGGGCGCCAAACCCAGCTTCTCTTGTGCCTCGGTGAGACAGCTGAAGTCGGTGTTCGCCTTCCAATCGAATCCCGCGGGGACGTTGCCGTTGTCGATCATCGCCTGATTCCACTCCTCGAACGCCTCGAGCGAGGAACCACCGTCGAGGGCGAGCTGGTTGCTCATCTCGGCTGTCCACTCGTCGATTTCGTCCTCGCTCGGGTCGAGTCCCCGCTCGCGTACCATCGTCACGACCTCGTCCTGATTGGCGGTGTGGTTGGCGCCCTGGGAGACGAACTGCAGGGCCTCCACGCGGCCGAGCACGTAGTTGCAGACCTCCTCGCGGTGGTTGGCCATGGTCTCCGAGCGCACCACCCACGTCTCTTGCGGAACCTCCCGATATTCCTGGACGATCATCTGTCCGCCGTTGGCCTCCAGCGGGGCCAGGTGCCGGGGCTGGAGCACGGCGACGTCGATCTGCCCGGCGAGCAGCGCAGTCAGCCGGTCGTCGGATCCGCCCGAAATCGACACGAACTCCATGTCATCGGGATTGACGCCGCGTTCTTCGAGCAGTGCCTTGGCCACCGCCACGTTGCGGTCACCGATCGGGCCGCCGCTGATCTTGAGACCGGCGAGATTGTTCGGATCGACCCCTTCGCGCACCCCGAGCCACCACGCTTCCTTGCCCTTGATCACGCCGATGACGGTGAGCGGAACGCTGCCCTCCGCCATCGCCGCCCAGATGGCGTCGCTCTCACCCTGGGCCACCCAGACGTCACCGCCGATCAACGCGGCCATATACTCGTCGGAGGCGGTGACATCGGCCGGCTCGGTGAATCCGAGCTGCGGCCAATACTTTTCGTCGGCCACCATCCACGTCATCTGGTTCATGAAGTCGTCGTTGTCATACGACATCCTGACTTGGTCGTACTTCTCCCCGGCGCTGTCGCCACCGCCACCCCCGCAGGCCGACAGCGTCAGGCCGGCGGCCGCGAGCACCGAGATGAGTTTCATCGCATCCTTGTTCACTTCAAACCCTCCACGCTGAATGTTCGAATGTCCGATAAGCGACGCGCAATTCGCTCGTCGCGAAGTCCGGCGCGGCTCAGTCGGGCTGCCGACGCCACTCCATCACCTTTCTCTCCATGTACTGGGTGACGCCCACCATCGCGACGCAGAACAACAAGAACACGAGCAACATCGCGTAGACCCGCCCACTGTTGAAGGTCTTCTGCGCCAGGGCGATGATGTAACCGATACCGTTGGTGCTGGTGAACAGCTCGCCGATGAACAGCCCCAGCAGACCGCGCGAGACACCCATCCGGATCCCGGTGGCGATGAAGGGCACGGTCGAGGGCATGACGACGGACCTGAACAGCTGAAAGCGACTGGCCCCGAACGATCGGGCCGCCCTGAGCAGGCCGTTGTCGACGGTCTTGACACCCTCCATGATCACGACCAGTGTCGCGGGCACCGCCGACAGGACGATGATCGTCACCCGCGCCGCGTCGTTGATGCCCACCCACAACAGGATCAGCGGCATGAGCACGATTCGCGGCATGGTGTACAGCGCCCACACGTACGTGCTCAACGCCCGGTCCAGGATCGGGATCCCGCCGATCGCCAGCCCGGCCGGTACGGCGATGACGATGGAGATGGCCATTCCGATGAGGTAGATGGTGAGGCTGACCCACAGATTGCTCCACAGGATGCCCTCGACACTCATCTCCCGGAGTTCCCCGAAGACCTCGGTGACCGAAGGCAGGAAGAGCGTGGGGATGTCGCTGTAGGTCGCGATCAGCTGCCAGATCGCAAAGAACGCACCCAGGTTGAGAATTCCGATGATGATCCGCTGGCGCCGCGTGAACACGCGGCGCGACCGGCGCCGCGGCAGATTCTTGCGGAAGACCCCCGGTACGAGCGTCCGGCGCGGCGATGCCGCCGTCGCGGTCACAGCACGACCTCCTCACGCCAGCGGCTCGCCAGGACCTCGAGGTAGCGCGACGCCGAAACCAGCACCAGTGCGATGGTGATCAGCAAGATGATGAAGGCGAATCCGCGGGCGGTGTCGAACGTTCGCATCGACGCGCGCACCTCACCGCCGATGCTCCCGCCGATGCCCACGAGCAGTTCGACCGACACCAGGCCGACGAATCCTCGCGAGATCGCATTTCGGACGCCACTGGCGATGAACGGCAGTGAACACGGCACAATCACCTTGAGGAACAACGACATCCGGCTCGCGCCGAATGCCCGTGCGGCGCGTACGAGACTGGCGTCGACCGTCTGCACGCCGTCCTTGCAGCTCAGGCACAGCGGCACCGCCGCGGACAGCACAACCATCCAGATCCGGGTGGTATTGCTCAGACCGGTGATCAGGATGAGCACCGGCGCGAAGGCGATGTTGGGAAGGGCGAAGAACCCCCACAGATAGGGCGAGGTGATGAGGTCCGCGACCGGCGACATCCCGATCGCCAGACCCACCGGGATGGCGAGCATCGCGAAAGCCATGCCGATCGCCAGCGGACCCGCGCTGCCGCTGACCGCCTCGGCCACAGATCCGTCCTCCAGCGCCCCGAGGAAGGCGGTCCACACCTGACCCGGGCCCGGCAGCACGATGTCGGACGGACGGAACACCACGATGGCCAACTGCCAGATTCCGATGAGGGCTATCAGGCTGAGTAAGCCCGGCAGGCGTTTGCGCAGTTGGACAGCCAGCCAGGACGGGCGTTTTCGCGGCGTGCCCGCCGCTGGGGGTTCAGGTGCCGGAAGCGGTTGGGGACCGTGTTCGGTGGTCGTCACGATCCCTGCCCACCGGCGACCGGATGCGAGAGCAGATCCCAGATGTGGTCACGCAGCCGCTGAAACTCCGGCAGATGGCGGCTCTCACGGCCCCGCGGTCTGGGGATGTCGACGGCGATGATCTCGCGGATCTGACCGGGGCGGCTCGTCACCACGGCGATCCGGTCGGCCAGGGTGATGGCCTCGTCCACGCTGTGGGTGATGAAGAGAATGGCCTGCCCGGTCTCGGCCACGATGCGGGCCAGTTCGTCCTGCATGACCTCGCGGGTCATCGCGTCGACGGCGGCGAACGGTTCGTCCATCAGTAGCAGGCGGGGCTCGGTGGCAAGTGCACGGGCCAGCCCGACGCGCTGGCGCATACCGCCGGACAGTTCACGCGGGTAGGCCTTTTCGAAGCCGGAGAGCCCGACCATCTTGATGTAACGGGCGATCTTGGCTTTGGCATCGCCGTCGAGGCGACCCTGCATCTCCAGGCCGAAGCGCACGTTGGCCTCGGTGGTGCGCCAGGGCATCAGCGCATAGTCCTGAAAGACGATGGCGCGGTCGGTTTCCGGACCGACCACCGGCTTGCCCATCACGGTGATCTCGCCGGCGACGGGAAATGTCAACCCCGCCACCACGTTGAGAAATGTGCTCTTGCCGCATCCGCTCGGACCGACGATCGCGACGAATTCGCCTTGTCCGACATCGAGTGTGAAATCTTTGAGCGCGATCAGTGTGTCCTTCTCGCGCAATCTGTCGTAGCTCACCGAGACATTTCGTGCCTCGACTGCGGGTTGTCGCCTCGTCAACGGCTTTGTCTCCTGGGCTTGCAAGATTGTGTCGTCCTTCCCATATGACCGTGAAGTGTGACTCGGATCTCATTACAAACGTTTGCTCTATAACAGTCGGTGGTATGGTCGTTGTCAAGGAAAATCTTGGTTGTCAAATCACTGGTTCGACGGGCACCTCCGACAGGTGGAAATGGGCCGCCCAGCGCGACAGGGCCGCCAGAACCGTTGGCTCGACGGCCAGTTCGCCGTCGTCGTCGAGTTCGTCGGCCAGGATCCGTCCACGCCCAGGAACGCGCCCCCCGGAGGCCTCGATGTCGGCGGCCAGCCGTTCGAGCCGTTGGGCGCTCGCCGCGGCATCCGCGTCGACACCCGAGACGTCCAGCGCGGCCGGATCCAGCGTGATCAACAAATGGGCGATCCGCTGTGGCCGGCCGGCGTCGTCGGGGCTGAACATATCCGGCACGTCGGCCGACAGCATCGGCCCGACCAGGCCCGCGGTCAGCGCCTCCACGAGAAAGGCCAGCGCGTAGCCTTTCGGGCCGCCGAGCGGCGACAGCATCCCCGACAATGCGACACCGGGATCGGTTGTCGGCGAACCCGAGGCGTCGTAGGCCCACCCGTCTTCGAGCGGTTCGCCGCGCTGCGCGTACTGCGCGACGGTGCCCCGCGCGACGGCGCTCAGCGCCATGTCGATAACGGCGGGACGTGGACGTAAGGGAATGCCCGCGGCGAACGGCGAGGTCGACAGGACCGCGCGCGAACCACCCCACGCGGGCATGGCTGCCGGACCGTGCGAGAAGACCAGCGAGACCAGGCCACGCCGAGTCGCCGCGCCGGTGTAGACCCCAAGGGCCCCGCAGTGTCCCGAATTCCCGACCGCGACGGCGGCCACCCCGAACTCTTCGCAGCGTTGTGCGGCGATCTCGGCGGCGTCCCACATCTGCCAGTGCCCGAGTCCACCCCCGCCGTCGAGCGCGACCACCGCACCGGAGTCCCGAACGACGGTCAACGCCGCATCCGTGGCGTACCCGCCGGCTTCCAGCCGGCTCAGGTAGTACGGGACTCGCAGCAGGCCGTGCGACCCGATACCCCACCAGTCGGCCAGGACGATCGACGTGGCGGTCACCTCCGCCTGCGGCGACGGCAGTCCCGCGCAGTGCAGCAGGCGGGCCACGAGTTCCCGCACGTAGCCGACCGTGAACGTCATCCGCGCCTGCCTCCATTGCGGGAGTACCAGAATGCAAACGTTGGCATTGACCTGTCCGGGGCTCGGTCACCGAAGGGTTGGCGCGGGCCGGGCGAGCTATACGTTCGCCCGGCCCGCGGACGTCAGGCGCTGCGGTAGAGCTTGGTCAGCGTGAACTCGCGATGACCGAGGGATTCGGCAGCGGTCAGCCGACCGTTGATGGTTCGCTCGACCAGCTCGATCAGTGCCTCCCCCGCCTCCTCCACCGATTGGCCCTCGGTGAGCATCGGCGAGCAGTCGACATCGATGTGGTCGGGCATCGTCGCCGCGGTCTTCGGGTTGGCGGTGATCTTGACGACGGGCTGGATCGGATTGCCGATGACGTTGCCTTGTCCGGTGGGGAACAGATTGACCACGCCGCCACCCGCCGCCATCAGGGTGACGCATTCGGCGGCCGCCGAGGACGTGTCCATGAAATGCAGACCCGCGGTCGTCGGCGCCTCGGCCGGCGCGAGCGCGCCCACGATGGGCGCGGTGCCGGTCTTGACGATATTGCCCATCGCCTTCTCCTCGATGGTCGACAACCCGCCGGTGATGTTGCCCTGGGTGGGCTGCGAACCCAGCAGGTTGGCGCCGGTCGCCTCGATCATCTCGATGTAGCCGTCGTAGAAAGACTGGAACCTCGCCCGCACCGCGTCGTCGACGCACCGCTCGGCGATCAGGTGCTCACCTCCGGTGAGCTCGCTGGTCTCACCGAAGATCATCCTGCCGCCGCTGGCCACCCAGGCGTCGCTCAGATACGCGGTGATCCGGCATGACCCGAGGCCGGTGGTGGTGTCGGACTCGCCGTCCTTGGTCGTCAGCACGATCTCCGAACGCTCGACCGGCTCGCGCACCACCTCGCTGGCGTCCTGCAGGAACTGCTGGGCCACCCGGCCGGCGCGCTCGATCACCTTGAGATCGCCAAGCCCTTCGATCCAGAAACCCTCGACCGGTTTGCCGGTCTTGGCGATGCCCTCGACGACACGCGAGGTCCACACCGGCTCGATGCCGATCACCACCACCGCGGCGACGTTGGGATTGGAGCCGATGCCGATCAAGGTGCGGAAGGTGAGGTCGAGATCCTCACCGAACTGCAACCGGCCGAAGGCGTGCGGAAGTGCCAGAGTGCCGGGGATGACCGCGGCGACAGCCTCGGCCGCGGCATTGGAGAGATCGTCGACAGGCAGGACCGCCACGTAGTTTCGCGTTCCGACCGCCCCATTGGCCCGGCGGTATCCGGTCAGGCGACGCTGTTGTGCCACCGTGCACTCCTCACGTTGTGGATGTGGACGTAATCGCCCTTCTCGATGTCGGCACTGGCGATCGCGGTGCGCACGCCGTACTCGATGACGTCCTCACCCTTGGCGACATCGCGCAGCGCCACCTTGTGGCCGAGTGGGATCTCCGCCGTGGCATCGATCTCGAGTGCCCCGGAGCCGTCGAGAAACTCGACACGCCCGGGGCCCTTCGGCGCGTCCATCACGGCCACCGCGACGTAATCGCCGTCGTGGTGGGCGAGGAACGTCGGTCTGTTCGCCATCCGCCTGTTCTCCTCTGGTAAGTGGTCTGACCTCGACTGGCCGAACAGTATCCCCAAGGCAAACGTATGTCAACAGCCTGACCAGGCCCAAAAGCCGCTCTCTGCAGAAGTTTCCAGCCATCATTCGGACCAGTCGACCGGAGAATCGCCATCCGAAAAGACGAGTCAAGGTCAGACCACCGGCCGGCCCACGATGACGTACGCTGGGACCTCGAACGACAGCGGGCACGAAACGGGGGTGACATGGCAGTCGCGGATCCGGTCAACACATGGCAACCCCTCGGCCAGGGTGGCCTCACCGAACGCATCCGGTCGGAGATCCTGCGTTACCTCGACGCGCACGACCTGTCCCCCGGCGACCGGTTGCCCGCCGAACGGGAACTGGCCGCCGCACTCAAGGTGAGTCGGCCGTCCGTGCGCGAGGCCGTGCGTTCCCTGCAGGCCGAAGGCCGGCTGGTCGTCAAGCACGGTCAGGGGGTGTTCGTCGCCGAGCCGTCGTCGCAACGGGCGTTCCGGGAGTCGATGGCGCGCCTCGACGCGAGCCTGTCGGAGCTGTTCGCCATGCGCGAGGTGCTGGAGGTGCCCGCCGCCAGGTGGGCGGCCCAGCGTCAGGACGCTGCGGGCCTGGCCGCAGTGCAGCAGGCCTTCATCGATCTCGACGAGGCCGTGCGCGAGAAACCGCGCGACTTCCGCAAACTCCAGCATCTGGACGCCACATTCCATCTGCGCATCGTCCAAGCCGCGGGCAACCGCCTGCTCGAACAATCCCAGGGGGTGCTCAACGAGTTACTCATGACCGGGCTGAAGACCACACTCGAAATCGACGGCAGGCTCGAACAGTCCTGGCAGGAGCATCGCGCGATCCTCACCGCGCTGCTCGACGGCGACGCGGCGGCGGCCGGTCGCGCGGCCCAACTGCACGTCCGCAACGTGCGCAAGGCGGCCAACCGCCGGATTGCCGAGGCCGCAGCAGGTTTCGATCCCCCGACCGGCTAGCCGCCGCTCGGGGACCGTGGGTCCGTGCGGCCGGCGGCCCCGCCGGCCGCCGCGATCGCGATCAGGTCGGCGGCACCGGCGGTCAGGCGTTGGTGCCGCTGCCACACCGCACGCAGCGGACGGACCAACGGGACATCGTCGACCGCCAACTCCACCAGCCTGCCGTCGCGCACCTCCGCGGCCACCGCGAGATCACTGAGAACCGCAGGTGCAGCACCAGATTCGACCGCAACCTTGATAGCAGAGTTGCTGGAGAGTTCGAGTGCGATCGCGACCCCCAGGCCCATCGATTCCATCGCATGCTCGAGGGACGTCCTGGTGCCCGATCCGCTCTCCCGCACCACCAGTGGGGTACCGGCCAACGTCGCACTGTCAATTGCCTTGGTGCGCTTGGCCCATGGATGACTCGGCGCGACGACGACCATCAGCCGGTCCGACGCGACCCGACGTGACGCCAACTGGCGTGGAGCATCGGGGCATTCGATGAACCCCAGCTCCACCGAACCGTCCTCGACCAGCTCCTGGACCCGCGCCGAATTCGCCACCGTGAGGTTGACCTCGGCCTGACCCGACAGTGCCCGAAACTTCATCAGCCATGTGGGAACCAGGTATTCGGCCACCGTCATACTCGCAGCCACCCGCAGCGTGGCCCAGCGATCGTGCCGAAGCGCATCCACGCCCGAGAGCAGGTCCAGGACGGATTGCAGTGCGGTGCGCGCCCAGTCGACCACGACCTGCCCCTGCGGGGTCGGCTTCGACCCCCGGGCGCTGCGCGACAGCAGGGTGATGCCCAGTTCACGCTCGAGAGTGTCCAACCGCCTGCTCGCGGACGCCTGCGAAATACCCACCTCCGCAGCCGCTTTCCCGATGCTCCCGTGATCGGCCGCGCGCACCAGTAAATCGAGGGTGCCGAGATCCGGCCAGTGCCTTCGGGTCACGGCGCGGAACCCCGCCGGCGTGCCACCGCTGTGCGAGGTCATACGTAAACCCTATAACCCCATTCGGATTTGACCACTAGCATCGCGCACTCGACGCGACGAGATTGTGCACATGGCGGATGTCGGGCAACGCCCCCTCAACCGATTCGCCCGTTCGCACGCACCCGGACTCACCGTGGTCGCCGCGGCGTGCCTCGTCTCACTCGGTGTCAATCTGCTTGTACCCGCGGTCAGTCCGCTGATGGTCGCGCTGGCGCTTGGCGTCGTCGTCGCCAACTCCGGAGTCGACACGCGGGCCATGCAGGGTGGCTTGTCCTTCGCGTCACGTCGACTCTTGCGGATCGGCATCGTCCTGCTGGGCCTGCAGGTCTCATTCGGTCTGGTGCTCGGACTCGGCTCGGCCATGCTCGCGGCGCTCACCCTCGTGGTCGTACTCGGCTTCCTGTTCACCGTCGCCGTGGGCCGCCTGCTGCGGCTGTCGACATCCCGGACCCTGCTGATGGCGTGCGGGTTCTCCATCTGCGGTGCGTCGGCAGTCGTGGCCATGGACGGTGTGGTCAAGGCCGACGACGAGGACGTGACCGCGGCCATCGCCGCGGTCACCGTCTTCGGCACCGTGTGCATCGCGGGACTTCCGCTGCTGGACACGCTGCTTCCGCTGACCGCCGAACAGTTCGCGCTGTGGGCGGGTTTGTCGGTGCACGAAGTGGCTCAAGTGGTGGCCACGACCGCGGTGGCCGCTCCCAGCGCGCTCGCGGTCGCGGTGACGGTCAAACTCGGGCGTGTGCTCATGCTCGCACCGGTGGTCGCGGGTACCGCGATCGTCCTGCGTTACCGTCGCGGAGCGGCCGCAACCCGGGACGGCGCGCGCCTCACTGTCATCCCGCTCTTTGTCGTCGGGTTTCTGGTGATGGTGACGGTGGCAAGCGCCGGGGTGCTGCCCCAGCCCTTCCTCGAGGCGGCCCGGGTGATTCAGCTGGTGCTCATGACGGCCGCGCTGTTCGCGATGGGCACAGCGGTGCGGCTGGTTCCGCTGATCCGCTCCAGCGGCCGGCTGTTGGTCCTCGGCGCCGTCTCCACCTGCTTCATGGTCACCGCGGCCCTGGCCGCGGTGCTCATCACCACATGAGACACCCGTCCCACTAATCCAGCGCGGCCCAGGACTCGATGATCTCCCTGGCGATCGAGATCGACCCGGGCAGCAACAGCCGCGACGGCGACTCGGTGTTCCAGTCCCCCACGTCCAGCGCCTCGCGGATCTCGGCGCGGGTGAACCACCCCGCCTCGGCGATTTCACCGTCGTTGAACGAGAACTCCTGGTCGGGGTCGCCAAGGGCATGGAACCCGACCATCAGCGATCGCGGGAAGGGCCACGGCTGACTGCCCAGATAGCGGATGTCGGTGACCGTCAGGCCGATCTCCTCGGCGACCTCACGCGCCACACACGACTCGAACGACTCCCCGGCCTCGACGAACCCGGCAAGCAGCGAGAACAGCCGTTGCGGCCACACGGTCTGGCGGGCCAGCACCGCACGGTCGTGGCCGTCGTGGATCAGGCAGATGACCGCCGGGTCGATACGCGGGAACTCCTCGTGGCCGTTGTCGGGGTTCAGCCGCGACCACCCGGCCTTGATCGCCTTCGTCGGCGCCCCGTCCACCGGGCTGAACCGCGCGCTGTCGTGCCAGTTCAGCAGCGCCGTCGCGGTCGCCACCAACTGGGCGCTGACGTCGTCGAACACCGCGCCGGCGCGGCGCAGATCGAGCACCTCGGCCTCCACGGCACCCGCCGGACGATCCTGGGGCGCCTCCAGCGCGGCGCGTAACGCCCACACGTGCCGACCGTCGGTCATCCGGCCGAGGAATACCGCATGCTCGGGCGGAGCGTCGGCCACCGCCGCCGCACCGCTCAACACCACCGAGCTGCCGGTGACCAGCACCTGATTGCGGTGATCCACCCGCAGCAGCAGCGCGTCACCCCACCCGGCGGTGGCCGCCTCGATGTCGGTGCGCAGCGTATCGGCGCGGTCGGCCCCCACCCGGGACAACAGCGGAACCTGACGCAGCTGGAACCCCGCGAACTCCGATGATCCGGATGCCGTTGTCACCGTTCGGCGTCCGCGCTGCGGATGTAAAGCAGCCGGTCGCCGAGTTCGAGCGAATCGACCGCGGGATCGTCGACGCGAAGCAGGTCCCCGTTGCGCACCACACCCAGCACGATGTCGGCCAGGTGACGCGCCGACCCCCCGGTCTCCTTGGGGGTCACCTCCCGCTCGGCGATCGCGAAACCGGCGTCGGGGGTCAGCAGATCTTCCATCATCTCCACAACGCTGGGCGTCTGGGTGGCTATGCCCAGCAGCCGTCCCGCGGTTTCGGAGGTCACCACCGTGGTGTCGGCGCCGGATTGCTGCAGCAGATGCTGATTCTCGGCCTCCCGCACCGCGGCGATGATCTTGGCCTTCGGGGCGAGCTCCCGCGCCGTCAGCGTGACCAGCACCGCGGTGTCGTCGCGGTTGGCCGCGACGATGATCGCCTTGGCGTGCTGCGCACTGGCCAAACGCAGCACCTCCGAGTCCGTCGCATTGCCGCGGACGGTCACCAGGCCTGCGCTGCGCGCGCGTTCGAGGGCGACGGGGCTCTCGTCGACGACGACGATGTCGGCGGGCGCCACCTCGTCACCGACCATCGCGGCGACCGCCGTCCTGCCCTTGGTTCCGTAGCCGACGACGACGGTGTGGTTGCGCACTCTGCTCCTCCATCGCTGGATCTTCAACGCCTGCCGCGATTGGGTGGTCAGCGTCTCCACCGTCGTCCCGATCAGCACGATCAGGAACGCCACCCGCAGCGGCGTGATCACCAAGACGTTGACCAGCCGCGCCTCGGGGGTCAGCGGCGTGATGTCGCCGTAGCCGGTGGTCGACAGCGACACCGTCGCGTAGTACAGGCAGTCCAGGAATGACAGCTGGTCACCCTGGGCGTCGCGATAGCCGTCGCGGTCGAGATAGACGATCAGCACCGCGGCGAACAGCGCCGTCAACGCGTAGACGACGCGCCGGAAGATCCGCTGACCCGGGCTGACGAAGGGCTCGGGGATCCGCAGAACGTCGACGAGCGCGGCATCGGGCCGCGCGGTCAGATTCTGGTCGATCGCGGCGAGCCGTCGCCGCAGCCTGCCTTTAGCCATGACCGATCATCAACGCACGGTCGCTCGCGGGAGGCGCACGCCACAATGAAACCATGACCACAGCCCCACCCGCGGCCCGGCGGAGCGGCGACACACGGCGTGCCTATCGGCTCGCGACCATGCTGCTGAGCGTGGGTGTCACACATTTCGCGGCACCCAAACCGTTCGACTGGATCGTGCCCGCCGAACTACCCGGCCCACCGCGCTTCTACACCTACGCCTCCGGTGCGGCCGAGCTGACGATCGGCGGCATGCTGCTGGCACCACGGACCCGACGGCTCGGCGCGCTGAGCGCGGCCGCCCTGTTCGTGGCGGTGCTGCCGGCCAACGCCAACATGGTCCGGCTCTGGTGGGACAAACCATGGCCGATGAAGGCGGCCGTCATCGCGCGGCTACCGCTGCAGATCCCGATGGTGCTCTCCGCGCTCAAGGTCTACCGCGCCTCCTGACCCACCCGGCGGTCCACGCCGGCCGCAGGGTCGGTTACGGCAGCGCGACAGCCGTCGCCTCGCCGAGCGCGGCGCGGGACGTGTCCTTCAGCGTCACCCCCGACCGGCCCAGCCGGCGCGCACCCGCGACCAGGGAGCCGGCGATCCGCGCCGCGTCGATGTACCCCAGTCCGTCGGGCGGATGGATGTTCGAGATGCAGTTGCGGTCCGCGTCGGTCAAACCCGGGCGCGGCAGATGGGTCAGGTAGATGCCGAGGCTGTCGGCGACCGACAGTCCGGGCCGCTCGCCGATGATGACCAGGACGGTCGAAACGCCCAGTGCGGCCCCGATGTGGTCGCCAAGGGCCACCCGCGCCTGGGTCGCGATCACCGGCGGCGCGATGCGGTAGCGCCCGCCGAGCTCGGCGACCAGCGCGCCGACCAGGCCGGCGCCGTGGTCGACCAGGGCCCGCGGCGACAGACCGTCGGCCAGCACCAACCCGATGTCGGCGCCGGTGTGAGGCAAAACCGACAGATCCGCCGGTGCCCTGCCCAGATCGGGACGCCGCAGGTATTCATCGCGACCCTGCGCCCGGCTGGTCACCGCCCACGGTGACCCGACACCCAGCGCGTCGATGCGATGGACCATGTCATCGACGTCGAGCGGGATGTGCACGGCGTCGCGCGCCGCCGAGTGCGCGGCCATGAACTCGAGAACACGCCGGGAGGGCAGCGCATTGCCGGCCCGGCCCAGGCCGATGCGGGCCTGGGTGGTGCGGCGCAGCGGCGCCCAGACGTCCTCGGCCGGGACGGCCGGATCGAAGTCGCTCATCGGGACCTTTCGCTCTTCGCGCAAGCGCTCATCGGGACGCAGCCAGGGCGAGCAGTGGCGACGCCGCCGGATCCACCGGAAGCACCATGCCCCGCTCGTCGGCCATCCCGAGCCCCGCCAGCCACGCCTCGAATTCCGGGGCAGGACGCAGGTGCATCGCCTGACGCACATACAGCGCGTCGTGGAACGACAGGCTCTGATAGCCCAGCATGACGTCGTCGGCTCCCGGAACCGTGATCACGAACGACACGCCCGCGACGGCCAGCAGGGTCAGCAGGTTGTCCATATCGTCCTGGTCGGCCTCGGCGTGGTTGGTGTAGCACACGTCCACCCCCATCGGCAGGCCAAGCAGCTTGCCGCAGAAGTGATCCTCCAGCCCCGCCCGGATGATCTGCTTACCGTCGTAGAGGTACTCCGGACCGATGAACCCGACCACCGTGTTGACCAGCAGCGGTTGCACCGCACGGGCGACCGCGTACGCACGGGTCTCCAGAGTCTGCTGATCGACCGGCTTTCCGCCGACACCGAGATGGGCACCCGCCGACAGCGCCGAACCCTGCCCGGTCTCCAGGTACATGACGTTGTCGCCGACGGTGCCCCGGCCCAGCGACCGTGCGGCTTCGTTGGCTTCGGCCAGCATCGACAGCGTGACACCGAAACTCGCGTTGGCCGACTGGGTTCCGGCGATCGACTGGAACACCAGGTCGACGGGTGCACGCCGCTCGACGAGTTCCATCGTGGTGGTGACGTGGGTCAGCACGCACGACTGCATCGGGATGTCGAATCGCCGCCGGATGTCGTCGAGCAGATGCAGCAGTTCGGAGGTGGCGTGCGGCGAGTCGGTGGCCGGGTTGATGCCGATGACGGCGTCACCACAACCCATCAACAAGCCGTCGAGCGTAGCCGCGGCGATCCCCCGCGGATCGTCGGTCGGGTGGTTGGGCTGCAACCGGGTGGCCAGGGTGCCCGGGGTGCCGATGGTGGTGCGGAACGCCGCATGAACCCGCACGGCCGCCGCGACGGTGATCAGGTCCTGGTTGCGCATGATTTTGCTGACGGCGGCGACCATCTCCGGGGTCAGCCCCGGTGCGACGGCCGACAGCCGCGCCGCGGCGTCGGTCTGCGACGCCACCTCGAGAAGCCAGTCGCGAAACCCGCCGACCGTCAGGTGCGAGACGGCCGAGTACGCCGCTTTGTCGTGACTGTCGATGATGAGCCGGGTGACGTCGTCGGTCTCGTAGGGCACCACCTCCTCGGTGAGGAAGGTGCTCAGCGGCAGGTCGGCCAGCGCCCACGCCGCCGCCGCCCGTTCCTCGTCGGATTCGGCGGCGCACCCGGCCAACTGATCACCGGACCTCGACGGGGTCGCCTTGGCCATCAGCTCCACCAGCCCGTCGAACTGATAGGTGGTGCCGCTGATCTGGTGCCGATAGGTCATCTGAGGTCCTCTTCGGCCCTGGCCAGGGCGGCGAACTCCTCGTCGGGCGAGTTCGCCACCAGGCGATGCCTGCTGTAGAAGCCGAAGTACGCCATGAACGCCGCGAACACGACCAGGCAGCACAGTGCCGCGATGTGGTCGACCAGGAACGTCGCGATGACCGCCAGAACGGCGATGACGAGCGCGAAACCGGTGGTCACCGTGCCGCCGGGGGTGCGGTAGGGCCGGTGCATCTCGGGCTCACGCCGACGCAGCACGATATGGCTGACCATCATCAGCACATAGCTCAGCGCGGCCCCGAAGACGGCCATGTTGAGCAGCAGAGCGCCCTTGCCCGTCAGCGAGAGGGCGAAGCCGATCAGGCCCGGCACGACGAGCGCCAGGGTGGGTGCCTTGCGGGAGTTCGTCACGGACAGGACCGTGGGCAGGTAGCCGGCCCGGGACAGCGCGAAGAGCTGCCGTGAGTAGGCGTAGATGATCGAGAAGAAGCTGGCGATGAGTCCGGCCAGGCCGATGTAGTTCACCACGCGCGCGGCGGTGCCGTCGCCGAGGGCTTCGACAAGCGGGTTACCCGACGACGACATGGCTTCCGCGCCACCGGCGCCGGTGGTCAGGATCAGCACCGTCGCGCAGGTGACCAGCAGCACGGCCATCGCGGCGATGATGCCGCGAGGAACGTTTCGTTCCGGATTCGCGGTCTCCTCGGCTGCCAGCGGCACGCCTTCGACGGCGAGGAAGAACCAGATGGCGAACGGGATGGCGGCCCAGATGCCCAGGTAGCCGTGCGGCAGCAGTGCCGAGGCGCCGGCGGCGTCGGTCGGAGCGATGTCGGTCAGATTCGCGGCGTCGAAGTGCCCCACCGCGGCGACCGCGAAGACGACCAGGCCGACCAGGGCGATGGCGGTGATCACGAACATGACCTTCAGCGCCTCGCCGACGCCGGCGAGGTGGATGCCGATGAATATCGCGTACGCCGCCAGGTACACCCACCAGCCGTCCGTGATGCCGAACAGACCGAGCGATTCGACGTAGGCGCCGATGAAGGTGGCGATGGCGGCCGGCGCAATGGCGTACTCGATGAGAATCGCGGTGCCCGTGGCGAATCCGCCCCACGGACCCAGTGCCCGGCGGGCGAAGGTGTAGCCGCCGCCCGCGGCGGGTAACGCCGAGGACAGTTCGGCCATGCCGAGGACCAGCGCGAGATACATTCCGGCGATCACCACGGCGGCGATCGCCAGGCCGCCGAAACCGCCTTCGGCCAGGCCGAAATTCCACCCGGAGTAGTCGCCCGACACGACGTAGCTCACGCCGAGGCCCGCGAGGAGCACCCACCCGGCGCTGCCCTTCTTGAGCTGCCGCTTCTGCAGATACGCGTCGGACTCCACGTGGGTGTCGACACCCTGGGTGTGCGTCACCCGGTGCTCGTTGGCGGTCACATCTAACTCCTTAGCTACAGCGGACTTGTGGCGGACGTCGCCCCGCACCGCGGGGTGTGACCCCGAACACTAGGGCCAGAAGGGTTGCAACACCGTTGCTTTGTTGAGTTAATTCGTTGGCGCACAACGTAATAGAACTAAGTGTTCTTGAATTACGTTGTGCCGCAGCAGCACACAACTGCCGCGGTTCAGGGGAGCCGACCACGGGCCGGCCCGTTCTCCGGTGGCGCGCAGCGGCGCACCGATCGCACCTGCCGAACCCGCGGGCGCAACGTCGGCATCGCTCCTCCCGTGCATCGACGGCGAGCGGACCCACGTCCGACGACCGCGACGTCACCTCGGCCCGCGCAACCCCGGGAAGCGAAACCGTCGACCCACCTTTAGAGCTGCCCCGGCCGGCCGATACGCCTCGATCCCCTTCGCGTTATGCCTTCTAAAGGTCGCTGAGCCAACCTTTAGTGGAGACAGACTATTGCCTCCACCGCGCCTTGTCCAGCCTCTGGCGACGCAGACGTCGCGGCGGGGACCGGGACGCCCGCCCGGACCGGAGGCGACGCGGCATTCGATACGCCGATACGCGCACGTCGCACCGCGGATCGCTAGGCCGCCGCGGAGTCGGAGAGCAGGGCCGCGATGGCATCAGCGTCGGGAAGTACGTCCGGGCGCACCGTCTGCCCGCTGCGCACATAGTGGAAAACCGCGCCGACCGACTCGACGGGACAGCCCCGCAGGCCCGCCCAGGCGAGCCGGTACACCGCGAGCTGGACAGCGGCGTGCCGTTGGGCCTCCTCGGACTGCGGCGGGCTCCCGGTCTTCCAGTCCACCACCGTCACGCCCGCATCCCCCTCGGCGAACACGGCGTCCATACGCCCCCGAACCACGGTCTGACCGATCACCATCTCGAAGGGAACCTCGACCTCGACCGGGGTGCGGGCCGCCCAGGACGACACCATGAATGCGGCCTGCAACTCCTCCAGATCCTCGGCCGTGGCACGTCCGACATCACCGTCCACCGCCCCCGGCAGGTCATCCAGATCGATGAGGGTCTCGGCGTGGAAGTAGCGCTGCACCCACTCGTGGAACGCCGTGCCCAGCGCCGCGTGCGGATCGGGACGTGCGGGCAGGCGCCTGCCCAGCCGTAGCGCCACGGCGCCAGGGTCGCGACCGAACTCCACCAGCGTGCTGACCGACATCTGGGCGGGTAACCCCGCCGTGGCGGCACGCGGCGGGCGGTTGCGCTCGGCGAGCAAGGCATCGACATCGGCGGCCCACCCTTCGGTGTCGATGCCACCGCCGCTCTCGACACCGCACCGATCGGGTTCGGCGCGACCGGGGTGTGACAACGCCGCGGCCACCAGCGCCGCGCCCCGATCCACGTCGGCGCGCCGCGCCGGGATGGGATCGACGGGCCAGACCGCCTCGACGACGTCATCGCGCAACGGGTTGGACTCCCCCTCACCCGGCGCCGGCTGCCACTGATCGATCTCGCCGCACGGGTCGCCTTCGGCCGCCGACGTGTCGATGATGTCCTTCAGTTCGCAGAGGAACTCCGATGGCCCTCTCGGCTTGCTTTCCGATGCGCCCCAGTGGTGCCCGGAAAGCAGCAGAGTGCTTTCGGCACGGGTCACCGCGACGTAGAGCAGCCTGCGCTCCTCGTCGATACGGCGTTGTTCCAGCCGCCGCTTGTGATCGGCGATCTTGTCCGACAGCTTTTTTCGGTCATTGACATCCGAGGTGTCCAGCACGGGCACGCCATGCTCGGAGGCGGTGGCGCGGTCACCGCGCAGCAGCGGCGGCAGGTCGGCCGGGTCGGTGAGCCAGGTGCGCATCTGAGTCGTCGACGGAAACACGCGCCCACTGAGGTGGGGCACCGCCACCACACCCCATTCCAGGCCCTTGGCGGCATGCACGGTCAGGATCTGCACACGATCCGCCGACACCGCGACCTCGGCGGGTGCCAGCCCCTTCTCCACCTCGACGGCAGCCTCGAGGAAGGCCACCAGCCCCTCCGCCGACGCGCCGGGACGGGCCGAGAACTCCGCGACGACATCGGCGAAGGCATCGAGGTGTTCGGTACCCGCCCAGCCCGCCGACACCGGCCGCGCGGCACGCACCTCGGCATCGATGCCCAGCGCGCGCCGCACCTCGGCGACGAGATCGGGCACCGGACAGGCCACGTGCGCGCGCAGCATGCTCAACTCCCGCGCCAGCGAGACGATCCGGCCGTGCCCGGCAGGCGAGTACTGGGCCGCCGGGCCGGGATCGCAGATCGCATCGGCCAGACACGCGGCGTCGGCGTCCGGCGCCGCCTGCGCCACGATCTGCTCGGCGGTGCCTGCGGCGGGCGAGATGTCGAGTTCGACCGCACGCTGCCACAGCGCGGCCAGGTCACGCGCACCCAACCGCCACCGCGGTCCGGTGAGGACGCGCATCGCCGCGGGTCCGGCGTTCGGCAGCACGACCAGTCGCAGCATCGCCACCACGTCGGCGACCTCCGGGATCGCCAGCAGCCCCGCCAGCCCCACAACCTCGACGGGGATGCCCCGTGCGGCCAGCGCCACGGCCATCGGCGCCGCGTCGGCGTTGCGGCGCACCAGCACCGCGGCGGTCGGGGCGGGTTCACCCGCGGCTGACGCACGGCCACGGATCTCGGCCAGCTGCCCGGCCACCCACTCCCGTTCGGCCGCCACATCCGAGATCAGCGCGCAGCGCACGGTTCCGGGTTGGGCGTCCGGTCGGGGTAACAGCGTCCGCACCGCCACCGACCGCCGCCGCGCCTCGGCCGATACGGCGTTGGCGATGTGCAGCGCGCGGGGCGGATTGCGCCAACTCGTGCGCAATTCCAGCGTCGGCGCTGGCGTGCCGTCGCCGAGCGGGAAATCCGTCGCGAACCGCGGCAGGTTGGTCGCCGACGCGCCACGCCAGCCGTAGATCGACTGGATCGGATCGCCCACCGCGGTCAGCGCCAGGTCGTCGTCGACCCCGCCCCCGAACAGGGACGACAGGGCGACCCGCTGGGCGTGGCCGGTGTCCTGGTACTCGTCGAGCAACACCACCCGGTAGCGCTGCCGCAGCTGTTCACCGACGACCGGGAACCCCTCCGCCAGCCGCGCCGCGGCGGCCATCTGCATACCGAAGTCCATCACCTTCTCGGCGCGCATGCGCTGATGCAACGCGTCGATCAACGGCACGAGCATCGTGCGTTCGGCCTGGGTGGCCAGCAGCCGCAGCAGCCACTGGCTGGGGCCGCGGTCGCGCTGAGAGGGGCCGGCGGGCAACGTGTGGATCAGCCGCTCAAGCTCGACGTGGGTGTCGCGAAGCTGATCGGTGTCGACCAGGTGCTCGGCGAGCTGCCCCGCCAGTCGCAGCACCATGCGGGTGATCGCGGCTGGGGTCTTGTCGGTGTCCAATGCGCCGGGGTGATCGCACACCACACGAAACGCCAACTGCCACAATTCGGTTGCACCGACGAGGCGGGTGTCGGGTTCGACCGGCAGCAGCAGACCGTACTCGCGCAGCAGCGTACCCGCGAAGGCGTGATACGTGCTCACCAACGGCGACCCACCCGGGTCACCGATCACGTCGGCACGGTCCTGGGGCACCAGACCCGCACCGGCGAGGCGGGCAAGCCGGGTGCGTACCCGTCGCATCAGCTGTCCGGCGGCCTTGCGGGTGAAGGTCAGTCCGAGTACTTCACTTGGCCGGGCGTAACCGTTGGCCACCAACCAGACGACGCGCGCGGCCATCGTCTCGGTCTTGCCCGCGCCGGCTCCGGCGATGACGACGAGAGGCCCCGGTGGCGCCGCGATAACTGCGGCCTGTTCCGGTGTGGGCGCGAAAATGCCGAGTGCTGAGGCCAATTCGTCGGGTGTGTAACGCGGTGTCATGGACGTTCACCCCCCGCAGCCTGCGCGGGGCAACTCGAGCGCACCGGGCAGTGCCCGCAGCCCTCGTTGACGCGCGCGACGAATCCGGGTCCCTGCGTCGCCCCGGCCGCCTGATGCACGACGTCCAGCCACTGCTGCACCGCGGCGGGGGTCAAGGCGTCCTGCTCCCGCTCGGTGGCTCCTGCGGTACCTGTCTTGCCGAGGTACACCAACCGTCCACCACCCGGCTCATCCCCGGGGGCGAGCAGACCGGAGGCGATGGCCAGCTGATACAGCGCCAGCTGGGCGTGGCGCTGGGCGTCGTCCTTGGTGACCGGGCTCTTGCCGGTTTTGATGTCGACGACCACAAGGCGTCCGGCACCGTCGCGCTCGAGCCGGTCCAGCCGCCCTCGCACCCGCACTCCCGGGGTGTCCGCGGCGGGCGCACCGAGCACGCCCTCGACCGCTACTTCCGTACCGACCTCGGTCAGCTCGTGGCGTGTCTGCGCCCGCCACTGCATGAACGTCGACAGCATCGTGCGGTGCCGCGCCAGCTCATTGTCGGCATACCAACGGGATTCGAATGGCAGCAGGTCCCAGAGCTGCTCCAGTTCGGCGACCATCCGCGTTTCGGTTACCTCCGGATCGGCGATCAGGGCGTGCAGCACCGACCCCACCGCCGAGCGCACATCACGGCCTTCGGTACCGCCATGGCGTTCCAGCAGCCAACGCAGCGGGCAATCGGCCAGCATCTGCAGGGTCGACGGCGACAGCGACACCACATGCCCGTCGCCCTGCCACAGCGGCTCCTCGCTGGACATCGGCGTCATCCCGTACCACTGGTGCGGGTCGGCCCCGGGCACACCCGCCGCGGTAAGCCGGGCCAATTGGGTTGCGGCACAGCCACGGGAGGGATCGTCGACGGTCCCTTCGGGAGCGCAGACCACCGCGCGCAGGCGGCCGACGACGGCGGCGGGCGCCAGCACCCGCGGCGCGCGCACCGGATCGGTCGCGTGCGCGGGCCCGGACGCCAGTGCCGACAGCTCGTGCACGAAAGGGGATGGGATCATCGCATCGTCCCCCTCGTGGCCGTCGACGGCGGTGACCAGCAGGTGGGTGCGGCACCTGCCGATGGCCGCGATCAGCAATCGCCGTTCCTCGGCGAGCAACGGCGCCCGCGTCGACACCGCCTCGTTGCCGGTGGTGACACCGTCGAGCACGTCGATCAGATGCTGCGTGCCGAGCACGCCGCCGCGCGGAACGGTGTTGGGCCACAGGCCTTCCTGCAGCCCGGCGATCGCCACGAACTCGAATTCGCGGCCCAGCGCCGCGTGCGCGCTGAGGATGGCGACCGCTTCGGGGGCACAGCGCTCGTCACGCGGTCTCGTGGGCAGCGTCAGCGCCGAGACGTGGTCGACGAGGCCGCGCAGTGATGCGCCCGCGGTGCGGCTCACATACTGTTCGGCGATATCGAACAGGGCGGTGACCGCATCCAGATCCCGGTCGGCCTGGGCGCCCGCGGTGCCCCCGCGTTCACTGGCGGCCAGCCAGCGCTGTTGCAAACCCGACGTGTGCCAGACCTGCCACAGGACGTGGCCCGGATCCAGGCCGGCCGCCGCCGTGCGGCGCGCGGCCGCCAGCACCGACCGCACCCGGCGCAACGGCCGGTCCAGTTCGGTGGGCAGCTGCGCGGGCCCCGCCAGCGCCTCGGCAAGCAGCACCGTGAACTCCCGCGGCGGGACGGCGCCGTCCGCGCGGCGCAGTGCGCGGCGCAACTGGCGCAGCGTCACCGGGTCGACCCGCCCGATCGGTCCGGTGAGAAGCTGCACGGCCCGATCGCCGGCCATACCGTCCGCGGCCACCTCCAGGACGGTCAGCAACGCCCGCACCGCCGGCTGTTCGCCCGGCGGTATGCCCGCCGCGGACTGGTCGACGGGCACACCCGCGCCGTTGAGCGCCCGCGCCAGCGCCACCCCGACGCGCGGCACCGACCGCACGATGACCGCCATATCCGACCACGCGACACCGTCGACCAGATGGGCACGGCGGAGTGCGTCGGCCACGATGGCCGCTTCGTCGTGTGGTGTCGCGGCGATCCGCACCCGCACCGTGCCCTGCCGCGCACCGGGGCCGTGCTGATCATCGGTGGTCGACGGCGCGTCCTGCCGGCGCGCGAACGCGCCGATCGTCCTGGCGACCTCGGGGGCGCACCGGTGCGATGCCGTGAGCGTGACCTGGGTGGCGCCGTGCTCACCGGCCCATCGGAGCAGAGCTGGGTCGGCCCCGCGATAGCCGAAGACCGACTGATCCGGATCGCCGGCGATGACGGTCAGCCCCGCGCTGGCGGCGAGCACCCGGACCAGGCGGGTGGCCTGGGGGTCCAGGTGCTGGGCGTCGTCGACGAGCAGCAGCCTGACCCGACCGCGCTCGGCGGCGAGCAGGTCCGCGTCGGCAGCGAACGCCTCCAGGGCCGCCCCGACCAGCTCCGCGGCACCCAGCGCGGGCACCGTGGCGTTCGGCGCGGCCATACCCACCGCCGCGCGCAGCAGCATGATCTGCTCGTAGGCCTGGGCGAACTGGCCGGCCGCCAGCCATTCCCGGCGCCCCGACCGGCGGCCGAGACGTTGCAGCGCAAGCGGATCCACCCCCCGTTCGGTGCATCTGGCCATCAGATCGCGCAGTTCGGCGGCGAATCCCGCGGTGACGAGCGCAGGCCGCAGCGCCTCCGGCCACTGCACCGACGAGTTCGCACCGTCCGCCACGTCGCCGGCGAGAAGCTCCCGGATGATTCCGTCCTGTTCGGCGCCGGTGATCAACCGGGGCGGGGGTGCTCCGTGGCGCGCGGCGGCCAGGCGCAGCACCGCGAACGCGTAGGAATGCACGGTCCGCACCAACGGTTCGCGCACCACCTGCCGACCGGAGTGCAGCAGCCGTGCCGTGACTCCCGCGCGGGCGTCGGCGCTCAGCCGCGCCGAGCCGGTCAGCAGCAGAACGGATTCCGGATCCAGCCCAGCCGCGATGTGCTCTGCCGCGGTGTCGACCAGCAGCGTGCTCTTACCCGTGCCGGGCCCGCCGATGATCCGTACCACACCCGACCGACCCGGCCCGGTCGGCCCGGCGCCGCCCGACGATGTGGTCGATTCGGTGCGCGCTGCTGTCATACGGGCATGACATCACGAGGGTCCGACATCCGGTGGGCGCACGATCCGCGCACGTGATCGCACCACCGACGACACGCCTCGGACGGGCGGGCCGGCGTCATGGCAGCATCGACACCGTGACCGACGACTTCCCCGCGCTGCACGTGCACCGCTACGGCCCGGTGCAGGCGACCCAACTGCTGCTGGTCCACGGCCTGACCGGACACGGCCGTCGATGGGAGACGCTGGCCACCCGACACCTGTCCGAATACGCCACCGCAGCGCCGGATCTGCTCGGCCACGGCCGCTCGCCGTGGGTCGCGCCGTGGACCATCGACGCGAACGTCGATGCGCTCGCCGCACTCCTCGACGGGCCCGCACTGGTCGTCGGCCACTCGTTCGGCGGCGCGATCGCGCTGAAACTCGCTGCGGTGCGGCCAGATCTGGTGTCCGGCCTGGTGCTGCTCGACCCGGCCACCGGGCTGGACGGCGGCTGGATGCGTGATGTCGCCGATCAAACGCTGGCCTCACCGGACTACACCGACCGCGATGAGGCACGCAGCGAGAAGGCCACCGGCTCGTGGGCCGACGTGGCGCCCGACGAACTGGAGCGCGAACTGGACGAACATCTCGTCGAGCTGCCCGGCGGCCGTTACGGTTGGCGGATCAGCGTCCCCGCGGTGCTGTCGTACTTCAGCGAACTCGCCCGCCCGATCAGTCTGCCGCCCAAAGGAATACCGACGGTGCTGGTTCGCGCCACACGGACCCGCCCGCCCTACGTGCACGACGGGCTCGTCTCGGCACTGACCACACGTCTCGGTGCGGATTTCACCCTGGTGGACTGGGACTGCGACCATATGGTCGCCCTGGCCAAACCCGAGGAGACCGCAGCCCTGATCCGCGCGCGGCTCACGCAGGGGTAACCGTGGCAGCGGTGACCGACGAACAGGTGGAGGCGGTTCGCGCGCTGGTCGCCTCGATCCCCGCGGGCCGGGTGTCGACGTATGGCGACATCGCCGACGCCGCAAGACTTTCCAGTCCGCGCATCGTCGGCTGGATCATGCGGACCGACTCGTCGGATCTGCCCTGGCACCGCGTCATCGCCGCGTCGGGGCGGCCCGCGGCCCATCTGGCCACCAGCCAACTCGAACTGCTGCGCGCCGAGGGCGTACTCGCCGTAGCCGGCCGGGTTCGGCTCGCCGACGTGCGACACACCTTCTGAGCACCCGGTCACGACGGTGCACCCGGACCGCCCGTTCGGGCAGACCTACAGCACCAGCCGGACGAGCGCGGCGGTGCGCGCCAGACCGGGGAACGCCGCCGCGGTGGACCGGGGGTGCAGAGCATGTACAGCGAGACGGAACATCAAGGCGCGCAAAAGCATCTGCGGCCACTCCGGCAACGAGGACCACCGCTCGATCAAACCGTCGTCGGCCTCACCCCAGGACAGGGCGTCGACCACGACGACACCGGCCGCCCACGACCCGGGACGCCAGTAGGGGGTGATGTCGGTGATGCCCGGCGCGGCCGCGCCGGCGAAGAGCACCGTGCCATAGAGGTCTCCGTGCACGAGCTGGCTGGGACTCTTGGTCGGCCTGCGCAGCCCGGCGAGCTGGTTGATCAGCTCCACCGAGCGCTGCCCGTCGGCCGAACCGGGGGCCACGCGCGCCCCCGGCGGCAGGGAATGCAGCGGCCGATCCTCCCACGCGGCACGGTCGGCGGCGATGAAGACGTCGACATCGGCCCAGGGGGCGACCGGCGGCTGGGTGAGAAACCGGGGCCGCTCCAGCTTCGCGGTGGCCTCATGCAGTCGGACCGCCGCGGAGACCACCTCGTCGTGCCGGGGTTCCGGACTGCCCGCGACGAAGGTGTCGGCACGCCAGCCCGCCACCACATATCTGCCGTCGGTCGAGCGCACCGGCCTGGCCAGCCGCACACCGTCGACGAACAACGTCTCGCGGATCTTCGCCGACCACGCCGCGCGGGCGTGATCGGCGATCATCGACAGGACGACCTCGCCGCAGCGCCAGCCGCCCTCCCAGCTCGAACCGAGCGGCACGGGTCTGACGCCGGCAAGGCCGAACGCCGCCAACACATGCTCAGGCGGCCGTTCCACAGTCACAGGCACAGGCTACCGGCGACGTAGCCGCAGGTCGGTGCGTTACACGGCTGTGTCGCACCGCATGTGGCAAATGGCACCCGATTTGTGTCAGTACATCACCATGTCGGGCTCGAGCTGATTGGCCCAGGCGACGATCCCGCCCTGCAGGTGCATCGCGTCGGAGAAGCCTGCCTTCTTGACCGCAGCCAGCGCCTCGGCCGACCGCACACCCGTCTTGCAGTAGAGCACGGCCGTGCGGTCGTGTGGCAGTCGCGCCAGCCCCGCACCGGACTCGATCGTCGACTTGGGGATCAGCTCGGCGCCCTGGATGTGGTTGATATCCCATTCGACCGGCTCACGCACGTCGATGAGGGCCAGCGGCCTGCCGGAATCCAGCAGCTCACGCAGCTCGCGAGGGGTGATGGTGGCGCCGGCGGCAGCCTCGGCGGCAGCGTCGGACACCACACCGCAGAACGCCTCGTAGTCGATCAGCTCGGTGATCTTGGGCGTCGAGGGATCCTTGCGGATCCTGATCGTGCGGTAGGTCATGTCCAGTGCGTCATAGACCATCAGCCGGCCCAGCAGCGGCTCGCCGATACCGGTGATCAGTTTGATCGCCTCGGTCCCCATCACCGCGGCGATGGAGGCACACAGGATGCCCAGCACCCCGCCTTCGGCACACGACGGCACCATGCCGGGCGGCGGCGGCTCAGGATAGAGGTCCCGGTAGTTGAGGCCCTTACCGTTCGGCGCGTCCTCCCAGAACACCGACACCTGGCCCTCGAACCGGTAGATCGACCCCCAGACGTAGGGTTTGCCTGCCAGCACCGCGGCGTCATTGACCAGGTAACGGGTGGCGAAGTTGTCGGTGCCGTCCAGGATCAGGTCGTACTGTTCGAACAGGTCGACGGCGTTGTCGGGTTCCAGGCGCACCTCGTGCAGCCGAACGTCGACGAGCGGGTTGATCTCGAGGATCGAATCCCGCGCGCTCTGCGCCTTCGAGCGTCCGATGTCGGACTGGCCGTGGATGATCTGGCGCTGCAGGTTGGACTCGTCGACGACGTCGAACTCGACGATCCCGATGGTGCCCACGCCGGCGGCGGCCAGGTACAGCAGCGTCGGCGAGCCGAGTCCGCCCGCCCCGATGACCAGCACCCTCGCGTTTTTCAGCCGCTTCTGCCCGTCGACCCCGAGATCGGGAATGATCAGGTGGCGGCTGTAACGAGCGACCTCCTCACGCGTGAGGACGGCTGCGGGTGCAACGAGCGGCGGTAGCGACCCCCCGGTCGGCTCACCATTAGTCCCGGACACGGCACCTCTCCCTCGAGTTCGGCGATATGCGAGGCCGCACGCGGCAGCACTCCATCACAATAAGCACATCGCACAACACCGGGCGCCCGGGAAGCCTTCCCGCGACGCCTCAGGCGATCGGGTAGGGCCAGGGGTTGAACCGGCAGGTCTTGCCGTCGGCGGTGACCGTTCCCGGATCGAACCGGGCGGCATCGTCGTTGCTGGTCGAGAACGTCTGCTGCATCATCACCGGCGCCAGCTGACCCTCCTCGGCACACTGCTCGTGCCGCTGGTAGCCGATGGCGTGACCGACCTCGTGGTTGATCAGATACTGACGGTAGGACCCGACGTCACCCTGGAAGGGCACCGCGCCGCGCACCCAGCGGGCCTCGTTGACGAACACCCGCGGCTGGCCGTCGGTGTACTCGGGGTTGTAGCAGGACGCCTCGAGCTGGATGTCGTACCCGCACCCGCCGCGGATGGTCATCGGTGAGGTCAGCGATACGCGGAAGTCGGGTTCACCCTGGTAGGACGCATCGACGCGGCTGAACGCGAACTGGGGGTTATGCGTCCAGCTCTTGGGATTGTCCAGGGTCTCGCTCACCATGCGGGCGAACCCGTCGTCACCCCCGAAGGTCGTGGTGTCCACCCCGTCCTCCACCTCGACGGTGTAGGTGAACGTCTTCACGGTGCCCTCACCCACCTTCGGGGTGGTGCCGGGCACGATATGCCAGGTCCCGGCGCCGGCCTCGGTGAACTGGCCGCCATCGGGCAGGATTCCGGTCGGCAGATTGGCGTCGAACTGCGTCAGGCCCTTGGGCGGCGCCCCGATGATGGCCGTACTCGCCGCACCGATGGTCGGCGGCCCCTGGACGGGCCCCTCGTCGTCGATCGCGGGCGCGGGTGCGCTGGTCCCGGTGATCGTCTGGTACAGCACGATGGCGGTCACCACCGCCAGCACCGGCAGCGCATACGCGCGCCAGCCGTAGGTGGACACGAAGCGGCCCAGCCAGGTCTGCTTACGCCACCGGCGATGGTCCTCGCGATTGGAGCGCGCCCGCCCGGAATCGGACGTGAGCGGGTCACGCTGGGCCCGCAGCGGCTCCCGCCACTCGGTGCGCAGCGCCGGCGCACGCCCGCCCCCGCGACGCCCCGGGTCGTAGGTCACCGCACCAGAATGGCACAGACCAGCCCATTGGCACTTCCGGCACGCCACCATCCGGTCAGTCCGCCGGGCCCGCGCGGACGGGACGGCCACCGCGCGACGCCGTCCTGCACCGGTTGGGTTACCGTCGGTAGTAGTGTCGTGGCAATGAGCGGGTTCGGTCGAATCTCGACGTGATCAAGCGACACGGACGAGTACACACCAGCCACAGCATTTCGAGATTGAGGACGTGATGAGCGATCTCGCCAAAACCGCCGAGAGGAGAGGTCAGCGATCGACCGGCGGTGATACATCGCCAACGGTCGCCTCGGGCGGAAACCGGCGTGGCAATCGACTGCCGCGCGACGAACGCCGCGGCCAGCTGCTCGCCGCCGCCAGTGAGGTCTTCGTCGACCGCGGCTACCACGCCGCGGGCATGGACGAAATCGCCGATCGCGCGGGTGTGAGTAAACCCGTTCTCTACCAACATTTTTCGTCGAAACTCGAGCTCTACCTCGCGGTGCTGCAGCGGCACGTGGACAACCTGGTGTCCGGCGTTCGCCAGGCATTGCGCACCACCACCGACAACCGGCAGCGGCTTCGCGCGGCGGTACAGGCGTTCTTCGACTTCATCGAGCACGACGGCCAGGGCTACCGGCTGATCTTCGAGAACGACTACGTCACCGAGCCACAGGTCTCCGCACAGGTCAAGGTCGCGACCGAAGCCTGCACCGACGCGGTATTCGATCTGATCAGCCGCGATTCGGGCCTGGAGGCCCACCGCGCCCGGATGATCGCGGTCGGACTGGTCGGCATCAGCGTCGACTGCGCGCGCTACTGGCTGGACAACGACCGGCCGATCTCCAAGGACGCCGCGGTGGAAGGCACCGTCATGTTCGCGTGGGGCGGGCTGGCGCACGTGCCCCTCACCCGGCCGTAGCCGGGCCAGGTTCCTGTCGAACCGAACCCGGCCCGGCGGGCCCGAGGGTCAGGCGGTGGTGGCCGGCGCCGCCTGGACACCGAAGCCGACGCGACGCCCATCGGCGGCGCCGATCTCGACGTAGGCGATCTTGGTGTTCTGGACGAGGTAACGCCTGCCCTTGTCGTCCGTCAGGCTCAGCAGGCCCGACTCCTTGCCGAGCGCGTCGCTCACCAGCTTCTCCACCTCACCCGGCGTCTGCGCGCTGTTGAGGACCAGCTCACGCGGGCTGTCCGAGATACCGATTTTGACCTCCACGCTGTGTCCCTTTCTCCGCGCTGCTCACTGCGGGACCCGATTCCGTGATCGATGCCCCCAGAGCAGGCTAGTGGACGGCGACCGCGGCGCGCGGCGCCGGTGGGTTCGCGCTGAGCGAAGGGCCGCGCCGGGCCCGGAGCCGCCCCGCCGCACCCGCCCGAACCGGTCGACAGGAGCCGGCCGAGGCCCGTCCCGGCCGTTCGCCGCGCCTGCCGCACCCGCCGTTCCGGACCTCGACCCAAACGAGTCCGGACCGTGACCAACACGCCCGGCCTCGAGCCTCACCCGTCACTTCTGCACCGATAGCATCAGGGCCGCTAGTCAACGAGATGACGGGGATAGCCCACATGACCAGGCCTTATTCGCCTTACTCGCCGCATTCGTCGGCGCGGACCGAGCGTTTCGCCGACCGCGCCGATCAGCCCGCGGACCACCGCGACACCTTCGGCGCCACGGGCCGCACCGGCGAATACGCCGGCGCGTCGGAGTACGGGCGCTACGGGAGTTACGGAACGTACGGAAACCGCGGGGACCACGGCGGCTACGGGGACGACCAGGATCAGGGCGACTACGAGGATTACGAGGACTACGACGAATACGACGACGGCAGCCAGGCGCCGATCGACCGACGCTGGGTGTGGGTCGCGGGCGTGGCCGGCGCCATTCTGCTCGTCGCGGTGCTCTGCACCGTCGTGATCCTGGGCGGCGGCGACAGCGGCTCGGTGTCGGCCACCGTCAGCCCACCGACCACGCAGACCAGCCAGCCAGCCACCACGAACGCCGCGCCGCCGGTCATACCACCCGCAGACGCCCTGCCGCCGGAGACCGTGACAACCGTCACGCCGACTCCGAGCGCGACCGCGACGCCGACCGCCGAGGCCACACCACCGCCGGTGGCAGCGCCACCACCGCCCCCCGCCGAGGCGGCGCCCCCCGTCGATCCGCGCACCGTCACCTACACCGTGACGGGCAACCGCCAGCTCATCGACCTGGTCACCATCATCTACACCGACCAGCAGGGCGCACTGCAGACCGACGTCAACGTGGCGCTGCCGTGGACCAAAACCGTCGTGCTCGACCCCGGCGTCGACCTCAAATCGGTGACCGCCACCAGCATGGGCGGGCAGCTGAACTGCTCGATCACCGACGCCGCCGGTGCCACGATCGTCGCGCAGACCAACAACACGCTCATCACCACCTGCACGAACTGATCGGGGCCGCGAGCGGGGCCCGGCGGGCTCTCAGGCCAGGCCGAGCTCCTGCATGCGCGCACTGTGAGTGCGCTGCAGCCGCTCGAAGAACTCGGCGATCTGGGACAGCCCCCCGCCGGTCGACATCACCAGGTCGACGAGCTCGTCGTGATCGGCGAGCACGTACTGGGCCTGGGTGATGGCCTCGCCGAGCAGCCGACGCGACCACAACGCCAGCCGGTGGCGCTGTTTGTCGCTGGCACGCACCGCCGCCTGCACCTCGGCGACCACGAACTGCGAGTGCCCCGTCTCCGACAGCACCGCGCGCACCACAGACGCCACGTCCTCGGGGAGCGCGTCGGCGATCTCCAGGTAGAAATCGGCGGCGAGCGCATCGCCGATATATGTCTTGACCAGCGCCTCCAGCCACGTGCTCGGCGTGGTCAGCCGGTGATAGGACTCCAGCGCCGACGCGTACTTGGTCATCACCGGCACGACGTCGACGTTGCGGCGCTCCAGCGCGTCGCGCAGCAGTTCGTAATGCGCCATCTCGGCGGCGGCCATGCTGGCCATGTTGATCCGGCCCCGCAGATTGGGCGCCATCCTGGCTTCGTCGGTCAGCCGGTAGAACGCCGCGACCTCGCCGTATGCCAGCACCGCGAACAGTTCATCGACCCCGGGATGGCCGGCCGGCACGCCCGGTGTCCCGGGGTCCGCCATCTGGTGGGGCGAGGTGCCGGCAGGCGTCGAATTCATGGCCCAACTGTAGACGCCGGACCGCACAACACCCGCCCGCAAAGCGGGCCAGCTATCATGGGGAGCGGCAGTGTCCCGGAAAGCGCCGGTCACCGCCAAAGAAATGTGCGTGCACGTGCATGGCTCGCCTCGACGGCACAACCTCGAAGGCTCCTCGACGGCAGAGCCCCGCGAACTTTTCGTCAAACTCGTGCGCGCTTGGAAGCAACGAGGTTTGACCCTGAAAGGCTACGTCTCCCAAGCATGACTCCCCTTGTCTCACAACCGAACATCACCTTTGCCACCCTCGGCGTTCGCGACGAAATCGTGCGCGCACTGACCGAGCAGGGCATTGAACATCCCTTTGCCATCCAGGAGCTCACGCTGCCGCTGGCGCTGGCCGGCGACGACCTGATCGGCCAGGCCCGCACCGGGATGGGCAAGACCTACGCCTTCGGCGTCCCGCTGCTGCAGAAGGTGAGCACCGACGCCGCCCGCCCGCTGTCGGGTATCCCCCGGGCCCTGGTCGTCGTCCCCACCCGCGAGCTGTGCATCCAGGTCTCCGGGGACCTGGCGACCGCAGCGAAGTACCTCACCGCCGGTGACCGCAAACTCACGGTCCTGTCGATTTACGGCGGCCGCCCCTACGAGCCGCAGATCGAGGCACTGAAGAAGGGTGTCGACGTCATCGTCGGCACCCCGGGCCGGCTGCTCGACCTGGCTCAGCAAGGTCATCTGCAGCTGGGCGGACTTTCGGTGCTGGTGCTGGACGAGGCCGACGAGATGCTCGACCTGGGCTTCCTGCCCGACATCGAGCGGATCCTGCGTCAGATCCCCGACGACCGCCAGTCCATGCTGTTCTCGGCCACGATGCCCGACCCGATCATCACCCTGGCCCGCACCTTCATGAGCCAGCCCACGCACATCCGGGCCGAAGCGCCGCACTCCTCGGCGGTGCACGACAGGACCAGCCAATTCGTCTACCGCGCCCACGCGCTGGACAAGGTGGAACTGGTCAGCCGGGTGCTGCAGGCCCGGGGCCGCGGCGCGACGATGATCTTCACGCGCACCAAGCGCACCGCCCAGAAAGTCGCCGACGAACTGGCCGAACGCGGATTCAAGGTCGGCGCGGTGCACGGCGACCTCGGCCAGATCGCCAGGGAGAAAGCACTCAAGTCCTTCCGCACCGGCGGCATCGATGTCCTCGTCGCCACGGACGTGGCCGCGCGCGGCATCGACATCGACGACGTCACCCACGTCATCAACTACCAGATTCCCGAGGACGAACAGGCCTACGTGCACCGCATCGGGCGGACCGGCCGGGCCGGCCGCACCGGTGTCGCGATCACGCTGGTGGACTGGGACGAACTCACCCGCTGGGAACTGATCGACAAGGCGCTGGGCCTGGACTGCCCGGACCCTGCCGAGACCTATTCCAGCTCACCCCACATCTACGAAGAGCTCGACATTCCCGCGGAAGCCGGCGGCTCCGTCGGGCCCACCCGCGCGCCCAGCGGTACCAAGGCGCCCCGGCAGAGCACCGACGAGGACGAGAAACCCGCCCGGCGTAGCAACCGGGTCCGGCGGCGCACCCGCGGCGGCAAAAAGTTGACCGGTCACCCGGAGACGGCGACCGAAGACGATTCTTCGGTGGCAGCCCCTGATGCCGACGAGGACGCCGCCGGCGCGGACTCGACGCACAGCGGCCGTCGCCGCCGTCGCCGCCGGCCGCGCAAGAGCGAAGCCGCCGCCACCGGCTGACGCCTTTCTCGCCTTCATGGTCAGACCCGAGCGCCGCACCCGCGGCGATATGGTTGCGGCCCTGGCCATCGTCGTGGTGGTGGCCGTCGCGGCGGCCGTCATCTGGTGGACGAGCGATGCCAGGGCAACGATCAGCAGGCCCGCCTCCGAACGCCTGCCCGCGCTGACGTCGGCGCCCGATGTCCCTGCCTCGCTGACGCAGCTCTGGTCGGTGCCCAGTCCGGCGACCACCGCGCCCGTCGTCGCGGGCGGCGCCGTGATCACCGGCGACGGACGCACCGTGGTGGGGCGCGACCCGGTCACCGGAGCGAGTGCCTGGAGTTACTCGCGCGACCGCGACCTGTGCGGCGTGACGTGGGTGTACAGCTACGCCGTCGCCGTGTATCCCGACGTGCGGGGATGCGGTCAGGTCAGCACCATCGACGGTGCGACGGGCAAACGCGGCCCCGCCCGCACCGGGTACTCCGACCCGGAGGTGAGACTGTCCTCCGACGGAACCACGGTGTTGTCCGCCGGCGACAGCAGGCTGGAATTGTGGCGCTCCGATATGGTCCGGATGATCAGCTACGGCTCACTGGATGCCCGGATAAAGCCCGGCGTTCCGGCGTCGCCGCTGTGTCGGCTGGTGTCGACGGCGGCCAGCTCCGCGGCCGTGTCGGTGTTGGAAGCCTGCCCCAACCAGCCCGACCTGCGGCTGACGCTGCTGCGGCCGGCCGATGATGAGGACAGCCCCGACCTGAAGTACGTCGAGCAGCCCGGCGTCACCGACGACTCGGGGGCACAGGTGATCACCGTGTCGGGGACCACGACGGCGGTGTACGTCCCCACCCCCAAACCGACCGTCAACATCGTCGACGACACCGGCGCGACCGTGGCCAGCACGCTGCTGCCCGCACCGGTGTCGCCAGAGGCCGTCGCGACCCGCGCCGGGGATCTGGTGACCTGGTGGACCGGCGACAGCGTGCTGGTGTTCGAGGCTGACGGCCTGCGCTACAAGTACACGGTGACCCCGGCTGGCGAGAACCGCGCGGTGGGGCCGGCCACGGTGATGGCCGGACGGCTGATCGTGCCGGTGACCGACGGGTACGACGTCTTCGATCCGGCCACCGGCGCCAGCGAGCGCCATATTCCGGTCGCACGCCCGGGAGGGCAGGTCCCCGTGGTGCCCGCGGTGGCGGGTTCGACCATCCTCGAGCAACGCGGCGGAGAACTGGTCGCGCTGGGATAGTTACGGCCCGCTGCCGGCCCGCGGGCGTGGTCGCCGGCCGGGGTCACCCCCGCCAGGCGAGCATGGACTTCAGCTCGGTGAAGTCGTAGCCACTGTCGTCCGGATGGATCTCGGTGGTGAACAGTGTCACGCCCTCGGCGACGAAGTCGTCGGCTGTCGCGGCGTCGGTCCAGGCCATCGCCCGCTCGATATCCGCTTCGTCACGTCCGGCCTCGCCCGCGAGCCGCTTGAGGAGTTCGTTCTTGCGACGGAACTCATCGAGGGGTTCGAAACTGTGCCAGATGTCGGCGTGGCGCGCGGCGGCGGGAATGGTGCGCTTCTCTCCACCGCCTCCGATCAGGACCGGGATATGACGCAGCGGGCCGGGAGTCAGGTGGGCCAGCCGATGTTCGATCCTGGCCAACCCGCTGTCGAACAGATCCATCCGTGATTTCGTGGTGCCGTAGTCGTATCCGTACACGTCGAAATCCTTGGGATACCAGCCGGCGCCCAGCCCGAGGATGAGGCGCCCTCCGCTGATGTGGTCGACCGTGCGGGCCATGTCGGCGAGGAGGTCGGGGTTGCGATACGGAACGCCGGTGACCAAAAGGCCGATCTCGGCGCGGCTGGTGATTTCACCCCACGACGCCAGCGCGGTCCATCCCTCGAAGTTGTTCACGTCGGGCTGCTCGTCTTCGAGGATCGGTGCACCGTCGACAATCTCGACGAAGGGTCTGTGGAAGTGGTCGTAACCGAAGATCGCGTCGGCGCCCAAGTCTTCGGCCCGCAGCACCGCCTCACGCCACGTGGCGTAGTCCGGCGCCCCGCCGGGCCATAGTTGGACGCCGATCCGTACGCCGCTCTGATTCGCTGATGTGGTCATCGTGCAGTGCCTTCCACCGGGTGCTCAACGGGTTGCCTTCACTGCAACTGAGCCGATAAGCGGTTCCATCCCGAGGGACCCGCTCGCGGCGCGCGGCAACCATTCGGCGTCATGGGGGCAGACGTCGCCCACGACCTCCGCCGGTGTCAGACCTCCGGGGCGAAGGTCTTCATCGCCCTGCCGCTCTTCCAGTGCCGCAGCAGTGCCTCGGCCAGCTCCCGGTAGGCCAGAGCGCCCTTGTTCTTGCGGCCGGCCAGCACCGACGCGCCCGACGCACTGGCCTCGGCGAACCGCACGGTGCGCGGGATCGGCGGCGCCAGAACCGGCAGGTCGTAGCGATCGGCCACGTCGAGAAGCACATCGCGGCTGTGGGTGGTGCGTGCGTCGTACAGGGTGGGAAGCGCTCCGAGCAGCGTGAGGTCGGCATTGGTGATCTGCTGGACGTCGGCGATGGTGCGCAGGAACTGCCCCACCCCCCGGTGCGCGAGGGTTTCGCACTGCAGCGGCACGATCACGTCGTCGGAGGCGGTCAGACCGTTGAGGGTGAGCACGCCCAGCGACGGCGGGCAGTCGATGATGACCACGTCGTAACCCTGACCGTCGGCCTCGGGTCCGGTGAGTTTGGCGAGTGCGCGTTTGAGTGCGTATTCCCGCCCTGCCCGCATCAGCAGCATCGCCTCGGCTCCCGCCAGGTCGATGTTGGCCGGCAGAAGTGTCATACCTTCGGTGGTGTCGACCAGCGCGGCGCCGGGCTCGACCTCGCCGAGCAGCACTTCGTGCACCGAAACCGGCAGCTTGTCTGGATCCTGCCCGAGCGAGAACGTCAGACATCCCTGGGGGTCGAGGTCGATGAGCAGCACCCGCTTGCCCTTTTCCGCCATTGCCGCACCCAGCGACGCCACCGTCGTCGTCTTGGCAACCCCACCCTTTTGGTTGGCGACCGCAAGTACCCGCGTCACAGTGCCCATCCTGGCACGCCCCGGACGCCATGGCGTGACGTGGGGCAGAATCGCATGGCGTGGGCGATGAGCAGCTTGCGCGAAGAGCAGACAACAGCGATGAGCAGCTTGCGCGAAGAGCGGACGGACCCGATGAGCAGTTGACGCCGCGGGGTGCCGGTGACGTCCGCCGGCATCGTCTCTTGCTGCTTCGCCACGGCGAGACGGAGTGGTCGCGCTCGGGACGTCATACCGGCCGCACCGACCTGGAGCTCACCGAATCAGGCCGCGAGCAGGCCACCCTGACCGCCGAAGCGCTCGCCGACCTGAAGCTGATCGACCCGATCGTCATCAGCAGCCCCCGGCACCGGGCCCTCGTCACCGCCGAGTTGGCGGGGCTGCGCGTCGACGAGGTGTCTCCGCTCCTGGCGGAGTGGGATTACGGCGATTACGAGGGCCTGACCACCCCGGAAATCCGCCAGACCGTGCCCGATTGGCTGGTCTGGACGCACGGATGTCCCGGCGGTGAGAGCGTCGTCGACGTCGCCGCGCGGGCCGACCGTGCCATCGCGGTGGCGCTGAACCACATGGCCTCCCGCGACGTCGTGTTCGTCGGGCACGGGCATTTCTCCCGCTCGGTCATCACCCGCTGGATCGAACTCCCCCTGTCCGAGGGCATCCGGTTCGCCATGGTCGCGGCGTCCATCGCGGTGTGCGCCTTCGAGCACGGTGTGCGCCAGGTCAGCGCGCTGGCGCTGACCGGGTACCCGCATCCGTGCACACCCATGTGAGCGCCGGGCGACCGGTGCCCCCGCGAACCGAACCATCCTTTGTGCTCTGCGGACCCGATGGGACGGTCGTTGCCGAGGGCGTGCACGCCGTCTACCCGGACCTGGCCGGCGCCCGACGCGCGCTGCGGACGGGTCGAACGCCGATTCTGTTGGGCGCCTTACCTTTCGACATGTCCGACCGCACCGCCCTGATGTGCCCCGAGACAGTCCGATTCACCGAGGCGCTGTCGCCGCGCACAGCGGTGGCCATGCCCGCTGTCCGTATCGCCGCGACCGACCCCACACCGCAGACACATCGGGCGCGGGTGCGCGCGGCGGTGGACAGGCTCAACGAGCCCGGCGGCGATCTGCACAAGGTGGTGCTGGCCCGTGCCCTGCGGTTGGTGGCCGACGGACCGCTGGACCCGGGTGCGATCCTGCGCCGGCTGATCGCCGACGACGCCACGGCCACCGCGTATCTGGCGGACCTGACACCGGCGGGCGGCCCGTACACGGGCGCCGCCCTGGTCGGCGCGAGCCCCGAACTGCTGGTCGCGCGTCACGGCGAGGTGGTGACCTGCCGCCCGTTCGCGGGGTCGGCCCCGCGCTCCCCCGACCCGGACATCGACCGCGCGAACGGCGCCGCACTGGCCGATTCGGACAAGAACCGCCACGAACACGAGTTGGTGGTGGACGAGATGCGCAAGGCTCTGGACCCGTTGTGCGTGGATCTGCAGATCGCCGCCGCACCGCAACTGAGCCGCACGGCCGCCGTGTGGCATCTGAGTACCCCGATCGCCGGTAGGTTGCGTGAACCGTCGACGACGGCACTGGATCTGGCGGTGGCCCTGCATCCGACACCGGCCGTGGGCGGGGTGCCGGCCCGCATGGCCGCCGACCTGATCCGCGAGCTGGAAGGTGACCGCGGTTTCTACGCGGGGGCCGTGGGCTGGTGCGACGCCGCCGGCGATGGCCGCTGGGTGGTGTCGATCCGCTGCGCGCAGCTGTCCGCGGACCGGCGTAGCGCCGTCGCCCATGCCGGCGGCGGTATCGTCGCGGAATCCGATCCCGACGACGAAGTCTCGGAGACCACGACGAAGTTCCGAACCATCCTGTCGGCATTGGGAGTCGCACCGTGACCGCGCACAACATCCGCCGCGCCCGACCGGGTGACGAGGTCGAGCTGACCGCGATGATCCATGAACTCGCCGCGTTCGAGCATGCCAGCGCGGACTGCATCGTCACCGAAAGCCAGTTGGCCGCAGCACTGTTCGGTGACCGTCCGACGGTGTGCGGCCACGTCGCCGAGGTGCACGGCCAGGCCGCGGCCGGCGCGCTGTGGTTCCACAATTTCTCCACCTGGGACGGGGTGGCGGGGATCTATCTGGAGGATCTGTATGTACGGCCGGCGTTCCGGCGCCGCGGGCTGGGCCGCGCGATGCTGGGGACGCTGGCCCGTGAATGCGTCGACAACGGCTATACGCGGCTGAGCTGGGCGGTCCTGGACTGGAATGTCAACGCCATCGCGACGTACGACTCGATCGGCGGCACGCCGCAGAACGAGTGGATCACCTACCGGTTGTCGGGTCCGGCGTTGTCCGAACTCGCGGAAGGCTGATCGCCGGGCCGGACGTCGGCCATCCAGTCCTGCGCCTGGCGGCTGAAGAGCGGGACCAGCGCCATCAGCGCGAGAGCGGTGACGGCGATGCTGTACGCCAGCTGATGTGAGGTGAACACGTACCACGCCACACCCAGCAGCACCAGGTTGGCGAAGACGGCGATACCGCGGCCCCAGCGCCGTCCGGTGATCAGCGCCCAGCCGCCGGCGAGCACCCCCGAGCCGATGAGCAGGAACCACGCCGCGGTACCGAATCCGCTGACGATGCGCTGGTCGGCGCCCTCGAATCCGCGGACCACCAGCACGACGGCGATGATCAGCGCCGCAATCCCTTCGGCGGCGACGAGGAATCCGGCGTAGCGGACGAGCGGAGGCGGCGTCACCGACTGCCCCCGCCGAGCTTCTCGGCCAGGTAGCGCACCGCCATGTCGTAGCCCAGCGGACCGGCCCCGGCCACCACCATGTCGGCGACCGCGGAGACGAAGGAATGGTGGCGGAACTCCTCGCGCTGGTGGATGTTGCTCAGATGCACCTCGGCCACCGGCAGATCCGCGCTGCGCAGGGCGTCGGCGATGGCCACCGACGTGTGGCTGTAGGCGGCGGGGTTGATGACGATGCCCGCGCAGTCGCCTCTGGCTTCGTGGATCGCGTCGATCAGCACACCCTCGTGGTTGCTCTGTACCGCGCGGATGTCGAAACCCAGTTCGCCGGCCACCGCCGTCACCTGCTGCTCGATCTGAGCCAGGGTGGTGGAACCGTAGATCTCGGGCTGCCGGGTGCCGAGCAGGTTGAGGTTGGGCCCGTTGACGAGCAACAGCCTGCGCGGAGATTCGCTATCGGTCACCGTCGTACGGTACCGACGCCGCCGAGCTGCGCGGCCAGCCGCACCGGTGCGTTGGCTGCGCCGTAGCCGTCGTAGTGGCCGAATCGCTGGACGAATTCGAAGAACACTCTGCCGACGGTGCGGGTGTAGAAGTGGATGAAGTGGCCGTCGTCGTCGCGGTCGTAGAGCAGGTTGAGCTCACGCAGCTCGGACACCAGCTGCTCGTCGAGGCCGAACCGGCCGGACAGGTAGTCGTAATAGTTGTCCGGTACGGCCAGGAAGCGCAGGCCGCGCTCGGCGGCGGTACGAGCCACCACGAATACGTCGGTGCAGGCGAACGCGACATGCTGAGCCACGTCGGCGCCGTCGAGCACATGGGGGGCGACGTTGAGCAGCAGCCGGACCGCCGAGTCGGCGGAGCGCATCGACTGGCTGCGCACGAGGCCGCGTGGACCCGGCACCTCGGTCGGCTCGTCGGCGCGCAGCCCGAAGAGGCTGGAAAAGTAGAGCACCGACTCCTCGGCGCTCTGCCAGGGCTGCGACAGGTTGACGTGGTCGATGCCGCGCACCGGGGTCGCCGGGGAGGGCCGCCCGTTCTCGAACTCGTCGACCCAGGCCGGTTCGGTCACCCAGAACATCTCGGTGCCGTCGGGGGCGACGGCGGCGCCGAGTTCCTGCTCGGCGGCATAGGTGCGGCGGTAGGCGATCGGTGCCATCAGTTCGGCGGCGCGCCGCGACTGTGCGGCGCCGTCGGGGACCTGCAAGCCGACGGCGGCGACGTGCGGAACCTGATCGCGGGCCTGCTGTTCGTTGAGGACTACCCGGGCGTCTCCGGCCACCCACAGCGACACCGGTTTCGTGCGATGCCGCCCACCGGGGGTGAAACCGAGCTGGCTGAGCAGCACCTCGACCTCGCTGGTGTCCTCGGCCTTGAGTTCGACGAAGTCGAAGCCGGTCGGCGGCTTGACCGCGGTGAGTGCGGCCAGTCCGGGCCGGGATCCCTCCGGGTGGCCCGCGGCGGCGCGGTCCTGCAGCCACAGCAGCGACCGCAACGCGTGGACGGCGGTGCGGCCGGGGTCGGTCTGGCGGAAGGTGTCGTTGAAGATCTCCAGCGAGAGCGGGCCGTCATATCCGGCGGAGAGCACGTGGGAGAGGAACCCGGTGAGGTCGAAGTGGCCTTCGCCCGGGAACAGCCGGTGATGGCGGCTCCACGAGAGCACGTCCATGGTCAGTGCGGGTGCGTCGGCAAGCTGCAGGAAGAAGATCTTCTCGGCCGGAATGTCCTCGATGGCCGCGGGGTCGTGTCCGCGGGAAAGCACGTGGAAGCTGTCGAGGCACAGCCCGACCTGGGGATGATCGGCGCGGGCGACGATGCGCCAGGCGCGCCGGTAGTCGTCGACGAAGCGGCCCCATGCGAGAGCTTCGAAGGCGATCCGGATGCCGTAGCCGGCCGCCAGGTCACCGATGCGGCCGAGCTGTTCGGCGGACAGCTCGTCGGAGTCGACGGTGGCGGTGGCGACGTTGCCGCAGACCAGGACGGTGTCGATACCCAGGCGCCGGGCGGTGGCGAAAGTCGCGGCGGCGCGGCGGAGGTTGTCGGCGAAGGTGGTCTCGTCGACTCCTTCGAGGTCGCGCAGCGGCTGGTAAAGGTCTAGCGACAGGCCGAGGCGGGCGGCCAGGGCGCGGATCTCCTCGGGTGAGTGGTCGCTGGCGATGAGGTCCGGTTCGAAGAGTTCGACGCCGTCGAATCCGGCCGCGGCGCATGCGTGCAGCTTCTGCACCAACGAGCCTGACAGCGACACGGTGGCGATCGACGTCCTCACGGTTTTCTCCTGTCGTCCAGCTCACATTCCGCCCCTAATGTACCAAATGGTTAATTGTCGCGAAAGTGTGAGCACTGAGGGTGCCCGCGGAGCAGTAAGCTGCGCGACGTGGTGGCCAAGCCCAAGCAGGAGCTCCAGCGCGACGCCGAACGGACCCGCGCCGAGCTGCTGGCCGTCGCAACCGAGGTGTTCGCCGAGTCCGGTTACTCCGGCGCCCGCGTCGACGAAATCGCCGAGCGCACCCGCACCACCAAACGGATGATCTACTACTACTTCGGCGGCAAGCAGCAGCTCTACCTGGCCGTTCTGGAGAACGCCTACCGGGGCATCCGCGAGGCCGAGCAGAAGCTGCGGGTGGACCACACCCATCCCGTCGAGGCACTGCGCCGGCTGGCCGAACTGACCTTCGACCATCACATCGCCCACGACGAGTTCATCCGGCTGGTGTCCATCGAGAACATCCACCGCGGCGAGTTCATCCGTCAGCTGAGCTCACTGCGCGAACTCTCGCAGCCGGCCACGACCCTGCTCGACGAGATCCTGGCCGACGGGCGTGCGCAGGGCCTGTTCCGCGACGACGTCGACGCCCTCGACGTGCACATCGTCATCAGCTCCTACTGCGTGTTCCAGGTCGCCAATCGCTACACCTTCGGATTCCTCTTCGGCGTCGACTTCACCGAGACGCCGCAGCGCGCCCACCTGCGCCGGATGATCGGCGACGTCGTAGTCGGCTGGCTCACCACCCACTGACGCACCACTGCACCTCCGGAGGCGCGCCGTAGGGGCGTGGGCCGACCCGCCGCCGACTCGGCGCCCCCGAGTGTGGGTCCTGCGCACGCAGTTCCCGGCTTTTGCGTACACGACTCCCACACTCGCGCCGTCACGCGCGGGAGATCCGGCTCACACAGACCCCTTGACGGGACGCGCACCACAGTGCTCTACTTTGCGTACGTACTAGTTCGTACATTAAGGAGCAGCCCGAAATGGCACAGCCTCGGCCGCAGCACCCCTACGTCGTCGGCCTCGTCGGCACCGGCGTCGGCCCCTCTCTGACGCCGCCGATGCATATGGCCGAGGCCCGCGCCCAGGGCATCGACTACGTGTACCGCACCATCGACCTCGACGACATCGGCGCCGCCCCCGAACAGATCGGCGAAATCCTCGGCTGGGCGAAGGCCCTGGGCTACGACGCCCTCAACATCACCCACCCGTGCAAACAGCTGGTCATCCCCCACCTCGACGAGGTCGATCCCGTCGCCGCCGCCCTGGGCGCGGTCAACACCGTCGTGTTCACGGGCGGCCGCGCCGTCGGCTACAACACCGACACCACGGGATTCGCCACCGGATTCGCCGAAGGCCTCCCCGGGGCCGAGACCGGCCACGTCGTGCTCGTCGGCGCCGGCGGAGCGGGTGCGGCCGTGGCCGACGCGCTGCTGCGGACGGGCACCGCCCACCTGACCGTCGTCGACGTCGACACCGACCGCGCCGGCGCGCTGGCCCGCGATCTGGTGACCCGCCACCGGCTGTCCCGCGTGGACGCCTCCGCCTTCGACAAACTGTCGGTGCTGCTGCCCGAGGCCGACGGGGTGGTCCACGCCACCCCCACCGGCATGGCGGCCCATCCGGGACTGCCGTTCGACGCCGCGCTCCTGCATGCCGACCTGTGGGTCGCCGACATCGTCTACCGGCCGTTGGACACTCCGCTGCTGCAAGCCGCGCGCGCGACCGGATGCCGCACCCTCGACGGCGGTCACATGGCCGTGCACCAGGCCACCACCGCCTTCACCCTGATCACCGGCCGCACCCCCGACGCGGGGCGGATGTCGGCCTTTTTCCGTTCCCTCGTCGCCAATCCGGCATGAATCACCCGTCCGCCCATCACAATTCAGACCAAGGAGCCGCACCGATGACCACCGACACCTCCGACGCGCACACGCGCACACCGAAGAAGGCCGCGCTGGCCAGCTTCATGGGCAGCGCGGTCGAGTACTACGACTTCTTCCTGTTCGGGTCGGCCGCCGCGCTGATCTTCCCGCACGTCTTCTTCCCGTCCGGCGACGACGCCGCACTGGTGATGTCCTTCGCGACATTCGGTTTCGCCTACATCGCCCGACCGGTCGGCGCGTTCATCCTCGGCCATTTCGGTGACCGCATCGGCCGCCAGCGGGTGTTGATGTTCACCCTCGTGCTGATGGGACTCTCCACGTTCGTCATCGGCTGCCTGCCCACCTTCGAGACCATCGGCTGGGCCGCACCCGGACTGCTGGTGGCATGCCGTCTCCTGCAGGGTCTGTCCGCGGCCGGCGAGCAGGCCGGCGCCAGCTCACTGACCCTGGAGCACTCCCCGGACAACCAGCGCGCTTTCTACACGTCGTGGACCCTGACCGGAACCCAGGGCGGGCTGATTCTGGCCTCGCTGGTTCTCATCCCGTTCATGGCGCTGCCCGACGAGGCCAAATACAGCTGGGGTTGGCGTGTCCCGTTCTGGCTGTCCGCCGTGGTCGTGATCGTCGCCTACTTCATCCGCCGCCAGCTGCACGAGACCCCGCAGTTCACCGAGGCCAAGGAAGCCGGCACCATCGCCCGCGTCCCGCTGGTCCCGCTGCTGCGCAACCACTGGGCCGACGTGCTGCGAGTCATCCTCTGCGCCTTCATCGCCGCGGTGTCGACGGTGTTCGCGAACCTGGCGCTGGCCTACGGCAAGAAGGTGGGCCTCGACGCCGACCTCACCCTGTGGCTGGTGGTCGTCGCCAACGTGTTCGCGCTGGGCACCCAGCCGCTGTTCGGCAAACTCGCCGACCGGATCGGCCGCAAGCCGGTCTTCATCTACGGCGCCCTGTCGTCGGCGGCGATGATGCCCTTCTACATGCTCTCGATGAGCCAGGGCAATCATCTGCTGACGTTCGCCCTGGCCGTGGCCACCTTCTCCTTCGGCTACGCAGCCGCCAACGCCGTGTGGCCCGCGTTCTACGGTGAGATGTTCTCCACCCAGGTCCGGTTCTCCGGTATGGCCATCGGTACGCAGCTGGGCTTCCTGCTCGCCGGGTTCGCGCCGTCGATCGTCACCGCCCTGGGCGGCGTACGTGAAGGTGGTTGGGTCGTGATCAGCGCCTTCACCGCCATCGTCTGTGTGATCTCCGCCGCCGCGGCGGCCACGGCCCGCGAAACCAAGGATGTGCCCACCGCACTGCTCGGACACAAGGTCCCCGACTCCCCCAAGGAGCTGGTGAAGAACTGACCACCACGGGCCCTGCAGGTCACAGCAAACGGCCGACGCCGCGCGCCGCGACCTGCAGGGCCCCGAGCAGCCTCTGACGGTCGCGTTTGAGGGTGGGCACGACCACCCCGATCGCGGCCGTCACCGCGTTGTCGGATGCCTGCACGACGGGTACCGCCAGCGAGCACGCCCCCAGCGACATCTCCTCGGAGGTGGTCGCCACACCCTCCCGCCGGATCCGCTCCAGCTGCGCGGCCAGCACCCGCGGCTGGGTGACGGTGTGCGGCGTGATCCGGGTCAGGTTGGCAAACGTCCGATCCTGCACTTCGCGGGGTGCGTGCGCGAGCAGTACCTTGCCGACGCCGGTGCAGTGCATCGGCAGTCGGCTGCCCACCGTGCTCACGATCGGCACCGACGCCCGTCCCGCCATCCGCTCGAGATAGAGCACCTGGTCGCCGTCCCGGACGGCGAGGTGCACGGTCGCGAGCGTCGCCGCGTACACATCATGCAGAAAAGGTTCCGCGACCTGCTTCAATCGGCCTTCCACCGGTGCCAGCAGGCCGGCCTCCCACAGTAGCCTGCCGACCACGTACCGGCCGTCGGAGCGGCGCTGCAACGCCCCGCCCGCCACGAGTTCGCCCACCAGCCGGTGCGCCGTCGGGACGGGGATGTCCGCCCGCCGGGCCAGCTCGGACAACGTCAGATGGCGATGTCGCTCGTCGAAGGCCGCGATCACCGCCAGCAACCTCGACGTGACCGTGACTCCCGGGGCGGAGGTATTTCCCGCCATCTGCACGCTCCTTCCGCTGAGCGAAAGCCTACTGTGTCCTCAGCCACCCCCGAGCCCCTACTGTCGTTCCCATGACAGCCCCCATCGACACCAACCCCGACAGCGCGTCGGCCAGCCAGGCGGAGATGAACGCCGAGATGGCCGCGATCGAAACCGCCTACCTGCGTTCCGGCGTCGAGGAAACTGAGCCCCGACTGGACTACGCCCCCTACCGCAGCAGCCTGCTGCGCCACCCCACCAAGGATCTGCACCACGCCGACCCGGAGACCATCGAGCTGTGGTCCCCCTGCTTCGGCGAGCGCGACGTGCACCGGCTCGAGTCGGATCTGACCATCCAACACAACGGCGAGCCGATCGGTGAGCGCATCATCATCACCGGGCGCATCGTCGACGGCGACGGCCGCCCGGTACGCCGCCAGCTGGTCGAGATCTGGCAGGCCAACGCCGGCGGACGGTACGTGCACAAACGCGATCAGCACCCGGCACCGCTGGACCCGAACTTCACCGGCGTCGGCCGCTGCCTGACCGACGACGACGGCACCTACCACTTCACCACCATCAAACCCGGCCCCTACCCGTGGAAGAACCACCACAACGCATGGCGGCCGGCCCACGTGCACTTCTCACTGTTCGGCACGGATTTCACGCAGCGCATGATCACGCAGATGTACTTCCCCGGCGATCCGCTGTTCGGGCTGGATCCGATCTACCAGTCGATCACCGACCAGAAGGCCCGCGACCGGCTGGTCGCCAAGTACGACCACAACGTCACCACCCACGAATGGGCCACCGGCTACCGGTGGGACATCGTGCTGACCGGTTCGAACCGCACCCACTTCGAAGACGAGGGCACCAACTGATGAGCACCCTGCTGACCGCCACCCCCGGCCAGACCATCGGACCGTTCTACGGCTATGCCCTGCCGTTCGAGCGGGGCAGCGACCTGGTTCCCCCGCAGACCCCCGGCGCCATCCGGTTCCACGGCGTGGTCACCGACGGCGACGGCAAACCCGTACCCGACGTGATGCTGGAGATCTGGCAGGCCGACGCGCAGGGCAACGTGCCCACATCCGCCGGTTCACTGCGCCGCGACGGATGGACGTTCACCGGCTGGGGCCGGGTGTCCACCGACGACGAGGGCCACTTCAGTTTCAGCACGGTGGAACCGGGCGCGACAGACGCCGGACGGCCGCCGTTCATCGCCGTCACCGTGTTCGGGCGCGGCCTGCTCAACCGGCTCTTCACCCGTGCCTACGTCCCCGGCGATCACCTCGACACCGACCCGCTGCTGACCGGCCTACCCGAGGACCGCCGCGCCACCCTGGTAGCCGAGCGCGACGACCAGGGCCTGCGGTTCGACATCCGCCTCCAGGGGGCGGGCGAGACGGTGTTCCTGCGCTACCCGGGACAGTGAGCGTGGCGGACCTGTTCTGGCCCGGCGACGAACGCGCGGGCGACGTGATGAGCCAGCGCGCGTTCTTCGACGCCCTCGTGGCGGTCGAAAACGCCTGGCTCGCCGTGCTTGTCGACGCGGGCGTGGCGCCCGTCGCGGCCCGCGCTGAGCTGGGCGAACTGGTGAGCGCCGACGACCTCGCGCCGATCGCCGCGGGCGCCGAACGCGACGGCAACCCCGTCACCGGACTGGTCGCGCTGCTACGCGACCGGGCCGCCGCGGACCGTCCGGACACCGCCCGCTGGCTGCACCGAGGACTGACCAGCCAGGATGTCATCGACACCGCGCTGATGCTGTGCCTGCGCGACGGGCTGCGCCGGGTGGGCGAGGCGCTGAGCGCCCAGGCCGACGTCCTCGTCGGGCTCGTCGAAACCCACCGGGACGCAGCGATGCTCACCCATACACTCACCCAGCCCGCCCTGCCCGGCACCGCCGGACTGAAGTTCGCCGGTTGGTTATCGGCAATCCTCGACACCGGCGAGATCCTCGCCGCGGTGCCGGCCCTGCCTGTTCAGGCGGGCGGCGCGGCGGGCACCATGGCGGCCGCGACGGAGCTCACCGGCTCCGCGGACGGCGCGTTGGCACTGTCCGACGGACTGGCCCGCGCGCTGGGGCTCGCCCCGGCGCCACCGTGGCACACCGCCCGGTCGGTGATCACCCGCGCCGGTGACGCCCTGGTGAGCTGCTGCGACGCGTGGGGCCACATCGCGGCCGACATCGCCGTCGGAAGCCGTTTCGAGGTGGGCGAATTCGCCGAGGGCAGCGGCGGCGGATCGTCGACGATGCCGCATAAGCGCAACCCCGTCGGTGTGGTGCTCCTGCGCCGGGCGGCGCTCGCGGCGCCCGCCCTTGGCGCCACCCTGCACTGCGCGGCGGGCGCCAGTGTCGACGAACGCGCCGACGGCGCATGGCATGCCGAGTGGTCGACGTTGGCAACGCTGGCACGGCGTAGCGTGGTGGCGGCCGCGCAGGCCACGGATCTGCTGTCCGGCCTGACCTTCGATACCGACCGCGCGGCGGCCAATCTGGCCGCCGCCGAAGGCCTGCTGGCCGAACAGCGCACGATGAGCCAACTCACCGGCCGGCCACCGGCACCGGCGTATCTGGGCGCCACCGACCGGCTCGTTGACGCGGTACTGCAACGAGCCCGAGAACTGGCGAAGGAGCGACAATGAGCACAGTCCCCACGATCGCGGGCACCGACTTCGGGGGGCCGCCCGACGCGCCGCTGCTGCTGCTCGGGCCGTCCCTCGGCACCTCCGCGGTGACGCTGTGGTCGTCGGCGGCGCACCGGCTGGCACAACGGTTCCGGGTGGTGGCGTGGGATCTGCCCGGCCACGGTTCCTCCACGGGCTGGGCGAAACCGTTCACGATGGCCGAGCTGGCCCGCGCCGTGCTGGCACTGGCCGACACCGCCGCGCCCGGCGAGCGGTTCCACTATGCGGGTGATTCCGTCGGGGGCTGCGTGGGGCTGCAACTGATGCTCGATGCACCGCACCGGATCTCCACCGCCACCCTGCTGTGCACGGGAGCGGTGATCGGTACCGCCGAGTCGTGGGCCGAGCGCGCGGCCACGGTGCGCGCGTCGGGTACGGCGGCCATGCTGACCGGATCGGCGCAACGATGGTTCGCCGCGGGTTTCACCGAGAGCAATCCCGAACCCAGCTCGGCGTTGTTACACGCGCTGCGCGACGCGGACGCGGAGAGTTACGCGCTCGTGTGCGAGGCCCTGGCGCGCTTCGACGTCACCGGCCGGCTCGCCGAGATCGCGACCGCGGTGCTGTGCATCGCCGGCGAGCAGGATCTCCCCACTCCCCCGGAGTCATTGGGCCACATCGCTTCCGGGGTCAAGGACGGCCGACTGGTGGTGCTGCCCGGCGTCGCGCACCTGGCCCCCGCCGAATCCCCGCTCAAGGTCGCCGACCTGATCGCCGGGCACGCCGCCCCCGATGTGTACACCGCCGGGATGGCCGTCCGCCGCGAGGTGCTCGGCGACGAGCACGTCGACCGGTCCATCACCAACACCACCGATCTCACGGCCGACTTCCAGGATCTGATCACCCGTTACGCCTGGGGCAGCATCTGGACCCGCCCCGGACTGGACCGCCGCAGCCGATCGATGATCACGCTGACCGCGCTCATCGCCCGCGGGCACCACGAGGAACTGGCCATGCATCTGCGGGCAGCCCGGCGCAACGGGCTGACCGACGACGAGATCAAGGAGGTGCTGCTGCAGAGTGCGATCTACTGCGGCGTGCCCGATGCCAACACGGCGTTCCGGATCGCCGCGCAGGTGCTGGGCGCAGGTGACTGATCGGGGCGGTGCGCCCGACGAGCCACCGTGCCCCTGCGGTTCGGGCGAGGACTATCCGTGTTGCTGCGGTCCGCTGCACCGCGGGCAGCGGCCAGCGGACACCGCGGTCGCGCTGATGCGGTCGCGGTTCACCGCCTTCGCCCTGGGCGACCCCGACTACCTGCTGGCCACCTGGCATCCCAGCACCCGGCCCCGCACGCTGCATCTCGACCAGCGGATCGTCTGGCGCCGTCTGCAGATCGTCGACACCGACGCCGGCGGGCCCGTCGACGCCACCGGCGTCGTCGAGTTCCGCGCCCAGTACCTGCTCGACGGCAAACGCCATATCCTGCACGAACGCAGCAGCTTCGCCCGCGACGCCGGCCGATGGGTGTACGTCGACGGCGACGTGGGCGAATGACACGTCGACGCACCCTCGGTAGGGTGACTGACCGGCGGCTCTGCCGCGGCAGCGAGGTAGACACACGATGCGGACCACACGAACGGCAAGCCCGCGACTGGCGGTTGTCGCGGGCGTAGCAGCAGCAGCGGCGCTGCTGGCACAGGTGACCGAGCCGTCGGTCGCGCTCGCCGACAACACCGTCGTCGTCCAGCCCCCGGTCGACCCGGGGGACGGCTCCCTGCCGGGCGATACCGCGCTGACACCGTTCGACGTGGCCGATCCGGCGATCGGCAGGCTCGATCCGCGTCTGCTGACGGCGGTCCAGAATGCGGCGGGCGCCGCGGCCGCCGACGGAATCACGATGACGGTCACGTCGGGATGGCGTTCACCGGAGTTCCAGCAGCGTCTGCTCGACGACGCGGTCGCCACCTACGGCAGCCTCGCCGCCGCGCGCCAGTACGTGCAGGTGCCGGGGGCCTCCAAACATGTGATCGGCGAGGCGGTCGACATCGGTGGGGTCGGTGCCGACGATTGGCTCATCGCCAATGGGCCGAGGTTCGGTCTGTGCCAGATCTACGCCAACGAGGTCTGGCACTTCGAACTGGCCGCCGACGCCGCAGGTCTGTGCCCGCCGCTGCTACCCGACGCGGCGGGCTGAGACCGACCGCGCCCTACCCGGCGCCGAAGTAGCTGACGTCGTCGTTGCCGATCAGGTCGGGCACGGTCCAACCGTCGAGGTCGTATTCGGCCAGGCACGCCTCGGCCAGACCCTTCATCTGCGCCACTCCCCCGCGGTTCTGCGCCGCGAAGAGCAACTCGGCCTTCACGTTCTCGTGGTTGCCCGAGTAGTTGCGCTCGTAGAGTTCGTGGCGGCCGCCGAATTCCGAGCCGATCGAATCCCACAGTGCCTTCATGACTTTCACACGGTCGACGGCGGCGATGCCGTCCGAACCGCGCACGTACTTGTCCAGGTAGGGCCGCACGCCGGCGCTCTTGAAATCCGCCGCGGAGGACGGCAGGTAGATCAGGCCCGAGGCGACGTCCTGTTCGATGATCTCCTTGACCCGCGGATACCCCTGGATCATGAACATCCGATAGGTCAGGCCGTACTCGAGACGTGGAATCACGGTGTCACCGATCCACGGCTCGGGATTGCGCGCCATCGCGTCGGTCAGCGTCCAGAACAGGTTGCGCCAGCCGATGACCTCACCCACCCGCGTCTGGACACCCCGGAAACCGCCGGAACCCGTCGAATCCAGCGCCTTGAGCAACAGCCCGGCGATGAAGTCGAGTTTCACGGCCAGGCGGGTGCAGCCCTGGAAGGTGAAGCGGGGCAGGAAGCCCGACTGCGGGAAGAACGCGTTGATGCGCTCGACGTCGCCGTACATGAACACGTTCTCCCACGGCACCAGCACCTTGTCGAAGATGAAGATGGTGTCGTTCTCGTCCATCCGGCTCGACAGCGGATAGTCGAACGGAGTGCCCATCACCGCGGCCTGCTGGGTGTAGGAGGTGCGGCAGATGAGTTTGACGCCGGGTGCGTCCATCGGCACCGTGCAGATCAGCGCGAACTCCTTCTTACGGATCGGCAGACCGTAGTGGGCGATGAAGTTGTAGTTGGTGATCGCCGACCCCGTCGCCACCACCTTGGCGCCGGAGACGATCAGCCCGGCGTCGGTCTCCTTCTCCACCTTCATGTAGACGTCGCCGACCTCGTCGGGAGGGAGCTGACGGTCCACCGGCGGGTTGATGATCGCGTGGTTCCAGTACAGGACCTTCTCCTGCGATTCGCGGTACCACCGGTCGGCGTTGGCCTCGAACGGTGCGTAGAGCTCCTTGTTGGCCCGCAGGGTGCCCAGGAAGCTGGCCTTGTAGTCGGGTGAGCGGCCCATCCAGCCGTAGGTCATCCTGGCCCACGCCGCGATGGCGTCACGCTCCTTGATCAGGTCGTCGGCGCTGGTGGGGGCCTTGAAGAAGGGCATGGTGACGCCGCCGTTGCCGGTGTCGGTGGGTGTGGTGACCGTGTCGACGTGATCACCGCCGTGCAGTGAGTCGTACAGGCGTGCCGTCATCCGAATGGGGTTGCGGAACGCCGGATGGGTGGTGACGTCGCCGACGCGTTCGCCGTGCAGCCAGATCTCGCGGCCGTCGCGCAGCGATTCGATGTACTCGTTGCCGGTCATCGGTCGGGACGCGAAATTGCGGGTCTGGTTGGCCGGACAGTCCGCGGCGGGATTCTGCCGGGCGTCGGGACGGTGGTCGATAGTGGTCATCGGGTGCCTTTCAGGAGTGGGTGGATGTGCGGAGCTGGTAGAGCGGGGCGAAATTAGTGGTGGCGTCGAACCATCCGGAATGCGGATCGTCGGCCGACAGCGTCCACAGCGAATTCACCGATGGCGCACCCAGATCGTGGAAGGTGCTGCGGTAGTACAGCAACGGGGCCTTCGGGGGGTTGTCGGGGGCGTGGGCGTCGACGATCTCGCCGATGAAGATGATGTGGTCGCCGCCGTCGTAGGTGCGCCAGGGCAGGCAGCTCAGCGTGGCCGCGGTCCCGCACAACACCGGCGCGGTGGGTCCGTCCGCCCACACCGGACCCGGTTCGGTGGGCCGCCCGGCGAAGTGCATGGCGATGTCGAGCTGATCGGCCGCCAGGATGTTGACGGTGAAGGGCGCATCGCTGAGGTACCCGCACGCCTTGGACTTTCGTGTCAGCGTCACCTGGCACAGGCGCGGTTCCAGCGACACCGCGGTGAACGCGGTGACCGTCGCGCCGTGCGGTTTGCCGTCGGCGGTTCGGCAGGTGATGACCGTGACACCGCTGGCGAACTGGCCGAACACGTTCTGCAGGGCCCGCTTGTCGATCGCTTCCACGTGATCGCCCTCCTGTGACTACCGTGACTGTGACGTAGAACATAAGCTGGACGCCGGTGACTGACGATCCGCCGAACGCGGTCCCGGTCCGGAATGCGCGGCGAGATTTCAGGGAGTGCCAGTGGCGATGACCGCGGATCCGGACTGGGATTCGGTGTCGGACGCCGTGTCTGGCGCGTATTTCCCGCACGAGCTGCGACCCCGCGAACCGGGCAGCAGCGCCGACCTCGACATCGCCGTGACCGCGGTGGGCCCGCTTCGGATCGTGCGGATCGGTTGGGGGGCAGAGGTATCCATTCACACCGAACACCCAGGTGCGTTCGGTATCAACGTGCCGCTGCACGGTGTGCTCGAAACCGAACTCGCGGGACGATTGGTGGTGTCCACCAGTGGCTTCGCCACGGTGAACCCGCCGGACACCCCGGCCGAGATCACTCGCTGGTCCAGCACGTGCACCATTCTGGGCGTGCGGATCGACCGGGATCTCGTACAGCAGGAACTCTGGCGGGTCACCGGCGGACCCGATGCCAGCATCCCCGGCCAACTCGATTTGCGCGACGCCTCCGGCGCGAGCTGGTTGCAGCTGGTGCGCAGCCTCGCCGACCATCGCGATGACGACCCACTGTTGTCCAATCCCCTTGTCGCCCAGCAGCTGGCCTGCTCACTGACCGACGCATTCCTGGTCGCGGCGCTACCCGCGGCGCCCGAGGACCGACTGCCGGTCCGGCCACGGATCGTGTCGCGGGTGGTCGACGCGCTGCGGGCCGACCCCGCACGGCCGTGGACGGCGGCGGATATGGCGGAAGTGGCCGGGGTCAGTGTGCGACGCCTGCAGGAGGGCTTCCGCCAGTACCTGGGTAAGACACCGCGCGAACTGCTCAACGAGATCCGGCTCGACCGGGTGCACACCGAATTACGTTCCGGCACAGCGATTTCTGTCACCGATGTGGCCGTGCGGTGGGGTTTCACCCATTTCGGGCGGTTCGCTGCGGCGTTCCGCCGGCAGTACGGTGTTGCGCCCTCAGAACTGCTGCGGGGCTGAGGGGGCCGCGAAATGCCCCGGCCGTTCAGAGCGTTGCACAATTCGGAGTGGTCGGCTCGCCGTTGAATCGATCGGCGAGCCATTGCATGGCTCGCTCTCCGTCGACGAAGTACGGCAGCAGATGGTTGATCGACAGCTTGTTCAGGAATGGCGGCTGCTCATTGGTCCAGAACTCGACGTCGGCGCCCTGCCGGCACCAGTCGACGGCAAGCTGGCGAGACGCGGCCCACGGGCTGAACGAGTCGTAGCGGTTGGTGGAAATCATCACCGGCGCTTGCGGTTTGAGTGTCCCCAGCCGTTGCGCGGCAAGGATGTCACTGAGCGGCTGTGACTGGATCAGCCCCACCGGGTCGACGTTGAACCAGAACTGCACATGCCGGAACGCGTAGTCGGCAACGGTCTGCAGTAAGCAGATGCTGCGCGACCAGGTAACCATCTGCACGCCGCGCGGCGTCAAGGTGCCCATCAACGCGTCTCCCGTCTCCGGGTAGGCGGCAACGATGCCGTTGAGGACATACCCAAGCGCGCCGGCCATGAGGTTTCCGTCGACGAACGGCAGCAGGGCCGGGATGTCGGCCGGCGGCGCGCCCGACCATGCACCCACGACCTGCAGCTCCGGCGCGTATCCTGGGGCGAGTTCGGCGGCCGACGCCGATGCCTGACCACCGGCTGACCAGCCCCAGAACGCCACTGGCCCGTGGGGATCCAGCGAAGTGCCGGGCAACTGCATTGCGGCACGCGCGGAATCGATGAGTGCCGTGCCGGCCGCGAGGCGGTTGAGGAACTGCGGCACCTTGCCGGGGATGCCCAGCCCGACGCCGTCGGTCACCACCACCGCGAAACCTCGCGCCACCATGGTGGCCACGAACGTCTCCTCGTACCCGAACATCAGGTCGAAGCCCTGGGAGAAGTGGATGCCCTGATTGAACATCCGCGACGGCGCGCACTGTTCGCCGAGACCGTATGGCCCTGTGGCGAAGGCGATCAGCGGTCGCGGGCCCCGTCCCGGCCACGGGTTGTCGGGTTCGAAGTACGTGCCGGTGACGGCGACGGGCTCGCCCCGGCCGTCGGTGCTGCGGTACATGATGCGGGTACCGGTCGCGACGTAGGCACCCAGCTGTCCGGACGGTTCGAGAACGAGCCGCGACGGCTCGGATCTGATCAGATCGCCCGGCAGCCCCGGGGGCAATGGCTCCGGAGGGGTGTAGAACGCGCGGTACGGGGTCTCGTCGGCCCGCGATACGGCGGGATGCGCGACAGCGCCGAGAACGAGGGCAAGGGCGGTGAGAACGACAGCGCTGAACGCAAACGCCCGGTACGCAGGCATCGATAAGCTCCTAGACATCGTTGGCTTGGACGCGCAGTTGCGCTCGTCCGGAGGTGGGTGAACCGAGGCCGGATCCGGTAGGGCACCGGCGCCCTACCGGATCCGGCCGGTCGGCTAGCTCGGCCGGGGGTGGTGCAGGATCTCCACGCCGCCGGCGGCGAAGTTGTCGACATCGTCGCGAGCCTGGCGCCCCGCATCGGACTGCAGGGCGGCCATCATCGCCTCTGGAGTGTCGAAATCGGCCTCGAACTTCGCAATGTAAGGTGAATCATTCACCACCCCAAGGATATCCAGGGTGTAGCGGATGTCGCGCACACCGGGCAGCCGGGAGGCCAGCGGCAGGTGACGATCGAGATAGTAGGACCGGAACGCCGCTGCGTCGGCGGGCTGCCGGTACAGGACGACCAACGTGTGCGCCATGGTCAGTCCCGTCGCGTCACGGCCGGTCCCCGGGAACCGGGTTGTGGGCAGGGTCCCACTGCACCCTCACGTGGTCGGGCCCGCGGAACGACGTATTGGGCGAGTAGGTCCACTCCTGGTCGGCGACCAGACGCAGATGCGGCAGCCTGCGGGTGGTCTCCTCGAGCATCACCCGCATCTCCATACGCGCCAGGGCCTGCCCGAGGCAGTGGTGGATGCCCCAGCCGAATGCCAGGTGCTGATCGGCGTTCTCGCGCATGATGTCGAACGCGTCGCCGTCCTCGAACACCGCGTCGTCGTGGTTCGCCGAACCCGTGAGCAGCAGGATCCGCTCCCCGGCGGGGATATCGAACCCGCCGACGGTCACGGGCTTGGTGGTGATCCGGCGCCAGGCGGGCACCGACGACGCGAACCGCAGGATCTCTTCGACTGCGTTGGGGATGAGCGAAGGATCCCCGCAGATCATGTCCCACTGGCTGCGGTTTTCCAGCAGCGTCTTGAATCCGCTCGCCGCGGCGTTGGTCGTGGTCTCGTGCGAGGCGTAGAGGTGACTCTGCATGATGGAGGCGAGGTAGGTCCTGTCCCACACCTGGTCGTTACCCGCGGCCTGCCAGGCCCTGATGGCATTGCTCATGTAGTCGTCGCCGGGCTGCTCGATGAGCCGCTCGACATGGGCGCGCGCGTACTGCAGATAGGCGGCGAACTCTTCGGCGAGCGCCACCTGCTGGTCGTCGCTCGGCCGGCCCCAGATCCACAGGGCGAACCGTGATGCGTATCCGCGCACCCGGGCAACCTCGGCTTCGGGCACGCCCATCAAGACGAATGCGGTCAGCGCGGGGACTTCGAAGGTCATATCCGCGACCATGTCCGCCGCACCGTGCTTCACGATCGCATCGAGGCACTCCGTGACGAATCGCCGGGTAAAGGGCTCGATTTCGGCAGCCTTGAGTTCGGTCGCACCCTTGCGCAGAACCCGTCGGCGTTTGGTGTGCAGCGGCGGGTCCTCGTCGACGAGCATCGTCGACGGGACGAAGTCGACCGCCGCCAGCTTCTCCATGGCGGCCGGGCAGGGCGGCTTGATCATCTCGCCCGCCGCGGTGGCCGAATAGGATTCGGTGTCGCGGAAGATCGCCAGCACGTCGGCGTACCGGCTCACCACCCAGTACCCGATCTCGGGGCTGTAGAACACCGGCTCCTCGGCGCGCGCCCTGGCGAACACCGAGTACGGATCCTGCAGATAGCCTTCGTCGAACGGATTGAAGTCCGAAGCGAACTTCGACACCGGGCATCGCCCGCGCAGAATCTCGCTGTCGGCAACGGCTTCGGTCATGGTCTCCTCATTTCCCTCAACTCACTCTATTTGTTTTGCGGTACATCACAGGTCGAGCACCAGGCGGTCGGACCGGGCGCGCGAGCAGCAGATCATCATCACGGTGTTGTCCGCCTTCTCGTCGTCGTCGAGGATCTGGTCGCGATGGTCGACCTCACCGGAGAGGACCGCTGTTTCGCACGATCCGCAGACTCCCTCCGCGCAGCTGTTGGGCGCCTTGACTCCGCACGCCAGCACGGCGTCGAGAATCGACGTGTCCGCCGCCACCCGCACGACCCGCCCCGACCGCGCCAACTCGACGTCGAATTCGCGCTCCACCGCCCGGTCGAGAGCGGGCAGAGCCGCCGAGAATCGCTCCACCCGCAGCTGATCGGCGACTCCGAGCTCGTCGCAGCGCGCACTGACTGCGTCGAGCAGACGGGCCGGTCCGCAGGCATAGACCAGCACGCCGCGGCCCAGGTCGGGCGTGAGCACGCCGGCGAGGTCGAGCCGGGTGCCCTCGTCGCTGATGTGCAGTTCCGCTTCGGGCATCGCCGCCAGCTGGTCGGTGAATGTCATTCTCGCGCGGCTGCTTCCGGCGTACCGCACGGTGAAAGGCACACCCGAACGACGCGCCGCGGCGATCATCGGCAGCAGGGGCGTCACGCCGATCCCACCGGCCAGGAACAGGTATCCTGGCGCATCTCGAAGGGGAAAGTTGTTGCGGGGAAATCCGACTCGCAGAGTCGATCCCTTTCTGAGCTCGGCATGGATGTACTCCGATCCGCCGCGACTATCGGGGTCGCGCAGCACCGCGATCTCGTAGCGGCTCAGGTCGTTCGTGTCACCACACAGCGAGTACTGACGGATGATGCCATTGGGCAGGTGCAGATCGATATGCGCACCGGCCTCCCAGCCCGGAAGCGGGTGTCCGCCAGTGTCGATCAACTCCAGGACGACGGTGTCCCGGCACTCGGTGCGGATGTCGTCGACGGTGAGGGTGAACGTCTCACCCGTCCCGGATTCCTGTTCGACCGCAGACTTCGCCACGTGATCCTCCTTTCCCGGATGGCCGGAGACAGTGGAGTACGACGCTGCTGCCGCCGGAGGGCGGGCATGGCTCATCCCGCGTCCGCGGTGGCGTCCCGTGGCGCGCAGATTCACGTAATCCGATCTGCTGGAAACGAATCTAGAAAGTGCGGTGCGTCATATCTATCCGCGGTGCGACAGATTTGATCCGTTCTGCGCCATCCTCGCGATGTGCTCGGCGCCGTGGCGGGCGGGCGCCTGCAGGATCACGGCTGATCGTGGCGCAGAGACTGAGACGGGCTGACCCCGTAGGTGCGTCGGTACTCCGCGGCGAAGCGCCCGAGGTGACAGAATCCCCACGAACTGGCCACCGCGGCCACCGAGGTCGACTCCGGCGACGCCGCGACCAGCGCGTCGTGCGCCCGGCGCAACCGCACCGAGCGCACGAACTCCGCCGGGGTGCATCCGTACTGCTCACGAAATCCGCGCTGTAAGGAGCGGACGCTGATGCCGACCGTGGCGGCGATATCCGTCGGCGTCAGCGGCTGGTCGGCGTTGGCTTCGACGAACTCGGCGGCCTTGCCGATCACCGCGGACGCCGCCGGTGGCGCGGGGTCGCGCAATGCGGTGCTGTAGTCGTGCTCGGCGAGCATCAGCAGTCCGATGATCGTGCTGTAGGCCAGCGGTTTGACCATCATCGGATTGGCCATGATCGACCCGGCCACCTGACCCTGGTGGACGTCGCGAACCATGGACCACCATGCCACCCCGTCTGGGGCGGTCAGATCGATTGGGCCACAAAGTCGCAGGGGCCGGTTGATCGGGCGCTCCAGCAGATCGGCGAGCACACTGTGGACGACACCTCCGTCGATCTTCATCGCGAAGATGTTGAGCCTGCTGCCCTCCGGGCAGACGATCCTGGCGTCGGAGCCCGATTCGTAGGCCACTGCATGCGCCGGCGTGACCTCGGTGCGCACACCCGCGGAAACGGATATCAGCCCACCGCTGAGCGGCACGTTGACGTGGTAACCGCCGATGGCGGGGCAGTAGAGATCGCTGTTGCTGTTGTATTCGAGCCGGCCGGTCACCACAGGGCCGGCCGAGACCGCCTCGAGTTCGGCCGTGAACGAGCCCGGCCGGTCGACCCGCGTCAGCGTGTGGGGGTGGAAGACCTCGCCCGCCCGCGACGTCGCTTCTTCGACGTCGTTACTGCGCATCCGCACCGGGTCATCCCCGCACCCTCGCGCCCGCCCGACGCCGGATTCGGCGTCGGGTCCACGTCCGACCATCAGCGACCACCCGTGCGGGCGACGCGTCGCAGGGGTCGGGTTCGGTCATCGTGGTCGTGCGTGTGCGGGCCTTCCCATCGGGTGCCGGTGCCCCGGCGGCGGGTACCGAAACTGTGCATTGCGTCACAATCGGTGTCAAGCCCGTGCTTCCACTGCCGGACACACGGTGGGCATTCGCCCCCACAGCAGTCAGCTCGCGTTGACGTCCGACGGGTGCACCGCGAGCGGCGTGACGTGGATGGTCATGTACGGGAACAGCGGAAGTCCCGAAAGGATTTGGTGCAGTTCGTCATTGGATTCGACGTCGAAAATCGAGAAGTTCGCGTACTCGCCGACGACGCGCCAGATGTGTGGCCATTTACCGGCCCGCTGCAACTGCTGAGAGTAGTCCTTCTCCCGGGCCACGAGCCTGGCCCGGACATCCGGGTCGAGCTCGGGCGGGATGTGGACGTCCATGCGGACGTGGTAGAGCATCGGGCCGTCAGCTCCGTTCGGGGTCGAGGACGAAGTTGTACGTGACCTTTTCGCTGCCGTCGGTCTGCGCCTGGGGGTCGAGTATCAACTCGGATTTGACCGCGCTGGCGATGTCGTCGTCGTTGTGCTGGTCGCCGGGGAAATACAGTTGCGCGGTGAGCAGTTCGTGACCGGGCGCGGAGACCTTCACGTGCAGGTGGGCGGGTCGCCAGGCATGCCAGCCGGCAGCGGCGATCAACTTGCCACAGGAGCCGTCGGTCGGGATCTGATACGGCGCGGGCCGAATCGTGGTGATCCTGAAGGTGCCGTCGGGACCCGTCGAGAAGGAACCGCGGAGGTTCCATTCCGGGATGCCGGGCGCGAACTGTGAATAGAAGCCCTCGGCGTCGGCGTGCCACAGTTCGACCTTGCCCGCCAACGGAGTTCCGTCGGTGGAGGTGATGGTGCCCTCCCACACGAGCGGGGTGCCCGCCTCGTCGTCGCGCATCGGAATCGTGCCCGTGGCACCGCACTCGGGCGATGCGGGGACGTAGTAGGGACCCTCGATGGTGCCCTTGTTCCCCTCACGATGGTCGGTCGCGACGTCCTCGACGACGTGCTCCACCCACACGTCCAGGAACAGCGGCCACTCACCGTCCTGACCGACGTTGATGAGCCACGCCTTGAGCGCGTTGTACTCGTCATAGGTCACCCGGTGGCGCCGGATCGTGTCGTGCACCGCGGCCAGCACCTCGCGGGCCAAGGTGTCGACGCGTTCGGCCGGCGTGTCCTGCACGGCCGCGAACGGCGACTTGTCGGCATGGAAGCGCTCGGTGGCCGATGCGCCCGATGCGGCGGCGGTGGCCTGCTCGGCGGGGGTCTCGATGGTGGTCATTGATCTTCTCCTGTTTCTCGTGGGCTGGTGGTGAAGTTCTGTCAGTGGTCGGTGCGGTAGCGCGCGAGCTTGTCGGGGTCGATGTCGATGCCGAGTCCGACACCCGGCGGGACGTGCAGCAACCCGTCCCGGATCCGCAGGGGCTGCGCCAGCAGGTCGTCGGACATGTCGAGGAAGTTGGACAGTTCGCCGGCACGGCGCGACGTCAGCTCGTAGGCCGCACCGAATGCGACCGCACACGCCGTGCCGAGCTGACCGTCGATCTGGTTGCCGATCACCACCTCCAGACCCAGTCCCTCGGCGAGGTGGTGCACCCGCGCCGATCCGGTGAATCCGGTGCGCGCCGTCTTGATGCTCACCGCCGTCGCCGATCCGCCGAGCACCTCGCGGGTCACGTCGGCAGGGGTGGGCACCGACTCGTCGGCGATGAACGGCACGTCGAGCTGGCCGACCAGCCAGCGCCGGCCGAGCACATCGTCGGCGGGACACAGTTCCTCGGCGAAGAGCAGATCCAAGTCGGCCATATCCTTCATGGCGCGCAACGACTCCGACGCGCTCCAGCCGCGATTGCCGTCGACGTACAGGTCGACGGAGTCACCGAACCGGTCACGCAGCGCGCGCACCACCGCGGTGTCCAGCGACACCGGCAACCGTCCCACCTTCACCTTGAAGGTGGTGATGCCGTAGTCGTCGCGCATCCGTTCGGCCTCGGCGACCATCTTCGCCGGCTCGTCGAACCCCAGCATGTGGCTGACCCGCATTCGGTCGGTGTACCCGCCGAGCAGGCTGCTCACGGGCAGCTCCAGGGTGCGGCCGAGTGCGTCCCACATCGCCATGTCGATGGCCGCCTTGGCGGTGGGGTTGCCCACCGTGCGGCCCAGCCGTTGCTGCACGACTTCGCGTTCGAGCAACGTCAGCCCGACGATCTGCGGGGCGAAGACGTGCTCGATGACCGCGACGATGCCCGGTTGGGTCTCGCCGTAGGTGAACGGACGCGGCGGCGCCTCGGCGACCCCGACGACTCCGTCGTCGGTGTGGACGCGTACCAGCACATGCTCGGCGGCGTGCACCTCGCCCGAGGCGAACTTCAGCGGCTTGACATAGCGAATGGCGAACGGAATCGCTTCGACAGCAGTGATTTTCACAGAGACTCTCCCCTGACGGGATGGGTGGACGAGGGCCGGTCGAGCCGGCCGGGAACGGGGTAGGCGCTTTGCAGGACCTCGACGACGGCGTCCACGACGGGATTCTCGGCGCCGCTGCGCCAGGCCAGAGCCAGTTCGATGGTGCCGGCGTCGAGCAGGTCGCGGAACACGACGCCGTTCAGCGGCAGCGAGCGCACCGAACCGGGCAGCACGGCCACCCCGAGGCCGGCGGCCACCAGCGCGAGCAGCACCGCGGTGCCCGGTGCGGAGTGCTCCCGGTGCGGGACGAAGCCGGCGCGCCGACAGCTGCGCAGCACCGCGTCGTTGACCGCGGAGTCGGGGCTGGAGTACGCGACGAACGACTCACCGCGCAGATCGGTCATCGCCACGACGGGTTCGACGGCAAGGCGGTGGTCGACGGAAACCGCCAGCACGAGCGGCTCGACGTCGATGGTGCGCAGGGCGATGCCGTCGCCGGCGGCCGGGGGCCGCAGGACGCCGAGATCCAGGGCTCCGGTGCGCAGACCTTCGCACTGGGGCGGTGTCAGCATGTCGGCCCGGATCTCCAGGGCGACCGCGGGCAGTTCCCGCCGAACGATCCGCGCCATGCGGGGTAGGTGTGAGAACGCCGCGGTGCCGGTCAGTCCGATCCGCAGCAGCCCGGCGCGTCCGGCCGCGATCCTGCGCACCCCACGCTCGGCGTCTCGGACGTCGGCCAGGATGCGGTCGGCCTCGGCACGCAGGAACTCACCGGCGGCGGTCAACGACACCTGCCTGGTGGTCCGGTTGAACAGGGTGACGTCGAGTTCGGCCTCAAGCTGGCGGATGGCGTAGGACAGCGCAGGCTGCGCCACATGCAGCTGCTCGGCCGCCTGGCCGAAGTGGCACGTGTCGGCCACGGCCGCGAAGTAGCGCAGGTGCCGCAGGTCCATGTCCCGTTCCGATTCCCGTTCTCGTCGTGATATCCGGCGGATATCTCGTTGACGTGCCCGTTGTGATGGGCGACACGTCCACCGTAAGCACGCAATCCATACAGAACAAGGACAGATATTCGGCATTTTGATAAACGCTCGCGATTAATAAGACCCTGGGTCAGGACTGGGAATAACCCTCGTGTGATGGATACCACGAGCTGTGAGAGTGCTGGAAAGCGTCACACACTGCGTGCACCGAGCGCATCAGCCCGCCCCACCGGAGGAACTATGACCGCATCCACCACTGCCCGTGCAACCCACCTGGCGAGCGTTCTCGCCGACGCCGTCGTCGAGGATCCCCAGTCGGGGATCTACCGGGCCAACCGGAGGATCTTCACCGACGAGGAGATCTTCGAGCTCGAGATGAAGCACGTCTTCGAAGGCAATTGGATCTACCTGGCCCACGAGAGCCAGGTGCCCAATCCCGGCGACTACTTCACCACCTACATCGGCCGCCAGCCCGTCGTGATCACCCGCGACAAGAACGGTGAGCTGAACTGTCTGATCAACGCGTGCGCACACCGCGGGGCGATGATCTGCCGGCGCAAGACCGACAACAGGATGACGCTGACGTGCCCGTTCCACGGCTGGACGTTCCGCAACGACGGCACCCTGCTCAAGGTGAAGGACCCCGACGGCGCCGGCTATCCGGAGTCGTTCAACGTCAACGGCAGCCACAACATGACCCGGGTCGCACGGTTCGACAGCTACCGCGGATTCCTGTTCGGCAGCCTCAACGCCGACGTCCTGCCGCTGGATGAACACCTGGGTGACACCACGAAGGTGATCGACATGCTCGTCGACCAGTCCCCCGACGGGCTCGAGGTGCTGCGCGGCTCGTCCACCTACACCTACGACGGCAACTGGAAGGTGCAGGCCGAGAACGGCGCCGACGGCTACCACGTCACCGCCACCCACTGGAACTACGCCGCCACCACCAGCAGGCGCAGCACCGGCGAATCCACGAACGACACGAAGGCCCTCGACGCGGGCAGCTGGGGTAAGTCCGGCGGCGGCTACTGGTCCTTCCCGCACGGCCACCTGTGCCTGTGGACGTGGGCGGGCAACCCGCAGGACCGGCCGCTGTGGGACAAGCTCGACGAGCTCAAGGAGCAGTACGGCCAGGCCAAGGGTGAGTTCATGGTCAAGGGTTCGCGCAACCTGTGCCTGTACCCGAATGTCTATCTGATGGACCAGTTCTCGACGCAGATCCGGCACTTCCGCCCGATCGCGCCGGACCAGACCGAGGTCACCATCTACTGCATCGCCCCCAAGGGGGAGAGCGCCGAGGCCCGGGCCCACCGGATCCGCCAGTACGAGGACTTCTTCAACGCCTCGGGCATGGCGACCCCCGACGACCTGGAGGAGTTCCGCTCCTGCCAGCTGACGTTCCGGGCCCAGGCCGCGCCGTGGAACGACATGAGCCGCGGTGCCGAGCACTGGCTCACGGGACCAGATCCCGTCGCCGAATCGCTGGGTATGGACGGTGTCGTCTCGGCTGGTGTCAAGAACGAGGACGAGGGCCTCTACCCCGTCCAGCACGGCTACTGGCTGCAGACCATGCGCGACGCCCTCGCCCGCGAAGAAGCAACCGCAACCGGAACGGAGATGTGACGCCATGACCACCACCGAAAAATCCAGCACCACCGGGAAACTCATCACGCAGAACTCGATCGAGCAGTTCCTCTACCGGGAGGCCCGCTACCTCGACGACCGCGAGTTCGAGAAGTGGCTGGACTGTTACGCCGACGACGTCGTGTACTGGATGCCGTCGTGGGACGACAACGACACGCTCGTGGAGGATCCGCAACGGGACATCTCGCTGATCTACTACGCCAACAAGGGCGGCCTGGAGGACCGGATCTTCCGCATCCGTACCGAGCGGTCGTCGGCGACGTCGATCCCCGAACCACGCACCAGCCACAACATCAGCAACGTCGAGGTCATCGAACGCCGGGGCGAGCTGGTGGACGTCCGATTCAACTGGCACACCATGTATTTCCGGTACAAGACCATCGACCCGTACTACGGCACCTCGTTCTACACCATCGACTTCTCCGGTGAGCAGCCGCTGATCCGGCGCAAGACCGTCGTACTCAAGAACGACTACATCCACCACGTCGTCGACGTCTACCACTTCTGAAGGCGCACCCCATGACCGACACCGGATACTCGGTGGCGTTGTCCTTCGAGGACGGCGTCACCCGCTTCATCACCTGCCGCGACGACCAGACCGTCGCCGACGCGTCCTACCGCCAGCGCATCAACATCCCGCTGGACTGCCGCGACGGTGCCTGCGGGACGTGTAAGGCGTTGTGCGAATCGGGCGACTACGACGGCGGCACCTACATCGACGACGCGCTGTCCCCCGACGAGGCGGCCGCCGGCTACGTGCTGCCGTGCAGTATGAAACCGCGGTCGGACCTGGTCCTGCAGATCGCCAGCACCTCCGACATCGCCAAGACCCAGGCCGCCACCTACACCGGGACGCTGGTGCGGCTGGATCGGTTGTCCGCCACCACCGTCGAAATCGGCATCGAGATCCCCAACCGATCCGAACTGGCGTTCCTGCCCGGGCAGTACGTGAACATCGCGGTGCCCGGTACCGGCGGCGACACCCCGGTCACCAGGTCGTACTCGTTCTCCAACGCCCCGCGGGAGAACCTGCTCACCTTCCTGGTGAAACTGACTCCGGGCGGGGCGATGTCGGAGTATCTGGCCCAGCGCGCCGCGGTCGGGGACACCATCACGTTCACCGGCCCCAACGGGTCGTTCTTCCTGCGGGAGGCGCAGCGGCCCGCGCTGCTGCTCGCCGGCGGCACGGGTCTGGCCCCGATCCTGGCCATACTGCGGAAACTGCGTGACGACGGCAGCCACCGCAAGGTGCACCTCGTGTACGGCGTGAGCACCGACGAGGATGTCGTCGCACTCGATGCGATCGACGACATCGCCTCGACGCTGCCGGGTTTCACCTGGGACTACTGCGTCGCCGACCCGTCGAGCGCGGCCGCCAACAAGGGCCCGGAGCGGGCCTACGTGACCAGCCTGATCGGGCCGGAGCACCTTTATGACGGCGACGTCGCCGTGTACCTCTGCGGCCCGCCGCCGATGGTGGAGTCGGTGCGCCGTCACGTCGCCGACGCCGGGATCGACCCGTCCGGGTTCTACTACGAGAAGTTCGCCCTGGCCCACGCACCGGCCACCGCACTCCCGGGGCAGGACACCGAAACACGCTCCACGACAACCGTCGAGGAGCTCCTCGTGTCCGCCGATGCGCGCACCGTCGCGGGGCAGGTGATGCTGCGGCCTGCGGAGCTGAGCGCCCTGCTCGGCGGCGCCGCCGACACCGGCGACAGTATCCGCCGGATCGCCGGGCAGCTGATGGTTCCGGTCGCCGCAGGCGGCGTCACCACACCGCTGGACGTCGACAGCGAGCTGTTGATCTCTGCCGGGGCGCGCTCGGTGGCCGGTCAGGAAGTGTTCGCCGCCGCGGCCGCGCGTCCTGTCTCCGCACCCGCCCCGGTCCCCGTGTCCGCTCCGCCGGCGGTGGCTGCCGCACCCGCGGTGGCACAGGACGGCTACCAGATCGGCGAGGAACATCCCGAGGTCCACGAGTCCGACGCCCTCTTCGAAGCACGCCAGGCACTCGAACTCGGCGCGCTGGAACTGACTCTGGGCAGGCTCTCCAGCCGTCAGATCGCCGGCTACCGCCTGCTCGCGGAGTCGACGCTGCCGTATGTCGACGGCGACCGGTTCGTCGACGCGGCCCAGTACACCGAGACCAACGCGGCATTCCACGACTACCTGTTCACCCTGACCGGCAACGAACACCTGCTGCAGGCCTATCAGGCACTCGGGGTGAAGGGGCGGATGGGCGAGGTACTGCGCAACGCGACATGGTGCCATCCCCTGTGCGCACGCGACCATGTCGATATCGTCGACGCATTCGAGGCAGGCGACCGAACCGCTGCCCGCGATTTGATCACCGCGCACGCCGACCGGGCCAAGCAGACCATGCGCCGCGCGATGGCGGACTCGCTTGCACGGCGGCGCCCGAAGTTCGTCACCCCCGGCAGGTTCGCGGGCAAGGTCGTCGTCGTCACGGGCGCCGCGCAGGGCATCGGCGAGCACACCGCCCGCCGGATCAGCGCAGAAGGCGGCACCCTGGTGGTTGCCGACCGCTCCGAGCTGGTCAAGGAACTCGCCGACGAGCTGTCCACCGGCGGGCCGGAGGCGCTCGCCGTCACCGCCGACCTGGAACACTGGGAGGGCGCGGAAAGCGTCGCCCGCCAGGCTCTGTCGGCCTTCGGCCGGATCGACGTGCTGGTCAACAACGTCGGTGGTGCGATCAACTTCAAACCGTTCACCGAGTTCAGCGACGCCGAGATCCGCGCCGAGATCGACCGGTCCCTGATGACCACGCTGTACTCCTGCCGCGCGGCGCTGCCCTCGATGGTCGCGCGGGGACAAGGCGTCATCGTCAACGTCTCCTCGGCCGCGACCCGCGGCATCCACCGCATCCCCTACTCGGCCGCCAAGGGCGGGATCAACGCCATCACCGCATCGCTGGCCATGGAGTACGCCGACAACGGCATCCGGGTGGTCGCCACCGCACCCGGCGGAACCGAGGCGCCACCCCGGCGCATCTCCCGCGGCACACCCGAGCCTGGCAACGAGACCCAGCGGGCCTGGTTCGACGCCCACATCGAGCAGACGGTGGACTCGTCGTTGCTCAAGCGCTACGGCACGCTCGACGAGCAGGTCGCCGCGATCTGCTTCCTGGCCTCCGAGGAGGCGTCCTACATCACCGGAACCGTCCTGCCCGTCGCGGGCGGCGACCTCGGCTGACCCCGCTTCACAGCCCTCAACCCACTCCCCCCAACACAATTGGAGCTCAACCATGCCCGAAAACCGAAGAGCGCGCGCCCTCGCTTGGGTAGTCGCCCTCTCCACCGCTGCGCTCGTCTTCGACGGATACGACCTGGTCGTCTACGGCACCGTCGTACCCACCCTGCTCGCCGATCCGTCCCAGCTCGGTGCGATCTCACCCGAACAGGCGGGCGCACTGGGCAGCTACGCCCTCATCGGCGTCATGGTGGGCGCGCTGGCCGCAGGCGCGATCGGTGACCGCGTCGGCCGGCGCGCCGTCATGCTGGTCAACCTCGGATGGTTCTCGGTCGGGATGCTGCTCACCGCATTCGCCCAGTCGGTGACCATGTTCGGCTTCTTCCGGTTCCTGACCGGGATCGGCGTCGGCGCCCTGGTCGCCACCGTGGGCGCGCTCGTGGCCGAATTCGCCGAGCCGCATCAGCGCAATCGGCTCAACGCCGTCGTGTACAGCGGGATCCCCGCAGGCGGTGTCCTGGCGGCGCTGGCCGCTCTGCTCTTCGCCGACAGCGACAGCTGGCGGATCCTCTTCGCGTTCGGTGCGCTGCCGTTCGTGACACTGCTCCCCCTTGCGGTGTGGAAGCTGCCCGAATCCCCGCGCTGGCTGATGTCGCGGGGACGCGAGGAGGAAGCCGTCGCGCTGGCCGCGCGCACCGGCGTCACCCTGCCGTCTGCGACCGAATCAGACACCGGCGGTGTCGGTTTCGCGGCACTGGTACGCAAGCCGCTGGTCGGACCGACCGCCCTGCTCGGCTTGATGAGCTTCGTCGGCCTGCTGCTGACGTATGGCCTCAACACGTGGCTGCCGCAGATCATGCAGAGCAACGGCTACGGCAAGACCTACTCGCTGACGTTCCTGCTGGTGCTCAACCTCGGCGCGATCCTCGGTGGTCTGTTCGCGTCCTACGTCGCCGACCGGCTCGGCAGCGCCCAACGCGTCGTAGTCACGACCTTCGTCCTCGCCGCGGCGATGCTGCTCCTGCTTCCGCTGAGTCTTCCGCTTGGCGCGCTGCTCGCCGCCGTCGCGATCGCGGGTGTGGGAACGATCGGCACGCAGGTGCTGATCTACGGACTGGTGTCGAACTACTACCCCACCCGGGCGCGTGCCGCCGGAGTCGCGTGGTGCGCAGGGTTCGGCCGCCTCGGCGGGATCGTCGGACCGGTGATCGGCGGGCTGCTGGTCGGCGCCGGGGTCGGCGGGTCGGTCGCATTCCTGATCTTCGCGGCGCTGGCCCTGCTCGGCGCCATGGTCACCGCCTTCGTGCCGAAGAGCCGTTCGCCGATGCCCGCCACCGATCAGGTCGCCGCGTCGGTATAGCCGCTACCCCGTGCGCCGAATGTGCGGTTGTTGTACGGGTTTCGCGAGAGCGACCGTCAACAACCGTACATTCGGCGTATCAGAGGAGGCTCATGGCACCAAGAGGAGTTTGCCGGTGGTGGCGCGGCTCTCCATGTCGGCGTGTGCTTGTGCCGCATCTCCCAACCGGTACTCCCCGCCGATTCTCACCTGGAGCACGCCCGCGGCGATCCAGTCGAACAGCTGCGCCGTATGGGCGCGAAGCAGCGCAGGCGTGGGGATGTGATCGCTGAACACCGCGTAGCCGATCTTGATGCTCTTCGGCAGGGCCATGATGTCGATCGGGTCCGGCCCGCCCAGCACGGGGCCGTACCAGCAGAACGTGCCCGAGCGGCGCAGCACATCGAGTGAACCCTGGAAGGTCGTCGGCCCGGACCCGTCGTACACGACGTGCACGCCCGCACCACCGGTCAGCCGCAACGCCTCGTCGGCGAACCGGCCCTCGGTATCGACGATCACATGGTCGGCACCCGCCTCCTTGGCCGCGGTGACTTTGCCCTCCGACGAGACGCGACCGATCACCGATCCGCCCCGCAGCTTGACGATCTGGGTCAGTAGCAGGCCAAGGCCACCCGCCGCGGCGTGGACGAATGCGACGTCACCCGGCTGCACCGGGTAGAAGCCCGTGGCGAAATGGCTTGCAGTGAGGCCTTGCATCATCACCGACGCGGCCGTGCGGTCGTCGATCCCGTCCGGGATCGGCACCAGCGATGCGGCGGGGATGGCGATCCGCTGCGCATAGCTGCCCGGCGCATAGACCCAGGCCACACGCTGACCGACCGTGATGGCGTCGGGACCACCGTCGGCGTCCTCGCCGACGGCCACCACCCGGCCCGCGCCCTCCACACCGAGGATCTTGGGATCGGGAATGTCGGTCCAGGCCGTGCCCTGCCGCACCCCGATATCCATGAAGTTCACTCCCGCGTAGCCGATCTCGACCAACGCTTCACCGGGACCCGGAACCGGTTCGGGCCGGTCGGCGTACTCGAGCACCTCCCGACCGCCCGTGCCGGTCATCACGACTGCCTTCACTGCCACTCCTTATCGTGAACGTTCGTTCTGCAATTGGGGCTACTGAAGCGCCCGCAGCGCCATGTCGGCGAGGCCCGTGAGGACCGCGGGTGCCGCACCGCCGCGGCCGGCGACGCGGATACCCGCGATGTTCGCGACAAGGTAGTCGGCCGCCAGGTCCGGGTCGAGCCCGGAAGCCACATCCCCCTCCCGCTGCGCATCGCGCAACCGCCCGGCGATCACCGCGTGCAGGCTCTGGCCGAACAGTGCCTTGATCTCGGTCAGCTCGGGACGCGAAGCGCCGAACTCATAGGTCGAGGCGACGCCTAAACACGGCTGATCAGCGGTTTCGACCACACGCCGCAGCATCGCGACGATTCCGTCGACGGCCCGTGCACCGCTGCGGAGCGCATCGAAATGCGCCGCACACTCACCCATGCCGTAGCGGCGCACCGCCGAGCAGTACAGCTGCCACTTGTCGCCGAATGCCGCATAGAGGCTCTGCCGCCCTATCCCCATCGCGTCGACGAGCATCTGGGCCGAGCTGCCCTCGAAGCCGTGCTCGCGGAAGACGCCGATCGCTCCGTCGAGGGCGGCGTCGGCGTCGAACTCCCGTGATCGTGCCACCCATCCGTTATACCTTTTCAGGAACGATCGTTCAATTTTACGAAGGTGCGGTCATCCCCGGGCTCTCGCACAAAAACGGGTACAACAACCGTGCGCCCGGCATGGTCGAACTACCATGTGACGGTGGTCATCGGGTCAACCCCCTTCGTCGGGCGTGACCTGGAGCTGACCGAACTGGCCGACCGCCTCGCCGACATGCACGGCGTCGACGTGGTCGCCGTCGTCGGCGAGGCAGGCATCGGTAAGACGGCGCTGCTGCGCAGGCTTGCGGCCGCACACCCGGGAAGTCTGTGGGCCCAGGCGGCCGCGTGGGAATCCGGCACGCCCGGCGGGATGCTCGCTCAGCTGCTCGACGGGAACGCCGCCCCGGACCCGGTGGTCGCCGCAGAGCAGCTGGCCGACGCGGCGGCCGACGCGCGGCTCATCGCGGTCGACGATGCGGACAACGCCGATACCCTTTCCCTGCAGTCGCTTTCGACCATGCTCCGACGCCACCGCGACCTGCCGGTGCTGGTCGTACTCGGCGCCGTATCCGTGCCGTCGACGCTGACCGACGTCGTCACCGGCGAGCTGCGGCTCACCGGGCTGGACAGCCCGGCGGTGGCCGCACTCGCCGCCACCCGCGGCAGGATCATCCATCCCGCCATGGCCGACGCGCTGACCCGGCACACCCGCGGCAACCCCCGCGATGTGCACGCACTGCTCGACGAACTGCCTGCCACGCTGTGGTCGCAGCCCGACGCACCGCTACCCGCCCCCTCCTACGTCGTCACCCGGGTCGGGAATCAGTTGCAGCAGTGTGGTTCCGACGCGCGGAGCCTGGTCGAGGCACTCGCGATCCTCGGCCCCGCGGCGAGTCTGGCCGAAGTGGCGACGCTGGCCGGCCTCGGCGACCCGTCCGCGGCGATCGACGAGGCGGCGGCGGCGGGTCTCATCGCGGGCGGTTCGCGATTCGAGCCCCGGCTACGCGACCACCTCACCCGGGCCGCGGTGGTCGACCTGATGGGAACACGGGGGGCGAGCCGGGTCCACCAACGCGCCGCGGAGATCGTCATCGATCCGGCCCGCCGGGTCGCGCACCGGGTCGCCGCCGCTCCCCTGCCCGATACCGCACTCGCCGACGATGTGGCCATCCTCGCCGGCGAACGAGCCGCGGAAGGCGCATGGGCCGAAGCCGCCACGTTGTTCCGGGATGCCAGCAGGCTGACCCCCGACCCGCTGGTTCGCGACGAACGGCTCACCAGGTCGGTGGATGCGCTGATCGCCGCCGGCGATTGTGCCGGCGCGGCCGCACAGGTCCCCGCGATCGAGAGCCTTCGCGAAACACCGCTGCGTAACGCGGTTTTGGCGTACCTGGCGATAGTGCGCGGACGCGCCACCGAGGCCGAGGTCCGGCTGCGGCGCGCCGACGACATCGTCAACATCGACCGGGACCCCGACACCGCGGCACTGATCGCCCAGCGCTATGTGCTGCATTCCCTGGTCCGGTGCAGGGGCGAGGAACTGGTCGGCTGGGCCGACCGGGCCATCGATCTGGCGGGACGGGAGTCCTCGGCGGGGATCGAGGCGGCGGCGATCCGTGGCCTCGGGCTCGCCGCGACCGGTCAATCCCGCCAGGCCACCGCCGCGTACGACGAACTGGCGAGCTGGGTGCGGCACGGCGCCCAGGCGCAGCGGGTCACGATGGCGCGGGGCTGGCTGCAACTCATCCGCGACGACGTCGACGGCGCCAGGTCCAGTCTGGAGAGCGCGGTGGCCACCGCGGGTCTGGGTGGTTCGGCGCGGATCACGCTGTGGGCCCACGCGTGGCTGGCCCGCGTCCAGTTCGCCACCGGCGAGTGGGACCGTGCGTTGCAGACCGTCGAGCTGGGCCGGGCACTCACCGCGTCGAGCGGGATCGTCCTGGCGGAGCCGCTGCTGGAGTGGACGGCCGCGCAGGTTCATGCGCTGCGGGGCAACTGGGCCGCCGCGGACGCCGCGGTGCGCAACGCCGAGGCGGTCACCCAGGACTACGAGATCATGCGGATACCGACACTGCTGGGCAAGGCGCAGATCGCCGAGGCGGAGGCCGACTATGCGAAGGTGCGGCGGGTGCTCGATCCGTTGCGGGCGATGGCGCCCGGCACCTCGCTGCAGGAACCCGGACACTGGCCCTGGGTCGACGTGCTCGCCAACGCGATGGTGATCGACGGTCAGCTCGACGCGGCGGATACGTTCCTGCGGCCCTTCGAATCCCGCGCTCGCGCCCGCGGGCACCGGTCGACGCAGGCCCGGTTGGGGTATGCCAGGGGCAGGCTGCTCGGTGCCGCCGGTGACCTGCCCGCCGCGCGACGGGCGTTCGAGGAGTCGCTGCGTGTCCTCGAGGGTCTGCCCCTGCGCTACGACCTGGCCCGGGTGAACTTCGCGTTCGGGCAGACCCTGCGGCGGGCCGGTAAGCGCCGCCAGGCCGACGAGGTGATCAGCACCGCCCGCGACCTGTATGTCTCGCTGGGCGCCGACACCTATGTGGCACGGTGCGACCGAGAGCTCAAAGCCGGTGGCGTGCACCAGGTTCGCGGTTCACGCGACAACGTCGAACTGACCCCCCAGGAAGAGGCGGTGACGTCCCTGGTCGCCCAGGGACTGTCGAACCGCGAGGTGGCCGCGGAACTGTTCGTGTCACCCAAGACGGTGCAGTATCACCTGACCCGGATCTACGCCAAGCTCGGGGTGCGGTCGCGCTCCGAGCTCGCGGCGTTGCGGCGCTGATCCGTCACCGGTGCCGCGGTCTTGGCGATGACCTCGTCGAGTTCCACGCCCGGGGCGAGTTCCACGACGGCGAAGCCCTCACCCGTCACGTCGAACACACCGAGATCGGAGATCACCTGGCTCACCACCTTCTTCCCGGTGAGTGGCAGGTCGCAGCGGGTGACCAGTTTGGCCGCACCGGATTTCGCGACGTGGTCCATCAGCACGATCACTCGTCCGGCGCCGTTCACCAGATCCATCGCGCCGCCCATCCCCTTGACCATCGAGCCGGGGACCATCCAGTTCGCCAGGTCGCCGTTGGCGGCCACCTGCATGCCGCCGAGCACCGCGACGTCGACGTGTCCGCCGCGGATCATCGCGAAGCTGGTCGAGGAGTCGAAGTACGACGCGCCGGGGACCACCGACACGGTCTGCTTACCGGCGTTGACGAGATCGGGGTCGACCTCGTCCTCGTACGGGAAGGGTCCGACGCCGAGGATGCCGTTCTCGGCGTGCAACTGCACATCCGAACCCTCCGGCAGATAGTCGGGAATCAGCGTCGGCAGTCCGATGCCGAGGTTGACGTAGTCGCCGTCGCGGAGTTCCAGCGCGGCACGGGCGGCCATTTCGGTACGTGTCCAGCTCATTTCGTGACCTCCTGCGTGGGGCGGGGGCGGGTGGTGCGCTTCTCGATGCCTTTGCGGGCGGCCTGTTCGGGGGTCAGCGCGACGACGCGCTTGACGAAGATGCCGGGCAGGTGGATCTCGTCGGGGTGCAGTTCGCCAACCTCGACGACGCGTTCGGCCTCCACCACGGTGATCCGCCCCGACATCGCCGCGGGCGGGTTGAAATTGCGGGCGGCTGCGTGGAAGACGCAGTTACCCGCCTTGTCGGCGACGGCGGCCCGCACCAGCGCGTAGTCGGTGACGATGGATTCCTCGAGGAGCATTTCGCGGCCGTTGAACACGCGGACCTCCTTGGGGGGTGAGGCCAGGGCGACAGTGCCGTCGGAGTTGTACCGCCACGGCAGGCCGCCCTCGGCGACCAGCGTCCCGACCCCGGTGGGGGTGAAGAAGGCACCGATTCCGCTACCGCCCGCGCGCATCCGTTCGGCCAGCGTGCCCTGCGGTGTGAGCTCGACGGTGACCTCACCGGCCAGGTACTGCCGGGCGAACTCCTTGTTCTCCCCCACGTAGGAGGCGATCACTCGGCTGATCCGCCGTGCCTCGAGCAGCAGGCCCAGCCCACCGCCGTCGACGCCGCAGTTGTTGGAGACGATCGTGAGGTCCCCCGCGCCCTGCTCCAGCAGGGCCTCGATGAGGAACCACGGGATGCCGGCCAGGCCGAAGCCGCCGACGGCCAGGCTCGCGCCGTCGGGGATGTCGGCGACCGCCTCGGCGGCTGTGCCGACCACTTTGTTCAGTGTCATTTCTCCTCCGTCTTCGGTGCGCTTAGGTGTTCGATGAGGGCCAGGGTGACGATGTCGGGTTGCTCGGCGTTGGCCAGATGGGCCGCGTGGTGCACGACGCGCAGGCGAGCGCCGGGGATGGCGGTGACGATCTCCTCGAGTCGCGCTGGTGGGGTGGCCGGGTCGTCGCGGCCGGCGACGGCCAGCGTGGGTGCGGTGATCGCAGAGAGTCCTTGGCGCAGATCCATTTTGGCGATGGCTTCACAACATCCCGCGTAGCCTTCGGCCGGGGTGCCTGCGACCATGGCCTCATAGTGGGCGACGACGTCGGGACGGGCGAGCCGGTAGCTTTCGGTGAACCACCGTGCGACAACGGATTCGGCGACGGCGCCCGCACCGGAGCCGCGGACCAGCGCCGCCCGGTCGGTCCACGCCTGCACCGGCGGGAAGTGCGCGGCGGTGCACAGCAGCGCCAGCCGGTCGACCCGTTCGGGGTGGCGTTCGGCCACGCGCATGGCCGTCATCCCGCCCAGCGACAGTCCGGCCAGGTGGGCCCGTTCGACGCCGAGGCGGTCGAGAAGGGCGACCAGGTCGTCGGCCAGGTCGTCGATCGAGTACGGCCCGTCGGGCACCGGGGAGTCGCCGTGGCCGCGGGTGTCGTAGCGCACGACGCGGAAGTGCTCGCCGAGTGCCTCGATCTGAGCGTCCCACATCCGGTGCGTGGATCCGAGCGAGTTGGACAGCACGACAACGGGTTTCCCCCGCCGGCCGGTGACAACGGCGGGTACCTCGACGGCACTCACTTCACGGCCTCGAACACCGCGGCCAGGCCCTGCCCGCCGCCGATGCACATGGTTTCCAGCACGTAGCGGGCGTCCCGGCGGGCGGCCTCGTAGGCGGCGGTGGCCAGGATGCGGGCGCCGGTGGCGCCGATCGGGTGACCCAGGGAGATCCCGGATCCGTTCGGGTTGAGCCGCTCGTCGCGGGCATCGACCTTCCATTCGGCCAGCACGGCGAGCACCTGCGCGGCAAACGCCTCGTTGAGTTCGATGAGGTCGATTTCGTCGAGGGTCAGCGCGGCGCGTTCGAGTGCGGCGGCACTGGCGCCGACCGGACCGATCCCCATCACCTCGGGACCGCATCCGGCCACCGCCCACGACCGCAGCGCCAGCAACGGTGTCAGACTGCGCTTTTCGGCTTCGGCCAGCGTGGTGACGACGCACATGGCGGCTCCGTCGTTCTGCCCGGAGGCGTTGCCAGCGGTGACGGTGGACTCCGGGTCGAGCTTGAGGCGGACGGGTCGCAGGCCGGCGAGTTTGTCGAGGGTGACGTCGGCGCGGGGGTGTTCGTCGCGGTCGACGACGGTATCGGGTTTGCCGCGCTTACCCGGGATCGTGACCGGAATGAGTTCGTCGGCGAACCGACCCGCGTCGTGGGCGGCGATGGCGCGCTGATGCGAACGGACGGACAGCTCGTCCTGTTCCTCGCGGGTCAGCGCGTATTCGCGGCGCAGGTTCTCGGCCGTCTCGATCATCCCACCCGAGATCGGATGCGAAGTGCCGCCCGCGGTTTCGCGGGCCCGGTCGAGGCGGTCCAGCAACGCCACACCGCCCTGGCGCACACCGGTGCGCAGGCCGAGGGCGTAGTGCTCCACGTTGGACATCGACTCGGCCCCGCCGGCGACGACCACACGGGCGGCGCCGGTGGCGACCTGGCCGGCGGCGTAGAGCACCGCCTGCAGTCCCGAACCGCAGCGACGGTCGATCTGCAGACCCGGCACCCGGGTGCCCAGGCCGCCGTCCAGTGCGGCGATGCGGCCGATCGCCGGCGCCTCACCGTTGGCGTAGCCGTTGCCCAGGATCACGTCGTCGACGTCGCCCTCGCCTAGCCCGGTCCGCTCGACCAGGGCGCGCACTGTGAGGGTGGCCAACTCCGCGGCCGTCAGCGGGGCCAGTGCGCCGCCCATCCGGCCGACCGGGGTACGGATCGGGCTGCAGATCACCACGTCATTGCTGGAAGCCATGCTTCGACCGTACGGCGCGTAGTCAATATTCTGAAGTACCTAGATTCGCGTTATTGATAGGCATAGAGTCTCAATTGTGGAGCTGCGTCACCTCCGGTACTTCCGGGCCGTCGCCGAGGAACTGCACTTCGGCCGCGCCGCCGAACGGTTGCACATCGCCCAGCCGCCGCTGTCCCAGCAGATCCGCCAGCTCGAAGGCGAATTGGGTGTCGCGCTGCTGGCACGGACCACCCGTAGCGTCGAGCTGACCGCGGCGGGGAGAGCGTTTCTGCGACGCACGGTGGCCATCCTCGACGCCGTCGAGGACGCGGCGGAGCAGGCGCGGCGTATCGGCGACGGCCGGGAGGGGCGGCTCACCGTGGGCTGTGTCGGTTCGGCGACGTACTCGTTGCTGCCGCGCCTGGTCCGCCAACTGCGCGACACCCTGCCCGGTGTCGAGGTCAGTGTCCGCGGCGAGATGCTGGCACCCGCCCAGATCGCGGCGCTGGTCGCGGGTGACATCGACCTCGCGCTGCTGCGTCCGCCGGTGGAGCACCCCGACGTGGTGTTCCAGACCGTCCGGCGTGACCGGCTGTACGCCGCACTGCCCGCCGGTCACCGGCTGGCGGACGGCGGCGAACTGGGCATCGCCGAATTGCGGGGCGAGGACTTCGTGGCGCACGCCGGCCACGGGCGGTCGGTGATGAGCACCGTGGTGGCCGCCGCCTGCGCCGACGCCGGGTTCGTACCGCGGGTGCGCCACGAGGTCGAGGAGACCTCGACACTGGTGACGCTGGTGGCGGCCGGCCTCGGTGTCGCGATCGTGCCCGCGCCGACCGCCGAACTCGACATCGCGGGGGTGCGCTACCGTCCGCTGTCGCCCACCGCGCTCGGCGTCGACCTGGTCGCGGCCAGGGCCGCCGCCGCGGATTCACCGTTGATCGACCAGGTGATGGGCGTGCTCCGGACGGTCGCCCAAGCCGGCTGACTCTCCCGCCATCCCTCGAATGCACGGTTGTTCACACATCCAGTCGCGCGATGCGTACAACTTCCGTGCGTTCGAGGCGCATCCGCGCAACTACCCCACCGACAAACACGCCCCCACCGTCGCCCGGGCTGCCGCGGCCAGGTGGTCCAGCCATTCGGCGTTTCCTACGGCGCGACGCAACGGCTCGTTGGGCAGTTCCACACTGATCGGCGTCCCCAGCGGCAGCGCCGACCAGATGCCGACCAGGTCCAGTCCGCCCTCACCGGGCACCAGCCGTTCCTCGCGGGCCTGCCGGATGAGTTCGGCGTCGGTGTCCGGTGTCGGGACGGATCCGTCGCAGAGCTGGGCGTAGTGCACCCATTCGACGGGGATGGCGCGCAGATCGTCCGGCGTGGTGGCTGACCGGCCCGCGTGCAGGGTATCCACCAGCACCGACCGGGACGGCCCGTCGGCCTGCGACACGATGGACACGGCGCTGCGCGCATTCGGCACAGCCGTCCACGGCATGAATTCGAGGCTGGCGGCGATCCCGTACGGCGCACACCGCGCTGCCAGCGCCGCATAGGAGTCGGCCAACCGGTTCTGGTCGTGGTCGTCGCCCGCGACGAGCACCGCCCGCGCCCCGAGCAGTGCCGACGCCTCCAACAGCGGGACGTACCGCGATGCGTCGAAATCCGATGCGATGCGGATGATCTCGACGTCGAAGAGGCTGACGGGCGAGTCCGCAAGTCGCTCCGCGACCTCCCGCAGGACCATGGGATCCTCATGGATCGGGTAGGCCGTGGTGCCCGGCGCGGCAGGCAGCAGCCGGAACCCGACGGTGTCGAAGCCGTGCCGCTCGGCCAGTGTGATGTGGTCGATCGGCGCGATGTCCAGCACGGTCAAGGCGGCCAGGCCCAGTGGTGCGTTCATGAGAGTTCTCCCAGCGCTTTCCCGGTGAGGTAGCCGAATGTCATGGCGGGCCCGATGTTGATCCCGCCGGACGGGTAGTGCCCGCCCATCACGCTCGCGGCATCGACGCCGACGGCGTACAGCCCGGTGATCGGGGTGTCGCCGGCTGCCAGCACCCGCGAGGACGCGTCGGTGACCAGCCCGGCGAACGTCCCGAAACTGCCAGGCATGAGCTTGACGGCGTAGTACGGGCCCTGCTCCAGCGGCGCCAGCGACGGGTTGGGCCACGGATTGTCGACATCTCCCGAACCCTGGTTGAACGCCGTTGCACCCCTGCCGAATTCGGGATCCTCACCATGGCGGGCGTTCTCGTTGAAGGCTGCCACCGTCTTCTCGAGCCCGTGCGGGTCGATACCACACTTCTGCGCCAACTCGGCCAGCGTGCGGCCCTTCTTGAGATACCCCGACAGCCGGTGGTTGAGCCTCGGCACGGGCAGCGGTTTGGCGATGCCGAGCGGGTAGTACTTCATGTAGCGGGCGTCGGCGATCAGCCAGGAACACACCTCCTGGCCCCGGGGCACCGTCTCCACCATCGCCAGCGTGTAGTCGTGGTACCCGTTGGCCTCGTTGACGAATCGCCTGCCGTCGGCCAACACACCGATCACACCGGGTTTGCCGCGGTCGAGGATGTGCGGAAAGACCCCGCTGCGGCCGTTGGTGTAGCGCACCAGCGACACCGGGCAGTAAGCGGCAGCCGATGCCACCGAGCGGTCCAGCCGTCCACCGACGTCCTGCGCCAGCCGCAGCCCGTCGCCCGTGGTGGTGCCTGCGGGCGGCAGCGTCCAGTGCTCACGGCCAGTCGTCGTGCCGCCGAACAGTTCCCGCCGCAGGTCCACGTCATGGCTGAAGCCGCCACTCGCGAGGACCACCCCGCGCACCGCCGAGACGGTGTACGTGTCGTCGGGGCCGGCGAGCCGCACGCCGGTCACGCGGCCGTCATCGTCGGTGAGCAGGGCGGTGGCCGCCGTACGAACCCGGATCTCGACGCCGGCGTCCAGTGCCGAGCGCAGCAGGCGCCCGATCAGCGCGGTTCCGTTGACCAGGCTCTGGCCCCGCCGATGCACCACGAGGTCGGCCAGATGGCGCGCCACTCGGACAGTGCAGTGTGCGAACGCCTTTGTCGACCGCGTGGAGTGCAGAAACGCCTGCAGATCCGGGCCCGCCATGATGCCCATTCCCAGGAAGGACGTCTCCCACATCTGGCGGCGCAGCAGCGCTGCCACGTCCTTGCCGAGTTTGGTCAGTCGCACCGGTTTGGGCGCCACCTGCCGGTGACCGTCGGCCGCGCCGGGGGTTGCGCCGTGGATGTCGGCGATCTTCGTTCCCGGCACGAACTGCAGTGCGGTGCGTTCCTCGAAGAAGTCCACCATCGCGGGGGCGCCCGCCAGATACGCGTCGACCCTGGCCTCGTCGAAGTTGTCGCCGAGCCGGTTGCTCAGATAGGTCTTGGGCACCTCGACATCCTCGAAAACCCCGTCCGCCCTGGCGAACCGGTGCCGGGGCGCCCACATCCACCCGCCGGACCAGGCCGTCGCACCGCCGCAGGTGTCGGCCTTCTCGACGACGAGCACCCGCGCGCCGCCGTGCGCCGCGGCCACCGCGGCCGACAACCCGCCGGCGCCGGAGCCGACGACGACGACGTCGAATTCGGTGTCGACCTGCGATGTCACTGAATCGCCTCCTGAAGTTGCGGGGTCAAGTCGACGACCGTTCCGGTGCGCGACGATTCATAGATCGCGGCGACGATCGCCAACGACGTGCGCGCGGCGCGGCCCGTCACCGCAGGCTGGCCGCCGGTCAGGACGGCCTCGGCGAAGTCCTGCACCTGCACGGTGTGGAAGTCACCGAGCCGGGCGTTGACTGTGCTGACGTCCGGTTGGCCCGGCACGGCGGTGTCGAACGGCGTGAACAGTCGCTCCTCGCCCGGCACCGTCCAGATCTCGTTGACGCCCTCCTGACCTTCCGGGAACTCCAGAACACTGCCGATGGCGCCGGTTTCGCCGACCACGGTGACCCGGCAGCCGAGATTGTGGTTGAGGCCGGTGGTGGCGGTGATGGTCGCGGTGGCACCGGATGCGAACGAGATCACCGCCGACGCGGCGTCCTCGGTTTCGATGTGGGCACCGTGGGTGTGGGTGCGGATGAATCCGCTCACCCGCGTTGGTTCGCCGAGATACCAGGCCAGCAGGTCGATCTGGTGGATGGCCTGGGTCATCAACACGCCGCCCCCGTCGGTGTCCCAGCGGCCGCGCCACGCGTCCGACGAGTAGTACTCCGCGGGACGGTGCAGCAGCACCGACACTTCGCCCATCACCGGGCGGCCGATGCGGCCGTCGTCGATGGCTGCCCGGATCCGTTGCGCAGCGGGCCAGAACCGGCGCTGGAACACCACGCCGAATGTCACGCCTGCGCGTTCGGTCGCTTCGATCATCCGGTCGGCGGCATCCAACTGCACCGCGATGGGCTTCTCGCACAGCACATGCAGACCTGCGTCGGCAGCCCAGACGACGACCTGCTCGTGCACGGGATGTGGGGTGCACACCGTCACCGCAGTCGGGTTCAGTGCCAGGATCTCATCCAGACTTGCTACCGCATAAGGGATTCCGTATTCGGCGGCAAAAGCCTGCGCACGGTCCAGGGCAGGGTCGCAGCATGCGATCACCTCCACCCCGCCGACCTGTTGCAGGGCACGGGCGTGGTTGCCGGCGATCCTGCCGCATCCGACGATCGCGATGCGCATCAGAAATGTTCCTCTCGTTCGACATCGCGGGCCGCGGCCTCACCGCGGTCCAGGGCATTCAGTCGGGCGACGTCCTCCGGGCCGAGGCTGACGTCGAGTGCGGCCAGGTTCTGGGCCTGGCGTTGCGGATTGGCCGACCGGGCAACGGGAACCGCACCGACGGCCAGATGCCACGCCAGCACCGCCTGCGCCGGGGTGCAGCCATGCGCCGAGGCGATATCGGCCACCGCGGGATGGTCGACGATGTCGCCACGGCCCAGCGGGCTCCACGACGACGTCAGCACGCCGAGTCGGTCGTTGACCGACCGCACCGGCACCCGGCACAGCGACGGGTCCATCTGGATCTGGTTCACCGCGGGCGCCTCGTCGCACTCCTGCGCGATCCGGCACAGGTGGTGTCCCAGGAAGTTCGACACGCCGGCGTATCGGATCAGTCCGGCGTCGCGGCACGCCAGCAGACCGGCGAACGCGTCGACGTATTTGTCGAATCGGACCAACGGCCAGTGGATCAGGTACATGTCGAGGTAATCCAGACCCATCACGTCCAGGCTGCGCTGCACCGCGCCGCGGATATCACCCGACACATGGTCTCTTCCGCGCAGTTTCGAGGTGACGAACAACTCGGCACGCGACACACCGGATTGGCTGACGGCCCGGCCCACGGCGTCCTCGTTGCCGTAGATCGCGGCGGTGTCGATGTGCCGGTAGCCGACCTCGACCGCGGTGAGGACGCACCGCGTCGCGTCTTGGCCGGTCAGTGGCCAGGTACCGAGTCCGAGGGGAGGAATCGCCGCCCGCACGGGCGGCACCGTCGTCTGCACCGTCATGCGCTGACCGTCTTCTCCGCCAGGTGCGTGATGGCCGCGGCCGCATCGACGGCCGTCACCAGCGCCGAGTGGATGGAGCCGCCGTCGCCTCCGGCATCGCCGACGGTGTGTACGCCCAGCGGCGGCTCCAATGCGCGCAGCGCGGACAGCAGTTCGACGCGCGGTTCGATGCCGTGGGACAGCAACAGCTCGCCCGGGGCATCCACCCACTGCTCGGCACCCTCGGTACGGATCAGGATCCGGTCCGCCTCCACCCGCACCACCGTCGACGAGAGATAGGCGGTCAGGTTCTCCGCTGCGGTGAGTCGCGGCAGCATGACGATCTTGGCTCGCCGGCCGACGTCGTGGGCGATGGCGGACTGCGGCCCGATCAACACGACCCTGGTGCCTGCCGCCAGCAGGTCGTCGGCCACCGCGGCGGCCTCCCGGTCGGCACCGTAGATGGTCACGGCCGCCGGGGCGGTGCCCCCGGTTCCATCGAACTCCAGCAGGAAGTCCCGCACGTCGCGCACGACGCGCGTCTCGGCGCCGGCGACCTGCGGCGCAAACCCGTCGCCACCGCTGGCCAGCACGATCGCATCGGGGACGGCGCCGGCAAACGCCGCCGCGCTGACCGCGGTGCCCAGGTGGCTCGTGACACCGAGGTCGGCCAGTTCGGCGCGGTACCAGTCCACGATGTGGGGATACTCGGGGTACTCGTGCAGCCGGGACGCCAGCACGAAATCACCGCCGGTTTCGGAGCGCTGGTCGTAGATATCGACCTGGTGTCCCGCCAGCGCGAGTTCGCGCGCCGCGCCCATCCCCGCGGGACCGGCACCGATCACCGAAACCCGCACGCGTCGCGCCGCCGGTTTGTCGGGCTGCTCGGCCTCGCGACCCACCCACGGGTTGACTGAACACGGAATCGGTCCCGCGGCAAGGGAATCGATGCAGTAGTTGCACGCAATACAGGGCCGGTAGCGCCCGCCGTCGATCGCCCGGTTGGGAAAGTCGGGATCGGCGTGCAGGGTACGGGCCAGGCTGACGAAATCGGCCTTGCCCGCGGTGAGGATGTCGGCGGCCGTCTGCGGGGTATTGATCCGGCCTGCCACCCCGACCGGGATGTCGTAGGCCTTCACGTACGGTTCGGCGTAGTCGCGCAGCAGGCCCCGCTCCCACTCGCCGGGCTGGATGATCCACTGTCCGGATTCGTAGTTGCCCGCCGAGACGTCGAGGAAATGGAGCCGTTCGGTGTGCACCGCCGCCATCCGCTCGAACATCAGCTCGGGTGTGAGCCCACCGTCGACCGCTTCGAACGCCGAAAAGCGGATCCCCAGAACGATTCCCGGCGCATGGTCGTGGACCGCGGCGATGACGCGGTTGACGAACAGCACCGGGTCGGCCCACTCGTCGTCGCGCTGGTTGTAGGCCGGTGACATGAACTGCGAAATCAGGTAGCCATGCCCGCCGTGTAGGGAGATGACGTCGACGCCGGCCTGTTGACAGCGTGCCGCGGCCTCGCCGAAACACTCGATGATGTGCTCGATGTCATCGGTGTCGAGTTCCTCGGGCATCTCCCCGCCCACCACGTGGCACGGGATCGGGCTGGGCGCCACCGGCACGAATCCGCTCACCACCCCCTGCGCGGTCCGCCCGCCGTGGTTGAGCTCCACGCCCACCAGCGCACCGTGGGCATGAACGGCCGCAGCCATCTTCGCGATGCCGGGGATGCGGTCGTCCTCGTCGACCCCCATCTGCCGGATGCGCCCCTTTCCGTCGGCACGCACATAGGAGGCCTCGGTGAACACCAGTGCCGTGCCCCCCGACGCGCGGCGCTCCAGGTAGTCGATGTACCTGTCGGTCATGGTGCCGTCGATCTCGCAGTAGTTGCGTTCCATCGGGGCCGAAACAAAGCGGTTCCGCAGTTTGAGCCCACCGACGTCAAGTGGTTCGGCAAAGGGCGGCAGGGTCGACATGACCTCTCCTGTCGTCGTTTTCAGCTGGCAAGGGCGGCGCGGCGACGCAACACCTCGTGCAGGTGGCGCCGCATCCGCTGGCGATCGGGCTCGACGCCGGTGACGAGTGCGAACGTGTCGGCGGCCTGCGCGACGAGCATCTGGGCACCGTCAAGGGTGCGGCATCCCAACGCCGTTGCAGCACGAAGTAATTCGGTGTGCACCGGACGGTAGACGATGTCGGCGACCCAGTGCCGCGACTGCAGCACCGCGGTGTCGAACGGGGTTCCCGCGAACCCCTCCATGCCGATCGGCGAGGCGTTGACCACACCGGCGGCGCCGGGCACATGGGTGGCGGTGTCGGCAGCGGCCACACCGGTGGCGTCGGTGCCGGGATGGGTCCGGCCCACCTGTCGGGCCAGGCCCTGGGCGCGGACCGGGTCGGCATCGGCGACGATCAGGCGCTGCGCCCCCGCCGAGGCCAGCGCATGGGCGACGGCCGATCCGGCGCCGCCGGCGCCGCACAGGACGACCGTGTCCAGTGCGGCCCCGGTCAGCCCACCGCGCAATGCGGTGAGGAATCCGCTGTAGTCGGTGTTGTGGCCGATCAACCGGCCGTCGTCGACGACGACCGTGTTGACCGCACCGAGCGCCGCCGCGTGCGGATCGAGGTCGTCGAGGCCACCCATGACGGTCTGCTTGCACGGGTGGGTGATGTTGAATCCGGTGAACCCGGCGGTGATCGCTTCGCGGACGACGGTGGCGGCGTCGGCGGGTGAGCGCCGCAGGGTGTGGATGTCGAGAAGTTCGTACCGGTAACCGGCCAGTCCGAGCGCCCTCGCCTCGGCCTCGTGCACGACTGGCGACAGCGAGCTGCCGATACCTTCCCCGACGAGCCCGATCCGGTGGGACGTGACCGTCGCCATGTCAGGACGCCTTGCGAGCGACCTCGGCCGGACGCAGACCCAACAGCGCCGTTGGCGTGCGGTAGGTCTCGGGGCCGGTGGCGAAGCTGACCGCCGACAAGACCGCGAAGCCCAGGCACATCCAGGCCACCGGCAGCCAGTTGGTGACGTCGCCGGAAGTCATCGCCTGCGCGATCATCGGGGTGAAACCGGCGACGAGCAGGCCGAGCATGAGGCCGATCGCCATACCGCTGTAGCGGACCTTCGCCGGGAACTGCTCGGGGAACGAGGCCATGTAGGTGCCGTTGGGTGCCGCGTAGAAACCGCCGATGAGGATGATGCCGCTGAGGAACACCAGCGCCACGTTGCCGGTGCCGATCGCGTGGAAGTAGACGAACATCATCAGCCCCGCCCCCAGGACGCCCGTGATGAAAACCGGCTTGCGGCCGATGCGGTCGGCGAGCAGACCGTACAGCGGCTGGGTCAGCACGGCGCCGAAGTTCGCGGCGGCGATGGCCAGTAACATCGTCCCGCGCTCGATCCCGTTGTGCTGCACGGCGTATGCCAGACCGAAGACGTTGACGATGGTGTTCATCATTGCGAAGGTGGAGCTCAACATGACACGCACCACCGCTGCCACGTGGTGGCGGAACAGTTCGACGACGGGCACGGAGGCGACCTCATCAGCGGCCTTGACGTCCTCGAACACCTCAGGCTCCTCGAGCTGGCGGCGCAGCCAGAACGCCATCACCGTCAGTGCGATGCTGATGAGGAACGGAATGCGCCAGCCCCAGGAGAACAGATCCTCGTCAGGCAGTGTGGCGACCGGAATGAACACCAGGCTCGACAAGACGATGCCGAACATGATCCCGCTCATGGTGAAGCTGGCGAAGAAGGAACGACGGCGCTCGGGTGCGTGCTCCATGGATAGCGACGCCGACCCCGGGGACTCGCCGCCGGCGGAGAGCCCTTGCAGCAGGCGCAGCAGCACCAGGATGATCGGCGCCGCGACGCCGATCTGGTCGTAGGTCGGCAGGCAGCCGATCAGGAAGGTGGCGACACCCATCAGAGACAGGCAGGCGATGAGGGTGTTGCGCCGGCCGATCTTGTCGCCCAGATGCCCCCAGACGACGGCACCCAGTGGGCGGGCCACATAGGCGACGCCCAACGTTCCGATCGACAGCAGTGTGGACATCGCCCCGCCGGGGAAGAACACGGTGCCGAACACCAGTGCGGCGGCGGACCCGTAGATGAAGAAGTCGTAATACTCCAGCGTGCTGCCGAGGAAGCCCGACACCGCGGCGCGGCGGGCGTTCCGATCACTGCGGCTGCGCTGGCCCGCCGCAGGTGTGACGGCTGTGCTCATGGGTTGTCCTTTCGTCGGCGGCTGTGAGGCGCCGCGCCCGATGGACTGAGTGTGACCCCATGCACTTCATTGCGTCCAACACTAAATACGTCTTGAACTATGTGCAGCAGCGTCTGAGTTGGGCGAGTCCGGCGGCGTGGGCAGCACCTTTTCGCTCAATGCCAGCACCGCGTCACGCGCGAGCGATCCACGCCGCGGCGACCAGGCGATGCCGTGCAGCATCAGCACGGGTTCACCGGTCAGCGGCACATAGGCCGCTCCGGGTGGGGTCACGTTGGCCACCCCCTCGGTCATCAGCGCCACACCGACCCCCGCCGCCACGAGCATGAGGATCATGTAGGGGTCGGTGATCTCCTGGACCACGCGCGGGCGGAAACCCGCGTCGACACATGCCGCCAGCGTGATCTCCTGCAGTGCCGAGCCGGCCAGGACCGGCGTGGCGATGAAGTCGTCGTCGGCCAGCGCGGCCAGGTCGATCGCGGTTTCGCCCGCCAATCGGTGATCGATGGGCAGCACCGCGCCGAACGGTTCACGGGCGATGAGCCGGGTACGCACCGCGGCGGAGTCGACGGGCAGCCCGACGAACGCGATATCCAGTGCGCCGCTGTCGAGTTGCTGAACGGCGTCGCGGGTCATCACCCGGCCGACGAGACTCAGGTCGATATCGGGGAAACGCTCCCGCACCGCACGCGTGAGCGGGGGCAGCGACAGGTGGTTGAGGACACCGGTGAAGCCGAGTGTGATGTGCCCGTAGACGGCACCCTCCGAGGCGCGAGTGGCCTGACGGGCCATGTCGACTTGTTCGAGGACCGCACGGGCGTGCGGGAGAAACGCGTGCCCCGCCGCGGTGAGTGAGACCGAGCGGGTGCTTCGCTCGAACAGCGAAACACCAAGCTCGCGTTCGAGTTTGCGCACGGTCTGACTCAGCGGCGACTGCGCCATCTGGAGCCTGGTGGCAGCGCGGCCGAAATGCAGTTCCTCGGCGACTGCGATGAAAGCCTGCACCCAGCGGATCTCCACGACTACTCCCAACTGTGACCCGTCCCATATAGTGACGACCGTACACAGATCGAGATTTTTATGTGTGATTCACACATAGATTCTGTTCGGAGGAAGCTCAATGACCCCCAGCGTCTCCCGCCGCGCCCTGATCACCGGCGGCGCCAGCGGCGTCGGGAAGGCGAGCGCGCTGCGACTGGCCGCCGATGGCGTCGACGTGGTGACCGCCGACATGGCCGGCGAGGCGGATGAACACGTGGACGTCAGTGATGCGGAATCCGTTGCGGCACTGCGTAACAAAGTCGGCGCGGTGGACATCCTGATCAACAGCGCCGGCATAGTCGGCAGGTCGGCGCCACTGGTCGAGCTGGATCCGGCCGAGTGGCGTCGGGTATTCGCCGTCAACGCCGACGGCACGTTCCTGATGTGTCGCGCCTTCGCCCCGGCCATGGTGGACCGTGGCTGGGGCCGGATCGTCAACCTCGCGAGTATCGCGGCCAAGGACGGCAACCCGACACAGAGCGCCTATTCGGCGTCGAAGGCCGCCCTCATCGCCATGACCAAATCCCTGGGTAAGGAACTGGCCACCACGGGTGTGCTCGTCAACGCAGTGGCGCCGGCGGCCGTCAGCAGCCCGATGAATGCCGCCACTGACCCGGCGGTCCTGGCCAGATCGCAGGCGCTGACCCCGATGGCCCGGATGGGTCGCCCGGAGGAGATCGCAGAACTCGTCGCGTGGCTGTCCTCACCGGCCGTCAGCTACTCCACGGGCGCGGTCTACGACGCGTCCGGCGGAAGGGCGTCGTACTGACATCCTCGACGGTCCTGTAACGGTCACCCGTACCCGAGACACCTCTCCCGGGGAGGTGAATCCCGGGAGAGAAAGGACCACACCCCAGTCATGAATTGGACGAGATTTCGCGTGCGCCGGGCAAAACGGCGACGCTCCGGCGAGGCGCCGCTGCGCTGCCAGGAGATGGTGGAACTGATCACCGACTATCTCGAGGGAGCACTCGACAGCGCGATGCGTGCCCGGTTCGAGCAACATCTGCGCGGCTGTCATGGCTGTGCGGCGTATCTGCAGGAACTCCAGGTCACCATCCGCGTGGTCGGCGCGCTGCGCGATGAGCACCTGGATCCGGTGTTCCGTGACAGGCTGCTCGCGACGTTCTCCGGCACGGGTGGATCATGGTGACATCCGCGTCGTCCGAGCTCGCCGCGGTCCGCGCCGGCGACGGGGCGGCGTTCGTCAGGCTGGTCAACCAGTACACCCCCGGAATGCTTTGTTGCGCACGCGGATTCGTCGACAGCGAGGCAGATGCCGAGGAGGTGGTGCGGCAGACGTGGATATCGGTTCTCGACGGCCTGCACACCGTCGACACTGGCGCGCCCGTGCAGGCGTGGCTGTTCGGGGTGTTGATCGGAATCGCCGGCGCGCGCACGGAACAGGGCGACGCCGGCACCGGTCCCACCGTCGACCCCGCACGCTTCCACGGACCGGACGCACCCGCCGCCGGCACCTGGAAGGAGCCGCCGCCGGCCTTCCCCGAGCCGCGGGCAGACTCGGTGTCGGGCAGCGATCTGCGCGGACCGGCGCGGCGCGCCCTGCGGCGGATATCGCGCCAGCAGCGGGTCGTGGTCACCCTCCGCGACATCGTCGGATTCGATGCCGACGAGGTGTGCCGGCTGCTTGGCCTCACTGCCGACGCGCAGCGGGTGCTGCTGCACCGCGGCCGCGCCGCGATCCGTGCGGCACTGGAGGAGCACCTCAGCCATTCGGACGTCCAGGGCTGACGGCTACGGGAGTTCCTCGCGCCGCGCCGCGCCGTCCGGCCGGTGTCAGAATCTGGTGGTGTCGCGTCTCACCGCGGCGGGATACGCCGACGCACAGGTCGCGCGGGTGCGCGACAAGCCGGCGCAACGCCTGACGCTTCTGCGCGACCTCTACGACCTGCCCATCGACGCCTATCGACGGCATCTGCCCTTCCGGCGGGCAGCCTCGGCGTTCATGCAGTGGCAGCTGCGCCGCGGTCTGCTCAACCCGCCGGACGGCCCCCGGCCGGGCAGTCCGTGGTGGCGCGCGATCAACGAATCGCTGCTGCGCGACACCTGCGAGGCCCGTGCGCTGGCCCTGGGATATCCCGGTGCACCACGCAGTGCGGGCGTGGGCGCCCACCTCGAATTCATCGCCCACCCGACCGCACGCAACTGGTACCGGGCGCACAACATCACCATCGCCTGCGGCTACCTGGCGAACCATGCCGCGGCCCGCGACGAAGGACTCGTCGAGCGGTTCTTCCTCAACGTGGTCCTGCTGCGGGTCCTCTTCGCCCATGCGCTGGTGGCCGCGCCCCGGCTCGCGGTGAGCTGGCTCGCCCCGATCGGCGGGGCATTCGGCGACCCGCGACTGGGTATGACCGGCATCTTCCTGTCGCTGTCGCGCGTGCTGCCCGACCGCTACCCCGTCGGCTCCGATGTGGCCGTGTACGTTGCCGCCGAACTCCCCTTCGCCCACATGCTCGACGTCGGTGTCATCCTGCCCAGGGCCAGGCAACTCTACGACTGGTCGGCCGGCGAACTGGGCGTCCCCGAACTGAGCACCCTGCTCGACGGCGTCACCCCCGCCTATGCCTGGGATCCCGCGGACGCCGCGGTGTGGCAGATGCAGCGGTCGATCCTGGCGCGCGCGGCGATACGGCTTCTGCCGGTGGCAACGTCGCCCCGTTAGGCTCATCGCTCGTGCGCGCCGTGCTGATCGTCAACCCGAATGCGACATCGACCACGCCCGCCGGGCGCGATCTGCTCGCGCACGCACTGGAGAGCCGAGTCGAGCTCACCGTCGAACACACCGACCACCGCGGGCACGCGATCGAGATCGGACACGCCGCCGCACACGCGGGAGTCGACGTCGTGATCGTGCACGGCGGCGACGGAACGGTGAACGAAGTCGTCAACGGAATCCTGGACGAATGTGGGCCCACGGCCCCCGCCCCGGCGGTCGGTGTCGTCCCCGGCGGGTCGGCCAACGTCTTCGCGCGGGCGCTCGGCATCAGCCCGGACCCGATCGAGGCGACGAACCAGCTCGTCGACCTGCTCGGCGCGTACCGGAACAACCCCCGGTGGCGCCGGATCGGCTTGATGGATTGCGGCGAGCGTTGGGGTGTCTTCACCGCGGGCATGGGCGCGGACGGCGAAGTGGTGGCGGCCGTGGAGGCTCAGCGCGCCAAGGGCCGCAAGGTGACGGCGGCCCGCTACATCCGGGTCACGGTTCGCGAACTACTGGCCAGCGTCCGCAAGGAGCCGGCGTTGACGGTGCATCTGCCCGACCGCGAACCGGTCTCCGGCGTGCACTTCGCCTTCGTCTCCAACTCCAGCCCCTGGACGTACGCCAACACCCGCCCGATCTGGACCAACCCCGGCACCACGTTCGAGACGGGCCTGGGGGTCTTTGCCACTACGAGCATGAACGCCTGGGCGAACCTGCGCCTGGCCCGGCAGATGTTCGCCAAGAACCCGACCCTGGTCGCCGGACATCTGATTCGTGACGACGACGTGCAATGGGTTCGTGTGACAAGCACCACACCGGTGGCATGTCAGATAGACGGGGATTACCTCGGGCGTCGTGAAGCCATGTCGTTCACATCCGTACCCGATGCACTGGGCGTGGTGGCACCGCCCGCAAAATCCCTTTGACCTGCAATAACTGCGTAGAGTTGGGCTAACAAGGGCGCAGGTGGGTTTAGTGTAGTACAAACGTGTGAGGGCTCCGGTAACGGACCTTCAAAGTGACATTGCCCACGTGTTAACTGATCGCTATTGACATCTGTTCAGCCTGTGAAAGCATCGGATGCAACAGTGCAGAAACATTTCGTGTGCACGCGTTAACAGCCGAAGAAAAGCTCGTGCGCTCTGCTGCGCACATAGTGAGGAGTTAGAACAATGGATTGGCGCCACAAGGCAGTGTGTCGCGACGAAGATCCGGAACTGTTTTTCCCCGTCGGTAACAGTGGGCCGGCCCTCGCGCAGATCGCCGACGCGAAGCTGGTATGCAACCGTTGCCCGGTGACCGCGGAATGCCTGAGCTGGGCTCTGGACTCCGGCCAGGACGCCGGCGTCTGGGGCGGTATGAGCGAGGACGAGCGTCGCGCACTCAAGCGCCGCAACGCCCGGACGAAGGCCCGCACCGGGGTCTGACCGCAGCCCGCTCCGCACGGCTACGGCCCCGACGAAGTCGGGGCCGTAACTCTGTGCAGAGCCGCACGCCGGGACTCCCGCCTTTCGCGCGATCCTTACTGCGCGAATCGCGCGGTGCGCCGGCCGATGGGGACGCGCAACACGACATCGGTGCCACCCGTGGGCACGTCGTGCATACCGAGGGATCCGTCGAGTTCGGCCGATACCAGGGTGCGGACGATCTGCAGACCCAGCCGGTCGGACTTCTCGAGACTGAACCCGTCGGGCAGGCCGACACCGTCGTCGTGCACGACCACGTCCAGCCAGCGCGCCGAACGCTCGGCCCGGATGATCACGCATCCTGTCCTGGTCACGTCGAAGGCGTGTTCGATCGCATTCTGCACCAGCTCGGTGATCACCATGATCAGCGCCGTGGCCCGGTCGGCGTCCAGGACGCCGAGTTCACCGGCCCGGGTGATCCGGATCGGGGTGTCCACATTGGCCACGTCGTTCATCATCGGCAGGATCCGGTCGACGACCTCGTCGAGATTGACGTCTTCATCCACCGACATCGAGAGCACGTCGTGCACCAGCGCGATCGACGACACCCGGCGGACCGACTCGATCAGCGCTTCGCGGCCTTCGGCGTTGTTGGTGCGCCGGGCCTGCAGGCGCAGCAGCGCCGCGACGGTCTGCAGGTTGTTCTTCACCCGGTGATGAATCTCGCGGATGGTCGCGTCCTTGGACAACAGGGCGCGGTCCCGGCGTTTCACCTCGGTGACGTCGCGGATGAGCACCGCGGCGCCGACCGCGCTGCCGTGAACGACCAGCGGCAGCGTGCGCAGCAGCACCGCGGCACCGCCGGCGTCCACCTCCATCCGCATACTCGACCCGCCGGCCAGTGAATCGCGGACGTGGTTGGCGAGTTCCTGCGCCTCGAACGGGTCGGACATCAGCGGCCGGGTGACAGTCACCAGGTTGTGCCCTTCCAACTCCGACGTCAGCCCCATCCGGTGGTACGCCGAGATGGCGTTCGGGCTGGCGTAGACCACCATGCCCGCTTCGTCCAGGCGGATGAACCCGTCCCCGACACGGGGGCTGGAGCGCGACATCGCCAGATCGCCGACATTCGGGAAGGTGCCCTCGCTGAGCATGTGCAGCAGGTCGCGGGCACAGTCGAGGTAGGCGTTCTCCAGTGGACTGGCCGTCCGCCTGGCAGCCAGCGAAGTTTCATGGGTCAGCACCGCCACCACCTGGTCGCGGTAGCGCACCGGGACCGCCTCGACGCTCAGGGTCGGCGAATCCCGCGGCCACCTCGCCCGTTCCCGCCCGATCGTGCCCGAGCGGAACGCCGCGGTGACCAGCGGCAGGTCGACGCCGTCGGCCAGCGTGCCGACCGAATCGGCCAGCAGCACGGTGGGGGCCGTATTGGGCCGGATCTGGGCCACACACACCAGGACACCGTCGTCGCGGCGCACCCACATCAGATAGTCGGCGAAGGACAGGTCGGCCAGCAGCTGCCACTCCCCGACCACCGCATGCAAATGGTCCACGGCGGCGCCGGGCAGGACGGTGTGCTCGGCGAGCAGATCACCGAGTGTCGACATCAGTTCTCCCGCGGACGGCGCTCAGCCCGCTAATTGATCACCGCGATGAGGTGGCCCGCCTGGATGACATCGCCTTCGGACACATTCACACGGGTGACGGTCCCCGCCACCTCGGCGAGCACGGGGATCTCCATCTTCATGGACTCCAACAACACCAGGGTGTCTCCCTCGCCGATCTGATCGCCCTCGTGAACCACGACCTCGAGCACACTGGCCACGATTTCTGCGCGAACGTCCTCGGCCATCGTCATCCCACTCTCCGGAGTTGCACACCGGCCGGTGTCCCGCCGCCGGCCCGCCGGCTCCTATCGAACCACAAGCCGTCGCGACAGAGCATCAGCGCGGCCGTGAGACACTGGCATATAAGCATCGACCAAACGGAGGACCATCATGGCCAAGCGTGGCCGCAAGAAGCGTGACCGCAAGCACTCGAAGGCAAACCACGGCAAGCGCCCCAACGCCTAGCCGTCGCCTACAGACATGTCGGGCCGCCGCGTATCGCGGCGGCCCGTTGTGTTGTCAGCGCCTGATGATCGTGGTGCGGCTGATCTCGATCCGAAGCCGCTCACGCAGCCCGTCGGGCGCCTTCTCACCGCTGCACTTCGTGGCGATCAATCGCTTCACGCGCTCCTCGACACCGTAATGGCGCAGGCAGGCGGGGCATTCTTCGAGATGATGCCGCAGCTTGTTGCGGGTTTCGGCGGTGCATTCACCGTCGAGGAGGGTCCACACCTCGGCGATGACGGCCGCACATTCGGGATGCGCAGGATCGACGGGGCCCACGGGGGGTACCCAGCGTTCGTCGTCGGCGCGGTCCTCGGTCATGACGAAACCTCCTCGGCATCGAGCTCGCCGCCGCGGAGGAACCCGCGGTCTCGTGCGACATCGGCCAACAGCGAACGCAGTTGGCGGCGGCCCCGATGCAGCCGGGACATCACTGTCCCAATCGGCGTGTCCATGATTTCGGCGATCTCCTTGTATGGAAAACCCTCGACGTCGGCGTAATACACCGCCATCCGGAATTCTTCTGGCAAGGCCTGCAGTGCGGCCTTGATCTCGGTGTCCGGCAGCGCTTCCAGCGCCTCCACCTCGGCAGACCGCAGCCCACTGGACGAATGCTCCGCGTTGGCGGCGAGCTGCCAATCGGTGATCTCGTCGGTCGGGTACTCGGCGGGCTGACGCTGCTTCTTGCGGTAGTTGTTGATGTAGGTGTTCGTCAGGATCCGGTACAGCCACGCCTTGAGGTTCGTGCCCTCCCGGAACGACCGGAACGCCGAGTAGGCCTTCACCATGGTTTCCTGCACCAGGTCTTCGGCGTCGGCTGGGTTGCGCGTCATGCGCAACGCGCCACCGTAGAGCTGGTCGATCAACGGAATCGCGTCACGCTCGAACCGCGCCGTGAGTTCGGCGTCGGTTTCCTCGGCGTGAGGCGCTTCTTCGGTCAGGTCGATCTCGGACATCGTGGGAGCCACCGTCCCTTCTGTTGCGGCAACACCGAACCGCCCCGGTATCTCGACCGGACGTTCCAGGCACACCGTTGGCACCAAAAGTCCCCTTTCGTTGATCCTAGAGGCAGATGCCGACAACACCCTGGCCGCTGCGCGAACCACTGCTGGTCCGAACAACAGCGGCGACCGTGGCGCTTGTTCCCATCGGCGCCGCGGCCCGGCGCTAATCTGGGCCGGTGGCAGGCGCGGCGACCCCGGCGATCAAGGCCCTCGTCGCAGCCGGGGTGGCCCACGAGATCCTGCAGTACCACCACGACCCGCGCGCAGAGTCCTATGGCGAGGAAGCCGCCGCCGAGCTGGCCGCGGTCGAGGGAGTCGATCCCGCGCAGGTCTTCAAAACGCTGATCATCGCCCTGCCGCGGGGGTTGGCGGTGGCCGTGCTGCCGGTGCCGGTGAAGCTGTCGCTCAAGGCGGCCGCGGCGGCGCTGGGTGTGCCGAAGGCCCAGATGGCCGACCGCGCGGCGGCCGAACGCTCCACCGGTTACGTCCTGGGCGGCATCTCGCCCTTCGGACAGCGCAGACCGCTGCCGACCGTTGTCGACGCATCGGCGCTGGGCTGGGAGCGGGTGCTGTGCAGCGCCGGCAAGCGAGGCTGGGACGTCGCGCTCGATCCGCGCGATCTCGTGCGGGTCACCGGCGCCGTCACCGCCGACATCCGCGCCTGACCCTCCCGGATGCGCCGAGATGAGGCTCCGGCACGCCGCGGGGCCATTCGGCGTGTCACACGTCTGATCTCGGCAGGGCTAATGTGACGCCATGTCGCTCAGCGGGAAAACCATGTTCATCTCCGGCGCGAGCCGCGGCATCGGGCTGGCGATTGCCAAACGGGCCGCGGCCGACGGCGCGAACATCGCGCTGATCGCCAAGACCGCCGAACCGCATCCGAAGCTGCCCGGCACGGTGTACACCGCCGCCGAGGAACTGGAGGCCGCCGGCGGGCAGGCGCTGCCCATCGTCGGCGACATCCGCGACGGCGATTCGGTGGCCGCCGCGGTGGCGCAGACCGTCGCACGGTTCGGCGGCATCGACATCTGCGTCAACAACGCCTCGGCCATCAACCTCGGGTCGATCGGCGATGTGCCGCTGAAACGCTTCGACCTGATGAACGGTATTCAGGTGCGCGGCACCTACGCCGTCTCGCAGGCCTGCATCCCGCATATGAAAGGCCGCGACAACCCGCACATCCTCACGTTGTCCCCGCCCATCCGGCTGGAACCGAAATGGCTGACCCCGGCCGCCTACATGATGGCCAAATACGGGATGACGTTGTGCGCGTTGGGTATCGCCGAGGAATTGCGTGACGAGGGCGTCGCGTCGAACACGTTGTGGCCGCGGACCCTGGTCGCCACGGCAGCGGTGCAGAACCTGCTCGGCGGCAACGAGGCGATGGCCCGTGCCCGTAAACCCGAGGTATACGCCGACGCCGCCTATGCGGTGTTGAACAAACCGGCCCGCGACTACACCGGCCAGACCCTGCTGTGTGAGGACGTGCTGCTCGAATCCGGCGTGGAGGACCTGTCGGTGTACGACTGCGTACCGGGTTCGGAGCTGGGGGTTGATCTCTGGGTCGACTCGCCCAATCCGCCGGGGTACGCAGGTCCGTGACCGTCCCCCGGTGTGAGCAAGCACCGGGGTTCCCCCGATGCACTCGGCGGGACTCATTGCGACTGGTAGAGGATCCCCCGTCCGATCGCCTCGCGCACCACCGGCAGGGCCGCCTCGGCCAGCGCGTCGGCGTCAACTCCGTGATGAGCGGCCAGCAAGTCGATCAGCACGCCCAGCGGCACCTCGCCGCGGCATCCGGCCAGCAGCGCCCGCGAAACCTCGTCGACACCGAGGACCGCTCCGGGGCCGCCGGGCCGGCGCACCGCCGCCCCGACCACCTGCCAACCCTGCGGGCCGGGCAATGACTGCTCCTCGAGAAACACCGGCGCGGTCGACAGCCTGGCCCCCAGCAGCTGCTCGTCGGAGGTCTCGTGCAGATACTCCCGCCGCGCCAGGAACGCCTCGACCTCGGGTCCGGTGAGCGCCTCGTCGTGCGCGGTGATCTCCTCGAGCACATGGTCGGGCGGTCTGCGCTCGCCGCGGCGCGGGGCCCGCAGCGTGATCATGCCCATACCGATCCCGGCGATGCCCTCCTCGGCGAACCAGTCCAGCCACCGGCCGCCGCGCCGCGCCGCCTCCTCCGGCAGTTCCCCGGCGTCGGAGGTCCACAACGACACGTAGCTGACCGGGTCGGCGAACTCGCGCTGCACCACCCACGCGTGCAGACCGGTGCCGGCCAGCCAGCCGCCGACCCGTCGGCGCCACGCGCCGTCCCCCTCGCCGTCGCGCACGATCCAGTTGGCCATGATCTGCGCGGTGCCACCCGGCTCCAGATGATCACCGGCCTGTTCAACCAGGTTCTGGCACACCGCATCGCCGGCCATACCCGAGTCGCGGTACTGGTAGTCGAGCGCCCCGGACCCCACCACGAAGGGCGGATTGGACACGATCAGGTCGAAACGCTCGCCGGCCACGGGTTCGTACAGGCTGCCGCCGCGCAGATCCCACGACATGCCGTTGAGCCGGGCGGTCGCCGCGGCCAGCGCCAGCGCCCGCTCGTTGGTGTCGGTCGCGACGACGGCGTCGCAGTGCGCGGCGAGGTGCAGCGCCTGGATCCCGCATCCGGTGCCGAGATCCAGCGCCCGCCCGACCGGAGTGCGGATGACGGCGTGCGCCAGCGATACCGAGGCGCCGCCGATGCCGAGCACATGGTCGCGGCGCACGGGTCCGGGGCGCACAGCGGAGTCCAGATCGGAGACGACCAGGAAGTCGCGGGCCCCGTCGCTGTGCGGGCGGATGTCGAGCGCGGCCCGCAGAGTGCCGTCGCGGTTCGCCTCGACGACACCGCCGGCGACGAGCGCGTCGGCACCGGCAGTCGGCAGTGCCTCCGCGACCCGGTCACCGGGTTCGTCGGCGCCGAGCAGGAACAGTCGCACCAGCACCGCCAGCCGTCGCTGCGGCGCAGCCGCCCGCTCGGTGGCGCGCAGCGCCGACCACCACACGCCCCGGCTGAACGCGGCGCCGGCGTCGGCGCCGAGCAACCCGGCCACCCCGTCGGTGGTGTAGTCCGCGCTGCGCAGATCGTCGGCCAGGGCATCGACCACCGCCGCGGACAGGTCCGTCACAGCAGCGTGGCCTGCTCCGGCTCGGCCTCCGCCGGCTCGATGAGTTCCGGGCCGTTGTTGCGGACGCTGTTGACCAGGCGCGACACCTCGCGGATCTGGATCCGGTCCAGGTCGCCGTGCCCGCGCAGCAGTCCTTCGTCGACCGGCGTGTCGGGGTCCAGCCATCGATCCCAGTCGCGGCTGCTGACGGTCAGCGGCATCCGGTCGTGGATCTCGGCGAGCGGACCGACGGCGTCGGTGGTGATGATGGTGCAGCTCAGCAGCGGCGGCGCCGTGGACGGCCCGGCAGCATCGTCGCGGGGCCGCCACGTCGACCACAAACCCGCCATGAACAGCGGTTCGCCGTCGCCGGCGTACATGTAGAACGGCGTCTTCGGCGCCTTCTTACCGTCGGCACGCTCACCGCCCGGCCGCCACTCGTACCACCCGTCCATCGGCACCAGGCAGCGTTTGTGTTTGGCCGAGCTGCGGAAGGCGGGTGAGGAGCTCACCTTCTCGGCGCGGGCATTGATCAGCAGCGGACCCTTGGTGTCGGGGCCGCCGTCCGCAGCGGTCTTGGCCCACGGCGGCACCAGTCCCCAACGCATCAGCCGGATTCGCCGGGTGGGTTCGTCGTCGGGGTCGGTGTGGCGGCGCACGACGGTCGCGACGGACGTGGTGGGCGCGACGTTGTAGTTCGGCGCGGTGGAGTAGTTGGGGGCGGTGGAGTCCTTCGCCGCGGTGGCCGCGGTGGCCGCGGTGGCTTCGTCGATGGCCTGGATCTTCTGGGCCAGCAGCGCCGGATCGGTGGTGACCGCGAATCGTCCGCACATGTATCCGATAGTGGCAGAGGATCCCGACAAGGCAGGATGTAGGCCGTGAGCAATTGGCCCGCACCCTCGACGCGCAGCCCGGTCCACGCGACGGTGACCGTGCCGGGCTCGAAATCGCAAACCAACCGTGCGCTGATCCTGGCCGCCCTGGCGACGCCGAACGGCACGTCGACCATCAGCGGTGCGCTGCGCAGCCGCGACACCGATCTGATGATCGGGGCGGTGCGGGCGCTGGGCGTCGCGGTGGAACCTGCCGCGGGCGCCGACACCGAGCTGACGGTGTCCGGGAGTATCGCCCCGGCCGCCGGCGTGCGCATCGACTGCGGCCTGGCGGGCACGGTGTTGCGGTTCGTACCGCCCGTCGCGGCATTGGGCACCGCCGCGGTGACGTTCGACGGCGACGACCAGGCCCGGGCTCGTCCGATCGTTCCGCTGCTCGACGCCCTGCGCGGACTGGGTGTGGACGTCGCCGGCGACGCCATGCCGTTCCGGGTGCGCGGACGCGGCGCCGTCACCGGCGGCAAGGTCGAGATCGACGCGTCGGCGTCGTCTCAGTTCGTCTCCGGACTGCTGCTCGCCGGGGCCGCATTCACCGACGGCCTCACGGTCGTGCACACCGGCACCGCCGTGCCCTCGGCCCCGCACATCGCGATGACGGTCTCGATGCTGCGCGATGCGGGCGTCGAGGTCGACGACACCGAGCCCGACACCTGGCAGGTGCGACCGGGCCCGATCGCAGCCGGGCACTGGGCCATCGAACCCGATCTGTCGAATTCGGTTCCCTTCCTGGCGGCGGCCGCGGTCAGCGGTGGCAGTGTCCGGCTGGCCGGCTGGCCGCCGGCCAGCGTGCAGCCGGTCGACGACGTCGTCGCGCTCCTGAGCAAGGTGAGTGCCGCTGTCCGGCACTCGGATACCTATCTGGAAGTGGTCGGTCCGACAAGCTTCGGCGGCTTCGACGCCGATCTGCACGATATCGGCGAGCTGACGCCCGCCGCGGCGGCGCTCGCCGCCCTGGCCACCCCCGGGTCGGTCTCCCGGCTGAGCGGCATCGCGCACCTGCGCGGCCACGAGACCGACCGCCTCGCCGCGCTGCGCACCGAGATCAACGGTCTCGGCGGACGGTGCGAGGAAACCGACGACGGCCTGCTGATCACCGCGCGGCCCCTGCACGGCGGCGTGTGGGGGTCCTACGCCGATCACCGCATGGCCACGGCGGGCGCGATCATCGGCCTGCGGGTCTCCGGCGTGGAGGTGGAGGACATCGCCACCACCGCCAAGACGATGCCCGACTTCCCGCAACGGTGGTCCGACATGCTGGCCGGCCAGACCGCGGAGCCCGAGGCAGGCGATTGAGCCCTCGCCAGTACGACGAATCCGACGTCCGGATCCGGCCGGGTCGGGGCACGCGCCCGCGTACGAAGACCCGTCCCGACCACGCCGATGCACGCGGTGCGATGGTGGTCACGGTGGACCGGGGGCGGTGGGGCTGTGTACTGGATGGTGATCCCGAACAACTTGTGACCGCGATGCGGGCCCGCGAACTGGGACGCACCCCGATCGTCGTCGGCGACGACGTCGACCTGGTCGGCGACCTGTCCGGGCGGGCAGACACCCTGGCCCGCATCGTGCGGCGCAGTGATCGGCGAACGGTGTTGCGCCGCACCGCCGACGACACCGATCCGACCGAGCGGGTGGTGGTCGCCAACGCCGACCAGCTGCTCATCGTCGTCGCGATGGCCGATCCGCCGCCGCGCACCGGCTTCGTCGAACGGGCACTGATCGCCGCGTTCGCGGGCGGTCTCACGCCGATCCTGTGCCTGACCAAGAACGACCTCGCCGAGCCGGGGCCGTTCGCCGCCCGATTCGACGGTCTGGATCTGACGATCGTCGCCGCCGGCCGCGAAGATCCGCTCGACGCCGTCGCCGGCACCCTGACCGACAAGGTGACCGTCCTGCTCGGCCACTCCGGGGTGGGCAAGTCGACATTGGTCAACCGGCTGGTGCCGGAAGCGGATCGGGCGATCGGCGAGGTGACGGGTGTCGGCAAGGGTCGCCACACGTCCACCCAGTCGGTGGCGTTGCCGCTGAACGGCTCGGGCTGGGTGATCGACACTCCGGGCGTGCGCTCCTTCGGCCTGGCCCACATCGAACCCGCCGACGTGCTGATGGCGTTCTCGGATCTGGCCGACGCGACCGAAGACTGCCCACGGGGATGCGGTCATATGGGCCCGCCCGCCGACCCCGAGTGCGCACTCGATGCGCTCACCGGCCCCGCGGCGGCGCGCGTCGCGGCGGCCCGGCGTCTGCTGGCGGTGCTGCGGGACACCTGAGAAGACGCCGCCGACGGAAGGATGGCGGGCGGCGCCGTCGTTACATCCCCGAGACAGCGAAAAACACCGTGATCGATGGAGGTTTGATGGTGAACAGCCTTGCGGCCGTGCGGTTGAACGACGGCCTGGATATCCCCCAGTTGGGTTTCGGTGTCTATCTGGTGGCCCCCGAGGACGCCGCCGACGCCGTGCGTACGGCCTTGGAGATCGGGTACCGCCATATCGACACCGCCGAGATGTACCGCAATGAGAAGGGTGTCGGCGAGGGCATCCGGGCTTCGGGGATCGACCGCGCCGAGGTCTACGTGACGAGCAAGCTCAACAACGGCTTTCACCGGCCCGACGACGCGCGGCGGGCGTTCGACGAGACCCTCGAGGCGCTCGGGTTCGACTACGTGGATCTGTTTCTCATCCACTGGCCGCTGCCGTCGCTGTACGACGGCGACTTCGTCTCCACCTGGCAGACCCTGGAGGAGTTCCACCGGGACGGCAGGGCACGCAGCATCGGGGTGTCGAATTTCCAGATCCCGCACCTGCAACGGCTGGCCCGCGAAACCGAAACGGTGCCGGCGATCAACCAGATCGAGGTTCACCCGTACTTCACCAACGACGAGGTTCGGGCCTACGGCGCCGCGAACGGCATTGCCACCGAAGCGTGGTCGCCGATCGCCAGGGGCAAGGTGATCGGCGATCCGGTGGTCATCCGCATCGCCGAGGCGCTCGGTAGGACGCCCGCCCAGGTGGTGTTGCGCTGGCATATCCAGCGCGGCGATATTGTCTTCCCCAAATCCGTGACCCCGGACCGTATCCGGGAGAACTTTGCGCTCTTCGACTTCGAGCTCGGCGCCGCGGAGATGGCGGCGTTGACCGCGCTGGACAAGGGAGAGCCCGGTCGCACCGGGCCGAATCCCGATGTCTTCGACTACATCCCCGACTGACCGCCGCTCTGCGGCTCATCCTTTGCCCTTGGGCTGGGCCTGATTGGCGGCCGCGGTCGCCTGATCCTGCGCTGCTTGCGCTTTGGCCGCCGCGATGGCCGCGCGACCTTCCGGGCTGGCCGCCGAGTTGCCCGGCGTCGAGGCCGTCGCGACGGCCGCGCTGCAGTCCAGGTACAGCAGGACGGTGTCGGTGACGGGCGAGAAATCGTCACCCTTGATCCACGGTGCCTGCTGTGAATGCGTGACGATGCAGTCGTCGTTGGAGAGGCTGTCACCCTCCCTGGTGGCGATCACCCCCGTGAGACCCGCATCCCCCAATGCCGAGGTGACATCGGAGTACTTCTGTCCCGCGTAGCTGTCGGCGGACGCGACGCCGGCGCCGAGCATGCTCAGCGAGGCGATCACGCCGCATGCGGTGAATGCGGTCAAGCCGCGCAATGTGTTCACGTCGGACCTCCAGTGACGACCGTTCGGAAACCGAAGCGTACGACCGGCGTCTGGTAAATCCCTTGGGAGGCAGGGTGCGAATGCTGACAGTTCGCCACGAATCGGCTGGCTGCCCGGCCGCAGCCCGGGCCGGTTGGCTGCCGGCAGCCGAAAAGGTTTGCCGGCCAGTGCTTCCGGCGCGCGGCGCGGACAGAAACGACTCCGACCCGGCCGCGCGGGGCGGCCGGGCCGGAGTCGATCGTCGTACTTATGCCGCCAGGTCGGTGGACGGTGCGAGCCGCTTGGCGGCCCGCCTCTCGCGCCGCCAGGACCGCACCGTGGCGATGGCGGTTTTCAGGCCGCGGCGCCGGCCGGTGACCGGATCGGTGCCGACGAACCCGGCGTCGTCGAGTTCGGTGAACATCCGCTCGCTGCGCGTCTCCGGCGCGTCGTCGGCCGTGTCACGCAAGAACCGGTCGGGCAGCGACAGTTTCGCGATCGTGCGCCATGCCTTGCCGTACTGCAACAGGAACGACCCCGTCGTGTAGGGCAGGTCGTACTTGTCGCACACCTCCCGCACCCGGAAGGAGATCTCGTGCAGCCGGTTGCTGGGGATGTCCGGATAGATGTGGTGCTCGATCTGGTGGCACAGATTGCCGCTCATGAACCGCAGCACCGGGCCGTTCTCGAAGTTGGCGCTGCCCAGCATCTGGCGCAGATACCACTGCCCCTTGGATTCGCCCACCATGTCGGTCTTGGTGAACTTCTCGGCGCCGTCGGGGAAATGCCCGCAGAAGATCACCGCGTTGGACCACACATTGCGGATCACGTTGGCCATGGCGTTGGCCGTCAGCGCCGAGCGGAACGTCGCACGCGGGGACAGTGAGGTCACCGCGGGGAATGCGACGTAGTCCTTGAGCACCTGATGACCGGCCTTGGCCGCGAACTCCTTGAGCCGGACGTTCGTGACGGCGCGGTCGTCACGACCCTTGGCGACCTTCCCGAGTTCGAGGTGCTGCAGCGCGACGCCCCACTCGAAGCCGAGCGCGAGCAGCGTGTTGTACACCAGGTTGCCGAGGTTGAACGGCTTCCAGCGCTGGTCGCGGGTGACGCGGATCAGGCCGTAGCCCACATCGTCGTCCATCCCGAGGATGTTGGTGTACTTGTGGTGCATGAAGTTGTGGGTGAATCGCCAGTGTTTGGCGGTCCCGCCCATATCCCACTCCCATGCCGAGGAGTGGATCTCGGGATCGTTCATCCAATCCCACTGGCCGTGCATGACGTTGTGGCCGATCTCCATGTTCTCGACGATCTTGGCCACGCCGAGGGTCGCGGTGCCGGCCCACCAGAAGCTCCGCTTGGAGCTGCCGGCCAGCAGCAGCCGGCCCACCACCTCCAGCGTCCGCTGCGCGGCGATGGTACGGCGGATGTAGCGAGCATCGCGCTCGCCGAGGGAGTCTTCGATGTCCTGCCGGATCGCATCCAGCTCTGTGGCCAGATTCTCAATGTCGGCGTCGGTCAGATGCGCGAACGCCGGAACGTCGGTGATTGCCATCGGTCATCCTCCTTTCGACTACCTACGGTACCGTAACCTACGACTGCGTAGGTTACCAATCAGTAAAGGTCACACATCGAGTACACAGTCGCCCGACGCCGCCGAAACGCACGTCTGGACCCGGGTACCCGGTTCGTACTCGTCACCCGTGCGCAGGTCGCGGACGTGTCCGTCGACCAGCGCGACCACACACGACTGGCAGATGCCCATCCGGCAGCCGAACGGCATCCGCACGCCGACCTGCTCGCCGGCGTCCATCAACGACGTCGCGGCGTCCACGGTGACGGTCCTGCCGCTGCGTTCGAAGGTCACCGTCCCGCCCTCGCCGTGCGGCTTGGCCCGCGACACCGCGAACCGCTCGAGATGCAGCCGGTCGGGGACCCCGGCGGCCGCCCATACCTTCTCGGCGTCGTTGAGCATGCCTTCCGGGCCGCACGCCCAGGTCTGCCGCTCGGCCCAGTCGGGTACCTCGTCGGCGATGCGGGTCAGATCCAGCCTGCCCTGAGCCCGCGTGGTGCGCAGTCGCAGCCGGTAGCCGGGGTGCCCCTGCTGCAACTCGGCCAGTTCGGCGGCGAACATGACGTCGGATTCGGTGGGGGCGGAGTGCACGTGCACGATGTCGGTGATCTGGCCGTGACGCACCAGGGTGCGCAGCATCGACATCACCGGGGTGATGCCCGAGCCTCCGGTCAGGAACAACACCGACGCCGGCGCCGGATCGGGCATGACGAAGTTGCCCTGCGGCGCGGCCAGGCGCACGATCGTGCCGGGCTCGACTCCGCCGACGAGATGGGTCGAGAGGAATCCCTCCGGCATCGCCTTGACGGTGATCGTGATCGTGCGCGCGGTACGGCCCTGTGTGGTCACCGGACTCGACGTCAGCGAGTAGGACCGCCAGCGCCAGCGCCCGTCCATCAACAGGCCGATGCCGATGTACTGGCCCGGCTGGTAGTCGAACGAGAATCCCCACCCCGGCTTGATCACCAGCGTGGCCGAGTCCTCGGTCTCCCTGCGCACCTCGACGATCCGTCCGCGCAGCTCCCGCGCCGACCACAACGGGTTCGCCAAGTGCAGGTAGTCGTCGGGCAGCAGCGGTGTGGTGATCCGTCCGGCGATGGTGCGCAAGGCGTTCCAGGCCGGATGCTGGCTGCTGACCTGCGGCCGTACGGTGTCGGCGATGTTGGCCGAGACCTTGACATTGTTCTTGGCCATGACTGGCTCCTGCTCCGATCACGCGGTGCGATTGTCGTCCCGCAGGATGTAACCTACGGTACCGTAACTTACGGTGCCGTATCCAGTCGTCAGAGCAAATCGAGCAGAAAAGCGAGCTCCTGTGTCGCATACCACGCCAGATCGTGGTCCTGCGCGTCACCGACGGTGAGTTCGGCGTCCTCGTCGCCCAGATCGGCCGCGTCGATGACGTCGACGGCGGCGCTGACCGCGGTCTCGGCGTCGGCATTGTCGACGTAGGCGGCGATCACGTTGTCGAAGGTCACCGGGCCGGATAGGCGCACCACCGCGTCGTCGAGGTCCGGCCGTGCCGTCGCCCCCTCGACCTCGGCAACCAGCACCGCCCGCCGCTGCGGCAGCTCCGCGACGACATCCTCGGCGGCGAGGAGTCGCAGCGACGCCAGCGCGGCCTCGCGCAGCGCGACCTCGGCGAGCTCGTCGTCGTCGCCTTCGGCGTAGGCCTCCCGCAGTGTCGGGGTCACGGCGAAGGCGGTGCCGTTCACCGGGCGCAGCTCTCGATCGGCGACGAGTCGCTGCAGCATGGCCAGGGTCGAGGGAACGTAGACGCGCACCGGGTGAGAGTAGCCCGGCCGGCCCCCCGACCCCGTCGCCGAGATCGGGGTTATGGCACGCGCAGCGGCGTCCAAGCGTGCCGAACCCTTATTTCGGCAGGACGCGCGGGGTCACTCCTGATCGCCGAGGAGCGCGGCGACGTGGTCGTCGACGTAGGTCACGATCTCCCGCGACGGCCGGACGTAGTTTCCGGACTCGACGGGCCGGTTGGGCAGCTCCACGGCAGGCTTGTCGACGTCGCCGTAGTCGATGGTCGACAGCAGGTGCGCGATCATGTTGAGGCGCGCATGCTTCTTGTTGTCGGATTCCACGACATACCAAGGGCTCACGGTGGTGTCGGTGTGAACCATCATCTGGTCCTTGGCACGCGCGTAGTCCTCCCAGCGGTACACCGACTCCAGGTCCATCGGCGAGAGCTTCCACTGCCGGACCGGATCGTGCAGCCGCTTGCGGAACCGGCGCAGCTGCTCGTCGGCGGACACCGAGAACCAGTACTTCCGCAGCACGATCCCGTCCTCGATGAGCATCTGCTCGAAAATCGGTGTCTGCCGCAGGAACAGCGTGTGCTCGCGGGGAGTGCAGAAACCCATCACCTGCTCGACACCGGCCCGGTTGTACCAGGAACGGTCGAACAGCACGATCTCGCCTTTGGCGGGCAGATGTTCGATGTAGCGCTGGAAATACCACTGCCCGCGTTCGCGATCGCTCGGCGCAGGCAATGCGGCGATCCGGGCCACCCGCGGACTCAGATACTCGGTGATCCGTTTGATCGTGCCGCCTTTGCCCGCCGCGTCGCGCCCTTCGAAGACGACCACGATGCGCGCACCGGCGTGCTTGGTCCACTCCTGCAATTTCACCAATTCGGTTTGCAGCCGGAACAACTCGGCCTCGTAGATGTCACTGGCCAACTTGGACCCATTCGATTTCTTTGCCTTGCCCACCGCCAGATCCTACGGTGCGCGGGCGATCAGCGTGCGGCGTCGAGAAGCTCGTCGAGCGATTCGCGCAGCAGCGCCGGCAGCACATCGACGTCGCTCATCGCGTCGCGGTCGGCGTTGACGCCGAAATAGAGCATGCCGTTGTAGGACGTGACACCGATCGACAGCACCTGGTTGTGCAGCAGCGGCGGCACCGCGTAGGTCTCCAGTAGCTTGGTACCCGCAACGTACATCTGCTTCTGCGCGCCAGGCACATTGGTGATCAGCAGGTTGAACAGGCGCGCCGAGAAACTGGTGGCAACGCGAATTCCCATGGCGTGCAACGTCGGTGGTGCGAAACCGGACAGCGTGACGATGGTTCTCGCATCGACGAGGCTGGCGGCGGTGGGATAGGCCTCGGTGGCGTGCGCGATCTGGGACAGCCGTACGACGGCGTTACCCTCCCCGACGGGCAGGTCGATCAGGAACGGCGCCACCTCGCTGATCGGCTGGCCGGGACCGGCCGTGTCGAGATCGGCCTCGGCGTACACGGACATCGGCGCCATCGCCCGCACGGTCGACGACGCCGTCACCGGTTCGCCCCGCGACAGCAGCCAGTTGCGCAGTGCGCCGGCGACCACCGCCAACACCACGTCGTTGACGTCGCAGTCGTAGCGCGAACGCAACTGCCGGTAGTCCTCCAGCTGGTGGCTCGCCACCGTGAAACGCCGGTTCCGCGACACCGTGGTGTTCAGCGGGCTGCTGGGCGCGGTACCGCGCGCGGCGGTGCGCGCCAGGTGCTCCACCCGGCGCCCGACCTCGGCGAGCCGGCCCGTGCTGGTGGCCACCTCCGTCACCGCTTCGGTCAGCGATGCCAGCTGGGCACCGGGCCGGGTAATCCACTCACCCACCGCGCCCACCAGCAGCTGGCGTTCGCTGGGCTCGCGACCGGGTATCCAGATGTCCTCGCCGAACTCGGGCGGTTTCTGGGTCCGATCGGCGATGACGTGGCCGATCTCCAGCGCCGTCAGCCCGTTGACCAGCGCTTGGTGCGACTTGGTGTAGATGGCGACGCGATTCTTCGTCAGGCCCTCGACGAGATACATCTCCCACAGCGGTCGCGACCTGTCCAGCGGCCGGGATCCCAGCCGGGCGATCAGGTCGTGCAGCTGGGCGTCGCTGCCCGGGGACGGCAGCGCCGAGCGACGGATGTGGTAGGTGATGTCGAAATCGCGGTCGTCGATCCACACCGGCCTGGCCATTCCCAGCGAGACCTCACGCACCTTCTGGCGGTACCGCGGGATCTGCGGCAACCGCTGTTCGACGGTGGCCAGCAGGGTTTCGTAGCTCAGGCCGTTGCGGGGTCTGCGCAGGATCGACAACGACCCGACGTACATCGGCGTCGCGGTGTTCTCGAGGTGGTAGAACGACGCATCGGACGCCGACAGCCTCACCACCATCCGGCGCCGTCCTCCCGTCACGCTCTGTCGCTTTCGCAGACCCCGACACGGTAACCGGAGATCCGCCCTGTGCGCATAGCGGGTGATCAGGGGTGCTCGCAAACCGTGCGATCATGGCGGTGTCCGCTCCTCTCCGGCGGGCGCTGTCGTGTCGCGCCGAATCCGGGAGGCAATCCGTGTCCGCACCTCGTCATACCCCGCTGACGTCGCCCGTCGTCGACTACGAGCCGCCGGTGCACATTCCGTGCCCGGCGCCCTCACCTGCGGCGTTGCGCCGGGGCACGCCCCGGCGTCGACTGACGCCGGCACCGGCGCCCGAAGCCGCGGCGCCCAGGGCGGCCGCGGAGTTCGCCGACACCGCACTGCGCCGGATCCTCGAGGTGGTCGACCGTCGCAGGCCCGTCACCCAGCTGCGCCCGATGGTCCGTCCGGCACTCGTCGACGCGGTCGCCGCACTGACGCGGTCGCGGTACAGCGCTCCGGCGGTGATCCGGCGGGTCCGGCTGCGTCCCGCCGGCGGCGCGGTGACGGCCGCGGAGGTGTTCGCCACCTACACGCGCGGCGACCGGGTGCGCGCCATCGCCGCCCGCGTCGAACTGATCCCGCAGACCGGTCGCTGGCAGCTCGTGGCGTTGCAGATCGGGTGACCCCCGCCGGGTCAGCCTCTGCGGTGCGACTTCGGCGCGGCCTTGGCCTGCCTGCGCGCCGCTTCCCGGCGTTCCCGGCGGCTGCCGCCGCCGCTCGCCGCCGCGGCGTGGCGCGGTCCGGCGCCGTCGCGCTGCACCTCGGGGGTGCCGTCTTCCGACGGTCCGGTGTAGGTCAGCGGCGGGGCTTCGTCGGCGATTCCCTTCGCGCGCAAGGCCGACGGTGCCGCTGCCCGTTCCTTGGTGGCGACCCCGCCCTGCCCCGCGGAGTCCTGCGCCTTCGCGGCGGCGGCCTGCGCGAACTCGGCCAGCCCGGTGGGTGCGTCGACGGGCGCGACGGCCGGTGCCGGCGCGGCTTCGACGGTGACGTTGAACAGGAAACCGACCGACTCCTCTTTGAGCGCGTCGAGCATGCCGACAAACATGTCGTAGCCTTCGCGCTGGTATTCGACCAGCGGGTCGCGCTGGGCCATGGCCCGTAGACCGATGCCCTCCTTGAGGTAGTCCATCTCGTAGAGGTGCTCGCGCCACTTGCGGTCGATGACGTTGAGCAGGATGTTGCGTTCCAGCTGGCGCATCGCGCCCTCGCCGGCGATGCCCTCGAGGTGTTTCTCGCGTTCGGCGTAGGCGCGTTCGACGTCGGCGATGAGGACGTCGAGCAGTTCCTCGCGGGTCAGTTCGCCGGGTTCGCCGATCGCGTCGGAATCGACGAGGTCGTGGTGGTCGACCCCGACGGGATAGAGGGTCTTCAGCGCGGTCCAGAGGGCCTCCAGGTCCCAATCCTCGGCGTAGCCTTCCGCGGTGGCGCCGTTGACGTAGGCCGTGATGACGTCGACCAACATCTTGTGGGCCTGCTCCTGGAGGTTCTCGCCCTCCAGGATCATGCGGCGCTCGTCGTAGATGACCTTGCGCTGCTGGTTCATCACCTCGTCGTACTTGAGGACGTTCTTGCGGACCTCGAAGTTCTGCTGCTCGACCTGGGTCTGCGCGCTCTTGATGGCGCGGGTGACCATCTTGGCCTCGATCGGCACGTCCTCGGGCAGATTGAGCCTGGTCAGCAGCGATTCCAGGGTGGCCCCGTTGAACCGTCGCATCAACTCGTCGCCCAGCGACAGGTAGAACCGGGACTCACCCGGGTCGCCCTGGCGGCCGGACCGGCCGCGCAGCTGGTTGTCGATACGCCGCGACTCGTGGCGCTCGGTGCCCAGCACGTAGAGCCCACCCACCGCGCGGACGTCCTCGGCTTCGGCGTCGGCCTCTTCCTTGATCTTGGTCAGCGTCGCGTCCCAGGCCGCTTCGTAATCCTCGGGTGTCTCCACCGGGTCCAGGCCCTGGTCCCGCAGGCGTTTGTCGGCCAGGAAGTCGACGTTGCCGCCGAGCACGATGTCGGTGCCGCGGCCGGCCATGTTGGTGGCCACGGTGATGGAACCGAGCCGGCCCGCCTCGGCGATGATGTTCGCCTCCTGCTCGTGGTACTTGGCGTTGAGCACGTTGTGCGGGATCTTGCGCTTGGTGAACTGGCGCGACAGGTACTCGGAGCGCTCGACGCTGGTGGTGCCGATCAGCACCGGCTGGCCCTTCTCGTACCGTTCGGAGACGTCGTCGACGACCGCGATGTACTTGGCTTCCTCGGTCTTGTAGATGAGGTCGGACTGGTCGGCGCGGACCATGTCCCGGTTGGTCGGGATCGGCACCACACCCAGCTTGTAGATCTCGTGCAGCTCGGCGGCCTCGGTTTGGGCCGTGCCGGTCATTCCGGACAACTTGTTGTAGAGCCGGAAGTAGTTCTGCAGCGTGATGGTGGCCAGCGTCTGGTTCTCGGCCTTGATCTCGACGTGCTCCTTGGCCTCGATGGCCTGGTGCATGCCTTCGTTGTAGCGCCGCCCGATGAGCACGCGACCGGTGAACTCGTCGACGATGAACACCTCGCCGTTGCGGACGATGTAGTCCTTGTCGCGCTGGAAGAGTTCCTTGGCCTTCAGCGAGTTGTTGAGATAGCTGACCAGCGGCGAGTTGGCGGCCTCGTAGAGGTTGTCGATACCGAGCTGATCCTCGACGAACTCGACCCCCAGTTCGTGCACGCCGACGGTGCGTTTGCGCAGGTCGACCTCGTAATGGACGTCCTTTTCCATCAGCGGCGCGAGGCGGGCGAACTCGGTGTACCAGTTCGAGGCACCGTCGGCGGGTCCGGAGATGATCAGCGGGGTGCGTGCCTCGTCGATCAGGATCGAGTCG
>JAFDWN010000027.1:0-32425 GCA_018268465.1 Actinomycetota bacterium
CATGGTCGAGGTCATCAACAAGCTGGGCCGCATCCAGCGCGAGCTGCTGCAGGATCTGGGTCGCGAACCCACGCCCGAAGAGCTCGCCAAGGAAATGGACATCACGCCGGAGAAGGTGCTGGAGATCCAGCAGTATGCGCGTGAGCCGATTTCGCTGGACCAGACCATCGGCGACGAGGGCGATTCACAGCTCGGCGATTTCATCGAGGACAGCGAGGCCGTCGTGGCGGTGGACGCGGTGTCGTTCACGCTGCTGCAGGATCAGCTGCAGTCGGTGCTCGAAACGCTCTCCGAGCGTGAGGCCGGCGTGGTGCGGTTGCGGTTCGGGCTGACCGACGGTCAGCCCCGCACCCTCGACGAGATCGGCCAGGTCTACGGCGTCACCCGCGAGCGCATCCGCCAGATCGAGTCGAAGACGATGTCAAAGTTGCGCCACCCCAGCCGCTCTCAGGTGCTGCGCGACTACCTGGACTAGTTACCGAGGCACGGGCGACGTGCCGCCGGGAGGGCGCCGGTGCCGACGTCAGTACACTGGCGTCAACGGGTGTTCGCGTGGTCACGCGATTCGCCTCCTGGTAGCCGGGCGGCTGCACCGCAGCTGCCGAAGTTATGGGCATGCAAAGGAGCATGCACGTGGGCACACGTCCGCCCGAGAAGTCGCCACCACTGTCCCGGCGTGCGCGTCTGCTGCTGATCGCCAGCGTCGCCGCGTTCCTCCTCCCCGTCGTCGTGCTGCGGTTCGTCGACATGTACGTCGACTGGCTATGGTTCGGTGAAGTCGGTTACCGCAGCGTCTTCTTCACCGTCATCCTGACGCGGCTGGCCGTCTTCGCCGCCGTCTGCGTGGTCGTCACCGGCGCCGTCGCGCTGGCTATGCGGCTGGCCTATCGGTCCCGGCCGGTCACCGTGCCGACGGGACCGCCCAACGATCCGCTCGAGCAGTACCGCACCCAGGCCATGCGCCGGCCGCGGCTGCTGGGGTTGGGTATCCCGCTGTTCCTCGGTGTGATCGCCGGCCTGATCGCGCAGGTGGACTGGGTCACCGTGCAACTCTTCCTGCACGGCGGATCGTTCGGTATCACCGACCCCGAATTCGGCCGCGACATCGGGTTCTTCGCATTCGGTCTGCCCTTCTACCGGTCGATCGTGAACTGGCTGTTCGTCGCCGCGTTCCTGGCCTTCATCGCCAGCCTCGTGACGCACTACCTGTTCGGCAGTCTGAGCGTGGCGAAGAACAGGGGTGCGCTGACCCGCGCCGCGCGTATTCAACTCGCGTTGATCGCGGCCACATTCATCCTGCTCAAGGCCGTCGCATACTGGCTGGACCGCTACGACCTGCTGTCCAGCGGCCGCAAGGAGCCGACGTTCACCGGCGCGGGCTACACCGACATCCACGCGGGACTTCCCGCCAAGCTCGTCCTGCTGGCCATCGCGGTGCTGTGCGCAGTGAGCTTCTTCGCCGCGATCGTCTTGCGCGACATCCGGATTCCCGCGATGGCGGTGGCACTGCTCGTGCTGTCGTCGGCGCTGGTCGGGGGTGCCTGGCCGCTGCTGATGGAGCAGTTCTCGGTGCGGCCCAACGCCGCGGACGTCGAACGTCCCTATATCGAGCGCAACATCGACGCGACCCGGCAGGCCTACCGGCTCGACGGCGACTGGGTGGATTACCAGGACTATCCGGGTGTGGGCACCCGATCCCCGCGCGAGGTCCCCGCCGACCTGACCACGATCGCCAATGCCCGGTTGCTCGACCCGAACATCCTGTCCCGGACCTTCACCCAGCAGCAGCAGTTGAAGAACTTCTACGGCTTCCCCGAGCGGCTGGACGTCGATCGCTACGAGATCGACGGTGAGATAAGGGATTACATCGTCGCCGCGCGCGAACTCTCGCCCAACAGTCTGACCGGCAACCAGACGGACTGGATCAACCGCCACACCGTCTACACACACGGCAACGGATTCGTCGCAGCACCGGCCAACCGGGTCAACGCGGCAGTGCGCGACGCCGCCGAGGGGTCTGACAGCAACAGCGGTTACCCGATCTACACGGTCAGCGATATCGCGTCCGCCGACACCGGCCGCCAGCTCATCGAGGTCGATCAACCCCGGATCTACTTCGGCGAGGTCATCGCCCAGTCCGATCCCGACTACGCGATCGTCGGCGGCGCACCCGGCTCGGCCCCGCGTGAGTACGACACCGACACCTCGACCTATTCCTACACCGGAGCGGGCGGGGTCCCCATCGGAAACTGGTTCAACCGCAGCGTATTTGCGACGAAGTTCACCGAGCGCAACATCTTGTTCTCCCGAGCCATCGGCTCGGAGTCCAAGCTGATCCTGCACCGCGACCCGAAGAACCGGGTGCAGCGGGTGGCGCCGTGGCTGACTGCCGATTCCAACGCCTACCCGGCGGTGGTGGGCGGGCGCATCGTCTGGATCGTCGACGCCTACACCACCCTGGACAGCTACCCCTACGCGCAGCGCATGTCGCTGCACGGGCCGACGATCAACTCCGCCGGAACCCTGCGGCCGGGCAAGCAGGTCTCCTATGTGCGCAACTCCGTCAAGGCGACCGTGGACGCCTACGACGGTTCGGTCACGCTCTACCAGGTAGATGGCGACGATCCCGTGCTGCAGGCGTGGATGCAGGTGTTCCCGGGCACCGTCCAGGCCGGCGAGGACATCCCCGACGAACTGCGCTCACATTTCCGCTATCCCGAGGATCTGTTCAAGGTCCAGCGCGACCTGCTGTCGAAGTACCACGTCAACGAGCCCCGGGAGTTCTTCACCACCAACGCCTTCTGGTCGGTACCCAGCGATCCGACCGACGACACCGAGTCGGCACAGCCGCCGTTCTACGTCCTCGTCGGCGACGAGCAGACCGCGGAGCCGTCCTTCCGGCTGGCCACCGCGATGGTCGGGTACAACCGGGAATTCCTGTCGGCCTACATCTCGGTGCGATCCGACCCGCAGGACTACGGCAAGATCACCGTCCTGCGATTGCCGACCAACACGCTGACCCAGGGCCCGCAGCAGATCCAGAACTCGATGATCTCCGACACCCGGGTGGCCTCGGAACGGACGCTGTTGGAGCGGTCGAACCGCATCCAGTTCGGCAACCTGCTGACGCTGCCGATCGCCGACGGGGGCGTGCTCTACGTCGAGCCGCTCTACACCGAACGCATCCCGACCTCACCCAACAGTTCGACGTTCCCACAACTCTCGCGGGTGCTGGTGGGATTCCGCGAGCCGGACACCAACGGCGTGCGGATCGGATATGCCCCCACGCTGGCCGAGGCACTCGAGCAGGTGTTCGGGCCGGGCACCGGCCGGGCGGCCACCGCACCCGGCGGCTCCGCGGCGGCCGCTCCCCCACCCGCACCGGAAGCTCCGCCCCGCGCCCAACCCGCGCCGCCTCCCGCGGCCGGCCCCGGCGCCGGCGAAAGGCCAGAGACAGCAGCCGAATTGCGGGAGACGCTGGCCGAGCTGCGCGAAGTGCTCGATCGTCTGCAGACGGCGGTCGACGCGTACGAACCCTAGCCGTCCGTGGTCGGCGTTTCCCGGGTGACTTCGGCTGCCGCGCAACCGATTGCGCGGCGGTGCGCCGAATACCCTGGACGCATGTCACGCGTCAACATCGCTTCCGGTTCGGAGTTCGAGTCCGTCGTCGGCTATTCCCGCGCGGTTCGCGTCGGATCCCTCGTCGTGGTGGCCGGCACCACCGCTCCCGGGGACACCATCGCCGAGCAAACGCGGGAGGCATTGCGGCGCATCGGCTCCGCGCTGCGCGAGGCCGGTGCCGACCTGTCCGATGTGGTGCGCACCCGGATGTTCGTCACCGACATCTCCCGCTGGCGCGAGGTCGCCGCGGTGCACGCCGACGTCTTCGGCGCCGTGCGCCCGGTCGCGACCATGGTGGGGGTGTCCGCTCTGATCGCACCCGAACTCATGGTCGAGATCGAGGTCGACGCGGTTTGCACCGACTGAGGCGACGAACGGTCCGCCCGGATCAGTCGGACCGGGTCAGCGCCGGGAATCGGCCCTGCGCATCCGGCGGGTAGGGGGTGACAGTTGTCACAGCGGCGGCGGGCAGCGGCCCGTACAGGTGCGGGAACAGCATCGACTCCGGATCGGTGGGTACGCCGGGCTCCCAGCGGACCGGCGACGTCAGGCGGGCCGGGTCGATGGCGAGCAGCACCAGGTCGGTCCGCCCGGTGTAGAGCCGGTTGGCGGGCAGATGCACCTGTTCAGGGGCCGAAAGGTGAATGAAGCCCTGCGCATGCAGTGACGGCGGGCGATGCTCACCGTCGGCCTTGGCGAGCCGCCATTCCGCGATGCCACACAAATGAACCAGAACGTTCGTCGCAGCGTTCATACAGTCAGCCTGTTCGGCCGGCAACTCGGCACGAACGTGAGACACGACACAGCGGTAAACCCCCGGGGAACAAGGCCGGAACCGAATACGTCTGACACAGTAGAGATACGCGGGACGAGCAACATACGGAGGAGCCATGAACGCAACTCTGACCAGTCCGGAGCTAACCAGGGCTGATCGCTGCGATCGCTGCGGCGCGGCTGCTCGCGTACGCGCGAAGCTTCCGTCGGGCGCGGAACTGCTGTTCTGCCAGCATCACGCGAACGAGCACGAAGCGAAGCTCATCGAGCAGTCTGCGGTGCTGGAAATCAGCCCGCTGGAATCGTAGTCACGAACCAGAATCGACGCGGGGCCTGGGCAGGACGACGTTTCGTCAGTAATGCTTGACTGGTCATGACAGACCAGCCAGCGCCGGTAAGGCCGTCACGCCACCATATCCGGCACATCGCGAAACGGACGTTGTCCAAGAGTTGGGACGATTCGATCTTTTCGGAATCGGCCCAGGCCGCGTTCTGGTGCGCGCTGTCGCTGCCTCCGCTGCTGTTGGGCATGCTGGGCAGTCTGGCGTACATCGCGCCGCTGTTCGGGCCGGAGACGCTGACCACGATCGAGGACCAGCTGATCGGCACGGCCAGCCGGTTCTTCTCGACGAACGTCGTCAGCGAGATCATCGAGCCGACGGTGCGCGATATCGTGCAGGGCGCCCGCGGCGAGGTGGTGTCGCTGGGGTTCGTGATCTCGTTGTGGGCGGGTTCGTCGGCCATTTCGGCGTTCGTCGACTCGATCGTCGAGGCACACGATCAGACACCGTTGCGCCATCCGGTGCGCCAGCGGTTCTATGCGCTAGGCCTCTACGTGGCGATGCTGGTGTTCGCGATCGTCACGGCGCCGTTTCTGGCGCTGGGCCCGCGCAAGATCGCCGAGTACATCCCCAACACGTGGGACAGCTTTATGCGATTCGGCTACTACCCGGTGCTCTTTGTGGGTCTGGCGGTGGCGGTGAACATCCTCTACCGGGTGTCGCTGCCCAAACCGCTGCCTTCGCATCGCCTGGTCTACGGATCGGTGTTGGCCGCGGCGGTGTTCCTGACGGCGACGTTCGGGCTGCGTGTCTACCTGACGTGGATCACCAGCACGGGCTACACGTACGGCGCTCTGGCCACGCCCATCGCATTTCTGCTGTTCGCGTTCTTCCTCGGGTTCGCCATCATGTTCGGCGCCGAACTCAACGCCGCGATCGAGGAGGAGTGGCCCGCCCCCGTCACCCATGCCGACCGGGTACGGGGCTGGCTGGAGGGTAAGGCCGAGTCGTTCAACGCCTCGACCCAGGGCTCATCGCGCAGCTCGGCCCACCTCAACGGATCGAGCCGGCGAAACGGCTCGGGGCAGCTCCACAGTTCGGGCGTGCTCGACGACCCGGGCCGGCCGGCCGCTGCCCCGCCTGCCGGTGCCGTCAAGAATGACGGTCCACCTACTTCTTGAGCGACTCGTAGATGCGTTTGCAGTCGGGGCACACCGGCGAACCGGGCTTGGCCGAGCGTGTCACCGGGAACACCTCGCCGCACAGCGCGACGACATGGGTCCCCATGACCGCGCTCTCGGCGATCTTGTCCTTCTTGACGTAGTGGAAGTACTTGGGCGTGTCGCTGTCGGTCCCGTCGTCGACGCGTTCGTCGGTGTCGGTGCGCTCGATCGTCTGGGTCTGCATCCCTCCATTCTGCCCGGCCACAGTTCGGTAAGAAACGCGACCGACACAGCCACCCCGAGGTGTGGAACAGTGGAGGTATGAAACACGGCCCTGAGCTGAGTTTCGACGACGAGGGTCGGCCGGTCCTGATCACCCGGGCTGAGCCCGCCATCGAAGAACAGCACCGCCAGCGGGTCCGCAAGTACATGATGTTGATGTCGTTCCGGATTCCGTCGTTGATCCTCGCGGCGATCGCGTACGGCGTCTGGCAGAACGGCCTCATCTCGCTGGCCATCATCGTGGTGTCCCTGCCTCTGCCGTGGATGGCGGTCCTCATCGCCAATGACCGCCCGCCGCGGAGGGCCGAGGAACCCCGGCGTTACGACGCGCCGCGGCGCATTCCGCTGTTCCCCACCGCCGAACGACCGGCGCTGCAGGCGCGGAGCGAGACCCCACCGCAACCGGGCCCCGCGGAGGGGAACCACGACGGACCGCGCTGAGCGGCTTCTGTCTCTATTCTCAGGACATTCTCAGGTCGACGACGAAAAACCGCAGATCAGCAGGTGTGAAGCCGACGAGATGCGGGAACTCCTAACGGCATTCGAGCGTTAAACGTGATGACAGTTCGAGCCGATCAGGAGGCCGTCATGGCAAATGCCACCACCAGCCGCGTCGACAACGATCTGGACGCTCAGAGTCCGGCCGCTGATCTCGTGCGCGTGTATCTGAACGGCATCGGCAAGACTGCGCTACTGAACGCCGCCGACGAGGTCGAGCTGGCCAAGCGCATCGAAGCGGGCCTGTACGCGCAGCATGTGCTGGAGACCAAGAAGCGTCTCGGCGACAGCCGCAAGCGCGACCTGGCTCTCGTTGTCCGTGACGGTGAGGCGGCCCGCCGCCATCTGTTGGAGGCCAACCTGCGGTTGGTGGTGTCGCTCGCGAAGCGCTACACCGGTCGCGGAATGCCGCTGCTGGATCTGATCCAGGAGGGGAACCTGGGCCTGATCCGCGCGATGGAGAAGTTCGACTACACCAAGGGCTTCAAGTTCTCGACCTACGCCACGTGGTGGATCCGGCAGGCCATCACCCGCGGCATGGCCGACCAGAGCCGCACCATCCGCCTGCCCGTGCACCTCGTCGAACAGGTGAACAAGCTGGCACGGATCAAGCGCGAGATGCACCAGAACCTCGGGCGGGAGGCCACCGACGAGGAACTGGCCGCCGAATCCGGCATTCCCGTCGACAAGATCACCGACCTCCTCGAGCACAGCCGCGACCCGGTGAGCCTGGATATGCCGGTCGGCAGCGACGAGGAAGCCCCCCTCGGTGACTTCATCGAGGACGCGGAGGCGATGTCGGCCGAGAACGCCGTCATCTCCGAGTTGCTGCACACCGACATCCGCCACGTGCTGGCCACCCTCGACGAACGCGAACAACAGGTGATCCGGCTGCGGTTCGGCCTCGACGACGGTCAGCCCCGCACCCTTGACCAGATCGGCAAGCTGTTCGGCCTGTCCCGCGAGCGCGTGCGCCAGATCGAGCGCGAGGTGATGGCCAAGCTGCGCCACGGCGAGCGGGCCGACCGGCTCCGGTCCTACGCCAGCTGACGATCGAACGTCCCCTCGGCCCGCCGGAAACCCGGCGGGCCGAGGTGCGTAGCGGGGTGATGTTGCACCGCAGTTCAGCCGGGCTGACCGGTAGACTCGGTGGCGGTGACGCTCTGGAAAGGCGCCGAATGAACGATCTTGTCGATACCACCGAGATGTACCTGCGTACCATTTATGACCTCGAAGAAGAGGGCGTTGTCCCGTTGCGGGCCCGGATCGCCGAACGGCTCGAGCAGAGCGGACCGACGGTCAGCCAGACGGTGTCGCGGATGGAACGCGACGGGCTGTTGCACGTGGCCGGTGACCGGCACCTCGAACTGACCGACAAGGGCCGCGCGCTGGCCGTCGCCGTGATGCGCAAACACCGCCTCGCCGAGCGACTCCTCGTCGACATCATCGGCCTGCCGTGGGAGGAAGTGCACGCCGAAGCGTGCCGCTGGGAACACGTGATGAGCGACGACGTCGAGCGTCGCCTGATGAAAGTGCTCAACAACCCGACCACCTCGCCGTTCGGCAACCCCATCCCCGGGCTCTCCGAGTTGGGTGTCGGCGCCGGCGAGATGGGCGGCGACGACATCAACCTGGTGCGCCTGACGGAGCTGCCGACCGGGATGTCGGTGGCGGTGGTGGTGCGCCAGTTGACCGAACACGTCCAAGGCGACACCGACCTGATCGCCAGGCTCAAGGACGCCGGTGTCGTTCCCAATGCGCGTGTGACGGTCCAGGCCAACGACAACGGCGGCGTGATGATCGTGATCCCCGGCCACGAGCAGGTGGAACTCCCCCACCAGATGGCGCATGCCGTCAAGGTGGAGAAGGTCTGAGGCTCCGCGGGTTTACCCGGCGCGGCGCCCGAACAGCCGTCGCGGCGGCAGCTGTACGCCGAGGCTGTCGGCCCGCCGGTAACCCGTGACGGCGAGTTCCCTGATCTGCTCCGGTCGCATGCCGGATTGCAGCGCCGTGTCGAGCATGCCCGCCATGCGATGCGTCGGACCGCATCGCAACGCCGCCTCGAGCGACACCCCGGCCAGCGGGCCGTCGCCGCGGGCGTAGGCCGAGAAAGCCAACAGCACCAGTGCCTCCACCCGCCACGGCGCGGGCAGGCAGCGCGACAGCGTCACCCACAGCGCTTCGGCCTGCTCGGCGCTGTCCCCGACCGCCAGGGCGTACAGCGGGTCGCGTACCCGCGGATCGGTCAGCGATCGGGCCAAGCCGGCCAGTTCCTCGTCGGCCAGGACCTCCCCGCGGGCGAGCCGGCCCGTGGCGGTGATCGCACCCTCGATATCCGCGCGCGCGTCGGCATCCGGCCGGTCCGGCGTGCGGCCCGCCTGACCCCGCCGTCCGAGCAGCTCGGCCAGCCGCGCGCAGTGGGCGCTGTCCGGCTCGATGATCCGCTGCAGATCGGCGCGCCGGGAGTAGAGCCGGCGGCCGTCGAGGACCGCGGCCATCGTCAGGGGCGACGCCGACGGATCGTCGACCACGCCACCGGCGCCGCACTGGTCGGCGCATTGCCACTGGCCACCGGCCTCGACGCGGTCGACCACGTGCGCGGCGAGCAATTCGATGCCCCGCTTATCGAGGGACACATTGAGCAGGTCGGTCAGCTCGCGGTGCCCGGCGGTGCACGCCGGACACGCATAGCCCTCCGCGTCGACCACAACGGCGATCGCCGCTTCCGGGGCGCCGGCAGCCGCGGCGTCGCAGAACTGCCCGATCGAATCCGCCAGCTCGGGCGACAGGTCGACACGCATCACGCATCCCATGTCACCCCGGTCGACGGTGACCAGGATGAGCGAGTTCTCGGGGACGAAACCGAGTACGGCGGGCAGTGCCGCGATGAGCGTTCCCGGCCGGTTGAGGTGGAAGTCGAACGGCTGTGATGTGGTCATGGGCCGACACTCCCAACCGCCCCCGTCGGCGCAGCGGCCGCGGACGGCCCCGCGGCCGCCGCTGGGGATGAAACAGCGATTGGTAGTAAATCAGCCGCCCCGGCGTACCGTCAGGACGGCGTCGGTGAACAGTGCGTCCACGGCGCGGGTATCGGCGGTGGCGGCGTCGTCCGAGGTCGCCCAGACCGCGGTGATGCGGACGTCGGCGATCTGCGCCGCCAGTATCAACGCGTGAAATGCCTCTCCCTCAGGCGTTTTCACCGTCTGTTCCACGGCGTAGGCGGCGTCGGCGTCGACCGGCGGCGCGGGCAGCGAACGTACCAGGACGGTCGTCACGCCGCCGTCGGCGGTGGCGGTGAACACCGGGCAGCCGCGCAGCTGGTCACGCCGGCCGTCCAGTGGGGTGCCGGAACGGGTGAGCGTCAGGGTGAGACTGCTCGTCGCGGCGGCGTTCACGCCCTGCGTGGCGACCACGTCGACCGGCGCCCGCCCCGGGGGCGGCGGCGTGCATTGCGGTGGTGTCACGACGGCCCCGTCTGCGACGCCGTCGATGTCGCGGACCGCCTGCACGGCCGATATCGGGTCCAGCCGCACCGCGGGATAGTCCCGTGGGAATCGGGCGGGTGCGATCATCAAGTCCGCCAGCGCGGTTGGCCCGTGCGCAGCGGTCCCGTCGGCAGGGTGTCCGGTGCCGGCGACGACGCGGGTGCACCCACCCGTCGCCAGTGCCGCGCCGAGCGCGCAGCATGCGGCAACCAGCGCACCACGCCGCCACCTCATGCGTGCCCAGCTCATCGCCGCCCATAGTCGCACCGCGCGCGGCGGCGCGCCGGCAGGCGCGCACACTCGCCGGGCCCGGCGGCGGTCGCGCGAGCAATGTTCACTCGGTATTGACGTTGTCGGCATGCGAGATTGCCCCAACCGGCGTAGACATCGATGTCATGGGTTCGATGCTGGAGTACGACCTGGTTGTCATCGGTTCGGGTCCCGGGGGGCAGAAGGCCGCGATCGCCGCGGCCAAACTCGGCAAATCCGTCGCCGTCGTCGAGCGCGGCCGGATGCTGGGTGGTGTCTGCGTGAACACCGGCACCATTCCGTCCAAGACGCTGCGCGAAGCCGTCGTCTACCTGACGGGAATGAGCCAGCGCGAGCTGTACGGCGCCAGCTATCGGGTCAAGGAGAAGATCACCCCCGCCGACCTGCTGGCACGCACCCAGCATGTCATCGGCAAGGAACAGGACGTGGTCCGATCGCAGCTGATGCGCAACCGGATCGACCTGATCCAGGGCCACGGCCGGTTCACCGACCCGCACACCGTGCTCGTCGAAGAACCCATGCGAGGTGAGCGCACCACCGTCAGCGGCGAGTACATCGTCATCGCCACCGGCACCAAACCCGCGCGCCCCGCGGGAGTCGAATTCGACGAACACCGGGTACTGGATTCCGACGGCATCCTCGATCTGAAATCGTTGCCCGCGTCGATGGTGGTGGTCGGCGCCGGTGTCATCGGCATCGAGTACGCCTCGATGTTCGCCGCGCTGGGCACCAAGGTGACGGTGGTGGAGAAGCGCGACGCGATGCTGGAGTTCTGCGACCCCGAGATCGTCGAGGCGCTGAAGTTCCATCTGCGCGACCTGGCCGTGACGTTCCGGTTCGGTGAGGAGGTGACGGCCGTGGACGTCGGGGCGGCAGGCACCGTCACCACACTGGCCAGCGGTAAGCAGATTCCCGCGGAAACGGTCATGTACTCCGCCGGGCGCCAGGGCCAGACCGAACAACTCGACGTCGAGAAGGCCGGCCTGGAGATCGACAACCGGGGCCGTCTCTTCGTCGACGACAACTTCCAGACGAAGGTCAGCCACATCTACGCGGTCGGCGATGTGATCGGGTTCCCGGCACTGGCGGCCACGTCGATGGATCAGGGCCGGCTCGCGGCCTACCACGCATTCGGCGAGTCCGGAAAGGGCATGACCGAACTGCAGCCCATCGGGATCTACTCGATTCCCGAGGTCTCCTATGTCGGCGCCACCGAAGTCGACCTGACCAAAGCCTCGATCCCCTACGAGGTCGGGGTGTCGCGGTACCGCGAACTGGCCCGCGGCCAGATCGCCGGCGACTCGTACGGGATGCTGAAACTGCTGGTCTCCACCGATGACCTGCGGCTGCTCGGTGTCCACATCTTCGGCACCAGCGCCACCGAGATGGTGCACATCGGCCAGGCGGTGATGGGATGCGGCGGCACGATCGAGTACCTGGTCGATGCGGTGTTCAACTATCCGACGTTCTCGGAGGCCTACAAGGTCGCCGCACTCGACGTGATGAACAAGCTGCGCGCCCTCAACCAGTTCAAGGCGTAGACACCGTCAGCAGTCGTCGTCGGCCGCCATGGGTGGGTCGTCACCGGGCCCGCCCGCCTCGGCGCGGGCCAGCAACCGGGTGATCGCGGCGTCGAACGGCGGCGAGTAGGACACGTCATCCTCGCAACCGCCGCCGTCCAGACCACCGACCAGACCGACGACCGTGGATCCACGCGCACCGGTGGTCCACGGTGCCCCGCTGACCCCGGGTACCAGCCCGGCACAGTCCACCGAGGGGAACTCGCGTTCGGCCCGGGCCGCGACGGCTGCGCACCGGATCGGGCCGCCGCCGATACCCAGCCCGTACCCCGTCACCGTCACCGCGGTGCCCGGCGGCGGCGCGAGGCCGATCGTCAGCCCGCCCCCGGCGAACGCTTCGACGTCGTCACCGGCCGCACGGCTCACCCGCGCGATGGCGAAATCCGCCAGCGGATCCTGGTCGGCGACCCAGCGGGGATCCAGGTAGACGGTGTCGATGCGCCAGGTCTCGTCGTCGGCCGCGCTGTCGTCGAAGCCGGCGACGAAGGTGGAGTCGACGTCCTGGACCAGGCAGTGGGCCGCGGTGAGGATCAGATCGCCGGTGGCGGTGTCCAGGACCGACGCGCTGCACGTGTGCAGATCGGTCGCGCCGAGGAAGATCGCGCCGATCCGGGAGTCCGGGGCGACCGGCGCGGCGCTGGCCGTCGCGGGCGCCCCCGCGGTGGACGGCACGGACGTCGTGACGGGTGCCGGCGCGGAGGGCGTCGACAGGCTGGCGTGTTCGGCCGGGCCGCGAACACACCCTGTCGAGGACACCGCGAGCAGTGTCACCGCCACCACCGTGCCTACGCGCATGCCCTACGATTTTGCCCGACCTTCGCCGTCCCGGTACGGGGCAAACACGTCCCGCAGCGCCGCCACGGGGCGAACCTGCGAATTCACCCGTGGAATGCGCCATGGGTGACGCCGCGTTCGAATCCGACGGCGGGCCCCGCAATGGCGTCTGCCGCGGAATGCGCGACACTAGTGGTCACGGCGTCCGATGGTCCCTGGCGAGCCGGGGTTCACCGGTGCCATAGCGAGGAGGCGAAACAGAATGTCCGACAACGCCGACGGCGCGGATCAGCGATACCAGCCCGAATCGACCGGCATGTACGAGCTGGAGTTTCCTGCGCCCCAGCTGTCTTCGCCGGACGGCCGCGGGCCCGTGATGATCCACGCGCTGGAGGGTTTCTCCGACGCGGGCCACGCGATCCGGCTGGCCGCGCAGCACCTCAAGGACACGCTGGACACCGAGTTGGTGGCATCCTTCGCGATCGACGAACTCCTCGACTACCGGTCGCGCCGGCCGCTGATGACGTTCAAGACCGACCACTTCACCAGCTACGAGGATCCCGAACTCAATCTCTATGCGCTGCATGACAGCGTCGGCACCCCGTTCCTGCTACTCGCCGGACTGGAACCGGACCTGCGGTGGGAGCGATTCATCACCGCCGTTCGCCTGCTCGCCGAGCGGCTCGGGGTCCGCCAGCTCATCGGGCTGGGCACCATCCCGATGGCTGTCCCGCACACCCGTCCCATCACCCTGACCGCGCACGCGAACAACAAGGAGCTCATCGCCGAGCACACGCCATGGGTCGGCGAGGTACAGGTGCCCGGCAGCGTGTCGAATCTGTTGGAGTTCCGGATGGCCCAGCACGGTCATGAGGTTGTCGGGTTCACCGTGCACGTGCCGCACTATCTGGCGCAGACGGCCTATCCCCCGGCCGCCGAAGCACTGCTCGGTGAGGTCGCCAGGATCGGGTCACTGCAGATCCCGCTGCAAGCTCTCACCCACGCCGGCGCGGAGGTGCTGGACAAGATCAACGAACAAGTCGAAGCGAGCGGCGAAGTCGCTCAGGTGGTGGCGGCACTGGAGCGCCAGTACGATGCCTTCGTTGCCGCTCAGGAGAACCGGTCACTGCTGGCGCGCGACGAAGAACTGCCCAGCGGTGACGAACTCGGCGCCGAGTTCGAACGGTTTCTTGCGCAGCAGTCAGGCGAGAAGTTCAAGGACGACAAATACAAAGACGGTTTCGGGGAAGGTTTTTCCGAGGGCGACGACCGCCACTGACCGACCTGAACCGGCCCGACAACGAAGTTGGCGAATATGACCCGCGACAACGAAGTTGGCGCTCCGACGCCGCGTAAGCCAAATCTGAGATCGGTGCGCGAAGTGAAACCTTCGCTGCAATTCCGCACCATTCACGGCTATCGGCGTGCGTTCCGGACGGCGGGTACCGGGCCTGCGATCCTGCTGATCCACGGGATCGGCGACAACTCCACGACGTGGGGCACGGTGCAGGCCAAGCTGGCGCAACGATTCACCGTCATCGCACCCGATCTGCTGGGGCACGGCCGTTCCGACAAGCCCAGGGCGGACTATTCCGTCGCCGCCTATGCCAACGGGATGCGCGACCTGCTCAGCGTGCTCGATCACGATCGGGTTACCGTCGTCGGCCATTCGCTGGGCGGCGGGGTGGCGATGCAGTTCGCCTATCAGTTCCCACAACTGGTGGACCGCCTCATCCTCGTCGGGGCGGGCGGGGTGACCAAGGATGTCAACATCGCATTGCGGTTCGCCTCGCTGCCGATGGCGACCGAGGCGCTGGCACTGCTGCGGCTGCCCATGGTGCTGCCGACCATGCAGGTGATCGGCAAGGTGGCCGGGACGGTGTTCGGTTCCACCGGGCTGGGGCGCGATATTCCCGACGTGCTGCGAATCCTGGCCGACCTCCCCGAACCGACCGCCTCCTCGGCGTTTGCCCGCACGCTGCGCGCGGTTGTCGACTGGCGGGGCCAGGTCGTCACCATGCTCGACCGATGTTATTTGTCTGAATCCGTTCCAGTGCAGTTGATTTGGGGCTCTCGCGACTCTGTCATCCCCGTCAGCCACGCCCGCATGGCCAACGCCGCCATGCCCGGCTCTCGTCTCGAAGTCTTCGAGGGTTCGGGCCATTTCCCCTTCCACGACGATCCGGACCGGTTTGTCGAGGTCGTCGAACAGTTCATCGATTCGACAGAACCCGCCGTGTACGACCAGGAACTGCTGCGCAACCTGTTGCGTACCGGCATCAGCGAAGGCGCCATCTCGGGGCCGATCGGTACCCGCGTCGCTGTGCTCGACGCGATGGGAGCCGACGAACGCAGTGCCACCTGACCAGGGATTCCGCGTCACCACGTAGCATCGGCGCATGGCCATCGACGTGACAGTGTTGCGCGTTTTCACCGACTCCGACGGCAGATTCGGGAACCCACTCGGCGTCGTCGACGCCGGCGTGGTCGCTCCCGCCGACCGACAACGTGTAGCCACCGAACTGGGTTACAGCGAAACGGTATTCATCGACATCCCGGAGTCGGGCGCGAGTACCGCCCATGCCCGGATCTTCACTCCCGCCACCGAACTGCCCTTCGCCGGCCATCCGACGGTCGGCGCATCGTGGTGGCTTCGCCAACGGGGATTTCCGCTCAATACGCTGCAGGTGCCCGCGGGCATCGTGCAGGTGACCCACGGGGATGGTTTGACGGCGGTGAATGCGCGCGCCGAGTGGGCGCCGGAGTTCGCCATCCACACCCTGGATACGGTCGACGAGTTGTTGGCCGCCGACCCCGCCGACTATCCCGACGGCACAGCCCACTACCTGTGGACGTGGTTGGACCGCGATGAGGGCGTCGTGCGCACCCGGATGTTTGCGGCCGATCTCGGGGTACCCGAGGACGAGGCGACCGGAGCCGCGGCGGTTCGACTCACCGACTACCTCAGCCAGGATCTCAAGATCGTGCAGGGCAAGGGATCGGTCATCTACACGACGTGGAGCCCGGAAGGATGGGTTCGGGTGGCCGGCCGGGTAGTTGACGACGGGGTGACCAGCCTCGACTGACGCCCCGCCCACGTCGGCGCGGCGAATTCCAGCGCGAACATCTCGGCCGGGCGGGTTGCCGCGTCTGCTGGGACGTCACCAATCGACACCGGTGCGCCCCCAGGTCTGCGCGGCGGATCAGCCTGAGCTGGGCACTTTCCGGTGGGCGCGCAGGGTCTCGATCTCGCGTTCGAAATCCTCCGCCGACGAGAATGACCGGTACACCGACGCGAATCGCAGATAGGCGACCTCGTCGAGGTCACGCAGCGGACCGAGAATCGCCAGCCCGACCTCGTGGCTGGGCACCTCGGGGGATCCCGTTGCCCGCACGGCATCTTCGACCTGCTGGGCAAGCAGGTTCAGCGCGTCGTCGTCGACCTGCCGGCCCTGACAGGCCCGGCGCACACCCCGGATGACCTTCTCCCGGCTGAACGGCTCGGTGACGCCGCTGCGTTTCACCACGGCCAGCACGGCGGTTTCGACCGTGGTGAACCGGCGCCCGCACTCCGGGCACGATCTCCGGCGACGGATCGCCTGACCTTCGTCAGTCTCCCGCGAATCGACCACACGCGAGTCCGGGTGGCGGCAGAACGGACAGTGCATCACCGCTCCTTCTCGCCTACCCGGGCAGCCGCACCAAGCCGCGGACCGCGATGGACGCCGGCACATATGGACGCCGAACGACTCCGAGCCTACCCGCGACGGCCAGAGCTGGCCCAGGTTCGGGGTGAGCGGCAGCTGACGCGCCACCCCGCTGGTTTCGACCGTTGCGCGGCAGCGGGTTTCGGAACGCATCATGCACTCAACCGACCGGCGCGATGAGGGTCTGGCCCGCGGCCAGCGCCACGGAGTCTAGGTCGTTGAGCTCACGGATGCGGTCCACGACGGCGCTCACCGGTGCGTCGGGGGCCACCCGCCGCGCGATGTGCTGCAGAGTCTCCCCCGATTGGACCTGGACCACGGCCAACCGCCCCGGCACCGTCGCCTGCTCGCCCGTCACCCCGCCGAGCTGGGCGACGAGACCGAGCCAGACCGTGATGGCGGCTGCCACCAGCGCCAGCAGCACCGTCGTCGCCGGGGTGACCGGTCTGGGCCGGTGCGATGCCCTCGACACGAGCACACCCGTGCCGCGGTAGCGCACCGGCGCACCCTGCGGACGTCGCGATATCGACCGCCCCGTCCCGCGGGAAGGGCGGCGGACATCCGGCCGCGCGCACTGCCCCACATGGTCCATACGTGCGTCGAGAATGGTCATCGGCCTATCCCTTCGAGTCAGCGTTTTCGCTCTGGTGTTCGAATCTAGTCGATCACACGTTCGAACGGTAGAACATGTGATCGAACTGTTGCCTCACCCTAGAACGGGGTACCGACAGAATTCGCGGCATGCGCACGGGCACGACACGCCTCGAACACATGTTTGATTAATGTTCATGCGGCGACTACATTCGGCGCCATGAGCGACGACAGCAGCGATACGCCCGACGCCGCCGGGACCGACGGCGCGGCCGCCGGCCGCCGCGGCCTCGATTCGGGATTGACCGAACGTCAGCGCACCATCCTCGAAGTCATTCGCGCTTCGGTCACCGGACGCGGCTATCCCCCGAGCATCCGCGAGATCGGTGACGCCGTCGGCCTGACGTCGACGTCCTCCGTCGCCCACCAACTGCGCACCCTCGAGCGCAAGGGATACCTGCGCCGCGACCCCAATCGCCCGCGTGCGGTCGACGTGCGGGGTATCGACGATCCCGCAACCCCGCTGGTCACCACCGATGTCGCGGGATCAGACGCGCTTCCCGAGCCCACCTTCGTCCCGGTGCTGGGCCGCATCGCGGCGGGTGGCCCGATCCTGGCCGAGCAAGCCGTCGAAGACGTCTTCCCGTTGCCCCGCGCCCTCGTCGGGGAGGGATCGCTGTTCCTGCTCAAGGTGGTGGGCGATTCGATGGTGGACGCGGCCATCTGCGACGGCGACTGGGTGGTCGTGCGTCAGCAGAACGTCGCCGACAACGGCGACATCGTCGCTGCCATGATCGACGGCGAAGCAACCGTCAAGACCTTCAAACGCACCCGCGGTCAGGTGTGGCTCATGCCGCACAATCCGGCGTTCGACCCCATCCCCGGTAACGACGCCGCCGTGCTGGGCAAGGTCGTCACCGTCATCCGCAAGATCTGAATCGGGTCACTCGCCTTTGACGAAACCGTTGGTGCGGGCGAATTCTTCGCTGGCGAACCATATTTCGGCCACGGCGTCGTCGTAGGGGTCGCTGCCGGGCGACCAGTACAGCCCGGAGCCGATGTTGGCCTTGATCAGATAGCCGTCGGGGGCTTCGCGCGGATCGTCGAGAGGCAGATGGATCGCAGTGCGCCCGGGTGTCGGTTCCTCGATACTTATCGCCGCATGCCGGCCCGTATGCGATTCGGATTCGGCGTCCTCCGCCGCCGGCGCGGTCTCGACGAGTTCGGGCGGCGCACCGCCGTCGCCGCCGGGTGCTGCGACCTCCTCGCCGGTGGGCTCGGGCGTGCCGCCACCCTCGTCCGATACCGCGTCGACCCACCGGGGCATGACGTCACCCTCGTCCGGCACCGCGAGCGGCACCGGAACCTCCTCGCCGGCGGGCTCGGGCATCACGGCCTCCGGCGCCACGGCCTCCTCGTCGGTGGCGTCGGCGCGCTCCGGCTCGGCGCTTACCTCAGCGACACCGTGACCGGTGGGATCCTCGCCCGCATCGACGGATTCGATACGCGTGGGAGTGGTGTCGACCGAATCCGGGTCGGGCTCCCCGCCGAACAGGTCACCCGGCGCCGCAGCCGGCAGCGACCCGCCCGCGGTGTCGCCGGTGGGGGCGAACCCCCACGGCCCCTCGGCGGGACCCGGCCCGCGGGGCGCGGCCGTCACCTCGCCGTAGCGCTCGGCGCTGAGGATGTCGTCGTCGCCGGCGCGCGCGGGCTGGTCGTGCCCGCCGCCGAACGGGTTCTCGTCGAAGCGGCCGTCGTCGTCGCGGCGACTGCGGTTCCACAGCACCGCACCGCCCACCAACGCCGCCAGCACCACGACCGGTACCAGCGCGAGCAGCCACCACCAGTTCCAGTGGAACCGGAAGGACTTGTCCGCGTCGTCCGCCGCGGCCTGCGGCGCGGTCGGGGGCGCCTTGGGCGGTTCCACACCGGGCACCTGCAGACCCGACAGGGGCGCGGCCAGATTCGGCGGCTCCGTCGTGAAGCGGTTCGTGGTCTTGTCCCACGAAACGACGCCGCCGCTGAAGCGCTGTGTGACGACGTCGCCGTTCTCGGTCTGGTCGGCTACCGGAGCGCCGAGCGCGCCCGCCGCGCCGTCGAGTTTCGCCCACGCCGCGTTCATGGCGCCGCGCACGATCACCGGACCGTAGTCGGGGGTCCAGAAGATGACGGGTTCGTCCTCGGCCGAGAAGGTGACCATCCTGCTGTTGGGCCCCAGCCCGCCCTCGACCTCGCTGCTGGTCGGGAAACCTAGGTCGCCTTCGGGACCGCCGACACTCTCGTATTTCTCCAGCACCTGCCCGGTGACCACATTGGCGCCCGTCTCGGGGCTGTAGAAGATCTTGCCGCCGGCGAAGTCCTGGCCGAAGCCGCCGGTTCCGATCGGGTACTGCGGGCCCTGCGCGGCGCCCAACGGCCCCAGCGGGCCGCCCGACGCCCGGCGCGCCGCGTTGATGGCCGACGTCGGATCGCTCGGGACCGCCAGGCCCTTCAATTGGTCCGCCAGTTCGGGCGGGACCGTCGTGAAGGTGTTGTCCCTGCGATTCCACGCCACCTGGCCGCCGGTGAACTTCTGGGAGACGATGTCGCCGCGGAAGACCTCGTCTTCGGCGGGCACGCCCAGCGGGCCGGCGGAGCCACCGAGCTTGTCCCACGCCGCATTGATCGCGCCGCGCACCACGTGCGCCCCCGTCGCGGGGGTCCAGAAGATCACCGGTTTGTCGGAGGCACTGAATATGGTGTTGCGACTGTCCGGCCCGATCCGGCCGGGCCCCTCGTCGATAGTCGGGAATCCCAGATCGCTGTCGGCGGGTCCGCCGAGCGCCTCATACTTCGCCAGGATCGCGCCCTGCATGATCCGCGCGCCGCTGGCCGGGGTGAAGAAGATCTTGCCGCCGGCGAAATCCTGGCCGAACCCCCCGCCCACCGGATACACATCGCCCTGGCGGGCACCCAAAGGGCCCGTCGGCCCGCCATTGGTCACCCACGCGGCGGTGATCGCGTCATTCGCGTCCGTCTCGGGTGTGGCGGCGGCCACCGGCGCCAGCAGAACCGTCGCCGCCGCCGCCAAGAGACCCAGCCCGATTCGCCGCGTCACGGCGCTCAGCAAGCTACGCCGGCCCCTCATCCAACCTCCCGCGCTCTCGGCTAACTGCTCCGAAACGTATCCCGTGCCGCGTCCCTGCGCGTCAGCGGGCGATGGCTGAGGCGCAACGGCGGTCTGCGCAAAATACCTTGCAGACCGTCGACACGTGCACGGTTGACGGGCCATGTCGCGGTTTTGGGTGCCCGCCGGGGCGCCGGTTGCCCGGGCGGTCTTCGATCTCACGCGGGGTCAAACGCCCAGGCTGCGCCCGATGATCTCCTTCATGATCTCGGTGGTTCCGCCATAGATCGTCTGTACCCGGGCGTCGAGATATGCGCGCGCGATGGGGTATTCGCGCATGTACCCGTAGCCGCCGAACAGCTGCAGGCATCGATCGATCAGATGTACCTGCTTCTCGGTGCTGTACCACTTGGCCATCGCCGCCTGCTCGACGGTGAGCTTCTCGTCGAGGTGCAGCCGGATGAACTCGTCAACCATCATCCGCACCACGGTGGCCTCGGTGGCCAGCTCAGCCAGCACGAACCTGCTGTTCTGGAAGCTCCCGATGGGTTTGCCGAACGCCTTGCGCTCCTTGGTGTACTCCAGCGTCTGCTCGAGGACCGCCTCCATCGCTGCGGCGGCCATCACCGCGATCGAGATCCGCTCCTGGGGCAGGTTCTGCATCAGGTACACGAAACCCATGCCCTGCTCACCGAGGAGATTCTCGACCGGCACCTCCACGTCGGTGAACGACAACTCGGCGGTGTCCTGGGCGTCCAGCCCGATTTTGTCGAGGTGGCGCCCGCGTTCGAATCCGGCCATGCCCCGCTCGACGACCAGCAGCGAGAAACCCATCGCGCCCTTGTCCGGGTCGGTCTGGGCCACGACGATGACCAGGTCGGAGTTGATGCCGTTGGTGATGAACGTCTTGGCGCCGTTGAGTATGTAGTGGTCGCCGGTTCTGACCGCACGGGTCTTGATGCCCTGCAGGTCACTTCCGGTGCCGGGCTCGGTCATCGCGATCGCGGTGATCAATTCGCCGGTGCAGAACTTCGGCAGCCAGCGCTGCTTCTGCTCGTCGTCGGTCAGGCGCAGCAGGTAAGGCGCGACGACGTCGTTGTGCAGCCCGAAACCGAGGCCGCTGTAGCGCCCGGCAACCGCCTCCTCGGTGAGGATCACGTTGTACCGGAAGTCCCCGTTGCCACCCCCGCCGTACTCCTCCGGCACGGCCATCCCCAGAAAGCCCTGTTTGCCGGCCTCCAGCCACACGCCGCGGTCGACGATCTTGTCTTTTTCCCACTGGTCGTGGTGCGGCGCGACGTGCCGGTCCAGGAATGCCCGGAACGACTCCCGGAACAGCTCGTGCTCGGGCTCGAAGAGGGTGCGTTCGTATTGGACGACGGACTTGCTTCCAGAACCCATGGCAGACCTCCGGGCGTATACGGTTGCCATCGACCCTATACCACCCAACCGGATGGTTGGCTTGACGATGACGCTTGCGGCGCCGCCCTAGACTCCGATACATGGTCGGAGACACCGTCGACGCCCCCACCACTTTGACGCACTGGGGTGCCTTCACCGCGGCGGTCGCCGACGGCGACATCGCCGCGGTCACCCCACCGGCGGGCGACACCGACCCGTCGCCGCTGCTGGGCAACCTCGCCGGTTCGATCCGGCACCGGTCACGCGTCGCCGCGCCGGCCGTCCGCCGGGGTTGGCTGCAGGACGGTCCTGGGCCGAGCACCGCCCGCGGCGCCGACGAGTTCGTCACCGTCTCGTGGGATGACCTGACCGAATTGCTGGCAGCCGAACTGCGCCGCATCGCCGACACCCACGGCAACGAGGCCATCTACGGCGGCTCGTACGGCTGGGCCAGTGCCGGTCGCTTCCACCACGCGCAGAGCCAGGTGCACCGGTTCCTGAAACTGCTGGGCGGATACACGTTCTCGCGGCATTCGTACAGCCTCGGGGCGACCGGCGTCATCATGCCGCGGGTGGTGGGCACCCATGACGACCTGTTCAAACGCTCCACCGCCTGGGACGTCATCGTCGAGCACACCGATCTGCTGGTGTGCTTCGGCGGCGTAGGCCTGAAGAACACCGGGATCAATCACGGCGGCACCACCGGCCACCCCGCCCGCGGTGCGCTGAACAGGTTTCGTCAGCGCGGCGGGCGGATCGTGTCGTTCTCCCCGCTGCGCGACGACGTCGACGGCGACTGCGAGTGGCACGCCCCGGTGCCGGGCACCGACGTCGCGATCATGCTCGCCCTCGCATATGTGCTGGCCACCGAATCCCTGGCCGACCGCGACTTCCTCGACCGCTATTGCACCGGCTACGACCGCTTCGAGCGGTACCTGCTGGGCAGCGACGACGGTGTGCCCAAATCCCCGCAGTGGGCGGCGGCACTATGTGGTCTGCCCGCCGACGATCTGACCCGTTTGGCCCGCCGGATGGCCGGCTGCCGCACGATCGTGACCGTCAGCTGGTCGCTGCAGCGGGTCAGGCACGGCGAGCAGGCGCCCTGGATGGGCTTGACACTGGCCGCCATGCTCGGTCAGATCGGTCTTCCCGGAGGCGGTTTCGGGCACGGCTACGGTTCGATGAACGAACCGGGACTGCCCCCCGTGCGATTCGGGCTGCCGAGCCTGCCGCAGGGGCCCAACCCGGTCACGGCGTTCATCCCCGTCGCCGCGATCAGCGACATGTTGCTGCACCCGGGGGAACCGTTCGACTACAACGGGTCGACCCTGACCTACCCGGACATCAAGTGCGTGTACTGGGCGGGGGGCAATCCGTTCCACCACCACCAGAACATCCCGCGGCTGCGCAGGGCACTGTCGAGGGTGGACACCATCGTGGTGCACGACCCGTACTGGACGGCGATGGCCAAACACGCCGACATCGTCGTCCCCTCGACGACGGCGTTCGAACGCGACGACTACTCCGGCTCGCGCAACGATCCGCTGCTGGTCGCGATGCCCAAACTGACCGAGCCGTACGCCCAGTCGCAAGACGATTACACGACGTTCGCCGCCCTCGCCGAGCGGCTGGGCTTCGGCGACCGCTTCACCGAGGGCCGCACCGCCGCGCAATGGCTCCGCCACATGTACGAGAAGTGGTCCGCGGGAATAGATTTCGATGTACCGGACTACGACGAGTTCTGGCGCCGGGGCAGTGTGCGGCTGCCGACGGAACCGGGCCTGACCCTGCTTGCGGACTTCCGGGCCGACCCGCTCGCCCACCGGCTGGCCACACCCAGCGGCCGGATCGAGATCTTCTCCGAGGACATCGCCGGCTTCGGCTACGACGACTGCGCCGGACACCCCACGTGGTTCGAGCCGGCCGAGTGGCTGGGCGGCGAGCGGGCGCTGACCTATCCGCTGCATCTGATCGCCAACCAGCCGGCATCTCGCCTGCACAGCCAGCTCGACGGCGGGGGCACCAGCCAGGGCACGAAAGTACAAGGCCGCGAACCTATTCGGATGCACCCCGTCGATGCGGCGGCGCGCGGCCTGGCGGCGGGCGACGTGGTGCGGGTGTTCAACGATCGCGGATCCTGTCTGGCCGGTGTCGTCGTCGACGACGGCCTGCGACCCGATGTGGTGCAGCTGTCGACGGGCGCCTGGTTCGATCCCGCCGATCCGGCCGATCCCGACGCGATGTGCGTGCACGGCAACCCCAACGTGCTGACCGCCGACGTGGGCACCTCCGCACTGGCCCGTGGCTGCACCGGTGCCCACGTGCTGGTGCAGGTGGAGAGGTTCACCGGCCCGCTGCCGCCGGTGCGGGCCCACGAACCGCCGGTGTTCGTCGCGCCCGAGCACCGAATGTGAACTGGCTGCCAAGTTTTCGCGAGAAACCCGCAGTAGGTTCACACTGGGAGTAGGGGAATCCATGGCAGAAGCCATCGCGGTGGCCGAGCGGGGCCACCTACTCGCGTTCACCTTCGAGGACATGATGCGCTATCACGGGCCGCACTCCCCCGGCGGAGTCGCGATGGCCTTCAAGGTCATGCAGCGCGCGTTCCCCGCGCTCTCCCCCGACCGGCCGCCTCCGCGCAGGTCGATCACGGTGCGCACGGCCTTCCGGGGGCCCGGCGCCCGCGACGGATTCGAGGCGGTCACCCGCGCGGTCACCGAGGGCCGCTACACCGTCGACCGCGCGCTGGTGCGCACCGACCGCGGCCGCCTGCTGGAGGACTTCGTCTTCGAGGTCGGGCTCGGCGAGGCCGACGTGGTGCTGGTGCTGAGGGAGGGGTTCGTCACCGACGAGTTCATCGACCTCGCCAGGACCGACGACCGCTCCGACGAGCAGGAGCGGCGCCTCGACGAACTCAAAGCGCGACTGGCGCATCGCGTGATGGGGACACCCGCCGCACAGGTCTACGACCTGGCCTAGTACGTCGAGAACTCACGCAGACCCGCGGCCAGCGCGACCGGCACGCGTGCCTTGATCCGGGTGCCGTCGGTGTTGTGCTCGGTGGCGTCCACCCGTCCCTCGGCGTGCACCCGCGCCACCACATCACCCCGGTCGTACGGGATGGTGAGGTCGACGACCGTGTCGGTGGGCACGACCATCTCCGCCATCCGTTTCTGCAGCCGGTCCAGTCCGTCTCCGGTGTGCGCCGAGACGAACACCGCGTCGGGCAGGGCCCGGCGCAGCTGCGCGAGCATCAGACCGCCGGCGGCGTCGATCTTGTTGACCACCAACAGCTCCGGCACCGGGCGGGCGTCGTGTTCGGCGATCACATCGTTGAGCACAGCCCGGACTGCGTTGATCTGGGCCAGCGGGTTGACGTCGGATCCGTCGACGACGTGGACGAGCAGGTCGGCGTCGGCCACTTCCTCCAGCGTCGAGCGGAACGCCTCCACCAGCTGGGTGGGCAGGTGCCGGACGAACCCGACGGTGTCGGTGAGCACGAACTGGCGGCCGTCCTCGAACTGGCCACGGCGCGTGGTGGGTTCCAACGTAGCGAACAGCGCGTTCTCCACCAGCACGCCCGCACCGGTCAGCGCGTTGAGCAGGCTGGATTTACCCGCGTTGGTGTAGCCGACGATGGCGATGGACGGCACGTCGCTGCCCAGCCTGCGGCTGCGCTGCGTGTCTCGCACCTGCTTCATGGCCTTGATCTCGCGGCGCAGTTTGGCCATCCGTTCGCGAATCCGGCGCCGGTCGGTTTCGATCTTGGTCTCGCCGGGACCGCGGGTGCCCACGCCGCCGCCCGCGCCGCCGGCACGGCCGCCGGCCTGCCGCGACATCGACTCGCCCCAGCCGCGCAGCCGGGGCAGCATGTACTCCATCTGTGCCAGCGCGACCTGCGCCTTGCCCTCCCGGCTGGTGGCGTGCTGGGCGAAGATGTCCAGGATCAGGGCGGTGCGGTCGATCACCTTGACCTTGACGGCCTTCTCCAGCGCATTGAGCTGCGCCGGGGACAGTTCGCCGTCGCAGATGACGGTGTCGGCGCCGGTGGCGACCACCACCGAACGCAGTTCGGCGGCCTTCCCGGACCCGATGTAGGTCGACGGGTCGGGTTTGTCGCGCCGCTGGACGAGCCCTTCGAGCACGTCGGATCCGGCGGTCTCGGCCAGCGCGGCAAGTTCGGCGAGGCTGGCTTCGGCGTCGGCGGCGCTGCCGTCGGTCCATACACCGACGAGCACCACCCGTTCCAGCCGCAGCTGGCGGTACTCGACCTCGGTGACATCGGCCAGTTCGGTCGACAGGCCGACTACTCGGCGCAGCGCGGATCGGTCGTCGAGCGCCAGCTCACCCGTACTGGGCGCGTCCTGGCGAGGGAATTCGGGATACGTCATAGGTGATAACAGGTTTGCACGCGAGGCACCGATCGCGCACCCCAATTAGCGGTCAGCGAACCGCCACCAGTCGTCGGCGAGCTCGCCGTGGGCCACCAGCACGGATGGTCCGCGCAGATAGCTGGTGGTGTCGGTGAGGGTGACGGTGACATCCCCGCCGGGGACACACACCCGGACGGTGCCGGTCGTGTCGCCGACGTGGCGCAGCGCCGCGACCGCCGCGGCGACGGTCCCGGTGCCGCACGACCGTGTTTCGCCGACACCCCGCTCGTGTACCCGCATGGACACCCCGTGAACCGGGCCGTCGAGGGCGACCGGTGCGGTGAGCACCTCGATGTTGACCCCGTCGGGGAACTGAGCGCGGTCGAACTGCACCGGGGCGGCGACGTCGAGGGCGGCCAGATCGTCGACGGTCATGGCGGCGTCGACGCAGGCCAGGTGCGGGTTGCCGACGTCGACGGCGAGCCCGCTGAACTGCCGTCCGCCCACGACCGCCGAACCGGCGCCGAGTTCGTTGGTCTTGCCCATGTCGACGGTGACGTCGGCGAAGGTCACCGGCTCACCCGCCGCAAAGCCGTGCAGGACCACCGGACGCGGTCCGGCCAGTGACCCGACGACGAACTCGTCGCGCGTTTCCAGCCCCGAGGCCCGCAGATAGTGGGCGAACACCCGCACGCCGTTGCCGCACATCTGGGCGATCGACCCATCGGCGTTGCGGTAGTCCATGTACCAGTCGTCGGCCGCCACACCTTCTGGCAGCCGGGTGAACACGCCGGCGGCCGCGGCGGCGCCTGCAGTGGTCACGCGTAGCACCCCGTCGGCACCCAGGCCGCGCCTGCGGTCGCACAGAGCGGTGACAACGGCCGCTGTCAGGTTCAGCCGCGCGTCGACGTCGGGCAGCAGGACGAAGTCGTTCTGCGTTCCGTGGCCCTTGGCGAACTTCACCCGGTCAGGATACGTCGCGCCAGATCCGCAGGGTCTGTTCGAGGCTGTCTCCGCCGGCGCCCTCGATCCAGTGGATCCGGTGATCGCGGCGGAACCACGACCGTTGACGGCGAACATAGCGGCGGGTGCCGATGTAGGTGCGTTCGCGGGCCAGCGCCAGCTGCTCGGCCCCTCCCCCTTCGTCGAGGGCGTCGATGACCTGTGCGTAACCCAGCGCGCGGGACGCGGTGACCCCGTCGCGCAGTCCGCGACCCAGCAGATCGGTCACCTCGCCGACCAGTCCGTCGGCGAACATGGTGTCGGTGCGCCGGGCCAGCATCTCGTCGAGAACGGTGGTCGCCCAATCCAATCCGACGATGACGGTGTCCCACCGCGGCGCACCGATGGTCGGCGCCGATGCCGCGAACGGCCGGCCGGTCAGCTCGACCACCTCCAGTGCGCGCACGATGCGTCGGCCGTCGGTGGGCCGGATCGCGGCCGCGGCGTCGGCGTCGACATGCAGCAGCTCGGTGTGCAGTCCGGCCGCGCCGACGTCGGAGAGTCTGTCCTCCCACTTCGCGCGCACCTGCGGGTCGGTGGCGGGAAACGACCAGTCGTCGAGCAGCGACTGGACGTAGAGCATCGACCCTCCTGCGACGATCGGCACCGCGCCGCGGCGGGCGATGTCCTCGACGGCGGCGGCAGCGGCGGCCTGATAGCGCGCCACGGTCGCCGTCTGGGTCACGTCCAGCACGTCGAGCTGGTGGTGCGGGATGCCGCGGCGCTGGGCGACGGTCAGTTTGGCGGTACCGATATCCATACCGCGATAGAGCTGCATGGCGTCGGCGTTGACGATCTCGCCGCCGACCCGTTCGGCCACGGCAAGGGCGAGAGCGGATTTCCCCGACCCGGTCGGGCCGATGACCGCGATCGGCCGGATCACGGGGCTGCCGGCCGGGCCGATTCCCGCGGCCGCCACACACCGGCGAAGTACCCCACGCCGTACGGCGCCCCGCGGTAGAGCTCCCGGGCGGAGCTCGGTCCGGGTTCGGTGAGCCCGGCCAGCACCGCGAACGCCACCCGCCCCACGACGGACGGGGGCAGCCCGGTCAGCGCCGCGGCGTCGCCGTCGGCCAGCGCGGCGTCGAGACGGTCCTGCACGGCCGCCGCCGACGGGTCGTAGCCGCCGGGGGCCGCGGGCGTGAGAGTGTGCGCACCGTCGGCCACGACGAGCACGCCGATCGGGTCGCGCGCTTCGTCGAGTTCGGTGCGCAGCCGTCTGCCCCGTTCCAGCGCGGCGGCGGTGTCGTGGCCGGCGGCGAAGACGCGGACCTCGGCGCGCGCCCGGGGTGCGGCCAGGCCACGCACCCACCCGGTGATCAGCGCGCACAGCGGGAGTTCGGTCGGCGCATTTCCGTCCCGAGCGCCCTCAGGTGCCAGCGTGACCCGGACGTCGGCGCCGTATCCGGCGAAAGTACCCGTCCGGTGTCGACCGACGACGACATCGGGGTGCTCGGCAGGCCCGACACCGACCGCCACCCAGCGCGGCGGCAGCGCGTCGGCGGCGGCGAGCACGGCAGCGCTCAGGTCGGCGACCTCCGCGGTCGCGGCGCCCGCCAGCTCGGGCAGCATGACCGGCGCCGACGGGATGATCGCGATGGCGGTGAGCACACGTCCAAAGCTAGTGGTCCGGCCGGCGGGCATCGGCGGAGACCGCCTCGCCCCGGGCCAGCGCCACCGCCGCGACGACCATCGCCACCACGGCGACCGCCAGGGTGAGCCAGCCGGCGTCGCCCGGCCGCAACGCCTCGCCGAGGACGACGATCCCCAGTGCGGACGCCACCAGCGGCTCAGTGATCGTCATGGTGGGCAGCGACGCGGTCAGCGCCCCCGCGCGGAACGACGCCTGCTGCCAGATCGTGCCGGCGACTCCGGTCGCGGCCCATGCATAGAGTTCCGGGGTGCGCACCAGCGCCCACACGCCGTCGGTGCCGCGGTCGACCACGGCCTTGGTGAGCACCGCGAACAGCCCCCACAGCGCCCCGGAGACCACCGCAAGCAGCGCCGCGCGCGGCGGGCCGGACACCACCCGCGCCGCCAGCGCGCACATCACCACGATCGGGCCGAGCACCGCGGCCACCGTCGTCCATGTCTCCAGGGACGCGCGCGAATGGCCGGCTGTCGGGTTTCCGACGGTCACGATCACCGCGACCGACCCGGCGAGCACACCCGCCCACATCCACTCCCAGCGGGTCACGCGCCGCGCGGTGAGCCGTGCGTTGATCGGCAGCGCGAACAGCAGTGACGTGACCAGCAGCGCCTGCACCAGGAGCACCGACCCCAATCCCAACGCGGCGGCCTGAAAGGCGAATCCCCCGGCCGCCACGACGCTGCCCAGCCACCATCGGCGGTCGTGCAGCAGGCGCAGGAACAACTCCACATGGCTGCCCGAATCGTCGGTGACCTCGTGTGCCGAGCGCTGGTGGATGACGTCGCCGAGGGCGATGAAGAGGGCGGCGCCGAGGGCGAGCAGGGCGGCGAGATCCGCCTTGGCCATCGGTGTCCTCCCGTCGTGGTCAGGCCACCGAGCCTGCCCAGGGTGCCCGGTTGCCGCAACCGGGACGCCGAAGGTGTGCGCGCCGCGCGTGCCAACCTGTTTGAATAGCGGTCGAAGGTACAGCTACCAGGCGCCGCGTCGCGCGGCAGGTGCGCGGGCTCACCGCGCGGAGGGCACGAGGAACGAATATGACGACCAGCGAGCCAGGCGGGGCTCCGGAGAACGGCGGGTCCGCCCCGACTGCGGCGGAAAGCTCTGCACCATCACCCACCCCGTCGCCAAGACCGGCCCCTCGGCCAGGGCCGCCGCGGCCGGTTCCGCGCCCACGGCGTCCGGCGCCGCCACCGACGGCGCCGCCGGCCAGCGACCCGCACCAGTTCGGGCGCGTCGACCCCGACGGCACGGTCTGGCTGCTCGCAGGCTCCGGTGAGCGGATCGTCGGCTCGTGGCAGGCCGGTGATGCCGAGGCGGCATTCGCCCACTTCGGCAGGCGCTTCGACGATCTGCACACCGAGGTCGCACTGCTCGAACAACGGCTGGAATCGGGCACCGGCGATGCCCGCAAGATCAAGTCGGCGGCCGCCGCCGTTGCCGAGACGCTGCCGACCGCCGCGGTACTCGGCGACGTCGACGCGCTGGCGTCGCGGCTGGCCGCGATCGTCGACCATGCCGACGAGGCCGCCCAGGCCGAGCGGTCCCGGCGCGACGAACACCGAACCACGCAGACCGCGCGCAAGGAGGCGCTGGCCGTGGAGGCCGAGGAGATCGCCGCGGGTTCCGCGCAGTGGAAGGCTGCCGGTGACCGGTTGCGCGAGATCCTCGACGAGTGGCGCACCATCACCGGTCTGGACCGCAAGACAGACGACGCGCTGTGGAAACGGTACTCGGCGGCCCGCGAGACGTTCAACCGCCGGCGCGGATCGCATTTCGCCGAACTCGACCGCGGCCGGGTGGGCGCCAAACAGGCCAAGGAGGCGCTCTGCGAACGGGCCGAGCAGCTGGCGGGCTCGACGGACTGGGGTGCGACCGCCGCCGCGTTCCGGGATCTGCTGACACAGTGGAAGACCACAGGCCGTGCGGCCAAGGACGTCGACGACGCGCTGTGGCAGCGTTTCAAGGCGGCCCAGGATACGTTCTTCGGCGCCCGTAACGCCGCGAGCGCCGAGCGGGACGCGGAGTTCCGCACCAACGTCGCGGCCAGGGAGGCGTTGCTCACCGAGGCCGAGAGCCTGGATCTGTCCGACCTGGAGGCGGCGCGGTCGGCGTTGCGCACGATCGGCGACAAATGGGAGGCGGTCGGCAAGGTCCCCCGCGAGCGGGGTGCCGAACTCGAACGCCGGTTGCGTGTGGTGGAGAAGAAGGTGCGCGACGCCGCGACGACAGGGTGGACCGACCCGGAGGCCCAGGCCCGCGCCGATCAGTTCCGGGCGCGTGCCGAGCAGTTCGAACGGCAGGCGGAGAAGGCCGCCGCGGCGGGACGGACGAAGGATGCCGAGGCCGCCAGGGCCAGCGCCGAGCAGTGGCGCCAGTGGGCCGACGCAGCGGTCGAGGCGCTGGGCAAGCGACGCTAGGCCGGCGGCCCGTCGTCGTCGAGCAGGCCCTTCTTCTGTTGCTCGGCGGCGGCGCGCCGGCGTTGCTCCTCGACGGCGAGTTGGACCGCGGTGCGCGACCACACCACCCGCGCCCAGTGGAAGGTCAGCAGGATCACCGCGATCCAGCCGATGACCAGGCCCCACCCCGGTCCGGGATGCGGCGGGGGCGCGGTCTGACGCGACCACACCGCCAGCAGGCCCAATGCGCTCGCGACGGTCGATCCGGCCAGCGCGACCCAGGCCAGGGCCCAGCGCCGGGTCAGCAGCGCCAGCACCGAGAAGCCGACGCTGAACACCAGTGTCAGCCAGGTGAATACCCGCGACGGCAGGGACACGCCTTCGCTGATCGCGACCTGGTCGCCGACGAGCACGTCGAAACCCTTGGCAGAGCCGGTGTGTGGCAGCACGAACGACAGCAGCACGACGAACACCAGCACGGCAACGACCAAAGCCCGTGCACCCGGATCGAATTCACGCGACACCCGGCGCTCCACCGCCTCGATGTCGCCTTTGAACTCATCGAAGCCGTTGTTCTTACCCGCGGCGGTCACAGTCCGCATCCGCCCGCTGCCGTCGCGGCGCGCGGCATACCGACGCCCGGCATGCCCAGTCCGACGCCGGTGCGCGGCCGCTGGCCCGCCGCGTGCGCATCGCCGGCGCGGGTACGCCGGTGGTCGAGGATCGCGCCGTCGGCGATGAGGTGGTGCGGCGCCGCGCCGGTGACCATGGTGGTGACGACGTCGCCGGGCCGTACCCCGCTGTCACCGGGGGCGAAGTGGACGAGCCGTCCGTCGCGCGCCCGGCCCGACATGCGTGCGGTGCTGGCGTCTTTACGGCCTTCACCGGCGGCGACGAGCACCTCGACGGTGCGTCCGACCTGAGCGGTGTTCTCCGACAGCGAGATCCGCTCCTGCACGTCGATCAACCGTTGATACCTTTCCTGCACTACGGCTTTGGGGAGTTGGTCATCCATCTCGGCCGCCGGGGTACCCGGGCGTTTGGAGTACTGGAAGGTGAATGCGCTGGCGAAGCGCGCCTGTTCGACCACATCGAGGGTGGCCTGGAAATCCGCTTCGGTCTCACCCGGGAATCCGACGATCACGTCGGTGGTGATGGCGGCGTGCGGAATCGCGGCCCTCACCCGGTCGATGATGCCCAGATAGCGCTCGGCGCGGTAGGACCGGCGCATCGCGCGCAGCATCCGATCCGACCCGGATTGCAGCGGCATGTGCAGGGCCGGGCAGACATTCGGCGTCTCGGCCATCGCGGCGATCACATCGTCGGTGAACTCGGCCGGATGCGGCGAGGTGAAGCGGACCCGCTCAAGACCGTCGATGCGTCCGCAGGCACGCAGCAGCTTCGCGAATGCGCCCCGATCGCGCGCCACGTCGGCCCAGTTCGCGCGGTCCTCGCGCAAGCGCTCGTCCC
>JAFDWN010000027.1:32504-33395 GCA_018268465.1 Actinomycetota bacterium
GGGTCCTCGCGCAAGCGCTCGTCCGTCGAAAACGAGACGCCGTACGCATTGACGTTCTGCCCCAGCAGCGTCACTTCCAGGACACCCTGGTCCACCAGCGATTGCACTTCGGCGAGAATGTCGCCGGGTCTGCGGTCGACCTCCTTGCCTCGCAGCGCCGGCACGATGCAGAACGTGCAGGTGTTGTTGCAGCCGACGGAGATCGAAACCCAAGCGGCGTAAGCGGATTCCCTCGCGGCCGGCAGCGTCGACGGGAATTCCCGCAGCGCTTCGGCGATCTCGACCTCGGCCGAGCGATTGTGGCGGGCCCGCTCGAGCAGCGTCGGCAGCGAACCGATGTTGTGCGTGCCGAAAACGACGTCCACCCACGGAGCCCGGCGCAGCACGACGTCGCGGTCCTTCTGCGCCAGACATCCCCCTACAGCGATCTGCATGTCGGGGTCGGATTGTTTGCGGGGCGCGAGATGACTGAGGTTGCCGTACAGCTTATTGTCAGCGTTCTCCCTCACGGCGCAGGTGTTGAACACCACCACGTCGGCGTCATCGCCGTCGGCGGCGCGCAGGTAGCCCGCGGCCTCCAAAAGCCCCGACAGCCGCTCGGAATCGTGCACATTCATCTGGCACCCGTACGTGCGGACCTGGTAGGTCCGTGCACCATGCTGGGAGCCGGTACCGACGGTGCCGACGGCCGAATCCGGTGCCGTCGCGTTCCGCGTCACCATCGAAGTCACGCACCCATCGTACGGACGGGCCCTCGGCGGCACCCCGGCGGATTCGTCAGTTCCCGGCAAGCTGGGCGTCACCTGGGTAAGGTCTGGTCCCATGGGGAGCAGCGGCGCGGATGTGAGTGTTGCCGATTCGACGGGACAGGCCGTGCCCATGGTTTCGATT
>JAFDWN010000028.1 GCA_018268465.1 Actinomycetota bacterium
TTGAGTTCTCAAACAACACACCCGTCTCGCTCGCACAGCCAACCCGCGGCGTTTAGCCGCTTGTCGGTAGTGCGGACAATCAGAAGCCCACCGAAGTGGAGCCTTCCCTCTGGATGGCCGCCGCGCTCTCCGGTTTCCCGTGTCGCGGCGACGTGGAATAAGTTACGTGAGGGAAAACTCGGAGTCAAATGGCCTGATAGAGGGCGTTTTCGCGGCCCCTGAGGAGCCATCCGCCCGATCGTGCGCACCTTCGTGCGTCGACTCCGACAGGGTGATCAACGCATGGCCTCCGTGTTTTGTTCCCGGCACTGTCGTCAAGATCACGCGGCGCCTCAGCCGACCCGGTGAACGCCGGCGATATTGCGCTTGCCGCGCCGCAACACCAACCAGCGGCCGTGCAGGAAGTCCGACGGCCGCGCCGCCCACTCCTCGGAGTCGATCCGCACGTTGTTCACATACGCACCGCCCTCGCCGATGGTCCGGCGTGCGGCACCCTTGCTCGCCGACAGTCCGGTGGCGACGAGCAGGTCGACGATGCCCTCCGGTGCGCCGGGTTCGAGGTCTGCAACCGCCGCCTCGCGCAGCGCCGCCGCCAACGTCGGCTCGTCCAGCCGGCCGAGCTCCCCCCTGCCGAAGAGTGCCTGGCTGGCGTGCTCGACCGACGCCGTCGCCGCCTCCCCGTGGACGAGGGTGGTCAGCTCGGCGGCCAGGCGGCGCTGCGCGGCTCGTTCGTGCGGGCGCGACACCGTCGCCTCCTCGAGCTCGGCGATCTCCTCGGCCGGCAGGAAGGTGAACCACCGCAGGTATGGGCCCACGTCGGCATCGGCGGTGTTGATGAAGTACTGGTACCAGGAATACGGGCTGGTCATCTCCGGATCCAGCCAGAGGTTGCCGCCGCCGGTGGACTTTCCGAACTTCTTCCCCTCCGAGTCCGTCACCAGCGGCGTCGTCATCGCATGGACCGCGGCGCCGGACTTCTGACGCACCAGCCGTACGCCGGCGATGATGTTCCCCCACTGGTCGGATCCGCCGATCTGCAACGCGCATCCGTACCGGTGATGCAGCTCCACATAGTCGTTGGCCTGCAGCAACATGTAGCTGAACTCCGTGTAGGAGATCCCCTCGCCGTCCAGGCGGCGCCGGACCGTGTCGCGGTCGAGCATCACGTTGACCGAGAAGTATTTGCCGACGTCGCGCAGGAACTCGATCGTCGACAGCGGTCCTGTCCAGTTGAGGTTGTTCTCGATGATCGCGCCCGTCGGTGACGCGTCGAACTCGACGAACCGCTCGAGCTGGCCGCGGATCCGCCCGGCCCAGTCGGCGACCGTGTCGGCCGAGTTGAGAGTGCGCTCTCCGGTGTCGCGGGGGTCACCGATCATTCCGGTGGCGCCCCCGGCCAGCACGATCGGACGGTGTCCGGCCTGCTGAAAGCGCCGCAACGTGAGCAGCGGCACCAGGTGGCCGGCATGCAGGCTGGCAGCGGTCGGGTCGAAGCCGGAGTAGACGGTGACGGGGCCACCCGCCAGCTCGGTTGCGAGCACGTCGCGGTCCGTCGACTGCGCGATGAGCCCGCGCCAGTCCAACTCGTCGAGAATGCCGTGGGATGTCACGGTGTCGATCTTCCCGTATCAGTCGCTGGCCCCCGGCGCCGGTGCTCGCGGACTGCGGCGGTAGGCCGACACCTCCCGGTAGCCCGGCAACCAGAACCGCCACGGACGATCGGCGGCCTTGCTGACTCCGACCCGCGGACCTGCGGCGGCGTTTCTCGACTCGGCCAGCGACAGGCGGATCGGGCTGTCGGCGGCGAACAGGTCGGTCGCGTTGTCGTCCATGGTGATGCCCAGCGCCGAGCACAGGTTGCCCGGCCCTCGTGCCAGCATCGGGTCCGGCAGCCCGGCGCCGCGGCGGTGCCGCGCCGTGTCCGCACCCGCGTCGACGACGGCGGCCCGCAACAGCACCGCGCAGGCGACCCCGTCCTGGCCGCACACCACGTTGGCGCACACGTGGATGCCGTGACTGCGGTACGTGTACATCCGTCCCGGCGGTCCGAACATCACCGAATTACGCGGGCCGGGACCCCGATACGAGTGCGCCGCGGCGTCGGGCCACGGTCCGTCGGGCGGACCGCCGTAGGCCTCGACCTCGACGATCGTTGCGACGACGCCCCGCCCCGTCAGCACCGCACCGACCAGCCGCCGGGCCGCGGTGAGGGGGTCGGTGGCCAGGTCGAGCGCGACCCCCGCGCCGACGGCATGGGGAGATTCTGCGGCCACGGTGCAGATCCTACGGACGCCCCTTGACGCGCCCGCCGGGGCGGGGCATTATTCATTTCATGATGACTTCATCGAATGGTGAATTCTCTCGACGCGGCGGTGATCCCGCCGTCGCCATCGATCACCTGCGGGTCGTCCGCGGAAAACGACCCGCGATCCACGACCTGTCGGTGTCCATCGCCGCAGGCACCATCACCGGGCTGCTCGGCCCTTCCGGCTGCGGTAAGACCACCCTGATCCGCTGCCTCGTCGGCACCCAGATCATCGCCGGAGGCACCGTCACGGTGCTGGGGCTGCCCGCCGGATCGCGCGACCTGCGCGCCCGGGTCGGGTACATGCCCCAGGACCCGACGATCTACAACGACCTGCGCATCGTCGACAACGTGCGCTACTTCGCGGCACTGTTCGGCCGCGACGCGACCGCTGCCGACGACGCCATAGACGCGGTAGGCCTCGGCGACCAGAGCACCTCCTACTGCGGCAACCTCTCCGGCGGCCAGCGCACCCGGGTGTCGCTTGCGTGCGCCCTGGTCACCCAGCCCGACCTGCTCGTGCTCGACGAACCGACGGTCGGCCTCGACCCGGTCCTGCGGTTCGACCTCTGGGAACAGTTCGCCGCGCTGGCCCGCGCCGGGACGACGCTGCTGGTCTCCAGCCATGTGATGGACGAGGCCGACCGCTGCGGGGATCTGCTGTTGATGCGCGACGGTCACCTGCTCGCGCACACCACCGCCAACCGACTACGGGAGGAGACATCGTGCACGTCCCTGGAGGAAGCGTTCCTGTCCGTCATCCGGCGAACCACCACAAGCCGGGCCGGTTGACGCTCGCCGGGTACACCGCAACGACCACCCGGATCCTGCGTCAGCTGGCCGCCGACCACCGCAGCGTCGCGATGATCCTCGTGGTGCCCAGCCTGGTCATCACGCTCATCTACTTCATGTTCGCCGACCTGCCCAGCCGGCCCGGCGCGCCGTCCCCGTTCAACACCGCCTGCATGATCCTGCTGGGCCTGTTCCCCCTGTTCGTGATGTTCCTCATCACGTCGATCTCCATGCAACGCGAACGGGTGTCGGGCACCCTGGAGCGGATCCTCAGCACACCGTTGCGCCGGCTGGACCTGCTCGCCGCCTACGGCACCGCCTTCTCGATCGCGGCGGCCGCCCAGGCCAGCATCGCCTGCGTCGTCGCCTTCTGGCTGCTGGGATTCGACACCGCAGGCAATCCGCTGTGGGTGTTCCTCATCGCGATCGTCAACGCGGTACTCGGGGTCGGGCTCGGCCTGCTGTGCAGCGCATTCGCCCGCACCGAGTTCCAGGCCGTGCAGTTCATGCCGATCGTCATCGTGCCGCAGCTGCTCCTGGCCGGCATCATCGTCCCCCGCGCGCTGATGCCCGAATGGCTGCAGTGGATCAGCAACGTAATGCCCGCCAGTTACGCTCTGGAAGCACTTCAGCAGGTCAGCGCACACCCGCAGATCACCGGCACCGCGATCCGCGACATCGCTATTGTGGTGGCCTTCGCCGCGGTGGCGCTGGGCCTCGCGGCGGCCACGCTGCGCCGTAGGACGCCCTGACCACGTTGGGAGCCATGCCAGAACGCAAACGTCCCGGGCGGCCGCCGGGGACCTCCGACACCCGCAACCGGATCCTGACCAGCGCCCGGGAATTGTTCGCCAGCAACGGCATCGACAAGACGTCGATCCGGGCCGTGGCCGCGGGTGCCGGGGTGGACCCGGCGCTGGTGCATCACTACTTCGGCACCAAGCAGCGGTTGTTCGCCGCCGCGATCCACATGCCCATCGATCCCATGCAGGTCATCGGGCCACTCCGCGAGACGCCGGTGGAGCAGATCGGGCACACACTGCCCGCACTGCTGCTGCCGCTGTGGGATTCCGAGATCGGTAAGGGATTCATCGCGACCCTGCGCTCGATCCTGGCGGGTAACGACGTCGGCCTGGTCCGCTCGTTCCTGCAGGAGGTGATCGCCGCAGAAATCGGGCCGAGGATCGACACCCCGCCCGGATCGGGGCGGATCCGGGTCCAGTTCGTCGCCTCGCAGCTGGTGGGTATCGCCGTGGCCCGCTACATCCTGGCGCTCGAACCGTTCGCCTCGCTGCCCGCCGATGAGGTCGCCGCGACCGTCGCACCGAACCTGCAGCGCTACCTGACCGGCGACCTGCCCGAATTCAGCGGCTGATCCCGCCGTCCACCAGGCGTTGGTGTTCGGCGTCGTCGGTGACGTCGCGCGCCTCGTCGACGAGGAGCACCGGGATACCGTCCTCGATGCGGTAGGCACGGCGCAGCCGTGAGTTGTAGAGCAGGTTCTCCGAGGCGACCAGCAGCAGTGGACCGCGGTCCTGCGGGCACACCAGGATGGCCAGCAACGTGTCGTCGAGAGCCACGGTCCGCTATGGGCCGATCGGCTGCTGACCGCCGCCGGGCGAGACGAACACACCGGTGCTGTTGCCGTTGTCCGGCGCGGGCATACCTGGCGGGGTCTGGTTGATACCGACGGTGAACGGCCCGCCCGTCGCTCCGGCGGCCGCCATCTGAGCCTGGATCTTGCGCTGATAGGCAACCGTCTCCTGCAGCGCCTTGATCAGCGGGCCCTGGTTGGGGCGGTAATCCAACGCTTTGGTGATGGCCTGACGGTTCGCACTCGACGGCCGGTAGCCCTGCTGGCGCAGGGTCAGCACCTCGTGGATCAACTTCGACAACTGGCCACCACCTGCGCCGAGGTCGTAGTCCTTGGCGACAATGGCCAGCGCTTCGTCGGCCGTCATCTCCCGCGGGGTGTCGGCCTGCGCGGTCGTCGCATCGTCGGGTTGGGCCAGCGCGATCGGTGTGCCGGCACCCGCCAGCAGGCCGGCCGCCATGGCCCCGCAGGCCAGCGCCCCCACCACGCCGCGCCGCCAGCCCATACCGGTCTGCCTAGTCATCGAACCTCCAGTGCGGGGACGCGACGGCGAGATGCCGCCAGCGGGAGCCTAACAGCGTGGCCATCGCACGGCACAGCCTCACGCCTGGCCGTCGACGTCGGTCGGATGATCACTGTTCTGCTGGCCTCCCGTCATTTCGGCGCGGACCGCAACGGTCAACCGCCTATATCGCTGTGTGTCGGTGTCCAGGTACCAGGCGTTACGCGACGGTTTCGGCACACCGGCATCGCGCAGCGGGGCGATCAGCGGACGGTAGGACGCGCTGAGCCCCATCGCGGGGACAACGTGCACGATGTCGGGTGCCGCGCCGACCGGCAGCCCGGTCAACGTTTCGGACAGCTCCGCGGCCAGCACCGTGCCGCCCGGCCGCAGCGCCAGCGCCGTCACGGCGAGTTCGTATTCGCCCGCCTCGACGCCGTACGTCACCGCCATGTCGACGCCGTCGAGCCGCCCGACAGCATCGTTGACCGGCCACGCGTACACCGGGCCGCGCGCGGTGTGGATGAGCGCCCTGCGGTTGTCCACCAGCCAGAAGTCGCCGTCGTCGTCGCGCCGGAAGAGGTACTCCGTGGACACCCAGGTGTCGGCGGGAGCGAACACACCCCGCTTGACCGGCGCGGTCGGATCGACCGGCCCGCGCGGATGGGCCAGCAGCACACCGACCTCGTTGGTCTGCGCCCTGCGCACGAAACCGCGCTCGTCCTCCAGGATGAGGTCATCCTCGGGGTCATAAGCCGCCAGTTCGACGTGCCCGCCGCCCGGCAGCGGCCTGCCCTCGCTGCCGATCTTGGCCCCCGACACGTTGGCCAGCACGGCCTGGCCGTCCGACGTGGCGAAGAACTCGACGACGTGCGCCGGAGCGAAGACGTCGACCACGCGTTTCCACAGCCCGGTCGGCATCCCCGAACCGATGAACAGCCGCACCGGATGGTTGCCGGTCAACGAGAACGCCGGATCGTCGATCACCTCCCGCAGCATGGCCCAGGTGTACGACACCACCGTCACGCCGTACTGGCGGATCTCCTGGACGAATCGCTCCGGGCGCAACTCACGCGACAACGCGATACGCGAGCCGCCGACGACGGCGCCGCCCAGGCTCACCAGCAGTCCGGACTGGTGGTGCAGCGGAGTCAGGCAGTAGACGGTGTCGCCGCGGCCCAGATTGGCCGCCGACGCGGTGCCGATCGCCGACATCGCCCAGCGGAAGTTGGTGATCTGCCGCGCCACGAGTTCGCCGCCGATCGAACTGAACCCGACGAACGCGATATCCCTGGCGAGCCCCGGATTCGAGCGGTACCAGCCGGGGAGCTCCACCCCCTCGGGGTCGATCCGCTCCATGTCGACGACATCGGAATGGTCGGGCAGCCGCAGCTCACGCGCTTCGCCGCCGCCGAGGACCAGCACCCGCATGCCGAGCCCGCGCGCGGCGTCCAGGTTGCTCGGGTCGGCGATGATCTCCGACACGGCACCCAGCTTCGCCGCCATCTGCAGATCGACGTCCGGCGGCATGAGTACCGCCACGGCACCCAGCCGCGACAACGCGGCGATCGCGACGAACGCGCTCGGCCGGGTTTCCATCAGCACGCCCACATGCGCACCCTGGCGCACCCCGACGTCGATGAGTCCGCGCACGACGTTGTTGATGCGGCGGTCCACCGCCTCGTAGGTGTGTACGCGCCCGTCGTAGAGCAGGCAGTCCCCACCCGGCGCACCGCGCGCCTGTTCGGACATGATGCGGCCCAGCGAGACGCGGGTGTGGTCGTTGATCTGGCCGAGGCGGGCCAGCCGCGGCAGCGTCCGCACCGTTTCGACGGCCAGCGTGCGGGCAGATTTGTTGGCGGCCACCACCGCGCCGGCGGCAGAGCGCGCCAGACCGAACGCCATCTCGGTGGCCGCGGTGGCGCCGTGCGCGACCCGCGAGGTCAGCGACACACCGCTTTCGGTGTGCTGCGCCGGCTGCAGTGCCATCGGCACCACGTGGTCGGGCGCATCGCCGTCCCCCTCGATCCAGCGCACCCACTGCGCCACCGTCGGCCACGTCTGCGACGCCGCCTTCGAGCCCACCACCAGGCCGAAATGCCCGGCGCGGACCAGGAATTCGAAAACATCCGCCCGCGGAGCAGCTCTTTTGATGCCGCGCACCGACGCGGGCTGGCCGATGTCATCGACCTCCCCCACCACCGCGAGCACCGGGCAGTCGATATCCGACAGCGTCACCAGGTCACCGTGGATGGAGAAGCCGCCGGTCATCATCCGGTTGTGCGCGATGAACTGTTTGAGCAGTTCGGAGATGGCCGGGCCGGACCAGGCGATCCAGCCGTCGGAGGCCAGGAAGCGGCGCTGCTGCTCGCGCGGCAACAGCGCCTCGCGGTCGTGTAACTGGAGCAGGAAATCCAGCCGGGCCTGCGCCGTCTTGATCGGGTCGAGCATCTGGAATCCGGCGCGCGCCAGCCAGCCCGGTATGTCGATGCGGCTGAAGATGTGATCGGCCATGAAGTCCGCGGCCGCCGCACCGAATCCGGCGGGCATGTTCATCGGCAGGGCCGCCAGCGTGTCCACCGGCGAACCGAACGCGACGATGCTGGCCAGATCCTTGGAGTGGCGATAGGCCGCTGTCTGGTAGCAGAACATCCCGCCCTGTGAGTAGCCGGCGAGATGGACGTCGCGGCCGGTGACCTTCTTGACGGTGTCGATGGCTTCGCTGAGCGCGACGATGTGGTCGGCCAGCGTGCGGCGCATCCCGCCCTCGATCTTGTCCGGTGAACCGAAGTCGATCACCCACGGGTCGATGCCCGCCTTGTGCAGGATCCCCACCGCGCCCTCGTCGCGGGTCACATCCCACATGTCGGCCGACATCATCATCGGATGCACCATCAGCACGGGCGCACCCGGGGACTTCGCACCGGGCCGGGTGTCGGGCGGGAAGTACCGGCGCAGCCGGTACATCGGCACGCTGGCCACGGTCTGGAACGGCGACGGCACCGCGCCGGTCTCCAGCCCGCCGTAGCGCAGCACCTCCAGACCGTTCTGCGCGGTGGCCATGAGACGCCCCACGGGCCCGGTTATCGCCGAGAGATCCACCACACCCATCCCCTCTCGTGACCCCGATCCCCCGATCGAACGTCGCCATCATGGCACAGGGCGCGATCGCCGACGGCCGCTGTCGGCCAACCTCCGCTGCCCTACCCTTGGGGGCGTTATGGCGCATCTCCTGGGGGCCGAAGCCCTGCACCTCGAATACCCCACCAAAGTCGTCTTCGACGGCGTCTCGCTGGGTGTGGACGAGGGCGACCGGATCGGCATCGTGGGACGCAACGGCGACGGCAAGTCCAGCCTGCTGGCCCTGCTGGCGGGCCGCGCACAGCCCGACGCCGGTCGCGTCACCGTGCGCAACGGCGTCCGGATCGGGGTCCTCGACCAGGCCGACACCCTCGACGACGCGGACACCGTGGCACACGCCGTCGTCGGTGACACCCCCGAACACGAGTGGGCCGGCGACCCCCGGGTACGCGACGTCATCGCCGGACTGCTCGGCGATCTCGACTGGGACGCCCGGTTGGGCACCCTGTCGGGCGGGCAGCGCCGACGAGTCGCACTGGCCGCTCTGCTCACGGGATCCTGGGACGTGCTGGCGCTCGACGAGCCCACCAACCACCTCGACGTCGAGGCCATCGCCTGGCTGGCCGAACACCTCAAGCAGCGGTGGGCGCCCACCGGCGGCGGTCTGCTGGTGGTCACGCACGATCGGTGGTTCCTCGACGAGGTGTGCACCGCGACGTGGGAGGTTCACGACCGGGTCGTCGAACCGTTCGAAGGCGGTTACGCCGCCTATATCCTGCAGCGCGTCGAACGGGACCGCCAGGCCGCGGCTTCCGAGTCGCGGCGGCAGAACCTCGCCCGCAAGGAACTGGCCTGGCTGCGCCGCGGGGCGCCCGCGCGTACGTCGAAACCGAAATTCCGCATCGAGGCGGCCAACACCCTCATCGCCGACGTCCCGGAGATCCGCGACAAGGTGTCCCTGCAGTCGCTGGCGGTGTCGCGGCTGGGCAAGGACGTGGTCGACCTGCTCGACGTCGCCGTGGCCTACGACGGGCACGATGTGCTGCGCGACGTGGAATGGCGGATCGCGCCCGGTGAGCGCACCGGCATCCTCGGCGTCAACGGCGCCGGGAAGTCCACCCTGCTCGGACTCGTGGCCGGCACCGTCGCACCGACCGCCGGGCGGGTGAAGCGCGGCAAGACCGTCAAGGTCGCGACGCTGACACAGCAGCTGGACGGCCTCGAAGGACATCTCGACGAGCCGGTGCGCGTCGTCATCTCCCGCCTGAGTACCAGCTACACGATCGGCACCGGCTCCAAGGCGCAGGAAGTCACCCCGAGCCAGCTGCTGGAACGGATGGGGTTCGCGTCGGCGCAGCTGTCGACACCGGTCAAGGACCTCTCCGGCGGACAGAAGCGGCGGCTGCAGCTCCTGCTGATCCTGCTCGACCAGCCCAACGTGTTGATCCTCGACGAGCCGACCAACGACCTCGACACCGACATGCTGGCGGCCATCGAGGACCTGCTCGACTCGTGGCCGGGCACGTTGGTGGTGGTGTCCCACGACCGGTACTTCATCGAACGGGTGACCGACCAGCAGTACGCGATCCTCGGCGGCAAACTGCGCCACATGCCCGGCGGGGTGGACGAGTACCTGCGGCTGCGGCGAGCCGAACAAACCCGCGCGAGCACCCGGGAGACCGCAGCCGGCGGCGCTTCCGGCGGGGATTCGCCGGCCGCGGCGCTGTCGGGAGCCGAGCTGCGTGCGGCGCAGAAGGAACTCACCTCGATCGAGCGGCGCCTGTCCAAGCTGGCTGAACAGATCGACACGCACCGGGTCGCGCTGGCCGACCACGACCAGTCCGACTACGTCGGGCTGCGCACGAAGATGGCCGCGATCGACGAGATGGAGCAGGAGAACGCACAGCTGGAGGAGCGCTGGCTCGAGCTCAGCGAGCACCTATGAGCAAGCCGGCTACGCGCTGCGGACCTGGTGGCGGTCCACCGACACCGCACCCCTTACCGGATGACCGTGAGATTCACCGGCGCAGCCGGGCCCGCAGCCTCGCACTAGTGTCGCGGACGACGCCGAGTTGTTTGGCCACCTGGATGGGTGCGGTGCCGCCGCGGGCGTCGCGGGAATCCACCGAACCGCTGATGGTGAGCACCTCGCGCACCTGCGGGCCGAGATCGGGGTGAATCGCGGCCAGCTCGGCGTCTTCCAGGTCCTCCAGGCCGACGCCGCGCGCTTCGGCGGCGCGCACCGCCGCACCGGCGGCCTCGTGTGCCACTCGGAACGGAATGCCTTTGCGGACAAGCCATTCAGCGACATCAGTGGCCAGGGTGTAGCCGAGCGGGGCCAGCGCGGCCATCCGGTCGACGTCGAAGCGCAGCGTGCCGACCAGGCCCGCCACCGCGGGTAGCAACAGCTCCAGCTGAGCCACCGAATCGAACAGCGGCTCCTTGTCCTCCTGCAGATCCCGGTTGTAGGCCAGGGGCTGCGCTTTGAGGGTCGCCAGCAGGCCGGTCAGGTTGCCGATCAGCCGGCCGGACTTACCGCGGGCCAGCTCGGCGATGTCGGGATTCTTCTTCTGCGGCATGATCGAACTGCCGGTCGACCAGGCGTCGTGCAGGGTGACGTATCCGAACTCGGTCGTACTCCACAGGATGATGTCCTCGGCCAGGCGCGACAGGTCGACGCCGATCATGGCCAGCACGAACGCCGCCTCGGCCGCGAAGTCGCGGGCGGCGGTGGCGTCGATGGAATTGTCTGCGGCCGAATCGAATCCGAGCTCCGCGGCGATCGCGTCGGGATCGAGGTCAAGCGACGAGCCGGCCAGCGCCCCGGACCCGTACGGCGACACCGCCGCACGTTTGTCGAAGTCGGCCAGGCGGTCGACGTCGCGCAGCAGCGGATGGGCGTGGGCCAGCAGATGGTGCGCGAGCAACACCGGCTGCGCGGACTGCAGATGCGTCTTGCCGGGCATGATTGCGGTGGGGTGCGCCGCGGCCTGGGTGGCCAGCGCGCCGACGACGTCGAGCACCCCGTCGGCGACCCGCCGGGCGGCGTCGCGCAGCCAGGCCCGGAAGAGGGTGGCCACCTGGTCGTTGCGCGAACGGCCCGCGCGCAGCCGGCCGCCCAGATCCTCGCCGACCCGGTCGATCAGCCCGCGCTCCAGGGCGCCGTGCACATCCTCGTCGGTGACCAGCGGTCCGAAGCTGCCGTCCGCGACGTCCTCACCGAGGCTGTCCAACCCGGCCAGCAGACCATCGCGCTGCTCCTCGGTCAGCAGACCCGCGCCGAACAGCACCCGTGCGTGCGCCTTGGACGCGGCAACGTCGTACGGCGCCAGCACCCAGTCGAAATGGGTGGACTTGCTCAGTGCGGCCAGGGCGGGCGCGGGGCCGTCGGCGAACCGCCCGCCCCACAGCGAACCCTCATTGGTACTCACACCCGCTCCGTGGGCCACGCCCGACCCGGGGCGAGCGTGCGTGAACTCGGCGATGTGCACGGCGTGTCGGCCGCAGACACGCACGCTCGCGGGGGGTGGGGCTGCGGGGGGTGGGTCACAGGGCCAGGTCCCGGCGCGCGGCGATCTTCGACGACAGGCCGTGCACGTGCACGAACCCCTTGGCCGAGGACTGGTCGAACGTATCGCCCTCGTCGTAGGTGGCGAGGTTGAAGTCGTAGAGCGACGTCGGGCTGCGGCGGCCGTTGACCGCGATGTGCCCGCCGTGCAGGACCATCCGGATCTCACCGGTCACGTGTTCCTGGGTGTGTGCCACGAACGATTCCAGCGCCCGCTTGAGCGGCGAGTACCAGAGACCGTCGTAGACGAGTTCACCCCACTTCTGGTCGGTGGTCCGCTTGAAGCGGCCCAACTCGCGTTCCAGCGTGACGTGCTCGAGTTCGGTGTGGGCGGTGATGAGCACCATCGCGCCCGGCGCCTCGTAGATCTCGCGGCTCTTGATCCCGACCAGGCGGTCCTCGACCACGTCCAGGCGCCCCACACCCTGCGCACCGGCACGGCGGTTGAGTTCCTCGATGGCCTGCAGCACCGTCACCGGCCGTCCGTCGACGGACACCGGAACACCCTTGTCGAACCCGACGATCACCTCGTCGGGCGTGTTCCAGTTGATCGTCGGGTCCTCGGTGTAGTCGTAGACATCCTTCGTCGGGGCGTTCCAGAGGTGCTCCAGAAAACCGGTTTCCACCGCGCGGCCCCACACGTTCTGGTCGATGGAGAACGGCGAACGTTTGGTGACGTTGATCGGGATCGCGTTCTCCTCGGCGAAGGCGATGGCCTTCTCCCGGGTCCAGGCGTAGTCGCGCACCGGTGCGAGCACCTCCAGATCCGGTGCCAGCGAAGCGAATCCGACCTCGAAACGGACCTGGTCGTTGCCCTTGCCGGTGCAGCCGTGCGCCACGATGCCGCCGCCGTATTCGCGGGCCGCGGCGACCAGGTGCTTGACGATCAACGGCCGGCTCAGCGCGGACACCAGCGGGTAGCGGTCCATATACAGCGCATTGGACTGGATGGCCGGCAGGCAGTACTGCTCGGCGAATTCGTCCTTCGCGTCGACCACGACGGCCTCGACGGCACCGCAATCCACGGCCCGCTGGCGCACGACCTCCATGTCCTCGCCGCCCTGACCGAGGTCGATGGCCACGGCCACCACCTCCCGGCCGGTCTCCTTGCCGATCCAGCTGATGGCCACCGAGGTGTCCAGACCGCCGGAATACGCCAGGATGACGCGTTCGGACCCCGGTTGTGGCATGACCAATCTCCTTGTTTCTGGGCGTTTTCTCGGGCTGTTACAGGGACTCGATGGTGGCGGCGAGTTCGGCGCCGGTCATGGGTTCGCGGGCGATGACCAGAATCGTGTCATCCCCGGCGACGGTGCCCACCACGTAGGGCAGGGCGGCCCGGTCCATCGCACTCGCCAGATAGTGGGCGGCGCCGGGCGGCGTGCGCAGCACCGCGAGGTTGCCGCTGGCGTCGGTGGAGACCAGCAGCTCCCCCAGCAGCCGGGACACCCGCTCGGTGCCGCCCGACACGCCCCGCACGGGGCTGCCGTCCTCGGGCACCACGTAGACGCCCACACCGCCGTCGGCACCGCGCAGTTTCACCGCGCCGAGTTCCTCCAGATCGCGCGACAGGGTGGCCTGGGTGACGTCGATGCCCTCCGCGGCGAGCATCGCCGCGAGCTCACTTTGGCTGCGCACCGAATTCGACGACAGCAACGCGACGATGCGGGACTGGCGCCCCGCCCGGGTGGCCGCCACCTCGGGGGCGGCCTTGGGGCCGCCGGTCACGGCGTGACCCGGTCGAGCAGCCACACCAGCAGCGCCTTCTGAGCGTGCAGCCGGTTCTCGGCCTCGTCCCACACCGCGCTCTGCGCTCCGTCGAGGACGTCGTCGGTGATCTCGTGGCCGCGGTGGGCGGGAAGACAGTGCAGCACAACGGCTTCGGTGTCCGCGCGGGCCATCAGGGCGGCGTTGACCTGGAACGGCCGGAACGGCCGCACCCGGTCAAGTCCGTCATTCTCCTGACCCATCGACGTCCACGTGTCGGTGACCAGCACGTCGGCGCCATCGGCCGCAGCCAGCGGGTCGTCGGTCAGGGCGACGGTGGCACCGGTCTGGCGGGCCCGCTGCTCGGCGGCCGCGACGAACTGCGGGTGCGGCTCGAATCCGCGCGGGGCGGCGATCGTCACGTCGATCCCCGCGGTGACACCGCCGAGCATCAGTGAATGGGCCATATTGTTGGCGCCGTCCCCGAAATAAGCCATCCGCAGGCCCCGCAGCGAACCCTTGCGTTCGGCGAGGGTCTGCAGATCGGCCAGCACCTGGCAGGGGTGGAATTCGTCGGACAGCGCATTGACGATCGGGACGGTCGCGCCGGAGGCCATCGCGGTCAGCCGCTCCTGGGCGAAGGTGCGCCACACGATGGCGTCGACGTAACGGGACAACACCCTTCCGGTGTCCTCGAGCGTCTCCTCCCTGCCCAGCTGGGTGCTGCGGCCGTCGACGACCACGGCGTGCCCGCCCAACTGCGCGATACCCATCTCGAACGAGAACCGGGTCCGGGTGGAGTTCTTCTCGAAGATCACCGCGACCCCGCGCGGCCCCTCCAGCGGGCGGCGCGACAGCGGATCCTCTTTCAGGTCGGCGGCCAGCGCCAGCACCTCGGCCTGTTCCTCGGGTGACAGGTCGTCGTCGCGCAGGAAATGCCGGGTCATCGGGCCGCTCCGGACGCGGCGTCCAGGACGGCGGGCAGGGCGGTCACAAAGCCCTCGATCTGCTCCTCGGTGATCACCAGCGGCGGCGCCAGCCGGATGACCTCGGGTGCGGCGGCGTTGACGAGATAGCCGGCGTCGCGCGCCGCGGCTTCGACGGCCTTGGCCTCCGGCGCGGTCAGCACGATGGCGCGCAGCAGACCGCGTCCGCGCACGTGGTCCACCAACGGATGCTCCAGCGCTTCCACACCGCTGCTCAGCGTCTTGCCCAGCGCCTGCGCCCGGCCCACCAGATCGTCGTCGGCCAGGGTGCGCAGCACCGCGAGCGCCGCCGCGGTACACACCGGGTTGCCGCCGAACGTGCTGCCGTGCAGACCGGGGGTGAGCAGGTCGGCGGCCGGCCCCACCGCGAGGCACGCCCCGATCGGCAGTCCCCCGCCCAGCCCTTTGGCCAGCGTGACCACGTCGGGGGTGATGCCGTCGTGGTGATGGGCGAAGAAGGTACCGGTGCGGCCCACGCCGGTCTGCACCTCGTCGAGGACGAGCAGGGCGCCGTGGGCGCTGGTCAGTTCCCGCGCGGCGGCCAGATAGCCGGCCGGCGGGACGACGACGCCGCCCTCCCCCATGATCGGTTCGAGGAATACCGCCGCGGTCTGGTCGTCGATCGCGCCCGCGAGGGCGTCGACGTCGCCGAACGGCACATGCACGACGTGGCCGGGCAGCGGCGCGAACGGCGCCTGTTTGGCGGGCTGCCCCGTCAGCGCCAGCGACCCCATCGTGCGGCCGTGGAACGCCCCTTCCGCGGCAACCAGTTTCGTGCGGCCGGTGAGCCGGCTGATCTTGAACGCGACCTCGTTGGCCTCGGTGCCGGAGTTGCAGAAGAACACCCGCGCTGGGGTGCCCAGCAGGTTCACCAGCGCTTCGGCCAGTGCGATACCCGGCTCGGTGGCGTAGAGGTTCGAGGTGTGGCCCAACGTGTTGAGCTGGTGTGTGACGGCCTCGATGACGGCCGGGTGGCGGTGGCCGAGCACGTTGACCGCGATGCCGCCGAGCAGGTCGACGTAGGCCTTGCCGTCCACGTCGGTGACGACTGCGCCGTCCCCGCTGGCCAGCGCGACCGGCGGAGTGCCGTAGTTGTTCATCATCACCGCCGACCAGCGCTGCTGTATGGCGTCGGTGTGCGGGTGCGGGGTGCTCATGCGCTGACCACTTTCGTGCCGGTGCCCTCGTCGGTGAACAGTTCGACCAACACGCAGTGCGGGACACGACCGTCGACGACGTGCGCGCTGGGTACCCCGCCGCCGACCGCCCGCAGGCACGCCTCGATCTTGGGGATCATGCCGGCTTCCAGCCGGGGCAGCAGCTGGGTCAGTGCGGCGGTGTCGATCTCGCTGACCAGCGAGTCGTGATTGGGCCAGTCGGTGTAGAGGCCTTCGACGTCGGTCAGCATGACCAGCTTCTCGGCGCCCAGCGCCTCGGCCAGCGCGGCCGCCGCGGTGTCGGCGTTGATGTTGTACACCATGCCGTCGGCGTCGGGCGCGATGGTGGACACCACCGGGATGCGTCCCGCCCCGATGAGGTCCAGCACGGACGCGGCGTTGACCTGCTCGACGTCACCGACCAGGCCGATGTCGGTGTCGACGCCGTCGACCAGCACGCTGCGCCGAACGGCGGTGAACAGGTGAGCGTCCTCGCCGGTGATCCCGACGGCGTAGGGGCCGTGGGCGTTGATGAGGTTGACCAGTTCACGGCCGACCTGGCCGAAGAGCACCATCCTGGCGACGTCGAGCACCTCGGGGGTGGTGACGCGGAAGCCGCCCTTGAAATCGCCCGCGATGCCCAGCCGTTTGAGCATGGCACTGATCTGCGGCCCGCCGCCGTGCACCACCACGGGGTGGATGCCGCAGTTGCGCAGGAACACCATGTCGGCGGCGAACGCGGCCTTGAGCGCGTCGTCGGTCATCGCGTTGCCGCCGTACTTGACCACGACGATCTTGTCGTGCAGCTGCTTGAGCCACGGCAGCGCCGCGGCGAGCACGGTGGCCTTGGACTGGATGCTGGTGTCACCGGCCGGGCTCATGAACTGTAGGCCGAGTTCTCTTCGACGTAGGCGTGCGACAGGTCGGTGGTGCGGATGGCGGCGCGGCCGGATCCGGAGCCGAGGTCGATCACCACCTCGATGTCGGGCCCCGACAGGTCGACGTCGCGGGCGCCGGGGGCGCCGGTGCCGTCGACGCACACCGGAGAACCGTTGAACGACACACCGATCCGATCCGGGTCCAGCGTCACCGGCGCCATACCGACGGCAGCGAGCACCCGTCCCCAGTTGGCGTCGGATCCGAACAGTGCGGTCTTGACCAGACTGTCGCGCGCGACCACCCGCGCGGCGGTCAGCGCGTCGTCCTCGGTGGCCGCCCCGGTGACGGTGATCGTGATGCGTTTGGTGACGCCTTCGGCGTCGGCCTGCATCTGGGCGCACAGGTCGTCGCAGACCCGCAGCACGGCGTCGTCGAGATCGTCCTGGCTGGGCGTGATCGCGCTGGCGCCCGAGGCCAGCAGCAGCACGGTGTCGTTGGTGGAGCAGCTGCCGTCGACGTCGAGCCGGTCGAAGGTCAGGGCGGCGGCGCGATTCAGTGCGGCGCGCAGAGCATCCGAACTGGCCACGGCGTCGGTGGTGATCACGCACAGCATCGTGGCCAGTGACGGTGCCAGCATGCCCGCACCCTTGGCCATTCCGCCGACCGTCCAGTTGTCGCGGTGGTGCAGGGCGGCCTGTTTGGGCACCGTGTCGGTGGTCATGATGGCGCGCGCCGCTTCCTCGCCGCCGGTCAGCCCGCCCGCCATCTCGTGCACGATGTCCTGCACCCCGGTGAGCATCTTGTCCATGGGCAGCCGGTCGCCGATCAGACCGGTCGAGCAGACGGCGACCTCGATCGCCCCCGTCTCGGTTCCCCAGTCCGACAGCGCGGCGGCCACCGCCTCGGCGGTCGCGTGGCTGTCCTGGAAGCCCAGCGGTCCCGTGCAGGCATTGGCGCCGCCGGAGTTGAGGATGACCGCCCGCAGGCGGCCGCTGGTGAGTACCTGCCGAGTCCACAGCACGGGCGCGGCCTTGACCTGGTTGCGGGTGAACACCCCCGCGGCCGTGTAGTCGGGGCCCTCGTTGAACACCAGCGCGAGGTCCAGCGCGCCGGAGGCCTTGATCCCCGCGGCGATGCCGGTGGCCCGGAAGCCGGCCGGCGCGGTGACGCCCTGGGTGCGGATCAGCCTGGTCTGCGCCGGGGCGGCCGGAGCCGCCTGCCCGACGACGTCGGATCCCGTCATGGCGCCACTCCCACGATCGACAGTCCTTCCGTTTCCGGCCAGCCCAGTGCGAGGTTCATCGACTGCACCGCCGCTCCTCCCGTGCCCTTGACCAGATTGTCGATCGCCGCGATCGCGATGAACGTCTGGGCTTCCTCATCCACGGCGACCGCGAGTTGCGCGGCATTGCTGCCGATCACCGCACCGGTTTTGGGCAGCTGCCCCTCCGGCAGCAGATGGATAAACGGTTCGGCGTCGTAGGCCTTTTCGTATGCGGAGCGCAACTCCGACAGCGGCGCCTCGGTGCGGGCGGTGCACGTGGCGAGGATGCCGCGGGAGGCCGGGATCAGCACCGGGGTGAACGACACCGTCACCTCCTTGGCTGTGAGGGCCTTGAGCCCCTGGGCGATCTCGGGGGTGTGGCGGTGCTTGCCGCCGATGTTGTACGCCCGTGCCGATCCGATGACTTCGGAGCCCAGTAGGTCGACCCGGGCGGATTTACCCGCCCCGGAGGTCCCGCTGACGGCGACGACCGTCACGGCGGGTTCGACGAGTTCGGCAGCGACGGCCGGCCACAGCGCCAGCAGCGCGGCGGTCGGATAGCACCCAGGCACGGCGATGCGGCGGGCGCCGCGCAGCCGATCCCGGGCGCCGGGCAGTTCGGGCAGCCCGTAGGGCCAGCTGCCGGCGTGCGCCGAACCGTAGAAGCGTTCCCACGCGGCGGGATCGGTGAGCCGGAAGTCCGCGCCGCAGTCGATGACGACGGTGTCGGGTCCGAGCTGCTCGGCCAGCGCCGCGGAATGCCCGTGCGGCAGGGCCAGGAACACCACGTCGTGGCCGGCCAGCGTGGCGGTGTCGGTACCCTCCAGCACGCGCCCGGCCAGCGGCATCAGATGCGGATGATGCTCTGCCAGTACTGTTCCCGCGCTCGCCGACGCGGTCAGCGCACCGATCGTCAATCGGCCGTCGGCCAGGGCGGGGTGCCCGAGGAGCAGGCGCAGGATCTCCCCGCCCGCATAACCACTGGCACCGGCCACCGCGACAGAAACCATGCCGGTGATTTTGCATGGTTATGCAAGAAGTTGCAAATGAATTACCCCGGCGTGCCGCCACCGCGGCCGAGTGCGGTTCGACGGCGAGCCGATCGCCGGCGCCGCCCGGGCCGCACCACCGATCAGCGTCGCTGCTCGGCGCCCACCGATTCCCCCGCGTGCCGCACCGCCGCGTCACGCGCCGCGCTGGCCTCATCCTCGGTCAACGTGCGGTCGGCGGCGCGGAACCGCAGCGCCAGCGCCAGCGATTTGCGTCCCGCCCCGATCTGCGGGCCGGTGTACACGTCGAACAGTCGCACGTCCTCGAGCAGTTCCCCGGCACCGGCGCGCACCGCCTCCACGACGCTCTGCGCCGCGATCGCCTCGTCGACCACCAGGGCGACGTCCTGGAAGACGGCGGGGAACGGCGACACCGACGGCGCGGGCAGGGTTTCGACGACCGGTATGGCGTCGAGATTCAGTTCCACCGCGCAGGTGCCCTTCGGCAGCCCCGACCGCTCGATCGCCGCGGGGTGCAGCTGTCCGGCGTGCCCGACGACCACGTCCCCGACGAGGATCTCGGCGCAGCGGCCGGGATGCCACGGCAGATACTGCGCCGGCCGGAATCCGAACTCCACACCGGCGGACCTGCCGATCACCCGCACCGCCTCGAACGCATCGGCGGCCTCGACCGACCGTCCCGCACCCCAGGGTCCGGCGGGTTCCCGCAATCCGGCCAGCACCGCGGCGACATGTCGCGGCTGCCGGGGCAGCGAGGCGTCCAGCGCGGCGATCTCCGCGTCGGTGGGACGGCGGCTGTTGGGGATACGTTCGACGGCGCGGGTCTCGTCGGTCGGCTCGACGACCTGGGCTATGGCGTACAGCGCCACGTCCACCGCGCCGCGGGACACGTTGCGTGTCAACGCCTCCAGCAGACCCGGAAGGAGCGTGGTGGCCAGGTGCGGCCGGTCGGCCTCCAGCGGGTTGAGCACCTGGGTGGTGGCCCGGCGGGAATCATCGGCGGGCAACGCCCACCGGTCGAACACCCCGGCGGGCAGGAACGGCGTCGGCAGGATCTCCACGAAACCGGCCAGCGCCAAGGATTTTCCGATCGCGCGGCGGCGCTTCTGATCGGCGGTGAGACCGCGCCCGGGCGGAGCGGCCGGCAGCACCGACGGGATGAGCTCGAGACCCTCCAGCCGCAGCACCTCCTCCACCAGATCGGCGGGCTCGCGCAGATCCGGCCGCCAGCTCGGCGGTGTGGCGGTCAGCCGCCCGTCCGCGGTGGTCACCGACGCGCCGATCTGGGTCAGTCGGCGTTGCGTGACGCCGTCCGCGTAGTCCACGCCCGCGATGCGGCCGGGCAGGTCGGCGGCCATGCTCACCGACGGCGGTGACCAGTTGGCGCGCGGTGGGTCGCCGCGCCAGTCGGTCAGTGTCGGCTGCGCGGCGCCGCCTGCGATGCCGGCGAGCAGCGCGGCGCAGCGGTCCAGTGCCGCAACGGATATGGCGGGATCGACGAACCGCTCATAGCGGCGCCCCGCTTCACTGGCCAGATGCAGCCGGCGCTGGGTCCGCGACACCGCCGCGGGATCCCACACGGCTGCTTCCAGCAGTACGTCGGTGGTGGTGTCACGCACCTCGGTGGTGCCCGCACCCATCACGCCGCCGATCGCGGCGGTGGCGACGTCGTCGACGATCAGCACGTCACCCGGCGTGAGCCGGCGGTTGACGTCGTCGAGGGTGACCACCGTCTCGCCCTCCCGGGCGAACCGCACGTCGAAGCCGCCCGAGATGAGACTTCGGTCATGCGCGTGCATCGGGTGACCCAGTTCGAGCATGACGTAGTTGGTCACGTCGACCGCCGGTGAGATGGCGCGGATACCGCTGAGCAGCAGCCGTCGCTGCATCCACCACGGCGACACCGCCGCCGGGTCGATCCCGGTGACCGGCCGCAGGGTGAACCGCAGGACGCCCGTTCCGGGCTGCACGGTCAGCGGCCAGGCCTCGCCGTCGGCGGGCAGCGGCGCCAGGTCGGCGGGGTCGACGAAGGCCAGGTCGTAGGCGCAGGCGATCTCGCGGGCCATACCGCGCACCGACAGGCAGTAGCCGCGGTCGGGGGTGATCGCCAGGTGGAACACCACGTCGTCCAGTCCGAGCACGCCGGCCGCGGCGTCGCCGGGTTCGGCGGTGCCGGGCGGCAGCACGAGGATGCCCGACTGGTCGGCACCCAACCGCAGTTCTGCTGTCGAGCAGATCATGCCGTCGGAGGTGCGGCCGTAGGTCTTGCGGGTGGCGATGTGGAAATCACCGGGCAGCACGGTACCGGGCAGCGCGACGACCACCAGGTCGCCCACAACGAAGTTCGTTGCGCCGCAAACGATGTCGCGCAGCTCAGGCTCACCGACGTCGACCTTGACCGCCCGGATCGGCTTCTTGAACTCGGCGAGTTCCTCGATCTCGGCGACACGGCCGATGGTCAGCGGTCCGCTCACGGGGCCGACCGGGATGATCTCCTCGACCTCGTGGCCGATCCGGATCAGTGTCTGTTCGAGCTCGTCGGCCGAGACGTCCCAGCCGGGAGCACCGGCCTGGACCGCCTCGCGCAGCCAGCTGTAGGGAAGACGCATCAGGCGCCCACCCCGAACGGCAGCGAGAACCGGACGTCTCCTTCGACCATGTCGCGCATGTCGGGGATGCCGTTGCGGAACTGCAGCGTGCGCTCCAGACCCATGCCGAACGCAAAGCCGGAATACACTTCGGGGTCGATACCGCAGGCGCGCAACACATTCGGGTTGACCATCCCGCAGCCACCCCACTCCACCCAGCCGGGTCCACCCTTCTTGTTGGCGAACCAGATGTCGACCTCGGCCGACGGTTCGGTGAACGGGAAGAAGTGCGGACGGAAACGGGTACGCCCCTGCGGCCCGAACTCCGATCGGGCGAACGCGTCCAGGGTGCCGCGCAGGTGCGCCATGGTCAGACCCTTGTCCACCGCCAGCCCCTCCACCTGGTGGAACACGGGGGTGTGCGTCGAGTCCAGTTCGTCGGTCCGGAAGGTCCGCCCGATCGAGATGATGTAGACCGGCAGGTCGCGCTCCAGCAGCGCCCGCACCTGCACCGGCGAGGTGTGGGTGCGCAGCACCTGCCGCGACCCGTCGGGCGCGACGTAGAACGTGTCCTGCTCGCTGCGGGCCGGATGGTCCGGAGGGAAGTTCAGTGCGTCGAAGTTGAACTGCTCGGTCTCGACCTCGGGGCCCTCGGCAAGTTCCCACCCCATCGCGACGAATGTGTCGGCGACGTGCTCGGCCAGGATGGTGATCGGATGGCGGGCCCCGACCGGCTGGCGCGTCGACGGCAGGGTGACGTCGATGCGCTCGGCCACCAGCACGGCGGCGTCACGTTCGGCGCGCAGCGCCGTGAGCCGGTCGTCGAAGGCCTGCTGCGCCTCGGTGCGGGCGACGTTGACGAGGCGGCCGGCGTCCGCCCGCGCGGCCTTGGGCAATGTGCCCAGCGCCTGGCGGGCCAGCGCGATCGCCGAACGATCGCCGAGGTGTTCGGTCTTGGCGCGGGCCAGCGCATCGAGGTCGCCGGCCAGGTCGAACGCATGCCGGGCCGCACTGACCGCTTTGGTCAGCGCTTCCCCGGTCAGCTCGGGCAGGTCTGTTGAGTCGTTGGGCGGCTCAGCCACCCGGCGATCATAGGTGATGGCCGGATCGGGTCTTGCGGCCATTTCCCCGGCGATACCCTCACGCGGTGTTCATACGGCCACTCATCATCGCCGCCGTCTGGCTCGCGGCCCTCGCGGCGGCGCTGCTGGCACCAACGGGTAGCGGGTGGTGGGCGCTGCCCGCGGTGGTGGCGGCCGGTGTCGCGGCGCTGGGCACCTGGGACCTGCTGCAGACGCGCCACACCATCCTGCGGCTGTACCCGGTCATCGGCCACGTGCGATTCCTCATGGAGGCGATCCGCCCCGAAATCCGCCAGTACTTCATCGAATCGAACACCGAGGCGTCCCCTTTCGACCGGGAGACCCGCGACCTGGTCTACGAACGCGCCAAGGGCACCAAGGGTGACGAACCGTTCGGCACCGAACGCGACGTGAACGCCCTGGGCTACGAATTCCTGAGGCACTCCATTCGGGCCCGATTCGCCGACGACCTCGACCCGCGGGTACGGCTCGGCGGGACCGATTGCACGCGGCCGTACGACATCGCGCTGCTCAACGTGTCGGCGATGAGCTTCGGGGCGCTGTCGTCCCATGCGATCGAGGCACTCAACGCCGGGGCGGCCCGCGGCGGATTTGCCCACGACACCGGGGAAGGCGGGATCAGCCCGTACCACCTGCGCGGCGGAGACCTGATCTGGGAGATCGGGTCGGGCTACTTCGGGTGCCGCGACGCCGACGGCCGCTTCGACGCCGCAGCCTTCGCCGAGAAGGCACAACTGGACGCGGTGAAAGCGATCTCGATCAAACTGTCCCAAGGCGCCAAACCCGGCCTGGGTGGTGTGCTGCCCGGGTCCAAGGTGAGCCCGGAGATCGCCGCGACGCGGGGTGTGCCGGTGGGGCGCACGGTGATCTCGCCGCCGGCGCACAGCGCGTTCGGCACGCCGGCCGAGTTCGTCGACTTCATCACCACGCTGCGGCGGCTGTCGGGCGGCAAACCCGTCGGATTCAAGTTGTGCGTCGGCGCGCGCACCGAGTTCCTGTCGATCTGCAAGGCGATCCTGGCCGCAGGCACCGGCCCCGACTTCGTGATCGTCGACGGCTCGGAGGGCGGAACCGGCTCGGCGCCGGTGGAATTCGAGGACCACGTCGGTATGCCGCTGACCGAGGGGTTGATGCTCGTGCACAACAGTCTGGTCGGCACCGGCCTGCGCGACCGTATCCGTGTCGGCGCGTCGGGCAAGGTCGCCAGCGGCGTGGATATCGTCAGCCGGGTGTGTCAGGGCGCCGATTTCACCATGTCGGCGCGCGCCATGATGTTCGCGGTCGGCTGCATCCAGGCGATGGCGTGCAACACCAACCACTGCCCTACCGGAGTGGCCACCCAGGACCCGGCGCGCTCCCGAGCGCTCGACGTGCCCGACAAGACGACCCGGGTGTTCAACTTCCAGCGGGCGACGGTGGCCTCGGCCGCCCAGATCGTCGCCTCGATGGGCCTGGCCGGCTTCCACGAACTGTCCCCCGCCATGCTCAACCGGCGGATCGAGGGACAGCGCACCCGCACCTACGCCGAGATCTACGAGTGGCTGATGCCCGGCGAATTACTTGACGACCCGCCCGAGTCGTGGCGGTCGGATTGGATCGAAGCCTCCGCCGACGTGTTTCGCTGAGCCGCCGGCCCCGGTGATGATGCGATGGTAGCGTCGCGCCCGAACGCGAACGGAGAAGCCGAACGAAATCCAGTTCTACACCACACCCGGATACGGCGAAACATTCTTGGCGCGAGCGCATTACAACCAACCGGTACAGATCGGTGACAGGGCCCCGATCTGGGCCCAGACCGGCGTAGCGCCATTGGGCGCGCCCGGCATGCGCATCGAAATCCGTGTGTTCGCAATCGTCGGCGCCGCCGAGAACCGGCCGGACGCATGACGGCCGACACAGCCGTCACGGGTGCAACAGGCGCGTTGGGCGGTCTCGTCGCAGAACTGCTCGCCGCCGACGCACACCCGCAACGCCTCCTGGTGCGCGACGCCGCGCGCGCTCCGAAACTGGCGGGGGCGACGGTGGCAACAATGGACTACTCAGACCGGGCATCCTGCACTCGTGCGCTGAGTGGAGTCTCGGTGGTTTTCCTGGTCTCCGCGCCGGAGGGTCCGAATCGACTCCAGCAGCACCGCACCGTTGTCGACGCCGCGGTGACGTCTGGTGTCGCCCACGTGGTGTACACGTCGTTTCTTGCTGCAGCACCTGATTCGACCTTCACACTCGCCCGCGACCATGCCGCGACCGAGCGGTACATCGTGGAGAGCGGCCTCGACTTCACCTTCCTGCGGGACAACTTCTACATCGACTTCATGGAGACGCTCATCGACAGCACCGGCGTGATCAGGGGTCCCGCCGGGAATGGCCGAGTGTCGATCGTCGCGCGCGCCGACATCGCGTCCGCGGCGTCAGCGGTGCTGCGAGCACCGGAAAACCACCGGAGCAGGACCTATGAGCTGACCGGGCGGGAAGCCTTGACCATGGCCGACATAGCGGCAACGATCTCCGAAGTCCGAAACAGGCCCGTCTCATTCGTCGACGAAACCACCGATGACGCCTACCGGTCACGTCGGCACCTGCAGCCACCGCCTTGGCAGCTCGATGCCTGGGTCTCGACGTATTCGGCCATCGCTTCCGGCGAGCTGTCACCCGTTCGTCCCGACCTGGAGCGACTCACGGGGCGTCCACCGATGACGTTGCGCGAGTTCTTGAATCAAACCAGGAGTCGCTAGTCCGAACGAGATCGCTGCCCGGCCCACCCGCACCCACCCCGCAACCGCATCCGGCGCCCGCTCCGCAACATCTGTCTTGAGTCAAGAAGTTGGCAGGTTCTGGCCGGTTTTGTCGGCGAGGTAGGCGGCTTTGGGGGTGCGGTCGTTGAGGGCTTGGCGAATTCCGACAGCCGGTATCGGTGCATCCGGCACGCCGGTCGAGGCATCATTCGCAGAATGGATCAACCGGTCACCCTTCGTGTCATGTCCGCCGCCAATCGCGACGACGTGCTCGCACTGCGCCTTGCGCCCGGTCAGGATCGCTACGTGAGCTCGGTGTCCGAGTCGCTCCAGGAGGCCAAGGAGTATCCGCAGGCGAACCCGTGGTGCCGGGCGGTTTACGCCGGCGACGAGCCGGTGGGTTTCGTCATGGTGAGCTGGAACTGCGCGCCGAAGCCACCGGACATCATCGGCCCGTGGTTCCTGTGGAAGCTGCTCATCGACGAACGCCGCCAACGCCGCGGGTACGGGCGTGAGGCGGTTCGGCTGGTTGTGGATCTGGTGCGAGCGGAGGGTGCAGATGACCTGCTCACCAGCTACGTCCCGGAGGGCGAGGATGGCCCTGGGCCGTTCTACGAGCGTCTGGGCTTCACGCCCACCGGCGAGGTCGACCCCGGCGGTGAGATCATCATGCGCCTCAACCTGCGAACAGGCACACCGCCGCGTCGACGAGCGCTCAGAGGCTCGGATCGAGCTGAATGACCGCCCTCCGCGTCAGCGCCCCCCGGCGCGCCACCGCCCAACCCCCTGCGGCGCCGACGAGCCCTGCGCCCACCGACGCGACCATCGCCGGCACGGTGTTGGCCAGCAGCATCAAACCGAACATCGCGGCGGCACCGAGCAGCAGATACCGCACCGGAGTCCAGCGGTCGGGAACCCCGAAACGGGTGGACACCACCATCCCCAGCACCAGCGCCACCCCGTGGCCGACGTCGGTGAAGTCATGGCTCAACGCGGCGACGGACACGGCGACCGCAACCCACCAGCCGATCCATATCGGACGCCACCGCACCGGGAGTGCCGAGGTGAGCGCGCCCAACACGGCCGCGGCACCGTAGCTCATCCCCACGTCGGTCGCCCGGCTCACCGACACGGGCAGCCAGCCCAGTTTCACCGCGGTCACCAACCCCGCCGCGACCACCAGCGTGGCTCCGACATGCCCGACAGTGAACGCGATCACCAACCGGCCGCTGCGCCAGACCAACTCGGCAACGGCGAGCAGGCACACCAGCCCCGGCAACCACAGATAGATCGGGCCCGCCTCCATGACGAACGCACTGCCGACGAGTGTTCCGATACGACCGTGTGCGAGGTTGTGCAGGTTGGTGCTGGCATGGTCGATCACCCGTTCCTGCATGCGCGGTCCGAGTTCCACAAGCACCGTCGCGACCGCGACCAGAATCGCCGCGTACACCACGGTGACGCGGATCCGCTGGAGCGTGGACAGGACACCGGAGACCACTGCTCCACTATCCCTGCGGGTCCCCCACACCCTGGGAATCGTCACCTGGCAAATCCCTGCGAGTTTTCAACAGGTACATATCGAGGCCGGCGGGGACGCCGTCGGACTTCCCGGCGAACATCTGTCGGCGCTGACGTTTCGCCGACAGGCCCATCGCCTCGAAGTCCTCATCGGAGATCTGCTCGAGCGCGGTCTGCGAAACCACGAGACCTCCCCTGGCCGCGCGCTCCATGACCCTGGCGGCGACGTTGACGTCGACGCCGAGCCAATCCGAACCGATACGTTGCGGACGGCCGGTGTGCACACCCGCCCGCATGCGCGGCGTATAGCTTTGCACCTCAACGGTTTTCAGCGCCTCCATGGAGAGGATCACCGCCCGCAGCGCGGTGGTCGGATCGGCGAACACGGCCATGATCCCGTCGCCCATCCGTTTGACGATCTGGCCGCCGGCCTCCAGCAACGGAGGTTCAACCACCTGCGAAACCCTGCGCAGCAGGGTCAGGGTGGCGTCGTCGCCGGCCTTGAGCGACCACGACGAGAATCCGACCAGGTCGGTGAAGACGATCGTCACCTCGCGGTTGGCCGGCCGCCCCGACACCCGCTCGGTCAGCGCCTGCCACAGCTGGAGCGCCCCCAGGCTGACCTCCCGCGATGCGGCGTCACGGTCGAGCAGCCGATCGGCCACCCGCGCGGCCGCCCGAGGTCCGCCGACACCGGCCGCGGAGAGCGGATCGCCGAACTCGGGATCGCCGGGCAGCACCCGGCGCGCACGCTTCACCAACGCGATCAACGCGGGATTTCGGTTGGTCCGCGTCAGCCAGGCCAGCGGCCCGCCGGTGGCGTCGTCCCCGGATCGTTGCTCGGACGATTCGGCATCCACGGCGTCAGCCTAGGTCCGCGTTCTTCGGCCCGGCAAATCTCCAGCTACCCGGGCGCGCGCCGGTCAGCGTGCCGCCCTTGCACTCTGGTAGAGGCAGATCGCCGCCGCCGAGGCGACGTTGAGGCTTTCGGCGTGGCCGGGCATCACGATGCGCACCCGGTGCGCGGCGCGCCGCGCCAGCTCCACGGGCAAACCCTGCGATTCGGGACCGAACAGCCAGGCGGTGGGCGATCCGAGGAGGGATTCGGCGTCGTCGAGTGTGAGCTCACCGTCGACGGTGGTGGCGAGCACCTGCAGCCCCGCCGCCGACAGCACATCCACGGCGCGGTCCGCGTCGGGTTCGGACACCACAGGCACCGAGAAGATGCTGCCCGCCGACGCCCGCAGACACTTCGCGTTGTAGGGGTCGACACTGTGCCCGGCCAGCACCACACCGCCGGCACCCATGGCGTCGGCGATGCGGATCAGGGTGCCCGCGTTCCCCGGTTCGGAGATCTGCGCGGCCACCGCGACCAACCGCGGCGAATCCGCCAGCATGTCGTCGAGCGACCCGACGGGAACCTCGCACACAGCGACGAGGCCAACCGGAGTCACGGTGTCCGACAACGCTTTTGCCGCCCGCTCGGTGACCAGGTGGACCGGTGCACCCGCCAACAGGGCGCCGAACCGCTCTGCGGCGGACTCCGTCGCGAACACCTCGGAAACGACACCGCGCCGCAACGCCGCCTCGACCAGGTTGGGACCTTCGGCGAGGAAGCGTGCGGCGCGGCGCCGACCGACGTTGCGGTGAAGTTTGACCGCTGCCGCCACCCGGGCGGAGCGTTCGGTGAGGGTCAGGCGGCCTCACCGGACGGCGCGTTGACGTCCTCAGGCAGGGCGGCCTTGGCCACCGCGACCAGCGCGGTGAAGGCGGCAGGGTCGCTGACCGCGATCTCGGCGAGGTTCTTACGGTCGACCTCGACACCGGCGGCCTTCAGGCCCTGGATCAGGCGGTTGTAGGTGATGTCGTTGGCGCGTGCCGCGGCGTTGATACGCGAGATCCACAGCTTGCGGAACTCGCCCTTGCGGGCGCGACGGTCGCGGTAGGCGTAGGTGAGCGAATGCAGCTGCTGCTCTTTGGCTTTGCGGTACAGACGCGACCGCTGGCCGCGATAGCCCTTGGAAGCCTTCAGGACTGTGCGCCGCTTCTTCTGGGCGTTGACTGCGCGCTTGACGCGTGCCATGGGGGTGTTCCTATTCTCGTACGGGCAAAAAGGTCATGGGGCGGCCCCCGGTACGGGGTCCGCCGCGGAGGGCTCGACTAGCCGTTCAGCATCTTGTTGACGCGACGGGTGTCGTTCGCCGACACCTCGGTGCGGCCGTCGAGGCGGCGGGTGCGGCTGGAGGGCTTGTGCTCCAGCAGGTGTCGGCGGTTGGCCTTCTGGCGCACGATTTTCCCGGTGCCGGTGCGCCGGAACCGCTTGGCGGCGCCGCTGTGGGTTTTGGCCTTGGGCATGTGTCCTCAGTTCTGTCAGTTCTGCGAAACGTCTGGTTCTTCTGGTGCGGCCTGCCGCGCGGGGCGCTCGGCCTGCTCCGCCGCCTTGGCGCGAGTCTTCGCGCCGCGGTGCGGTGCCAGCACCATCGTCATGTTGCGGCCGTCCTGCTTGGCGGACGTCTCGATGAAGCCGTAATCGGCCACATCGGCGCCCAGGCGTTGCAGGAGCCGGAAACCCAGTTCCGGCCGCGACTGCTCACGTCCGCGGAACATGATCGTCACCTTGACCTTCGACCCCGCCTCGAGGAAGCGGATGACGTGACCCTTCTTGGTCTCGTAATCGTGCGGGTCGATCTTGGGACGCAGCTTCTGTTCCTTGACGACGGTCTGCTGCTGGTTCTTGCGAGACTCGCGCGCCTTCTGTGCCGTCTCGTACTTGAACTTGCCGTAGTCCATGATCTTGCACACCGGCGGCTTGGCGTCGGGGGCTACTTCGACAAGGTCGAGATCGGCATCCGCGGCGACGCGGAGGGCATCTTCGATGCGCACGATGCCTACCTGCTCACCACCCGGTCCGATCAGGCGGACTTCGGGTACGCGAATGCGCTCGTTGATGCGGGTCTCAGTGCTGATGGGGCCTCCTCGTAGTCGTTCTCCGGAGGCCACATCATCAGCGCTCTGCTCACCAGAACAGAGAGGCCCTGTCCGTGACAGGGCCCAATGCCGACCGATCACGGCTGTCGCCGCCCCGCGCGCAGGCGCGGGAACCGGCATTGCGAAAATGCCGGTGACCGGACCGCTGAGCCTTCGGAACCTTCCGTGGCCAAGCGGTGGGAGTGGACTCCACTTGCTGTCCCCGGCGTTCACCCGGGACGGTCGCGCGTGCAAGTCTAGCAGGCATGACCGATATCCCCGCACCGTCCTCGTCGTCGGCCCCGCCGCCCGTGCGCGAACTCGCCGACGTCCCCGCCGTGGAGGTGATCAGCCGGGCGGCCGTGATGCTCATGAGTGCCGCGGCGGAGAAGCTCGGCCTGTCGGCCGACGACCCCGACGAGAGCCCGCACCGCGACCTCGACGAGGCGCGACGGCTGATCACCGCCCTGGCCGGCCTCGTCACGGCATCGGCGGAGTATCTCGGGCCGCACGCCGGGCCCGTGCGGGACGGCCTGAAGTCGCTGCAGCTCGCGTTCCGCGAATCCAGCGCGGCTCCGGAAGAACCGGGCCACGGACCGGGCGAGAAATACACCGGGCCGGTCTGGTAAACCCGCGTCGCGTGGTCGGCACATTTTCGAGGTTGAGCGAATATCCTCGCGGCCTATGACCCTCGTACCCACGTCGACCCTGCGGCCCGCGTCCCGATATTCCTGGGTTCCCGCGGCGGCAGGCTGGACCGTCGGGATCATCGCGACGTTGTCGCTGATCGCGAGCGTGTCGCCGCTGGTGCGCCTGATCATCCGTGTGCCGCGCGAGTTCGTCAACGACTACCTGTTCAATTTCCCCGACACCAGCTTCGCGTGGGCGTTCGTGCTGGTCCTGCTGGCTGCGGCCCTGGCGGCCCGCAAACGCATCGCGTGGTGGATCCTCGTGGGCTACATGGTCGCCGCGATCGGCTGGAACGTCGTCGACCTCGTGACCGGCGGCGACACGGTCGTGGAGGACGTCGGCGAGGTCATCGGGTTGGTCTTCCACGTCGCGTCCGTCGTGTTCCTCGTCCTGGCGCGCAAGGAATTCTGGGCGAAGGTCCGCCGCGGCGCGCTGGTCAAGGCCGCGGTGGTGCTCGTGGCGGCCATGGCCATCGGCACCCTGGTCGGCTGGGGGCTGCTCGAACTGTTCCCGGGCACCCTGGCCCGCGACGACCGCTTCCTCTACGCACTCAACCGGGTGAGCGCCTTCGCGGGCGCCGACTCCGACATCTTCTCGGGTCATCCGCATGTGCTGGTCAACGCGCTGCTGGGGCTGTTCGGTGCGCTGGCGCTGATGGTCGCGGCGATCGTGCTGTTCCAATCGCAACGCGCCGACAACGCGCTGACCGGCGAGGACGAATCCGCGATTCGGGGACTGCTGGAGCAGTACGGGAAGAACGACTCGCTGGGCTACTTCGCCACCCGCCGCGACAAGTCGGTGGTGTTCGCCCCCAACGGCCGCGCGGCGATCACCTACCGCGTGGAGGTCGGGGTGTGCCTGGCCAGCGGCGACCCCGTCGGCGATCCCAAGTCCTGGCCGCAGGCGATCGAAGCGTGGCTGCAGCTGTGCCAGGAGTACGGCTGGGCGCCGGGGGTGATGGGGGCGAGTTCGGCCGCGGCCCAGACCTTCCGCGAGGCCGGGCTCAACGCCCTGCAGCTCGGCGACGAGGCGATCCTCTACCCGGACAGATTCCGACTGACCGGACCCGATATGCGCGCGGTGCGCCAAGCCGTGACCCGCGCCCGCAGGTCCGGCCTGTCCGTGCGGCTGCGCCGGCACCGCGACCTGCCCCCCGAGGAGATGGCCGCGGTGATCAAGCGCGCCGACGCCTGGCGCGACACCGAGACCGAGCGGGGGTTCTCGATGGCGCTGGGCCGGCTCGGTGACAGCGCGGACGGGGACTGCCTGCTGGTGGAGGCGGTGAGCACCGGCGGGCAGGAGCGAAGCGACTCGGGGATCAGCACCGGCGGGCAGGAGCGAAGCGACTCGGGGATCAGCACCGGCGGGCAGGAGCGAAGCGACTCGGGGATGAGTCCCGGCGGGGAGGTGGTCGCGATGCTCTCACTGGTGCCGTGGGGCAGCAACGGCCTGTCGCTGGACCTCATGCGCCGCTCACCGCAATCGCCGAACGGCACCATCGAGCTGATGGTCAGCGAGCTGGTCCAGCAGGCCGAGGACATCGGCGTCAGTCGCGTCTCACTGAATTTCGCGATGTTCCGTTCCGCCTTCGAGCAGGGTGCGCAACTGGGCGCCGGTCCGATCGCGCGCCTCTGGCGCAGCCTGCTGGTGTTCTTCTCCCGCTGGTGGCAGCTGGAAACCCTGTACCGGTCGAATATGAAGTACCAGCCGCAGTGGGTGCCGCGCTACGCCTGCTACGAGGACGCCCGGCTCGTCCCCCGCGTCGGTGTCGCCTCGGTGATCGCCGAAGGCTTCCTGATACTGCCCTTCTCACGACGCACCAGACAGCACACCGGCCACCACTCCGCCGTCCCCCGCGACGTCGTGGACACCGGAGTGCTGCATGCCGACGGCAGCGCCCCCGACGTCGAAGACTTCAGGGCCGAGGCGGAGGACGCCGAAAACGGTGGGCGCCTGCCCGAACAGGTGCGGGTCCGGATGGCCAAACTGCGGGCTCTGCAGGCCGACGGCGTCGACGCCTACCCGGTCGGCCGGCCACCCAGCCACACCATCGCCCAGGCCGTGGACGCGGCCGACGACGTGGAGCTCACCGTCGCCGGCCGGGTGCTGCGCATCCGCGACTACGGCGGTGTGCTGTTCGCCCAGCTGCGGGACTGGTCGGGCGAGGTGCAGCTCCTGCTCGACAATTCACTGCTGCGGCAGGGCGCCACCGCCGATTTCACCGCGGCCATCGACCTGGGCGACTTGCTCGAGGCGACGGGGCGGATGGGTTACAGCAACAAGGGCACACGCTCGCTGCTCGTGCACAGTTGGCGGTTGACGGGTAAGTGCCTGCGTCCCCTGCCCGATAAATGGAAGGGTCTGACGGATCCGGAAGCCCGGGTGCGCACCCGCTACGTCGACCTTGCGATCAACACCGAGGCACGCGAGCTGATCACCGCCCGCAGCCGGGTGCTGCACGCGATCCGCGAAACCCTGTTCGGCAAGGGATTCCTGGAGGTCGAGACGCCCATCCTGCAGCAGATCCACGGCGGTGCCAACGCCCGCCCGTTCGTCACCCACATCAATGCCTACGACCTGGACCTCTACCTGCGCATCGCACCAGAGCTCTACCTCAAGCGGCTGTGCGTCGGCGGCGTCGAGCGGGTCTTCGAGCTGGGCCGCGCGTTCCGGAACGAGGGGGTGGATTTCTCCCACAACCCGGAGTTCACGCTGCTGGAGGCGTATCAGGCACACGCCGACTACGACGTCTGGCTGCACGGCTGCCGCGAACTGATCCAGAATGCGGCCGAGGCCGCCAACGGTGCGCAGGTGGTCATGCGGCCCGGCCCGGACGGCACCCTCGAACCCGTCGACATCTCCGGCCAATGGACCGTCAAGACGGTGCACGGCGCGGTCTCGGAGGCGCTGGGCGAGGAGATCGGGCCCGAGACGGACGTCGCGACTCTGCGCAGGCTCTGCGACGCCGCCGACATCCCCTATCTGACCCACTGGGACGCCGGCGCGGTCGTGCTCGAACTCTACGAGCGCCTGGTGGAGGACCGCACCGAGCACCCGACGTTCTACAAGGACTTCCCGACGTCGGTGTCGCCGTTGACGCGGCCGCACCGCAGCCGCCCGGGGGTGGCCGAGCGGTGGGATCTGGTGGCCTGGGGTGTCGAGCTGGGCACCGCCTACAGCGAGCTGACCGACCCGGTCGAACAGCGCCGCCGGCTGCAAGAGCAGTCCCTGCTGGCCGCTGGCGGTGACCCCGAGGCGATGGAACTCGACGAGGATTTCCTGCAGGCCCTGGAGTACGCGATGCCCCCGACCGGCGGTCTGGGCGTCGGCGTCGACCGGGTCGTCATGCTGATCACCGGTCGATCCATCCGCGAGACCCTGCCCTTCCCGCTGGCCAAACCCCGCTAGCCCGCACCGCCGGACGCCACTCAAACCTGACAGCCGGTGCACAGCTGGCCGTAAGCTTCGGCGTCCACGATGACGCTGTGACTTGGGTTGACCCGTCGTTGCGCCATCAGTTGGCGCACCTCTCGCTGATGCACGGCTGGCTTCCCCTGACGGCGCAGATCGTTGCAGCGGTGGCGCTGGTCGCCGCAGTCGGATTGCGCACTCGCCGCTGGCTGACGGTGGCCCTGCCCGTCGCGGCCGTCGTCGGTACCGGCCTGGTCAGCGTCACGTACTGGTACGTCACCTCCGAGGGACTGGCCGGCAATCCGGCGCCGCAGGGCCTGTGGATCTGGATCGCGCTGTCCGGTGCGGCCGTCGTGGTGCTTCTGGCGGGCTGGCCCGGTACGGCGTGGTGGCGGCGCGCCGTGTCGATGCTCGCGGTACCGCTGTCGGTGCTGTGCGCGGGCATGGCGCTGAATATGTGGGTCGGCTACTTCCCCACCGCGCAGGCCATGTGGAATCAGCTGACGGCCGGACCGCTGCCCGACCAGACGGACCAGCACACCGTGATGGCGATGGTCAAAGAACACAAGATCCCGGCGAAGGGGTCGGTCGTGCCGGTCACGATCGGCGACGCGAGCTCGGGCTTCAAACACCGCGGCGAACTCGTCTACCTGCCGCCGGCCTGGTTCGCCACCGATCCCGCGCCACGCCTGCCGACGGTGATGATGATCGGCGGCGAATTCAACACCCCCGCCGACTGGGTGCGGGCGGGCAACGCCGTCAAGACGCTCGACGACTTCGCGGCGGCTCATCACGGCAACGCGCCGGTCGTCGTGTTCGTCGACTCCGGCGGCGCGTTCAACAACGACACCGAATGCGTCAACGGCTCCCGCGGCAACGCGGCCGACCATCTGACCCGCGACGTCGTACCGTTCATGATCTCGAACTACGGCGTCAGCCCCGACGCCACGGACTGGGGCATCGTCGGATGGTCGATGGGGGGCACGTGCGCGGTCGACCTGGCGGTCATGCACCCCGACATGTTCAGCGCGTTCGTCGACATCGCCGGCGACATCACCCCCAATTCGGGTAACAAGGAGCAGACCATCGCCCGTCTGTTCGGCGGCAGCGCCGCCAAGTGGGCGGCGTTCGACCCCACCACTGTGATGCGAGGCCACGGTCCCTACACCGACGTGGCGGGCTGGTTCGACGTCAACGGGGCGCCGCCGGGACCGGTGCAGGCGGGCAGCGCCGCCAACGCGGCCGCCGTCAAGGTCAGCGACCAGATGGCGGCGGCGGATTCGCTGTGCGGTCTGGGCTCCGCGAACGGAATCACCTGCGCGGTCGTCACACAACCGGGCAACCACGACTGGCCGTTCGCCTCGCAGGCCTTCGCCGCAGCACTACCCTGGCTGGCCGGGCAACTCGGCACACCGCAGGTGGATGCCACCCCGCTGCCCGGACCGCCTGTCGCGGCGCCGTACGTGCAGGCCGCCGCGAAGTAGCCGGCACCGCGGTCAGTAGTCGGATTCGGCGGCCAGGAGTTCGGCGAGGAACGCGTCGCGGGCCGGCCGGCGCAGCCGGGTGCGCGCGAACATTCTGACCCGTTCACGCATCTGCGGCGTCTCCGCCGGCGCGGCGTCGGCTCCCACCGCGAGGTCGGTGCCGGCCCAATTCTGATTCCACGCACCGCTTTCGGTCAGGGGTTCGCCGGAACCGTCGACGAGGCCGACGGTGGCGCGGCCCGCGGCGTCGAGCGCACCGGTGCCCGCTACGGCGCCACACCGCAGGCGCACCGCCACACCCGCCGCAGACGGTGCACCCGTCACCGCGACCCGCACCCGCGCGACGGCGTGACCGCCCGCGGGCAGCACCTCCCACGCGACGGTGTCCTCCGCGGCGTCGAACACCCCCGGGGCGACCGCGGCCCACCGGATCGACGCCGCGCCGGTAGCCACCGCCACCACCGGGTCGCGAGACGGATCCGGGCCCGCCGCCAGCGCGTAGTCGTCGCGGCGGCGGATCGGGTCACCCGTGGTCGCCGGACCGTCCGGCCAGCCGGGCACACCGGTGTCGGCGGCCATCTGCGCACAGGCGCGAGCCAGCCGCGCAACCCGTTCGTCGGGCGCCGCCAGCAAGGACGTCAGCGCCGCGCCGTGCGGGGCGAGGAGAGCAGCGACCTCCGAATCGAGGGTGTCGTCGGTGAAGTAGTCCTCGGCCGCGGCGGTCAGCAACGCGACTTCACCGTCGAGCACCGCGGGGTCCAGCGCGGCGATCGCGTCCCGCTCGCTGGCGGGCCACCACCTGCGCAGCCAGTGGCCCAGGGCCAGCCGCCGCAGCGGCACGACTGCCGCCGCGCTGCTGTCCACCCCGTCGAGGTCGACGGTGGCTCCGTCGTGCGCGTCGCGCCCGGTCAGCGCCGAGACGAGCGCGATATGGCCGGGTTCGCCGACCATCTGCCACAACCAGTCCGCGCGGGCGGCATCGGTGAAGGTGATCTGGGTGGCCGACGCGCCGGCGGGGTCGTCGACGGTCCAGGACAGCACGGCCCCGCTCACTTCCAGCACCGCCAGCAGCGGCGGCGGGGCGGCCACCGGACCAGTGCTCCATAGTCCGGAGACGGCGTGCAGCTTCATCCGGCGGCCTGCGTTTCCAGCATCGACTTGATCTGCTGGCGGTGGTCCAGGCTGACCGAACGGGCGACGCCTTCGAGCAGGGACCGCATGTCGTCGACGTCGCCGCACGACTCCTGCCACACGTCGCGGCCGTGCAGCCGCGCCCACAGCCGGTTCAGATACGGGCGGCTGAACGCGGCCAGGTCGTCGATCACCTGGCGCTGTCGCGGATGCAGCGGTCCGCCGCCGGCCAGGTAGCGGCAGGCGTGCAGAACGTAAGCCTCCTTGCGGAGCCTGGCCTGGATCTGGCGGGCCAAATGGAAGCGCCCGGACGCGGCGTCGGCCAGTGGTGCCAGGTCGACGGCGACCTCGATCCCGGCGACAAGGGTGGCCTGGGTGTCCTCGGCGATCAAACCCCACGGTGCGCAGGCGCGGTCCACCTCTTCGGCGCACAGCAGTGGGATGTCGGGGAGTTCGTCGCGGTCCAGGGCCCTGCGCAGGGTGGCCCGCACCCGATCGGCGACCGCGCGGTCCAGCGGCCGATTCCCCTCGGTGACCCCCGCAACCGGCGGAGGACGTTGCGGCGCAACGGAACTGAGTCCGAGGTCGACGACCGACCAGGGCATCGCCTGGGGGTCGACGCGGGCCAGGGCACCGAGGTTGTACGGTGCGGCGTCAGCGATCAGCACCAACCAGGCCCGCTGCCGCGCTGTCGCGCCGCGATGGCCGTCGGCGTCGCCGAGGACGGTGCTCAGCCCGGCAAGAAACGGGGCGCTGGTCGCGGCGCCGGGCCGCACGTCGCGCCAGCTGTGCGCGAGTTGTTCGGTCAGCGTGGCCACCACGCGCGGATCGCCCAGATGCCGGTCCAGCACCTCGACGGCGGTGCGGTCGCGGTCCCCGTGGACATGGCGCAGCACCGAGACCGCCGTCTGTTCACCGTCGCGGCCCGGCCGCCCCCGCGTCACCGCAAGTTCGAAGGACACCGGGAAGTACAGCTCCTGGGCATTGCCCGTGGCAATGCGGAGCCGGCGCCGCTGCGTCTTCAGCAGAACGAACCACGCTGCCGCGGAACGCAATTGATCGGCGCAGTCGGCGATCGCCCGGCACATGGCGGCCGCCACGTCGGCGGTGACGATCGGCGCCGAGTACTGCGGGTTGGCCCGCAGCCGAAGCACCAGCGGGTCGATGATGCGTTTGACGGTGCGGCGCAACGGCGCACCGTCCTCGCCGCTGAGCACCTCGACACCCGGCCCGATGGCCCGCCACGCCCGGTCGATCACCGCCCGCCGCGGATGAGCCGGTGAGGTGGCCGCGGCCGGCGCCGCCGCGTCGGAGCCCGAACTCATCGGCACAGGATACGGTGGGCGACACGGAACTCCGGTGGGCCGTTCCGGGCCGCGGCGACTCCGGCGACGGACGTTCACCGGGCACCGTCGACGGTGAACGTGGCCAGCGCGGCCCAGTACAGCGGGCTGGCGGCCGGTGCACCCGCGCGCCACCGCCGCATCTGCGCACGCTGCCAGCGGTTCACCGCGCACCCGGCGTCCTCGGCATCGTGCGCCCGGTCGACGGCGATGACGGTGTCGGCCATGGGATCGGTCGACGCGTCGGCGCGGGGCCCGAAACGGCGGATCCCCGCGGTGGTGACGAGCGACCACAAGGTGGCGGTGACGACCAGGGCGCCGCCCAGTACCGCCGCGGCCACCAGCCCGGTCGCCTCGTCGAATCGGTAGTCACCGCCGGATGCACAGGCCAGCAGCGCGACCCGCGGCGGCATGGTGACACCGGCCGCGATCAGATCGGCGGCGCGCACGGGAGCCTCGGCGGCCAGATGCAGCGCGGCGCGATCGGCGCGCCCATGGCGGTCGTCGGCGGCGGTCACGTGCCCGACGAAGAGCATTCGCCCGGTCGGCAGGCCGAGTTGTCGTGTCAGCCAGGGGCCGTCGACGTCGGTGCGCCGGAACAACTCTAGCGGTGACGTCACCCGCGGGCACACCTCGCGCTCGCGCATCACCGCGGCGAAGTGCCTCACCAGCGGCGACTCCTGCGATTGGCGTCCGAGGACCGAGCCGAGCGCGGAGTCCGGCCGCTGTCCGGGGATGCGCGGATCGAGCAGCAGTAGCGGCGGATCACCGTGCGGGCCCGTCCACCGCGCCGGTGTGCGTGGCGCATTGGCGATATTCGGCGCGACCCCCATCAGCACATCGGCCAATTCCATCAAGCGGTAGCCCTCGGTCACGATGCCGATATCGGCCAGCTGCCATGGGATCCGCGCGGGCGCGGTGCCGCTGGTGGTGCGCGCCTCGGCGGCGGCGCGCGACAGTTCGGCGGCGCTCGGCCCGCTCGTGGGCAGGGCCAGCAGACCCCACGGCACCCGTGCCAGCCGGGTGCTGGGGGTGACGAACAGCACCGCGCGCGGCGATGCCACACAGTCCAGGAGCAGATTCCAGGCCGGTCCGGCGATCAACGACACGCCCAGGATGTAGGCGACGGTCAGTTCGGTGTCGGGTGCGGCGAACGCGCCACGGGTCAGCGCCCGCTGCACCGCGTCGGTGCGGCTCTCCGCATCGCGCGGATCGGGCAGCGCGTCGTCCAGTTCGGCCAACGCGGCAAGCAGGATCGGCTCCTCGATCACCCACGTGACGGTGCGCGCCGGCTGCCCCACCACCCGCAGGCTCGCGTAGGTGGCCACGCCGACGTCGGCGTAGCGCAATACCAGGGTGAGCCGCTCGGTCACGGCCACGTCGCCCACGCGGCACCGCGATCGGTGAGGTCGCGGCCGTACCGGTCGAACGCCAGCGCGCGGTACCGCTCGAGCACCGGTCCGCCGGCCGGGTCCATCCGCAACGGCGGCAGCGGGCCCAGGCGGGTCAACGGTCCGCCGTCGGGTGGGTGCGCCGCGGGGTGCAGTGGCACCGGCGCGGTCGCGGCGGAGGTCCACTCCCCCGGCCCGACCGACACCGGCTCTTCGTGGAAAGCACCACGGGCACTGTGGTATTCGATGAGCTCGCATAACACTGTCATGTCGCCCCATTCCCAGGTGGCGGCGAACGCACCGGCCAGCATGGGGGCGGAAACCCATGTCGCCCAGCGCATCCGGTCCTCCGCGTCGGCGATGGTGTACCGCACCGAATCGACGGCGAGCGCGGCGGGCACCTTGAGGTCGGCGGCCTGTTCCGATTTCGCTCGCGCGGCGGCACGGTTCGGGTCGGCCAGCGCGTCGGCACGCCAGATGCTGCCGAGGTGGTCGTCGAGGCGCGCGTACTGCAGCCAGCTGTGCCGCGCCGAGGCGTCCAGCTGCTCGCGCGCCTGCGCCACCAGTTCGACGGCGTCGGCGAACTCACCGCGGAACACCCGTATCCAGCTGCGCGCCAGCAGCACACGGTGGATGTGCAGCGGGCGGCCGACCTCACGCCAGTGCCTTTCGGCATGCCCGAAACACTCGTCGGCGTAGTCCAGCTCGCCGACCGCCATCCCCGTCAGCCCCAGATACAGCAAGCAACGGGATACCTCGTGCGCCCGCGCGTAGTGTGCGATCGCCGGGTAGGCGTCGCGCACCAGCGCCTCGGCCCTCACGTGGTCACCGGTCAGCCAGCTCGCCGCGGCGCGTTCCAGACCGGTTCTGGCGACAGCCAGTTGCCAGCCCCGCGCCTCGGCGCGCGCACCGGCCCGGCGCAACCAGGGTTCGGCCTCGGCCAGCCGTCCGGTCTCCACGCAGAACCTGCCGTATGCGGTGGCGGTGGTGACGTGGCGATGGTCGGTGGATTCCAGGCCGTCGCCCGGCCGGTCGACAGATTCGATCACTTTCTCCCACAACGGAACCGACTGTTCGTATAGATCGTCGTCACACAGCGCCGTCGCACACAGGACGTGCGCGCGGGTGATCAGGTCATCGTGTTCGCCCGCGAGATCCGCGGGTCCCGGACCGGCGCGCAGCAGCGCTGCCAGCGCCGTCGCGGCCTCCTCGTGCGCTCCGCGCGCGGCCGCGAGCCCGGCGTCGAGGAATGCCGCGCGCCGGGCGTAGCGGCACGTCATGTGGGTGATCTCCTTATGCGGCATGGTGACCCGGTCGGCAAGGTCGGGCAGGGTGCCGCCGAGAAACCGGGTGTAGACGCCCAGACAGTCGCGGATGCGGCGGATACATTCGGCGACACCGTCATCGGCGCCGCGCACGAGGTAGATCTCGCCGAGTTGGGCGAACACCTCGAGCATCAGGTCGTCGCGGTCGACGGCCTCGATGGCCGGGATGAGAGACACCAGCAGATCACGCGCTGCGGCCTCGTCGGCGGCGAACGCGAGGTGACGGGCGCGTTCCAGCTCGGCGGGGATCGTCACCGCGCCATCATAGGAAGCGGCGGGCGTGCCGGGCACGCCCGCCGCTGCGCCACCAACAGGCTCAACCGCAGGTCACCGTGACGGTGAACGGTTTGGTGATCATCCCCGCCATCGGGTTGTTGATGTCGGCGCCGGTGGCTTCGCCGGTGATGGTGTAGATGTCACCGTCCACCTTCACCTCCGCCGAACCCACCTTTACCCCCATGTTGTCGCTCACGGCGAGTGCGTTGCCGTCGACCACCATGCCCAGGGATTCGACCCGCGGTGTGGCTTCGTCGGTCATCACGATGCCCAGACCCTGCTGCCCGCCGACCGCACCGCTGCCGACGTTGATCTTGCCGCCGTGCTTCACGCACGTCACCGATGCGAGGTCCAGGCCGGCCAGGTCGGCCCCGTCGACCTTGACCTCGGTACCGGGCACCATGTGGGCGGCGGTCCCGACCGCGACCGGGCTGTCGTCTGAACAACCGACCAGCACCGCGGCACCGGCGGCCAGCCCGATCACCGCTGCGGCAACTCGATTCATCTTCGTTCTCCTTGCGTCTTCGCGTCGCCCCGATGGCGTCGTCGTGCGGTTAGTCAAAGCCGCCCCGAGCGCTACCGATCCCAACTTCCCCGTCGGGACGGAGGTCGCGGGTACGGTGACGGATATGCCAGACGAACCCGCCACCGAGCCGGAAAGCGGCACCGCGGTGCCGGTCGAACCTGTCGAGACGGGTTACACCGCAGGCGGTGTGCCGACCTTCGAGGCGGTCCGCGAGCGGATCGAGACCCGCTACGGCACCGCCGTCGGGGCCTCCGAACTGGCCGCCGAAACACCCGAGGGCCGCGAGGCCGAGAAGCTGTACGAGGAGCGTCAGCGTGCGGCGGCCGAACGGCTGGCACAGATCCGCGCATCCATGGGCCGGCCGGACGACCGGACCGACAACACCTGAGCCGTGCGTTCTTTCAGTCCCGCTGAGCGCCGCGCCCGGCTGGCGCGACGGCATTTCCTGTCCGGCGCCGCGCCCGCCGATTCGGTTGCCGCGGTGACCTGCGCGGTCGTCGGCCTGCACTCGACCGACCCGACCACACCGTATCTGAGCCTGTGGGCCCGGGTGCCCGGCTTCGCCATCGCCGACCTCGACGACCTGCTCTATCGCAGGCGCGCGCTGGTCAAACATCTCGCGATGCGGCGGACGCTGTGGACGGTGCGTGCCGAGGATTTGCCGATGATCCAGACGGCAGGCAGCGCACGGGTCGCCGTCGGCGAGCGCCGGCGGCTGATCGCGGACGCCCAGAAGGCCGGCCTCGCCGAGGACGGCGCGGGCTGGCTGGACGCGGCGTGCGGCGCGGTGCTGCGGCACCTCGACGAGCACGGCGCGGCGACGTCGAGCCAGTTGCGTGCGGCGCTGCCCGAGTTGGCGGGCACTTACGACCCGGCGCCGGGCAAACGCTGGGGAGGTCAAACACCACTCGCCCCAAGGGTTTTGACGGTCCTCTCGGCGGCGGGCGAGATCGTGCGCGCCACCAACGACGGCGGGTGGGCGGTCAGCAGACCGCGGTGGGCCAGTGCACGGTACTGGCTGGGAGCCCCGATCGAACCCGCGCATGCCGACCAGGCCTCCGCCGAAGCGGTGCGGCGCTGGTTGCGCACCTTCGGACCGGGTACCGCCGTCGACGTGAAGTGGTGGTTCGGCAGCACGCTGACCTGGGCGCGTCATACGCTGCGGGCGATCGGCGCCGTCGAGGTCGACCTCGGCGGCGCGGTGGGTTACGCGCTGCCCGACGACCTCGAGCCCGAACCCGGCGGCGAGCCGTGGGCCGCGCTGCTGCCCGGCCTCGACGTCACGGCGATGGGCTGGTCGGATCGCGACTGGTATCTCGGGGAGCACCGGCCACACGTATTCGACACCAACGGCAACGCGGGGCCCACCGCGTGGTGGAACGGGCGGATCGTCGGCGCCTGGGGTCAGGACGCCGACGGGCGCGTCGAGGTGCGTCCCGTCGAGGACGTGGGCCGCGACGGGACACGGGCCCTGAACCGCCGGGCCGCCGAGCTCACCGCGTGGCTCGACGGGGCCCGGGTCAGTCCACGGTTCCCGTCGCCGTTGTCGCGGGCCTCGCCCGGCTGACCCGCATCTCGTCCCACACCGGCTGGTCCGCCTCGTACACGTCGCCGCCCGACCCGAACACCAGGAAACGGTCGAAGGCGCGCGCGAACCAGCGGTCATGTGTCACCGCCACCACCGTGCCCTGGTAGCCGTCCAGCGCGTGCTGCAGGGCCTCGGCGCTGGCCAAGTCGAGGTTGTCGGTGGGCTCGTCGAGAAGCAGCAGGGTGGCGCCGCCCAGTTCGAGCAGCAGAACCTGCAGACGCGCCTGCTGACCGCCGGACAGGGTGTCGAACGGCTGCTCGGCGCAGTGCTGCAGTTCGTAACGGGCCAGCGCGCTCATCGCCTCGTTGCGCAGCCGGGCGTGTTCGGTCATCACGATCTCGCAGGGGGTTCGCCCGGCCAGATCCGGGCGGGCGTGGGTCTGCGCGAACAGTCCGGGCGCGACGCGCGCGCCCAGCCGGGCGACACCCGTGTGCGCGACGGGGTCGGCCGGCGCGGTCCCCCGCGGAACCTCGTCGGCCACCGCGCCGAGCAGCCGCAGGAAATGGGATTTGCCCGAACCGTTGGAGCCCAGGACCGCGACCCGCTCGCCGAACCAGATCTCGGCGTCGAACGGCTGCATCAGGCCGGTCAGCTCCAGCGCTTCGCAGATCACCGCCCGCCGTCCGGTGCGGCCGCCCCGCAGCCGCATCGCGATGTCCTGGTCACGCGGAGCCGCTTCAGGCGGACCGGCGTCGGTGAACCGGCGCATCCTGGTGACGGCGGCCTGGTACCGCGACGCCATTCCGTCGTTGTATGCGGCCCGCTGCCGCAGGTCGTCGACCAGCCGTTTGAGTTTGGCGTGCTCCTCGTCCCAGCGGCGGCGCAATTCGTCGAGCCGGTCGATCCGGTCATTGCGTGCCTGTGCGTAGGTGGCGAAGCGGCCGCCGTGGATCCACACGTGGCACGATTCGACGGTGACGATCCGATCGGCGGTCTGGTTGAGCAGTTCGCGGTCGTGCGACACCAGCAGCACCGTCTTCGGCGTCTCCCGCAGCCGGGCTTCCAGCCACCGCTTGCCGGGCACGTCGAGGTAGTTGTCGGGTTCGTCGAGCAACAGCACCTGGTCGGGTCCGCGCAACAACGTCTCGAGCACCAGACGCTTCTGTTCGCCGCCCGACAGGGTGCTGACCAGCCGCCAGCGGCACGATTCGTACGGCATGCCCAGCGCCGCGACGGTGCAGGCGTCCCACACGATCTGGGCGTCGTAGCCGCCGGCGTCGCCCCACGCGGCGAGGGCGTCGGCGTAGCGCAGCTGCGCCGGTTCGTCGTCGCGCTCCATCAGGACCAGTTCGGCGTCCTCGACGGCGGCCGCGGCGGCCCGGATGCGGGCGGGCGCCACCGAAAGCAGCAGGTCCTCGATATTGCTGGAATCGCGGATGCCGCCGATGAATTGACGCATCACCCCCAACCCGCCGCTGTGGGAGACGGTGCCGGCCTGCGCGGTGATGTCACCGGCGATCAACCGGAGCAACGTGGTCTTTCCGGCGCCGTTCGGGCCCACCAGTGCCGCCACCGCACCGTCGGCGATGCGGAACGAGACGTCGTCGAGGAGCACCCGGCCGTTGGGGAGCACGTGGCTGATGTGGCCGACCTCGACATGGCCCATACCCGTCAGTGTCGGCAACGAACCCGCGACGGCGCAACGGGTTTTCCTCGTCTCCGGGTGCCTCAGGACAGCTTCTCCGGGGCGGCGCCGCGGCTCCAGGGTTTTCGGTGCTCCCCCCGCGGCGCACCGCGAACTGAATAGGATGCCCGCATGTCTTCCCACCTGGAGATCTGGAGACCGTCAGGACGGGAGCTGATCAGTCTGAGCGGCCAGCGGGTGACGATCGGCAAGTCGTCGACCAATCTCGTGTCGCTCGACCACGACTCGACCGTCTCCCGCCTGCACGCCGTGTTGGAGAACCTCGGATTCGCCTGGTCGCTGCGCGATGTCGGCAGCCGCAACGGCACCTACGTCAACGGCGAGAAGATCACACACGAACGGGTTCTGCGGTCCGGTGACGAGGTGCGCGTCGGCAGTTCCCGGCTGGTCTTCTGGGAGGAGAAGCGCGCCGAGGACACCTCGCTGGGTGAGGCGACCGTGTCGGCTCAGCCCAGCCAGCTGCCACCGCGGCTGACACCGCGTGAACTCGACGTCCTGATGGCGTTGTGCCGGCCCCTGGTCTCCGACGCGCCGTTCCCCGAACCTGCGTCGGTGCGCCAACTCGCCGCCGAATTGGTGGTCACCGAGGCCGCCGTCAAACAGCATCTGCAGAACCTGTACGACAAGTTCACCGTCCCCACCGACGGTGACCGCCGGGTGCGGCTGGCCAACGAGGCCATCCGCCGCGGCGCGGTCACCCTGGCCATGCTGCGCGACCGCGGCTAGCTGAAGTCCAGCGCCTCGATGGTCGGCACGGCACCTTCATGGGCGGGCCGGTTCGCCCCGCCGATGCAGTACACCGTCGTCCCGACCGCCGCGACGACCAGCGCGTGCCGCGGCGTGGGCAACGGTGCCAGCTCGGTCCAGGTGGCCTCGGCGATGTCGTACATCTCCACCGTGTCCAGGACCCGGGTGGGATCCTCCCCGCCGACGGCCACGATGCGACCGTCGACGTAGGCCGCCCCGTAGCTCCCGCGCGGAGTCGGCATGTCCACGAGCTTCACCCACTCCCCGGATGCCGGGTCGAACCGCTCGAACGCCGCGGAATTCCGGTCGGCGGACAGGAAGCGTCCGCCCACGGTGTAGACGTAGGTGCCGTCCGACACCGCGGCCAGGTGTTCACGCGGGGTCGGCAGGTCGGCGGCCTGCGTCCAGGATTCACCGTCGAACACCTCGGTCTGCGGAACGAGCTGTTTGTCGTGCTGACCGCCGACGACCACGAGTTTGTCCCCGACGACCGCCGCGGCGGCGCCGGCCCGTGGGTGCGCCAGGCTCGGCAGCTCCGACCAGGTGCCGCCCGACAGCGCGAAGACCTTGTCCGAGGCGCCGGCGATGTCGGCGCTGGCCCCGCCGATGACGACGACCTGGCCGCGGTAGGTGGTGGCGGTGGCGTGATGCAGCGGTATCGGCATCGACGGCTCCGATTGCCACTCGCCGGTCTGCGGGTCGTAACTCTCGACGGTGTCCAGTGCCTCCCCGTGGCGTAACCCGCCCATCACCCAGATCCGTCCGTCGAGCACCGTCCACGCCATCATCAGCCGCGACGTCTGCGCGTCGGGCAACGACCGCCAGTGCGACGCCGGCTGCGGTTTGCGGGCCGCCAGTTTCAGCGATTCGGCCGACGACGTCGCCTGTGCGACGCCGGAGGCAGTGGACCCGCCGATCGCGTAGACGGTGTCGTCGATCGCCGCGACCGCCATCCCGTGCCGCCCCGCGCTCATACCCGGCAGACCGGTCCAGGTGAGGGTCGTCAGGTCGAGTGCCTCGACACTGTCGAGCGCGCGCCCGCCGGACATCCCGCCGACGGCAACCAGACGGCCGTCGGCGACCGCCGCCCCGAGATCGCTGCGCGCGTCGGGAAGGCCGGGCAGTGTGGTCCAGACGTCGGCGGCCGGATCGTAGGACTCGACCGTCGCGAGGTCGGAGGTGCCGTTGGTCCCGCCGACGGCGTACACCACCCGCCCGTCGGAGGCTCCGGCCACCATCTGCCGCGGCGTCGGCATATCGGCGCCCAGCCGCCAGGAGGCGCCGTCGAAGATCTCGGTGGTGGCCAGGGGCCTGCCGTTGGCACCGACCCCGCCCGCGACGATGATGCGGTCCCCGACGACCGCGGCCGCCGCGGCGGCGCGGGGTTGCAGCAGCGGGGGCAGCTCCACCCAGCGGCTGTTGACGACCCGCCACACCCGGTCGGTGGCTACGGAGGTGTCGGTGCCGTCGGCGCGCCAGCCGCCCAGGACGACGGGGTTGCCCTGCCAGGTGACGGCCATGGCGTGCTGGACGGGCACGGGGAGGTCGTCGCCGCCCTTCCAGTTGTCGATGATCGGGTCGTAACCCTCGTGCCGTGCGCTCAGGCGGCTATCGGCACCGATGCCGCCGAAGATCCAGATCGTGCCGTCGGCCTCGGTGGTCGCGGTGGCCGTGCGCGCGACGCGGGCGTTGGTGATCGGCCGCCAGCCGGCTTGGGTTTCGGCGGTGGGTTGAGCGGGATTGGCCGCGACCCCGGCGGGTTCGGCGCCGTTGCGTGTCGCAATGTAGTAGACGCTGCCGCCGATGAGGATGACGGCGACGACCGCGGCCAGGATGGCCGACAGCAACGCCCGGCGTCCGCTCTTGTGCGACGTGACGCGGGTCGGCTCGTCGGGCTCCCCTATCGGCACCGGTGCGGGCGGGGAGATCGGAGGCGGCGCGGGGTCTCGTTGTACCGGCGCGGGTCGCGGTTCGGAAATCGGTTGCGGCGCATCGGTATACATGAACGCGCTCGCCGGAATCGCTGCGGTGCCGTCCGCTTCCCCGGGTCCGGGGGCGACGTCGTTGATGGCCATCGAATCGGGCAGCAGCCCGTTGCGCCGCTGGACGGCCTGCAGGTCGTGGCCGAAGTCCGCCGCGGACCCCTGCCGTTCGGCCGGGTCCAGCGACATCGCCTTCTCGATCGCCGTGCACACATCGTGGGGGATGCCCAGCGTCCGCAGATCCGGGATCGGTGTCGAACTGATCCTCAGGTAGTGGGCGACGACCTCTTCACCGCTCTTGCGCTCGTGCGCGGCGGTGCCGGCGATCAGGGCGTAGATCGTGGCGCCCAGCGAGTACACGTCGGATTCCACGGTCGGTGGCGCCCCGGCAAGTACCTCGGGTGCGGTGTAGGCGATGGTGCCGGTGAAAAAGCCGGTGGCGGTTTCGTATCCGCCCGCGATCCGCGCGATCCCGAAATCACTCAGCTGGGGTTCGCCGTATTCGTTGACGAGCACATTGCCGGGTTTGATGTCGCGGTGCAGGGTGCCCGCCCGGTGCGCGGTCTCCAGCGCCCCGGCCAGTTTCACCCCGATGCGCAACGCGTCCGGCCAGGCGATCCGGCCCGATCGCCGCAATCGCTCGGCCAGGGACCCCGCCGGGTAGTACGGCATGACGATGTAGGGCCGGCGGCTCTCCGTCACACCGACCTGCAGGATGTTCATGATGTTCGGGTGGCCGGACAGGCCGCCCATCGCATACCCCTCGCGCAGGAAGCGTTCCTGGTTGTCGGTGCTCAGGTCGGAGGCGAGCACCTTGATCGCGACGCTTCGCCGCAGGGAGGTCTGATGACAGCGGAACACCACTCCCGCGCCGCCGTGGCCGACCTCCGCGGCGTCGACGAATCCGGCCGCCGCCAGCTCGGCAGCAATCCTGCTGTGCGGTGGGGGCGGGGTGGGATCTGCGGGCATTGTCGGCTGCGGCCCTCCAGTGTGATGCGGGTACGACACAGAACGTCGGCAACGGTAGTGACCACTGAGTCACCGCACCGTTGTGCGCGTCGGCGTCCTGTGTTCACGTCCCATCGGCGCCGGGGTGTGGGCAGTTACATTCTGACCCCGGCGAAACTGGCGGCAACGGGAAATGGCCGAATACCGGCGGCGCCAGACCGGTCGGTCAGGCGCTGACCTTGGCGGTCGCCTTACTCCTCGTGCCCGCCGAATTGGCCGTCCTTCTCGTCGGCGCGGGACGTTCCGTACGGGTGGTGGCCCGTACCCCCAACTCCTCGGCCAGGAAATGTCCGGTGTAGCTGTCGGGATTGGCCGCGACATCCTCCGGGGTGCCCGCGGCGACCACCGTGCCACCGCCGGCACCGCCCTCCGGACCCATGTCGACGATCCAGTCCGATGTCTTGATCACGTCGAGGTTGTGCTCGATCACGATGACCGTATTGCCCTTGTCGACAAGGCCGTTGATGACCTTGAGCAGCTTGCGGATGTCTTCGAAGTGCAGGCCGGTGGTGGGCTCGTCGAGGATGTAGACGGTGCGGCCCGTCGAACGCTTCTGCAGTTCGGCGGCCAGCTTCACGCGCTGCGCCTCACCGCCGGACAGGGTGGGTGCGGGCTGGCCGAGCCGGACATAGCCCAGACCGACGTCCACCAACGTCTTGAGGTAGCGGTGGATCGAGGAGATGGGTTCGAAGAACTCCGCCGCGTCCTCGATCGACAGGTCGAGGACCTCCGAGATCGTCTTGCCCTTGTAGTGCACCTCGAGGGTCTCCCGGTTGTAACGGGCGCCGTGGCACACCTCGCACGGGACGTACACGTCGGGCAGGAAGTTCATCTCGATCTTGATGGTGCCGTCACCCGAACACGCCTCGCAGCGGCCGCCCTTGACGTTGAACGAGAACCGGCCCGGCTGGTAGCCCCGCACCTTGGCCTCGGTGGTGGCCGCGAACAGTGACCGGATCTTGTCGAACACCCCGGTGTAGGTGGCCGGATTGGACCGCGGTGTGCGGCCGATGGGCGACTGGTCGACCCGCACCAGCTTGTCCAGCTCGTTGAGCCCGTTGACCCGGGTGTGCCTGCCGGGCACCTGCCGGGCGCCGTTGAGCTTATTGGCCAGCACCGCGGCGAGGATGTCGTTGACCAGGGTGGACTTGCCGGAGCCGGAAACCCCGGTCACCGCCGTCAGCACGCCCAACGGGAAGGAGACGTCGATCTCGCGCAGGTTGTGCTCCCTGGCGCCGACGACGGTCAGCTGCCTTTTGCGATCCACAGGTCGTCGGATCGCGGGAACCTCGATGCTCTCCTTACCCGACAGGTAGGCGCCCGTGAGGGATTCGGGGTTGTGCAGCAGGTCTTGGTAGGTGCCGCTGTGGACGATCCGTCCGCCGTGCTCGCCGGCGGCGGGCCCGATGTCGACGACCCAGTCGGCGTGCGCGATGGTGTCCAGGTCGTGTTCGACGACGATCAGCGTGTTGCCCAGGTCCTTCAGGCGCAGCAGCGTGTCGATGAGCCGGCGATTGTCGCGCTGATGCAGGCCGATCGACGGTTCGTCGAGCACGTAGAGCACCCCGACCAGACCCGATCCGATCTGGGTCGCCAGCCGGATCCGCTGCGCTTCACCACCGGACAGTGTCGCCGCCGCCCGCGACAGTGACAGGTACTCCAGCCCGACGTCGAGCAGGAAACCCAGCCGAGACTGGATCTCCTTGAGGACCTGGCCGGCGATCGCCTGCTCACGCGTGCCGAGGGTCAGTGCGTTGAGGAAGTCCGCACAGTCGGCGATCGACAGTTCGGCCACCTCGGCGATGGATTTGGTGCCGCGCTCCCCCGCCTCCAGCGTGACCGCGAGGATCTCGGGTTTGAGTCGTGTCCCGTTGCACTCCGGGCACGGCACGTCACGCATGAAACCCTCGTAACGTTCCTTCATCTGCTCGGAGTCGGTCTGCTCCATCCGGCGTTGCAGAAACGCCATCACACCTTCGAAGTCGGCGTAGTACGACCGGGTGCGACCGTAGCGGTTCTTGTACCGGACATGGACCTGCTCGTCGCAGCCTTCGAGGATGGCCTTGCGGGCCTTGGCCGGCAGCTTCTTCCACGGGGTGTCGACGTCGAAACCCAGCGACTCCCCCAGCCCGGACATCATGCGGGTGAAGTACTCCGCGCTCTGCCCCATGGCCCATGGCGCCACCGCGCCTTCGGCAAGTGTCAGGTCCGGGTCGGGAATGACCAGGTCCGGGTCGACCTCCTTGCGGATGCCCAGGCCGGTGCATTCAGGGCAGGCGCCGTACGGCGAGTTGAACGAGAACGACCGGGGTTCCAGATCGTCGACGGCCAGCGGGTGGCCGTTGGGGCAGGCGAGTTTCTCCGAGAAACGCTGCTCACGATGGGGATGGTCATCTTCGCGGTCGACGAATTCCAGGACGACGATGCCGTCGGCGAGGTTCAGCGCGGTTTCCACCGAATCGGTCAACCGCTGTTTGGCGCCGGCCTTGACGGTGAGCCGGTCGACGACCACCTCGATGTCGTGTTTCTCCTGCTTCTTCAGCTTCGGCGGCTCGGTCAGCGGATGCACCACCCCGTCGACACGCACCCGGCTGTAGCCCTGCGAGTTGAGCTTGTCGAACAGGTCGACGAATTCGCCCTTGCGGGTGCGCACCACCGGGGCCAGCACCTGGAAGCGGGTGCCCTCCGGCATGGCCAGCACCTGGTCGACGATCTGCTGCGGGGTCTGCCGCGCGATGCGCTCCCCGCAGATCGGGCAGTGCGGGCTGCCCGCCCTGGCGTAGAGCAGACGCAGATAGTCGTAGACCTCGGTGATCGTGCCGACCGTGGACCTCGGATTGCGGTTGGTCGACTTCTGGTCGATCGACACCGCCGGCGACAGCCCCTCGATGAAATCGACGTCCGGTTTGTCCATCTGGCCCAGGAACTGGCGTGCGTAGGCCGACAGGGATTCGACGTAGCGGCGCTGCCCTTCGGCGAAGATGGTGTCGAACGCCAGCGACGACTTGCCCGATCCGGACAGCCCCGTGAAGACGATCAGGGCGTCGCGGGGTAGATCCAGGTCGACACTTCGCAGGTTGTGCTCGCGGGCACCCTTGACGACGAGGCGATCAGCCAACGGTGTCCTCTCCTCCCGGGCGGTGATCCGGACGCAGTACGCAAGTCCCGGTCCATGCTATGTGTGGGTACCGACAAACGACCGGGCGCGTCGACCGAAGTAACGTGACCACCATGACAGTCGCCGACGACAACTACACGGGTCACGTCGATCCCCACACCGCCGCCGTCCGCACGCTGCCGGGAGCCACCATCGTCAAGGCGTCCGTCGGACAGATGGACAACAACGCATACCTGGTGACGTGTTCCCAGACCGGCGAGACGCTGCTCATCGACGCCGCCAACGAGGCGCCCGTGCTGCTCGATCTGATCGAACGCTACGCGCCGAAGCTCTCGCTGATCGTGACCACCCACCAACACGCCGACCATTGGCAGGCGCTGGAGCAGGTCGCCGAGGCCACCGGCGCGCCGACCGCCGCCCACCAGCTCGACGCCGCCGCGCTGCCCGTCACCCCGAGCCGGATCCTCGCCAACGGGGACACCGTGACGGTCGGTGAGCTGTCCTTCGACATCATCCACCTGCGCGGGCACACGCCCGGGTCCGTGGCGCTGGCGCTGAGCGGCCCTGCCGCGGGCGACGCCACGCAACTGTTCACCGGGGACTGCCTGTTCCCCGGCGGAGTGGGCCGCACCACCAAACCCGCCGAGTTCGAACAGCTGATCGGCGACGTCAGCAGCCGCGTCTTCGACGTCTATCCGGATTCGACGGTCGTGTACCCGGGCCACGGCGACGACACCGTCCTGGCCGCCGAACGTCCGCATCTGGCGGAATGGCAGAAACGCGGCTGGTAACTGGAAAGGCGTCCGGCGAGGGAGCTCAGGCCGGCGGTGTCCAGGTCACCGGGAGGCGTTTGATCCCGTGGACGAATGCCGAACGCAGCAGCGCGGGTTCGGCGCTGGCCGCCACGTCGGGTATCTGCCGGTGCAGTTCGTCGAACAGGACACGGATCTCACGGCGGGCCAGATTCGCGCCGAGGCAGAAATGCACACCGCCGCCGCCGAATCCGACGTGCGGATTCGGATTGCGAGTGACGTCGAACAGCCACGGGTTGCCGAATTTGGCCTCGTCCCGGTTGGCGGAGATATACCACAGCGAGACCTTGTCGCCGGCCTTCATCGCGTGGCCGCGCATCTCGATGTCCTCGGTGAGGTTGCGCCGCATGAACTTCAGCGGTGACGCCCAGCGGACGATCTCCTCGACCGCGGTGACGGCCAACGCGTCGAAGTCGGCCCACCAGATGTCGCGCTGCTCGGGATAGCGGGTCAACGCCACCAACCCGTTGCTGATGGCGTTGCGCGTCGTCTCGTTGCCCGCGGCGGCGAGCAGGATGAAGAAGGACCCGATCTCCGCCGACGTCAACCGCTCACCGTCCACCTCCGCGCGGACCAGACTGGTGGCGAGATCCTCGGCGGGATGCGTCCGGCGGCGCTCGGCCAGGGCAATCCCGTATTCGGCCAGACCCGTTGTGGCCGTGATGAACTCACTGACGTCACCGGACGCTTCCTCATCGCCCGCCCCCATCAGCACGGTGGTCCAGTGGAACACCTTGTCCTCGTCCTCGCCGGGGATGCCCATCATGTCGCAGATGATCTGCAACGGCAGCGGGCCGGCGACTTCGGTGACGAAGTCCGCGTCGCCGCCGGGGTGGCCGGCGACCATGGCCGACACCAGCCGCCGGGCGCGGTCGCGCACGCTCTCCTCGATGCGGGCGATGACCTTCGGGGTGAAGGCCCGGCTGACGATCGACCGCAGGCGCTGGTGCCGGGGATCGTCGAGGCTGATCATCGAGCCCAGGAACTCCGCGACCTGCGCAGGGGTGTCGTTGAGCCCGACGCTGGTGGGAATCGAGCTGAAGATCTCCGGGTGACGGCTGGCGAAGTGCACGTCGTCGTGGGTGGTCAACGCCCAGTGACCGGCGCCGGGCGGGAACCCTTTGAACTCGGCCACATCGAAGAACCTGATCGGCGCCTCCCGCCGCAGCGTCGCGAACGCGCCGTCGCTGCGGTCGTCATCCCATTCCCAGAACTGCATCGTGCCCAGGTCGACGTCCTCGAGTGGCACGTGCGGTGGCGGTGTGCCGTTACGGCGCCGCGCGATCCCTGCCCTGCCCAGTGTCGCGGTCATATCCGAACTCCCGTCCGCTCCGAGTGTGACACCGACACGGACGGGGGCAGCGCCCTTTGGGCGAGGTCGCGGCTAGGGGGTGGTGTGGACGATGAGCACGTCGGTTTTGGACCGCCGCGCGACGTTGGCGGGGACAGAGCCCAGCAGCCGGCCGGCGATCGTGCTCAGGCCCACATTGCCGACGACCAGCAGGTCGGCACCGACCTCGGCGGCGAGGTCGACGAGTGCATCGACAGGAGCGCCGACGACAGCTTTTTCTTCGACGTCGGTGGCGCCCGCCGCCTTCGCGCGATCCCGCGCTTCCCGCAGGATCGCGTAGATCGGTGCGTTTCCCGCCATCTTGTAGCCCTCGTCGCGGAGTACGTCGGCGGCGCGCTGATCCTCACTTTGCGGGAAGTAGGCCGTCGCGACGATCAGCTTGGCGTTCGCGCCGGCGGCGATCTGGCCAGCCCGGTCCACCGCGCGCAGCGACGAATCGGACCCGTCCGTGCCGACCACTACCGTGCGATACGCGCTCATCCATATCCTCCCAGTTCAGTAGGCCTGCCACCCGCGACAGTAACCCGTTGCATATGGCACACGGGTACGAATCACGACACCCGTCAACTCGGCCGGTGCCATCACGACGTTATCCCGGCACCGATGGTAGCGGCGGATCGTAACAGGCCCGCGGGCGGGGAACGACGCGGCGGAGCGGCTGCGGCGGGGCGGGCGAACCCGTTGTCGCAGCACACCAGATGTCCTGCACCGCAACGGTATCCGCGGCACGGCCGGATCAGTAGAGGTCGATGCGCCGATCGGCGAACAGATCCACATGGTCGGTGAGCGTCTTGTCGTGTGTCAGGGTCAGGTCGACCTCGGCGATCGCCATCGCCGCACCGGGCCCGGCCGCGGCGGCCACCCATCCGTCGGGTCCGACGACGACACTGCCCTCGGTCCAGCGCTGTTCGCGCTCCACGCCCGATCGGTCGCAACAGGCCACGGCGATCTTGTTCGTCCGGGCCGTCGACATGGCGGTGATGACCTCGCCCGGCCACTCCCCCCGCGGGCGGGGAGACAGCGGCCAGTTGACCGGCGCGGCGATCAACTCCGCGCCGTCGAGCGCCACCCGGCGGGTGAGTTCGGCGAACTCGACGTCGTAACAGACCATCATCGCGATCCTGCCGTGGACGGTCGGCACCACCGGCGGAAGTCTGTCGCCGGGTGTGAAGACGAGTTTCTCGCGGTCCCACAGGTGAGTTTTCCGGTAGCTCGCGATGACGCCGCCGGCGTCGACCATGGCCGCACTGTTGTAGACGCGGCCATCCTCGCCGAGTTCGCAGAAGCCGCCGATGACCACGGCGTCGCCGGCCCCTGCCGACCACTGCGCGAAAGTGCTGTCCGACAACGGCAATGCCATCGCCCGCGCCTCGGCGGCGTCGGCGAACATGTACCCCGTCGTGGCGAGCTCGGGCAGGACGACCACGTCGGCGCCGGCCTCGCGGGCCGCCGCGATCTGCTCGTCGATCAGTCCGGCGTTGCCCCGCAGATCCCCCATCTGCGGGGCGAACTGACAGCACGCGATATGGGTCACCGAAGCATGGTAGGACGGGCGTCGGCGAATCGACGGCCCGAGCGACGATTGTGCTCAGCCCAGGCGAAGACCCGAGGCCGGGTCGAAGACGTGCACATGCTCGGCGTCGAGGACCTCCAACCGCACCGTGTGCCCCTTCGCCGGAGGGGTGCGCCAGTCGGTCCGCGCGACGATGGGGTCGGTCCCGAATTCGGACCGGCCGTAGAGGTAGGCGTCGGAGCCCAGCTCCTCCACGACCGACACCTCGACGGGCAGGCCGCTGTCGGCGACGGCGAGGTTCTCCGGCCTGATGCCGAGGACGACGCTGGTCCCGGTGTATCCGCCGAGCCGGTCTCGGGCAATCGGAACCACATCGTCCCCCAACCGCGCTCCGCCGTCGGCCAGCGGCGCTTCGAGCAGGTTCATCGCCGGGGATCCGAGGAACCCGGCGACGAACACGTTGGCCGGCCGGTCGTACATCTCGCGCGGGCTGGCGACCTGTTGCAGCACACCCTTGTTCAGCACCGCAACCCGATCCCCCATCGTCATCGCCTCGACCTGATCGTGCGTGACGTACACCGTCGTGGTGCCCAGCCGGCGCTGCAACGCCGCGATCTGCGTGCGGGTCTGCACCCGCAACTTGGCATCCAGGTTCGACAGCGGCTCGTCCATCAGGAACACCTGCGGCGACCGGACGATCGCACGGCCCATCGCCACCCGCTGACGCTGCCCACCCGACAGCGCCTTGGGCTTGCGGCCGAGGAATTCGGTCAGCCCCAGCACAGCGGCCGCCTCGGCAACCCGTCGAGCGATCTCCTGTTTGGGTCGGCGGGCGACCTTCAACGCGAATCCCATGTTCTCCGCGACGGTCATATGCGGGTACAGCGCGTAGTTCTGGAACACCATGGCGATATCGCGTTCCTTCGCCGGCACCGTGGTGACGTCGCGGTCTCCGATCACGATCCGTCCCGACGACACGTCTTCCAGCCCCGCCAGCATGCGCAGCGTGGTCGACTTGCCGCATCCCGACGGGCCCACGAGCACCAGGAACTCGCCGTCCTGGACGTGCAGGTCGAACGCGTCCACCGCCGGGCGTTCGTGCCCCGAGTATCGGCAGGTCGCCTGGTCGAAAGTCACCGAGGTCACGACGAGTCTCCTTCACGTAGTTCAGCCGGCAGGATGACCGACTCGGGGCCGGCGTCCGGATCCTCGATCAGCCGGCCGAGCACCGCGACCATCGAGGCGCCCATGGTCCCCACAGGCTGATACACCGTCGTCAGCGGTGTGCTGGCGGTGGCCGCGGCGGCCGATCCGTCGAAGCCCACGAGGGCCACGTCAGTGGGTACCGACAGCCCGCGGGCGCCGAGTTCACGCATCGCCCCGAGGGCCATGACGTCGTTGGCCGCGAAGATCGCGTCGAGGTCGGGGCGGCGGGTCAGCAGCGCGGCCGCGCCGGCCACACCGCTGGCGTCACTGAAGTCGCCCAATTCCACCAGCGCATCGTCGGCCGGCAGCCCGGCCACGGCCAGCGCCGCCCGATACCCGTCGAGACGGTCGCGGCCGGAGGCCATGTCCTGGGGACCGGCGATGCAGGCGATCCGCCGGCGCCCCCGAGAGATCAGGTGCTCCACGGCAACCCGGGCGCCGCCGACGTTGTCGACGTCGACGAACGACGCCTCGGGGTCGGTCGGCCTGCCGACGTACACGACCGGGACGCCGAGCGCTCGCGGCAGGTCCAGGCCGTCGTGCATCGAGGCCACCAGCACACCGTCGACGTGCTGGGGGGTGAGGAACTGGGCGAGTCGCTCCAACTGGGATTCGGCCGGGACCATCGACAACACCAGCCGCCGGCTACTGGCCTCGACGGCGCGGGAGATGCCACGCAGCAGACCGGCGAAGAACGGTTCGCTGAACACCCGCTCCTCGTCCTCGGCGATCACCAGCGCAATGGTGTCGGTCCTGCGGGTCTTGAGCGCACGGGCCGCCTGATTGGGTACGTAGCCGAGTTCGCGGACGGCACGTTCGACCGCCTCGCGGGTGTGTGCGGAGACATGCGCCGAACCGTTGACGACCCGCGACGCGGTACCGCGGCCGACGCCCGCCAGGCGCGCCACCTCCTCCAGTGTCGGCTGCCGGTTCGGGCTCATCCCTCCTCCTTGCGGGCCAGTCGGATGAACGCCGAATACCAGTCGGCGCTCGCCTTGGGGGTGCGCACCAGTGTGTCGTAGTCGACGTGGACGATGCCGAACCGCTTGGCGTATCCCTCGGCCCACTCGAAGTTGTCGAGTAACGACCACGCGAAGTAGCCGCGTACGTCGACACCCGCGTCGAGCGCGTCGGCCAGCGCGCCGAAATGACCAGCGAGGAATGCCACACGGTCGTGGTCGTCGACGCGCCCGCCTTCGATCCGGTCGTCGGCGAAGGCCGCGCCGTTCTCGGTGACGAGGATCGGGAGGGGCGGATAGTCCCGGTGCACCCGGGTCAGCACCTCGGTGAGGCCGGCCGGGTCGATGTCCCATCCGAGGTCGGTTTTCGGCCATTTCCGGTTGACGAACTCGACGGGGGCGCTGCCGGGCCAGGCGCCGGCCCGCACGACGTGGCGTGAATAGTAGTTGACACCAAGGAAATCCAGCGGCGCCGAGATGACGGCCAGATCTCCCGGTTCGATCACGTCGGTGCCGCCGACCGTACGCAGGTCGTCCAGGACGTCAGCCGGGTAGCTGCCCCGCAACACGGAATCCAGGAACCACCGGTTCATCAGCCCGTCGATCCGCCGGGCGGCGTCGTCGTGCCTGCCGGTGTCGTCTGACGGCGAGACGGCGTACAGGTTCAGGGTGATCCCGACGCGGGCGTCGGGCGCACCGCCACGCAACCGGGACACGGCCAGTCCGTGCCCGAGTAATAGATGGTGGGAGGCGGCGACGGCGGCGGCCGGCTCGACCCGGCCCGGGGCATGCACGCCTGACGCGTAGCCGAGGAATGCAGCACACCACGGCTCGTTCATCGTCGTCCAGGTGCGGATCCGGTCACCCAGCCCGTCCACGACCAGTGCGGCGTAGTCGGCGAACCGTTCGGCGGTGTCGCGAACCGGCCAGCCGCCGGCATCCTCCAGCGGCTGGGGCAGGTCCCAGTGATAGAGCGTCGGCCACGGCTCGATACCGGCCTCCAGCAACGAATCGACGAGCCGGTCGTAGAAGGCCAGCCCGCGCGCCTCGACGGGCCCTTTGCCGGTGGGTTGCACCCGCGGCCAGGCGATCGAGAAGCGGTAGGCGTCCAGGCTCAGCCGGGAGATGAGGTCGACGTCGTCGCGCCAGCGGTGATAGTGGTCGACGGCCACGTCCCCCGTCTCCCCGCCCTCGACCCGGCCCGGCAGGGCGGCGAACGTATCCCAGATCGACGGGCCCCGGCCGTCCTCGGTGGCGGCACCCTCGATCTGATACGCCGACGTGGCCGCGCCCCAGACGAATTCCTCGGGGAACCGCGCTGCGAGAGCCTTCATGATTTCAGACCGCCTTCCATGATGCCGCCCACGATCTGGCGACCGAACACGATGAATACGACGACGAGCGGCAGGGTGCCCATCAGCGTTCCGGCCATGACCAGCGCCTGGTCGGTGTAGTAGCCACCCGACAGGCGCGACAGCGCGACCTGCACCGTCGGGTGGTCGTAATCGAGCGTCAGGTACGGCCACAGGAAGTCGTTCCAGCGCTCCATGAACGTGAGCAGTCCCAGCACCGCCGCCGCCGGCCGCAGCGCCGGGAAGACGATGGAGAAGAAGATCCGGACGGTGGACGCCCCGTCCATGCGAGCGGCCTCGATGAGTTCGTCCGGAATCGCCTGGGAGGCGTACTGCCGCATGAGGAAAACCCCGAATCCGCTGACGAGGAAAGGCAGCGTCACCGACGCCAGTCCGCCGGCCAGGTCGAGTTTGGTCATGAGCATGTACAACGGGACCAAACCGAGCTGGACCGGGATCATCATCGTGCCGATGACGACGACGAGCAGCACGTTGCGGCCCCGGAACGTCAACTTCGCGAACGCGAACCCAGCCAGCGCGGAGCTGACCACCACCGCGATGGTGGCGACGAGCGAGACGATCACGGAGTTGACGAGGGCCGTGCCGAACAGCACGTCCTCGTTCTGGAAGACCCGGGCGATGTTCGCCCCCAGCTCCGGCCCCAGCGTCAGCGGCGGTGGCACGCTGAGGATTTCGCTGTTCGCCCGGGAAGCCATGACGAGCATGAAGTACAGCGGCGCGGCCGACAGCAACACCACCAGGGTCAGTGCGACATACATCAGGGGGGACGCGCCCTTGAAGCGCGAATGATCGCTCATCGCTCAGTCCGCCGATCGAATCCGTTGCAGCAGTAGCACATTGATGGCCGACGCCACGGCGATGATGAGGAACAGCACCCACGCGATGGTTGCCGCGTAGCCGAACCGCTGCCCGGTGAAGGCCTGCTGGACCAAATACATGGCGACGGTCTGGAACTGGCCGAGGTTGCCGCCGGCGATCGCGTTCGCGCCGGAGTTGAACAACAACGGTTCGGTGAACAACTGGATGCCGCCGATGGTCGCCACGATGGTCACGAAGATCAGGGTGGGCCGCAGCATCGGCACGGTGATCGACCAGAACTGGCGCCACGCGGACGCACCGTCGATCTTGGCGGCCTCGTAGAGGTCCTGCGGCACCGACTGCAGGGCGGCGAGCAGGATGAGCGCGTTGTAGCCCGTCCATCGCCAGTCGACCATGGTGGCGATGGCCAGCCACGACGACCAGCGGTGGGCACGCCAGTCGACCGCGGGCAGCCCGATCTGATCGAGGAACCAGTTCACGATGCCGTAGTCGCGGGCGAAGATGAGACCGAAGATGATGCCGACTGCCGCCACCGAGGTGACGTTGGGCAGCAGCACACCCATCCGCCAGAAGGTGCGCCCCCGCAACCGGGAGTTGAGCACCTGGGCCAGCACCGTCGCCACGATCAGCTGGGGCACCGTCGCCAGCAGGAAGATCCCGAACGTGTTGACCAGGGCCCGCCAGAACGCGGAGTCGCCGGCCAGTTCCCGGTAGTTCGCCAGCCCGATCCAGCCCTGGTCGCCGGCCAGCAGGGACCATTCGTGCAGGGAGACCCAGGCCGTGTAGAGGAGCGGGAACAGTCCGAAGACGGCGAAGACGATGAAGAAGGGCGAGACGAAGGCGAGTCCCGCCCCCTCTTGTCGGGCCAGCCGTGCGCGTGCCATGAGGTGAGGTCTCCGTGCGTTCAGCGCGCCGAGGACTCGGCGGAGGTGATGGCGTTCTGCCAGCCGGTGGCCGCCGACACCTCGCCGTTCTCCACGCTGCGCAGCGCGTTTTCGACGGCGTCGCGCACGGGCACGTTCTTGGCTCCGAGGAACACGGGCTTGAGCTGTTCGGCACCGGCCACGAACAACTGACCGACCGGGGCGTCGTTGAAGTACTCGTTGGTCGCGTCCTTCAATGCGGGTGTCGTGTAGAGCGCGGGCAGCGACGGCAGCCGGCCCTCGGCCCCGAAGGCGAGCATCTGACCCTCCTCGTCACTGAGGTAGTCGATCAGCTCGAGCGCCAACTGCTGGTGTTCACTGGAGGCCGGGACGGCCAGGAACGACCCACCCCAGTTGCCGCCGCCGCCGGGCACCGTGGTGATATCCCATTTGCCGGCGTTGGCCTCGCCGGACTGGTCCTTGATGTATCCGGTCATCCACGCCGGGCAGGCGATGGTGGCGAAGGATCCGTTCTTGAACCCGGCGTTCCACTCGTCGCTGAATGCCTTGAGCCTGGCGGTGAGGCCGGCTTGGGCCATCTCGACGGAGTAGTTCCACGCCGTCTTGACCGCGGGGTTGGAGGCGATGATGAGCTCGTTGTCCCGGTTGAAGTACGTCTCGTCGCCCTGCTGCATGAGGATCGAGTTGTAGGTGTTGGTCGCCGAGTCGAGGAAGGCGATGTCGTCCCCGCCACCGGCACCGTCGATGCCGGCCTTGAACTTCTCGCCGGTGGCGATGAACGCGTCCCAGGTGGGCCAGAGCTTGCCGACCTCGGTGCGGTCGGTGGGCAGGCCGGCCTTCTCGAACAGGTCACGCCGGTAGCACATCGCCAGGCCGCCGACGTCGGTGCCGTAGCCGATGGTGGTCGCGCCGTCGGCGGTGGTGGCAGCATCCCAGACCCACGGCAGCCAGCGGTCCTTGATGTCGTTGCCGCCGTGTTCCTGCAGGTTGACGAATCGGTTGGCGGCCGCCAGGAAGGCGACGGTCTGCCCCTCCTCGATGGCGACGACGTCACCGGCGTCACCACCGGCGGCGAGCTGCTGGATGAGCTTGGTGTTGTACTTGCCCAGGTCGCCCTCGGCGGTTTCGACGATCTTCACGCCCGGGTGGGCGGCCTCGAACTTCTCGTAGGCCTCGGCGTACCCGAATTTGCCGAACAGGTTCACGCGCAGGGTGACGGTCCCGTCGTCGTCGCCCGATCCGCATGCGGTCAGGGCGCCGGCGGTGACAACTGCGACGAGTGCGGCGGTGATCCGTCGGGTGCGCTTCAACGTGGTGCCTTCCGTCGTCCTCCCACCGATTCGTGGGAGCGTTCCCACGAGTGTGATGGCGGGCACACCGAGAAGTCAATAGTGAATTTGGGAACGCTCCCATGAGGCGATGGGCGGGAGGTGGACATCGCGAACCGCGGGGGCGAGTGCAGAGCGCCGCAGTCGGACCAGACGCCGGAGTTCGGCCGTGCCTGCTACCCCGGCCGCGAGAGGGAACCGCTGTCGAGCAGCCTCATCAGGCAGGCGGCCGAATGCTCAGCGTGCCTGCCGATTTCGCTCACGGTGGGCACGTGCAGCCCCAACACTGCAGGCTCGAACACGCCCGCCTTCAACATGCCCGCGAACGTCTCCGCGGCCAGGTGCGAATCGACCGCGTTCCAGCCGCACCGGTCCGACCATAGTTCTAGATAGCCGTCGAGCGTCGCGTCGCGGCGGGCATTGCTCTCGGCGAGATAGACCTGGCCGAGTTCGGGATCCCTACTGACATCACGGACCACGACCCGGTACAGCGCCAGATGATCCGACGACACCAAATGGCCGAGATGTTCCTTCCCCGCCTCCACAAGCCCCTTCGTCGGATGCAGTCCATACCACCGTGGCGGCTGCGTGACATCGGCGCCGCTCGACATGTCGCACGCGGCCCGCATCACCGCCGCGAACAGTTCGTCCTTGCTTTCGAAATGCCGATACAACGTCTTGATCGATACTCCCGCGTCGTCGGCGATCCGGTTCACAGATGCCCCGCCATAACCCGTCAGCAGGAATGCATCGCGGGCCGCGGCCACAATCGCCGCACGTTTGCGCGCCATGAGCGCAGCCTTCGGATTGTCGGGCGACCACGTCTTGACCATCTCGTCACCTCGCAGCTTGACAATTCAAACGACAGCGATCACTGTCGTATATGAAACAGTGCCTGCTGTCATATATATATCAACTCTGGCAGCTGCAATCCCACGCCCCGAGCCCGGACCGCTCGACGTCGATATGGAGTTACTGCCGTGCCCCCATCTCTGAGTGCGCCGATCACGTTGCCCTGCGGCGCCATCCTGCCCAACCGCCTAGCGAAGGCCGCAACGAGCGAAGGCCTCGCCGACACCGACAACCACTCCACACCGCGGTTGGATACGTTGTATCGCCGGTGGTCGGGTTCCGGTGTCGGCCTGCTGTTCACGGGCAACATTCAGGTCGATCGCTTCCATCTCGAGCGCCCCGGCAACATCGTTGTTGACGACGAATCCGGTCGCGCGCCACTGGCTCGGCTCGCGGCGGCGGGTCGCGAAACCGGCACGCAGTTCTGGGCGCAGCTCAGCCATACAGGACGTCAGGTCAGCAATCACATCAACCCGGCGCCGCTGTCTTCGTCGGATGTCGAGATCGACGCAATCCGCGGCACCGGCCTCACATTTGGTGTGCCGGCCCCGATGTCCGAGAACCAGATTCGTTGTGTGACCCATCAATTCGGATTCGCGGCGGCCGAGGTCAAGCGGGCGGGGTTCACCGGCGTGATCGTGCACGCAGCGCATGGGTATCTGATCTCCCAGTTCCTCAGTCCGCGCACCAATCACCGCACAGATCGGTGGGGCGGATCGCTGCAGAACCGGTCTCGACTACTGATCGAAATCATCGCCAGTATCCGAGACGCCGTCGGCCCTCGTTACCCTATCGGGATCAAGCTCAACGCATCGGATTTCCAGAAGGGCGGGTTCAGCCACGCGGAATGCGTGAAACTCGTCAGGCTTCTCAATGGCTCCGGCCTGGACCTCCTGGAGCTTTCCGGAGGGTCGCTTGAACAACCGAAGGTCGTCGGGGCAACGGTCAAAGACGAGGGCGAGGACGGACCACGTGCCGGCACAATTGCACGTGAGGCGTATTTCGTGGAGTTCGCGGGCGCGATCCGTCAGGACGCGAACATGCCGCTTATGGTCACCGGCGGCTTCCGCAGCGCTGATGCGATGTCCGATGCGCTGCAGTCCGGTGACCTCGACGTCATCGGTGTGGCACGGCCGGTCATCGCCGTTCCGGAATCACCGCGCCAGCTGCTCAGTGGCGCGATCGATCGTCTGCCCGCACCGGAAGCCGGTCTAGATCTGTTGAACATACTGCCCTGGAACAACATCCAAATCGAGCGTCTTGCAGATGGCTTAGACCCGGACCTCGATCTGGCTGGAGCGGAGGCAGCTCAGCTGTTCACCGACATCGAACATCGCTACATGAACGCCCTGCTCTCACATCGCATGCGCACGGGTCAGATTCCGGCGAGCGCAATCTCCGGCGATTCAGCCGTCGTGGCCTGCATCGGCCGCGGAGTGACGTTTTAGGGCGTCTGTGGCAGCTCTACCGAAATCGGGCCGGCGTTGGCGCGACCCGTTGCCGCCGCCCTCCGCAAGGACGCGCGCTGCGCCAGTCGGCTCCCGTGCAAACTCACCACGGCCCGCTGGCCATCGCCACCGAGCACCGCCAACGATGTCAATTGATCCCCGCACGGGAGCATGACGGGCGACCAGCCGACGAGAGTCAGGCACCGCGGAAACGATGCCTATCTCTCGCGGACATGCGAGCGAGTGACGGGATTCGAACCCGTGTAAACGGCTTTGCAGGCCGGTGCCTAGCCACTCAGCCACACCCGCACTGCGCACGACCATGCCAGCCGCGCGGATTCGCCACCATCCTTCGGATCGCGGTGATGCCAATCGCCCACCCAGATCGCCGATACCGGACCGGTGCGGTCGGCTACGATTCTGCGGCGCCGTACCCGACTGCCGGGAGGAACGCCATGCCCACCGACCTGCTCGACGCGGTGCTCGACGCGCACGGCGGGCTGGACCGCTGGCGGCGGTTCAGCATGGTCGAGGCGACCATCGTCAGCGGCGGCCTGATGTTCGAACTCAAGGGCCAGCCCCAAGATCCGACGCCGCGCCGGATGACCGTCGCGCTGCATCGCGAATGGTCATCGGTGCGGCCGTTCGGCGCCGAGGACCAGAAGACGGACTTCACCCCGGACCGGATCGCCATCGAGAAGCTCGACGGGCGCGTCGTCGGGGAGCTGCGGCACCCGCGCGACTCATTCGCGGGCCACACCCTCACCACGCCGTGGAATCCGTTGCAGCGGGCCTACTTCAACGGCTACGCGCTGTGGACCTATCTCACCAGCCCGTTCCTGCTGACGCTGCCGGGGTTCAGCGTGCACGAGATCGCGTCCGACGACGACCAGGCCGGTCTGCAGTGGCGCATCCCCGCCCACCTCGCCAGCCACTGTGCCGTCCAGGAGTTCTATGTCGGACCCGACCATCTGGTGACCCGCCACGACTACCGCGTCGACATCGCGGGCGGGTTCTCCGCGGTGCACTACGTGTCGGACTACCGGGACGTGGACGGCATCCAGATGCCCACCACACGGCGGGCGTACCGCTGCGGCGAGGACGGCAGCCCCCTCCTCGATGAGCTCATGGTGTCCATCGACCTCACCGACATAACGTTGCGCTGACCATCGCGGGATCACCACGGCCGGCCCGGTAGGACGCGACGGCGGCCGTCGCGACCAGGACCGCGAACACCGCGAAGAGCCAACGCGCGGCGGTGGCGTCACCGCGGTCGGTCATGTTGACGACGACCCCGGCCAGACCGGCGCCGAACGCCCCGCAGATCAGCTGCACGGTGTTGATGGCCGCCGCGGCCGCCGGCCCCTCGGCGGGATCGGCGACGCGGCTCATCGCCCACGCCGACAGGTGCGGCCACGCCATGCCCACGCCGGTGCCGGTGATCAACAGCGCCAGCGCCCACACCGCGATCCGCCACGGGGCTGCGTTGTCACCGAATGTCGCCGCGCCCAGCCCCAATCCGCACGCCATCACCAATGGCGCCACCGCCACCGTCCGCACGATCACCCGCGGATTGCGCAGTGACGCGCTGGTGATCTCACCGGCGGTCCAGCCCACCGACAGCACCGCACCGAAGAACCCGGCCACCACCGGCACCAGATGGGCCAGCCGCTGCCCGAACAGCGGCACGAACATGTCGACCATCGTGGCGGCCATCAGCATCCCGAGGGTGAGGTAGATCCACTTCAACGGGCCGGGACCGAAGGCGCTCGGCGGCAGGACCGCCGCCGTCATGCGACGGTCGACGACGACGAATACGACGACGATCGCCACGCCGACAACCAGCAGCGCGGCGGTGGCCCTGATGTCGCGGGGCACCCCCGCCACGCTGACGGCCAGTGCCGCCCCGCCCAGGAGCAGCAGCGACACCACCGGGATCCGCGGCGCGTCCGTCCGCCGTTCCCGCGTGGTCGCACCACGCGACGGCAGCGAGATCGGCACCAGGATCGCCATGCCCACCGTCAGAATGACCAGTACCCCGAACGCCCAGCGCCACACCCCGAACTGGGCGAACAACCCGCCCGACGCCGGCCCCACCAGGGTGCCGACCCCCCACATCGCCGACACCAGCGCCGATGCCTTGGTCCACAACGACTGCGGGAGCGCGGTATTGATGACCGCGTATCCCAGCCCGGCCAGCAGCCCACCGGCCACCCCCTGCACGGTCCGCGCCATCAGCAGGACTTCCATGCTGGGCGCCAGTGCACACCCGAGGCTGCCGGCGCCGAAGACGACCAGACCGAGGAGGTACGCCCCGCGCGGACCCAGACGCATCACCAGCGCGTGGACGGTGGTTGCCGCCATCACCGAACCGACCAGATAGACGGTCGTCACCCACGCGTAGAACCGCTGCCCGCCGATATCGGCGACCGCACTGGGCAGCAGGCTGATCGTGAGGAATTCGTTGGTCGCGTACAGCAGCACGCCGCCGGCGAGAACCGTCGACGTACCCAGATTGCGCGGGCCCAGGAGGTCCCGCCACGACCCCGTCTGGGTCGCCGCGACTTCGGTCATGCCAGGAACACTAGATTCTCAACCTCGGTTGAGATCAAGCGGCGCCCGCGGCGGTCATTTCAGTCCCGCGGCGTCCATGCCGCGCAACTCCTTCTTGAGGTCGGCGATCTCGTCGCGGAACCGCGCGGCGAGTTCGAACTGCAGGTCACGCGCCGCGGTCATCATCTGCTCGGTGAGATCCTTGATCAGATCCGCCAGCTCCGCCCGCGGCATGTTGGCCGTGTCACGGCCTTCGAACACCCCCGCGCTCACCGCGCGGCCCGGCGCACCCTGGGCCCGACGACCGCGTGACGAGTTGCGCCCCGAGCCGCCGACTTGAACCGCCTCGGCAGCCTCCGTATCGGAGGCTTCCCGGTACACCTGGTCGAGGATGTCGGCGATCTTCTTGCGCAGCGGCTGCGGATCGATGCCGTGCGCCTCGTTGTAGGCGACCTGCTTGGCGCGCCGGCGTTCCGTCTCGTCGATCGCCTCGCGCATCGAGTCGGTGATGTTGTCGGCGTACATGTGCACCTCACCGGACACGTTGCGCGCCGCCCGCCCGATGGTCTGGATGAGGCTGCGGGTCGAGCGCAGGAACCCCTCCTTGTCGGCGTCGAGGATGGACACCAACGACACCTCCGGCAGGTCGAGTCCCTCGCGCAGCAGGTTGATGCCGACGAGCACGTCGTAGTCACCCAGGCGCAGCTGCCGCAGCAGTTCGACCCGGCGCAGCGTATCGACCTCGGAATGCAGGTAGCGCACCCGGATCCCCAGCTCCAGCAGGTAGTCCGTGAGGTCTTCGGCCATCTTCTTGGTCAGCGTGGTCACCAGCACCCGCTCGTCACGCTCGGCGCGCAGGCGGATCTCACCGATCAGGTCGTCGATCTGCCCCTTCGTCGGCTTGACCACGACCTGCGGATCGACCAGCCCGGTCGGGCGGATCACCTGCTCGACGAACTCGCCGCCGGACTGGCTGATCTCGTAGGTGCCGGGGGTGGCGGACAGATACACGGTCTGACCGATCCGATCGGCGAACTCCTCCCACGTCAACGGCCGGTTGTCGACCGCCGACGGCAAGCGGAAACCGAAGTCGACGAGGTTGCGTTTGCGCGACATATCCCCCTCGTACATGCCCCCGATCTGGGGCACCGTGACATGGGATTCGTCGATGACGAGCAGGAAGTCCTCGGGGAAGTAGTCCAGCAGCGTGGCCGGCGCCGAACCCGCGGGACGCGCGTCGATATGCCGCGAATAGTTCTCGATACCCGAACAGAACCCGACCTGACGCATCATCTCGACGTCGTAGTTGGTGCGCATCCGCAGCCGCTGGGCCTCCAGCAGCTTGCCCTGGCCCTCGAGTTCGGCGAGCCGGGCGGCCAGTTCCTCCTCGATGGTCGAGATCGCATGGGCCATCCGCTCGGGCCCCGCCACATAGTGGGTGGCGGGGAAGATCCGCAGTGAATCCACCTTGCGCACCACGTCACCGGTCAGCGGGTGCAAGTAGTACAGCGCCTCGATCTCGTCGCCGAAGAATTCGATCCGCACCGCCAGCTCTTCGTAGGACGGGATGATCTCGACGGTGTCGCCGCGCACCCGGAACGACCCACGGGTGAACGCCGTGTCGTTGCGGGTGTACTGGACGTCGACCAGCAGCCTGAGCAGACCATCCCTCGGCACCTCGTCACCGATCGCCAGTTCCACCGAGCGGTCCAGGTAGGACTGCGGGGTGCCCAGACCGTAGATGCACGACACCGACGCCACCACGACCACATCCCGGCGGGACAGCAGGCTGGACGTGGCGGAGTGGCGTAACCGCTCCACGTCGTCGTTGATCGAGCTGTCCTTCTCGATGTAGGTGTCGGTCTGGGCGATGTACGCCTCGGGCTGGTAGTAGTCGTAGTAGGA